>NZ_JAFKOI010000100.1 GCF_017303315.1 Bacillus sp. NTK071
ACGCCGTGCTCAAGCGCGACTGGAACCGTCTGCTCGAGCTGGGTGGCAACATCTACTACACCTCGAAACTTGCCGCCAATGACGGCATCAACTTTCAGAACCTCGCCGGCCTGATGACCGGCATGGGCGTCGAAGCTTACCGCGAGATGATGCTCGCCGGGGGCCGCTCGCCCGAGGGGAATCGCTACAAATCGGAATGGGAGGACAAGTAATGGCCCGCATCGTCGCAGGAGTGGGATGTTCGCACGTCCCCGCCATCGGTGT
>NZ_JAFKOI010000101.1 GCF_017303315.1 Bacillus sp. NTK071
TGCTACGCTCAGATCATGCGGATCACGTCTTTTCCAACGGCCAGCATATAGCCCTGCCGGGGAATGTTGCGCACCAGAAGCTCGCTCACCATCTGGTTGCCCAGCGAATCCCGCAGACGCTTGATGCGCGTGGCGCCCGCCGCTTCCTCGCAATCGGACTCTCTGCGCCCCGAGATCACCGATTCCAGCTGCGCGCCCGACATCATCTCATCGTCCATCCGCGCCTCGGCCAGCACCGCCAGCGCTTCGACCGCGGCCTCGGTC
>NZ_JAFKOI010000102.1 GCF_017303315.1 Bacillus sp. NTK071
TGCCGAAGGCTGGGTCGCCACCGGCGATGCGGGCTTCTTCGAGCCCGATACCGGCCATCTGCGGATCATCGACCGCGCCAAGGATGTGGGCAAGATGGCCGATGGCCGGATGTTCGCGCCCAAATATGTCGAGAACAAGCTCAAGTTCTATCCCAACATCCTTGAGGCCGTGGTGTTCGGCAACGGGCGCGACCGCTGCGTGGCCTTCATCAATATCGACCTGAACGCCGTGGGTAACTGGGCCGAGCGCAACAACATTGCCTA
>NZ_JAFKOI010000103.1 GCF_017303315.1 Bacillus sp. NTK071
TTCTCCCAACGGGCAGAGCGGCGTGGCTGGCTCGTCATCGATCAGCCAGTCATCTTCTTCTTGGAGAAACAGAATTTCAAACCGGTTGCGGCCACGCTGCAGATACGGCCGAATCTCCTTGCGATACTCATTGTGGGTCGCGTCACAATCAAACACCGCCACGCCGTTAACGCGAACTTCGGCATGAAAATCGATCCCCGTGATCACCAGATCCACGGCTGGAAACGCCAGCATAGCGTCATCAACCTCAATGTCGTGCATCAG
>NZ_JAFKOI010000104.1 GCF_017303315.1 Bacillus sp. NTK071
GCGTGACTTACAGCGACGAGACGTCGACCTGCGAGAAGACATCATCCCACAGACGCTGCGTCCAGGCATCGATATCGGTGCCCAGTTCGGCCGAGACACCCTGCCAGCGCTCGACGGCGGCGAGATAGGTCTCGATCAGCGCTTCGGGATTGTCGACGCCCAGCTGCATGCCGACCTCAATCAGGCGCGCGCGGTCGGCTTCGGAAAAGCCCTCGACCATGGCGACCAGTTCGTCATCCGGGGTGACCAGCTCGACGCCGTTG
>NZ_JAFKOI010000105.1 GCF_017303315.1 Bacillus sp. NTK071
TCCAGAATCCCGGTGGTGTCGTGCCGGCGCTGGAAGTGTTCGACGCGGTGGGGTCGGGCGCGGTCGAGGCCGGCTGGTCGACGCCGGGCTATTGGGCGGGTCGCGTTCCCGCGCTGCAGCTTCTGGCCGCCGTCCCGTTCGGTCCGCAGGCGGGTGAATACCTCGCCTGGCTGAAATTCGGCGGCGGCGAGGAATTCCTCGAAGAGCTTTACGAGCCGCACAACATCAAGTCGATCATCTGCGCCGTCATCGCGCCCGAGGCC
>NZ_JAFKOI010000106.1 GCF_017303315.1 Bacillus sp. NTK071
TCTTGCATACTACTGACTTGGATGAATGGTAGTATGCAAGGACAGATCGTTCCTAACAGGAACCTGCCGTCATTCTTTCACAATAGGTGGATGAAAAGGTCACAACCCTTACGGACAGGAAAAAGGTGAGATTCCTTTTCGGTAGTTGGCATTTGACTTGGTTCGCCAACAATTTATAGATTTTTATAAGAATTTCAAACCAGGCGATTAGGAATGGATTTTGAACAATTAAAACAAGATGTCATTGCGTATAGTAAAACGAT
>NZ_JAFKOI010000107.1 GCF_017303315.1 Bacillus sp. NTK071
TGTTTCAATGCTGTGAAGATGCTCTATCCACACAGTGCAAAGCTGGATCTGTATCAGGTTTCGGCGGTGACCGAGGGCACGGATGCGCAGGCGACGGTGTCGGTGCGTCTGAGCCGCGATGGCACGGTCTATACCGGGCAATCGGCGGATACCGACACGGTGCTGGCCTCGGTCAAGGCCTATGTCAACGCGCTGAACCGGATGCATGCCGGGCAGGGGCGGGCGAATAACTCGGCGCTGCAGACCTCGGCGGCGGGCTGAAC
>NZ_JAFKOI010000108.1 GCF_017303315.1 Bacillus sp. NTK071
TAGGATCAAGTGGATCTTTAGGCGCAAAGCGCTGCGCGGCCGTGATCACTTTATCAATGAACATGTCTTTAATGCTTTCATGAACCAGCAAACGCGTCGCAGCAACACAGACTTCCCCCTGGTTATAGAAGCATCCGGCTGCGGTTTCCGCCGCCGCATTGTCTAAGTCAGCGTAGTCCTCGAACACGATGTTGGCGTTCTTCCCCCCGGCTTCGGCCCACACACGTTTGAGGTTCGTTTCACCGGAGCAGACCATAAGATGG
>NZ_JAFKOI010000109.1 GCF_017303315.1 Bacillus sp. NTK071
GTTGATGCGTGATGCGTGATGCGTGATGCGGTATATGGTGTATCATGCGCACCACTCTTTCCATCGATGACGACGTGATCCACGCGGCCCGTGCTTTGGCGGACCATCAGGGGACGAGCTTAGGGGCGATGATCTCCAAGCTCGCTCGTCAATCGCTCGAGAAGCCGCCGGAACCCTTCGAGACCAAGAACGGGTTGCCGCTTCTGCCCCGTCGCGGTCACGGTTTGGTGACGCTGGAAATGGTCAACGCGCTGCGCGACGAG
>NZ_JAFKOI010000010.1 GCF_017303315.1 Bacillus sp. NTK071
TGGTTAGCACCTGCATCATAACGGAGGGTCCTTTTTTATGCAATAGGCTTCATTCTGTTCTCACAGGAATGCTCCTGCGGGATTAGCGGGACAGGTGAGACCCCACAGGAGCGTAGCGACGAGGAGGCTCACCGCCCGCCCCGCGGAAAGCGAGCACCTGGAGCGGAAATTAACCGCATAATCCTATGGTAACGATCTTTAATTTAATCTAGCTCATCGTAGCATTCAATCCCTTATTTGTTGTAAGATGGGGAGAGACGTTTTATGTTGAGAGGTGAATTTACTTATATGCAAGGAATTTTAATTGCTTTACTCGTTCCAGCGATTATTACAATCGTGTTTACACGCGTTACATACAATACATTTGTTAGCTTTGGGTTAACGCTTTTATTTATGTGGGCAGTGTTTGGTGGATTAGATCATCCGATTCATCTCATTCTGCTGACGATTTTATCAGCAATCGTCGGTTTCTATCTTTCTAAGAAAACGCAAAAACAAAACAAAAAAAAGATGAAATAGCGTCTATTCCAATTGGAATAGGCGCTTCTTTTTCGTTCTATACTGGTAAGTGAAAAGGATCATTAGAGCAAGAACGTAAGCTCCTACAATAATTAACCCAATAAGGGGCTGATGAAGTAGTTTTAGGATGATACTAGTTAATGTAAAGAGGTAGAGAGTACCTAGCATTTTCTTGATGAGGCTCTCTGAGAATAAGTCTGTTAAATTCGCTCCAAAACGAGAACCAATAACGGCACCAATGACAAGTGTCAATGCAATAGACAATGGGATCTCAACGTTTCCAATGTATGTAAGGAATCCTGTTGTAACAATTACGAAAATCGTTGCGAGAGAAGTACCAATCGCTAGCCGAGGAGGCATGCGTAGAACGCGTATCAATAACGGAACCATAACAAATCCTCCTCCTACCCCAAGAACCGATGATATAAAGCCGCCGGCTAAACCGATTAAAACCGTAAGAACAGGGGAATAGGAAGAAGTGGTATTCATTTCTCCAACTGAAGTATCTTTAGAAAGCATAGAAAGTGAGAAATAGGAAAGTAAAATAACATAAAATAGTGGAATGATGGTGTTATCAATACCTGATCTTTCCATTGCAATGACAAGTGGTTGTGCAAGTTGAGTGCTGATCATACCGCTTATAGAAAGAATCAGTGTTTGTGTCCACAAAACACGTTTCTTCTTAATATAGGTTAATGCTCCAGAAATAGAGGTACTCATACTGTATAGTAAACTAATCGTAATCGCTGTTGCGGGTGAATACCCAAGCAATAGTAGGATTGGCGTAAGCAAAAAACCGCCTCCTACTCCAAAGAAACCGGATATCGCACCAATTGCGATGCCGAGTGGCAATGCCCATAGGACAAACAATGTCAAAACTCCTTTTGAGTAGATGTATAAACGTGAGAGGTTTTCAAGACTGCACTTTATAGCATACCTCAGTTTAATAAGAAGAGAAAGAAATCAATCGGAAAGAAAAAAGGGAATGTCAGTTCGCTTTTATTGAAGGATTGACCCTATTATGTGATATAATCATTATTATTGATGAATCGAACGGAGGCGAAGAAGGTGGAAAGAAAGTTTGAATTGGTGTCAGATTATGAACCTCAAGGGGATCAACCTGAAGCCATTAAAAAGCTTGTTGAAGGCGTTCAAAATAATGAACGGCATCAGACTTTACTCGGCGCAACAGGGACTGGTAAAACCTTCACGATGTCAAATGTCATTCAGGAAGTTAATAAGCCAACACTTATTATTGCTCATAACAAAACGCTGGCCGGACAGCTATATAGTGAGTTTAAAGAGTATTTTCCAAACAATGCTGTCGAATATTTTGTCAGCTATTATGATTATTATCAGCCTGAAGCATACATACCTCAATCTGATACATTTATCGAAAAAGATGCGAGTATCAATGACGAAATCGACAAGCTTCGACACTCAGCTACGTCCAGTTTGTTTGAGCGTAATGATGTCATTATTGTAGCAAGTGTTTCTTGTATTTATGGTCTAGGTAATCCAGAAGAGTATAGAAGTCTTGTGCTCTCTCTTCGAAAAGGGATGGAGAAAGATCGAGATCAATTACTACGGGACATGGTTGATATTCAATATTCGCGTAATGATATTAATTTTACGCGCGGAACATTTCGTGTTCGCGGTGATGTAGTAGAAATCTTTCCTGCTTCACGTGATGAAAATTGCATTCGTGTCGAGTTTTTTGGAGATGAAATTGACCGAATTACAGAAGTGAACTCGTTAACTGGAGAAATTCTTGGAGAGCGAGAACACGTAGCGATCTTCCCGGCTTCCCACTTCGTAACGCGTGAAGAGAAATTAAAAATCGCAATTAAACGAATTGAAGCCGAGCTTGAAGAAAGGCTTAAAGCATTAAACAATGATGGAAAGTTATTAGAAGCTCAACGTCTTGAACAGCGGACAAGATATGACGTTGAAATGATGGCTGAAATGGGCTTTTGTTCAGGAATCGAAAACTACTCAAGGCATTTAACGTTACGTGATGCTGGGGCTACACCATATACATTAATGGATTATTTTCCTGAAGACTTCTTGATTATGGTTGATGAGTCACACGTAACACTTCCTCAAGTAAGAGGAATGTACAACGGTGACCAGGCAAGAAAAGGCGTTCTAGTTGATCATGGCTTCCGCCTTCCTTCTGCAAAAGATAATCGCCCGCTTCGCTTTGAAGAATTTGAAGAGAAAGCTCATCAATTCGTATATGTATCTGCTACACCTGGGCCGTATGAAGAGGAGCATTCAACGAAAGTGGTTGAACAAATTATTCGACCTACTGGACTACTTGATCCAACGATTGAAATACGTCCAATTGAAGGGCAAATTGATGATCTGTTAGATGAAATTAACAAACGTTCAGCGCGTAACGAGCGAGTTCTTGTTACAACGCTTACGAAAAAGATGTCCGAGGACTTAACAGATTATTTATTAGAAATGGGGGTAAAGGTACGGTACCTTCACTCTGAAATTAAGACGCTTGAGCGGATTGAGATTATTCGTGATTTACGATTAGGCGTATTCGATGTTCTTGTAGGGATCAACCTTCTCAGAGAGGGTCTTGATATACCAGAAGTATCACTTGTTACGATATTGGATGCTGATAAAGAAGGGTTCTTAAGATCGGAACGTTCATTAATCCAAACGATTGGTCGTGCAGCTCGAAATTCGAGTGGACATGTTATTCTATACGCTGATAAAATGACAAATTCGATGGAACTTGCGATTGGTGAAACAAATAGACGTCGGGAAATTCAGCAACAGTACAATGAAAAATATAATATTACGCCAAAAACAATTCAGAAGAAAGTGCGTGAAGGGATTCGTGCAACTGTTGCTGCTGAAGATGGTGAAGAATACACAGTACCGAAGCAAGGTAAAATGACGAAGCAAGAACGTGCTAAAGTGATTGAAAATGTTGAAACAGAAATGAAGGAAGCTGCACGAGAACTTAATTTCGAGCGTGCTGCGGAACTTCGTGACCTATTATTAGAGCTAAAAGCGGAAGGATGACGAACAAATGGCAAACGAAGAGATCGTCGTCAAAGGGGCAAGAGCCCACAACTTAAAAAATATAGACGTATCAATTCCAAGAGATAAGCTGGTTGTTGTTACCGGCTTATCTGGTTCTGGTAAGTCTTCATTAGCATTTGACACTATTTATGCTGAAGGACAGCGACGCTATGTCGAATCACTTTCAGCCTATGCAAGACAGTTTCTTGGGCAGATGGATAAGCCTGATGTCGATGCCATTGAAGGTCTATCGCCAGCTATCTCAATCGACCAGAAAACAACAAGCCGTAATCCTAGATCAACTGTAGGAACTGTAACCGAAATCTACGATTACCTTCGTTTATTATTCGCAAGAATCGGTCGACCAGTATGTCCGAGACACGGTGTGGAAATCACGTCACAGACGATTGAACAGATGGTAGATCGTATCTTAACTTACGAAGAACGCACGAAATTGCAAATTCTATCTCCAGTTGTATCTGGCCGTAAGGGAGAACACGTAAAGGTATTAGAAGATATTAAGAAACAGGGGTACGTTCGTATTCGAGTGGATGGCGAAATGATGGAAGTAGCAGACGAAATTAAATTAGAGAAAAACAAAAAGCATTCCATTGAAGTCGTGATTGACCGAATTGTTGTAAAAGACGGTGTTCAATCGCGACTTGCGGATTCACTAGAAACAGCGCTTAATCTTGGCGGTGGGCAGGTAATTGTCGACGTGATGGAACAGGAAGAGTTGTTGTTCAATCAGCATCATTCATGTCCATACTGTGGTTTTTCTATCGGTGAGCTTGAACCACGATTATTTTCATTTAACAGTCCGTTTGGAGCCTGTCCTTCTTGTGATGGGTTAGGTCTTAAGCTTGAAGTCGATCTTGAATTAGTTATCCCGGACTGGGATAAGTCACTTCGTGAGCATGCACTTGCTCCATGGGAGCCAGTTAGTTCTAACTATTATCCACAACTGCTCCAAAGTGTGTGCAATCACTTCGGAATTGATATGGATACACCGGTTAATAAAATTCCCCGAGCTCAGCTTGATAAAGTGCTTTACGGAAGTGACGGAGAGAAAGTCTATTTCAGGTATGAGAATGACTTTGGCCAAGTGCGTGAAAACAACATTAACTTTGAAGGTGTTATTCCTAACGTAGAACGACGCTATCGAGAAACGAGCTCCGACTATATTCGAGAGCAAATGGAAGCTTATATGTCACAAAAGCCTTGTCCAAGCTGTAAAGGGTATCGTTTGAAGAAAGAATCGCGTTCAGTATTAATTAATGGAAAGCACATTGGAGAAGCGACTGAATATGCCATTAAAGATGCTGTTGGTTTTTTTGATGAGCTTGATTTAACACCAAAAGAGGCAACGATTGGAAAAATGATTTTACGAGAAATCCAGGATCGACTTGGTTTCCTAGTAAACGTTGGCTTGGATTACCTAACGCTTAACCGTTCAGCAGGTACATTATCTGGTGGAGAAGCGCAGCGGATTAGACTTGCTACTCAGGTCGGTTCCCGATTAATGGGGGTCTTATATATCCTTGATGAGCCTTCAATTGGTCTTCATCAGCGCGACAATGATCGTCTAATCTCAACTCTTCAAAACATGAGAGATCTTGGTAATACGCTAATTGTCGTTGAACATGATGAAGATACGATGCTTGCGGCTGATCATATTATTGATATTGGACCTGGTGCTGGTGCGCATGGAGGCTATATTACATCAGAAGGAACGCCAGCAGAGATCATGGATGATGAAGAATCGTTAACTGGAGAATATCTCTCAGGGAAAAAGTTCATCCCAGTTCCAACTGAACGAAGAAAACCTGATGGACGATATATTGAAATTGTGGGAGCAAAAGAGAATAACTTGAAAAACACGAAAGCAAAAATCCCGATTGGATTATTTACTTGTGTGACAGGTGTTTCTGGTTCAGGTAAAAGTACATTAATTAATGAAATTTTATATAAAGCACTTGCACAAAAGCTTCATAAAGCGAAGGATAAGCCAGGAGAGCATAAGAAAATCAATGGTCTAGAATATGTAGATAAGGTAATTGATATTGACCAGTCACCGATTGGACGTACGCCTCGATCGAATCCTGCAACTTACACGGGTGTATTTGATGACATTCGCGATGTATTTGCGTCGACGAATGAAGCTAAAGTACGAGGCTATAAAAAAGGGCGATTCAGCTTTAACGTTAAAGGCGGTCGTTGTGAGGCGTGTCGCGGAGATGGGATTATCAAAATCGAAATGCATTTTCTTCCTGATGTGTATGTACCATGTGAAGTTTGTCATGGCAAACGATACAACCGTGAAACGCTTGAGATTGAGTATAAGGGTAAGAACATTGCAGATATCCTTGAGATGACGGTTGAAGATGGACTGGATTTCTTTAAAAATATCCCGAAGATCAATCGCAAGCTTCAAACCTTATACGATGTTGGTTTAAGTTACATTAAGCTAGGACAACCAGCAACAACTGTTTCTGGCGGTGAGGCACAGCGTGTGAAACTTGCTTCTCAGCTCTACAAACGATCGACAGGTAAGACGCTATATATCCTTGATGAGCCTACTACAGGGTTGCACGTTGACGATATTTCTCGATTGCTAGAAGTATTGCAGCGTCTTGTTGATAATGGTGATTCTGTTTTAATCATTGAACATAACCTTGATGTTATTAAGACAGCTGATTATTTAATTGATCTTGGACCCGAAGGTGGGGACGGCGGCGGTGAAGTTATCGCCACTGGCACGCCAGAAAAAATCACAAAAGAAGAACGATCTTATACAGGATACTACCTTGCCCCTATTCTTGAACGAGACAAAAATCGCATGAAGAAAAGGTTAGAGCAAATTCAGTCTGTATAAGGATGAAAAGGCAGCCTGAAGCTGCCTTTTTTCTTATATTAGTCTCTTTTCAAAAAGATTATTGTTTTTAAACAGGGTTTGTTTCAAAAACCACACTTCGCTGATTGGAGCGGAAGGAGGCTCACCGCCCGCCCCGCGGAAAGCGGGCATCCTGGAGCGGAGATCACCTCCTACTCTTATAGAATAATGTCTACAATAACGACCTTATTTAAGTTAGGTTTATGGAAGTTAATTAACTCTACAATTTTAATAATTCTTTTTCCCTTCATGAAACTTTCTTTTTACCAAACCGTATAGATAGGTAGAGATTATTGAAAGGGGAAACAACAATGTCAGTTGAAAAGGTAATGTCTTCTCTTTGTTATTTCAGTGTGTTTTTCGCCCCTTTTCTCTTTCCAATCATCGTCTTTTTCGTGATGAGAGATGAAGAGGTTTCATACCATGCAAAGCGAGCAGTACTATCTCATTTATTCCCATTCCTCTCAGTTATACTTGCGCTCATTGCAGTGTTTGTCATGGATGCAGGAGTGGTCATCTTTCTAGGTATGATTTTGTTTGGTTTATTAAATGTCATTGTGTTCATCTGGAACATTGTTAAAGGAATTCAGGTTCTCCGCTGGTAGTTCGTCAAGTGAGTGTTCACAAGAATTGATAAAAAGGAGATGTGTAGAATGAATGAAGAACGTAAAATGATACTAAAGATGATTGAGGATGGCAAAATTTCTGCTGATGAAGGTGCAAAGCTTTTAAAAGCGATTACGCCGAATCAAGAAGTAGAACAGAAGAGTAGTAAGGAATCAGAATCGTATTCAGATCGATCAGCACCAACTTATAAGGTTGGACAATTCGTTGAGACATTGATTCAAAAAGTGAAAGATATGGATCTTGATTTTAATTTTGGTTCTTCAGAAGAAGTTTCGCACGTCTTTGAACAAAGTGAGGTTGCTCCAAGTACGTTAGATGTTCATGTCAGAAATGGCGAAATTACTTTTCATACGTGGGAACGTAATGATGTAAAAATTGAATGTCGTGCGAATGTATACCGTGCGTCTAATGTGCAGGAAGCGACGGATAAACTAATACGTGAAACGTATTTTTCTGTTGATAACGATAAGATGACGTTTAAATCAGAGCGGGCAGACGTTAAGGCCAATCTAGTTATTTATGTTCCATCTACTGATTACAAAGGGGTCTGGATGACGACCTTCAACGGTGATGTAACAGGTGAAAATATGACTTCAGCTAAAGTTAAGTTAAAAACAGCGAATGGGAAAGTCGGTATTCGTCAATCAAAGATTAATGTCCTAGAAGCTGAAACGGGTAATGGAGCGATTGTTGTGGAAGGGACCACTGGTGAAGTGTGTGAACTTGAAACAGCTAATGGACCAATTACGATTGATGGGATATTCGTAGACACAGAGGCACAATCATTTAATGGGGCAATCCGTCACACGCTACAAAAACCTGTAAGTGGTCGTGCAGATTTCAAAACAGTAAATGGAACGATTCAAATTGTTGTACCAAAAGGAATGAATATTAAAGGTGACTTGAAATCAACCATTGGTGCAATTACTACGGATCTTGACAATATGAGCATTATTCGGGAGAAAAAGGAAATTTCACATCGTATGAAAAAGTTCAGAACGGAAGAAGAATCGGAACATAATTATCGAATCGAAGCTAATTCAACTGCAGGTTCAATTAGTGTTGCCTATCTTTAATTCAGCTGATAATCTTTTTAGAAAAAGTGAACACTAAGTGTTATTGAATAACAGAAGGCAGGGGGTCCTCATGCGACAATGGCTCGTAAGCTTACTTGTTAGTAGCATTGTTTTAATGGTGGTAGCAGGATTTTTTGAAGGTTTCTATATTGAGAGTGTCTGGTCTGCCGTACTTGCAAGTGTTATTCTTGCGCTCGTGAATACGCTAATTAAACCAATTCTAATCTTGCTGACCCTCCCTGTTACTATTCTTTCGCTAGGTTTATTTCTCATTGTTATTAATGCGATAACTCTAATGATGACAGCCTATCTTATGGGGGATGCATTTCGTATTGACGGTTTTCTAATGGCCATTCTAGCTTCCATTGTGATCGGAGTATTAAATCTCTTGATTGATAAAATCATTATAGATCGAATACGCAATTAAGAGCACGCTCCCCTTGAGGGCGTGCTCTTAATTGCGTATGAAACTTTAATTTCTGGTAAGATATAAAAGTAAAGGAGGGTAAGCCTCATGACATTTCATAACCAGAGTATCCTGCCAGCCGTAAGGAAAATGAGGGACTTTGAGACGTTACTTACTAGTTCATACACATATATCGTACTTCTTGATACACATATTGGTCAGTTGAAATCAGTTGTCAAGGAAGGAAACCGTGCAGGTAAAAAGATATTACTTCACGCTGATCTCGTGCAGGGCTTACGGAACGATGAGCATGGAGCTGAGTTTCTATGTCAGGAAGTGAAGCCAGCGGGATTAATCTCAACAAGATCAAACGTACTTTCCGTTGCAAAAAGACGAGGGCTACTTACCGTGCAACGGTTATTTATGCTTGATTCCATGGCGCTCGATACGAGCTATAGCATGGTTAGAAATACAAAGCCAGACTGCGTAGAAGTGATGCCGGGCATTATTCCGCAGGTGTTTGAAGAATTGCACGAACAAATTAAAGTTCCGATCTTTGCTGGTGGTTTTATTCGCTCAATAGAAGATGTTGAAGCAGCGTTAAGTGGAGGCGCAGCAGCGGTTACAACATCGAAGAAAGACCTCTGGAAACATTATCAACCTAATTAATTTCCTTGACATCGCTTACATTTTTCTGTTTTAATTAGTATTAAGTTAATAGCCCGTGTCTGAGATGAGGAGAAACCACACAACAAACCTATCAACAGATAGGGGGAATTTGTGTGGTTTTTTTAATTTCTCTTTTTAAAATAAAAAAATAGGGAATAGTTTCAGTGAAGGGTTTTATCTAAACTCATAGGAAGGTGATTCGATTGTCTCCTTTTATAGGTGAAATATTAGGAACCATGATTTTAATCATTTTTGGTGGAGGCGTTGTTGCTAACGTCAATCTACAGGATTCAAAAGCTCAAGGAGGCGGATGGATTGTTGTCGCACTTGGGTGGGGGCTAGGTGTTGCAATGGGAGTTTATGCAGCTGGTCAAGTAAGTGGAGCCCATCTTAATCCAGCCGTAACGCTTGGATTAGCAGCAGTTGGCGATTTTCCATGGAGCGATGTACCGAGCTACATAACAGCTCAAATGATTGGTGCATTTCTCGGTGCATGTATTGTATACTTTCATTTTCTACCTCATTTTCGTAAAGAGGAAGACAAAGCGCTTAAATTGGCTGTCTTTTCCACGGATCCAGCCATTCCGCATACTTTCAGCAATTTTTTAAGTGAGTTTATTGGTACAGCGATGTTATTAATTGGCTTGCTTGCAATCGGTTCCAATGAATTTACTGAGGGATTAAACCCTTTTATTGTTGGTTTTCTAATTGTAGCGATTGGTCTTTCACTCGGTGGTACAACTGGGTATGCCATTAATCCTGCACGAGACCTTGGTCCAAGAATTGCCCACTTTTTCTTACCAATACCAGGTAAAGGTGGTTCTAATTGGCGATATGCATGGATCCCTGTTGTTGGTCCAATAGCTGGTGGAATGTATGGAGCAGTTCTATTTAAGGCTGTTACAGAGGCAAGCTACAGTACTCTATTCTGGATCTGGACAGTAGCTGTGGCTGTTCTACTCTTTGGACTTTATCAAATGGGAGACAAGCTTCAGGAAACTGTCAAAGCAAATTCAGAAGCGAAGAATTAAAGACGATTAATTAATTTCATTTAGGGAGGAATTATCATGGAGAAAAAGTATATTTTATCACTTGATCAAGGTACAACAAGTTCACGTGCCATCCTTTTTAACAAGAAAGGTGAAATTGTAAACGTTGCACAAAAGGAATTCAAACAACATTTTCCGAAATCTGGTTGGGTGGAACACGACGCACAGGAAATTTGGAGTTCCATTCTTTCAGTAATGGCTCAAGTGCTTTCATCTGCTTCTGACTTGTCGGCTAAAGACATCGCAGCCATCGGAATTACAAATCAGCGTGAGACGACAGTCGTCTGGGACAAAAACACAGGTAAACCTATTTATAACGCAATCGTGTGGCAATCACGTCAAACAGCAGGGATTGTTAATGAGCTGAAAGAACAGGGACATGAGGAAATGGTTCGTAACAAAACCGGGTTACTCATTGATGCGTATTTCTCTGGAACAAAAGTAAAATGGATTCTAGACAACGTTGAAGGAGCGAGAGAAAAAGCAGAGAATGGGGATCTTCTTTTTGGAACAATCGATTCTTGGTTAATCTGGAAACTCTCTGGTGGAGAAGCTCACGTAACAGACTACTCAAATGCTTCTCGTACAATGATGTATAACATTTACGATTTGGAATGGGACGATGAGCTATTGGATATGCTTTCCGTTCCTAAATCAATGCTTCCTGAGGTGCGCCCATCTTCTGAAGTATACGCGAACACAGTTGATTATCATTTCTTCGGACAAAACGTACCGATTGCAGGTGTTGCAGGTGACCAGCAAGCGGCTCTCTTTGGACAGGCATGCTATGAAAAAGGAATGGCGAAAAACACATACGGAACAGGCTGCTTTATGCTGATGAATACCGGTGAAAAAGCGGTTAAGTCTGAAAATGGCTTATTGACGACAATTGCTTGGGGCGTCGATGGTAAAGTAGAATATGCACTTGAAGGTAGCATTTTCGTTGCTGGATCTGCTATTCAATGGCTACGTGATGGACTTCGTATGTTCAGTGAGTCACCTGAAAGTGAGCGCTATGCAGAAAGAGTGACATCAACGGAAGGTGTATACATGGTACCGGCATTCGTAGGACTCGGAACACCATACTGGGATAGTGATGTAAAAGGAGCGGTCTTCGGTTTAACACGAGGAACAAGCAAAGAACATTTTGTTCGTGCTACGCTTGAATCTCTTGCATATCAAACAAGAGACGTTCTCGATGCGATGACAGCTGACTCCGGTATTGATCTTAAAACACTTCGCGTAGATGGTGGCGTAGTGAATAATGATTTCCTTATGCAATTCCAGAGTGATATGATCGGCGTGCCGGTTGAACGTCCAACAGTTAGTGAAACAACTGCACTTGGTGCTGCTTATCTTGCTGGTCTTGCAACTGGATATTGGAAAGATCGTGAAGAAATTAAGCAACAATGGATGATTAACCACACGTTTGATCCAAAAATGGAAGAAGAAGAAAAAGAAGAGTTATACAATGGTTGGAAAAAAGCTGTAAATGCTACTATGGCATTTAAATAAGATTAATGATTAGGCATTCTTTCTTTATTGTGCTACAATAAGGTTAAGTTAATAATGACCTGGTCGGAGAATAGGAGAAGACCACAGCCTTCAGACATGGAATGTCCATGTTCTGATGAGTTGTGGTCTTTTTTTGTCCTTTTAAGCAGGTCAGTTCAAAGAATGTTTATTCGTATGCTTAATCTACCCTAGTTTAGGGGTAAAGTACTGAAGAGGGTTATTTTAAAGACTAATGTTAAATAATTAATTTAAGATAAACAGGGAGTGTGATCATCTTGGTTAAACCATTTTCCGGATTACAAAGAAGTGTAGTTCTTGATCAAATCGTATCTGAAGAGTTAGATGTTCTTGTTGTTGGTGGCGGAATTACAGGAGCTGGTATTTTGCTTGATTCAGCTTCAAGAGGAATGAATGCAGCCGTTATTGAAATGCAGGATTTCGCGGCTGGTACATCAAGTCGTTCAACGAAACTTGTTCATGGCGGTCTTCGATACCTGAAGAACTTTGAAGTAGGTCTTGTTGCTGAAGTAGGGAAAGAACGAGCAATTGTGTACGAGAATGCTCCACATGTAACAACACCAGAATGGATGTTACTTCCGATCATTAAGGGTGGTACGTTCGGTAAATTCTCAACAAGTGCTGGACTAGCTCTATATGACAGACTTGCTGGTGTTAAACGAAAAGAAAGAAGAACAATGCTGTCGAAAAAAGAAACATTAAATAAAGAACCTCTTCTTCGTAAGAGTGATATTAAAGGCGGTGGGTATTACGTTGAGTACCGTACTGATGATGCTCGCCTTACGCTTGAAGTTATGAAAGAAGCTGTCCACCGTGGTGGTAAGGCAGTTAACTATGTGAAAGCAGAACAGCTCCTATATGAAGATGGCAAAGTAGTTGGCGTTCGTGCGAAAGACGTTATCACTGGTGAAACTCGTGAAATTAGAGCGAAAAAAGTAGTTAACGCTGCTGGTCCATGGGTGGATGAAATTAGAGAACTTGATAAATCCAAAAAAGGTAAGCACATGTTCTTAACAAAAGGTGTTCACCTTGTGTTTGATCAATCGAAATTTCCACTTCAACAAGCGGTTTATTTCGATACACCATTTGATGATGGTCGAATGATGTTCGCCATTCCACGTGCTGGTAAAACGTATATCGGAACGACGGATACACAGTATTCAAAAAATCCAGTTCATCCACAAATGACAGTAGAAGACCGTGATTATATTGTGGATGCTGCAAATTACATGTTCCCTGGCATTAACGTGACGAAAGAAGATGTGGAATCAAGCTGGTCAGGCGTACGTCCTCTCATTCATGAGGAAGGTAAAGATCCTTCTGAAATTTCACGTAAAGATGAAATTTTCATTTCAGATTCAGGACTCATTACAATTGCAGGCGGTAAGCTAACAGGCTATCGCAAAATGGCTGAAAGTGTCATTAATCTGGTGGCAGATCAATTGAAAGAAGAAAAGCACGGGAAGTTCCCAGCTTCTACTACGAAGAACATGGTTCTTTCAGGTGGTTATGTTGGAGGAAGTAAAGGGTTCAAGGAGTTTGCGAAGGAGCAAGTTCGTCGCGGAACGACGCTCGGTCTAACTGTTAATGAAGCAGAAACGCTTGTTCAACGCTACGGTTCAAACATTGAACGACTTTATCAAATCATTGAAACAGTTGGAACAGAAGCGAGCTTCCACAACTTAAGCCTGGAAGTGTTCGCAACATTGATCTATGGTATTGAAGAAGAAATGGTGGCAACACCACTTGATTACTTCAATCGTAGAACAAGTGCCCTCTATTTTGATATTGATTGGGTGCGTCGCTGGAAAGAACCAGTTCTAGAGTACATGGCAAAACGCCTAAACTGGTCACAAGAAAGAAAAGAAGCTCATATGCAGGAACTTGATCAACAGCTTCATGATGCAGTTGTTCCAGTGAACGCTTAAAAAGTAGTAAAAGTGGAACCGATGCGGGTGCATCGGTTCTTTTTTTTGTAGTGAGGGGTCAGGCAGGTGCCTGACCCTCACTACAAATATCGTCTCTCCATTTCATATGTCCTTTCATATAGGAAGTGGTACAATAGGTGATAGTTGAAATTGAATCGTGGTTTACGGTTCGTACATAGGAGGTTCACGAATGGTTAAAGTTCGTATGAAAGATGTCATTGAGAAGTTCAATCTTGAACTAGTGAGTGGTGAGGAAGGCATTCATCGCCCAATTACAACGAGCGATATCTCACGCCCAGGGCTTGAAATGGCAGGGTTTTTTACTTATTATCCAGCAGAGCGCTTGCAACTTCTAGGAAAAACAGAGATGTCCTTTTTTTATGGGCTAACAGACGAGCAAAGGAAAGAACGTATGGCGAAACTCTGTACGGATGAAACACCTGGTATTGTCCTCTCAAGAGATATGGAAGTGCCAGAGGAGCTTGTGAAGGCCTCAAAAGCAAATGATGTTCCAATTCTACGTTCACCTATGACAACGACTCGATTAAGCAGTCGTTTGACGAACTACCTTGAAAGTCAGCTTGCTCCAAACACAGCAATTCATGGAGTACTTGTTGATATATATGGTGTTGGAGTGCTCATTACAGGTTCTAGTGGTGTAGGGAAAAGTGAAACAGCTCTTGAGCTTGTAAAACGAGGTCATCGCCTTGTAGCAGATGATTCTGTTGAGATACGTCAGGAAGCGGAAAATACGCTTGTAGGAAGTGCTCCAGAATTAATTCAACATCTCCTTGAAATTCGAGGCCTGGGCATTATTAACGTCATGACTCTCTTCGGCGCTGGGGCGATTCGAAATTACAAGAAAATCTCTCTCGTTATGAATCTTGAGCTATGGGATTCCAAGAAAGTCTACGATCGCCTTGGTTTAGAAGAAGAATATATGAAGATTATTGATTCAAATGTTCCGAGACTTGTCGTACCAGTTCGCCCCGGACGTAACCTTGCGATTATTATCGAAGTTGCAGCTATGAACTTCCGATTGAAGAACATGGGGATGAATGCAGCCAAACAATTCTCTGAAAGGTTAACAAGAGAAATTGAAGATGGAGACGAACACGATAGCATTTAATTTAAATACACTTAAACTAAAAGGAGAGACAAAGACATGCTAGCTTCCATACAGCCGCTTGATCGGATTGCGCTTCAGCTTGGACCGATCTCGATCTATTGGTATGGCATTATTATTGCACTCGGTGCTTATCTCGGTCTGCTACTTGCGGTTAAAGAAACGCAACGTCAGGGGCTTCCAAAAGAAACGTTTGTAGATTTAATCCTCTGGGCTGTACCGATCGCCATTATATCTGCACGTATCTACTATGTATTGTTCCAATGGAGCTATTACAAAGACAACCCAGGAGACATTTTTGCGATCTGGGAAGGCGGAATAGCGATCCACGGTGCTTTAATCGGATCTGTGATTACAGCAATTGTTTTCACTAGAAAACGTGGACTATCCTTCTGGAAAATTGCTGATATCGCTGCACCTAGCATCCTTCTTGGTCAAGCGATTGGGCGCTGGGGAAACTTCATGAATCAGGAAGCGCACGGTGGTCCTGTGACGCGAGAATTTCTTGAGAATTTAATGCTACCGGATTTCATTGTGAATCAGATGTATATCGATGGGACGTACTACCACCCAACTTTTCTATATGAATCACTTTGGAACTTTGCTGGAGTCATACTGTTACTAGTTCTTCAGAGAACAGCTCTTAAAAGGGGAGAAATCTTCCTATCTTATGTCATCTGGTATTCTTTCGGACGTTTCTTCATTGAAGGACTTCGAACAGATAGCCTTATGTTAACAGAAACACTGCGAGTGGCACAGGTAATCTCAGTTGTTCTCATTATCGTGTCTATTGCACTTATTGTATACCGACGTATTAAAAAGTCGACAAAACCTTACAACGAGAAAGTTTAAAAGGAGCTGGGGAGAATGGGTACATTGCAACGGGGGTTGAAAGCTGGTCTTTTAACAACGTGGGAACTTGGTAAGATAATCTTTCCAATCACGCTTGCGGTTACGATTCTTCGCTATACTCCTATTCTCGAATGGCTCATCCATCTAATCGCACCAGTGATGAAATGGCTCGGACTTTCAGGAGAAGCGGCTATTCCGTTAGTGATCGGAAACTTCTTGAATCTGTACGCAGGGATAGGCGCTATTCTAACGCTTGATCTTTCTGTAAAAGAAGTTTTTATTCTTGCTGTTATGCTCTCGTTTTCTCATAACTTATTGATTGAATCGAGCGTAGCAGCGAGAGTAGGCGTGAAACTGTGGGTCATGTTAGTTGTAAGAATCGGTCTTGCATTCGTGTCTGCCGTAGTCATTAATTTGGTGTGGAACGGTGGTGGCGAGCAGGCTTCGTATGGACTTGTTTCCCAAACGAGTGAAACCGTACAAGGCTGGAGCGCAATTATTGTGCAAGGACTTGAAAAGGCATCGTTCGGTGTTCTTCAGCTTGCACTTATCGTTATCCCACTTATGATATTTATCCAAATCATGAAAGACTTTTCATGGCTTCAAACATTTTCGCGATGGATGTCTCCTATTACAAGGAGTCTTGGAATGAAAGAAAATACGTCAACCACTTTAGCAGCAGGTCTTGTTTTTGGTCTTGCTTATGGTGCTGGCGTGATGATTCAAGCGGTCAAAGAAGATGGAGTGGAGAAAAAGGATCTTTATTTAGCGTTTATTTTTCTTGTGGGGTGTCATGCTGTAATTGAAGATACGCTTATCTTCATCCCGCTAGGTATTCCTGTTATATGGCTTTTGCTTGTCAGGCTAGTAACGGCCATTTTACTCACCCTCATGGTCTCAATAATATGGAAGCGTCGCGACGTTAGCAATTCAGAAAGAAAGGAACCAATGTATGAGCATTAATACTATACTATTTGATTTAGACGGAACACTAATTAATACAAATGATTTAATAATGGCTTCATTTAGACATACATTTGAACATTTTTATCCAGGGCGTTATCAGGATGACGATTTAAAGCAGTTTATTGGTGAGCCACTTTACCACACATTTGCTAAACATGATGAAAACCGAGCAGAAGAAATGGTTGCTTTTTATAGGGAACACAACATATCGAATCATGATAACCTCGTTACTGAATTTGATGGCGTGTTTGAAACGGTTAAAACCTTATCTGAGAATGGGTACAAACTAGCTATCGTGACATCAAAAATGAGAAACACGGTGGAAATGGGATTAAAGCTAACCAAGCTTGATCAGTTCTTCCCAGTTGTCATCACAGTTGATGAAGTGGAGAACCCTAAACCGCATCCAGAGCAGCTTGAAACAGCTATGAAGAAGCTTGGTTCTGTTCGAGAAGAAACGATTATGGTCGGAGATAGCCAATACGATATTCTTGCTGGACAAAACGCAGGGGTTACGACAGTTGGGGTTTCATGGACGATTAAAGGAAGTGACTTCCTTGCATCGTATAAGCCAGATTACTTAGTTGATCATATGGGAGAACTGCTCGCGATTGCAGGAGTAGGAAAGTGAGAAACACGGAGCGGTACCCTGTTACTGGCAGCAACGCACTCTGGCAGATTTATAAGACCGTCCCTTTCTGGAAAGTGGTCAAGAACTTTATCGTCATTCAGCTTGCTCGGTATATGCCATTTATTCCGGTGAAAAACTGGCTGTATAAAACATTTCTTGGCGTCAAAATTGGTGATCAGACAGCTTTTGCATTAATGGTGATGTTAGACATTATGTTTCCTGAAAAAATCTCGGTCGGTAAAAATTCAATTATCGGTTACAACACAACAATCCTAGCTCATGAATATTTAATTGATGAATACCGTCTTGGTGATGTGGTCATCGGTGATCGCGTTATGATTGGAGCTAATAGCACACTGCTTCCCGGCATTACCATCGGGGACGGAGCAATCGTTTCAGCTGGAACACTCGTACACAAAAATGTACCTCCAGGTGCTTTCGTTGGTGGGAATCCAATGCAATTGATTTATACAATGGAAGAACGTGCGAAGCAAGACATATAAGAAACCCGTAGCCTTATGCTACGGGTTTCTAGTGTTTCTATTACTCATCGCCCTGATCTGTTAAAAGGACAGGACCTTCTTTTGTAATTGCAAGTGTATGTTCATACTGGGCAGAGATCGAGCCATCTACTGTGCGAGCTGTCCAGCCATCTTCATCAATCGTACTAAAAGGAGCTCCGATGTTTAGCATAGGTTCAATTGTAATGACCATTCCTTCTTTTAAGCGTGGCCCTGTTCCTGGCTCCCCAAAGTGAGGAATCATTGGTTCTTCATGAAGCGTTGGTCCAATGCCATGGCCCGTAAAGTCACGTACTACTCCATATCCTTTTCCTTCAGCGTACTTTTGAATTGCATGACCAATATCTCCAATACGGTTTCCGACAACTGCCTGTTCAATTCCAAGGTATAGAGACTTTTTCGTAGCGTCAAGTAACTGCTGAACTTCGTCAGAAATGGAGCCAACAGCATAAGACCATGCTGAATCAGCAAGAGCTCCGTTCAAATTTACAACCATATCAACTGTTACGATGTCGCCTTCTTTAAGCTTCTGTGTACCTGGAAAGCCGTGACAGATCACGTCGTTCACTGAAGCGCATGTTGCGAAAGGATAATCATGGTAGCCTTTCTGTTCAGGCGTAGCGCCACGTTCTTCTAGGAAGAATTCTACAAAATCATCGATTTGTTTCGTAGTCACTCCTGGTTTAATAATGTTGCGTAACTCTTTATGACAGTCAGCTAGAACCTTTCCTGCCTCTTTCATTAACTCAATTTCTCGTTTGGTTTTACGATGAATCATGTTTTCGCCTACTTTCTGCGGTTTTGTTTAAGTGTTCTCGGATCGACCATGTAATTTTATTAACACGTTATGCAGAGGATCTTCCCTCAGTTACTGTAACAAAAAAGCCTGCAAATTGCAGACTTCGAAATCAGAGTAAATAAAAACCAATTCCCATAATTAAGTACGCAGCGAGCAATGTTGCTCCTTCAAACCAGTTTGTTTCTCCATCGTTACTAATAACAATGGTTAATAAAACAGCCGTTACCATTGTCACTAATTCTGGTAAAGTAAAGACAAGTGGCATTTGTACAGGGAAAAACAGTGAGATCAACACAAGCAGTGGAGCAACAAACATCGCAACTTGAAGGGTCGACCCTATTGCAATTTCTACTGCCACATCCATTTTGTTTTTGTAAGCCATAATAATAGCCGATGCATGCTCAGCGGCGTTTCCTACAATCGCTACTATAATGACCCCGATAAATAATTCGCTCCATCCAAAGGTTTCTCCTACGGTTTCAAACGTATGAACAAGGCTTTCAGATACATATGCGACTGCGGCTGTTGAAAGTGCCAGGACGAGCATAGCCTTCCTCTTGCTCCATTCAGGCTCTTCATGATGAGGCGCTGAGCCATTCTCTTCATTATGCTGATAGACACCACGGTGTGTGACAAGCTTAAAGAAGAGTGCGGCAAGATAAAGAACGATTAGAATAACAGAAATTCCTGTGCTTAATGAAATTGCTTCAGCATCACTCATTCCCATTGCAAATACTTCTGGAATGACAAAAGCAACAATAACACCAAACATTAATAATCCAGAATTGTGTCTTGCATCATATACGTTGAATTTCTGGCGTTTAAATTTAATTCCTCCAATAAAGAACGAAAGCCCAGCAACAAGAAGGAGGTTTCCGAGTACAGATCCTGTAAGGGAAGCTAGGACAATTTCAATTAATCCTTCCTTCAAAGCAAAGATTGAAATGATAAGTTCAACGGCGTTACCGAATGTTGCATTTAATAATCCACCGATTCTTGGACCAGATATTACGGCGAGGCTTTCAGTAGCTCTGCCCATGTAAGCAGCGAGTGAAACAATCGTTAAACAGTAGACAATGAACATCAGAGTCTGTGACCAGTGAAGAAGACTTCCTGCAACAGACAAAGGAACTCCAATGGCGACTAAGAAAAAGAATATTTTGTTTATCACAGTGCACATCCTTTCTACCTTTTTTTATGTTTAGTTTATTCTTTCTTTATTATAGTTTTCATTTATTGGGAAAGAAAGTTTTACCAGTAGAGTTTTTACGTGAAAGGTTCTTTTAGTAATGTTGCTATAAAGCGGTTGATTTGCGCTCCAGGATGCTCGCTTTCCGCGGGGCGGGCGGTGAGCCTCCTCGGCACGCTAAGGCGTGCCTGTGGGGTCTCACCTGTCCCGCTAGTCCCGCAGGAGTCGAGCATCCTTCCGCTCCAATCAACGATGAAGTGGTTTTCTCATTAGAAATACCCATTAAAAGCAACAATCTTTTCAAAAAAAACGTTTATGAAAACAGCCTTCCAATAGCAAGAGTTAAATCAAGAGGATTGATTAGGAGTACAGAGGAAGGGTAAAGGGAATAATCGCTTCATATTGGTTGACGAAAATTTACCAGGCGTGTAAACTACAAATAACTTCATCTTGTTAGTATATTAGCGAACTAAAGTAAATGTGGGGTGCAGAAAAATGACGAGACCATTTGTATTTGAAAAACCACTTGGTATGCGAGATACGCTACCGTTACTATATGATTTAAAAACAAGTATTCGAGAAAAAATTCAACACGTAACAGAAACGTGGGGATATCGGTTTATGAATACGCCTACCCTTGAGTACTATGAAACAGTAGGAGAGGCGTCGGCAATTCTTGATCAGCAGCTTTTTAAACTGCTCGATCAGCGTGGCAATACGCTCGTGTTAAGACCCGATATGACAGCACCAATTGCCCGAGTAGCTGCCTCTAGCTTGAAGAAAGAGCCTTTTCCATTGCGCCTGGCCTATGATTCAAATGTTTTCCGGGCACAAGAGGATGAAGGGGGTAAACCTGCTGAATTTGAACAAATTGGTGTCGAGTTAATTGGAGATCGCACAACAAGTGCAGATGCAGAAGTCATTGCGTTAATGGCTGCCGTTCTAAAAGAAGCTGGACTTGAAGATTTCCAGATTGCGATTGGACATGTTGGATTTATTCAAGAGCTGTTTCTTTCAATCGTTGGAAATGAAGATCGTGCCGCTGTTCTTCGTCGCTATTTATATGAGAAGAATTACGTTGGTTATCGTCAACACGTTCGGGAAATGCCGTTATCTACAATTGATCAAAAAAGACTAATGGATCTTCTCACGCTTAGAGGAGATGGCTCTAAGTTAAACGAAGCCATTGAATTGCTACCTACTGAAGCAGGTGAACGTGTGCTAGATGAGCTTCGGACGCTTTTACAAACGCTTGAGGCTTATGGCGTTGCAGATCAAGTTAAGTTTGACTTCACGCTAGTTAGTCATATGAGTTATTACACAGGTGTTGTATTTGAAGGATATGCAAATGAACTCGGCGTCCCATTAAGTAACGGCGGACGTTACGATGAATTATTATCTCGCTTTGATCGTCCTGCACAAGCCACTGGGTTCGGTATTCGTCTCGATCATTTGGCTGAAGCGCTTGGCTTAACGGGTGATGAGAAGCTGCCAGATGCAATTATATTCAGTCCAGAGCGGAGAGCGGAAGCGATTCAACAGGCTTCTGAAAGAAGAGCACAAGGAGAAAAGGTCGTTATGCAGGAATTGAGTGGCATCACGAATCTTGATGAATATTCGGAACGTTTTGGAGACGTTGTGTATTTGATCGGCAAAAACGGAAAGGGGAGTTTGTAATGCTAACGATCGCAATGCCGAAGGGACGTATCTTTGAAGAAGCAGTTGAGTTACTTCGTCAAGCAGGTTACAAGCTCCCTCCAGAATTCGATGATTCAAGGAAACTCATTCTAGATATTGAGGAAGAAAATATCCGATTTATTCTAGCGAAGCCGATGGACGTACCAACATACGTTGAACATGGTGTAGCAGATGTCGGGATTGCAGGCAAAGATGTGATGCTTGAAGAAGAGCGCAATGTCTATGAAGTACTTGATCTAAAGATTAGCGGTTGTTACCTCGCTGTAGCCGGACTTTCTGATGGTCCAATTAAAGGTGTTGCCCCAAAGATTGCAACGAAGTATCCGAATGTTGCTTCTAATTATTTTCGTCAGCAAGGTGAGCAAGTAGAGATTATTAAGCTGAATGGATCAATTGAACTTGCGCCATTAATAGGACTTGCGGATCGTATTGTAGACATTGTTTCAACAGGACGAACGTTAACCGAAAATGGACTGATGGAAACGGCGTTTATTGAGCCGATTACATCTCGCTTTATTGTAAATCCAGTAAGCTATCGAACGAAAGATGCCATTATTGATGATATGGTCAAGCGTCTTTCGGCTGTTGTGGAAGGAGGTAACTCAGATGAAAATCGTTAACATGAACGAAGGTGTTTCCATTAAGCGTTCGATTGAAGAAGGAACTGAAGAGCAGCGTCAGGTCGTTCTCTCGATCCTTGAACAGGTTAAAACAAACGGTGATGATGCCGTTAAAACATACACGAAAAAGTTCGACGGTGCTACACTTAACGATTTACGTGTAACGACTGAAGAAATCGAACAAGCTTATGGCGAATTGTCGGATGAGCTAGTTTCAGTTATTCAAGAAGCAGCATCGAACATTAAAACCTTTCACGAGCGTCAGCGTCGAGAGTCATGGTTTACGACGTCAGATGACGGAACGTTACTCGGTCAAAAGGTTACACCCCTAGATTCTGTTGGAGTGTATGTACCTGGTGGAAAAGCAGCCTATCCATCTTCTGTACTTATGAACGTTATCCCTGCTACAGCAGCGGGCGTTAAGAGAATTGTCATGGTAACACCACCTGATTCAGCAGGAAATGTACCAGCGGGCGTTCTTGTTGCAGCAAATGAAGTAGGAGTATCGGAGATTTTTAAAGTGGGTGGAGCACAAGCTGTTGCGGCGCTCGCCTATGGAACAGAAACGATCGCAGCAGTTGATAAAATCGTAGGGCCAGGGAATATCTTCGTTGCACTTGCTAAACGAGAAGTATTTGGCATTGTCGATATTGATATGATTGCAGGACCAAGTGAAATTGTTGTTCTGGCAGATGAAGAAGCAAATCCTGCTTATGTAGCAGCAGATTTGTTATCTCAGGCTGAGCATGATGAACGTGCAAGTGCAGTACTTGTCACAACATCTACAACACTTGCTGAGCGGGTTCAAGATGAAGTAGAGAAGCAGCTTACTGAGCTTCCGCGTGCGGAAATTGCTTCAAAATCGATTGAAGATTATGGTGTAATCTACATCGTGAATAATATGGTGGCGGGTGTTGAGGCCGTTAATGATCTAGCACCTGAACACCTTGAGATCATGGTGAAAGAGCCTATGACGTTACTTGGGAAAATACGTCACGCGGGTGCAATTTTCCTTGGGCCATATAGCTCTGAACCAGTTGGCGATTACTTTGCAGGACCTAACCACGTCCTACCAACGAATGGGACAGCGCGTTTTTCAAGTCCTCTTTCAGTAGATGATTTTATTAAGAAATCAAGTGTGATTTCGTATAGTAAAGAAGCGATGAAACAAAACGGAAATAGCATTGCTGCGCTTGCAAAGCTAGAAGGGCTCAGTGCACATGCAAGAGCGGTTGAACTTCGATTGGAGGATTCGAAATGAGTGGAGAGAGAGTAAGTTCTATTTCTAGAGAAACATCTGAAACGTCTATTAACCTTTCCTTTGGCGTTGATGGAGAGGGAAAGTCAGATTTACAGACTGGGGTCCCGTTTTTAACGCACATGCTTGATCTTTTCACGAAGCATGGAAAGTTTGACTTAGCGATTGCTGCGAATGGCGATACAGAAATTGATGATCATCATACGACGGAAGACATTGGCATTTGTCTTGGTGAAGCATTAAAGCAGGCGCTTGGCTCGAAGGAAGGCATCAAACGGTATGGAAATGCCTTTGTTCCAATGGATGATGCACTTGCTCAGGTTGTTGTCGATTTAAGCAATCGTCCACATCTTGAATATCGCGTTGAATTACCATCCACACGTGTTGGTACCTTTGATACAGAACTTGTTCATGAATTTCTATGGAAGCTAGCGATTGAAGCAAGAATGAATTTGCATGTTATTGTTCACTACGGCCATAATACGCATCACATTATTGAGGCTATTTTCAAAGCGCTTGGACGGGCGTTGGACGAAGCGACTCTTATAGATCCTCGTGTAAAAGGTGTTCCTTCAACGAAAGGAATGCTTTAAATGATAGGAATCATTGACTATGGCATGGGGAATTTGTATAGCGTGAGTAAAGCGCTTGAACGTCTCGGATATGATTATTTTGTTTCAGAAGAAGAGGAAGAACTATCGAAAGCAACGGGTCTTCTTCTTCCTGGTGTAGGATCTTTCCGTGATGCAATGACAATTCTGAACGAAACAGGCTTAAAAGCGTTTATTGATAAAGAAGTAGCTGCAGGTAAGCCCCTTCTTGGCATTTGTCTTGGTATGCAGCTTCTCTTTGAAGAAAGTAATGAGAATGGTTTTGCAGAGGGCTTTTCATTTCTACCAGGTAAAGTAAAGAAGTTCTCTGGTCAAGATTCAACTGGGAAGTCTTATAAAGTTCCTCATATGGGATGGAACAAGCTAGATATTAAGAAACCGGATTCTTTCCTAATGAATGATGTAGGGAATGAGCATGTTTATTTTGTTCACTCTTACTATGTTGATACAGAAGATCGTGATGTGCTGATCGCGTCAGCAGATTATGCTGAAGAAGTGCCAGCTGTTGTTGGAAAAGGAAACGTGTTTGGTACACAATTCCACCCGGAGAAAAGTAGCCATGCAGGACTTGCGATTCTCAGAAACTATGCACAATACGTTGAAAGGAATGACGCATAATATGGCAATGACAATCTATCCAGCCATTGATATGAGAGGCGGCAAATGCGTGCGCCTCCTTCAAGGTGATTACAACCAGGAAACGATTTATGGGGACTCTCCTTTTGATATGGCGAAGCAATTCGCTGATGATGGTGCAGAATGGATTCATATGGTTGATCTTGATGGAGCTAGAGAAGGCAAACGAGTAAATGACCGGTATGTATTGGAAGTTGCAGATAAATTAAATGCGCGCGTTCAAATTGGTGGTGGAATTCGTTCTGAAGAGGATGTAGCGTATTATTTAGACAAAGGCGTTGATCGGGTTATTCTTGGAAGTAGCGCGATATCAGATCCGGATTTCGTTAAGAAAATGCTTTCCCGTTATAAAGAGAGAATCGCGATCGGTATTGATGCGCGTGATGGATACGTAGCGGTTGAAGGATGGCTTAAAACATCGGAAATCAAAGCAGTTGATCTTGGTAAGGAGCTTGCTGATTACGGAGCAGAGGTGTTCATTTTCACTGATATATCTAAGGATGGCATGCTATCTGGACCAAATGTTGAGGCGATAGCTGAACTTGGCGAGGCAACTGGTAAGGAAGTTATCGCTTCAGGTGGTGTGAGCTCACTTGATGATGTGAAAAGCCTTCGTGAACGAAGTGATTCAATTAGTGGTGCGATTATCGGAAAAGCGCTATACACAAATCAGTTCACATTAAAACAAGCACTGGAGGTATAAGGATGCTAACAAAGCGAATTATCCCGTGTCTTGATGTAAAAGAAGGGCGTGTTGTAAAAGGAATTCAGTTTGTCGGTCTTCGTGATGCAGGAGACCCAGTAGAGCTTGCGAGAGTGTACGATAAAGAAGGCGCAGATGAACTTGTTTTTCTGGATATTTCAGCCTCACATGAAGGACGAGAAACGATGGTTGATGTCGTTCGTCAGGTTGCAGCAGAGCTTGCCATTCCCTTTACAGTTGGAGGCGGAATCAACAAGCTCGAAGATATGAAACGAGTTCTTCGCGCTGGAGCGGACAAAGTTTCAATGAACACGGCGGCCGTTCTTCGTCCAGAACTGATTAGCGAAGGTGCTGACTACTTTGGAACCCAGTGCATGGTCGTTGCGATCGATGCAAAGTGGGAGCGGGATACCAAGTCGTGGCGTGTTTATACACATGGTGGTCGAACAGCAACAGAATGGGATGCTGTTGAATGGGCTGTAAAGGCGCAGGAAATGGGAGCAGGCGAGATTCTCCTTACGAGCATGGATGCAGACGGTAGTAAAGACGGCTTCGATATCTCGCTAACGAAAGCGATTGGAGAAGCGGTTACCATTCCTGTTATTGCTTCAGGTGGAGCCGGATCTTCCGAAGATTTTCTAGAAGTTTTCAATGATGCTTCTGCAGATGCCGCACTTGCAGCATCCATTTTCCACTATAAAGAAACCTCACTGGCACATGTGAAACAGTACTTAAAACAAAACGGGGTGGCGATTCGATGAATCTAGAAATGATCCAATTTGATGAAAAAGGTCTTGTTCCAGCTATCGTGCAGGATGCAGCAAGTAAAGAAGTATTAACACTTGCATATATGAATAAAGAATCGCTTACAAAAACGATTGAAACGAAGGAAACGTGGTTTTATAGTCGTTCACGCGAAGAATTATGGCATAAAGGTGAAACATCTGGAAACACACAGACCGTTTCCGACCTTCGCTATGATTGCGATCAGGATGCGGTGCTCGTTCTAGTTAAGCCTGCAGGCCCAGCTTGTCATAAAGGGGACTACACGTGCTTTTCTGATTCATTGCTAGGTAATGAAGTAAAGGCTGATGAAAATCGATTCGCTATTCTAAATACGCTTGAAGAAATTATTGCTAAGCGTGACGCAGAACGTCCTGAAGGTGCTTATACAACCTACCTCTTTACTGAAGGCGTAGATAAGATTTTGAAAAAGGTTGGGGAAGAAGCATCGGAAGTGATTATTGCTGCAAAGAATCGCGATCTTGAAGAATTAACATGGGAGTCTGCAGATCTACTATTCCACCTTATGGTTCTATTAAGAGAGCAGGAATGTCCACTTGATGACGTGCTAAATGTGCTTGAAAAACGTCACGCATCCAAATAATGAAACCTTTTCGCCTCATTTTCGTAGTAAATAGTAAATTCGACTAGCGAAATGGGGAGAAAGATCATGTTTGTAGGTTTCATGTTTGTTGGGCTTGCAATTGGATTGTTTCTTGGCCAACCAGGACCCGGTGTGCTTCTTGGTATGGGAATAGGCTTCATTGTTCAAGAGATTATGAAGCGCAAAAAAGATATGTGGAAATAAAAACGAGCTTTCGAGCTCGTTTTTATTTTGCGATTGTTTATAAAATAGAATGGAAGTGTGACGCTTAACGCCCGATAAGGCAAGTTTTTCTACTTTTTTCTTTTAGGACTGGGAGTAGATGTATGTTATACTTTTGAACGGATATGACTGGTAGTAGAAATACTTTGATGAAATTAATGGGGGAAAACATGAGGAAACAACTTCATGCTTCTTCGGAAATGAAAGGCATGCTGATTCCGTTCGTACAGAGCGGAGATTATTTTTATAAAAAGGCAATGAGAGCCTATCAGCAACGAAACCTCGATAAAGCAAAACAGCACCTTGAGCGTGCTGTGAAACTTTCACCCGAAGAAGTCGATTATATATGTCAACTTGCAGCGGTCCTGTCGGAATTAGGTGAATATGAAGCATCAAACGAATGGCTGACATTCGTTCTAGATGATCTTGATCCTGAGTATTATGATTGCTATTTCTTTCTAGCAAATAATTACGCTCATATGGGTCTTTTTAAACAAACGGAAGAGAATGCACAAAAGTACCTTAACCATGAACCTGATGGTGAGTTTGTTGAAGATGCTGAAGAACTTGTTGACTTGATTTTATTTGAGAAATCTGAGGATTTACCTCAAGAACTGGGAGACGAAGAACAGCTCATTCTGGAGCATGAAGAAGCTCGGAAAGCGATCGAATCCGGACGTTTTTCTGAAGCGATTGACTTACTTGAGAATATGACTGAAGCATACGCTGAATTCTGGCCAGCTTATAATAATCTTGCTCTTGCGTATTTCTATGATGAGCAATATGAGGAAGCGATACGTGTCCTTGATCTCGTTCTTACGAAAAATGAAGGTAACTTAAATGCGGTTTGTAATCTTGCATTGTTCTATGATTTCCTTGGTCAACATGTAAAACGTGATCTTATGCTTGAGCGGTTAAAGAATGTCTATCCGATTCATCCGGATCATTCTTATAAGCTCGGTAGTACATTTGGATTTCTAGGTGAGCATGAACTAGCGTTTCACTGGCTTCGTAAAGTAGAAGTGACGCGTCATTCATGGGATGTTTCATTCTATCATTGGATGGCTGTCTCTTCGTTCCAACTTGGTCGTAAAGATCTCGCTAAGCGATACTGGAACAAGATGAAAGAAGTAGACCCATCTAATCAAATTGCCATTGTTCACCTTACTAAACTAGAAGATGGAACGTTAGAGAAAGATCGTGTCTCCTATCGAACGCAGGCAACATCTGAGGTTGAAGTGGAGAAAGAGGAAAAGCACGATTATCACGCTAGAATGACGCATCTTATGCTCCTTTATACGAGACGTGATCCAGAGAGTGCCTCTCTTCTTCAAACGTACTGCAAACGAAAGGACGAGCCCACTATTATTAAAGAGCTCTCAGCCTATATTGCATTAACACTATCAGGAGAACCCGTTCACGTTTTAACAGAAGACAATGAGTTTACCGTGAGTAACTATAACGACTTTCCAGAGCACGTTCTATCTGGAATGCGTGTTATCGCTGAACTTGAACAAGCCAACATTAGTGATTCCGAATTGCATGAGCTAATTGCAACGATTTGGCTACGCTGTTATGTTAAACTTTCAGAAAGCAAGCTGTCTTTCCAAAACGCGAAAGGAACAGCTGCAGCTATGCTGTACATGTGGAAGAAAACCAATGATTCGGATGTATCACAGACTGACGTGGCTAATACGTTCGGCGTATCCACCTCCACTGTCTATTCTTATCGCAAAAAGGTAACGAGTTTACTTGAGAGCGAAGAGCTCTGAGCAAACGGGTAGACATTTAAAGCACATTCAGCTATTATTTTAGACAAGAAACATTACTTTTTAATAATCAATATAAATAATTCATATAAATTAAAGGAAGTGAAGCAGATGACTGAAAAAATTTATGATGTCATTATTGTCGGTGCTGGTCCTGCAGGTATGACTGCAGCTGTATACACTTCTCGCGCAAATCTCGATGTTCTCATGATTGAACGCGGGATTCCGGGCGGACAAATGGCTAATACTGAAGATGTAGAAAACTACCCAGGGTTTGATCACATTCTAGGCCCTGATCTTTCAACTAAAATGTTTGAACACGCGAAAAAGTTTGGAGCTCAATACCAGTATGGTGATGTGAAAGAGATCCGTGATAACGGTGACTATAAAACAGTCGTTTCTGGTAATCAGGAGTTTCACGCAAAAGCAATTATCGTAACAAGCGGTGCAGAATACAAGAAAATCGGTGTACCTGGAGAAGCAGAGTACAGCGGTCGAGGCGTATCTTACTGTGCAGTTTGTGACGGTGCTTTCTTTAAGAACAAAGAACTTGTTGTTATCGGTGGGGGAGACTCTGCAGTTGAAGAAGGCGTCTATTTAACACGCTTTGCTTCTAAAGTAACAATTGTTCATAGACGCGATCAGCTTCGCGCACAGAAAATTCTCCAACAGCGTGCATTTGATAATGAGAAGATTGACTTCATCTGGAACCACACAGTTAAAGAAATTCTCGGTGAAAATGGTAAAGTCAGCAAAACACTTCTTGTTAACACAGAAACTGGTGAAGAACGTGAATTCAGCGCAGAAGGTGTGTTTATCTACATCGGCATGCTACCACTGAACCAAGCTGTTAGTGGCCTAGACATTACGAATGAAGAAGGATACATTGTAACGGACGAGAACATGGCAACAAAAGTTCCTGGAATTTTTGCAGCTGGTGACATCCGTGACAAAATGCTTCGTCAAATCGTAACGGCAACTGGTGACGGCAGCATCGCTGCACAATCTGTTCAGCACTATATCGAAACACTTCAAGATGCAGGAAAAGAAGCGGTGGTATAATAGCGAACAAAAGCAGAGTTTTGACAAAAACCGCGGGTGCCTGGCACCCGCGGTTTTTTTACGTCATTCTGTTTTAATTCTGCTGTAACAGCGGTGCAATGTAAGTGGGGTAAACTTGAATTAGATTTAACCCCCTTTAACATAGTTAGTCATTGCGCGGACATTTGCTCCGCGCTTTTTTTTGTACTTTAAAACACAATGGTTGTATACCTGACTTCGCTGATTGGAGCATCCAGGAGCGGAAATTCTCACATTCCTCTATCAACAATGCTTCCGAAAAAAGCGATTAAAAATGACGAAAATGACAGATTTTAAAACACTATCTTCTACCTTCCGAACCGCTCTCATTGTTCATGAACTTTAATCATAGTATACTATGATTAGAAAATCTTGAAGTCTGACGTTCGTTCAGGCTCTCGTAATAAAAATCGGATGACCGAATTGAGGTGACAATTGTGCAACGCGTAACAAACTGCATTTTAAACGATCAGGAAAATGATCGAGTACTTCTATTAAAAAAACCAAGACGCGGATGGTGGGTTGCACCAGGTGGAAAAATGGAGTCTGAAGAATCGATTCGTGATTCGGTGATTCGAGAATTTAGAGAAGAGACGGGAGTCTACCTAAAGAACCCGAAGCTGAAAGGTATCTTTACCTTCATTATTAAAGAAAATGACGTTACAAAATCAGAGTGGATGATGTTTACCTTCCTCGCAACTGAATACGATGGGGAATCGGTCAAGGAATCAGACGAAGGGAAAGTTTCATGGGTCGATACTAAGGAAGTGAGTGAGCTTCCAATGGCACCAGGTGATTATCATATTCTTGATTATATGTTAAAAGGGCACGGTATTATCTACGGCACATTTACTTATACACCTGACTTCAAACTACTTTCTTATAGGTTAGATCCGTCTTAAATAAACTGAAACAATAAGAGAACTTAAGAAATGGAGTGGGGAAAATGACCGAATCTAACGACAAACGCATTCATATGGTCATTATTACAGGGATGAGTGGTGCTGGTAAAACAGTTGCGATGCAATGTTTTGAGGACATCGGCTACTTCTGTATCGATAACTTACCACCTGCGCTTTTACCGAAGTTCGTTGAAATGGTCGACGGATCTGAGGGGAAGTTGAACAAAGTGGCACTTGTAATGGACCTTCGCGGTGGTGACTTTTTTGATCATCTAGTAGAAGCTGTTGATCACCTCGATACACATGATCGACTTGATGCTGAAATTCTCTATCTTGATTCAAAAGATTCAACACTAGTGCGACGCTACAAGGAAACACGACGATCTCACCCACTTGCCCCTGAAGGTTTACCACTTGAAGGAATCAAGAGAGAAAGAGAAATGCTTGAAGAGTTGAAGGGACGCTCTCAGCAAATTATTGATACGAGTGATATTAAACCGGTCCAGCTTAGGGAAAAAATTATGGATCGATTCTCTAATAACGAAAAAGAAAATTTTGGAGTTAATGTAATGTCATTTGGATTCAAGTACGGTATACCAATTGACGCCGATCTTGTCTTTGATATTCGCTTCCTTCCAAATCCGCATTATGTCGAGCATCTACGTCCAAAAACAGGAGTGGAAGAAGAAGTCGCGAATTATGTATTTAAGTGGAAGGAAACGCAAACATTTCTTGCTAAATTGATTGATATGCTAGCCTACATGCTTCCTCAATATAAGAGAGAAGGGAAAAGCCAATTAGTGATTGGAATTGGTTGTACAGGTGGTAAGCATCGATCTGTTGCATTTGCTGAACATATTGGAAAGCATTTCGAATCGGAGTACCGAACTAATATTACGCACAGGGATATTGAAAAAGGGAAGGGTCATAAATAATATGGATGACACTAATCTGCCAAAGGCTGTTGTCATTGGTGGAGGAACAGGGCTATCTGTACTTCTTCGCGGACTTAAAAAGTTTCCTGTAGACATTACTGCAATTGTCACGGTCGCAGATGACGGAGGAAGTTCAGGACGTTTGCGTGAAGAGTTTGATATTCCTCCGCCAGGCGATGTGCGAAACGTAATAACGGCTTTATCAGAGGTTGAACCTCTTCTAGAAGGACTTATGCAGCACCGCTTCAAAAATGGAAATGGTCTATCGGGGCATTCACTTGGCAATTTAATGCTCGCAGCCATGACTGATATTACTGGGGATTTTGTTCAGGGTGTGCGAGAAATGTGCCGTGTTCTGAACGTACGAGGTAAAGTACTTCCTGCCTCTAATCAAAGCGTTGTCCTACATGCTGAAATGGCTGACGGTACGTTTGTTAAAGGTGAATCTCAGATCCCAAAGATGAATAAAACAATTAAAAAAGTATTTCTCTCACCACCTGGTATTAAAGCTCTACCGGAATCCTTACAGGCGATTCGTGATGCTGATCTCATCGTACTTGGTCCTGGAAGTCTTTATACAAGCATCCTACCAAATTTACTTGTCCCTGGCGTTGCTCATGAAATTCAGCATGCAAAGGGAAGAAAAGTATACGTATGTAACGTGATGACACAGTTAGGTGAGACGGAAAATTATACGGCGAGTGACCACGTGCAGGCACTCATTGACCACATCGGTTATAAACTTATGGATACAATTATTGTTAACGAACAAATGATTCCATCTTTTTATGCAAAACGCTATGCACAAGAACGAGCAGAGGTTGTGCAATACGACGAAAATCGTCTAAAGAGCTTTGGTTTTGAAGTTATCAGTGATAAGATTATTCAATACGATGAGAAGTATGTACGCCATGATGCGAAGAAGATATCATCTATTCTTTTATCATTAATAAACGATAAAAAGTAAGGGTGAAGGGTCAGTGGGGCCCCTGCATGGAAAAGGGGGGATGGCAATGTCATTTGCTGCTGATACAAAGAAAGAATTAACACAGCTAGAAAGTAAGCCATGCTGTGCAAGATCAGAGCTAGCGGCGCTCATACGAATGAATGGATCCATATCGTTTGGTAATAAACAATTGATCCTGAACATTCCAACTGAACATGCTGCCATTGCAAGAAGGATCTATACGCTTATTAAACGAATCTACAATTATGATGTTGAATTGCTAGTCCGTAAGAAAATGAGACTAAAGAAGAACAATGTTTACATTGTTCGTGTTTCCGCCAAGGCGCGAGAATTACTTGAAGATCTTGGTATTATGGATAATGCATTTACTTTCACCAGAACAATTTCTACCGATTTCACGAAAAAATCTTGCTGTAAACGTTCTTATCTAAGAGGAGCATTTCTTGCAGGAGGTTCTATTAATCATCCGGAAACTTCCTATCATCTAGAAATTTTCTCTATGTATGAAGAGCATACAGAATCTCTTTGTAACTTAATGAATGAATTCGGATTAAATGCCAAGATGCTTGAAAGGAAAAAAGGCTACATTGTTTATATCAAAGAAGGCGAGAAAATCACAGAGTTTCTAAGTGTAGTAGGTGCCCATCAGGCGCTTCTCTATTTCGAGGACGTTCGCATTATGAAAGATATGCGTAACTCGGTTAATCGAATTGTGAATTGTGAAACTGCTAATTTGAACAAGACAGTCGGTGCAGCTTTTCGTCAGGTTGAAAACATCCGTTTCATTGAGAAAGAGGTTGGACTTGAGATTCTCCCTGATAAATTGAGGGAAATCGCTGTGCTTCGCGTAAAGCATCAGGATGTCACATTGAAAGAACTTGGTGAAATGGTAACTGGTGGAGCGATAAGTAAATCAGGCATCAATCATCGATTACGTAAGATTGACCAGATTGCCGATAAACTGCGATCAGGTAATCCTATTTCATAAACTAGCATTGGAAAAAGAAAAGCTTCCACCAGCAAATGGTGGAGAGCTGCTTTTTCTACTAATAAGTAAGTGAGAATCAGAAAAACGATGTTTTCCAGTTTGGAACAAACGTTTTTCTAACTTTTTCTGATTTTGAGATAGCGCTTACTTATTTAAATAATAAGAAAGTATTGAATTCAGTGATGTCTAGCTTTAGCGCTCAGGTAGGTTCCATATTGACTAAATGAGCACTGTCGCTTTTCTATCTCTGCTTTAATTAAGGGAGGAATGAAGAAGTGGTTCAAAAAGAAGTTGTTGTTACGTTAGATACAGGATTACAAGCACGCCCTGCAGCTCTATTCGTGCAGGAAGCAAATCGATTTAATTCGGACATTTTTCTTGAGAAAGATGGAAAGAAAGTAAATGCAAAAAGCATTATGGGTATCATGAGTCTAGCTGTTGGAACAGGTGCATCAGTTATATTAACAGTTGACGGCAATGATGAAGAAGATGCAATTTCTTCATTAATTGAATTCGTGCAAAAAGATTAGAATGACGTGGCTTCCGCTAAATCCTAGCAGGAGCCTTTTGTTTTGCTGATTTATTGTAGATGCGGATTCTTTCCGCTCCAGGGTGCTCGCTTTCCGCGGGGCGGGCGCTGAGCCTCCTCGGCGCACAAAAACATTGCGCCTGTGGGGTCTCACCTGTCCCGCTTATCCCGCAGGAGTCGAGCACCCTTCCGCTCCAATCAACTTTGTATCCTCTTATACAAAACCCAAATCAATAAATCCTTTAAAAAAGAACTTTTATTAAAATACAAACCAAAAACCGCCACTCCCTAATCGGAGAGGCGGTTTGGTTATTCGTGTATTAAGCTTTTTTCTCCATTACTTCGTCAATCAAGCCATATTCTTTCGCTTCATTTGCTTCCATGAAACGGTCACGATCTGTGTCGCGATCAATTGTTTCAAGTGGCTGACCAGTACGTTCAGCAAGAATCTTGTTAAGCTTTTCGCGCATTTGAATAATACGTTTTGCATGAATTTCAATATCTGATGCTTGACCCTGAGTACCGCCAAGTGGTTGGTGAATCATAACTTCACTGTTTGGAAGGGCATAACGCTTTCCTGGCTCACCAGCTGCAAGAAGGAATGCTCCCATAGAAGCTGCCATACCAATACAGATGGTAGAAACTTTTGGTTTAATGAACTGCATTGTATCGTAGATTGCCATTCCTGCTGTGATTGACCCACCAGGGCTGTTAATGTAAAGTGAAATATCTTTATCCGGATCTTCAGCTGCAAGGAAAAGTAGCTGTGCTACTACTGCGTTTGATACATTATCATCGATTGCAGTACCAAGCATGATGATGCGGTCTTTAAGAAGACGAGAGTAAATATCGTACGCTCTTTCACCGCGGTTTGTTTGTTCAATTACCGTTGGAATTAAAACCATTTTAAATTCCTCCCTTATTTTCATTAAATATGTAGTTGCTGTACGTTCATCATACCTAAAAGGTCAATATAGGTCAAATAAAGTGCTGTGGTATTTTTTGAAGGTAAGAATGGAATGTGTCTTCGTCCCATCCACCTACATCCATTTTCCCCGCATCCCCTTATTTTAAACGGATCGACTGTTCCTTTTTTGGATGCGACTATCCGCAAGAAAGTACGCTGCTATTCTTCTTTCTACCTGATTTCTTATTTGAACAGAAGTATAGCGGTATGTTTGATTATAACCCCGACAATACACTGTACAAACAACGATCTCATCTTTTGTATTCTCTATGTAAACCCGAATACCTTTTGAATGGAGAAGGGATTTTGATTGTTTTAAATCCTGAACGGCTATTGAGACGACATTACGTAGAAGTACCAAATAAGGCCGTGGGAGCTTCATATGAGAATGTGTAATCCACATCATATCGAGCTCCAGCACTTTTTTAAGGTAAGGGAGTATGAGGTAATTTCGTACAGCCTTAGTCTCTTCTTTACTTAATTGGAACATGAATGCCACCGCCTGTTGAGAACATATGTTTGGTTTAACTTTACTATGAGACGTTGGAGACGTCAAGAAGCAGAAAAGAAATTTCGGATATTTGCATCATTGATTACGTTTATGATGGTAAAAAATCACCTTGCAAATAAGATGGTCATCACGTATAATAATCCTTGCGCTAAACATACGCGCCCGTAGCTCAGTCGGATAGAGCGGTGGTTTCCGGTACCGCGTCAGTCGGGGGTTCGAATCCCTCCGGGCGCACCAACTACATAATTTCCAATCCCTCTCGCAATGGCGAGGGGGATTTTTAGTTACAAAAAAAGAAGAGTAGAACTCGTCCACTCTTTAGAATCAGTTATGGTTTTCTAACAGGCTTATTTTTGTGATCTTTTGGTCCTTGTTCTTTTTGTTCTTTGTTGCTTGCTCCAATCATCGTATTCTTGAAGCCCGAGTGCACTCCAGTAGCACTTAGTCCAAGCCATAATCCTATTAAAAAGGCTTTTTTGAAATCCTCCGGGTCAACGTAGATATAGCTCAATACAATCCCTATTACTATTGAAAGCACTGGTAGAAACCTAGTTGGAAACCCCATGATCTTGAAGAGTTGTACAACCCCGATGATGACTGGAAGCAAAGCAATTCCATCTACAGTAATATCCATGGTATTTGCCTCCTTTATCTCTCTATAAGACAGTTTATGTAGAAAAATGACAGTGGTTTGGGCAAAATCCTTATTCTAATAATAATTCTTGTCGCATAAGGTGGTTAAATGACTGAATATTCAGGTCATTATCATTTTTCCCATACCATAAGCTGAAATATTATAGTATGATGAAGTTGGAGGGATTGCGATGGAATTAGGATTGATTCAAAAGCAAACAACGAAACTAGTCATGACAACCCAGTTGCATCAGGCAATTTCAATACTACAATATTCTACAGCTGAATTACTGGAGTATGTGAAAGAACAGGCTCTTGAAAATCCTCTTATTGAATTGCAATCTTCATCATGGGAAGGTGGCGTTCGTTCTTCGAAACGCACTTATGATGGGGAGACCAAGAAAGATCCACTTGAGTATGCGGAATCAAGAAAAAGCTTGCAGGATGAGCTTCACGAACAGGCTAGATGTTTGAAGCTTTCACTAAAGATAGAGAGGCTTGTTCATTACCTAATTGATAATGTTGATGATGCTGGTTATTTAAGGTTAAATGAATTTGAAATGATGTCCTTACTCCATGTAAAGAAAGAAGAAATAGACGAAGCGGTTCAACATGTTCAGCTTCTTGATCCCATAGGTATCGGCGCACGTTCTCTTTCGGAATGTCTTTACCTTCAGCTTAATGAAACTAATTCATTACATGAGCTAGCTCGAGAACTAGTGCAAGAGAATTTGAAAGCGCTAGCAGAGAAGAAGTTTAGAGATCTTGCTAAAGAGTACAATGTATCCGCTTTAGAAATACAGCGTGCGGCTGACCTCATTGCAACACTCGATCCTCGACCAGGAGCAAAGTGGGCTGTTGAGAGGCCTTCTTACGTTGTTCCTGATGTAATGATTGAAGAAAAGAACGGTACATTTACAATCACTTTATTGGATGATGAGTTACCTACAATGAAGGTAAGTAACGATTATAAATCGTTTAAAACAATTGAAGCAGCTGAATATTTAAAAGATAAGTACCAGCAGGTCAACTGGTTGTTAAAAAGCATCGAGCAAAGAAAGCAGACACTTCGCGCGATCATGAAGGTATTTATTCTTCATCAGCAAGGCTTCTTGAAATACGGAATAGGTGATCTCGCTCCTTTAACATTGAAAGAAGTGGCGATAGAAGCGAATGTTCATGAGTCTACGGTAAGTCGAGCAATCAAAAGCAAATATGTCCAAACTCCTCAAGGTTTGTTTGCACTAAAAGATTTATTTACCTCTAGACTTTCGAGTGACTCATTAGAAGGTGCTTCTTCTTCCAGTGTGAAGTTATTCATTAAAGAGCTTGTTGAGAACGAAAGTAAGCTAAAGCCTCTGTCCGATCAAAAGATAGTAGAAGCTCTCCATATCCAGAAGGGAGTGGAGGTATCGAGGCGAACAATTGCAAAGTACCGAGATGAACTTAACATAGTAAGTTCTTCAAAACGAAAGAGATTTGTCTAACAGCTGCAGAGGCAGCTGATTTTTTTTTGCTTAGAATTCTTACATTCAGTAAACTAGAACAATGACGGGAGGTTTAGTAAATGGGAAAATCGGTTATTTTGTATACGAAGGAGACATGCCCACTTTGTAATGAAGCTTATTACCTTCTCCAAGATCTCCAAGAAGAAGTGGACTTTTCCTTGAAAACGGTAGATATTTATCAAGATGAGGCGCTTTTGGAAAAGTTTATGGTGATGATCCCGGTTGTTGAAATAGACGGAGAAGTAGTGGATTATGGGCGATTATCAAAAATTTCGCTAAGAAAACGCTTACTTTAAAATTTTCAGTATAACATAGTTGCCCATGCTTTTGGCAACTGCTACAATGAAAATTGTAAGAAGTTCTTTTTTGATCCAGGTGGGACTAAAAATGTCTAAGCGGGACATAATACGTCTCAGGAAAAGAAAAGAATCACAGGGGAGACGAATTATGCGCTCATTATTGTCACTTCAACAAAAACTATTGCCAGACATGCTGGAAGTTATGAATAAGCGCTATAGGGTATTGAGACAGTTAAGACTGATGCAACCAATAGGTAGGCGCAGTCTTGCGAATAGCCTCGATATAACCGAGAGGATTCTTAGAAGTGAAGTTACTTTCTTGAAAGATCAAGGGTTGCTTGAGATGTCTATTCAAGGCATGCATTTGACCGAGGAAGGTGAACAGCTTCTAATGGAATTGGAACCGGTAATGAATGAGGTATCCGGTCTCGATAACCTTGAGGAACGCTTGAAAGAAAAGCTTAACATTCCAGAAGTATTTATTGTTCCTGGTGATAGCGATGTTACTCCCTGGGTAAAGAAAGAAATGGGTAGAGCCGCAGTGGGACGCTTGAAAAAGTTTCAGCTTACAAGTAGAGTGATTGCTGTAACAGGCGGTACCACACTCGCTGGTGTAGCCGACATGATGATCCCTTCTTCTGATATGGAAGGAACACTGTTTGTACCAGCCCGCGGAGGACTGGGTGAACAGGTTGAGAATCAGGCTAACACCATCTGCGCGAAAATGGCGCGGAAAGCCCATACTGATTATCGTTTACTTCATGTGCCAGATCAATTGAGTGAAGAGGCTTACCAATCTTTAATCGAAGAACCGGGCGTAAAAGAATTACTTGAAATTATCAAGTCAGCCGGTATTGTGATTCATGGGATTGGAGAAGCTAAAACAATGGCCGAGAGGCGTAAATCCACGCTTGATGTGATTGACAAAATCAAGCAGGAAGACGCTGTCGCTGAAGCGTTCGGGTATTACTTCAATCAGTCAGGAGAAGTTGTTCATAAAGTGAAGACAATTGGACTTCAGCTCGAAGATTTGGAACGAAGTGAACTGGTCATTGCGGTAGCCGGCGGCCGTTCGAAAGCGAAAGCGATCGAAGCCTATCTTAAGACTGGCATTCAAAGCATCCTTGTCACTGATGAAGGTGCCGCAAAAGCGTTACTAGAGGGTACATCCCTTTAATAAATAAAACACACCTCGGGAAACGAGGAAATTCAAGGAGGAACTACACAATGGCAACAAAAGTAGGTATTAACGGTTTTGGACGTATTGGACGTAATGTATTCCGTGCAGCATTAAACAACCCTGGTGTTGATATCGTAGCTGTAAACGATCTTACAGATGCAAACATGCTTGCACATCTTCTTAAATATGATTCCGTACACGGAGAACTTAATGTAGAAGTAGAAGTTAACGGCGACAACCTTGTAGTTAACGGAACTGAAATTACTGTTCTTTCTGAGCGCGACCCAGCACAACTTGGATGGGGAGACCTTGGTGTTGAAGTGGTTATCGAATCAACTGGACGTTTCACAAACCGTGAAGACGCTGCGAAGCACCTTGAAGCAGGAGCTAAGAAAGTTGTTATCTCCGCACCAGCTAAAGACGAAGATATCACAGTTGTTCTTGGTGTTAACGAAGACAAGTACGATGCAGCTAGCCACCACGTAATCTCAAATGCATCATGTACGACAAACTGTCTTGCACCAGTTGCTAAAGTATTGAACGACAAGTTCGGTATTAAGCGTGGTCTAATGACTACAACTCACTCATATACAAACGATCAGCAAATTCTTGATCTTCCACATAAAGACTACCGTCGTGCACGTGCGGCAGCTGAAAACATCATTCCAACTTCTACAGGCGCTGCTAAAGCAGTATCTCTTGTACTTCCAGAGCTTGATGGTAAGTTGAATGGTATGGCTATGCGTGTACCTACTCCAAACGTATCAATCGTTGACCTTGTAGCTGAACTTGATGCAGATGTATCTGTTGACGAAGTAAACGCTGCTCTTAAAGAAGCTGCTGAAGGCGATCTTAAAGGATACCTTGGTTACAGCGACGAGCCACTAGTTTCAAAAGACTATAACGGTAACCCTAATTCTTCAATCGTAGATGGTCTTTCTACAATGGGTATCGATGGTAACATGGTTAAAGTTATCTCTTGGTATGACAACGAGTGGGGTTATTCTAACCGCGTTGTAGACCTAGTCGACTACATTGCTGCAAAAGGGCTATAATAAGAATTGTTAATAGAGGAGGAGGAAGTCTTGAGCCTTCCTCCTTTTCCATGTATTTTAATTAGCTCCATTTAAAAGGTGGAGAGATTTACCTTTTATTATTTTTTGCAGAGGAGGACACGCGAGATGAACAAAAAATCGATTCGCGACGTCGAATTAAAAGGCAAAAAGGTATTTTGCCGCGTAGATTTCAATGTACCTATGGAAGATGGCAAGGTAACAGATGAAACACGCATTAAAGCAGCACTTCCTACGATTCAGCATTTGTCTGATCAAGGGGCAAAAGTAATCCTTGCAAGTCATCTGGGTCGTCCAAAAGGTGAAGCTGTTGATGAGTTACGTCTTGATCCGGTTGCAGACCGCTTGAGTGATCTCATTGGCAAAACCGTTACAAAAACAGACGCTGTCTATGGTGAAGAAGTAGACCGTGCTATTGAAGACCTTCAAGAAGGCGATCTTCTTCTTATTGAGAATGTTCGTTTTGAAGCTGGAGAAGAGAAAAATGATGAAGAACTTGCGAAGAAATTTGCTGCAATGGCAGATCTCTATGTAAACGATGCTTTTGGAGCTGCACACCGTGCTCATGCTTCAACAGAAGGTATTGCTCATCATATTCCTGCTGTAGCTGGTTTCTTGATGGAGAAAGAGCTTGAAGTTCTTGGAAGTGCTCTAACAGAACCTTCTCGCCCATTTACAGCTATTGTTGGTGGAGCGAAAGTAAAAGACAAAATCGGTGTAATTGATCACCTACTTGATAAAGTAGATAACTTGATCATTGGCGGCGGTCTTGCTTATACATTTGTGAAAGCTCTTGGACATGAAGTTGGTTTGTCTCTTCTTGAAGAAGACAAAATCGATCTTGCTAAATCCTTCATGGACAAAGCAAAAGAAAAAGGCGTTAATTTCTACATGCCACAAGACGTAGTAATTGGCGACGATTTTTCAAATGATGCAAACACGAAAGTAGTATCCATTGAAGAAATTCCTTCCGATTGGGAAGCACTTGATATCGGACCGAAAACGAGAGAAACGTACAGCAAAGTGATTGCTGACTCTAAGCTCGTGATCTGGAACGGACCAATGGGTGTATTTGAACTAGAAGTTTACGCTAATGGTACAAAAGCTGTAGCTGAAGCTCTAGCAAATGCAAATGACACGTACTCTGTTATTGGCGGAGGAGATTCCGCAGCAGCTGTAGAGAAATTCGGATATGCTGATCAAATGAGCCATATTTCTACTGGTGGCGGTGCATCTCTTGAATTCATGGAAGGTAAAGAACTTCCTGGCGTTGTCGCACTTAACGACAAGTAAAATACTTATGTTTAATTCTAAAAAGGATGGTGAGTGAACATGCGCAAACCAATCATCGCAGGTAACTGGAAGATGAACAAAACACTTACGGAAACAAAGAGCTTTGTTGACGAAGTGAAAGGACTTATTCCTGATGGCAATCGCGTAGATTCCGTTGTCTGTGCTCCTGCTCTTTTCCTTGATTATTTAACGGATGAGCTAGAAGGAACAGCACTTCACGTAGGTGCACAAAACATGCACTTTGAAGAAAACGGCGCGTTTACAGGTGAAATTAGCCCTGTAGCACTTAACGATCTTGGAGTAGGCTATGTCATTCTTGGTCACTCTGAACGTCGTGAGCTATTTGGTGAAACGGACGAAGTTGTTAACCAGAAGACTCATGCTGCGTTCAAACATAATCTCACACCAATCATCTGTGTCGGTGAAACGCTTGAACAGCGTGAAAGCGACGTAACAGAAGATATCGTGAAAGCACAAGTTCAAAAAGCAATTGCTGGTCTTACAAATGAACAGGTAGCTCAATCTGTTATTGCGTATGAGCCGATCTGGGCAATTGGAACTGGTAAAACCGCAACAAGCGATCAAGCGAACGATGTATGTTCGTTTATCCGCGGCGTACTGAAAGACGAAACTTCTGACGAAACAGCTAATGCGGTTCGTATCCAATATGGCGGCAGTGTTAAACCTGGTAACATTGACGAGCTTATGGGTAAATCCGACATTGACGGTGCTTTAGTCGGCGGCGCGAGTCTTGATGCGAAATCCTTCCTTCAGCTTTTGGAGGCTGGTCAGAATGCCTAAAAAGCCAGAAGCTTTAATCATCCTTGATGGGTTTGGCCTAAGGGATGAAGAAAAAGGAAATGCCGTAGCACATGCTAACAAACCTAACTTTGATCGTTATTGGAACCAATACCCACACGCTACCCTACAGGCGAGTGGTAAAGCTGTTGGACTTCCAGAAGGACAAATGGGTAACTCTGAAGTTGGTCACTTGAATATCGGCGCTGGTCGTATTGTGTACCAGAGCTTAACAAGAGTGAATCTTGCAATCGAAGAAGGCGACTTCTTTGAGAACGAAACGTTTCTAGAGGCTATTGACCATGCGAAGAAAAAGGGGACAAGCCTACACTTGTTCGGACTTCTTTCTGATGGTGGTATTCATAGTCACATTAAACATCTTTTTGCTCTTCTTGAACTTGCTGCAAAGCATGACCTAGAAGATGTGTATGTTCACGGATTCCTTGATGGTCGTGATGTTGGCCAACAATCTGCTAAAACCTACATTAAGCAGTTAGAGGATAAAATGGAAGAAGTCGGAGTTGGTCGTCTTGCGACTCTCTCAGGACGCTATTACTCCATGGATCGTGACAAGCGTTGGGATCGTGTTGAGAAGTCTTACCGTGCCCTGGCATACGGTGAAGGCCCATCTTACAAGGATCCCTATGAATTGATTGATGATAATTACAAGAATGAAATCTATGATGAATTCGTGCTTCCTTCTGTTATGACAGAAGAAGACGGTTCACCGATTGCGACGGTAGATGATGAAGATGCAGTAATCTTCTTTAACTTCCGTCCTGACCGAGCAATCCAGATTTCACAAGTCTTTACAAATGAAGATTTCCGAGGATTTGACCGCGGAGAAGAACGTCCGAAGAATCTCCACTTTGTATCACTAACTCGTTTTAGTGAAACAGTTGGAGGGGATGTGGCTTTCAAACCGGCCAACCTTGATAACACGCTAGGTGAAGTTCTAGCTCAACAAGATTACACTCAGCTGCGAATTGCTGAAACAGAGAAATACCCACACGTTACTTTCTTCTTTAGCGGTGGACGCGAAGAAGAGTTTCCTGGGGAAGAACGTATTCTTATCGACTCTCCGAAGGTTGCAACTTATGACTTGAAGCCTGAGATGAGCGCTTACGAAGTGACGGACGCGTTACTGAAAGAACTCGATGCCGATAAGCACGATGCGATTATCCTAAACTTTGCGAACCCTGACATGGTAGGGCATTCCGGAATGCTTGAACCAACAGTCAAAGCGATTGAAGCTGTTGACGAATGTCTTGGTAAGATTGTTGATAAAATTACCGAAAAAGGCGGACATGCTATTATTACCGCTGACCACGGGAACTCAGATGAAGTCACAACGCTTGATGGCGATGCAATGACTGCTCATACGACGAGTCCTGTCCCTGTTATTGTGACAAAAGAAGGTGCTGAGCTTCGTACAGATGGTATTCTTGCGGACCTTTCACCGACACTTCTCGATTTGCTTGGCGGCAAGCAACCGAAAGAAATGACAGGAAAATCATTAATTAAATAACTCACTTTTAAAGGAGATGACATTATGCCAATTATTACTGACGTATATGCACGCGAAGTCCTTGACTCCCGCGGCAATCCAACAGTTGAAGTAGAAGTATTTACAGACGCAGGCGTAAAAGCACGCGCAATGGTACCATCTGGTGCATCCACTGGAGAATACGAAGCAGTTGAGCTTCGTGACGGTGACAAAGATCGCTACCTTGGTAAAGGTGTTGAAAAAGCAGTATCTAACATTAACGAAACAATCGCTCCTGAGCTAGTAGGTATGAGCGTTTATGACCAGCTAGGAGTCGACCATATGATGATCGACCTTGATGGTACTGACAACAAAGGTAACCTTGGCGCTAACGCTATTCTTGGTGTTTCAATGGCTGTAGCTCGTGCTGCTGCTGAAGAGCTTGAACTACCACTTTACGTTTACCTTGGTGGATTCAACGCAAAAACTCTTCCAACACCAATGATGAACATCCTTAATGGTGGAGAGCACGCTGATAACAACGTAGACATTCAAGAATTTATGGTTATGCCTGTTGGCGCACCTTCTTTCAAAGAAGCTCTACGTACAGGTGCAGAAATTTTCCACAGCTTGAAAGGTGTTCTTAAAGCAAAAGGCCTTAACACTTCTGTTGGTGACGAAGGTGGATTCGCTCCTAACCTTGGTTCAAACGAAGAAGCGATCCAAACAATCATTGAAGCAATCGAAAAAGCAGGCTACAAGCCTGGTGAAGAAGTAATGCTCGCTCTAGACGTAGCATCTTCTGAAATCTACAGCGACGGTAAATATAACCTTGCTGGAGAAGGCGTAGTGAAGACATCTGAAGAGATGATCGAATTCTACAGCCAGCTTTGTGAGAAGTACCCAATCATCTCGATCGAAGACGGTCTTGATGAAAACGACTGGGAAGGTTGGGAGAAACTTACTCAAGCTCTTGGTGAGAAAGTTCAGCTTGTTGGTGACGACCTATTCGTTACAAACACAAACAAACTTTCTGAAGGAATCGAGCGTAGCGTAGGTAACTCTATCCTAATCAAAGTGAACCAAATTGGTACACTTACTGAAACGTTCGATGCGATTGAAATGGCAAAGCGCGCTGGTTACACAGCTGTTATCTCTCACCGTTCTGGTGAAACAGAAGATACAACAATCGCTGACATCGCTGTTGCAACAAATGCAGGACAAATCAAAACAGGCGCACCGTCTCGTACGGACCGCGTAGCTAAATACAACCAGCTTCTTCGTATCGAAGACGAGCTTGAGCACCTTGCAATCTACGGTGGTCGCACTAGCTTCTACAACCTAGATAAGAAGTAAGTTGAACAACCCCCGTGTGAAAACGCGGGGGTTTTTTGATTTGGATTTTTATTCTTACTTAAAATTTCTTTTTTCTAAAGGATGGTTGTTTTGAAAGTGGGTTTGTATGAAGAACCACACTTCATAGCTGGTTGGAGCAGAAGGTGCTCGACTCCTGCGGGATTAGCGGGACAGGTGAGACCCCACAGGCGCGCCCCAAGCGCGCCGAGGAGGCTCACCGCCCGCCCCGCGGAAAGCGAGCACCTGGAGCGCAAATCAGCCACTACTCTTATCGGAACAACGTCTACAAAAACAGTCGTTACCGTTCAAGAAGTGTTAACACAATGTTAAGAAGGTATGAGAATGTCCTGTATTCCCGAAATAGATTGCTTTTACTGAAAATTTTATGGTAAATTTATAGTATTGGAAAGGCTATAGTCCGGGAGGTGGAATCATGCATCTTGCAGCTACAATTGCGTTAGTTATCGTATCAGTCTTATTAATCACTGTTGTCTTGCTACAATCTAGTAAAAGTGCTGGATTATCAGGAGCGATTACAGGTGGAGCAGAGCAACTATTCGGAAAACAGAAAGCCCGCGGTTTTGAAGCGGTTTTAAATAAAGTGACGGTCGTACTCGCCGTTTTGTTCTTTGTTCTTTCAATTCTCGTTGCGTATCTTGTGTAACGTATTTAAGAAAGCAGCAGGTGTGATCCACTTGCTGCTTTTTTCATTTATAAAGAATGATCTTTTTTAATTTGTTGTTTTGGAAGAGAGTTTGGATCAACCTTCACACTTAGCTAATTGTAGCGGAAGGTGCTCGACTCCTGCGGGACTAGCGGGACAGGTGAGACCCCACAGGAGCGTTAGCGACGATGAGGCTCACCGGCCGCCCTGCGGAAAGCGAGCACCTGGAGCGGAAATTAACATCTCTCCATGGAAACAATGTCTATAACCGCAATGATTAAGCGAAATTCAAAATAGCTGGTTTTTTGTCGAATAGAAGAGGGAAAGAAGATAGAAGACGAATTTCTTTTGCCTTCCGTTCGAAACAGGTAAAATGTAGAAAGACACGGGGTTCATCCCAACATTTAAGGGCAGGATAAACCACATTTTTGAAGGTAAAACTAATGATAGGATCGGAACACTTGGAGGAGGATAACAGCATGAAAGTAGTTGCACCAAAGCCATTTACATTTGAAGGAGGCAACCGAGCGGTATTAATGTTACATGGCTTTACAGGAAATTCAGCTGATGTAAGAATGATGGGAAGATACTTGCAGGAACAGGGCTATACATGCCATGCACCCCAATACGAAGGACATGGTGTTCCTCCAGAGGAGTTAGTACATACAGGTCCGACAGACTGGTGGAAGAACGTGATGGATGGCTACGAAAAGCTTAAAAACATGGGCCATGATGAGATTGCAGTCGTTGGGTTATCTCTTGGAGGCGTATTTTCCTTAAAGCTAGGCTATACTGTTCCTGTAAAGGGAATCGTACCCATGTGCGCTCCAATGGATATGAAGGATGAAGAAACCATGTATAAAGGTGTACTCTCTTATGCGAGAGAATATAAGAAATTCGAACGTAAAAGTACTGAACAAATTGAAGAAGAGATGGAAGCATTTAAGGAAACCCCTATGAACACGCTCGGCGAATTACGAGATTTAATTTATGACGTACGAGAAAATATCGATATGATTTATGCACCTACATTTGTCGCACAGGCCCGTCATGACGAAATGATTAATACAGAAAGCGCAACTATCATCCATGACACAATTGAAGCGGATGAGAAAAGTCTTAAATGGTATGAGAATTCGACACATGTCATCACGCTTGGAAAAGAAAAAGAACAGCTTCATAAAGATGTGCATGCATTTCTTGATGAACTTGACTGGTCAGAGTAGTAGTTTAGTTAATAAGAAAGAAGGTGGAAGACAATGGCAGAAGAACATTATGAGAAAATATTGAGCTTCATGAGGGACGAAGCATACAAGCCTCTTACCGTTCAGGAGCTTGAAGAAGTATTTGGTCTAAAGGACTCCAGTGAATTTAAGGATTTTGTTAAAACACTTAATGGTATGGAAGATGAAGGATTAATCGTTCGAACGAGAAGCAATCGCTATGGGATTCCTGAGAAGATGAATCTTGTACGGGGGAAGCTTCAAGTTCATGCGAAAGGGTTTGCATTCCTCATTTCCGATAGTGATACAGGTGAGAAAGATGTATACATTAATCAAGGTGACTTAGAAGGTGCAATGAATGGCGACCGCGTTATCGTTCGTCTTCATCAGAAGTCATCAGGTACTCGTCCGGAAGGTACAGTCATCCGGATTATTGAACGTGGTGTGAAACGGACAGTCGGTACGTATTCTGACAGCAAGCACTTTGGTTTTGTTATTGCTGATGATAAACGCATCCCTCACGACATCTTTATTCCAAAAGGTTCAACCGGTGGTGCTGTTGACGGCCACAAAGTAGTTGTTGAGATTACGAAATATCCTGAAGGTCGCATGAGTGCTGAAGGCCGTATTACAGAAATCCTTGGTCACAAAAACGATCCGGGGGTAGACATTCTTTCAATCATTTATAAGCACGAGCTTCCAGGTGAATTCCCTGAAGCTGCGATGGAACAAGCTCATAAAACACCAGATCAAATTGATGAAAAAGAGATTGAAGGTAGACGAGATCTTCGCGAAGAAACCATTGTGACGATTGATGGTGCCGATGCGAAGGACTTGGATGATGCTGTAAATGTCGAAAAGCTTCCAAACGGTAATTATAAGCTTGGCGTTCATATTGCAGACGTAACGTATTATGTATCAGAGAACTCTCCAATTGATCAGGAAGCGCTAGATCGTGGAACGAGCGTCTATCTTGTAGACCGCGTTATTCCAATGATTCCGCATCGACTATCAAATGGTATTTGTAGTTTAAATCCACAAGTGGATCGTTTAACGATTTCTTGTGAAATGGAAATTTCGCCACAGGGTGAAGTTGTAAACCATGAGATCTTCCCAAGTGTCATTCGTACGAATGAACGAATGACTTATACGGATGTTCGTAAAATCCTTCAGCGTGAAGATGATGAAGTGCTTGAGCGCTACAAATCACTTGTACCATTTTTCGATGGCATGGGCGAGCTTGCAGAGATTCTAAGAAAAGGCCGATTTGAACGTGGTGCAATCGATTTTGACTTCGCTGAGGCCAAAGTGCTTGTAGACGAAGAAGGAACGCCTCAAGAAATTGTCCAGCGTGAACGTTCAGTAGCAGAGCGCCTAATTGAAGAATTCATGCTTGTTGCAAACGAAACCGTAGCACAGCATTTTCACTTCATGGAAGTACCGTTCATGTATCGTATTCACGAAGATCCAGATGCGGACAAGCTTAATACGTTCTTTGAGTTCATTACGAATTTCGGTTACGTTGTGAGAGGTAATGCAAATACGGTTCATCCTCGCGCATTACAGAAGCTTTTGGAAGAAGTGAAAGGTGAACCTGAAGAAGCTGTTATAAGTAAAGTCATGCTTCGTTCCATGCAACAGGCAAAGTATTTCCCTGAGAGTCTAGGCCACTTCGGACTATCTACGGATTTCTATACGCATTTCACATCACCAATTCGTCGTTATCCTGACTTGATTGTGCATCGTTTAATTCGCACGTATCTTTTTGAGAAAAAAGTCGACAATCAGACGATTTCCAAATGGAGTGAATCACTTGGTGAAATAGCTCAACATGCTTCTGCGATGGAAAGACGGGCAGTTGATGCAGAGCGTGAAACGGATGATTTGAAGAAAGCTCAGTTTATGTTAGATAAAATTGGGGAAGAGTTCGAAGGTGTAATCAGCGGCGTAACGAACTTTGGTTTGTTTATTGAGTTGCCAAATACGATTGAAGGTCTCGTTCACGTTAGTTATTTAACAGATGACTATTACCATTACGACGAAGGTGCATATGCGATGATCGGTGAACGAACAGGTAACGTTTATCGCATTGGGGATGAGATTTCAATACGTGTATTGAATGTTAACATTGATGATCGCGCAATTGATTTCGAGATCGTTGGTATGAAGCCGCCAAAAGAACGTCGTAGAAGAGAGAGCCCGAAAGTAATTGAAGGCGGTAAGCGTAAAAAACGCGGCAAGTCTTCTAACAAAACAACTGATGCTGGCTCCAAAAAACGTAAGTTCTCTCCACCAAAAGACGGTCAGGGAACGAAAAAGAAGAATAAAAACAAAAAGAAAAAGCGTCGAAATAACAATTCTTAAATAGACAGAAGCATGTCATAGGGTCAGAGTAAGTCATCTTGACTTATTCTGACCAAATTGATATACTGGAGTTCGACGTTTGAGAGGAGGGACGGTCATGCCAAAAGGTGATGGTGGACTCATTGCACAAAATAAAAAAGCTAGACATGATTACTCAGTTATCGAAACATATGAAGCAGGATTGGTTCTGCAAGGAACTGAAATCAAATCCATCAGGGCAAGACGCGTAAACTTGAAAGACTCTCATGCGATCATTCGTAAAGGTGAAATTTTTCTTTTGAATATGCACATCAATGAGTATGAGCAAGGTAATCGATTTAATCACGATCCAACTCGTACACGTAAACTGTTGATGAAACGTAAAGAGATTGATAAGCTGATAGGCCTTACGAAAGAGCAAGGTTATACCGTCATTCCGCTTAAAGTCTATATCAAGAATGGCTACGCTAAAGTGCTTCTTGGTCTTGCCAAAGGTAAGAAAAAGTACGATAAGCGTCAGGACTTGAAAGATAAGACGATGAAGCGTGAAGTAGACAAAGCATTGAAAGAGCGTCAACGGATATAGTTTCCATTTGATTGGGAGTTCGTTTATGTTATAATGAAAATTACCGAAACACATTATTAAGCTTAACTGCTTACCCGTTTTCGGTTCTCATTTCTGATATGGGGACGTTACGGATTCGACAGGGGTAGGTCGAGCTTAAGTCGCGAGTCGAGTTGGCGAGCTACGTTAAAAACGCCATGCCTATAACTGGCAAAGAAAACAACAACTTCGCACTAGCAGCGTAAGCTGTTTTGCGGTTCCTCCCTCCATCGCCCATGTGGTAGGGTAAGGGACTCAACTTAAGTGGGATACGCCAACAATCCACCGTCTGAGGAAAGTTGGAAGAGATTAACCAGACTAGCTGCAAAGACGCCTGTCGGTAGGCAGAATTGCAGTGAAACAATAATATATCGACTACACTCGTAGAAGCTTAAGTGCCGATACTTCTGGACGTGGGTTCGACTCCCACCGTCTCCACCAAATACATATTTGGTGGTTTTTTTTATGTCTAAAATACTAAGGATTTGCCACTAGAGGTAAATCCTTTATAGTTGTTGATTCGTATAGGTACGTTCATCATGTCACAAGGTTTCAACCTTTTTGTCATACGGTTCAATTAAGAAACACGCCGGTGGTTTATTCATTAATTATGTACTTCTTAAAATATGTGTTAATAATTTACAGAAAGAGGGTAATAACTAGCGAAGGCTTTTACTATCCTCTGGAGGTGTTATGGTGAGTAAAAAAGTGTTAATCCTGTCCGGTGACGCTGTTGAGGCTCTTGAGATTTATTATCCATATTACCGTTGTCTTGAAGAAGGATTTGAAGTGACGATTGCATCCCCCACAGTGAAAAAGCTTCAAACGGTTTGTCACGATTTTACAGGTGAAATGGAAACGTATGTAGAAAAGCCTTCGTATGGCATTGATGCTAATGTTTCTTTTGCTGATGTGAATCCTTCTGAGTACGATGGATTAATTATCCCAGGCGGAAGGGCACCAGAGTATATTCGTTTAAATGAACATGTACCCGATCTGGTTAGACACTTTTTCGATGAGAACAAACCAGTAGGAGCAATTTGCCACGCCGCTCAGGTTCTAAGCGTGATTCCTGATGTTATGAAAGGTCGAGAATATACAGCCTACCCAGCCTGTAAACCAGATGTAACAGCTTGTGGTGCTACATATATCGACGAACAGCTTCACACAAGTAGGAATCTCGTTTCAGGTCAGGCATGGCCGGATTTACCTGGGTTCATGAGGGAGTTTATTGGTTTATTAAGGTGAAATAGAAAACCCTGGTATAGTTACCAGGGTTTTTACGATTGATTAGGGTATTTTGTTTGACCAATTGCACCGATCACGGAGCCTGTTGCTTGAATCCAGCTTCCGACTACATTGAAAATTTCCCCATCTTCGTCTCTCAGTCCTCGTGCTCCCGCATATGCCTGCAACGAATTACCTGTAATACTGAGGATGTGTCCATTGATATTGTACAGTTCTGCTTCAGAAGGCTCTGCACTTAAAGCTTGTGATAGGGAAGTACCACCGCCTAGCGCTTGAAGTAAGTTGCCTTTAATGTCTAGAACGATCCCCGTTTTTTCATCACTAGCAAGTATAATTCCAGTTACGACAGTTGAATTACCAATGGCTTGAATTTGACTACCTATTTTATTCAATGTCATTGTGTCAATTGTGTCTGCCACAATCGCATTACCAGTTGCTTGCAGAACATTACCGATTAAGGTCAGACTGTTCAAGATCTCTTCACTAATGGTCATAAAGCTTGATATTCCAATTGCAGAAGCTATCGTACCAGTTGCTGTTATCCAGGCGCCAAGTATAACTTTTTGTTCATTATCCATAGTCAGCCCGCCTATTTATTGTTTCTTCTACTTTATACTATACAAAAGCATCGATAGAAGTTAAAAAGTTGGACGACATAGATAGGCGATTTAGATTAGTCTTTTATGCAGAAGAAAAGATGATTATTTAAGAAACCAGAATTGTGTCATCCATAATGAGCATTCTAAGACGAAGGAGGTGAAGGGGATGGCATTGGATGTGTTATGTGAAGTCGCAAACTGTGTCCACAACCGTAACGGTCAGAAATGTGGTGCTGATGAGATCTTTGTTGTTAGCCATAAAGGAAACAAAGCTAGCAATAGTGAAGAAACTGATTGTAAGACGTTCGAACCAGGAACCTTATAATTGGGCAACAGCAGCTATATGACTTCCTCATCTTCTCTTCTATCGTGATTCGAAAGAATTATGATAAAACAGGCCGGTTCCTATTGGGACCGGCTTACTTGTTATGAAGTATCCCTTGATGTAGTGATCTCCTACCACCCTCCTCCATAAATTGTTATGTGAAAATTTCTGATAATTGTTTGCGTTAAAGTGCGAAAACTAGTATCATCAAAGAATATAAATTTTGAATTGATTAAATTATCAAATTTCACAGGCGATTTGGAAGGGTGATTAGAATGGATGGAAAGAAAGACTTACGTATTCGTAGTAAAGTGATCAGCGAAGGAGTAAACCGCGTTCCGAACCGTTCGATGCTTCGAGCAGTTGGCTTTACCGATGAAGATTTTAAGAAACCAATGATTGGAATTGCAAGTACATGGAGTGAAGTTACGCCATGTAATGTACATATTGATAAACTTGCACGTGAGGCTAAGGGCGGAGCTAAGGATAATGGTGGCGCACCGATGATATTCAATACAATTACAGTGTCTGATGGCATCGCGATGGGACATGAGGGAATGTTCTATTCTCTTCCAAGTCGCGAAATTATCGCAGACTCAATCGAAACTGTGACAAATGCGGAACGCCTTGATGGCATCGTAGCAATCGGAGGGTGTGATAAAACAACACCAGGCTGCTTGATGGCTATCGGCCGTATGAATATTCCATCTGTCTATGTGTACGGTGGAACCATTCAGCCAGGAAAATTAAATGGCAATGACATTGATATCGTCTCTTCCTTTGAAGCTGTTGGACAGTATCAAGCAGGAACAATTAATGACGAAGAACTTCACAAAGTCGAATGTAATGCCTGTCCCGGCGCAGGTGCGTGCGGTGGAATGTACACAGCAAACACAATGGCGTCAGCAGTAGAAGCGCTCGGCATGAGTATCCCGGGCTCATCATCAACCCCTGCCGTGAACGATTATAAAGAGTCGGAATGTCGCCAAGCCGGCGAGCTTGTCGTGAACCTTCTAGAAAATGATATTTACCCTCGTGATATCATGACGAAAGAGGCTTTTGAAAATGCCATCACAGTTGTTATGGCGCTTGGTGGTTCAACAAATGCTTTCTTACATCTAACAGCAATGGCTCATTCTGCTGGAGTTGATCTATCACTTGATGACTTTGAGCGTGTCCGCGAGCGCGTACCGCATATTGCTGACATGAAGCCAAGTGGAAAATACGTCATGCAAGATCTCTATGCAGTTGGTGGAGTACCAGCAGTCATGAAACTACTTCATGAACATGGTTTACTTCATGGTGATTGCCTTACTGTAACTGGCAAGACAGTTGCAGAGAATCTTAAAGAAGCACCTTCCTTGAAAGAAGGTCAAGAAATCATTCGCTCACTGAATGATCCAATCAAAGCGAGCGGGCCACTTGTTGTGCTTCGTGGAAATCTTGCCCCTGAAGGATCAGTTGCAAAAATGTCTGGACAAAAGATCAGTCGTTTCGAAGGTCCAGCACGTGTCTATAATAACGAAGCGGAAGCGACGGCGGCGATTGAAGCGGATGACATTAAAGAAGGTGACGTTCTCGTTATTCGCAATGTAGGTCCAAAAGGCGGCCCTGGTATGCCTGAAATGCTTTCCATTACATCCATGATTGTTGGAAAAGGCTTGAATGGTAAGGTAGCCCTTATGACAGATGGTCGCTTCTCAGGTGGTTCACACGGCTTCGTAATCGGCCACGTATCCCCAGAAGCATTCGTAGGCGGACCAATTGGCTTATTGAAAGAAGGAGACACCATTACAATTGATAGTGACAAACAACAAATCAATTTCGCTGTTTCCGATGAAGAGCTAGAAAGACGCCGAGCAGAATGGGTAAGACCAGAGTTAAGATACAAGACAGGTATTCTAGGAAAATACGCAAGACTCGTTTCGTCATCTGCGAAAGGTGCAGTAACGGATTTGGATATTGAGTAGATGCATTGGGGCCAGCTTCCTTTTGGGGGAGCTGGTTTTTGTATGATCATTTGTTGGAAAAAGGGATTGGATAATTAAAATAGAAGAAAGGTATTGAAGAGTCGAAGAGAAAAGGAGTGATAAATGAATTGATTGGAAAGCTGCATGATGCCCCGCTTAACCTCCTCAAGATGGACGCCCTATTACGTCGCCTTCCGTCTCATCATATCCGCTATGAAGAAGTGAAAGAGCAATTGAAGAAGTATAGTGCAGGATTTTATGGAGAAAAATCAATTGGTTTCCCGCTAAGCTTCTTAGAAGAGAAACGGTTTATGATCTACCATGATCTACGATTATATGATGGTACTCACCACTTTCAAATTGACACGCTCGTAATCTCTCAACACTATATTCTTATTGTTGAAGTGAAAAACATTTCAGGGACTTTAATGTTTGATCCGATGTTTAATCAGATGATTCGTATTTCCGAAACGAAAGAAGAGGCGTTTCCTGATCCACTGACACAAGTTGAGAGGCAACGTCTTCAGCTTGAAATGTTTTTATTGAAATCAAAAGTATCTCGGATACCGATTGAAACATTGATTGTGATAAGCAATCGAAGCACTGTCTTGAAAGCTACTCATGAAATTAACGCTATCACTTCTAAAGTGATTCGTAGTGAATACTTGCCAACTAAAGTGAAGTCTATTGATAAGAGATATCCAACTGAACTGCTTACTATGAAAGAAGTACGTAAATTAGGCCGCTTTTTAGTTAAGCACCATGAGCCACTAGACCGTGACATATTAAAACAGTTTTCTAATCCAGTTACCGATTTATTAGTTGGTGTTCAGTGTCCAAATTGTGCTCGAATGCCAATGATAAGAATTCATGGAAAGTGGCTTTGTCAAAGCTGCTCATCTGTTTCTAAGGATGCTCATTTAAAAGCTCTAAATGATTATGCACTTCTTGTTTCAAAGGAAATTACGAATCAAGAATTGAGAGGGTTTCTACGTTTAAGCTCAGAAGATGCTGCTACAAGACTATTGAAATCGTTGAATCTCGAGTTTAGTGGAGCGAACAAAGGTAGGCGATATATGCTCGATATTAGGCAGTTTTAAGATTTCGCGGATATCTCACCATTTCGACTGCTTATTAGTCTCAAATCCACCCAACAACCACCCCACACCCCATCATTCTCCATCAAAAAAGCCTGCCACCATCGTGACAGACTCCATAACTTAATTAGTTTTCGCTTTTTCGAAGTTTAAATCCCAAATAACGCCGTATGCATCCTTAACTTTAGCGAATTTTGCTCCCCAGAAAGTATCTTGAAGCTCCATGTAAACTGTTCCTTTTTCTTTTAGACGAGAGTATAGCTTTTGAATTTCATCTTCACTATCAAGTTCAAGAGCTAGTGAGATGTTGTTGCCGACAGTGACTTTCTGATTCAAGAACACGTCTGAGACCATGAAAAAGAGGTCGTCCTTTTTGAAGCGAGCATGCATGATGTGATCATCTAGTTCTGGAGGGGATTCGAAATCTGCCTCGCCGAAAGTTTGGATGTCAGTAATCTCACCTTCAAATACGTCTTTGTAATAAGTAAGAGCTTCTCGAGCTGTTCCTTCAAATGTGAAATAAGGAATAGGATGGTGCTTCATGTACTTCACTCTCTTTCGTCATTAAGTAGGATGCTTTCTTTCCTCATTATAATCTAAATCAATTCAAAAAACAGGAACCTTTATTCCTGAAATTGCTAGTTAAAAATTTTTAAACAAATTCAAGTTTACCATTGGTAGCTTTTGGGAACATGTCTTAAGTGACTGAGGATTTCATTTCTTGCTTACATAGTTGCCTGCAGGAAATATCTATATTAAAAGGAGTGTTTTGCATGGACGATCAAAACAAAAAGAAGTTCACGACTAATCAAGGTGTACCGATCTCAGACAATCAGAACTCGAAAACGGCCGGGCAGAATGGTCCAACGCTTGTAGAAGATTATCAATTACTTGAAAAAATTGCCCACTTTGATAGAGAACGTATACCTGAACGTGTCGTTCATGCACGTGGAGCAGGCGCTCACGGTGTTTTTGTAACGAAAAATAGCATGAAAAAATATACGAAAGCTGCATTTCTTCAAGAAGAAGGAAAGGAAACGGAGCTATTCGCTCGTTTCTCAACAGTTATTCACGGGAAGCACTCTCCTGAAACAGCTCGTGATCCACGTGGCTTTTCTGTTAAATTCTATACAGAAGAAGGTAACTATGATTTCGTAGGAAACACATTGCCGATCTTCTTTATTCGCGATGCAATTAAATTCCCTGATGTAATTCACTCATTGAAACCAGACCCGATAACAAATATTCAAGATCCAGCAAGGTACTGGGATTTCTTTTCACTTTCCCCAGAGACAACAAACATGGCGATGCATCTGTTCACAGATGAAGGAATTCCAGCAACATTCCGTAATATGCGGGGATCTAGTGTCCATGCGTTTAAGTGGTTTAACGAAGATGGCGAGACATTCTATGTGAAGCTTCGCTGGCAGCCAAAAGAAGGCATTAAGAACCTTACGATTGAAGAAGCAGCTAAGGTTCAAGGGATGGACTTTAACCATGCTACAGGTGATCTTTATAATGCAATCGAAAAAGGAGATTTCCCTGAGTGGGATCTATACGTACAAGTTCTTCGTCCAGAAGAACTCAATAACTTCGACTATAACCCACTTGATGCTACGAAAGACTGGCCTGAAGAGGACATTCCGTGGGAGTTTGTGGGGACGATGACTCTTAACCGAAATGTAGATAACTTCTTTGCTGAAACAGAGCAGGTTAGTTTTAATCCTGGTGTACTTGTACCGGGTATGCTCCCTTCAGAAGACAAGTTGCTACAGGGTCGTCTGTTCTCTTATTCAGATACACAGCGTCATCGTGTAGGTCCAAATTACCTTCAGTTGGATATTAACAAACCGAAGACTGAAGTGAATAACTACCAGCAAGAAGGTAGCATGAATAATGATAAGCATAAAGGCCATGTGAATTATGAGCCAAACAGTGCGGCTGGTGTTCCTACTGAAGTTCCAGGATATGAAGATGCAATGCAGCCGGTTAGCGGTCAAGCTGGACGTCAGGTAATCGATAAAGTAAACCACTTCGGTCAGGCGGGACGTATTTATCGAAGCTGGGATCAGCACACGAAAGATACATTAGTTAAAAACTTGATGAACGATTTCGATGGTATTGAGGATAGAGCAATTGTTGGACGAGCGATTGCTAACTTCTATCAAGCGGATGAAGAGCTAGGAAATACGCTTGGTGAGAAAGCAAATGTGAACTTTAAGCAATTTATTAACTCAGAACAATATCAATCATAGATACTATGTGAGAGCTTCCAGGTCAAGCACCTGGAAGCTCTTTACGTTATGAAAAAGGGAAGGTTGTAAGGAATAGCGAATAAATAGTGAAAAGGAGTGACGATATGTTTGAGAAAGTCATTGAGCCACGTGTTTCTGAAACAGATGGTGCCGGCCACATTAATAATACCGTCATACCCGTGTGGTTTGAATCAGGTCGGGATGATATTTTTCGTATGTTCAATCCGGATCTAGCATTCCATGATTGGCATTGTGTTCTATTAAAAATGGATGTCGAGTATCTTGCACAACTCTATTATGGGAAAGTGGTTACGGTTCGAACGTGGATCAGTCGGATTGGAAACAAAAGTTTTGAAGTGTATGAGGAAATTCACCAAGATGATACAGTATGTGTAAAAGGGCGAGCTACATATGTGAATTATCATTTCGATGTTCAAAAAAGCGAACCAATCCCATCACGTATTCGTGAACAGCTCGAAATGCATCTCTATAACAATAAAGAAACCACTAGAGAATAATTCTCTAGTGGTTTTCATCAATTATACGTTAACTTTTACATCTGCATCTTTTTTAAGCTTCTCTACTAGTTCTTGCATTTTCTTACCTTGTTTCTCTTTTTCTAAGCCTTCTTTAATCTGAGGCTTTACGTCTTCGTAAGCCGGCATTTCTTCAGAGCCACCTTGCTCTTTTGCTTTCTCATAAGACTTTTTCATTTCTTCTTCCGTTACTTCATCAACTTTAATTTCTTTATCAACGTATGTTGTATAGAGAACGTTATTCGCAAGTTGCTTTCTAAGTTCCTTAACACTCATATCATTTTTCTTCAAAGCCTCTTTGAATTGATCCTCATCCTCGAAGCTTTCTTTTACACCTTTAAGCTCTTTGTCGACTTGTTCTTCAGAAGCTTCGTAGCCTTTATCCTTTGCATCTTGAAGGATTAGCTCCTGGCCAACAAGGCTTTCAGCGATTTGCTTTTTCATTTGTTCAAGCTGTTCTTTAGGTAATTCTTGTCCCATTTGAACGTATTGCATTTGATTCTGTTCATAGACTGGGTTGAAATCTTCACCTGTAATTTCTTCTCCATTGACGGTAGCTACAACTTTATCTGCATCTACTTTATCAACTTCCGGCTGTTTCTGTTCACCGGCTTTTTCTTCTGTTTTTGTATCTTCTTGTTTCTTGTCATTACTGCTGTTTTCATTACCTCCACAGGCTGCTAGTGCTACTAACAATAATCCTGTGATAAGTAGATAAGTTAATTTACGCAATTCACATGCTCCTTTCGAAATGCTGTGTCTATTGTTCCACAAATTAGCAGAGTTGAAAACCCCTATAGATAAGTATGGGAGAAAAACCACATTCTTATTACAATCTTACAAGATCAAGACAAGTGCACTGCCTCCTTCTATCACTTGTGCATAGTTTAATAAGAAAGATATACAGGAGGTGACTGTGTGATTAATGGTAAGGAATATATTGATAGAATAAATGCTCTACAAAATGAAATTTGGATCAAGGGAGAGAAATGTTCAGGGAAGTTGTCGGAACTCGCTCCTTTTAAAGGAATATTGAAGAGTAAGGCTGAGCTATATGACTATCAGTGCCAACAAGAAAACCGCAAACTCTTTCGTTATCCTCAACCGGATGGCAAAGGTGCATACGGCTTTTCATTTCATCAGCCTCTTTCTTTAGAAGACTTAACAAATAGACGGAAAGCTACACAGGAGTGGGCGCGTAAGAGTGCAGGACTCATGGGGCGTTCGCCAGATTACATGAATACATTACTTATGGCACTCGGTGCAGCAGCACCTCACTTTTCCAAAGATAGAAAAGAATTTGGAGATAATATTAAACGATTGTATGAACGTGCAAGGGAGGAAGATTTATCGATTACTCATACATTTATTAACCCTCAAGTTAATCGATCGATCGCACATTTCTTGGATGATTCAACTGTCACAGCTGCAAAAGTAGTAGAGGAGAAAAAGGAAGGCATTGTCATTCAAGGTGCCAGACTACTTGCCACACAGGGAGGATTAACTGACGAATTGCTCGTTCTTCCTGCTGGAGGAAATAGTCTTGATGATTCGTATGTATTTGGATTCATGATTCCTGCGAATACAAAAGGGTTAAAGTTTCTTTGTAGAGAATCTTTTTGCTACAGTGATTGCGCTTTTGATCATCCGCTTGCATCACAATTTGAAGAAATTGATTCGATTGTTGTTTTTGAAAAAGTTCTTGTGCCGTGGGAATGTGTTTTCGTTTACAAAAACCTCGATACGATGGCAAATGTAGAAGAGGAAACAGGTATGTACGCCTTTTTACAATTCCAGTCCGTTTGTAGGCAAGTCGTGAAACTTGAATACATTCTAGGTCTTTGTGAAATGATCGGAGATGCGATTCAAATTCAAGAGTATGAACACGTAAAACAGAAAATGAGCGAAATCATTAACGCTCTTGAAATTATGAAAGCTCTTCTTTTATCCGCAGAAGTGAATAGTCAACCGAATCGCTATGGTACATGGATTCCAGCTAGTATGCCGCTGAAAGCAGCTATTCAATATTTTCCTGGCGTCTATCCAAGACTAATTGAAATTATTGAAATGTTGGGTGCTAGTGGACTCATTTCGATTCCAACAGAAAAGGATTTTCAGTCAGAGATAAAAGGAGACCTTGAGCGCTATCTTCAAGGATCAAATATTGAAGCAAAAGAACGCGTAAGGCTTTTCCGAATGGCCTGGGATTTGAGTATGAGTGCATTTGGATCAAGGCAAACACAGTTTGAGAGGTTTTTCTTTGGTGATCCTATTCGCCTGGCAGCTGTTCATTACAATAGCTATCCAATTCAGCCTTTCGTGGATCAGGTTCAGGATTTTCTTAACAAAATAGAGAAGAAGTAAAGTCGCAGTGATGCGGCTTTTCACCTATTTATGAAAGCGTTTTCTAATATATGGAGGATTCATGTCTAAATTCCACGAATGAATTGAGATGGGATTATTGATTAAAGGAGTTGTCGTTATGTTAAAAGCCTCAATATCGTTGTCGAATCGGATCATGCAACGTTATTTACCAGATCCATTTTTATTTGTTGTGATCTTAACGTTGGTAGTATTTGGTCTTGGATTAATCTTTACAGGAAGTACTCCTGTGCAAATGGTTCAATTCTTTGGAGAAGGATTCTGGAGTCTCCTTGCTTTTTCAATGCAAATGGTGCTTGTTCTTATGACAGGTTATGTGCTTGCAAGCAGTCCTCTTTTTAAAAAGGGACTTAGTTATTTAGCTGATCGAGCAAAAACACCTGGACAAGCTATCGTTTACGTTACGCTTGTTTCGCTCGTAGCAAGCTGGATTAATTGGGGATTTGGGCTTGTTATCGGCGCATTATATGCGAAAGAACTTGCAAGAAAAATAGTGAAAGTGGATTATCGTTTACTCATTGCAAGCGCCTATAGCGGTTTTCTCGTATGGCATGGCGGTCTAGCTGGATCGATTCCACTTACAGTTGCTACGCCTGGGCATTTTACAGAGGATTTGATTGGAGTCATATCAACGAGTCAAACAATCTTTTCCCCCTTTAATTTAATCATTGTTGCTTCTTTATTTGTCGTTCTGCCAGTTGTGAATTATATAATGTCACCTTCTGAAGATGAAAGAGTCCACGTTGATCCTTCTTTATTACGAGAGGGAAATCTTCAAGCTGCAACGTTAGAGACGGAATGGACACCAGCTGAGCGTTTGGAGAACAGCAAGACGGTTTCAATTATTATTTCCCTAGTAGGACTCTCATACATTGTTTATTATTTCGTAAATGCTGGTTTCGAACTTAATTTAAATATCGTAAATTTTGGTTTTCTTTTTCTAGGCATTCTATTTCACGGGACACCGCGCAACTTTCTTGAATCAGTTAGTAATGCCGTAAAAGGAGCGAGCGGGATTATCATACAGTTCCCATTCTATGCGGGGATTATGGGGATGATGGTGGCGTCTGGACTTGCTGCAGAGCTTTCACAAGGTTTTGTGTCCATATCGAATGGATTCACATTCCCATTCTTTGCGTTTCTAAGTGCAGGAATCGTGAATTTCTTTGTTCCGTCTGGAGGGGGGCAATGGGCGGTTCAGGCACCAATTATGCTTGACGCTGCAAAAGAACTTGGCGTTTCCATTCCGAAAACAGCGATGGCCGTTGCATGGGGAGATGCATGGACAAACATGATTCAACCGTTTTGGGCATTGCCTGCACTTGCTATAGCTGGATTAAAAGCAAAAGACATTATGGGCTATTGTTTCATTGTATTACTAGTAAGTGGTGCGGTTATATCAGTAGGACTCGTTTTTATTAATTAGGGAAAAGCAGTAACATGCTTTTCCCTTTTTTCATTCTGAATTACCGATCGGCTTCATTTATTCTTTGGTTTCTAACCACTCCGTACGTTAGAAACAAGATAAAGAAAATACCTAGTACGATAAATGTCATGCTATATACGACTTTACTTTCACTGTACATATCATGAGCTAGTATCCCCATCGCAATTCCGTTAATGAATAAACTTAATAGAATGAGAGGATGAATTTTCTTTCTATCCATTATTCCCCTCCTCTTATTTCTAATTCTATCATAGGTATGCTGCTGTTATTAGACTTTAAATGAAAGAGGCATTGTTGAAAGTATCTGTAAAATCACATCACGAAACGAATTTTGTTAATAGTTTGTCAAATATCGTTTATAGTTCCTTCTTGCAGCTATGGTACGGTATCTTTTGAAAGGATGATTTAGCAATGAGCAAGAATTTCCAAGAACGAATAGAAGAGTGGAAGAATTTTTTATTTATATACAAATTTGCTTTAGATGAGATCAATACAAAGTTGACGATATTAAATGATGAATTTCAATTTGTGCACCAACATAATCCCATTGAACATGTGAAATCACGTATTAAATCACCAGAAAGTATCATGACGAAACTTCAAAGAAAAAACCTCGAAGTAACGACAGAAAATGTAGAAAATCACATTAATGATATTGCAGGAGTTAGGGTTACTTGTTCATTTACGACAGACATCTATCGAATTTATGACATGATTGAGAGTCAGGATGATATTCAAGTCATAAACGTGAAAGATTATGTGAAAAATCCTAAACCAAATGGATACAAAAGTCTGCACTTGATTGTTGAGATACCTGTGTACCTATCGAAAGGACCTGAGTATGTAAAAGTTGAAATTCAGATCCGTACAATCGCAATGGATTTCTGGGCGAGTCTTGAACATAAAATCTATTATAAATTCGAGGGTGAAATACCAGGGGATCTTAGTCATGAATTAAAAGAAGCGGCTGATATTGTCCATTATTTGGATTCAAAAATGATTCGAATTATGAAAGAAGTTACAGAGTTCAAAGAACATGAAGAAGCTGCTAAATTAGTCAAAACAGGGGTGGAGAAATGAAGACGATTCGCTGGGGCATCATTGGTTGTGGCAATGTAACAGAGAAGAAAAGTGGACCTGGGTTACAGAAAGCAGAACATTCGGAGCTTGTAGCGGTTATGAGACGGAATAAGGAGCTAGCAGAAGATTATGCAAAACGGCACAATGTTCCTAAGTGGTATACAAGTGCTGAAGAACTAGTGAATGATGATGATGTGGATGCGGTTTATATTGCAACGCCTCCTTCAAGTCACAAAGAGTATGCAATACTCGCTGCAAGAGCTTCGAAACCAGTTTATGTTGAAAAGCCAATGGCATTAAATACCACAGAGTGTAATGAAATGATCGAAGCGTGTAACGCGAATGATGTTCCGTTATTTGTGGCTTTCTACCGGAGGGCAATGCCAGCGTTTCTGAAAGTGAAAGAAGTAGTAGAGAGCGGTGCAATTGGTCATGTTCGATTTGTAACAACTGTTCACCACAAAAAGGCGTCAGACCATGAAAAGAATGGGGACTTGCCATGGCGAGTGCAGCCTGAAATTGCAGGTGGTGGGCATTTCTTTGATCTTGCGAGTCATACGCTCGACTACCTAGATTTTCTATTAGGACCAATTGTAAGTGTCAGTGGGTTTGCTAGTAACCAAGGTGGTCTCTATAAGGCAGAGGATATCGTTTCTGGGTCATATGTCTTTCAATCAGGTGTCCATGGGACAGGCCAATGGTGCTTTAATTCTTATAAAAATGAAGACTGGAATGAGATTGTGGGGGACCAAGGATCATTGCTCTTCTCAACTTTACAGGAAAAGCCAATGATCCTGAAAAACGCTGAGGGAGAGCAGGAAATTAGCATGATCTACCCTGAGCATGTTCAGCAGCCGCTCATTCAAACCATTGTAAATGAGTTAAACGGTGAAGGAAAATCACCAAGTACCGGTCAATCAGCACTCAGAACCAGCAAAGTAATGGATCAGATGGTAGCTTCTTTCTATAATGATACTACTCTAAAAGATTGTTGAAGAGCGGGTAGGAGCGGAAGACAACCGTCTATGAAAAGAGCCGTTCACCAAAAAAACCTTAACTTAAGATTGTTGTTTTGAAAAAGGTTTTGTTTAAAAAATACACTTAGCTAATTGGAGCGGAAGGATGCTCGAATCCTGCGGGACTAGCGGGACAGGTGAGACCCCACAGGCGGATGTTCTTACGCGCCGAAGAGGCTCAGCGCCCACCCCACGGAAAGTGAGCATCCTGGAGCGCAAGTCAACTAGTACCTTTATAGCAACAATGTTTACGAAAAAAGCCTTTTGAAATGAAGTACAAAGAATTTGTCTAAAAGATTGTTGTTTTGAAAGAGGTTTTGTGAAAAAAAACCACTTAGCTAATTGGAGCGGAAGGATGCTCGACTCCTGCGGGACTAGCGGGACAGGTGAGACCCCACAGGCGCGATGTTCTTACGCGCCGAGGAGGCTCACCGCCCGCCCCGCGGAAAGCGAGCATCCTGGAGCGGAAATGTCCCACTTTCTTATAGTACGAAAAAGAGCCATCTCCAATTGACTTACATAAAAAACCAGCTACCTTTTCACTAAAGAAAAGATAGCTGGTTTTGTTTATGCAACTTGTTCTACCGTGACAGGATTACTTCTACGAGCTTTCCATAGTTGATAACCGAACCATCCGGCTGTCAAAGCTGTAATACCTGCACCGAACATCATCGAAACATTGTATGGAAGTTCGAATCCTTCAGGTGCAAGGAACAGATAAGTTGATACGGTCATGGTCATGAAAAGTGCTGGCAAAGAGCAAATCCAGTGGAATTTGTAATTTCTGACTAGATACATAGCGGCTGTCCATAGCATAACCGTTGCGACAAGCTGATTGGTAAAACCAACGTATCTCCATAAAAAAGTGTAGTCAATTTGAGTTAGAAGGAATGTTGGTGTAGCAACTGCTGCAGTTAATAGCAACGTTTTCCCTTTTCCACCTTGGTTCCCCTTGTTTTCCTTCTTTACGAATAAATCAGCAAGCATCATTCGAGAAGATCGAAGTGATGTATCTCCAGTTGTGATTGGTAGAATGATAACACCAATGATCGCAAGTACTCCGCCGAACGTGCCGAGTAGGGAAGAACTGATTTCGTTTACAACGCCTGACGGTCCACCAGCAGCAAGTGCACCCTGAAGGCCGCCAGTGTTTCCGAAGAACGTCATTCCTGCTGCTGCCCAGATCAAGGCAATGACACCTTCAGCAATCATCGCACCATAGAATACCTTTTTTCCATCGCTCTCTTTTTTCATCGTTCTAGCAATAATAGGACTCTGCGTGGAATGGAATCCTGAGATCGCTCCACAAGAGACGGTAATCATCAAAAGTGGCCATAGGGGCAGATTATCGGGATGAAGATTTGCCATTGTTAAGTTTGGAATAGGATTGTCCATAAAGAACAGCCCAATACCTATCGAAACAGCCATCATAATAAGAATAACACCAAAGATCGGATAAATTCGTCCGATGATTTTGTTAACTGGAAGCACAGCAGCCAGTACAAAATAAGCGAAGATAACAACCAAACACATTGTAAAGCTAAGTGGTGTAACCTGTGCCATTAGCTGTGCAGGTCCTGCAGTAAAAGCAGCTGCCACCAGAATCATTAATACGATAGAAATAATGTTGATTGTTCCTTTTGCGGCTCCTCCAAGATAACGACCAACAAGGGAAGGATATTGTTCACCATTGTGTCTAAGGGACATCATTCCTGAGAAATAATCATGAACAGCTCCTGCGAAGATTGAGCCGATGACAATCCAGATAAAAGCAACTGGTCCGTAAAGAGCTCCTAGAACTGCGCCGAAAATAGGACCAAGTCCAGCAATATTTAATAGTTGAATTAAACTACCTTTCCACCAGCTCATCGGCATATAATCCATGCCATCCTCTTTTGTATATGCAGGGGTCTCACGATCATCGTCTATGCCGAAAATTCGCTCAACCACCTTTGAATAAACGTAATAACCTACAATCAACAAACAAATAGCTCCGACAAATGTGATCATGTTTCCCGCCTCCTTTTCCGTGTTCGAAAATATACCATTCATTTTACTAACCTAATCGATAAAAAACAACATGATTATTCAGAAAAAATATATTTTTCTATTAATTAAAACGATTACAAATTAAATTAGTTCAATTCTCCTTGTATAGGTTAGTAAATTCGTCCTGTTTCAACTGGGTATATAGTTCGAATAGTCTTACTTTTTGTTTGGATGACAGAATGGCAGACATTTAGTACGAATAATCTACAAAGAATATCGTTGAGTTTATGAAAATATGGGTATATAGAAGAAGACGAAGTTTCACAATCGTCTCTTGTATCTTTGAGGAGGTTGTTTTCGTGTCAAAGCGGATTGCATTGTTTGATAACAGTAAAGCTATATTAATATTGCTAGTAGTGGGAGGGCATTTGCTCACGCCGTTTATTGATGACTCACGTTTCCTTTATAGCCTTTATCACGTAATCTTTATCTTTCATATGCCAGCATTTATTTTTCTAACAGGTTATTTCACTAGAAAGGCGTCTGGAACAAGGTATTTTTGGAAGATATTCACAACGTTTTTGTTGCCGTATATCATTTTCCAGGTGGTCTATTCGATCTATTACACAAACCTTTATCAAAAACCGTTTGCCATTGAGCTATTAACGCCAAGATGGGCAATGTGGTTCTTGTTATGTATTGCGGCATACAAGCTGATTTCTCCAATCCTACTGAAGATGAAAGCAAGCACACTGCTCCCATTAAGTATTGTGGCTGGATTAGTGGTAGGATACTTTGATATTGAGAGATTTCTATCATTAGATCGTCTTTTCGTATTCCTCCCATTTTTTGTGCTAGGTATGATGATGGGACGAAGAGAACAGCCAATTCGATTGCCTTATATGAAATGGGTAGCCCCTATTGTATTAAGTGGTCTATTCGTTCTGTTCTATCTTTACCGAATCGAAGGTCTAACGGATCTCCTTTATGGGACATACGTGTATGAATCAAATACCGACCTTCTCATCCGTCTTGTGTATTATGTTGGAACTGCAATAGTGATGTTCCTGTTTTTCTCCATGATACCTGAAAGTCCAATGGTACTTACACCAATTGGGTCACGTACATTTGCGATCTATTTGTTCCATGGATTTATTATTAAATGGTTCTTAGAACAGCAGTCTGCGGATGTTATTGCTACGGTATGGGGTGTACCGTTTACCGTCGTATTTGCAGTTTTCATTTCAACGTTATTGAGCATGCCGTTCTTCTCTAAATTACTTGCGTTCGATCGATGGCTTCCTTCACCTGACAAATTAACTTCAGCACGTAGTAGATAGCAAAAAGCGGTATGCCAGCGGGGCATACCGCTTTTATGTATGTCTCCTTCACTTACTTAAAGAGAATGTGCTCATCTCAATCAAAAGATTAAAGATTCAAAAGAAAATACGTTACACTAGATGAAAGAAAATCAAATCGTAATACTTTCTTTAGAGAACAATAATTAGGATTGCATAGCATAAGGATACCTTCATGTACGATTCTTTTATTGAGGCATTACAGATCAAAACAGTTGATTGAACTTCAAGGAGATAAAATAGGCGTAGGAAGTGAATTTTGGTTTACGCTTCTTTTAAACAAGAAGGGGGAATTGTAAATGAAAGCAACGCGATGGATTCTATTAGTTGGAATAGCTGTTGTACTCATTTTTGCTGTACCAAAGTTATATGACGTTATGTTCAAACGGTCTTATGGTAGTGAACCTGCAAAGGCGATTGAAGAAAATCAATCAGTAGCAACATTTGCAGGGGGCTGTTTCTGGTGCATGGAACCGCCATTTGAGAAGTTAACTGGAGTTAGTGAAGTCGTCTCAGGGTACACTGGGGGGGATACTGAAAATCCTTCATATGAAGAAGTATCTGGGGGTGGCACTGGACACGTAGAAGCTGTCCAAGTTTACTATGACCCATCTGTTGTTTCGTACGAAACACTGTTAGATGTTTTTTGGAGACAAATCGATCCTACCGACGATGGTGGTCAGTTCGTCGATCGTGGTGATCAGTATTTATCAGCTATTTTCTACCACAATGAAGAACAGAAACAAGCAGCTATGGAATCAAAAAAAGAAATACAGAACTCTGATCGATTCGAAAAACCAATTGTTACGCCTATTGAAGAAGCTACAACATTCTATGTTGCGGAAGAATACCATCAGAATTACTACAAAGAGAACGAATTACGTTATAAATTCTATCGGAAAAATTCAGGAAGAGACCAGTTTCTTGATAAATACTGGGGTAACGAACGCGAAGTGGAAATACCTGAAGTGAAGCCAGCTTCATATTCAGAAGCGGAACTTAAGGAAATGCTAACCCCTATTCAGTATAATGTGACTCAGGAAGATGGCACGGAAAAAGCATTTGATAATCAATACTGGGATAACAAAGAAAAAGGAATCTATGTAGATATCGTGTCAGGAGAACCGCTATTCAGCTCGTCTGATAAGTATGAGTCTGGAACAGGGTGGCCGAGTTTTACTAAGCCTCTAGTGCCAGAGAATATCGTAGAGAAAGAAGACAAAAGCTTCTTTACCGTCCGAACTGAAATTAGAAGTAAAGAAGCCGATTCCCATCTTGGTCATGTGTTTGAAGATGGACCTGAACCAACAGGTCTTCGATACTGTATGAATTCAGCTGCACTTGACTTTATTCCTTTAGATGAGATGGAGGAAAAAGGGTACGGAGAGTATATTGAAACAGTTAAAGAAGGAGCAGAATCCTAAGTGGATTCTGCTTTTCTTTTCATTAGTATGGATATAATAGAGGGTAGAATGGTTGCAAGAATCCGGAATGAAGGATATAGTATAGGATATTCCGTAAATACACACGGGGGTATAATAAATGGACATTGAGAATAAAAAAGCTGATGGCAGAGTACAACAGCTCCTTGCGAATGAAAGAACGTTTCTTGCCTGGGTGCGAACTTCAATTGCGATTATAGGGATTGGTTTTCTAACAGCGAGTTTACATTTTACAAGAGCGGTTGGTGAGAGAGCAGATGATCAAGTAGCCGTCTTTATTAGTTTCTCATCATTATTATTTGGCCTATTAACCATGGTCGGGGGAACAATTCAATTCTATCGAACGAAAAAAAGGATCTTGAAATTTGAAGTTCCATCATCTTCATGGATCGTTATCTTCTTATTGGTAGTTGTTCTATTAATCATCGCTCTTATAGCAACGTACTTTATCATTCAAATCAATTGGCTGAGCTAATTGCTGCCTATTGACATGTTAATCATGTACGTTATAATGCCGCTATAGGTATTTGGGGGAGTGACCAACCGAATATTTTTTTACTTGACTTTATACCCCTGAGGGTATAAAGTGGTAAGAGTAATGAATGCAGCGCAATAAAGTCGTTATCTTCTTATTGGTAGTTGCTCTTTGGATCAACATTGCCATAGCGACTTACTTTACCATTTAAGTAAATTGACTAAGCTAATTGCTGCCTATTGACAAATGAATCATATACGTTATAATACCCCTATAGGTATTTAAAAGAAGCAACAACTTAAATATATTATTATTTTTTTTACTTGATTTTATACCCCTTAGGGCATAAGGTGAGGAGGTAAATATATGCAATACGATAAAGCCGTTACGAATCGATTGAAGAGAATAGAAGGTCAGCTTCGCGGCGTAATTAATATGATGGAACAAGGGAAAAGTTGTGAAGACATTGTTACGCAACTCTCAGCTACACGTTCTGGAATTGATCGTTCAATTGGATTAATTGTTAGTTCCAATCTAGAACAGTGCCTACATGAACAAATTGAAAATGGTGAACCAACAGGTGATGTTGTGAAAGAAGCCGTCAACCTACTTGTAAGAAGTAGATAAAAAATTTTAATGAGTTATATACCCTAGGGTGTATATTAGGAGGATATAGAATGAGTGAACAGAAGAAAACAACGATAGTACTATTTAGTGGTGACTATGATAAAGCAATGGCAGCTTACATTATTGCGAACGGTGCCGCTGCTTATGACCATGAAGTAACCATTTTCCATACGTTCTGGGGATTAAATGCACTACGTAAAGATCAGCAAGTTGATGTAAATAAAGGTTTTCTAGAAAAAATGTTTGGTAAAATGATGCCACGTGGTGCAGATAAAATGGGGCTTTCCAAAATGAATTACGGTGGAATGGGAAAGAAAATGATCAAGGACGTTATCAAAAAGCATAACGTAACAGAGCTACCTCAGTTGATTGAACTTGCTCAGGAACAAGAAGTGAAACTAGTTGCATGTACAATGACAATGGATCTTCTTGGACTTCAGAAGGAAGAACTATTAGAAGAAATTGATTATGCAGGTGTTGCCGCATATCTTGGTGATGCTGAAGATGGTAATGTGAATCTCTTTATCTAAGGAGCGATAGGATATGGAAATCATCATTGTTGCAGCGATTGTTATAGTAGGGTGGCTACTGTATAAGAAAGTTGGCCCTGGAAAAAATGTTAAAACCATTACTTCTGAAGAAGCTAAAGCGAAGTTTAACGATCGAAATGTACAATTCATTGATGTTCGAACAAAAGGTGAATACAAGGGACAAAAAGTAAAACAGTTTAAAAATATGCCGCTCCACGAACTTGGAAAGCGCGCAAACGAACTTGATCCAAATAAAGAAGTTATTGTACTTTGCCAGAGTGGAATGAGAAGCGGAAAAGCTTGCAGCGAATTGAAAAGACAAGGATTTACTAATGTGTCTAACGTTCGCGGCGGATTGAATATGTGGAGATAAGAGGAGGAGAAAGAATGTCTGGTTATGTAAAAGATGTAACAGCTACAGAAGTAAACGATATGTTAAAAGAAAATAAATCGATTAGCATTGTAGATGTTCGTGGTCCTGAAGAGGTTGCTACAGGCAAGATTCCTGGCGCATATAATCTACCTGTTAATGAGCTTCAATCACGGATGGATGAACTTGATAAAGAGACGGAACATATTATTGTATGTCAGTCTGGTGGTCGAAGTAGTATGGCTTCAATGGTATTGAAATCAAACGGATATAAGGTATTAAATATGACCGGCGGTATGCTTGAATGGTCAGGAGAAACTGAATAATCATTCTCAGGAGGTACACTATGATAAAAACAGATCATGTATTAGATGCAAAAGGACTCGCGTGTCCGATGCCAATCGTCAAAACAAAGAAAACCATGAAAGATCTTGAAGCAGGAGTCGTTCTTGAAATTCAAGCAACAGACAAAGGATCGAAAGCAGATATTAAAGCATGGGCTGATAAGGTAGGACATCAGTATCTTGGTACAGTAGAAGAAGGAGAGGTTCTGAAGCATTATCTTCGTAAAGCATCAGATAGTGAAACAGAATCTGAGAAGAACCATCCGAACGTTATTTCAAATGATGATCTTGCAGCCAAATTGTCTGATGGAAACATGACAATCGTTGATGTAAGAGAACCAGCAGAGTATGCATTTAGTCATCTTCCAAATGCGATTTCACTTCCACTTGGCGAAATAGAAGACCGTATGTCTGAACTAACTTCTGACAAACAAATTTATATAATCTGCAGAACGGGTACACGTAGTGACCTTGCAGCTCAAAAATTAGCTGATAGTGGTTATGATGTAATTAATGTTGTTCCAGGAATGTCCGAATGGACTGGACCAACTAATTCAAGTCTATAAAAATTTTTAAAATGATAAATACCACAGGGGGTATAAAGATTGGATTTAAAACAACGACAAGCAAGTGAAGTTGCTTCAAAGGTAATGAACAAGGAAGACCTCTTTATTCTCGATGTGCGTAATGAAGAAGCATATGGTGATTGGAAGATTGAAGGAGAATCCATTACTTCAATAAATGTTCCTTACTTCGATTTAATTGATGGAGTAGAAGATCTTCTTCCAGATCTTCCGAAAGATAAAGAAATTCTCGTCGTATGTGCGAAAGAAGGTTCTTCAATCTTTGTTGGTGAAGAACTAGTTGAAGCAGGAGTGCAGAATGTCTCTTATCTTTCAGGTGGTATGAAGGCATGGAGTGAGTACTTGGAGCCTGTTAAAGTTGGTGATCTCCCCGGAGGAGCTCTTTATCAATTCGTTCGAATCGGTAAAGGATGTCTTTCCTATATGATCGAATCAAACGGAGAAGCTGCTATTGTTGATGCGAGTCGCATGATTGAAAATTATACGACGTTCGCTGAAAACAAAGGTCTTACAATTAAAGCAACAATGGATACGCACTTGCATGCAGACCACATTTCTGGAGGTAAAGCGTTAGCTGATCAAGTTAATGGAACTTACTATCTTCCAGAACAAGATGCAGGAGAAGTTACATTCCCATTCACGTCTCTTAAAGAGGGTAATAAAGTAGCCATTGGTGATGTGACCATTGAGCCAATCTATTCTCCAGGACACACGATCGGTAGTACATCTTTAATGATTGACGATGCTTATCTTTTAACTGGCGATATATTGTTCGTAGAATCAATTGGTCGACCTGATTTAGCGGGTAAAGCAGAGGACTGGGTTCTCGATCTTCGCACAACACTTTATAATCGATATAAAGAAATGACTGGCGGTTTAATTGTTTTACCTGCCCACTTCTCTAAAGTAGCTGAGCTTGGTGAGACAGGAGTGGTTTCCGCGAAGCTTGAAGAACTTTATCAGAAAAACGATGGACTTAATGTGGAAGAAGAAGCTGAATTTCGTAGAATGGTTACAGAAAATCTTCCACCACAGCCGAATGCTTACCAGGAAATTCGAGAAACGAATATGGGGAAAATAAACCCTGATGAAGAAACAAGAAGAGAAATGGAAATTGGACCAAACCGCTGCGCGGTTAACTAATAAGGAGGATTTTAACAATGGAAGCACAAAAAACTTTAGACGCAAAAGGGCTAGCTTGCCCGATGCCAATCGTTAAAACGAAGAAAGCAATGAAGGATCTGGAGTCTGGTCAGGTTCTTGAAATTCAGGCAACAGATAAAGGTGCACAAAGTGACCTTACAGCATGGGCTAAATCGGGCGGTCATGAACTAATGAACACAGAAGAAACCGACGGAGTCTTCTATTTCTGGATTAAAAAAGCCTAACAGCAAGATAAGGAGGTACTAAGTCAGTACCTCTTTTTTCTTTTCTAAAGACTCTTTTTTAAAGGTTGTTGCACTTAAAAGTATGTATGTATAAGGTTCTTTTCTAAAAGATTGTTGCTTTTGTTGTATAACCTCACTTAGCTGATTTTCGCTACAGGGTGCTCGACTCCTGCGGGACTGTGCACCCTGTAGCGAAAATCAGCCACTACTTTTATAGCAACAAAGTGTACAAAAAGCATCTTATTCGAAGAAAGGAGGGAACAAGATGGATTTTAGTTTTATTATTACGATATTTGCAATTGGATTTATTGGTTCTTTTATTTCAGGGATGGTTGGTATTGGTGGCTCAATTATTAAATATCCAATGCTTCTTTATATCCCACCGGCTCTTGGCTTTGCAGCATTTAGTGCCCATGAGGTATCAGGAATTAGTGCGGTGCAGGTGTTTTTTGCTACGATTGGTGGTGTTTGGGCCTATCGCAAAGGCGGCTACTTAAATAAGCAGTTGATTCTTTATATGGGTGTTAGTATCCTGATCGGTAGCTTTATTGGTGGGTACGGCTCAACCATTATGTCTGAACAGGGAATCAATGTGGTTTATGGTGCACTGGCGGCGATTGCTGCAGTGATGATGTTTATTCCGAAAAAGGGTATTGATGATATTCCACTTGATCAGGTGAAGTTCAATAAACTGCTTTCAGCTAGTCTTGCCTTTATTGTAGGAATTGGAGCAGGTATAGTTGGGGCGGCAGGTGCGTTTCTACTTGTGCCGATTATGCTTGTTGTGTTGAAAATACCTACTCGGATGACGATCGCATCGTCACTAGCAATTACATTTATTTCTTCAATCGGTTCAACGGTTGGTAAGCTAGCCACAGGACAGGTATTACTACTTCCGGCTGCAGTCATGATTGTTGCAAGCTTAATTGCTTCACCACTTGGTGCAAATGCAGGAAAGAAAATAAATACAAAGATATTACAATGGGTTCTTGCAGCTCTTATTCTTGGAACATCGATTAAAATATGGTTTGATTTACTAGTTAAGTAATAGAAAAGCTGTCTCTCTGGTCTATATGGCAGAGAGACAGCTTTTTGTTTGTTCATAATAAGTCAAAGTTCGTCATTCAGAATGTTTGATTTCAAGCTCCTTAATTTGGTGTCCATCAATTTCCCGAACCGTGAATTCATAGTCATTAACTGTAAACGAAGTTCCTTGTTTAGGTTCAATATCATGTGTTAAAACCCAGCCACCAATTGTATCGACGTCAGTATGATCAAGAGAAGTTCCAAGAAGTTCGTTAATTTCAGTAATTAGCGCTTTACCATCAACGATTGTTTTTCCGTTTCCGTCTTCACGTATTGGAAGTTTTTCATCAAAATCAAACTCATCCTGAATTTCGCCTACTATTTCCTCAAGAATATCTTCTACCGTAACAAGTCCTGCCGTTCCACCATATTCATCAACAACAATTGCAATATGGTTGTGGCTTTTTTGCATCTTTTTAAGAAGCGTTTTAATGGGAGAAGTTTCAATAACGTGATTGATTGGGTGGATATATTCTTTAAGAACGAGTTCTTCACCCCATTTATATTGCGTTAGTATTTCTTTAATATTGACCACGCCAATAATCTTATCTTTGTCTCCATCTGCTACAGGGTAACGAGTATACTTACCATTTTTCATGATTTGTAAGTTTTCTTCGGTTGTATTGTCTACAAATAAACATGTCATTTCAGTACGGGGAATCATGATTTCCCTAGCCATACGCTCATCGAACTCGAAGATGTTATTAACGAATTCCATCTCTGATTTATTAATTTCGCCACTCTTATAACTTTCAGATAATATGAGACGAAGCTCTTCCTCAGAGTGAGCCTGTTCATGTTCATTTGCAGATTTCAATCCAAACAGTTTAACAACGCCTCTCGCTGAGCCGTTCAGTGCCCATATGAATGGATACATAATACGATAGAACAAAATAAGTGGTCCGGCTAGTAATAAGCTAATTTTCTCTGCTTTTTGTATGGCAAATGTCTTAGGAGCAAGCTCTCCAAGTACAACATGCAGAAACGTGATAATACTGAAAGATAAAGCAATCGTTAGTGGTGAAACAATAGCTTCTGGGACATGAATAAGTTCAAACAGTGGATGCAGAAGCTGTTCGACTGTTGATTCTCCAAGCCAACCAAGAGCAAGAGCTGTAATGGTAATACCTAACTGACAGGCAGAAAGATACCCATCAAGGTTTCCAAGTACTTTTTGAACAGCTTTGGCTTTTTTATTTCCTTCACGTGCAAGTGAGTCGATTCTTGTTCTTCGAATTTTTACGATTGCAAATTCAGAAGCTACAAAGAACGCAGTTAATACAATTAGTAGAAGAACAGCAATTATTTTAATAATCTCCAATAGTGCCCTTACAGAATCGTAAGGGTTCACCTCCTATGTAGTAATATGTTTAGCATCATTATAACGATGTTTTCCTCATAAGGGATAATGTGAAACGGATTTTCTCATAATACGCTGTGCTTGGTTAATATTTTCTTAAGTAGTATTAATGGAAAACGATTAGATCTGGTGCTATGATGAGCTTTGTGTTTAACAACAATTCATTTAAAGACTCCTTGCGGGAGCTTCACATAATAGTTTTTTCAGAAAGGGGACTAATTATGAGAAACAACGTATCTCCCCTTAAATGGATAGGGTTAGTCTTACTAATTATTATCACAATTATTTTGTTAATAAATCCACAATGGTTCACTGCGATACGTTCGTTTATATCACTGGACTCCTTGTCGCTGCTTGCAGATTATTTTCGATCGCTTGGGATCTGGGCGCCTTTTATTAGTATCGGCTTAATGATCGCACAAGGTATCATTGCGCCACTTCCTTCATTTGTCATTACAGCAGCCAATGGACTTGCTTTTGGGATACCGCTTGGAATTATTATCTCATGGACAGGTGGAATGGCTGCTGCACTTGTCATGTTCCTTCTTGCTAGAATACTGGGGGCTTCGTTTGTTGAAAAAGTAACGAAGAAAAGCGATCTTCTTGCGAAAGCAAATCGCTATAGCGGTGATAATGGATTCTTCTTAATTCTAGTCGCAAGGTTAGTTCCAATCGTTTCTTTCGATATTATTTCCTTAATTGCTGGTTTGAGTAACATTAAGTTTCGTTCATTTGTAATTGCAACTGCGATAGGGCAACTCCCAGGGACAATTTTATATACGATAGTTGGTCATGACATTGCGAACCTTGATCAATACCAGGATCGATTCATTTGGACAAGTATTGTTCTCGTTGCATTTCTGATCATTGGAAAATGGAGAAGTGTTCGTAACGCCAAAAAGCCAAAAGATAGTAAATAGAAGTGCATTTCACTTTCTTAATTTATTCCTTGAGATTATGATAAACGTGAGCTAGAAATTAAAATGACAGGAGAGATTGGCATTGGCTAAAATCATCGTGATTTATCAAGAACCAAAGGAAGTAGCTGAGTTCAAACAATACTACGAGAACAATCATATGGCGCTTGTAAAAGATGTACCAAACGTAACGAATGCTGAAGTAAATTATGTTTCTGCTGCAATGAACACGGACAAACCGTACTACTTAACAGCTACGATTGAGTTTGGTTCGAAAGAGCAATTAGAAGATGCGATGCAGTCCCCAGCATGGGCAAAAGTATCTGAAGATGGTCAGAACATGATGAAGTTTCTGCATGAGCCACCACTTCTGCTTATTACAGAATAAGAATGATAGGAGCACTCGGTTTTTCCATTCGAGTGCTCTTTTGTTTAATCTTCTCTTCAAAAGGTAATAGGATTGCAAGACTTTGTAAGTATTTAGAGAGGAGACTATTACATGAAAGCATTGTTTCTTAACTGTTCACTGAAAACAAGCGATAATCCATCTAACACGGACGCTCTTTATCAAGAAGCGGAAGCTGTTTTTGATAAGGAAGGAATTCAAACGGAGAGCGTTAGATTAGCTGATTATAAAATTGCCTATGGTATCTCTGAGGATGAAGGTAATGGTGACGAGTGGCCATCCATTTTTGAAAAAGTAAAAGCAGCGGATATTATTGTTCTCGGAACACCCTTATGGCTTGGTGAAAAAAGTAGCATTGCAACACTAGCCATTGAGCGCCTATATGGGGCAAGTGGTTCAACGAATGAGTTGGGTCAATCCCTTTACTATAATAAGGTAGGCGGTGTTGTAATTACTGGTAATGAAGATGGTGCCAAGCACGCAGCTGCATCCGTATTATACGGTTTCTCACATATCGGAATTACCGTGCCACCGAATGTAGACGCATATTGGGTAGGGGAAGCAGGGCCAGGTGATTCCTATATTGATGCAAATGGTCAGGAAAATGATTTCGCTACAGGTCATGCTAAAACGATGGCGCATAATTTAGTTCATTTCGCACGAATTTTTAATGAAAACCCAATTCCTGCTAAAGGAAATACAATGGAATAATAACCATAAAGAACCCTCTCTCCTGTTAAATGGAGAGAGGTTTTTTGTATAGGTATAGATTCGTAATGATACCTTCATATTCACCGTGGCGCCCAGTATTCCATAAGATAGTAGATAAACAAAAATGGGGGGATTCCAGTGGATGAACTGATCTTGTTTCTTGTCCTTTTTATTCTTCTCATTATTATTTTGCTTGCAGTAGCGGGGATAATTTAAGATACCCAAAAAATGCTTAGCATATTTCTAACGGACTATGGACATCCGCCTACCCTTCTTTTTCATTGCGACATATAGTATTAGTAACCTTCCAGGAAAGGGGGTTTTCTAATGAGTGGAAAAGAGCAAGTTCGTGGCGGAGGCTACGGTAAAGGATTTGCGTTAATTGTTGTATTGTTCATTCTCTTGATTATCGTTGGAGCAGCTGCAGTTGGCGGAGCAGGTTACGGATGCGGTCCATGTGGCGGAAAAGGTGGCTACGGCGGCTACGGCGGTTATGGCTACTAAACCTTTCTTGTTGAATTAGCATGAAGGGAGGGATATCTATGAGTTACGGTTATGGTCAAGGCTTTGCGCTAATCGTTGTTTTGTTTATTCTTTTGATTATCGTTGGCGCAGTATGGGCTTACTAATATAAGCAAAAGCACCCAATTAGGGTGCTTTTTTCCTTGATATGAGGTTGGTTATAGCGGTGTATTTATTATTGATGGGCGTTTTTGTGCATATTGCGTTGTTAAATATAGTTATTCACAATCCCTCTTATGAAGAGGGATTTCCGCTTCAAAACGCTTTCCTTGGTGCGGGCGATGAGCCTCCTCGACTCCAATTAGCTAAGTATGATTTTTAAAACAACAATGCTTTCAAAAAAACACCTTATTGAAAAACAATTGTTTTAGTACCGTGCACGATGACTCGTTTCTCAAGATGCCATTTAACAGCCCGGTATAAGACAATTCTTTCTATGTCTTTTCCATGTCTTTTAAGGTCCGTTACATTGTAGCGATGGGTAATGCGAGTAATATCCTGTTCAATAATTGGTCCTTCGTCTAGTTGCTCATTCACATAATGTGCGGTTGCACCTATTAATTTCACACCTCGGTCAAACGCTTGTTTATAAGGATTTCCTCCAATGAATGCAGGGAGGAAGGAATGATGAATGTTAATGATTTCATTAGGATATTGTTTGATTAATTCTTCAGGGATAATTTGCATGTAACGTGCCAGAATGACAGTATCTACTTTATGTTCTTCAAGCAATGACAAATGTGCTACTGTTGCTTCTGCTTTCGTTTCTTTTGTTACAGGAACATGATAGAAGGGAATACCTGCTTCCTCAGTTAATTCTCTGAAATGATTGTGATTACTAATAACCATGGCGATTTCTGCATGAAGCTCACCTAATTGCCATCTCCAAATTAATTCTTGTAAACAATGATCTTCTTTTGTAGCAAAAATAGCGATGAGAGGCTTTTTTGATGTAGCTGTGATGGACCACTGCATTGAGAATGGTGAAGCTGTTTCTTCAAAAGCAGCTTCAAGTTCAGGTAGCTTCTCAAGTAAATCAGGGTGACTAAATTCAATCCTCATGAAGAAATGACCTTGAACAGGATCTGTAGAGTGCTGATCTGAGTGTACGATGTTTGCGCCATTTGAGAAGAGGAATGTTGATACTGCAGCTACAATCCCTTCTGTGTCAGGGCATGATACTAATAAAATACCTTTTTCTGTTTGGTTCATCACTAGCCTCCTATAGGTGTTAAATAGTTAAAATCATACATTATTTCGATGTGAAGCGCAAAAGGGTTTTCGGTTATAGCTGGGGGAGGATTTTTGACTCACTCGAAGGAGCCAAAAATCGAGCGGATAACAGAATTAACCTTCTTTACGTAAAATGATAAAAAAGCAATAAAACTTACAATTACTTAATAATAATTAATAAAACTTATTTATATTGATTCTATACTTATGTTGACTTATAATGTAAGGGAATGGAAACGAGGGGTTGGCATGTATCAAGAGGAAAGAATGTTAGCTATATTAGACTATCTCAAGAAGCATGAGCGTATTTCTGTTGAGCAGATTTGCGACCTATTTCTCGTTTCAAGAGATACGGCTAGAAGAGATTTGGTGAAGCTTGAAGAAGAGGGTGCAGTAACAAGAACGAGGGGTGGAGCGGTACTTCCACAGCTTCGGCATGAAATTAAGTCTTATCAGGATCGACTAAATGTCGTTTCTGAAGAGAAGCAGCGAATTGGAAAGAAAGCAGCCACTTTTGTTACGGAAGGGGATGTAGTCATTCTTGATGCTTCTACTACTGTTCAGGCATGTGCTGAGTTTCTAATCTCCAAGCAAGCGACTGTGATTACGAACTCAATTCATCAAGCCGATATTCTATCCAATGGAGAGTTGCTTAATATTCATCTTCTTGGAGGGAAGCTTGAGAAAGACCACCGCTTTCTTTATGGATCAGCAGTTGTAGAAAAAGTGTCTTCCTATAATGCTGATATTGCTTTTATAGGCGTTATCGGGATATCTGAGCATGGTTTAACGATTGCTCATGAAGAAGATGGAATGGTTAAAAGGAAGATGATTGAGCAATCGAATTATGTCATAGCTCTCGCAGATTCATCAAAGTTTGGGCGCTCAGAATTTTTCCGTTTTGCAAGGCTTGAAGATGTGGATCTCATTATTACTGATAAAATACCTGATCAGCATGTCCAGCAAATGCTCGATGCTCATCAGGTCGAACTTGTCATTGCAGAGAAGTCATGAATCGCCAGTAACAGCTTTGGCTGCTGGAATAATAGAAACAGACCGGCGTAACCATAAGGGCGTGACGGTCTGTTTTTTGTATATACAAAAGGTGAAGTGATTAAAAGCAGATTGCTTGGTGAGATTAAGAAAAACTGTTAGCATTAACTGTAATAATTCGTTTTACATTAAAGGGGGCGATTTGATATGAAATTAAGTGTACTTGATCAATCTCCTGTATCAAGAGGTAATACGCCAGTAGATGCACTGAGAGAAACGACAAAGTTAGCTCAAGAAACAGAGAAACTTGGGTATCATCGTTTTTGGGTTTCTGAGCACCATAGTACGAAAAGTCTTGCAGGCTCCAGTCCAGAGGTGTTGATTTCACATTTGGCTGCGAATACAAATACGATGAGAATCGGGTCAGGTGGCGTGCTTTTGCCACATTATAGTCCGTATAAGGTAGCAGAAAATTTTCGAATGCTTGAAACCTTAAATCCAAATCGAATTGATCTTGGCCTTGGACGAGCGCCAGGTGGAATGCCTAATGTTACGAAAGCTCTCGCCGGTGGTAATAGTATGGGTATTGATAATTATTTAGAACAAGTGAATGAATTGGCTTCTTATCTAAAAGGAGAGGATCCAAATCGACTGAATGTAAGAGCAACACCGCTTGGTCGTACAACTCCTGAAATGTGGTTGCTTGGCTCAAGTGCAGCAAGTGCAATGATGGCGGCCCAGCGAGGGCTAGCTTTTACATTTGCCCATTTCATTAACGGAGACGGGGGATCAACAGTAGTCGATCGCTACTTGAGTCGCTTTGTGCCGTCTGAATTTAATGAAACACCTCAAACAAATGTGGCTATTTTTGTTGTTTGTGGAGAAACCGAAGAAGAGGCAGAATATCTCGCCTCAAGTCTTGACCTCGCTATTCTTTTAATTGAACAAGGAAAATCTGGCGAAGGGTTCCCATCACCAGATGAAGCACATCAATTCCCATATAGCGTGTTTGATAAAGAACGTATTCGGGAAAATAGAAGTAGAATGATCGTAGGCGACTCTGAGCAAGTAAAGAATCAAATTGAGGAACTTGCTTCAAAGTATCAAACTGAAGAAGTTATAATTAATACGATCACTCATGACTTTGAATCACGATTAAAGTCATATAAACTCATAGCGGAAGCGTTCGACTTAAAGGAAAACGCTAGTCTTGACAAAACCAACTGTAATAATTAAAATTACACTATATCTTGAATCAGTTGGAACACAAACTAGTCTTCCAAATTAGGAGGGAGAAAAAATGATGAACCAACTACATCAGCAATCTCAGTATCAAAAAGGTGATTGGGTAACAGGAAAATCAGTCCATGATGAATTAATTCATGGTTATGTAGAATCAGTTAATAACTATCTTGGAACGATTAAAATATTCGTTCTTGAATGTGATAATCCAGAAACAGTAGGGAAAACAATTGAAACTTTCCAGAATCGTATTTCCCAGCTTGAAGAGCCTGACTTTGAAAAAGATGAATCATATCTTTTAAACTTAATTGAAGTATCATTAATTACGAAAGATAAAGAATGGTTTATGGAACTTTCGGAGCAACTTAACCAACTTCGAAATGAATTAGAGGAAGTCATTCCCTGTTAAAATTTTCTTGCCAGCTATAAATGGAATACGGTAGGATGGAAGTGGAAGAAAGTGTTGGGAGGAACTGCAATTGAATAGTGATTTTACTCTCGCCGTGCACAGCCTGGCGTTGCTTGCAATCAAGCCAGGACAAATGGCAACAAGCGACTACCTTGCTGGAAGTGCTTCAGTCCATCCCGTTCGTATGAGGAAAATTCTTAGTTTACTCAAAAAAAGCGATTATATCGCTTCAAAAGAAGGCGCTGGCGGTGGTTTCACCCTAGCCTGTCGAGTAGAAGATGTTACGCTTGATAAGATTTATAATCTAACATCTGTTGGGGCCCTTAAACCAAAGTGTCCTGAATCAAACGAATATTGCCTCGTAGGAGCGAATTTGTCTAGTGTACTTGGCGACATATTTACAGATGCTGAGAATCATTTAACAGCATTTTTGCAACAATACACGATTCGTGATATTATTCAAAGTCTAAAACAAAAACAATTGTAATCGATTGTTTTTGTTTATTATTCAAACTGTAACAAAAATAATTTCAATAATTTATTGGGGGTGAGCAGACATGAGTATAGGTCTGGCGGAAAGAAATGTTGAAAGTAAATTGAACATGAAAGATTGGAACAAGTTAGAACGTTCTGGTCAGAAGATGAAAAGAAATGAAGCTAGAATGCTGATTAAGCCAGAACATACAAATCGCGATGTTTACATTATCAAAAAGGGAAGTGTGGCGATTTACCATGCCGACAACATGGAAACACCACTCGCGGTGCTTGGAGCAAATGATGTTTTAGGAAACCGTTCCATTTTTGTCCATCAAAATTTGTATGCAAAAACAATTACTGATGTTGAGCTCATTCGACTCGATCAAACAGCCTATCGTGCTTTATATCTGGCCTATCCGGAACTCGCAATTAAGTTAACAACCGAGCTTTCAAGATTGAAGTTAATTATTGATTTTCCTGAACGAAATGCAAGCTCGTTCTTAAAACAAGTTAGAAGTGGTTTTCAAAATTGGATCAACAAGACCACAAGCAAAAAGGGAAGATACTGCCACAATTGCTAAGGATTTTTGGTTCAAAACTGTAAATAAATATGTTACATTATGTTCGTGGATGATAGCAGTGACTGTTAACTGGAGTAAAAGACATCATAGATAGCTAAAGGAGAGAAATTATGTCTGTAGATACGCAAGAAAAACAAAGTGTATTGGAAGTTATGAAGGATCGACATTCTGTAAGGAAGTTCGAGAAAGGTGTTAAGATTCCTGAAGAGGTAATGGATGAAATGTTAAATGCTACTATTGAAGCACCTTCATCATGGAATCTACAACATTGGAAATTCTTAGTGATTGAAAGTGAAGAGCAGAAAGAAAAGTTGCTTCCGATTGCGTTTAATCAGCAACAAATCGTTGATAGTTCAGCAACAATTGTGATTCTAGGTGACACCGAAGCTAACCTTCATGCAGAAGAGATTTATGGACAAGCTGTTGAACTAGGCTTTATGGAAGATGCTGTGAAAGAAGCGCTTGTTGGCCAAATCAATGGTGCGTATGAACGAGAAGGATTTGCATTAAGTGAAGCAATCAAAAACAGTTCACTCGCAGCGATGCAGCTAATGCTAGCAGCAAAAGCAAAAGACTACGACACAGTTGCAATGGGTGGATTCAATCCGGTTGCACTCGTAGAAGAGTTTAACATTCCATCACGTTATGTACCAACTATGCTCATTTCTGTTGGTAAAGCAGCGGTTGAAGCTCATGGAACTGCTCGCTTTCCACTAGAACGTGTCGTTGTTAAAGAAAGCTTCTAAATCGAACACATGATTAAACAAGGGAGGGGGAAACCCCTTCCTTATTTATGTATAAAAAAGCGTTATATGTTATTGCTAGAGAAATACAGCTATACTAGTGAGAGTGGATCAAGGGGGAACTGGTATGAAAGAAAAGAATACAGAAAAACGGATGAATTGGCGCGATCTTTCCAAACTAATACGTGATACAAAACCTTCAAAGCTTTTAGTTTCAGTTGCGATTTCTATGAGCGTAGTTGGAACCATTGCAGGTTTAATTGTACCTTTCTTCACCAAGAATTTAGTGGATCAGCTTTCTGCTAATTCACTTTCATCAAGTGTCATTGGCTTATTAATCGCTGCCTTTATCATTCAAGCTATTTTCTCTGGTCTCTCCATGTATCTTCTTCTATATATTGGTGAGACGGTAGTAGCTCGTCTGCGTGAGCGTTTAATGAACAAAGTTCTATCACTTCAGTTAGCCTATTTTGATAGCAATCGCGTAGGTGATACAACGAGTCGCATCGTAAATGATACAGGTGTGATTAAAGATTTAGTATCAAACCACTTAATAAATTTACTAACTAGCACTCTTTCCATCGTAGGTTCAATTGGTATACTTCTCTATCTTGATTGGAAGCTAACAGCGATTTTACTTGCAGTTGTTCCAATTATGATGATCGGTATTCGTTTCATAGGAAAGCGAATGTATAAAGTGTCTAAGGGACTTCAGGAAGAGACAGCTAAATTTACAGCAACGATTACTCAGGTCCTTTCAGAAATGCGTCTTGTGAAATTCTCTATGGCAGAAAATGTTGAAGAGGAAAATGGAAAGCAAGGAATTAACAACGTTTTCTCATACAGTATGAAAGAAGCAAAAATATACGCGTTATTGATGCCCCTTATGACCTTATTACTAATGGGTGTCCTCGTTATTATTGTAGGGTATGGCGGCGTACGAGTCTCAATGGGAGAGTTATCTGCAGGTGAACTTGTTGCTTTCTTGCTATACCTCTTCCAAATTATCATCCCCTTTAGCTCAATGGCCCGTTTCTTAACTGCCATTCAGAAAGCTATGGGTGCAACAGAACGCCTTCAAGTTCTTCTACAACACGATAGCGAAGAACGAACAAGTGGTGATGAAGTGGTCGATCCAGCTCAATCGCTTACTTTTGACGAGGTTGAATTTTCTTACGGAAAAGAAACAGTACTTAAAGGGGCATCTTTCAACGTTCAACCTGGCAAAGTTACAGCTATAGTTGGTCCAAGTGGAAGTGGGAAAACGACGACCTTTTCCTTGATTGAGAGATTCTATAAACCGCAAAAAGGATCCATTACGCTTGGTGGGAAGGATATTCATACCTTCTCGCTTCAATCATGGCGTAAGCACATCGGGTATGTATCACAAGAAAGTCCTCTTATTGGAGGATCTATACGAGAAAACATTTTATACGGATTGGAACATACCGTATCAGAGCAAGAATTAAAAGACGCAGCAGAGCAGGCCTATGCCCTTCCTTTCATTATGGAGCTTCCAGAAGGGTTTGACACTGAAATAGGTGAGCGTGGAATTAAGCTTTCGGGTGGCCAGCGGCAGCGTATTGCCATAGCAAGAGCCATTGTAAGAAATCCTTATATTTTGCTATTGGATGAGGCGACGTCAAGTCTCGACAGCACTTCGGAAATTCAGGTTCAACGGGCACTAAATAATCTTATGGACGGGCGAACGACCATTGTTATTGCACACCGACTTTCTACAGTTGTCCACGCTGATCAAATTCTAGTAATCGAAAATGGGGCAGTTTCAGGAAAAGGAACGCATGAAGAACTTATTGTAGATAGCAGGCTTTACAAAGCATTAGCTCAGCAACAATTTCAAATCGATTAGAAGTTTTAATAATCCCTTTAAAAGATACAAAGTTAAAGACCTTTTTTATGTACACGGAATGAATCACTCTTAAATGGTAAAAATAGGAGAGTTGATCCTTTAAGGAGGTTTTCCTATTGAAACCGAGTAAAGAATGGCCAGATGTTCCTGAACCGATCTGGCAAGTTAATAAGAAACTCACTTCTCACCCGGCTCTTAATGAAAATATAGAGACAGATGTTGTCATTGTAGGTGGCGGAATAACGGGCATTACATCTGCTTATCTTCTTGCAAATGAAGGGATAAGAGTTGTTCTTCTTGAAGCAAATCATATTCTAAACGGAACAACCGGTCATACAACAGCCAAAATCACTGCTCAACATGACCTCATTTATGATGAATTCTTAAATCACTTCGGCAAGGAAAAGGCACAGCAATACTATCAAGCAAACACAGAAGCTATACAGTTTATTAAGCAAACGATTGAGAAAAATTCTATTTCATGTACATTCTCTGAAGAAGATGCTTATCTCTATGCCACGACTCCAGAATATGCAAGAAAGCTAACGAACGAGATGCGGGCTTACCAACAGCTTCGCATTAATGGGGAGTTCGTAAATAGCTTGCCAATTGATTTGTCAATTAAAGCTGGAATTGTCATGAAAAATCAAGCTCAATTCGATCCTGTTGCCTATTTATCCCCACTTGTTGATCTATTTCTAGAAAAGGGTGGGCAACTATATGAACAAACAGTAGCAATCGATGTTCAGAAAGGGACTAAACCAGTAGTTGTGACAAAAAATGGGTCAACTGTGACAGCTAACCACGTACTAGCATGCTCACATTTCCCATTTTATGACGGAAATGCTCTCTATTTTACCCGAATGTATGCTGAAGCTTCTTATGTCCTAGCTGCTTCTACTAAGAAGGACTTTCCTGGTGGCATGTACTTAAGTGCTGAAAATCCTAAGCGATCGCTAAGGAGTCATACCTTTAATGGTGAAAAGCTTGTACTTTTTGGTGGTGAAAGTCATAAAACCGGTCAAGGTAACAGGTTAAGCGATCACTACAAAGCGCTTAAGTTCTTCGCAGAAGAAACGCTTGGCGTTAAAAAAGTCGCCTACAGATGGTCAGCAGAAGATTTCTATACACTAGATAAACTGCCATACATAGGACCTGTGACAGAAGAACAGGAAAATGTATTAATCGCGACGGGATTTCATAAATGGGGCATGACGAATGGTACAGCTGCCGCGCTTCTTTTCCGAGATTACGTTCTAGCAAACCGTAACCCTTATATGGATTTGTTTATTCCTTCAAGGTTCTATGCTGATCCGAGCATGAAAACATTCTTGGTGCAAAATGCTGATGTGGCTGGACATTTTGTTAAAGGGAAGCTATCCATTCCTAAGAAAAAAATATCAGAGTTAAAGGAAGATGAAGGAGCGGTTATTCGCATTAACGGGAAGAGAGCTGGAGCTTACAAAGATTCAGAAGGTTGTATTCATCTCGTCGATACGACATGTACTCACTTATATTGTGAGGTTGAATGGAATGATGGTGATCGAACATGGGATTGCCCATGCCATGGATCTCGCTTCGGATATGATGGAAAAGTTATGGAAGGTCCAGCAGATAAACCGCTTACTAATTTATCAGACGAACTTAGATAGGTACGAGGTTATATAAAAAATCATTACATGTAGAAAGTTTCACTTCGTTTGCGAATAAGCAGTTCAATTTAGGAGTACAAAAACTCAGTTTGTATCCATAATTGAATTGCTTTTTTTTGTATATAATTCCTTCTGCAATTACATATTTCAAGAAAATGCAAATATAATTTTAATTTCAAGTGAATTGGTAATTATATGGTATTATTTAGACGGAGCGTTGTTCAATTAAAGGGCAGGTTTCTGGAAGACTCAGTTTCGAGATAATGATCATTCATTCGGGAACTTAAAGAAGCACGCTCCCTCCAATTTTCTAGGTGAGCATGCTTTATACTTCAACTCATTTAAGTCTTCGCTTGAAGCGTTTCTTTCATTTTCGTCCAGGCTATGATGCCGGATATAAACGGAAGGATGGCGATAAGGCCTATGGCCCAATTGACATTAATTATATCTGCAACGAATCCTGCAATTAATGCCCCAAAGGCGTATCCACTGTCTCTCCAGAACCGATAAACTCCCATGGATGTTGCGCGCCATTCTGGGTGAGCCACATCGCTTATTGAAGCAAGAATCGTCGGATAAACCATGGCAGTTCCTATCCCTAGTAGGGCTGAACCAATTATCCATAAAGAATAGGTATTTACGACTAAAATAAACCACAACGATAATGCTTGCACAAACATTCCGGGTACAATCAGTTTTTTTCGTCCTATTTTATCGCTCCACACACCGGTAAATAACTGGAATAATCCCCAGGCTCCTGGATAAATTGCTACCACTGTACCAATCTGTCCGACACTTAACCCGCCGGTAGTAAGGAAAATCGGGAAAAGCCCCCAGGCCATTCCGTCTTTTAAGTTCGTTGTCAGTCCAGCCAAGCTGTTGCTTGCTAAATCAGGGTTTTTCCATGACGTACGCTTGAAAACTTCCCAAGTGGAAACAGGATCAGACTCTACCTTGTGTTGTTTAGCCTGTGTTTTCACATGTTGATCCGTATTTTTGACAATAAGAGATAAAATAAATCCAACGATGACGAGTGCGATTCCAATATAGAAAGGTTCCGGACTTAAAGAATAAGTAGAAGCAACATACCCCGAAACGGCTGCCATGATTGCAACACCGATATAGCCAGCGAATTCGTTAAAACCGACGGCTAAACCTCTCTGGGTTGATTTAGCGAGATCTACTTTCATGTTAACTGTCATCGACCAAGTGAGCGCTTGGTTAATCCCTAAAAAGATGTTTGCGACAATTATGACCCACCAAGCATGAGCGAAAATAACCATGATTGGAACGAAAAATCCGATTCCCCAACCTAAAAGAAGCACTTGTTTTCTTCCCATCCGATCGGCTAGATCACCTGCAAAGAAATTGACGAACGCTTTTGAAAAACCAAAGCTGATAATGAAGGATAGGGCTGCACTCATGGATGCTAACCCGAAACGTTCTTCACCTATAATCGGTAGAATGGTTCTCTCTAAACCGACCATCGATCCGACAAATAGGTTAATGACCACTAATAACACAAATTGAACAATGTTTTCTCTGACACCTACTTGAACATTTCCCAAATGATATCCCTCCTTAAAAAGAACCTGATCGACTCATCAGGTTCTTTAGTCTGTTATTTACCTTGATTCGTTTTACGTGTCTCCTTGAAGTTTTCTGGTTGAAGAGGCACTTCTTCAGTCATATATTTGATAAGTTCCTCTTTGTTTTTCATTTGTAAAGCGTGGTTAAAACGCTTTTCAAATCCCACGGTTGAGGCGGGTTTTCCACTTAACTTACGTCCGCATACGGAACCGGAAAACGCACCTGGATAAAGTTCGATATAATCATCTAGACTCGTGAATTTTTGAAGGCTTTCATAAAGATTCGCTGCACCTTCTTCAAGAGAAGAGGCAAGTTCCGTACGTCCAGCATCTCCGACCATTAACGTGTGCCCTGTTAATACAAACCATGGATCATCACCTCTCGTCGTATCTGTAACAAGAATGGATAAATGTTCAGGCGTGTGACCGGGTGTGTGTAAGAAAGTTAACTTCGTGTTCCCTGCCATAAGTTCTTCACCGTCTTCTACAGCATTAAATCATAATTTGTATCCGCAGAATCATGGAGAACATACTTTGCTTCACTTTTTTCTGCTAAAAAACGTCCTCCTGAGATGTGATCGGCATGAAGGTGAGTATCAATGACATACTCAATATTCATTCCTAAACGTTTGGCTTCTCTCATATAGAAATCAACTTCTTCTTGTAACGGGTCTACAACAACTCCTGAAGCTTTACTACCGCAGCCAAACAAATAGGAAGCTGGGATAGGATTTGTGTGCATATATTGACGAAATAGCATTTCAATTCCTCCTTGAGTTAGTGGGTTAAATTTTCTTTGTGCTGGTTCCATTCATGAATACCTGCGTCTAAACGTGCTGCTTCAAAGCCTTCTAACTTCAAAAACTCTACGGCTTCTGTTGCATAGACACAGTACGGGCCACGGCAATAAGCAATCACTTTCTTATTCTTTGGAAGGTCACAGATATAATCATTCAATTCTTCCATAGGAATAGAAATCGCTCCATCAAGGTGTCCATTTAAATATTCTGCTTTCGGTCGGACATCAATCAAAACGTGGCTTTCCTCTTCCTTACGTTCTGCCCATTCTTCCAGCTCCAGCGTTTCTAACTCATCGCCTCTCATAATAAAGTCTTTACGTAGAAGGTTGACATCAGCAATTTGCTCTTCAGCAATGGATTTTATGGAGAATAGAAGGTCCGTTACTTTAGGGTTTGCAAGTTGATAAATGACATGGTTTTTTTCTTTTTTATAAATCACTAAACGAGCTTCCAGTAGTGCTTGTAAGTGTTTAGATGTATTGGCCATTGACATTTTTGTTTCCTTAGATAATACTTCGACAGATTTCGGTGATTGAGAAAGTAAATCCAGTAATTCTAATCGCTTAGGACTGGATAACACCTTACCAATACGAGCGAATTCATTATAGATCGTATCTTTGAATGATCTTGCATCCACTTTTAAATCCTCCTCCTTCTTATATTGTGCTATTTAACTGAATGGTTGAATAATATCATTTTGAAATAGGTTTTGTAAAGAACAATGAATGAGGAGAAATGACGATGAGGTTTATCAGTGTCATTGACAATTGTTTCATTTCACTCTATTATACAACTATTCAATTGTTCAGTTAAATATAATAAAGGGTGTGAAATTATTCTTGTTGGGTTTTTGAAAAGGTATCTTTGGATGGTGAAAAAAGGGGAAGGTGTTTGATGTGTCCGTTAACAAACATGATAAAGTTCAAGATTACATAGCTTCTCCGGATAAATTACAAAAGATGTATAGAAAAGTATTAGTTGTTGTGAGTATATCGCAAATTTTTGGAGGTGCAGGCCTGGCCGCGGGGATTACGGTAGGGGCTCTTTTAGCTCAACAAATGCTCGGTTCTGATGCTTTTGCGGGGGTTCCAGCAGCTTTATTCACTTTAGGATCTGCGGTAGCAGCACTAATTGTGGGAAAACTCTCTCAGCGGTATGGACGTCGCACAGGTCTAGCGACAGGTTTTATTGTAGGAGGGCTTGGTTCGGTTGGGGTGGTTTTTGCAGCGATATTTAATAGTGTCATTCTCTTATTTGTTTCCCTTTTAGTCTATGGGGCTGGTACAGCAACCAATTTGCAAGCTCGTTATGCAGGGACAGATTTAGCAAATCCAAAACAACGAGCGACAGCCATAAGTATTACAATGGTTATGACAACATTTGGGGCTGTGGCGGGTCCGAATCTAGTAGACATTATGGGTGGAATTGCTCTTTTTATTGGAATTCCAGCCCTTGCAGGTTCATTTATTTTATCTGCTGCGGCTTATATCCTGGCTGGTCTTGTCCTTTTTATCATGTTGCGTCCGGACCCACTGGATATCGCAAAAAGGATAGCAACTTATAACCAGGAGAATAAGCAAAACAATGATACGGATCTTGTTGACAATAATTTAAACAAAAAGGGGCTTGCTGTCGGCGCTACGGTTATGGTTCTAAGCCAAACTGTTATGGTCGCAATCATGACTATGACACCTGTCCATATGGAACAGCATGGTCATGATTTGACAGAAATCGGTATTGTTATAGGCTTTCATATTGGAGCCATGTATCTTCCGTCCCTTATAACAGGTATGCTTGTTGATAAAATAGGACGAACAGCTATGAGTATAGCATCTGGTATCACTTTATTATTGGCTGGCTTATTAGCAGCTTTAGCACCTAGTAACTCTGTTATTCTTTTAATTATCGCTCTTTCTTTACTTGGATTAGGGTGGAATTTTGGATTGATCAGCGGCACTGCTCAAATTGTTGATTCGACAATGCCTGCCACTCGTGCGAAAACTCAAGGAACACTTGATGTTTTGATTGCATTAGCAGGTGCTTCCGGAGGTGCTCTGTCGGGGATGGTAGTAGCCAATACAAGTTTTGTGACATTATCTATAGGGGGAGGGCTTTTATCACTAGTTCTTATACCTGTTGTGATTTGGTCTCGCCGCAGTTAAGATAAATAATCGTCAAGTGCAACAAAGGTGATAAAGAAGTGGTTATGTCAATGTAGTTTATTTTGACATTGAGACTTCCAGATAATCAGAGTGAATGTGAGTTTAGAGACAGATATCTCAATAAATAGGGGAGTGATTTCAAATATGAACATAGTAGATCAATGGAAACAAGAAGATAGTGATTTTATTAGAAAAAAAGTGATTGAACACAATATGAAGGAGATACCACAAGAATTTTAGACTCCAAATGAAGATGTTATTTTTGTACTCAAAGATGAGTCTGGAAATATCTATGGAGGAATTAATGCAAACATATTCTGGCATCATATGCACATAGAGTTTTTATGAGTAAATGAAGATCTTAGAGGGTAAGGTTTTGGGCGTGTATTTCTAGAAAAAAGTTGCAGATTTATATATTTAGATACATTTAGCTTTCAAGCTCTTGAGTTTTATAAACAAAATGGATATGAAGTTTTTGGTACTATAGAGGATCATCCTAAGGATTTAATCAGAATTTCTTACATAAGAGGTACGATAAATAGTAATCTGATGATAGGAGTATGAAGAATACCACCATAGATATCTCGAATTCGAGTCATCAAGATGACCGGAGCGAGAAATAGATATATATTATTTGACGCTTACCTTTATTGTATATTTTATTTATTTTCATCAAATCTTCATACTAACCTAGTAAAATAAGTTCCTAGAGATAGTTAAATGGAGGAACATTGAATGGTGAGTGCAGACAAATTAATATCAGTTGGCATGATTGGCTTAAGTATAATGGTTGGGCTTGTTACCTTTTACATCATAAGTGATTTATCGAAGCAAAAAAGAAGAGAACATATAGAAGGCATGATTTCACAACTAATTAATTTTATTATTTATCTTTGGATTGGAAAAATCATGAACAATTTTTTGGTTTTTATCAAAGATCCATTAGCCATATTGGCTTATCCAAGTAGTTCACATGCCTTTTATTTAGCTATACTAATTAGCCTTCTCATAAGTGTTGTAAAGTCCATATACTCACATAAAGTGGAGCGTAATTTTATAGAATCTCTTTTGTTCGTTTTATTAGTAACCTCGTTTGTGTATGAATTTATCCAAATAGTTTGGAATAACAATTCCTTCGCTATTGGATCTTTAGTTGTATCTTGTATTCTCCTAATCATATTCATGAGTAGCCGTGGGAGGATAGTGGAATCAACTCTAATGTTCGTGATGACAACGTTGGGGTCCGTAGGAATGTTTCTAGTAGCTTACATCCAGCCGATTACAACTGTGTTTGGTTATATTATGATGCCATGGTTTGTAGGTGTATTTTACGTTATTAGTCTTTCAATAATCATGATTAAGAAAAAAAGGAGAGAGAGTCGTGGTTGGAATTGAATCAGATACAGCTCTACTTGTAGGATTGTTTCTGGCAATGGGAGCTGGCGCTTTATCATTTTTGTCACCTTGTGTGTTGCCAATTTTTCCTGCTTATCTGTCGTACATAACTGGAATAAGTGTGAAGAAGTTGCAAGGAAATAAGAATTCAAAGATACGTAGGCAGTTAGTGAGCCATTCTCTATTCTTCTTATTAGGGGTCTCACTTGTTTTTATTAGCTTAGGTGCTGGGGCATCATTGTTAGGGCAATGGGTTCAAACGCTACTGCTTGGTGGCTCTGGCTTATTGATTCAGCGTATTGCAGGAGTTTTCATTATCGTCATGGGGATGTTTGTCGGAGGATGGATTACAATTCCTGCCTTAATGAAAGAAAAGCGTCTTCGTTATACAAAAAAACCGGTCGGCTACCTTGGTACGTTTTTTGTAGGACTTGGTTTTGCTGCTGGTTGGACGCCATGTATCGGACCTATTTTTGGATCGATCCTATTATTGGCAGCAAGTAATCCGGCGCATGGCATGATTTATACTGTCATGTATGTTATTGGATTTTCTTTACCATTTATTTCCTTGACGTTCTTTCTTGGTTCCACGAGGTGGATCGTTCGACATAGTCAGATCATTATGACGATCGGTGCTGTCATCATGATCCTTATGGGACTGGTATTATTTTTTGGGCTATTGCCTCGTATTACAGGCTTTTTGCTTGAATTAGTGAAAAATACATGGTTATCAGAATTAGGATAAAGGAGAATGACAAATGAAAAAAGCAATCTTTATTATCGTGGTTATCGGTATGCTCGGCTGGGCTGTATATGATTCTATCAGTTCAACTGATGCTACCAAAGAAGAAGAGAAAGTTAGTAATAATACTATGAATTCTACCCAGTCATCCCAAGATGGTGATGGGGAGGTCAAGGAATCAGAAGAAGTTGGAATAAAAGAAGGTCAGATTGCGCCTAACTTTAAATTGCAAACACTAGATGAAGAAACCGTACAACTATCTGATTATAGAGGGGAACGAGTCATCATAAATTTTTGGGCTACGTGGTGTCCTCCATGTAGAGCAGAGATTCCTGACTTTCAAAAGTTGTATGAGAAAAAGGATGTAGAGATCTTAGCAGTAAACCTCACTGAAACAGAGGAAAGCACTGAAGAAGTCAAAGGGTTTATAAAAGAATTTGGAATGACCTTTCCAGTTCTTATGGATGTGAGTTCTGATGTTTCTACTACCTATCAAGTGCGTGCTTATCCAACCTCATACATGATTGATTCAGATGGTCGCATACAGTTCGTTGCGATGGGTGCGCTAAATTATGACCTCATGGTACAGGAATATGAAAAGATGAATTAATCTATTCATATAGTACAATAGGCAAGAGGTGAGATGGGTGAAGCAAACAATTTTAGTAGTAGAAGATGATCAAATGATTCGAAATCTCATTACAATCTATTTAAAAGGTGCCGGTTATGAGGTAGTAGAATCTGCTGACGGTGAATCCGCAAAAGCTGTTTTTTTGGAACACCATCCGTGCTTGGTAATCCTTGATTTAATGCTCCCTAAATTATCTGGAGAAGAATTTTGTAAGTGGATACGAGAACATGAAAGAAATGAAGTTTCTATCATCATGCTATCAGCAAAGGCGCGAACAGATGATAAGATCAATGGATTAAAGATGGGAGCGGACGATTATTTGACGAAGCCGTTTGATCCAGAAGAACTTATCGCTCACGTTGAAGCCGTACTAAGACGTACAGGACAATTTTGTCAAAAGCTCACCTACAATGGGTTATGTATTAAACCTCGAAAAGGTGAAGTATTACTATATGACAGACAGTTAAACTTAACAAAACATGAATTCAATCTTCTGTATCATTTTATGGAAAATCCTAATGTGGTTATAACTAGAGAAGATCTAATTCAACAATTATATCCCTATGTAGATAAAACGGTTATGGATCGAACGATTGATGCCCATATTAAGAAATTACGAGCTAAAATTGAATCTAATCCTAGTATTCCTGAACGTATTCAAACAGTTCGAGGAATGGGGTATAAATTTGTTGTGGAATAAACTTACAAAGTCAGTCCTTCCAAGTCGGTTTTTATGGCGTTTGACACTTATTAATGTTACTGTCGTGGGCACGTTTATTGTATTGAGTAGTTTGGCGATTTATAACACTGCTTGTTTGTTGGCGGATGGATTAGGGACGTGGAATGATCAGAAACAAAATCTGTTTAATTCAACCCTTTTTCAATATTTATGGATATTTAGTATTGCCGCGATCTTTATTGGTAGCTTCATTCATTATTACTTAGTAAAGAAAACAATACGTCCGTTAAAAGAGTTGATCGAATCTACTAAAAGAATGAAAGAAGGTCAATATCCCGGACCTATTCAAGTAAATTCTAAGGATGAGATGGGACAGTTGATCGGTCATTTCAATGACCTGGTTAAACAATTAAAAGATACACAAAAACACAGGAAAGAAATGATTTCTGATTTATCTCATGAATTCCGTACACCATTAACCAATCTAAAGGGTTATCTTGGTGCTTTGAAAGATGGTGTGGCTGAAGGGGATCAAAAGATGTATGAATCCCTTCATAGTGAATCAGAACGACTTATACACATGGTTGAACAGCTTGAACAATTGAAGGAATGGGATTATTTCAAAGAACAAACATACTCTGAGAAAGAACCTATGAATATGCAATTGCTAGTAGAGCAATCTGTTGAGATGTTTCGCTGGTCATTAAAAAATGCAGGAATTAAAGTGAAAACCGAGGTCGACACAGGAATAGTTAATGTTTATAACGAGGGCATCCTACAAGTTATTAATAATTTACTTGATAATGCAATTAAGTACTATGAAGGAACTGGCCCAATTACGATAAAAGGAGAAATAGTAAAAGGAAGATATACGCTGTCTATCATAGGTCCCGGGCAAGCAATTCCATTAGAAGCAAAAGAAAAAATCTTTGAAAGATTATATCGTGTTGATCCTTCACGGGAAAGAAATTATTCTGGCGGAGCAGGACTTGGACTCGCAATATCAAAAGAAATCATTGAACACCATGACGGTAAGATTAGAGTTAAGTCAGAAGGGAACTGCCACACTTTTACGTTTTCATTACCTGTTTGTACATAAAATATTCGTGATATTTTAGACAAGGGCAATCTTTATTAATATAAGATATATTTGCTAATATAAACAATTCGATCTTTTTTGGAGCTAAAAAAGGGGAACCCCGTCAAATTGGGGTTCCCTTAATTATTTATTAATCACTCTCGATAAATGTAAAGAAGGTTGTAGTAATCAAATTTCATTAGATGGGAGTGAATAAAATAAGCTGTACAATGCTGTTAGTCGCTATTAAAGCGGAACGGCTTTTTTTAATTGGCACTTTTCTAAACTTTATTGCTATAAAAGTAGGAGGTGATTTCCGCTCCAGGATGCTCGCTTTCAGCTGTGCGGGCAGTGAGCCTCCTCGACGCGCTTAAGGCGGACCTGTGGGGTCTCACCTGTCCCGCTAGTCCCGAAGGAGTCGAGCATCCTTCCGCTCCAATTATCTAAGCGTGGTTCTTTATAACAAAATACTTTTAAAAGGTGACGCAAGTCTAAAGCGTTTCAGGAAGCTCACAGCCCTACGAAAAGCGAGAATCCTGAAACAGATATCAACCGCTTTATAGCAACAATGTTTACGAAAACAGCCCTTATTTAAACGCTGTGTAGAATAAATCGTAAAAATATTACATGTTTAAGTCTACAATCTAATTGGAATAGTACTTAAGAAGAACAAATGAATTGTTGCAAAACGTCATAAGGAGGTTGATTAAATTTATTGATTAGCTCGTTTGACAATATACCCACAGGGGTATAGAATGGCGACATAGTTAACATACAAAAATTAATATTTTTTAACGTTTCTTATACCCGTTGGGGTACAAATGATTTTATGTAATTAAGGGAATAAATAATAACCTATACTCAAGGAGGTAAGAGACATGAAGGAAATTAAACCAGAAGAAGTAGCGAAGAAAGTAAACAGTAATGAGAGTGTAAGTATCATTGATGTGCGTGAAGACGAAGAAGTGGTTCAGGGGAAGATTTCTGGCGCAACTCATATTCCTCTAGGTGAATTACCAGATCGTCTTCATGAAATCGATCAATCAAAAGAACATATCATGGTTTGCCGTTCAGGTGGACGAAGCGGAAAGGCATACCAATTATTAGATGAGCAAGGCTACAACGTACGTAATATGACAGGCGGCATGCTTGAATGGAAAGACGAAGTAGAGAAATAAAGGAGGATTCAAGATGAGTCTTGTTGCAAATGAAACATTGGACGCAAAAGGGTTGGCTTGTCCGATGCCGATTGTAAAAACAAAAAAAGCAATGAAAAATTTGGATCCAGGTCTAGTGATTGAAGTTCAAGCAACTGATAAAGGATCAACAGCAGATATTAAAGCATGGTCCGAATCCACAGGACATCAATATTTAGGAACTGTGGAGGATGGAGAAGTATTGAAGCACTATATTAGAAAAGCAAGTGAAGGAGAAACAACTGAAGAAAAGAACCATGAAGATGTTCTTGATTTAGATGGACTTCGAAGCAAGGTAGATGGGGAAGAAAACATTTCGATTCTAGATGTACGTGAACCTGCTGAATATGCATTCGGACATATCCCAGGTGCAGTTAATATACCCCTTGGGGAACTAGAAGAACGCTATGAAGAACTAAACAAAGATGATGATATCCACGTGATTTGCCGTACAGGTAGCCGCAGTGATTTGGCTGCTCAAAAGTTAAGTGGAAAAGGCTATAAGAACGTAAAGAATGTTGTTCCAGGAATGTCCGACTGGCAGGGACCTACAGAGAAAAATAACTAATCTATTAAGCGGAGGAATTTATTATGGCTAATACAAAAGTAGCAATTATCGCAGCGAACGGAAGTCTTTTTGACGCATATAAAGTATTGAACGTAGCAACAGCTGCAGCAGCTTCTGATGCAGAAGTAGGTATCTTCTTTACATTTGAAGGTCTTAATTTAATTCATAAAGAAGGTCACAAAAACTTACCGATTCCTGAAGGGAAAGAGCACTTCCAGGAAGGCTTTGAAAGAACAAACGTACCATCAATTGAAGAATTGGTCGGAATTGCGCAAGAGTTAGATATTAAATTAATCGCGTGTCAGATGACCATGGATCTTATGAAACTTGAAAAAGAAGATTTCGTTGATGGCATTGAAGTAGGCGGCGCAGCCTCATATATTGACTATGCGAAGGATGCTAATATCTCATTAACATTCTAAACAAAGGAGGATTTCAGCTTGTCTGTTAAGACGATAACAACTAACGAAATAGCGAAAAAGGTTCTCAATAACGAAAAAACAACGATACTAGATGTTCGAAATACGGATGAATTTGATGATTGGAAAATTGAAGGCGGTAAAGTAGATGTTATCAATGAACCGTACTTTAATTTACTAGATGGAATTGAAGATGTAGAAGATAAACTTGGTAAAGATCAGGAAATAATTGTTGTTTGTGCAAAGGGCGGCTCGTCACAAATGGTCGCAGAAATGTTCGATGAAGCTGGTTTTACAGATGTTTATTCGCTTGAAGGCGGAATGAAAGCATGGAGTGAACATTTAGAACCGACGAAAATCGCAGATCTTACTGGCGGAGGAAGCCTTTATCAATTTGTACGTCTAGGAAAAGGCTGTCTATCGTATTTCATTGAATCAGATGGTGAAGCTGCAATCGTCGATACCAACAGAATGATCGATAACTATGAAAAATTTGCTGAAGAAAAGGGTGTACAAATCAAGCACTTAATCGATACCCATCTTCATGCCGATCATATCTCAGGTGGACGCAGTTTAGCAGAAAAAGTTGGTGGAACGTACAATCTTCCTCCAAAAGATGCTACAGAAGTAACTTTTGACTATACACCACTTGAAGAGGGTAACGATATTGTTGTGGGAAATACGACTGTACAAGTTCAGCCAGTGTACTCACCAGGTCACACGATTGGAAGTACGTCGCTCATTATTGATAATCAGTATCTTCTAACAGGCGACATTCTATTTGTTGAGTCCATTGGACGACCTGACCTTGCAGGTAAAGCTGAAGACTGGGTAGGAGATCTTCGAAATACGTTATATAAACGTTACAAAGAGCTTTCGGATGATTTGATCGTATTGCCTGCACACTTCTCTTTCTCTAGTGAGCTTGGTGAAGGTGGACAAGTGTCTGCACGTTTAGGAGATCTTTATGAGAATAATTCAGGTCTTCAAGTTGAGGATGAAGAGAAGTTCAGAAGCATGGTGACCGATAACCTTCCGCCGCAGCCAAATGCTTACGAAGAAATTAGAAAAACGAACATGGGGAAAGTTACCCCTGATAACGAAGAACAAAGAGATATGGAAATTGGACCAAACCGCTGTGCGGTTCACGGATAATAAGGAGGATAACAATGGAATCAACTAAAGTATTAGACGCAAAAGGAATGGCATGCCCAATGCCGATCGTTAAGACAAAGAAATCAATTCAGGAATTGAACTCAGGAGAAGTACTAGAAGTTCATGCGACAGACAAAGGTGCAAAAAGTGATATTGCAGCATGGGTTAAATCTGGTGGCCATGAACTACTTCAAGATTCAGAAGAAGATGGCGTATTAAAGTTCTGGATTAAAAAAGCATAATACAATAATAAGGGCCCATGGGGGTCCTTATTTTAAATAAGAAGGTGAGAACATGGAAATGGATTATAGTATTTATTTCTTAACCGTCATCTTTCTAATCGGTTTCGTCGGTTCCTTCGTTTCAGGCATGGTCGGAATTGGTGGATCGATTATCAAATACCCAATGCTTCTTTATATCCCGGCATTCTTAGGACTTTCAGCTTTTACTGCCCATGAAGTAGCAGGTATTAGTGCAGTTCAAGTCCTATTCGCTACAATCGGTGGTGTATGGGCATATCGAAAAGGCGGTTATTTGAATAAAACGTTAATACTCTACATGGGAATCAGCATTTTAATCGGTAGCTTTATTGGTGGATTTGGTTCAAAATTCATGACAGATGGTGGCGTTAACCTCGTCTATGGGATACTTGCTACCATTGCTGCAATCATGATGTTCATTCCTAAAAAAGATATTGATGATATTCCGATGGATCAGGTAACCTTTAACAAGTGGTTAGCAGCTACTTTTGCGTTTCTAGTTGGTATTGGAGCAGGAATTGTTGGTGCAGCAGGTGCTTTTATTCTTGTACCAATCATGCTGTTAGTTCTAAAAATCCCAACTCGTATGACGATCGCATCATCACTTGCCATAACATTTATTTCTTCCATAGGTTCGACGGCAGGTAAGGTATTTACTGGACAGGTACTGTTCCTACCAGCCATTGTGATGATTGTAGCAAGCTTAATCGCTTCACCACTTGGAGCGAACTTCGGGAAGAAAGTAAATACGAAAATTCTCCAGATTATTTTAGCACTATTGATTTTGGGAACCGCAATCAAAATCTGGATAGAGCTTTTAGGATAATTCATAGTCAATTGTTAAAACCGCTACGCGTTTTATTAAAAAAAGTAGCGGTTTATTTTTAGATAAGGTGAATGGTAATAAGGTAGCAGCTTCGAGTAATATGGGGCGAACAAAAGAATAGCATTTTTTTTTGAAAATACATGAAATCTGCATAAAGTACGGGAATAAGACTAATAGCTTGTAATTTACAAGAGATAGAATCTAATATAAGAAATTTTAAAAGGAGTGGATGAAGATGATGAACGGTGGCGGAATGGGCGGAATGGGAGGTGGCTTCTTTGGTTTTGGCATCCTTTTTATTCTTATCATTATTGCAATAATCGTTGTCGTTTTTTGGATGAGGAAACCGGGATCAAGTAGTAAGTCTTCTTCAACTAATTCTGCGGAAACGTTAAAAGAACGTCTCGCGAAAGGTGAAATTACAGAAGAAGAATATGACCGGTTAAAAAGGAAACTTAATAGCTAATTTATAGTGTTAAAAATATCCTGGGGTTCATCCTTTAAGGATGAACCCCATATTAACGTCAACAAAACCATATTAGAGGTGAAACGGAATGAAGCGAAAAGTAATCGGATCAATCTTAATCGTCACTCTACTCGTTATTGGTGGAGCGGTCTTTCTCAACTCTCCTTTCTATAGTAGTGGAGATTCAACCTTACCTGAGGGGATTACACAAGGGGAGACGAGTATTCTAGAAGTGAATGCACAGGAACCAGAGGACCGACCTGTAAAGACATTCAACCTAACTGCAGAGGAGACTGAATGGGACATCAGTGAAGGTAAGAAAGTCAATGCGTGGACGTACAACGGGACGGTACCCGGGGAACCTTTACGAGTTACTGAAGGAGATTACATTCGTATTAATTTAAAGAACGAATTGGATGTGCCAGTCACGATTCACTGGCATGGGATGTTACTGCCAAATAAAATGGATGGTGTACCAGGGCTCACACAGGATGCTGTACAACCAGGGGAGTCATTCACATATGAATTTATTGCCAATGATGCAGGAACGTACTGGTATCATTCGCACCAGCATAGTTCTAAACAGGTGGATAAAGGTCTTTATGGTTCACTCGTTATTGAAGAGCAGAAGAAAGAATATGAAAAGGATGAATTTTTCATTCTTGATGAATGGGCGGTCAATCAGGAGAAAAGAGATATAACGAATATGGGTGGCATGATGAAGGGCGCTATGTCAGGGAACGGCGAAGCTGATACCGAACAGATGTATGATACGTTCACAGTGAACGGAAAAGCGGGACAGGCCGTTGAACCACTTGTTATGAAGGAAGGAGAAACGGCAAGATTGCGCTTCGTAAACGCAGGGTACCAGCAACATCAATTGGTTTTCCCTGAAAAAGCAATGAAAGTAATCGAAATCGATGGTGAAAAGGTTAAGAATTCAGGTGGTACTTCGAACGTACTAGAGATCGCGCCTGGAGAACGGATTGATGTAGAATACACAAGACAGAGTAGTGAACCTGCAGTAATTAGAGAGAACGGCGGAGAAAATGAAGATGATATGGTAATTCCTGTTCTCTCCAGCGAAGATGAAGCTTCTGTGCCAAACAATCAATCAATTTCATCCTCTGGCACTGATGTTGCAACTGGCACTTCATTTGGAAGTGAAGAAGTGATTTTTGAAAAAGCACCTGAATCTGACGTCACGTATAATATGGACTTGAACATGGGAATGGACATGGGGGAAGGTGTAGCTTTTCAAATTAATGATCAGGTATTTCCAGATACCCCCCCTATCAACGTGAAAGAGGGAGATATCGTTAAGGTGAAAATTACGAATACAGGAAACATGAATCATCCGATGCATTTACACGGCCATCGATTCCAGGTAGCCTCAAAAAATGGCATCAAATACGATGTACCGCGTGTGAAAGATTTAATTCACGTTAAGCCAGGAGAAGAATACACAATCTACTTCAAAGCTGACAATAAAGGAGAATGGTTGTTTCACTGTCATGATAACAACCATGCTGCTCGTGGAATGGTAACAATCGTAGACTATAAAAGTGTCTATTCACCTTTTGAGCTTGGCGGAGAGCACAATAACCAGCCAAACTAACATTATTTTTGGATGGCCTGGGTACAATATCAAGGCAACTTTTATTTAGTTTGGATCATTTGTAGTATTTGTCTTAAAAAATAATAGTTTCTGCACAATAACTTCATATCTTGAAGGTAATATTTATCATGAGCCTTCATAAAAGGGCCACATTAAGAGAAAGTATACGGAGGTTGGAAGAGTATGATGAAGAAGAAAAACATGATAGCACTCACCTTTTTTATCCTTTCATCATTATTGGTTGCATGCAGCAATAATGAAAACATGAAAGTAGAAACAAATAAGGAATCTTCAAACATGAATTCTGAATCTGAAGAAAGTATGGAGGAAGGTATGAATCATTCAGGATCTAAAGACATTCCGGATAGGTTGGAGGAAGCAAATAACCCAACTTATGAAATTGGTAGCAAAGCGAACATTACAGCAAACCATATGAAAGGGATGGAGGGTGCTGAGGCTACAATCAAAGGGGCTTACCAAACGACAGCATATGTGATTTCGTATCCCCCGACTACAGGTGGCAAAATGGTAGAAGACCACAAATGGGTAATTCAAGAGGAAATAGAAGAAGCTGGAGAGCAAAGGTTAGAAGAGGGGATGGAAGTTACTCTTACAGCTTCCCATATGAAAGGTATGAAGGGCGCTAAAGCGACCATCGAATCGGCAAACCCTACTACGGTTTACATGGTAGATTATATGCCTACTACTGGGGGAGAGGAAGTAACCAATCATAAGTGGGTAACAGAGTCTGAACTAACTGTTAATTAGAAAATATTATTATAGTCATTGTTACTTATCATGCACCTATCATGCTCGTAAGATAGGTGCATGAATTGTTTTTATAATTATTTTGTACTGCAATCACTCCTTTGCACAAATTACAATATTTCTTTGGTAGAGTATGAACGGATTGCTTTAATATAAGGAAAAGGAGAATCATTACTTGAAAATGAAATGGTTTACTTTAATAGGAACAACGATTTTACTAATTAGTGCAGGATGTCAGAATGATAAGGAAGCGAAACCAGAAGACAACACTGAAGTGGTCCAAGTCGAAGAGGGAGAAGAAAAGCTTGTTTCATTAAAAGAGTCCAGTTTATATGGTGAATTACAAAATGAAAAAATAGACCATGTTCATGGAATTGGATACCCAGGTAATCGTAATGAATTAATGATTGCAACTCATAACGGACCAATTATAAATTTTGAGGGTTTCTGGTATGAAGCAAAAGATAATAAAAATGATTACATGGGTTTTAATGATGTTTCTGATGGCTTTTATAGTAGTGGGCATCCAGGAGAGGGATCTGATCTTCCAAACCCGCTTGGTCTAATTAAAAGTATGGACAGAGGTAAAACGATAGAAGAGTTAGGATTCCAGGGAGAATCAGATTTCCATTACCTTACAGTGGGCTATGAAAGTCATGCGATCTACGCAGTGAACCAGATGGAAAACAGTAAGATGGGTACTGGGGTTTATTACAGCGAAGATGCAAAGGAATGGGAAAAAGTGCAGCTTAACGGAACTCCTAATCAAGTATCAGGAATCGCTACTCACCCAACCGACTCCAATGTCGTAGCTATTACATCGCCATTAGGTTTATTTGTATCAAATGATAAAGGGAATTCGTTTGATCGTTTAACTGAAGAAATCAGTGTTAGCTCTGTCACATTCATGGAAGATCAACTGGTTTATGCAATAGAAAATAAGAAGTTAGTTATCCAAAACCTTAAAAATGGAAATGAAACGGAACTCTCTATGCCAGAAGGTGATCTAGAAACAATTGATTATATTGCGGTCAATCCTCAAGACGAGAAAGAAATTGTTTTCCACTCAGTTGGTGAATCGATATATCAAACGAGTGATAGAGGGGAAAGTTGGAACGCGTTAGTTAAAGATGGTGAAATTATAGAATAAATACTAGGAGTAATACTATGTATGATGTTTTTAATGCATTAAGTCAATTTCTTAGTGGACCTCTGACTACACTGGCATACCAGACTAACTCGATTCCTTTGTTATCAGCTTTTATTCTTGGGGTTCTTGGAGCGACTGCCCCCTGTCAGTTTACAGGAAATATAGGCGCGATTACGTTCTATGGAAATCGTTCATTTCAAAAAGGAATTGCTTGGAGCGAAGTATTTTCATTTATTTTAGGTAAAATCGCCGTTTTCTCGACCCTGGGGTTAATCGTTTGGATCCTGGGCCAAGGATTTCAGCGAAGCCTCACAATGATTTTACCTGTGGCAAGAAAATTCTTCGGACCTCTCGTCATTTTAATAGGCTTATACCTATTAGGGGTATTTAAAATGAACTGGAGTGTAAAGCTTGGTAAAGTTCCAGAAAGATTCTTGAAGAAGGGCAAGTTGGGAGCATTTCTAATGGGAGGAAGCTTTTCATTAGGGTTTTGTCCTACAATGTTTTCACTGTTTTTTATACTACTAATGCCTCTTGTTCTCGCAAGTTCGTACGGTGCAGTCCTGCCTGCTACGTTTGCGTTAGGAACGTCATTGCCCTTCATTATTGCGATGTTCTTGATCTGGTATTTCGGATTAAGTGGTACTTTTCTTAAAAGAAGTAGAAAAATTGGAGTTACTTTACAAAGAATTGCGGGAATTATACTTATTGTGATTGGCGTCCTTGATGCTATTACATACTGGTTCTAAAAGTTTATGAAAAGAGGGAGGGAAATATAGGTGAAAAAGACATTAGTCACAGTTTATACAAGGCCAACTTGAAGTGATTGCCAACAGTTGAAAGAGTTTCTTTCAAATTCATCGATACCTTATGAAGAACACGACTTATCCTCTTCTCCTCATGAAGAAGAAGACATGATCAAACAACTTGGAAATCGAATTGTTCCTGGAATAATCATCACTGTGGTTTCATTATTGGGATTAAAAAGAAAAGAATACAAATTTACCGGTTTTGAAAATAATGAAAAAGAGATTAAGTCTCTTCTTCTTGAGAACCAATAACAAGAGGGGCTGTCAAATGGCAGCCTCTTATGTTATTGGTTTTTTATAAACGGATGTTTGGATGTTTACCCCCTAAGGGTATAAAAATTATATAAAGAAAAAGGCTTAAGGTATAGTCCGTTCCACTTGACTTATATACCTAACGGGGGTATATTGTAGTTAAGTTAAATAAAAGGAGATGACCACGATGAATAATGATTTGGACCTTGATCTTCCGCTTCAACCGGATAAACAGCCTTCTGAGGACAGAACGGAAGAAGAGAAGCAACAATTACAAAATCGCTTGAAGCGAATAGAAGGGCAAATTCGTGGAATTCAGAAAATGGTCGGTGATGATCGCTATTGTGTCGATATTCTTATTCAACTATCTGCCATTCAAGCAGCTTTGAAAAAAGTAGGATATTCCTTACTTGAGAGACATACTAAAACGTGTGTAGCGAGCTCGATTAAAGAAGGAAACGGTGATCATCAGATAGAGGAATTGATGAAAGTAATCCAACAATTCTCCAAATAAGAAGGTGATAAAATGGATGGTACGAAAAAAGTTTCATTCGATATAACAGGTATGACCTGTGCTACATGTTCTCAGCGTATAGAAAAAGTCCTAAACAAAATGGACGGTGTTGAAGCTAATGTGAATCTCGCGATGGAAAGAGCTGATGTTCAATTTGATGAACAACAAGTTAAAGCTTCTGACATCGTAAATAAAATAGAAAAGCTCGATTATGGTGTTCGTAAAGAACAAGTTGAACTAGACATACATGGTATGACCTGTGCTGCCTGTTCGACTAGAATCGAAAAAGGGTTGAATCGTACCTCTGGAGTAGATTCAGCATCAATAAACCTTACGACAGAATCAGGAATTGTGGAGTATCAGCCAGGTGAGGTTACGGTAGATGAGATCATTCAGAAAGTAAAGAAATTAGGATACGATGCAATCGTTAAGAAGGATCGCGAAGAGAAGAAATCGCATAAGGAAGAAGAAATAAAGAAGAAGAAGGTAAAGCTCGGTATATCGATCTTGCTTTCATTGCCACTGCTTTACAACATGATTGCTCATCTTCCTTTTGATGTTGCTCTTCCATTACCTGAACTCTTTATGAATCCATGGTTTCAATTCCTATTAGCTACACCTGTACAGTTCTATATCGGTGCTCCGTTTTATGTCGGAGCTTATCGCGCACTCATTAATAAAAGTGCAAACATGGATGTTCTCGTTGCACTAGGGACATCTGCTGCATACTTTTATAGTGTAGTGGAAGGCATTCGACTACTTATTACACCAGGGTATAATCCTGAATTGTATTTTGAAACGAGTGCTATATTGATTACCCTTATTCTTGTGGGTAAGTTGTTTGAAGATCTAGCTAAGGGTAGGACGACTCAGGCGATCACAAAGCTTCTTAACTTACAGGCGAAAGAGGCTAGTGTCATCAGAGATGGTGAAGAAGTGAAGATTCCTGTTGACCAGGTGGTAGTTGGGGATACTATTATCGTTCGGCCGGGTGAAAAGATCCCTGTAGATGGTACCGTCCAAAAAGGGAAATCGTCCGTAGATGAATCGATGATTACCGGAGAGTCGATACCAATTGAAAAGACGGATGGTGATGCCGTCATCGGTTCGACTATGAATGAAATTGGTACATTAACGGTAACGGCAGAAAAAGTAGGGAAAGATACTGCATTAGCAGGTATCATCAAAATTGTAGAAGAAGCTCAAGGCTCCAAAGCACCTATTCAAAGAATGGCAGATATTATCTCTGGGATTTTTGTTCCAATCGTTGTAGGGATTGCAGTCGTAACGTTCCTTGTTTGGTATTTATGGGTGAACCCATACAATCTACCACAAGCACTTGAAGTGGCGATTGCCGTTCTAGTTATTGCTTGTCCATGCGCACTTGGACTAGCGACACCTACTTCGATCATGGTTGGCACAGGGAAAGGTGCTGAAATGGGTGTACTATTCAAAGGTGGCGAATTTCTTGAGGGCACACACAAAATAGATGCAATTCTTTTAGATAAAACGGGAACGATCACGAAAGGGAAGCCAGAAGTGACGGACTTCACTGTTTTTGAAGGAGAAGAAGAAGAGGTCTTAGCCACTCTTGTAGCAGCAGAAAAAGCTTCAGAACACCCACTTGCAAGGTCAATCGTCCAATATGGCGAACAAAGACAAATTAAGGTGGATGAAGCAGAGAATTTTGAAGCGATACCAGGACACGGAATAACATCTATGATAGATGGCAAAAGGGTTCTTATCGGAACTAGAAAACTAATGGAACGCGAGAATGTGGCGTATACTCATCATGAAGATGTGATTGCACCCTATGAAACAGAGGGAAAAACAGCCATGTTCATCGCTATTGAGCAAAAGGTTATGGGTATCATCGCTGTGGCTGATACAGTGAAAGAAACATCGAAACAAGCTATCCAGGAATTACGAGATCTGGGCATTGATGTTTATATGATTACTGGAGATAATAAACGGACGGCAGAAGCGATTGGAAGACAAGTGAATATCACAGGTATATTTGCAGAAGTTCTCCCAGAAGACAAAGCAAATAAAGTAAAAGAATTACAGGATCAAGGCAAACGAGTCGCCATGGTGGGAGATGGGATCAATGATGCGCCAGCTCTTGCAACGGCTGATATAGGGATGGCGATAGGTACCGGCACAGATGTTGCGATCGAAACGGCCGATGTCACTCTTGTTGGTGGGGATTTAGACCATATTCCTAAAGCAATCAACTTAAGCCGCAAAACGATGAAAAACATTCGCCAGAATTTATTCTGGGCATTATTCTACAACTCTATCGGCATTCCGATCGCTGCACTAGGTCTATTAGCACCTTGGGTAGCCGGTGCCGCGATGGCTTTCAGTTCTGTATCTGTAGTTACGAACTCACTTCGTTTGAAGCGAGTTAAAATATAATCTCACTATTGAAAGGAGTTTTTAATAATGGAACAAACAACGATTACTATTGAAGGTATGACATGCAATCACTGCAAAAAGGCTGTTGAAACAGCATTAACGGAGTTAAACGGCGTGTCTGGAGTAGAGGTGGATGTAGAAAAAGGGAAAGCCGACGTTTCATACGATTCATCAAAGGTTACTGTTTCTGAGATGAGTGAAGCAGTAGAAGATCAGGGATATGACGTAAAGTAACTACACGAATAGTAAATATCAGGGAGCAAGGGGGAAACCTTGCTCCCTTTTTTTGTTGTTTTAAAGGTTTGGTGGAACCAAACAAATTATATTACCCCTGATTTTTGCAGAAAGTGTGCAAAAAAGATGAAATTCATCTCTATGGAAATTTTGTGTAAAATTTTGTTTAGAAGTCTGATTTTATGGAAAAATACCTTAGTGTAAACAAAACATAGGGAGGAATTTGATTATGTCACACGAAAAATATGGATCTATGATTGAAACGCTTCACGAATGCATGACGGCATGTAACCACTGTTACGATTCTTGTCTAAAAGAAGACGATATTAAGATGATGGCTGAATGTATTCGTATGGATCGCGAATGTGCAGATATTTGTGGATTTCTTGAACAAGCACTAGTAAGAGGTACACCATTTGCAGCTGAGCTTGCTCAAGCTTGTGCAGCGATTTGTGAAGCATGCGGTAATGAGTGTAAGAAACATGATCATAAGCATTGCCAAGACTGCGCAGACGCTTGTTTCAAATGTGCGGAAGAGTGTAAAAAACTAGCAGCATAATAAAACCACATACTTAAACAGAAGCTACAACGACAGTTCATGGTCGTTGTAGCTTTTTTATTATGCTATTCGACGTTATTATTAGTAAAATAGTTGGTTGAAGCGTGATGCACAAATTCTCGATATACTATTGGTAAGATAAATGGTAAAAGGGGTTAACTATGCGATTCAAACGAAAGAATAAATTAGCGACAAAGCTAGGATTTTTATTTCTAACGAGCATTATTCTTTTAGAGGGTATTCTCTTTGTTGTCTTATATTTTGGTTTTCTAAATCAAAGAGTAATGGTAGAGACTGATTCATTGATCGCACGTGGAAATAGTCACCGAGATGTTTTAGAGAATCATTTCGACGAAGCTACGAGAGGTCATGTTGCATTGATGGAATCTGAAGCTGAGACACAGGTTGTCATTACCGATGCTACAAACAAAATTCTAGATCATTCCAATCCGATTACAACAGAAATTAAATCAATCATTCATTCCGTTGATCCAACCGCAATTGACGGCGGAATTGTTGAGGGGGATTGGGTCAGAGCACCATATGTTTCCACGGTGTCTCCAGTGAAAATTAATGGGGATTCCGTAGGTTATGTGTACATGTTCCTTGATACAGAGGGGATAAGAGATATACGTGATAAATTGACCGTCCAATTTCTCATTGTAATCGGGTTAGCGCTATTTCTAACCGTAATTACTATTATTTACTTGTCGCGGATTATTACAAAACCCCTAATACATATGAAGGAAGCAACTCAGAAGATGAGTAACGGAGAGCATGATGTCTATTTAATTGAGGATCGGAACGATGAACTAGGAGAACTAGCCAGGGCCATTCAAACATTATCAAATGACTTACTTCGTTTAAAGAACGAACGGAGTGATTTTCTTGCAAGTATTTCTCATGAATTACGAACACCGTTAACGTATTTAAATGGCTATGCTGATATTGCGAAACGGGATAATCTAACGTTAGAGGAAAGAAACCGTTACCTTACGATTATTAAAGAGGAATCTGGAAACCTCACAAACCTTGTAAAAGACTTATTCGATATGGCAAAAATGGACCAAAAAGGATTCTTAATCGAACGCGAGAAAATTGAGTTTTGCTCTCTCATTAATCAAGTCAGAGAAAAAGTAATGCCAGCGTTCGAAAACAAAGAGATAAACTTGTTTACCTCCTGTCAAAAAGAAATAATCATTACTCTTGATCCCGAGAGATTTTCTCAAGTATTACTTAATCTCTTAGATAATGCACTTCATTACTCTGAGAAAGGAAAAAGTGTTCGTATTGAAGCCGTCCAAGTAAAGAAGAACCTTCATGTAGAAGTTATCGATGAAGGCGAAGGTATCCCTGAGAAAGATCTTCCATATATTTTTGGTCGTCTCTATCGAGTAGATAAATCCCGATCCCGAAAGTACGGAGGATCAGGACTGGGACTTTCAATTGCGAAGGAAATTATAGAAAAGCATGAAGGAACAATCTCTGCTATAAGCGAGGGCGGCAAAGGCACAACCATTAAAATTGTCATTCCAGGAGTTGAGTAAGATGAAACGAGTTTTAATCGTCGATGATGAAGAACGAATGGTAGAATTAATTGCATTATTTTTGAAGCCACAAGGATATATCACTTACAAAGTGAATTCAGGCTTAGAAGCGTTAGACGTGATAAAGGAGCAAAAAATCGATCTCGTATTATTGGATGTGATGATGCCTGAAATGGATGGATGGACGACATGCAAGGAAATTCGAATCTTATCGGATGTTCCCATCATCATGCTGACGGCAAGGGATCAGTCAAATGATATCGTCCAAGGACTGAAGCTTGGAGCAGATGACTATATTACGAAGCCATTCGATGAAGATGTTCTTCTAGCACGAATCGAAGCTGTTTCCAGGAGAATAAGTTCAGTGAATGAAAACATACTCGTTGTTAAAGGGTTGACCTGGGATAAGGATAAGCATACGGTTTCTTATCAGGGAAAAACGATAACGATGACGCCAATCGAATTTAATCTTCTTGGACTTTTCTTGAAGAACCCTGATCGAGTCTTCAGTAGAGAGCACCTCATTCAATTGATCTGGGGATTCGAGTCCAGTACAGAAGGTCGTACGATTGATTCCCATATACGAAATCTTAGAGAGAAATGCCGTCAATCCGGGTTTCAAATAGAAGAGCATTTAAAAACGATTTGGGGAGTCGGCTATAAGTGGAAGAATTGAGTAAGGATTTTAGAAATACGAAGGAACTTCATTGAGCATACTTATATGTCATCCCACAAGCTGCCGAATTAGGCAGTTTTTTATTTCACACTTTCTGGATAAATTCTGGACAATTTTTGGGGAAAAATAATGATGTGGGAGAGAATAATACTAATTACAAAAGAGAGGGAGGTACATATGGAACACTCACATCATGAACATAATCATAACGACGCAGACCATAACCATAGTGAGGAGCACGATCATAGCTCACACCACGCACATATGGTAGAAGATTTTAAAAAAAGGTTTTACATTTCAATACTTATTACGATCCCCGTTCTTATTCTATCTCCAATGTTACAGGGGTTTATTAACATCGACCTTAGGTTCACTGGGGATCTATACATTTTATTTGCGCTTTCAACTTTCATTTTCTTTTATGGAGGTTGGCCTTTTCTCACAGGTGCTTGGAGTGAATTAAAAGACAGGAATCCTGGCATGATGACGCTGATTGGACTCGCAATCGTTGTCGCATACGGATATAGTTCACTCACAGTATTCGGATTATCGGGTAAGAATTTCTTTTGGGAGCTTGCAACCTTAATAGATATCATGCTTCTTGGACACTGGATCGAAATGAAATCAGTTATGGGTGCATCGAAGGCACTGGAGGAATTGGTTAAGCTCATGCCTTCTGAAGCCCACCGCATCGATGAAAACGGAGAAATTAAAGATGTACCTACATCTGAACTAAATGAAGGCGATCACGTCCTCATCAAACCTGGTGAAAAGGTGCCAGTAGATGGTGTGATTATCAAAGGACAATCATCCATCGACGAATCGATGCTGACCGGAGAATCTGTTCCAGTTGAAAAAGGAAAAGAAGATGAAGTAATCGGAGCATCGATTAATGGAGAAGGTTCGTTAACGGTAAAAGTTGAAAAAACAGGCAAGGATAGCTACCTTTCACAGGTCGTAACAATGGTAAAAGAAGCACAAGAATCCAAATCGAAAACGCAGAATTTCTCTGATCGGGCTGCAAAGTGGCTGTTTTACCTTGCGCTTGGAGCAGGTATTACAACCTTAATCGTCTGGCTGTTACTCGGGTATGATTTTGTGTATGCCCTCGAACGTATGGTAACAGTGATGGTGATCGCCTGTCCTCACGCGTTAGGGTTAGCTGCACCACTTGTCGTAGCGAGATCCACAGCGTTATCAGCGAAAAAAGGCTTACTCATTCGGAACCGCGCTAGTTTTGAAGGCGCGCGTCAATTAGAAGCTGTCGTGTTCGATAAGACAGGAACGCTAACTGAAGGAAAGTTTGGCGTAACGAACGTTATAACTGAAAACGAGAATGAAGATCAGGTCATCCAGCTAGCTGCATCTGTTGAAATGGAATCTGAGCATCCTATAGCACGAGGGATTGTTGAGGAAGCGAATAAAAGGAGCCTTTCAGTTAATGAAGTTGAAGATTTTCAATCGATTACTGGTAAAGGGCTAGAAGGAACAGTTGAAGGTAAAAAGGTGATGGTCGTAAGCCCAGGTTACATGAATGATGAGAAAATTGACTTTCAAAAAGAAACATATTCTGAGCTTGCCGAGGAGGGGAAAACGGTTGTTTTTGTATTGATCGATGGCAAATTAGAAGCGATGATCGCCCTGGCTGATATGATTCGAGAAAGTGCGAAAAATGCCATTCAGCAGTTAAAGAACCTAAACGTGTCTTCTATGATGCTAACTGGAGATAACCAGCAAGTGGCAAACTGGGTGGCTGATCAATTAGACCTGAACGAGGTGTACGCCGAGGTATTGCCACATGAAAAAGCAGATCAAATTAAGAAAGTGAAAGAAAAAGGATTAAAAGTGGCCATGACTGGTGATGGCGTAAACGATGCGCCTGCGTTAGCCAATGCCGATCTTGGAATCGCAATTGGAGCAGGAACAGATGTCGCCATGGAAACAGCCGATATCGTTCTAGTCAAAAGCAACCCAGAAGATGTCGTGTCCATCATCAAACTATCGAAAGCAACATATAAGAAAATGATTCAAAACCTCTGGTGGGCAGCAGGGTACAATATCATTGCAATTCCACTAGCTGCAGGAATTTTATATCCTCTAGGTATTGTACTAAGTCCAGCTATAGGTGCTGTTCTCATGTCTTTAAGTACAGTTATTGTTGCGGTTAATGCCAAGTTATTAAAAACTTAAAAACCTATAGCTCAAGAACTTGGTAGAAAATCCAATAAGCTATCAGAGGAAATACTTTTAAAAATAACCATAACGTATATATGGCCACGCAGGAGGTATTCAGCGTGGCTTTCTTGTTTTATGCTACTTTAATCTACAAGTTAGATTAGACATTATTAGATTTGGCAACATAGCTTCGTAAAGATGATAAGATGGTACTAATAACTTTTGCATTAAAACAATAAATTAGTCTCATAGTTGTTTATCACCCATATTTGGCAGTCGTTGTTTAATTAATGTGACTATGTATCATGAAATATGGGAGGAAATTATAGATGCTTTTATGGATTCTAATTATATATATCGAATTCGAGTCTTCAACTAAAGGGAGCAATTCTGCAATATCATAGCAACGTAAACGTTGAATATTAATCTTCATTTATTGGACGTAATTCCCACTGAGGTATTACGTCTTTTTTAAAGAATAAGGTTGAGTATGTTGATGTGGTTTGAAATAATTGGAATTGAGAAGGAGTGTAGTGATAATGGACCCGAAGAAATCACCTGAAAGGAACAGAGAGAAATTAAGACAAGAAGAGTTGAAAAGAAATCCTGCTGGGAACATAAATGATTCTTTCAATAGAGCTAATAATGGGGGATTAGTTGATTTAGTAGGTAGTTTAGGATGGAAGGGAACTTTAATTTTAATAGTTGCGATCATTGTTGGTGAATGGGCTACACTCAGTTAGACAAATAAATTAAGGTCAGATAGACTTTACTAAAACCTTTATATGAGGAGCGTCTATTATGACCAAACGATCACGGCGTACGTTTACTAAGGAATTCAAACAACAGATGGTTCAACTTCATGAAAACGGTAAGCCTAGAAGTGAAATTATTAAAGAGTATGAGCTAACACCGTCTTCATTGGATCGGTGGATTAGTCAGTTTACGGAAAGTGGTTCATTCAAGGAAAGAGATAATCGTTCGCCTGAAGAAACGGAACTCATGAAGTTACGAAAAGAAAATCAACGCTTATCGATGGAGAATGATATTTTAAAGCAGGCCGCTCTGATCATGGGACGAAAGTAAATGTGATTCAGAATAATCGTCACAAATACTCGGTATCAGCAATGTGCGATGTCCTGCAACTTCCTCGAAGTACGTACTATTATGAAGCTAAAGTGAAGGAAGCAAATGAAGACGAACTGGAAGACCTCATCCGAAAAATCTTTTATGAAAGCCGTCAAAACTACGGAACACGTAAGATTAAAATCGAGCTCAAAAAGCGAGATTGGATTGTTTCCAGGCGCCGAATTGGGCGCATCATGAACGAACTTGGACTAGTTTCAAAATACACCATCGCCCAATTCAAACCATCGAAAAGCTCGTGTAATGAGTCTGAGCAGGCAAACGAATTGAACCGTGAATTTCATCAGGATCAAAAATTGAAAGTGGTTGTCAGTGACTTAACGTATGTTCGTGTCGGACAAAAATGGCACTACATCTGTGTCTTTGTCGATCTATTTAACCGCGAAATAATTGGCTACAGTGCAGGTCCACGAAAAGACGCCAGACTTGTCTACCGTGCTTTCTCTAGCATTAAAGGAAATCTGCATGACATTGAGCTATTTCACACGGATCGTGGCAATGAGTTTAAGAACAAATTGATTGATGAGGCCTTAGAAACCTTCCAAATCAAACGTTCCTTAAGCTTTAAAGGATCACCTTATGATAATGCCGTCGCGGAAGCGATGTTTAAGGTCATCAAAACCGAGTTTGTTTATCATGCCCACTTCGAAAGCCAAGCGCAGCTCAATATAGAACTTTTTGATTACGTGCACTGGTACAACAACATTCGAATCCATGGTACTTTGGGCTATTTAAGTCCGATTGAATACAAGTCTATGAACCTTAAAATAGCTGTCTAGTTTAGTGTTGACATTCCATGGTTTTATAATTGCTTCATTGCTCTTCTAATTGTTCAACTACATTCATCTTCAATTAAGATACATTTCGATACGGAGTCTTCTGTTATATCGGAGCTTTTGCTGAAGATAAGGTAAGCGCTCTACACAGATATATTGCAGGGAGTGAGGTATTGATAGGAGGGATAATATGGGGATGGGCGGAATGAGCATAGCATTACATTCGTTTTCCGTCATATTTGGCTCTAACTCTTAAATTAATAAGCATATAAAAAACTAAAGATGGGTAAATACTTTTTGTCTTTAATACTACAATTGCATAGAAAAGCCCACCAAAAGATAAAAGTAAGAAATAATGGATTCAACTGAAAATGATTAACGATGAATCATTTAACAGAGCTTAAAGAAAGTTATGTTATTGATGACAAAAGAAATTATTGAAAGCACTCCATTATATAACTTTTTAACCTGAGATTTTCAGGGGTAACAATGATGAAACTAGAAGGTCTCACTCCTTGAAATTGAATTTACGATAAAAAATTGCTTAATCAACTCTACTATGATTAACCTCTTCTGAACATATTAAGTGGAAGTAGGGATTCAGAAACTAGAACGACAGCGTTGTAACACTTTTTTCAATGTCACAACTTGAAATTAAATAAGATCTAATTCGTAGATATTTGCAACTTTTCTATAAGGAATTTCAGAAATGAAACTATACTTCTATTATGGAGGTGCTCAATTGTTTATGAGTAACGAAAACCAAAATAAGCCATTTAATGATGCCATAGCCCATAAACAAAATATTGAAGGTTTTCCGAAATCAAGAGGGGGAAAACTTCCCTATCCAATTAAATTAATCGGATTTTTCCTATTTGGGAGTTTTGTATTAATGTTTATAATTGGATTGGTCGGTAATTTTTTATCCAATTAACAATAACATTTGCGCGACTCCATTTTTTGGAGTCCTTTTTTATATCTTAAATATCATTAACACGTTTTTATAAAGCTTATAAATAAACATTATAAAATTTTTAATTACTTTGCTTTTTTATTAAAAATATTATTTTGAAACGAATACTCAGTCAATACAAAAATATTCTCTTTTCAATATTTCAAACAAATTAAGCTATGATAATTTACCTATTTAGGTTGTGATTACCGGTGAAAAATACTAAATAGGGATTTTTCAAAGGGGAGTAAAGTTCTATTTTATGGAATTCTGTGGTTTTTTTCAGAGTTAATATGGTAGTGTTTAGGACGCTTTGGAAATATTTTATATTAATAAGGGGGAAAGTTTTAATCTTTTATTAAAGAAAAACAGGGGGATTTCACTAATGAAAAGTTTTAAAGTTTTATTCTGGGCATTCACATTAGTATTAGCAGGGACAACTTTTTTTAATCCATTTATGTCCACAGCAGAGGCTGGATATAATAGAGCTGATGATTATGACGTAGGCGTAGTTTATGAGACAAATATGGTTCCATTTTCAATTGGTATAGACATTACTTTAACATCTACAGTAAGAGATTCAGATAAAACAATAACTAGAGAAGCCATAACTGCTATTAATAAGGATAATTGTAAATATCCCTTTTCTAGTGGAGTATACACTGATAAAATTGATTACTTTCGAAATGGAAGTTTAAGAACTACTCATAGACCAAGCACATCTTTTGATGTTTTACGATCTTCTTGTTGGCAGGTAGATGCTAATGAAGCACATCCATATTCAGACATGTCAAGTAGTTATACATATACCGCAACAGCTTATGCTGTTTGGACGAGTTCTCAAACAGTTCCAGGATCTTTTCTTGTAGATGTTCAAGAAAATCAATCAATTGATTAAAGGAGGAATTAAATTGAATAAAAAGATTGTTACAATTGCATTAATCGCATTAGTTGTTTTGTTTGCAGGAATTGGTACATCAATGGCTAAGGATAATAAGTCTTCGCAAGGGAATGAGTACAAAGAATTCAAAGAGAAGGTAGAAAAAGTTAAAAGTGAAAAGAAGAACAAAAAATATATAGTGATAGATGATCAAGAATATTCTAAAAAAGATTTTATAAAATCCAAAGCAGACCACAAATTATTTAAAGACCTTAGAAAAGAGCAAGTTTCTGAAGAAAAAATGAAAAAAGAATTCGTTAAGCAAAAGGTTTTATTAAATGAAGCGAAGAAACAAAACCTAAGTATTTCTAAAGAAAAAGCACAAACGTATGCAGATAAAGTTAGAAAACAAATTTCTAAATCTCAAAACGCAGAGCAAATTAAAGAAATCGGTCAAAAGTATCGTGATTCTTTAGGTTTAACTGAAGAGGAGTATTGGGAAAGTTTGGTTCCAAAATATCAAGAGCTTCTAGCTATTGGTGAGTTGAAAAATAAATATATTAATGAATATATTAAGGATAACTCTTCAAGTCATAGAGTAGCAGCACAAGCATGGGAAAAACATGCCGATAAGTTAGCAGAAAAAGCAACAGTGAAAATGAACAAATAACAACTAAAAAAGCTCTTGATAGAGCTTTTTTAGTTGTAGGAAAGAAAGGTGAGTTGAATTTTTATACAACGTTTTTTTATGTTTACGTTAGTGTTAGTAATTGCCCTTTCTGGATGTAATAGTAGTCAACCTAATATTAGTGCAGTTGAAAGTGTGCTTAAATTTTTTGAATATGGTTGGGTAGAACATGACTATGATCACGCCTTAACTTTAGCCAATGAGAACATTACACAGAAAAAACTTCAAAAAGAAGTTGCTAAGGTGAAAAAAGGATACTGGGAGGGAAATCAAAAGTTAGATTTGTTATATAGAGAAAAGGAAGGTAAGAATGGTTATAAAAATTTTGTAATATATTCCCCTTCTTATAGAGTATTTGTAAATCTCAAAGTAAAAAAAACTTCTGGGGAATGGCGTGTAAATGACGTGTCCAGCGAAATCTTCTCCTCAGATGACTTAGATAAAGTAAATGACTATGAGTGGGAAAATAAAGAAATCACTAAACAGAAGTGAAATAAAATGGATAAATATAATAAACGATTAGAAGAGAGTAATATTGTTGCAAGTTAACTTTTTTCTATTATTTTAACAAAGGTTCTCTTCCCATAATTACAGACAATATTTTATCTTCTATTAAACATTCATAGTTGAAGAAATAAGACTAGCCTACTTTTTAATTGTTTTATTAAGTAGGCTACTTTTTATTGTTATTTGTGAATTTTTTAAAAAGTAGCCAACATTTATGAGGTTTATTAAATCGGAGTTTTCTGATTTAATAAACCTCTCAATGCCAATTACCGGGGCTTGAAGCTCTTCCCTCGATGAGCACTATGATAAATTGAAAGATATAGAGATTGATTACATAGCTGAGGACCTAAAGGCTGCAACTGAATGGATTTATCAAAACTATCAAGTTGGAAAGTAAAGTTTATCTTCCGCAATCTCGGAGCTAATGTGGAAGACTACTGATTTTATAGAATAACGGAGAAAGCTACTTTGCACCAACTAAATGCATTAATACCTGAGCTTTCGGTTTCAAATATTGAACGAAGTTTAGAATTCTATTTGGAAATTCTTACTTTCAAAA
>NZ_JAFKOI010000110.1 GCF_017303315.1 Bacillus sp. NTK071
TCGAGCGACAGGTTGAACTGATCTTCCCACCGGAACTCGAATCTTGCGCGTGACAGCGCATCGTCGCGGGCCTGCGCCGCCGGATGTCCCTTGGCCAGATCGGCGGCATGAGCGGCGATCTTGTAGGTGATGACGCCGGTCTTCACATCGTCGCGGTCGGGCAGGCCCAGATGTTCCTTGGGCGTGACGTAGCAAAGCATCGCGCAGCCGAACCAGCCGATCATCGCCGCGCCGATACCGCTGGTGATATGGTCGTAGCCCGG
>NZ_JAFKOI010000111.1 GCF_017303315.1 Bacillus sp. NTK071
TCGGTGCGGAACAGGCCCACGCCTTCGGCGCCCGACCCTTCGAGCGAGGGCAGATCGGCCATGATGCCCGCATTCATATGCAGCGCGACGCGGTTGCCCTTGCGGTCGCTGGCGGGTTTGTCGCGCAGTTCGGCGAAGCGGGCGGCGGCCTGCGTCTGCATGATGATCTTGTCGCGGTACGCGGCGGCGACGCTGTCATCGGGGCGCAGATGGACGACGCCCTCGTCGCCATCGACGATGATGCTGTCGCCGGTCAGCGCCTC
>NZ_JAFKOI010000112.1 GCF_017303315.1 Bacillus sp. NTK071
CTGGCAGCGACAGCATCGACGCGACCCATGTTTGGGCCGTCGTGATGGGCACGCATAATTTCCGCATCCTGCGCGGCCGTTTTTGGGGCGAAGCTGCCCCTTCGGCGCTTGCCGGGGCGCGCCAGAGACCCCTTTCAGACGCGGTGATCGATCAGATCATTTTCGACGACCAGTCGCATATCCGAGCGTTTCTCGAAAATCTCGCCGCGATAGGCGCGCGGTTTCTAGTCGTGTCGTGCCCGCCCTTGCGCAAGGATACCCCG
>NZ_JAFKOI010000113.1 GCF_017303315.1 Bacillus sp. NTK071
CAAGTAAGCATTAAAGCTTTTGTTAACCTAGCTACTTCTTTAGGGAGCACTTGTTCTTTGCGAATAGGATGATATCCATCATGTGCCAGTATAAGCCCTATTAAGGCAATATCTTCTGTATTTATTTCAATCGAACATTGTTTTAGGTAAACCTCTAGTGTCTCCTCCACATCTGATTCTAGAAAACCGTTCTCCTTTAAATAGTATGCTAATGCTCTATTACGATGAGCCGTTTCCCATTCTGATTGAAATACTATTTCATT
>NZ_JAFKOI010000114.1 GCF_017303315.1 Bacillus sp. NTK071
GCGGCAGGATTCGAATACCCGGCATCTGGTTTTCAACGTCTGGGCGCAGATCGAGGAATTGTCGAAAGTGATGACGCTGAAACCCGGCGACGTGATCTTCACCGGCACGCCCGGCGGGGTCGGCATGGCGTCGAAACCGCCGCGCTACCTGAAGCCGGGCGACGTCGTGCGGTGCGAGATCGACGAGCTGGGCGCCATCGAGAACACCGTTCTGGCCGAGGGCTGAAAGGCCCGCCTTCGCGGCGGGCCTTCCGGTCATCCAG
>NZ_JAFKOI010000115.1 GCF_017303315.1 Bacillus sp. NTK071
TTCACCATGACCGCCGCACCGCTGGCGATGATCGCCTGCGGCTTTACCGAGGCCGATGCCGCGCTGGGTATCCAGTGGCACATCATCGGCATGTTCGCCCCCAGCTTCGTCAGCGGGCGGCTGATCGACCGCTATGGCTATCGTCCGGTAATGGTCGCGGGGATCGTCTTTGTCGTCGCGGGCGCGATCCTTGCGCTGTCGGGCGAGGCGCTGGCGAATTTCTGGGGGACGCTGATCTTGCTCGGGGTTGGCTGGAACTTTGC
>NZ_JAFKOI010000116.1 GCF_017303315.1 Bacillus sp. NTK071
TTAAGCTAGTCAGCACCGATGCATCAATGTATTGCACCGCTTCCGCCCCCACGGCGGATCCGACAAACGTACAGGCGATCGCCAGTCGCATCTGTTTCAGACTGACAATGCCATTGCGAACAAAATACCAACTGGCCGAAAAACTGCCGAACGAGCTCTGCAGCTTGTTGGTCGCAAGCGCCTGAGTCGGGGGAATGCCAGCCGCCAGCAAAGCGGGCAGCGTCAATAAGCCACCGCCCCCGGCCATGGCATCAATAAAACC
>NZ_JAFKOI010000117.1 GCF_017303315.1 Bacillus sp. NTK071
CTCGCAGATTCTTAGTATTGACGCGGCAAGGCAAGTTCACGAATCCAGGGGGAAGGTGTGCCCTGTATGCTTTGTCATGGGTTCCAATTGATGAGTGCCCGGGAAAGCATTTAGAAAGAGATGCAACAAGGAGGCCTGACAGGTTGGACTGGTAAAACTACCCGGTTCAAGTTTTGAACTGAGTTCGGTTCAATTGTTGAACCTTAAGGCGATTAAAAGGCGGGAATGTGATGTTAATCAGTTCAGTTCTTGAACCCATGGG
>NZ_JAFKOI010000118.1 GCF_017303315.1 Bacillus sp. NTK071
TCGTGTGGGTATTGTTTATATGTAAGTTCTGGTTTTGGAATACCAACTTGATGAAGTAGTTCTAAGGTGCGTTCTTTCTTTTCAACTTTTGAAAGGCTTGTGTGGTAGTCTAAGTTTTCTTCGATTTGTTTTCCAACTGTCATAAGAGGATCGAGTGCTGTAAGAGGTTCTTGGAAAATCATGCCGATGTTTGATCCGCGTACTTTATTCATCTCTGCGGCTGACATAGATAGTAAATCCTTATCTCTATAGTTAAGCTGCC
>NZ_JAFKOI010000119.1 GCF_017303315.1 Bacillus sp. NTK071
TGAGCTTACCAGACGATTCCCTGACTTGTCCGTTTGGTAAAATCCGCTTGACGGGCTGCAAGGACGTGGACCTAACTTGACCCCTGACCGGATTGATCCGCCGCGATCGGACGGATCAGCCGATAGACGGACCGCTACCGCGGCATGACGACCCAACTGGGAGAACAAATCATATGAAACTGACCCGCACATTTCTTGGCGCCACTGCCACCCTGGCGCTGACGGCAGGTGTCGCCTGGGCCGATCCGGCGCTGATCTACGA
>NZ_JAFKOI010000011.1 GCF_017303315.1 Bacillus sp. NTK071
TAAGATCCCTTAGAGATGATGAGGTAGATAGGTTCGGGGTGGAAGCGTGGCAACACGTGGAGCTGACGAATACTAATCGATCGAGGGCTTAACCTAAAAACGAAAAGTAAAGCAGGCTTGGTCACATTCGTAGACCATTGGAGCTCTTGAACGTAAGGCGCTTTTCGCCTGAAGTGAAAGAGTGAAATGGGCAAGAATGTAGCCTGCGGAACTAGACATTACGAAAAGCGAAGTGAGCCGTTTAAATCCGACAAGCGTTGGAAGCTTTTGAGTCAGACGCGCTTTGTGCGTCAGGCGAAAAAGGTGAAACGATCGAGGATTTGGCTCACGTAGCTGGACATTCTTATTGGAAAACGTTGTGAGTGCTATCTAGTTTTCAGGGTACAAACCTGAAAAAAGGAAGTTCGACTAAGTTCCACCACGTCCTGTGGTGAACATCGAACGGCTAACATCCTGTTAGTCTAGTGATGATGGCGAAGAGGTCACACCCGTTCCCATGCCGAACACGGAAGTTAAGCTCTTCAGCGCCGATGGTAGTTGGGGGATCTCCCCCTGCAAGAGTAGGACGTCGCTGGGCAATAATGAGAAGTCAGAGATCAAATGGTCTCTGGCTTTTTTGTATGGTTTTAACTAAATAGGATTTTGACTAACAATCGCTGCTTCAGAACAGAATCGCGGATATATTCTCAAATTCGCGGATAAAATCATGAAAATCGCGGATATAATTTTATTTTCGCGGATATATCGAAAATATCGCGGATAAACCATAATAACTATTGAGCACATCAGCGAAGAGAGGCATTGTGACAAAACAGCGTTGCATCTTCCTCCAAAAAAACAAAAGGGCATACCGTAAGTAATGTTAATGTATCAAAAATCGTTTTTTTTAAAATCTTATGTAGAAAATGTCGTGAGTGCTCTTTATTTATGAGAGAATAAAATTTCTCTTGAACTTCATAAAGAAGTATAGTAAGATATATCTTGTCCTTGGTTAAACACTTTCTAGTGGATCAACCATTGATTAGTCTAGTGATGATGGCGAAGAGGTCACACCCGTTCCCATGCCGAACACGGAAGTTAAGCTCTTCAGCGCCGATGGTAGTTGGGGGATCTCCTCCTGCAAGAGTAGGACGTCGCTAGGCAACTTTGAGAAGTCAGAGATCAAACAGTCTCTGGCTTTTTTGTATGTATTTTTTAGAAGCACATATCTAACAAACGCTTCTTACAAACAGAATTGTGGATATAATCTCAAAACAGCGGATAAATGGTGCATTATCACTAGCAATCCTCCTTACACCACCAATTAATCTTAACCAATCATCGAAAAATAACAATAAAAGATCCTTCAGAGAATATGAACCCCCTTAATTACAAAAAATAATAAAAAAGGTGGTTATATACATGGGTATGAAGGAAAGGATTTTTGGAAATGGTTCGATGAAACCTGGAGGTAGCAGGGATTTCTTAGAAGCAGTGAAAGAAAGAAGGTCTATTTATGGGATTGGAAAAGAGCGTACAATCTCAGATGAGAATTTACAAGAAGTGATTGAATATGCTGTTCTCCATACACCGTCAGCATTTAACTCACAAAGCGCGAGAGTCGTTGTGCTGCTTGACGATAATCACATTAAACTTTGGAATGAGATTACGAAAGAAACGCTTCGTGGCATTGTTCCAGCAGATCAGTTTAGTTCGACAGAAGACAAGATGAATGGCTTTGCAAGTGGATATGGCACTGTTCTCTTCTTTGAAGATCAGGATGTGATTAAGGGACTTCAAGAAAAACTCCCTACGTTTGCGGATACCTTTCCTAAATGGTCACAGCATTCTTCAGGTATGCTTCAATTTGTGATTTGGACAGCGCTAGAAAAAGAGGGGCTTGGTGCTTCTCTACAGCATTACAATCCAATAATAGACGAGCAAGTGAAAGAAGAGTGGAATGTACCTGAGAGCTGGGAGCTAATCGCTCAAATGCCTTTTGGTAACCCAATTGCTCCTCCCGGAGATAAAGAGTTTAAACCTGTTGAAGAACGAGTGAAATTTTATTAGTAAGCGATCTGAGAAGAGGAAGCATGGCATGCTTCTTCTTTTTTGGTTTTGTTAGTTAATCTATTAAATTTTATCCCTAAATAATTTTATTGTAGAATGTATAATCTTAATAGTAAAAAAGAAGCGATTGAATGCCACCAATCACTTCTCCATCCAGTTATTCTCCTGATTCATCATCTGTAATCTTCAAACGCTTCCGTTCTTCCTTCGATTCGATCAGCCGATGAAGGTGAATCAACAGAATGCCTCGTTTGTAGCTAGCATCAATTGGTTTTTCTCGTACTGGAAAGGGAAGTTCAACGATTCGTTCAAAAGGGCCATGCTTGTATTCTTCCTGCACATTTCGATAGCCCTTAAGGGACATGTTTGTCTGACCTTTTACTTTTAGCGTACGATAATGAATATACACATCCACATCATCTACTTTCTTAATACCTGGGAGATAGACGGTGCAGATCAGTTCATTACCAGCTTCGTAGAGATTGACGAGAGGGCCATTTGATACGAACATATCCTGAAAATCCGTCCAGAAATCATCTCCCATGAATTTGTTCATTTTGTTTCGCCAGTCGTACATTTGACTCCAGTAATCTCCCATGACTTCTCCTCCTGGGCTTTTTCCCATTATATGCTCCACATTATATCTTTGTTAAAAAAGATATAATGCAGTTTAAAACATTCGGTAAAGTGAATGGTATAAAAGAAAGTTCCGATTGAAACTTTTTAGTTGGAATCAGTAATTAACCCATGCGGTTCAATGTTTGATCGTGTTATGCTAGGGAAAGTTGGAGTTTTAGAGATAAGGAAGAAGGAGGATGGACATGCTTGATAGTGGTCTTGGCATGGTTGCTACCATTTTTGCTATTAATATCGTTTATGTATCGTTTCTTACGATGCGTACGATTCTAACGCTTAAAGGGCAGCGATACCTTGCAGCAATTACTGGGACAATTGAAATTGCGATTTATGTTATTGGACTTGGTCTCGTCCTCGATAATCTAGGGCAGATACAGAACGTTATTGCATACGCCCTTGGTTTTGGTGTGGGTATAATAGTAGGAATGAAGATTGAAGAGTACCTAGCCCTTGGTTATATTACAGTAAATGCAATTACAACGAAGCTTGAAGATGATATTCCCAATAAATTAAGAGACGTTGGTTATGGTGTAACACATTATCTTGCCCATGGACGTCAGGGAGAACGCCTAGTGATGCAGATTCTAACATCACGTAAGTCTGAACGAAAGCTCTATCAGTCAATTGAAGAGCTCGATCCGAAGGCATTCGTCATCTCCTATGAACCCCGTACCTTCCAGGGAGGATTCTGGGTTAGAAAAATCCGGAGGTAATGTATGGAAAAGAAGCCTAAGAAAAAGAAGTTTGAAGTTCAAGAAAATGAGTCTCTATCAGATTGCTTAAAGCGCATGGACGACGAAGGCTACATGCCAGTCAGACGCCGTGAAGAGCCAGTCTTTAAAGAACGTAAAGGTTCCAAAGAACCTGAGCATTGTGGACAGAGAATTGTTTTTGAAGGAAAGTTGAAGTAAAAACCGAACATTAGACTTGATTTAAAACGCATCGTTCGATTTTACGTTGACAGTTGAACGTGGCTCTTGTTACTATGTAAGAGGAGTTAAAAGGATACCTCATATAATCTTGGGAATAAGGCCCATAAGTTTCTACCTGACGACCATTAATCGTCGGACTATGAGGGGGAAAGTCGTGTTTTGCGTATGTGCAGGACAGGATGGATGTGTTTTCGCCCGAGGTAGAAGCTTCTTCTAAGTAAATAGAAGAATTCTATCTCGGGCTTTTCTGTTATTTTCAAACTATTTAGATTAATTAGTACCTTCACTGAAGGAGGAATAGCATGATAGCGAAAATTGGCATCATAATGGGTAGCACATCAGATTGGGAAACGATGAAGCATGCCTGTGACATACTAGAAGAACTTAATATTCCATTTGAGAAAAAAGTTGTTTCAGCTCACAGAACACCTGAGTTAATGTTTGAGTACGCGGAGTCAGCAAGAGAGCGTGGTCTTAAGGTGATCATTGCAGGTGCTGGTGGCGCCGCACATTTGCCAGGTATGGTTGCTGCTAAGACAACACTTCCTGTAATAGGGGTGCCTGTTCAATCGCGAACGTTGAATGGTCTTGATTCACTGCTTTCCATTGTTCAGATGCCAGGAGGAGTACCAGTCGCAACAGTGGCGATTGGAAAAGCAGGAGCGAAGAACGCAGGGCTTCTAGCAGCACAAATTCTAAGCACGAACGATAAAGGAATTGAACAGAAGCTTAGCGATTATCGAACACGGATGAAAGAAGCGGTACTCGAAAGTAGTGATACTTTATGAATAGAACCATTTTACCTGGAAGTACAATAGGAATTCTAGGTGGCGGTCAGCTTGGTAGAATGATGGCTTTAAAGGCAAGAGAGATGGGCTATCGTATCGCTGTACTTGAACCTAAGAGTGGTTCACCATGTGGTCAAGTAGCGGATCATGAAGTTGTAAGTGGGTATGATGATCTGGATGGAGCAAGAGAGCTTTCTGATGTTAGTGATGTGATCACTTATGAATTTGAGAATATCACTCACGAAACGGCTAAGTGGCTTACGGAGAATGCTTATATGCCACAGGGTGGCGAGCTACTTCGCATCACACAGGATCGCTACGTTGAGAAGACAACCATTCAGAAATCAGGCCTTCAAGTTGCACCTTTTGAAGCAGTGGATTCTAAACAAGACCTATATAATGCCATAAAGAAGATCGGCTTGCCTTCCGTACTTAAAACACGGACTGGCGGTTACGATGGAAAAGGTCAGTGGGTTTTAAGAAAGCAAGAAGACGTTGAATCTCTTTCGTTTCCAAATGTACCTTGCATACTTGAAAGCTGGGTGCCGTTTCAAAAGGAACTATCTGTTATTGTCACACGAAGCGTAACAGGAGAAACAGCAACGTTCCCTGTAGGAGAGAACATTCACGTTAACAATATTCTTCATCAAACGATTGTTCCAGCGCGAGTAGACGAGACAATGAAGAACGAGGCGAGTGAGGTGGGAAAACAACTTGCCAATAATCTGAACCTTGTTGGAACACTTGCAGTTGAACTTTTCTTAAAAGATAATGAGCTATATGTAAATGAACTTGCACCAAGACCTCACAATTCAGGACATTATACGATGGAAGCATGCGAAACTTCTCAATTTGAACAGCATATTCGAGCGATATGCGGTTTGCCGCTTGGGAGCACGAAGCAGGTAACACCCGTTGTAATGGGAAATTTGCTCGGTCAGCATGTGTCACCTCTACTAAATAGTGTATCGGAACTTGGTAGCGCAAAGCTTCATTTATATGGAAAAGACGAAGCGAAGCATAATCGCAAAATGGGTCATGTTAACTTTCTTGCATCATCAACTGAAGATGCGATTGAGCGGATGACGCAATGGAAATTATGGGAGTAAAGATAATAGACCAGGAGGACTTAATATGATTGAACGTTATACACGCCCAGAGATGGGAGCTATTTGGACAGAGGAAAATCGCTACAATGCGTGGCTCGAGGTAGAAATTCTTGCATGTGAAGCATGGGCGGAGTTAGGGATTATTCCTAAAGAAGATGTGCAGAAAATCCGTGAAAACGCAGGATTTAACGTGGAACGCATTCATGCGATTGAAGAAGAAACGCGTCATGACGTCGTTGCTTTTACTAGAGCCGTTTCAGAAACGCTAGGAGAAGAGCGCAAGTGGGTCCATTATGGCTTAACGTCAACAGATGTGGTCGACACCGCTTTGTCTTACCAGCTTAAGCAAGCGAACGATCTTTTGATTATGGATATTGAGAAATTCATTGAGGTGCTCAAAGCAAAAGCACAAGAACATAAATACACAGTTATGATGGGTAGAACACATGGTGTTCATGCAGAACCAACAACTTTTGGTCTTAAAATGGCGCTATGGTATGAAGAAATGAAGCGTAACCTTGATCGCTTCAAAACAGCTTCTGAAAATGTTCGATTCGGTAAGCTATCTGGAGCAGTTGGAACATATGCGAACATTGATCCGTTTATTGAGCAGTATGTATGTGAAAAGATTGGTCTTCAACCAGCACCAATTTCGACACAAACACTTCAGCGCGATCGTCATGCACACTATATGTCATCACTTGCGCTTGTTGCAACGTCTATCGAAAAGTTTGCAGTTGAAATCCGCGGACTACAGAAAAGTGAAACGCGTGAGGTGGAAGAATTCTTTGCAAAAGGTCAAAAAGGTTCATCCGCAATGCCTCATAAACGGAATCCGATCGGTTCTGAAAACATGACGGGAATGGCACGTGTGATTCGTGGTTATATGACAACAGCTTACGAGAATGTGGCACTATGGCACGAACGCGATATCTCCCATTCTTCTGCAGAGCGTGTGATTTTGCCAGATGCAACGATAGCACTTAATTATATGCTGAATCGTTTTGCTGGTATCGTTTCAAAGTTAACGGTTTTCCCAGAAAACATGAAGCGTAATATGACGAGAACATACGGATTAATCTACAGCCAACGCGTTCTTCTATCTCTTATTGATAAAGGGATGTCACGAGAAGCAGCATATGATCTTGTTCAGCCGAAAACAATGGATGCATGGGAGCGCGGTATTCAGTTTAGAGAATTAGTAGAAGCGGATCCTAAAATTACTGATCAGCTTAGTGAATCCGAAATTGATGACTGCTTTGATTACAACTACCACCTGAAGCCGGTGGATATGATATTTGAACGTCTCGGACTTTAATTAAGCATCGGAGGGGATCACCATGGAAAAGCAAGGATTGTTGTACGAAGGTAAAGCGAAGCGAATTTATGCAACAAACGAAGCAGAGGTTGTATGGGTCGAGTATAAAGATTCAGCAACAGCTTATAACGGTGAGAAGAAAGCGACAATCTCAGGTAAAGGAAGACTGAACAATGAAATCACAAGTTTGCTCTTTGATTATTTGAAGAGTGCGGGCATTGAGAGCCATTTTATTGAAAAATTGTCTTCTACAGAGCAGCTTGTGAAGCGGGTATCGATCATACCACTCGAAGTGGTTGTTCGGAACATCGCCGCCGGGAGCTTTTCCAAACGAACCGGTGTTGAAGAAGGTAAGCTTCTAAAACAGCCGATCGTTGAATTCTACTACAAGAATGATGACCTTGGTGATCCTCTTCTAACGCTTGATCATGTGCTTGAACTTGAACTTGCGACAGAAGATACAGTTAATGATTTGAAAGAACGGGCGTTGAGAATAAATACGCTACTACGAGACTATTTCCTCGAGCGTGATGTGAAACTAGTGGACTTTAAGCTTGAATTCGGTATGACAGCAGAAGGAAAGATTATGCTTGCTGATGAAATATCGCCGGATACATGTAGATTGTGGGACAGCAAAACAAATGAAAAACTAGATAAAGATGTGTTTCGAAGAGACATTGGTAATCTGACAGAAGCGTACGAACAAATTCTAGCTCGTTTAGGGGGATCCGAATCATGTATAAAGTAAAAGTCTATGTAACGTTAAAAGAAAGTGTACTAGATCCACAGGGGAGTGCTGTTAAGAATTCACTCCACAGTCTTTCTTACAATGAAGTAGAAGATGTACGAATCGGAAAATACATGGAGCTTACCGTTAAAGATACGGAAAACCTTAATCAGCGCATTCAAGAAATTTGCGAGAAGCTTCTTGCGAATACAGTGATTGAAGATTACACCTATGAAATCGAGGAGGGAGTCGCACAGTGAAATTTGCAGTGATTGTGTTCCCGGGTTCAAACTGCGATGTGGATATGTATCATGCCATCAAAGATGAGCTTGGAGAAGAAGCGGTTTATGTCCGGTACGATGAGCAGAATCTAGCAAACTACGATGCGATTCTTCTACCTGGTGGGTTCTCCTATGGAGACTATTTACGTAGCGGTGCGATTGCCCGCTTTGCACCGATCATGCCTGAAGTCATAAAGGCTGCTGAAACTGGAAAGCCAGTTTTAGGCGTGTGCAACGGATTCCAAATTCTCTTGGAAGCAGGTCTATTACCGGGTGCCATGAAACGAAATAAGAATTTGAAGTTTATGTGCCGCCCTGTGACTTTACGGGTTCAAAACAATGAAACGATGTTTACTTCAGCATATGAGAACGGTGAAGAAATTACAGTGCCGATCGCTCATGGTGAAGGAAACTACTATTGCGATGAAGAAACGTTAGCACAGCTTAAGAAAGACAACCGTATTGCATTCAGCTATGCAGATAACCCGAATGGTTCAGTTGAAGACATCGCAGGTATTGTGAATGAAGAAGGCAATGTGCTTGGCATGATGCCACACCCTGAACGAGCGGTAGATGAATTGTTAGGAAGCGCGGACGGATTAAAGCTATTTAAATCGATACTACGCAACTGGAGGGAATCCCATGTCACACATGCATGAACCTACACCTGAGATGATCAAAGATCAAAAGATCTATAGTCAAATGGGTTTAACAGATGACGAGTTCGGTATGGTAGAAAAGATTCTCGGTCGTATACCAAATTATACGGAGACTGGACTTTTCTCCGTTATGTGGTCTGAGCATTGTAGCTACAAAAATTCCAAGCCGGTCTTAAAAAAGTTCCCAGTCACTGGTGAACGTGTTCTTCAGGGACCTGGTGAAGGTGCTGGAATCGTTGATATTGGTGACGAGCAGGCTGTCGTATTCAAGATTGAAAGTCATAACCATCCATCAGCGATCGAGCCTTATCAGGGCGCGGCTACTGGAGTTGGTGGCATTATCCGAGACGTTTTCTCTATGGGGGCTCGCCCTATTGCGCTTCTTAATTCTCTTCGTTTCGGTGAACTTAGCAACCCGAAAGTGAAGTACCTTTTTGAAGAAGTCGTTGCAGGGATTGCTGGCTACGGTAATTGTATTGGAATTCCAACAGTGGGCGGAGAGGTACAGTTTGATGCTTCTTACGATGGTAACCCACTTGTTAATGCGATGTGTGTTGGTTTAATTGATCATAAAGATATTCAAAAGGGGATTGCATCCGGAGCTGGTAACACGGTGATGTACGTAGGTGCAAGCACAGGGCGTGACGGAATTCATGGTGCAACTTTCGCATCTGAAGAATTGACTGATGTTTCTGACGAAAAACGTCCAGCTGTTCAGGTTGGCGATCCGTTTATGGAGAAATTGCTTCTTGAAGCATGTCTTGAGCTTGTTCACTGTGATTCGCTTGTTGGCATTCAGGATATGGGAGCGGCTGGGTTAACGTCATCCGCATCAGAAATGGCCAGTAAAGCAGGTATGGGACTTGAGATGAACCTTGATGAAGTTCCTCAGCGCGAAAAAGGCATGACACCATATGAAATGATGCTTTCTGAATCACAGGAGCGAATGCTTGTTGTCGTGAAGAAGGGTCATGAAGCAGAGATCAAAGAAATCACGGATCGATGGGGCCTCTTGTGTAAAGAAGTTGGCGTAGTGACAGAAGAGAAGAGGTTCAAACTTCTTCATAAAGGTGAAGTTGTAGCAGATGTCCCAGTTGATGCACTCGCTGAGGAAGCACCTGTTTACCATAAACCATCCCGCATTCCAGATTACTATATTGAAAATCAGCAGATTCATAGACCGATTCCAGTGGTGGAAGATCCGAAGGGAATGCTATATACCCTACTTAGTCAGCCAACTATTTCGAGTAAGGAATGGGTTTTTGATCAATACGATTATATGGTTCGTACGAATACCGTTGTTGCACCAGGGTCTGACGCAGCTGTTGTCCGCGTCCGCGGTACAAGAAAAGCACTGGCGATGACAACGGACTGTAACTCTCGCTATTTGTATCTTGATCCTGAAGTAGGCGGACAAATTGCTGTGGCGGAAGCGGCGCGTAATATTGTCTGTTCTGGTGGAGAGCCACTAGCGATTACAGATTGCTTAAACTTTGGAAACCCTGAGAAGCCTGAAATTTTCTGGCAGATTGAAAAAGCCACAGATGGTATGAGTGAGGCGTGTCGCATGCTGAACGCTCCAGTTATCGGTGGAAATGTATCTCTTTATAATGAAACGAACGGCGTCGCAGTTTATCCAACGCCGGTTGTCGGTATGGTCGGACTTGTTCATGATCTCGATCATGTGACGACACAAGCGTTCAAAGAAGAAGGAAACTTGATTTATATGCTAGGAGAAACGGGCGAAGATTTCGGAGGAAGTGAGCTTCAAAAGTACCTAGACGGAAAAATCTCTGGTCAAGCTCCTACATTGAATCTTGAAGTGGAAAAAGAGCTTCAGAACCAACTGTTAACAGCGATTCAGGATGGACTTGTACAATCAGCACATGACCTTGCAGAAGGTGGACTTAGTGTCGCTCTAGCAGAATCATTAATTGGTACAGATTTTGGTGCCAATGTTCGCATCGATGGAGACGTAACAACAGATCTATTTAGTGAATCACAATCTCGTTTTCTTGTAACCATCAAGGGGGAACATCAGCAGGCATTTGAGCTACGAACTGGAGCGAAACTAATCGGCGAGGTTACCGGAACAGGTATGTTAACGATTATGCATGAAGATGAAACACATATTTTCGATGCTCCTGTTCAAGAACTTGAAGCAGCCTGGAAGGGAGCTATTCCATGTTTGGTGAAATCAAAGGCTTAAATGAAGAGTGTGGCGTATTTGGCATCTGGGGGCACCCAGATGCAGCTTCCCTCACATATTATGGACTGCATAGCTTGCAACACCGCGGGCAAGAAGGAGCAGGTATTGTCTCAACAGATGGAGATCGTCTCTACAATCATAAAGGGATCGGCCTAGTGAATGACGTGTTTGGTCCAGGTGATCTTGATCAGCTTGAAGGCAACGGTGCAATCGGTCATGTGCGATACTCGACAGCTGGTGGCGGTGGGTATGAGAACGTCCAACCACTCGTTTTCCGCTCGCAGAATGGTGGGCTTGCCCTTGCGCATAACGGAAACCTTGTGAACGCTAATGCGCTCAAGCATCAGCTTGAAGGCCAAGGAAGTATTTTTCAAACGACTTCAGACACAGAAGTGCTTGCACACTTAATTAAGAGAAGCGGTTATTTAAGTCAGCGTGAAAAGGTCAAAAATGCGCTCACTATGGTTAAGGGTGCGTACGCTTTTATCATGATGACAGAAAAAGAAATGATGGTCGCTCTTGATCCACACGGGTTAAGACCTTTGTCACTTGGTATTCTTGAAGGTGCGTACGTTGTGGCATCGGAAACATGTGCATTTGACCTTATCGGAGCTGAATATATTCGAGATGTACAGCCTGGAGAGCTTCTCATCATTAGCGAGAATGGCTTGGAGTCTGAACGCTTCTCATCATCGGTTTCTCGAGCCATTTGTTCAATGGAGTATATCTATTTCTCAAGACCTGACAGTAATATTGAGAACATTAATGTGCATACCGCTCGAAAGAAGCTTGGTAAACAGCTTGCGAAAGAGGCACCAATTGAAGCGGATATCGTAACAGGTGTACCTGATTCAAGTATCTCCGCTGCAATTGGATATGCTGAAGAATCTGGCATTCCCTATGAGATGGGCCTAATCAAAAACCGCTATGTTGGAAGAACGTTTATTCAACCTTCACAGGAGCTGAGAGAACGTGGAGTGAAGATGAAGCTTTCCCCTGTTCGTGGTGTTGTTGAAGGAAAACGAGTCGTGATTGTTGATGATTCGATTGTGCGTGGAACAACGAGTAGGAGAATTGTCACCATGCTCAGGGAAGCTGGAGCAAAGGAAGTGCACGTTCGTATCAGTGCTCCTCCAATTATTAGCCCATGTTATTACGGAATCGATACATCGAACTCTGGAGAATTGATTGCAGCGAAGATGAGTGTCGATGAAATGTGCGACGAGATCGGTGCAGACTCACTTACATTTCTCTCAACAGAAGGTATGACGACAGCAATCGGTAGAGAAGACGAAGGTTCCAATTGCGGACAGTGTCTTGGTTGCTTTACTGGAAACTATCCTACTGAAATATATCCCGATACGGTTCATCCTTACGAAAAAGTCTAACCGAAGGAGGCCATTATGGCAGAAGCATATAGGCAGGCAGGCGTAAATATTGAAGCAGGTTATGAAGCGGTAGACCGGATTAAGCCTCATGTGAAGAAGACGATGCGTCCAGGCGTAATGGGAGGGATCGGCGGTTTTGGTGGCATGTTTGATTTGTCAGAACTACCTTATGAAAAACCCGTCCTTGTTTCTGGCACAGATGGTGTAGGCACTAAGCTGATGCTTGCGATTCAAATGGATCAGCATGATACAATCGGGATTGATTGCGTAGCAATGTGTGTAAACGATGTTGTAGCACAAGGAGCAGAACCACTTTATTTTCTAGATTATATTGCAACAGGCAAGCTAGCTCCGGAGCGAATTGAAGCTATCGTTAAAGGTGTTGCTGAAGGGTGTTCACAAGCAGGTTGTGCGCTCATTGGTGGAGAAACAGCGGAAATGCCTGACATGTATAAAGAAAATGATTATGATCTTGCTGGATTTACGGTTGGCGCGGTCGAAAAGTCACAGTTGATTACCACTGAAAATGTGAAGGAAGGCGACGTGCTTGTTGGCCTTGCTTCAAATGGTATTCACAGTAATGGCTTCTCGCTTGTTCGAAAAGTATTGTTAAAGGATAACGGCTTGGATCTAGAATCCTCATATGAAGCTCTTGGAAAGACGCTTGGCGAAGCCTTGCTTGCTCCAACTCGCATCTATGTTAAACCTGTTCTTAACGTTCTTAAGACACACACGGTTCATGGGATTGCACACATTACAGGTGGAGGATTTGAAGAAAACATTCCACGTATGCTTCCTGAAGGACTTGCGGCTCAGATTGATTATGGTTCATGGCCAATCCCGGCAATTTTTGATCTAATTGAGTCAAAAGGAAAGCTTGCTCGAAAAGAAATGTTCACAACATTTAATATGGGCATCGGTATGGTGCTAGCGGTTCCTGGGGATGAGGCTGTTAGTGTGATGAAACAGCTTGAAGCAGATGGCGAGAGAGCCTTTATGATTGGTCGTGTTAAAAAAGGTGAAGGAATTGAATTCGGTGGCGGTGACTTGTCATGAAAAAGATAGCCATATTCGCATCTGGAAGCGGCTCGAACTTTGAAGCGATTGCCGCAGCAATCGAGAACGGTGAACTTGATGCGGAGATTTCGCTTGTCGTTTGTGACCGTCCTGGTGCAAAAGTAGAAAAAAGGGCAGAGGCATTTGGCATTCCTGTCCTTTCTTTCTATCCAAAATCTTATGAATCAAAAGCTGATTTCGAAACCTTTATTCTTCAACAGTTGCATGAAGCAGGTATTGAGTGGATTATACTTGCAGGCTATATGAGATTAATCGGACCGATACTCCTTCAAGGATTCGAAGGGAGAATTATAAATATTCATCCGTCACTCCTTCCGTCTTTTCCTGGAAAGGACGCAATCGGACAGGCTTTTGAAGCAGGAGTTAAACTAACGGGAGTAACCGTTCATTTCGTGGATGAGGGAATGGATACCGGAACAATCATTGAACAAGATTACGTTCGAATTGATGAGAATGACACAAAAGAGGATTTAGGACGAAAAATTCAGGCAGTTGAGCACCTCTTGTATCCTGCCGTCATTCGTTCCCTTCTTCAGGAGAAAATCACAAGGTAATGGGAGGAAGAAGTATGGCTATTAAACGAGCATTAATCAGTGTTTCTGATAAAACAGATATTACAGCATTTGCAAAAGGACTTGCCGACAAAGGTGTAGAGGTGATCTCTACTGGTGGAACCAAACGTGCTCTTGAAGAAGCGGGTGTGAACGTAATGGGGATTTCTGATGTAACAGGATTCCCTGAAATTCTTGATGGGCGAGTAAAGACGCTTCATCCAAATGTTCACAGTGGTTTGCTTGCAGTTCGAGACAATGAAGAGCATCAGAAGCAGCTAGATGAATTGAACATTAAGCCAATCGACCTCGTTGTCGTGAATCTTTACCCATTCCAAGAGACGATCGAGAAGCCTGATGTAACGTATGAAGATGCCATTGAGAACATTGATATTGGTGGACCGACAATGCTTCGCTCTGCAGCGAAAAACCATCGTGATGTGACGGTTGTTGTTGATCCTTCCGACTACAATCGTGTACTTCGCCAGGTTGAGGAGAATGGAGATACCACTCAAATTCTTCGTAGAGAGCTTGCTGCAAAGGTATTCCGCCATACTGCTTCATACGACGCAGTCATCTCCGAATACTTAACAGCACAATCAGGAGAAGAAGAGCCTGAATCACTAACAGTTACCTTTGAACGAAAACAAACGTTGCGATATGGTGAAAATCCTCATCAGAAAGCCGTATTCTATCGTAAACCACTCTACAAAGGAGCATCTCTTGCTTCAGCGGAACAATTAAATGGCAAAGAGCTTTCTTACAATAATATTAATGATGCGAATGCTGCTCTTAATATTGTTAAGGAATTCGAACAGCCTGCTGTTGTTGCTGTAAAACATATGAATCCTTGTGGTGTTGGAACAGGTGAGACCATTGTTGAAGCTTACCAGAAAGCATATGAAGCAGATTCGACTTCTATTTTCGGTGGGATTGTAGCAATTAATCGTGAAGTAGATGAAGCAACAGCATTGAAATTAAAAGAAATTTTCTTGGAGATTATTATGGCCCCTGCGTTTACCGAAGAAGCTCTTGCTGTCCTTACGAAGAAAAAGAATCTTCGCTTACTGAAGCTTGATGTCTCTGCTTCTCCTGCTATTGAACATCAGCTTACATCAGTAAACGGTGGCCTACTTCTTCAAGAACGTGATCGTTACGGATTTGAAGAAGCTGATATTTCAGTACCTACTGACCGTGAGCCGACGGATAAAGAGTGGGAAGCACTGAAGCTTGCTTGGAAAGTCGTCAAGCATGTGAAATCCAATGCAATTGTGCTTACTAAGAATGATCAGACAATCGGGATTGGAGCAGGACAAATGAATCGTGTAGGTGCTGCTAATATTGCGATTGAACAAGCAGGTGAGAAAAGTAAGGGATCTGTAATGGGCTCCGATGCTTTCTTCCCAATGGATGACACTGTTGAAGCAGCTGGACGTGCTGGTGTTACGGCTATCATTCAGCCTGGAGGTTCAATTCGTGATGAGGATTCAATTAAGAAAGCCAATGAATATGGAATCACGATGGTCTTCACTGGAGTTCGTCATTTTAAACATTAAGAGGAGGTTTTACCTGTGAAGGTTTTGGTGATTGGGCGCGGTGGTCGTGAACATGTGATGGCTTGGAAAGCAGCACAGAGCAGCCTTGTTGATCAAGTATACGTAGCACCGGGCAACGTAGGGATGACAGAGGCTAAACTTGTACCGATTGAAGAGAGCGATCATGAAGGGCTCGTAGCCTTTGCGAAAAAGGAAAATATCGAGTTAACACTCGTTGGTCCTGAACAACCTCTACTCGATGGTATTGTGAATCGATTTCAAGAAGCAGGCCTACGTGTATTTGGACCAACACAGGAAGCGGCTCTAATTGAAGGAAGTAAAACGTTTGCTAAAGAGTTAATGGTAGCGAACGGTATTCCTGCGGCTTATTCAAAGTCGTTTACAGATTATAAAGAAGCCAAGGCTTATGTAGAAAAAATGGGTGCACCTATTGTTCTGAAGGCAGACGGTCTTGCGGCTGGTAAAGGTGTGGTCGTTGCAATGACCCTTGATGAAGCACTTGAAAGCCTTCATGACATGATGGAGAACAATCAGTTCGGTGCAGCGAGCGAGAAAGTGGTAATAGAAGAGTTTCTAGATGGAGAAGAATTTTCGTTAATGGCTCTAGTAGAAGGAGAACACGTCTACCCACTTGTTATCTCCCAGGATCACAAACGAGCGTTTAATGGTGATCAAGGACCTAATACTGGTGGTATGGGTGCCTATTCACCGGTTCCACAAATATCCGAGGATGTTGTGGATCATGCGGTAAAGTCGATTTTGCGACCGGCTGCCAAAGGGATGAAAGCAGATGGACGTTCATTCACGGGCATTCTTTATGCAGGTTTAATACTGACGAATGAAGGACCAAAAGTCATTGAATTTAATGCCCGCTTCGGTGATCCTGAGACACAGGTAGTATTGCCAAGAATGACATCAGATTTTGTACAAGCTGTTCTTACCATGTTGGATGGTGAAACACCAGACCTAACCTGGAGCGATGAAGCGGTTATTGGCGTTGTTGTTGCATCTGGTGGATACCCTGGCAGTTACGAGAAAGGTAAGCCGATTACTGGATTAGATGAGGTGAGTTCTGAAGCACTTGTTTTTCATGCCGGAACGAAATACTCTGAAAGTGAACTGGTAACAAACGGCGGACGTGTTTTACTCGTAGCTTCTAAAGGAGAAGATTTGAAACAAGCAAGTCGTTCCGTGTATAAAGAATTAGAGCATGTCACCGTTGAGGATGGCTTCTACCGCACGGATATCGGATATCGAGCTATCTCGCACGTTTCTTCTTAATATAAGCGAAAGCAATCGCAACAATACTACCAATGACCATCGTATAGATTAACCAAGTATCTGTTATATACTCGAGCATATACGTACCTCCTTATGATTAGATAGATGAAACTTCCCTGTTGTCAGGGAAGTTTTTTTGTTCTTAAGGGTCTAGGAAGGATTGATAACTTTTTCCAGTGCAGTTTCATCGGGATCGCGGTTTTCATCCTGTGTCATAAGATCCACTACTGGGCAATACCGAGTGTGACCTTCAGCGATTTTCATAGCACCTACAGTTGCCATTAATAATGCCGTCATGCTATTGTCGTCTTTACACAGTTTAGCTGTTGACCAGGAGAGCAAAGCAAAACCTGCAGTAAGGCGAATAAAAGCGTTCATCATACTAATATTTGGTTTCATGGAAAAAACTCCTTTCATCAATTACAAATCAAAAGTAGCAACGTGTCGAAATTATGTTAAAATAAAGAAAACTTCTTGAATCGGGTGATGGTTATGGCGAAACGAAAAAATTTATGGACAAAACAGCAATTACGACAACAAGTGCAAGTAGTCTCTGGCGAGTTGCCACCATCGATCGTTTTTTATAATGCAACCTACCTAAACAACGGATTAAAAAAATGGGTTACGTCGAATATATGGGTATATGAAGATCGCATCGTCTATATTGGAGATGCTCTACCTGAAGAGCATCATTCAACAGAATGGATTGATTGCAAGGGAAAATGTCTTGTTCCAGGTTACATTGAACCACATGCTCATCCATTTCAACTTTATAATCCCCTTACGTTTGCACGCTATGCATCTAGTCGGGGAACAACGACATTGATGAATGATAACATGCTTTTCCTTCTCGGTTTGCCTCACGAGAAAGCGCTTACATTAATAGAGGACCTTGATCAGTTTCCCGTTTCGATGTTTTGGTGGGCACGATATGATGCGCAGACAAAGCTTCTTGATGAAGACGCCATAACGAATAAACATATGAAGGAGTGGCTTTCTCATCCGCTTGTTATACAAGGAGGCGAGCTAACAGCCTGGCCTGATGTACTAAGTGGAGATGATGAAATATTAGAATGGATGCAGGAAACACGAAGACTCGGTAAGCCTATTGAGGGACATCTCCCGGGTGCGTCCCTATCAACATTAACCAAGATGGGGCTGCTTGGTGTCTCGTGTGACCATGAAGCAATGACTGGAGATGAAGCACTTCGTAGGTTAGAGATGGGAATGGTGACATCGCTTCGCTACTCCTCCATCAGACCTGATTTACCAGTGATTCTGGAGTCTCTTCTTGAGAAAGGAGTAACCTCTTTTGATCGGGTTATGATGAACACTGATGGCTCAACCCCCTCCTTCCTTGAACAAGGGCTGACAGACAAGTTGATTTCCATTGCTTTAGAAACAGGAGTACCTGCAGAAGATGCGTATTCAATGGTGTCATATAATGTGGCAAACCACTACGGTATAGCCGATACACATGGTATGATAGCACCTGGTAGACTTGCTCATATTAATATTCTTGAATCAAGTGAGAATCCGCTTCCTTTATCAGTCCTTGCGCGTGGCAAATGGCTGAAGCGTGATGGGGAAGAAGTAGGGCAGGATTGGTCCTTTGACTGGGAAGAGCACGGACTTACTGCTGTTGAAGAAAAGTGGGAGCTTAAACCGAATGACTTAACCTTCTCCGGACCAGCTGGTGTTGAAATGATAAATGCTGTGATTACAAAACCATACAATTTATCGATCGAAACCTCTGTTGATGAGTTGCCTGCTGGAACAGACGAGAGTTTTATTATGCTACTAAGTCGTGAAGGCAAGTGGCGTGTGAATACAATTATTAAAGGTTTTGCAACGAACGTAAAGGGGTTTGCTAGCAGCTTTTCGAATACAGGTGATTTTATTATAATCGGAAAAAAGAAATCTGATATGATCGCTGCCTTTAATCGAGTCAGACAAATTGGTGGCGGGATTGCACTTGTAGAAGACGAAGAAGTAATTGCTGAGATTCATTTGCCTCTTATGGGAAAGATGTCTGAATTACCCCTTGAAGACGTAATGAAAGCAGAGAAACGGATCATTACAGAGCTAAAGGAAAGAGGGTACGCATTTGGTGATCCTATCTATAGCCTACTGTTTTTCTCTTCTACGCATTTACCTTTTATTCGATTGACGCAGCAAGGAATTTATGATGTAAAGCGAAAAATGGTACTTTTTCCTTCGATAATGCGTTAAACTATAACAAAGTAAACTCTTAACGGAATAAAGGAATGGTTGTTAAGGCTAGAATGTTAAGAAGGCCGTATAGAAGAATGAGAGTTGATCTCTTTTCATACAGAACGATTGGAATAGAACGATACATATTTTGAGTAAGGAGAGTGGACTAACAATGCAAATTGATAAACTTCGAGGTAAAACACTTGATCAGCTTTTTGAAGCCATCCTTTCATTAAAGGATCTTGAAGAATGCTATTTATTCTTTGATGATCTAGCAACAGTGAACGAAATACAATCTCTTGCCCAGCGCCTAGAAGTAGCGCGTATGCTGAGAGAAGGGTTTACGTATCATAAAATTGAGACAGAAACGGGAGCAAGTACTGCAACCATTTCAAGAGTAAAACGTAGCCTGAATTACGGAAACGACGGCTATCAAATGACACTTGATCGTGTCCATAATAAAGAGTAGAGAGAATGAGCCGGAGATCGGCTCATTTTTTTGTGTGGAAATAGTGCTGATTAACCGGCATTTTTAACATTTCGCGGATATAATTGAGTTTTCGCGGATATAACATCCATTTTCGCGGATAAAATCATAATCTCGCGGATATATCTCGAAAATCGCGGATATGTTGTGTTTTTACGGATTAGGCTCCAGTGCCTGCCGAGTCTAAACGGAGGCTTCCGCTTTTCGTGATCCAGCTGCAGTGGGCAGACTCTCGGTCACTTCACCCTAGACTCTGAACACAAAGGGCGTGTTCAAAGTCTAGGGTTCCAGTGCCTACCGAGTCTAAACGCCCACTTCCGCTTTTCGTGATCCAGCTGCAGTGGGCAGACTCTCGGTCACTTCACCCTAGACTCTGAACACAAAGGGCGTGTTCAAAGTCTAGGGTTCCAGTGCCTGCCGAGTCTAAACGCCCACTTCCGCTTTTCGTGTATTCTTTGATATAATCCAACGTATGAGGAAAAGTGGGAGGAAGGTTTAGGATGTTTGATTTTCGAGAGTGGAAGCATGTTTTTAAGCTTGATCCGAATAAGGAAATTGAGGACTATGATCTTGAGGCGATATGTGAGTCTGGTACGGATGCGGTGATTGTTGGGGGAAGTGATGGTGTAACTCTTGATCGGACGCTGGATTTGCTTGCGCGCATTCGGAGGTACGCGGTACCATGTGCACTTGAGGTCTCAACGGTTGAGGCTGTGACGCCGGGATTTGATTTCTATTTCATTCCAACTGTATTAAATACGGAAGATAGCCGTTGGGTAACGGGATTGCATCATGAAGCGGTTAAAGAATTTGGTGAGATTATGAATTGGGATGAAATTGTGATGGAAGGGTATTGTATTCTAAACAGTGAATCAAAAGTTGCGAATCTAACGTCGGCTAATACTGGGATTGAAGAAGACGATGTGCTTGCCTATGCACGAATGGCAGAGAAGATGTTCAAGCTGCCGATATTTTATGTGGAATATAGCGGCACATATGGAGATGCTGAATTGGTTCAGAAGGTTAGCAAGGTGCTTGATGATACGATGCTTTTCTATGGCGGAGGAATTGACTCACCAGAGAAAGCAAAAGAGATGGCAGCTTATGCTGATACGGTTATAGTTGGGAATAGTATATACGATAATATTAAGCAGGCGATTAAAACGGTTGCTGCAGTTAAAGGAAATTGATTCTCTCCTGTCGATCAGGTAAAATAAGAAATAAGAACATACGTTTGTGAGGAGTGCTTAGAACATGCAGCGAATAGTGGATAAATTATTGAACGGATTGAACCCCGAACAGCAGGAAGCGGTCAAGCATACAGATGGACCGCTCTTAATTATGGCCGGGGCAGGAAGTGGAAAGACAAGAGTGCTAACACACCGCATTGCCTACTTGCTTGTTGAGAAGCAGGTTTCCCCGTGGAACATACTTGCCATTACATTTACGAATAAAGCAGCACGAGAGATGAGAGAACGGGTAAATTCAATTACAGGTCCTGTGTCAGAGGATATTTGGATCTCCACATTCCACTCCATGTGCGTACGTATATTACGAAGAGATGGCGATCGAATTGGGATTAACCGAAATTTCACGATTCTTGATTCAGGAGATCAGTTAACTGTCATTAAGAAGATTTTGAAGGAACAGAACGTTGATCCTAAGAAATTCGAGCCTCGAGGCATTCTTGGCAGTATTAGTTCCGCAAAGAATGAACTGCAATCACCTGAGGATTACAAAGCGAATGCAAAGGGACCATATGAAAGTGTCGTATCTGATGCGTACGAGCAGTATCAGAAACAGCTTCGTAAAAATCAGGCGCTTGATTTCGACGACCTCATCATGCGTACAATAACACTTTTCAAAAAAGTACCTGAGGTTCTTGAATTCTACCAGCGTAAGTTTCAGTATATTCACGTTGATGAGTACCAGGATACAAACAAGGCACAGTATGTACTGGTTAAATTGATGGCTGAGAAGTACCAGAACCTGTGTGTTGTGGGTGATTCCGATCAGTCAATATACCGCTGGCGTGGCGCTGATATCCAGAATATCCTTTCATTTGAAAAAGATTATCCTAGTGCACGGGCGATCTTCCTTGAACAGAATTACCGTTCAACGAAGAAGATTCTTCAGGCAGCAAATGTTGTAATTGAAAACAATATGAACCGGAAACCAAAGAAGCTTTGGACGGATAACCAGGATGGACCGCATATTACGTACTATCAGGGCAATGACGAACACGATGAAAGTCGCTTTGTGACCGGAAAGATTCTAGATATGGTGAATAGTGGAAAGCGCACAAATTCACAGATTGCGATTCTCTATCGGACAAATGCTCAGTCCCGAGTTATTGAGGAAATTCTAAACAAATCTAACATTACGTACAACATTGTTGGCGGTACAAAGTTCTACGATCGGAAAGAGATTAAGGACGTGCTTGCCTACCTTAGATTGATTGCAAATCCAGACGATGACATTAGCTTACTTAGGATTGTAAACGTACCAAAACGGGGTGTTGGCGCCTCTACAATGGACAAGGTGGCACAGTATGCTGCGAACCAAGATATTTCGATCTTCACTGCTCTTCAAGAAGTAGAACAGATTGGTCTTAGCGCTCGATTTACGAAATCACTTCGAACCTTTGGAAATCAAATGGCGAATTGGACACAGATGCAAGAATATTTAGCTGTCTCTGAACTAGTTGAAGAAGTGATTGATAAATCTGGTTACCGTGATTCCTTGAGAAACGAAAATACGATTGAGGCACAAACAAGATTAGAAAATATTGATGAATTCCTATCCGTTACGCAAGAGTTTGAGAAAGCAAGTGAAGATAAAAGCTTAATCGCATTCCTTACAGATCTTGCGCTTGTAGCTGATATCGATAAGCTTGATGAAGATGAGAATGAAGAAAAAGAAGCGGTTACCCTCATGACGCTCCATTCTGCAAAAGGTCTTGAGTTTCCTGTTGTCTTTTTAATCGGCATGGAGGAAGGCGTCTTCCCACATAGTCGTTCACTATTTGAAGAAGAGGAAATGGAAGAAGAACGTCGTCTAGCTTATGTTGGAATAACAAGAGCTGAAGAAGAGCTTTTCTTAACAAATGCTCGTCTTCGAACGCTTTATGGTAAAACCAACGCGAATCCGGTATCTCGCTTTATTGGCGAAATTCCAGAAGAGCTACTTGAAAAAGAAGGTCAGGAAAAACCGGCATCACCATTCTCAGGTGGATCAAACCCGCGTTCTTCAAGGCCAGCTACGCCTAAAACGCCACGCCGTCCTCAACTTACTTCAACGGGAGGCGACTCCCTTAACTGGAAAGTTGGAGATAAAGCTAGCCACCGCAAATGGGGTGTTGGAACGGTTGTTAGCGTAAAAGGAGAAGGTGATTCGACCGAGCTTGATATTGCATTCCCAAATCCAGTTGGTATCAAGCGTCTTCTGGCGAAGTTTGCCCCTATTGAGAAGCAATAGCCATATTAGAAGGTGAGGTTTGACGATGAAAGAAGAAACGAAACGCGTCGAAGAGCTTCGTCAGCTCTTAAATCACTATAACTATGAGTATCATGTATTGGATCAACCTACCGTTCCTGATGCAGAATACGATCGGATGATGAATGAGCTCCTTTCTCTTGAAGAAGACAACCCAGAGCTTAAAACACAGGATTCCCCAACTCAGCGTGTTGGGGGTCCACCCCTTGAAGGGTTCCAAAAAGTAGAACATCGCGTTCCGATGTTAAGTCTCGGCAATGCGTTTGGAGAAGAAGATTTGAAAGATTTCGACCGACGTGTACGTGAGCGAATCGGCGAAAACTTTTCATATGTATGCGAATTGAAAATAGACGGTCTTGCAGTTTCCCTTATTTATGAAGATGGCGTTCTAGTTCGCGGAGCAACAAGAGGTGATGGAACGGTTGGAGAAGATATTACACAGAATCTGAAAACCATTCCTGCAATTCCACTTCGGTTAAGTGAAAATGTAAGTATGGAAGTACGTGGTGAAGCTTATATGCCGAAACCTTCCTTCCTTAACTTAAACGAAGCTCGTGAGAAAAATGAGCAGGATTTGTTTGCTAACCCAAGGAACGCAGCAGCTGGTTCTCTGCGTCAGCTAGATCCTAAAATAGCAGCAAGCCGAAACCTTTCTGTTTTTGTTTATGGTGTAGGATCAGTTGAAGGAAGGGAGATTGATTCGCATTCTGATGGACTCGATTTCTTGAAGGAACTTGGCTTTAAAACAAATCCAGAATGGAAGCGCTGCGAAACAATTGAAGATGTTACGCGGTTTATCAGTGGATGGACTGAAAAGCGACCGGATCTCTCTTATGAAATAGACGGGATTGTTGTTAAAGTTGATGCATTGGAGCACCAAGAAGAGTTAGGTTTCACAGCTAAAAGTCCGAGGTGGGCAATTGCTTATAAATTCCCGGCAGAAGAAGTAGTGACCAAGCTTCTCTCGATTGAACTAAATGTAGGTAGAACTGGAGTAGTCACGCCGACGGCTGTTCTTGAGCCCGTTCTTGTCGCTGGGACGACCGTACAACGTGCTTCGCTTCATAATGAAGATTTGATTCGAGAGAAAGACATTAAAATTGGTGACTATGTAGTTGTTAAGAAAGCTGGAGATATCATTCCTGAAGTAGTTTCGGTCATAGAAGATCGCCGAACAGGTGATGAAGAAGCCTTCTCGATGCCCGAGAAGTGCCCGGAGTGTGAGAGTGATCTCGTTAGGCTAGAAGAAGAAGTTGCTCTCAGGTGTATAAATCCAAAGTGTCCTGCACAGCTAAGAGAAGGCCTTATTCACTTTGTTTCGCGTAACGCGATGAACATTGATGGATTAGGTGAGCGCGTCATTACACAGCTATTTCGCGAAGAATTGATTCATGATGTAGCTGATATTTACAAGCTTACTCATGAACAGCTCATTGAGCTTGAAAGGATGGGCGAGAAGTCAGTCTCAAATCTTCTTGAAGCCATTCAAACCTCGAAAGAAAATTCATTTGAGAAGTTACTGTTTGGCCTTGGCATTCGCCATGTTGGGGCTAAAGCCGCACGAACGCTTGCTCAACAGTTCGGTTCAATGGACAGCATCATGGAAGCCGGTATAGAAGATCTTGAAGCAATTAATGAAGTTGGTCAAAAAATGGCTGATTCTGTTGTGCGCTATTTTCAAAATGAAGAAGTGCATGAACTCATAGATGAGTTGAAGACCGCTGGTGTGAATATGACCTATAAAGGTCCGAAGCCAGTTGCTGTAGAAGACATAGATTCTGTATTTGCGGGAAAAACAGTCGTGTTAACAGGTAAGCTCGAGCAAATGAGCCGCGGAGATGCCAAAAAGATATTAGAACAGCAAGGCGCAAAGGTGACCGGAAGCGTAAGCAAAAGCACTGATCTTGTGATTGCTGGGGAAGATGCTGGTTCGAAGCTTGAAAAAGCAGAATCACTTGGGATAGAAGTATGGAGCGAGAATAGATTCCTTGAAGAGTTAAACGAATGAGGAGAGAGAAGTAATGCGAAAGAAGCAAACGTTTATCGTTAGCCTGATGGCCATTTCGCTCGTCTTATCTGGTTGTGTTCCTAGTTTTATGAAGAACAATCAAGATGAAACAGTGAAGGCACCGAATTCCGAAGGTGAAAGTGAAGAAATGATTGTTAGTGACGATATTAAAACATCAGAAAGATATTATCGTTCCGTGCTTGAGAAAGATGGGGAAAAGAATTCTCTTGATACGTCTAAGGTTCGGGGATTAGTAACAGCTGGTGTAGATAATCGTCTCGACGTTGATTCCCTTGAGATGGGGCTAATTAGACTTTCGCAGGAGTACTATGACCCAGATAAATATTTCTTTAAAGAAGGACAATTGTTTGATTCTGACCAGATTCATAGTTGGTTATACCGAGATAACGGTGTTTCAAAGAAAGAAGCGGAAAAGGATAAAAAGAAAAAAGTAAACGAAGGTCTTAATCCTGTTCTTGGTGTAAAAGATGATCCGGCTAATTATGAACAGGTCATTGCAGCTGAAAAGAAAAACCCCAAATTCTTATCTTATATTCATGAACAGGATTACTATGTTCAAAATAAAGATGATGAACTACAGCTTGGTGGTATTTCAATTGCCCTTTCGCTCTATTCTGAATACCCGTATTCTGTTCTAGATGAAAAGGGTCTGAAATATACAGGGTCTGTAAAGCTAGATAAGAGTGAAGTTATTGCGAAGGCTAAAGAGTCAATTACCCCAATTATTAAGAAGATTCGAGCTGAGCATGATGTTCCAATTATGTTCTCGCTATTTATGGAGCAACCAAGACAATCGGTCGTTCCAGGTAACTTTGTTGCTAGCGCATATGTAGAAGAAGGAAAATCTAGTCCAGGTTCTTGGAAGGACTTGAACGAGCAATATGTGGCGTTTCCGTCATCAAAGGCGGAGACTGAATATCCAGCAGAGTCAGAGAAATTCGCTGATTTTACACGTGAAATTCAGGACTTCTTCCCAAATTTTGTAGGTGTGATCGGTACAGGATTCTATAAACAGGATAAGCTAAGCCAAATGAAGGTTGAAATTCCAATCCAGTTCTATAGTAAAGCTGAAGTGATTTCATTTACACAGTTTGTAAATGGACTAGTCAAAAAAAGAAATGATACATTTCCACAGGATTTACCGGTCTCTATTTATATAACGAATAACGATGAACCTGAAAGTATGATAGTCAAAGATCCTAATGAAGAAGAACCGTTTGTTCATATTTATCAATAAAGCATAAGTAAGGCCCACTCTGTTATTACTTCAGAGTGGGCCCTTTCTGTCTATGTGTTCAGCTATCCTTACTTTGTTAGTGCTTTTTTCATCGTTTGAATATTCTTTTCCATAAGGGTTAGATAATTTTCATTGTTTTTAATGTCTTTTTCACTCAAAACGGATAGATTATGAATCCGTAGTGTTTTAAGACCTAGTTCCTGTTGAACGGCTTTCGCGGGCTTTGGTGTAGCGTTCTGCTCGAATAGCATATATGAGATATTATGATTCTCAGCCGTTTGGATAATGTCCTCTAACTGCTTTTGCGTTGGTTCTTGTGAAGGAGATAGTCCAGAAACACTTAGCTGGTTAAGTCCATAGCGACTTTCCCAATAACTATAGGCATCGTGAGAGATAAGAAACTCTTTCTTAGGTGCATTGGAAACCATATCGTTAAATGAGTCATCAAGAGCTGTAAGGTCGTCCTTTAATGCTTTGAAGTTTTCTTCAAACTTTTCTTGGTTTTCTGGATCTAGATCGACTAGTGTGTTTTTAATGTTTTCAGCAAGCTGAATTGAAAGAATAGGATCAATCCATAGGTGCGGATTAAGATCCCCATGGTCGTGCCCATCATGGCTGTCTTCGTCAGCATGATTTTCGTGTTCTTCTTCAGTTTCACCAATATGAATACCATCTGCAGCTTCTAAGACAGTTACACTTTCATTCTGAAGTGTTTCTTTAACGGCTTCCGCAAAACCTTCCATGCCAGCGCCGTTATAAATGAAAATGTCTGACTCTGCGAGTTTGGTCATTGTTTTTGTTGTAGGTTCAAAACTATGAGCATCGCTACCTGGTGGAATAATTGACTCTGCATTTACATCATTACCACCTATGCGTTCAGCAAAATATTCAAGAGGATAAATTGTTGTATAGATATCCATTACACCATCGTCTTTCTTTGACTCTTTGGGCGAACAAGCCACGAGTAATAAAGTAGTGATGGATAGAAGCACTGCTACTTTAAAATATGTTCTTATCATAATGATTTTCCCTTCATACTTGCATAGTGTTAATTATTATATCGTAGCCATTACGTTTTGCAAACAGTAATGAATACGATTTATGTATGTAATAGAATTTGAGTCAAACAACAGTGGTTTTACAGTGAGGTTTTAAACCGGATCTATATAGGAAATTTTATTCTAAAATGAGTATGAAACAAGATAAAAAGACGCAATCTATAAAAAATATTTCAATTTGACGATTAACATTACAGAATGGTGGGTAAATGTTACTAGAGTATGTCGCTGTTTCACATAATCGTCAATTTATTTAAATAAGTTTTGTTGAATACTTATGACAATACAGTTGCTAAACGAAGGAAATTGTTAGCAATATTGAATTTTTATTCATCGTAAAGTTAACTCTATAATGTTTGCATTGTTCAGAAAATTATTTTGTGATATAGTAATCATTGGTTTGTAAAGGACTTATGGTCTATATCAATAATATAATCCCACGGGTAAAATGCATACCTGTGAATAATGACTTTGGAGGGGGTGAAAGCGTGGAATATACCTTAACTACTGCAACATGGTTCTGGCTTCTTATACCAATGCCTTTATTAGTCGTATTATCAATAATAACTTTTTTTACTGAAAGGAGAGAATAGTGCTAAATGAGTATTGAGATGCCTACGCTAGTCACGTTTATAGTTTACCTTGTTGGTATGCTTGCAATCGGATTAATAGCATATAAAATGACGAGTAACTTATCCGATTATGTTCTTGGAGGAAGAAGGTTAGGTGGTTCCGTTGCCGCACTAAGTGCTGGCGCATCAGATATGAGTAGCTGGCTCTTACTAGGACTACCTGGTGCGATGTACGCTGGCGGTATGAGCCAGATTTGGATTGGGATTGGGCTCGCAATCGGAGCATACCTGAACTGGCAATTTGTTGCTTCACGTCTTCGTCGTTACACAGAAGTGGCGAATGACTCGATTACGGTACCGGATTATCTTGAGAACCGTTTCCGTGATAGCTCGAAAGCACTTCGTGTTATCTCAGCGATTGTCATTCTTGTATTCTTTACGTTCTATACGTCTTCAGGTCTTGTTGGGGGCGCAATCCTGTTTGAAAGCTCGTTCGGTATGAGCTACGAAAGCGCATTGTGGATCGGTGCAATTGTTATTATTTCTTACACGTTCCTCGGTGGTTTCTTAGCAGTAAGCTGGACAGACTTTTTCCAGGGAATACTTATGTTCCTTGCTCTTGTTGTTGTACCTATTGTTGCTTTAAATGAAATGGGTGGCTGGAGCGAAACAGTTAATCAAGTTGGTGCAGCAGATACAACTTATCTTGATATCTTTACTGGTATGAGCTTTATGGGTATCCTATCTTTACTTGGTTGGGGACTAGGTTACTTTGGACAACCTCATATCATCACACGTTTTATGGCAGTAAAATCTTCGAAGGAAATTCCTAAAGCACGCCTTGTTGGTATGTCATGGATGGTTCTTTCCCTGTTTGGTGCAATCTTTACTGGTTTCATCGGTATTGCTTATTTCAATGCAGGACTTGAGAACTCTGAAACAGTTTTTATCGAATTTACACAAGTACTCTTTAACCCATGGGTATCCGGCTTCTTGCTTGCTGCAATCCTGTCTGCGATTATGAGTACAATTGATTCTCAGCTACTTGTATCATCAAGTGCTGTAGCGGAAGATTTCTATAAAGCAATCCTACGTAAGAACGCTAGCCAGACTGAGCTAGTATGGGTTGGTCGTATTGCTGTATTAGCTATTGCGTTGCTTGCGATCTTACTTGCTTATAACCCGGATAGCAGTGTTCTTAACCTGGTAAGTTATGCCTGGGCAGGATTTGGTGCCGCGTTTGGACCAGTTATCATCCTGAGTCTATTCTGGAAACGCATGACTCGAAATGGTGCGCTTGCTGGAATCATTACAGGTGCAATTGTCGTAATTCTATGGGCTCAATTGTCCGGTGGACTATTTGATCTTTATGAACTAATCCCAGGCTTTATCCTTGCATGGATTGCTGTCATGGCATTCAGTTATGTAGGTAAAGCTCCAGGTGAAGAGATTGAAGCAGAATTTGAAGAAGCAAAAGTTTCTAAATTCTAAGTTGAGATGTGAAAGGCTCACCCGTAAGAGGGTGAGCCTTTTTTATGAAAATGGGTAGAAGTTAAACAAACGTTTGATTAATAGCGCTTAAATAAACGTTTGTTTAAAAATGGAACAGACGGCGTTCTGTTGCTTAATGAAGTCTCTTTTTGGTATCATCTATATATTGCAGGTTGTTCGAATTTTGTGGAGGTGAAAGAGATGTCCAGAATTACCAAAGAACAGGTGAAGCACGTAGCGAACCTGGCAAGATTAGAAATGGATGAGACAGAAGTCGAGAAGTTTACAACTCAGCTTGATGACATTATTTCAATGGCAGAACAATTGAATGAATTAGATACAGAGAACGTTGAACCAACAACCCATGTTCTTGATTTGAAGAATGTTCTTCGTGAAGACAAAGCACAACCATGGCTTTCTCGTGAAGAAGCTTTGAAGAATGCACCGGATCATGCAAACGGTCAGGTTAAAGTTCCATCAATATTTGAGTAAAGGAGGCAACGTCCTTGTTTGATAAAAGTATTTGTGAGCTTCACAGCTTGCTTCATAAAAAAGAATTATCCGTCAGTGAACTCGTTCAATCTTCGTTTGATCGTATCAACACGGTTGATGAAAAGGTAAAAGCGTTTATGACGTTAAATGAAGAAGGAGCTATGCAAGCTGCAAAAGCACTTGATGGAAAGCTCGGAACAGAAGAGGCAAGAGGACTTCTTTTTGGTCTTCCAGTGGGTGTGAAGGATAACATCGTAACAAAGGGTCTTCGCACAACGGCATCAAGTCAGCTTCTAGGTAATTTTGAACCATTACATAACGCAACAGTGGTCGAGCGCTTAAACGCGGCTGAAACAATCACAGTTGGTAAACTGAATATGGATGAGTTCGCAATGGGTTCGTCAAATGAAAACTCTGGCTTCTATGGCACGCGTAACCCTTGGAATACAGACTATGTACCAGGTGGCTCAAGCGGTGGCTCTGCTGCGTCTGTTGCTGCTGGAGAAGTCTTCTTCTCATTAGGTTCTGATACAGGTGGTTCAATCCGTCAGCCGGCTGCTTTTTGTGGTGTGGTTGGATTAAAACCAACTTACGGACTTGTTTCTCGTTTTGGACTAATTGCATTCGCATCTTCTCTTGATCAGATCGGACCAATTACCAATACAGTTGAGGATAACGCTTATCTTCTGCAATCAATTGCTGGCCATGACAAGATGGATTCTACATCTGCGAATGTTGATGTACCAGATTACCTTTCAAGCTTGACTGGTGATGTGAAAGGTCTTCGCATTGCAGTACCGAAAGAATATCTTGCTGAAGGTGTAGACGAAGATGTGAAGAACAATGTCCTTCAGGCACTTAAAAAGCTTGAAGAGCTTGGCGCATCTTGGGAAGAAGTATCTCTACCTCATTCGAAATACGCTGTAGCTACTTACTACCTTCTTTCTTCTTCTGAAGCATCTGCTAACCTTGCTCGCTTTGATGGCGTACGTTACGGCGTACGTGCTGAAGCAGAGAACCTTCTTGATCTTTATAAGAAAACAAGAAGCGAAGGCTTTGGTGATGAAGTGAAGCGACGTATCATGCTTGGAACGTTTGCGCTTAGCTCAGGTTACTACGATGCTTATTATAAGAAAGCACAGAAAGTACGGACGCTTATCAAGAATGATTTCGAGAAAGTGTTCGAAGACTACGATGTGATTATCGGACCAACAACGCCAACACCAGCATTTAAAGTAGGCGAGAAGATTGATAATCCGCTTACGATGTATGCGAACGATATTCTAACAATTCCTGTTAACCTTGCAGGTGTACCTGCTATTTCAGTTCCATGTGGATTATCGAATGGACTACCTGTCGGACTTCAAATAATCGGAAAGCACTTTGATGAGAGAACTGTTTATCGTGTTGCTCATGCGTTTGAGCAAGCTACAGATCATCATAAGGCTAAGCCAGAGCTGTAAGGGGTGACTACTGAAAATGAATTTTGAAACTATTATCGGTCTGGAAGTTCACTCAGAACTAAAGACAAACACGAAGATTTTCTGTAATTGTTCAACGGATTTCGGTGCACCACCTAACACGAACGTGTGCCCGATCTGTCTCGGTCACCCTGGTGTACTTCCAGTGATGAACGAACAGGCTGTTGATTTTGCGATGCGCGCAGCAATGGCATTGAACTGTGAAATTGCTGAAGATACGAAATTTGACCGTAAGAACTATTTCTATCCTGATAACCCGAAGGCATATCAGATTTCTCAGTATGATAAGCCGATTGGGGAGAACGGCTGGATTGATATTGAAGTAGACGGTAAAACAAAGCGGATTGGTATTACTCGTCTTCACCTTGAAGAAGATGCTGGTAAGCTAACGCACGTTGATGGAGAGAACCACTCTCTTGTCGACTTCAACCGTCAGGGGACACCTCTTGTTGAGATCGTATCTGAGCCGGACATCCGTACACCAGAAGAAGCTTATGCTTACCTTGAGAAGCTTAAAGCGATCCTTCAATATACAGAAGTATCGGATTGTAAAATGGAAGAAGGGTCACTTCGCTGTGATGCGAACCTTTCTCTTCGTCCATATGGTCAAGAAGAGTTCGGTACGAAAACAGAACTGAAGAACTTGAACTCATTTGCAAATGTGCAAAAAGGTCTTCAGTTTGAGGAAGTACGTCAAGAGAAAGAGCTTCTTGCTGGAAACGTAATTGGTCAGGAAACTCGTCGCTATGACGAAGCTGGCAAGAAAACAATTCTAATGCGTGTGAAAGAAGGTTCTGACGACTACCGTTACTTCCCAGAGCCTGATCTTGTTCGCCTTGCGATCAATAAAGAATGGATGGACCGCGTTCGTGGGGATATTCCTGAACTTCCAGACGCACGTCGTGAGCGCTATGTGAAAGAATATGACCTTCCGGAGTACGATGCGATGGTTCTCACTCAGTCTAAGAAAATGTCTGATTTCTTCGAAGTAGCGATCGACCAAGGAGCTGATCCGAAGCAGGCATCAAACTGGTTAATGGGTGAAGTATCAGCTTACTTGAATGCGAACTACAAAGAAATTGATGAAGTAGCGCTAACTCCTGAAGGACTAGGCAAACTGATTTCTCTTATTGAGAAAGGAACAATTTCTTCTAAAATCGCTAAGAAAGTATTTAAAGATCTTATCGAAAAAGGTGGCGATCCTGAACAGATCGTCAAAGACAAAGGTCTTGTTCAAATTTCTGACGAAGGTGAGCTTCGTTCAATCGTTTCAGGTATTCTAGACGAGAACGAACAGTCTATTGAAGACTACAAGAACGGTAAAGACAGAGCTCTTGGCTTCCTTGTAGGTCAGGTAATGAAAGCAACCAAAGGAAAAGCTAATCCTCCAATGGTGAACAAGCTGATTGTAGAAGAAATGGATAAGCGATAAGAAGTGCCCCCTCCTGAATGGAGGGGGATTTTTAATATGTTTGAGTGAAGCTTTGTTCACAATCCATAAATATACCTAAGCTCTTCTTTTTCATTTTGCTTTTTTTAGGGGAAAAGCCTATAATCATAACAGAAGGTCACGCGGTGGAAAACGGTCACGAGAATGTGGGCGTTTTTTGTTTGCGACTATCATATAATTTACTAGTGATGATGTCTTTAAAAACTAATTAATAACAGATGATAAGAAGCATAGAATCGAGATAGAGAAGATAGGATGATGAAGGATGAAACGTGCAAGACTGATCTATAATCCAACGTCCGGAAGAGAACAGGTAAAGAGGTCACTGCCTTATATTCTTGAACGTCTTGAAGTAAATGGTTACGAAACTTCAGCTCATGCGACAACGTGTGAAGGGGATGCAACAGAAGCGGCACGTATTGCAGTTGAGCGGAGGTTTGATCTAGTGATCGCTGCTGGAGGAGACGGAACAATTTATGAAGTGATTAACGGTATTGCTGAGCAACCGTATCGCCCTAAGATGGGAATCATCCCAGTTGGAACAACGAATGATTTCGCGCGAGCGATTGGTGTTCCACGCACAGTTGAAGGTGCGATGGATGTGCTATGTAATGGCCTTGAAATGCCAATTGATATCGGTCGAGTAAATGAACATTACTTTATCAATATTGCAGGTGGCGGACGCCTGACCGAATTAACGTATGAAGTGCCAAGTAAGCTTAAAACAATGCTTGGCCAGCTTGCATACTATATGAAAGGGATTGAGATGCTCCCATCGATTCGTCCCGCCAGGACCAGGATTGAATATGATGGAAAGCTTTTTGAAGATGAGATTATGCTTTTCCTCGTCTCAAACTCGAACTCAATCGGTGGATTTGAGAAGCTAGCACCTCATGCTTCACTGAATGATGGACTATTTGATCTTATGATTTTAAAGAAAACCAATATCGCTGAATTCATTCGCATTGCGAGCAGTGCTTTACGCGGTGATCATATTAATGATCCGAACGTTGTCTACAAGAAAGCAAGTCACATTCGGGTCGAATCAGTTGATAAGATGCAGCTTAACCTGGACGGAGAGTACGGTGGTCCACTTCCTGCTGAGTTTACGAACTTATATCGCCATATCACAATGATCGTCCCTAAGGAAACGAGCGATAAGCATACAAATGAAGAAGAAGCAGCGCAACGTGCTGTTTTTGGTGATTAACGCAGTAGAGAGAAGCCGGAGATTTTGATCTCTGGCTTTTTCTATTACTAGTGGCTTTGGGCTAATATAATGAGAATTTGGCCAATAAATCTTGATTTTGGACAATATAATGAGATTTTAGCCAATATATTAGAAATACGGCCAATAAAACGACCTGCACCCCATCTTCGTAATAAGAACATTACCAGTTTGGAGCGTACATGTTACATTTCGCGATCCAATCACACTGTGGTACAATTTTTGTACATGAAATCGAACGGAAAAGGACGGAAACCAATGAGTATTCAAGATGTACCTGTAAAAAAGAACGATGTTGTGGAAGTGGAATTTGTTGATATATCCCATGACGGAGCTGGTGTCGCGAAAGTAGATGGCTACACGTTGTTCGTGCCCTATGGCATCCCTGGCGAGACAGCAAATGTAAAAGTAATAAAAACGAAAAAAGGTTTTGGCTTCGGCAAACTTATTGATGTAAAAGTCGAGAGTGAAGATCGCAATACGCCACCATGCCCAATTTTCTATCAATGCGGCGGCTGCCAAACGCAACACATTACGTATGATACCCAACTGAAATTCAAGCACAAGCAAGTTCAAGACGTGATGGAGCGTATTGCGAAGATCAATGTACCTGTTCACCCTGTCCTTGGCATGGAAGACCCATGGCGCTACCGCAACAAAGCGCAAGTTCCTGTTGGAGAACAAAACGGCAAGATCGTGGCAGGTTTCTATCAGCAGCGTAGTCACCAGATTATTGACATGGATCAGTGTCTTATTCAAGAGCAGGAAAACGATGAAGTTCTTCGCGTTGTAAAAGAGATCGCTGAAAAATACGGCATCCGCGCATACGACGAGCGCTCACATCGTGGAACGCTAAGACACGTTGTTGCGAAATACGGAAAGCAAACAGACGATATTATGGTTGTTATTGTCACAAAAAACAAAGACTTACCAAATCGTAAAAACATCATTAATGACATCACAGAGCAACTTCCGAAAGTGAAATCAATCGTTCAGAACGTAAATCCAAAACGCACGAACGTGATCTTCGGTGATGAAACAAGAGTACTTTGGGGATCTCCATATATTTACGACACAATTGGCGACATTAAATTCGCGATCTCAGCGCGCTCGTTCTATCAAGTAAACCCAGATCAAACGAAGGTGCTTTATGACCAGGCACTTGAATATGCTGGACTTACAGGTAACGAAACGGTAATCGACGCTTATTGTGGCATCGGAACGATTTCTCTTTTCCTTGCGCAAAAAGCGAAGCGGGTATATGGCGTTGAAATCGTACCTGAAGCGATTGAGGATGCGAAGCGTAATGCAGAGCTAAACGGCATCACAAACGCAGAGTTTGCCGTTGGTGAAGCCGAGAACGTCATCCCAGCGTGGAAAGAGCAGGGCATCAAGCCAGACGTCATCGTCGTTGACCCGCCACGGAAAGGGTGCGACGAAGCACTTCTTCAAACGATTATTGATATGAAGCCAGAGAAAGTTGTTTATGTATCGTGTAACCCTGCGACACTCGCGAGGGATCTCCGCATCTTAGAAGATGGTGGATTTGAAACGAAGGAAGTTCAGCCGGTTGATATGTTCCCGCATACGACACACGTGGAGTGCGTAACCTGGCTAGAAAAGAAATAAACCATTTCATGCAATATAAAAAAGCACCTCCCCAAACGCTTTAAAAGCGAAGGGAAAGGTGCTTTTTTCATTATTACGCGTTAGACGTCATCTTATCCTTACTCGTTTTAAGATCAAAACGGTCAGCGTTCATGATCTTAACCCATGCTGATACGAAGTCGTGTACAAATTTCTCTTTGTTGTCCTCTTGTGCATATACTTCTGCATAAGAACGGAGGATCGAGTTTGAACCGAAGACAAGGTCAAAGCGTGATGCAGTGCGTACTAGTTCTCCAGTTTTGCGGTCGCGTCCTTCGTATTCATTGAAGTCAGCTGCCTTCCATTCAACACCCATGTCGAGTAGATTCACGAAGAAGTCATTTGTAAGTGTACCAACACGATCAGTAAACAAGCCATGCTTCGTACCGTTATGGTTTGTCCCAAGCACGCGCATACCGCCAACAAGAACGGTCATTTCAGGTGCAGAAAGGCCAAGAAGTTGTGCTTTGTCTACTAGTAGCTCCTCAGGGCTAAGCGTGTATTCCTTCTTCTGGTAGTTACGGAATCCATCTGCCATTGGCTCTAATACATCAAAGCTTTCAACATCCGTTTGGTCTTGTGTCGCATCACCACGTCCAGGTGCAAATGGAACGGTAATCTCAACACCAGCATCTTTTGCTGCTTTCTCTACAGCTACGCTACCGCCTAGAACAATCAAATCGGCTAAACTAACGTTTTTATCAAGTTCGTTTTGAATCTTTTCGTAAACGGAGAGTACTCGTGAAAGCTGTTCAGGCTCGTTTACATCCCAATTCTTCTGTGGCTCTAAACGAATGCGTGCACCATTGGCACCACCGCGATGATCAGAACCACGATATGTGCTCGCAGAGGCCCATGCCGTTTTGACTAGCTCGCTAACGCTTAATCCGGATTTGAGGATTTTCGCTTTAAGGTTTTCTACTTCAGCAGCAGTTAATTCATAGTCTACATTCGGAATTGGATCCTGCCAGATTAACTCTTCTTGTGGTACTTCAGGGCCAAGGTATCTTTCTTTAGGTCCCATGTCACGATGAAGTAATTTGAACCATGCACGAGCAAAGGTATCAGCGAAATATTCGATGTCCTCGTGGAAACGGCGTGAAATCTTCTCATAGATCTCATCTTCACGAAGAGCCATATCAGCTGTTGTCATCATCGTATTTACCTTGATGGATGCATCTTCAGCATCTGGTGCAAGATCCTCTTCTTTAGGATTAACTGGCTTCCATTGATGAGCACCTGCAGGACTCTTTGTCAATTCCCACTCATAACCGAATAGCAAATCATAATAACCGTTATCCCACTTCGTTGGCTCAGCAGTCCAAGCGCCTTCAACACCACTTGTAATCGTGTCACGGCCTTTACCTTTTCCATGAGTATTCTTCCAGCCTAAGCCTTGCTCTTCAATATCAGCAGCTTCCGGAGCTGCACCAACATGTGCCTCTGCATCTCCAGCACCGTGTGCTTTACCAAATGTGTGACCACCTGCAATTAGTGCTACTGTTTCTTCATCATTCATTCCCATACGAGCAAATGTTTCACGAATATCTCGTGCACTTCCTAGCGGATCTGGTTCTCCATTTGGTCCTTCTGGATTGACATAGATAAGTCCCATTTGAACGGCGGCAAGCGGACTTTCAAGTTCGCGGTCGCCTGAGTAACGGTTGTCGCCCAGCCATTCTTTCTCAGTACCCCAGTAGATATCTTCTTCAGGGTGCCAAACATCTTCACGACCACCGCCAAAACCGAATGTCTTTAGGCCCATTGATTCGAGCGCGACATTACCAGTGATGACGAGTAAGTCAGCCCACGAAATCTTGTTTCCGTGCTTTTGCTTAATTGGCCAAAGGAGACGACGAGCTTTATCAAGACTTGCGTTATCTGGCCAGCTGTTAAGTGGAGCAAAGCGTTGCGATCCTGTTGCACCACCGCCACGTCCGTCACCAGTACGATATGTACCAGCAGCGTGCCATGACATACGAATAAAGAGTGGACCATAGTGTCCGTAATCAGCGGGCCACCAGTCTTGGCTATCTGTCATTAAGGTACGAAGATCCTGCTTCAATTCGTAGTAATCTAGTTTTTTAAATTCTTCTGCGTAGTCAAAGTCTTCACCCATTGGATTGCTTTTTCTATCGTGCTGTTGAAGAAGATTCAAATTCAACTGGTTTGGCCACCAGTCCTTATTTGTTGTGCCAACTTTTGTCGTCGTAATCGCGCTCTCTTCTTTCGTTTTTCCATGAGAGACAGGGCACTTTCCAGCTTGGGTATCGTGCATTTCGTTCTTATCCATATTTAAATCTCCTTTCGAATATAAGAAAATTAATTATAAACTCTATTAGATTATAATTATAATAAATTAATAATCATTTTGAAAGAGTTATGCACTAATTTTCACAAAATTATTTCAAAACCTCGTTTGATAGGGCGGTTACAATTAATAAAATAACTCTTTTAAACAATAGACTAGTAATGACTATAGGGAGAACTCGAAAGAAAGACGCACAAACGCTTCAGGTTCATTCACCTACTATAAATACTTTCGATTCCATTACGAGTTTACCTCTTTTAAAAAACAGTTAAGAGCACATCTTAAAACAAAAAGAGAGGCGGTGTTTAAACCGCCTCTCTTTGCTCAGAATTATTTTGTTAAGAGCTCATCCTTTAATAGAAACTTTTCAACTACTTTTGCAACACCATCATTCTCGTTCGTATCTGCAATGTAATCAGAAATCTTTTTGATGTCATCTGGAGCGTTGCCCATCGCAACACCAAGGCCAGCAAATTCAATCATTTCTTGGTCATTGTAGCTGTCTCCAACTGCGATGACCTCTTCACGTTTAATGTCGCACTCTTTAATGAGCTTCTCAAGGCTTGTTGCTTTTGTAATACCTTTATCAGTAAATTCAAGGAAGTAGGGCTTGGAGCGCATTACACTAAATTCTTCTCCTAACTCCTCTTGAAGCTTCTTTTCTACTTTTTTAAGGTGCTCTGGTTCACCAACCATTAAGACTTTAACGACTGGTTCTGTTACATTATCTATAAAGGAATCGACCACTTTAATTGGTAGCCCTGTTAGTTCTGACTCAATCGTTGTGTATGGATTCTCTTCTGTGGTAATAATTTCATCACCAACGTAGGTGTGAATATACACGTTCTCTTTAAGACTAATAGTATAGAGTCTTTGAACGGCTTCTATCGTTAATGTCTGACTGAAGAATTCCTCTTTCGAATGACAGTTGATGATCTTCCCTCCATTAAATGAAAGAATAAAGCTCTCGTAGGCAGCAAGTGAAAGTTCCTCTGCAAATGGAATCATTCCAAATGTAGGTCTTCCAGAAGCTAAAACAACTTTCAAGCCTGCTTCTTGTGCCTTCATTAACGCTTCTTTATTTCGAACTGAAATCATTTGTTTGGTATTGAGCAATGTATCGTCTAAATCTAATACAATCATTTTGTATGTCATGGTGAATAATCCTCTCTATTCCTATACTCTTTTATCATTCTACTAGATTTTACAACAAATGGGGTAGATGTTTGAAGTGTTAGAGTAAAAGGGAAAAAGTACCTTGAGAGATTGTTGAATTCATAATTAGAAAAAGAAACTATGAGATTTGGTGACTCCTATTGATTGAACCTTTACAAAGCATAATGATTGACCATGTTCGTTTAGGGGAGTATCTTTTAACTATATTATTTTTGGTTACAGTTAACTCACACTTATAACCTACTGGATCATAGGTATTGTTCCATCGTTACTATATTTTAAGTGAATTAAACAAATGAAGGAGAATGTAAGATGGAGAACTATCAAGAACTAACAGCAAAGCAAAAATCATTTTTCCGTAACGGAAAAACGAAAGATGTGCAATTTCGTATTGATACATTAACTAAATTGAAAGAGCTTATGACGTCACATGAACAAGAAATTTTTGACGCTCTTAAAGCTGATCTTAATAAACCTGAAGTCGAAACAAAGCGTGCAGAGATCGGTCTTGTATTAGGCGAAATTAATTTTATGATTGAGAATTTATCTTCTTGGTCAATTCCAAAAGAAGTGGAAACACCATCAACCCATGCAGGTGCGACAAGCTTTATTGTCCCTGAACCATATGGATCAACACTTGTTATTGCACCATGGAACTATCCGGTTCAACTTGCTCTCGCTCCACTAGTAGGAGCAGTTGCAGCTGGTAACAGTGTTGTATTAAAACCTTCTGAATTAACACCTCACACATCTAGTCTTTTAGCTAAAATGATTAATGAGAATTTCCCGGAAGAATACTTGTGTGTCGTTGAGGGGGAAGTTGAAACAAGCACAGCTCTATTAAAAGAGAAATTTGATTACATCTTCTTCACTGGTAGTACAGGTGTAGGTAAAATTGTAGCGGAAGCAGCGGCGAAGCATTTAACGCCTACAACCTTAGAACTAGGCGGTAAGAGTCCTGCGATTGTGCATGAAGATGCTGACCTGGATGAAACCGCAGCACGTATTGCCCGAGGTAAATTTGCGAATGCTGGTCAAACGTGTGTGGCACCGGATTATGTCCTTGCACACCGTAGCGTAAAAGATCAACTCATTTCTAAGCTTAATGATGTTATCACAAACATATATGGAGAGAATGTTTCCGAAAATCCTGATTTCCCACATGTGGTGAGCGAAAGACATTTTGATCGTTTACATGAATTCTTAAAAGACGGGGATTTAGTAGTTGGAGGTCAATCAGACAGATCGAACCTATTGATTGAACCTACGATTTTAGACAATATTTCTTGGGAAGATTCCGTTATGCAAGATGAAATCTTTGGTCCAATCTTACCTGTGCTAGTATACGATGAAACATCGGAAGCGGTTGATGCAATTGTTCAACGTCCAAAGCCACTAGCTCTTTATCTTTTCTCTGATGATGAAAAGGTACAGGATGATGTTCTAAATAACATTTCATTTGGTGGTGGCGCAATTAACGATACGATTAATCATATGACCACTCACTACCTTCCATTTGGTGGTGTGGGAAATAGTGGAATGGGAGCTTATCATGGTAAAGCAAGCTTTGACACGTTCTCACACTTCAAAAGCATTCTTAAACGCTCATATAAATAAGAACTAAAGAAGCAGGGAGTACATTCATCATGCTTTAGTGCTCACCATAATGGGTATAGTACCAATGAATAGCGGTCATTATAATATCCACTTGTAAAATGGATGGTATTTGGCTGCAAATCATCGGTATATCTTAATTACTTAGAAAGGGTGTAGGTAATGAAAGTTCTAATTGTTGGAGCAAACGGTCAGGTTGGGAAGCATCTTGTTTCTTTTATTCAAGACCATAAGGATTTGGAAGCCAAAGTCATGATTCGAAAAGAGGAACAAGCTTCCTACTTTAATGATTTAGGTGCGGATACCGTTGTAGTTGATCTAGAAGAAGACGTTAACGCTATAGCAAAAGCAGCTGAAGGTGTAGATGCGATCGTCTTTACAGCAGGTTCTGGACCAAACACTGGTGCAGACAAAACCATTCTAGTTGATTTAGATGGAGCTGTTAAAACTATGAAGGCAGCCGAAGAGGCTGGCGTAAAACGCTTCATCATGGTTAGTTCCTTCGACACAACGCGTGAAGCCATCCAATCAGCACCTTCATCTTTTGCGCCTTATGTAGCAGCGAAGCATTATGCAGATGAATGGTTAAAGACTACTGATTTGGATTACACGATTATCCACCCTGGAGCCCTAACAAATGACGAGGGTATTGGAAAAGTGAATGCCGCATCTAAAGTAGAAAGAAATGAAATTCCTAGAGAAGATGTGGCTAGTGTAATCGTCGCTACGCTAGAAAATAACGCTACGATTGGCAAAGAATTTCAAGTAGTAACAGGAACAAAGTCGATTAAAGATGAAATCAATTCGATCTAATGGAATGAAATGGCCCCTTGTATGATTTATACAAGGGGCTTTTGTTTTAACATTTTAAGTGTAAGTACATGATTTTTAGATCAACCATCCTTTTCAAAATTACAGCAACGTCCTAACTCCAACACTATCCAATGCTTCATTTACATCATCGAAATCATAAATCCTATTCTTAAGACAAAACTGAATCACTAAATCAAACGGGTCACTATCGGATAATGAGAAACCAGCTGAATTTAACAGTTGATCGGTTTCTTCTAGGTCGAGCTGAAGGGCAAGGGCGAGTGCAATGGCGGGCTTTTTACCAATTCGATAGTTAGGATTCGAACGGATTTTAGAAAAGTGCTTTCGATCGATTCCTGCTTTTTTGTAGATTTCTATATCAGTGAATCCTTTCTGATCAATCATTTGCAAAAGTTCGTATCGAAAAGGAGGTTTTGAATGGTTTGTCATATAAGTTGTTAGTTCTTCTGAAAATGTGTGCTCAACTTGTTCCTGATCAGAATTAGGAGCAGATTCATAACTATTCATGAGTGGTGGCTCTAGATGATTATTCATATATGTTTTTAATTCTAATAAAATCTTATTACTTAGCATAAACGATTCCTCCAAAATGTCGCTTCGTAGGCGACCAGATGATGGACTAAATTAGCTACTATTATATCATCAACACATTGGAGGAGATGAATGGTATGAAAAAAGGACTAACAGAAGTAGTATTTTTGCTAGATCGAAGCGGATCGATGGCGGGACTCGAGTTGGATACAATAGGTGGGTTTAATGGATTTGTTCGAAAGCAGTGTGAAGAAGAGGGGGAAACGCTTTTAACAACAGTTCTATTTGATGACCAATATGAAGTTCTGTGGGATGGTGTTGATGCAACCAAAGTGGTGCTAACAGATCAAGATTATTATGTCAGAGGGATGACAGCGCTTCTTGATGCTGTTGGTAAAACAGTGGTAACTGTAGGCAAGAGGCTATCTGAAACACCTGAACATAGAAAGCCGGAGAAAGTTATTGTAGTCATTACAACGGATGGGATGGAAAATGCGAGCCTTGAATACACTCATGAAAAGGTAAAAGAGTTAATTGAGCATCAGAGAGAATCGTATAACTGGGAGTTTATTTTCTTGGGTGCAAATATAGATGCTTCTAAAGAGGCTGCGAATATTGGGATTGTTGAGGAGGATGCGTATCAGTTTGAAGCTTCAGAAGAAGGTATTGATAACATGTATATGCAGGTTTGTAAGGCAGTTTCAGATAAAAGATAAACATAAATAAAGCATCTGCTCTTATGCAGATGCTTTATGATTACTTTGCTAATTCATCTCGATCGGCTGCCATAGGCGGTTGTTCTAACCATTTACGATCAATAAGCATTTTAACACCATCATTCGAGAACTTAGCGATTTCCGTGACTAACCTTGCAATATCAACCGAGATATCATATCTGAATGTTGACGTTAAGCCTATCCCGTAGTTAAACAAACTTCCTGCATTAGCTAATGCCACGTGATAAAGCATAAGCTTTTCGGAAAAAGGCGGCACTTTTGACTCTAGTACTTCAGGATCCCAGAGCTGAGGAGCTGGTAAGTGATCTTTGGTAAGAAGATCTTGAAGAATGACGATATTCTTATGGGAGATATCTCTTCCTTGCAACATGTACTTTTTGATATCTTCAGACTGGACTACCTGACTAAATGCCATCATAAGTGACTTTCCTAATTGATTTGAATCCAGGTTTACATACATGGCAGTTATTTCTGTGGAAGCCATTGGTCGTTGCTGTCCTATTAATTTATGTAAAAAGTCTTTTGAGTCAACGAACTTTACTTCGCTAGGGACAGGTATAAACGGAGCCCTTATAATTAGACCTTTTGCTAACATCGCATCCATCGTTTCTTGATACAAATCACTCATATCTTTAACACATTCCGAAAAGTATTCTCTAACGTCCTGTCTGAATGAAACGGTTAAAGCATTCGAAAACTGTAGTAAGTTAATTCTAGACGTTTCTTTTAGATAAAAGAGATAAAATTTATCAGTAAAAACAGCGGGTGCCTGGTCATTAATATCGTTTTTCCCAAATCCAGTTGGAATTGCAAAACTTTCTTTATTGAATAGTTCCTCTAACTTAATCATGTGTTGTTTTGTTATATTAATTGCTTTTTCAAGAATTGCTCTAATTCGATCATCGTCTACATTCGAAAGGTAATGTGTATATACACAGTTTAACAACGATTCACCTATATAATTTTTCCATAACTCACCCAACTCAGTGGATGTAAGAGTAATATGCCTACCATCTTGATTAGTCAAAAAATCACGCTCCCGGTATGTATTCCATATTAGCGTTTCCGTAAGGTGGTTGATTATTCGCTTAGATATATTAAAAAGAGAACATCTACTGACAGATGATCTCCTTTCGTTTTCCTTTTCTCGAATAATGCTAAAATCTTTCTTGTAAATAAAAACAATTGGTATATAAAACAACCACCAGGAAATCTTCCCCAGTGGTTGTAATGAAAGATTAGCAATCGTTTCCTTTAACAAATGAAGCGCCAATAATGATAAGAAGGATAAACAATACAACGATCAATGCAAACCCATTACCGTAACGAGCGCCACCAACCGGGTAACCACAGTTAGCTGGTCCAACCTGGTTTCCACATCCGTATCCATAACCATAACCCATGAAATCATCTCCTCTCATTGAATCTACTTTAGTATATGAAGGAGAGTGATGTAGTGAATGGGTGAAGGACTAGTTATATAAATATTAGATCTTTTCAAATGAACTAAATAAGGACTGCTATGTGCAAATAGCAGTCCCTTTCTTACCTTATTCAATTGTTAGTCACTTGAACCAACCTTTTTCTTTAAAACGCGATATCGCTTCAATGCGATTCGTCACCTCTAACTTATCAAGTATAACGGATATATAATTCCGAACAGTACCAGGTGTAATGTAGAGCTCACTTGAAATATCTTTCGTGTTTTTGCCATCAGCCATCAATTGAATCACTTGTTTCTCTCGTTCGGTTAGCGGATTTTCGTTTCCAAAAGCAAGATCAACTAACTCAGGCGAGAAGATGCGCTGGCCTTCCATTATTTTGCGAATAGAGGTGGCAAGTTCGTCACTTGGACTATCTTTAAGAAGGTAACCACTAACACCTGCCTTACGTGCTCGTTCAAAGTATCCAGCCCGAGCAAAAGTGGTCAGGATGATGATTCTACATGACTCGTTGCTTAATTCTTCAGCTGCATCAAGTCCGCTCTTTAAAGGCATTTCGATGTCCATAATGCAGATGTCAGGCTTTAGTTCTTTAACAAGAGAACAAGCTTCTTCTCCGTTTGTTGCCTGGCCGACAACCTCCATTCCTTCTTCAAGATCCAGTAAGGAGCCAAGAGCCCCAAGCAGCATACGTTGATCTTCCGCAAGCACGATGCGTATCACACCGATCCCTCCTGTTTGTTTTGTTGGATGACATTAGGTACACGAATGGTTAATACCGTACCATTATTTGATTGGATTTCTAGAGAGCCATTAACAAATTCTAGACGTTCCCTCATGCCTTGTAGTCCATTTCCTTTGAATGAGTTGGCCCCCTTAGGTATGCCTTGTCCATTGTCTTCAACCTGAATGAATACTTCGTTTGGAGATTGTTTAATGAGAACCCTACACCATGAGGCATTACTATGTTTCACAATATTGGTTACTGCTTCTTTAAGACACATGCTTAGGACGTTTTCTACTAATAATGGCGTATTATCTAGAGTTTGCTTACCTTCAAGGCGGAACTCCATCTCGGCAGCACTTAATAGTTGCTGAACACGAAGTAGTTCGTCTTCAAGCTTTGCTCCTCTCATATTTGAAACCATTTCACGCACTTCTTTTAAAGCTGTTCGAGCGGTTTGTCTAATGTCGTGAATCTCAGTAATTGCAGCTTCAGGCTTCACTGGAATTAGTTTTCTAGCAAGATCGCTTTTTAGGCCAATCATGGATAACTTTTGCCCGAGTGTATCATGTAAGTCTCGGGCAATTCGTTCCCGTTCTTCAATCACCATTAATTGCGATATCTTCTCATTGGCATTTTCGAGCTGCTCTTCTAATCGATGCTGTTTATTACGGTAGCGAATGGTAAAAGGTAACAGCGCTACACCAAGCACACAGACGAATATAAATGGAAGTTGCGGAAATAAAGCGTCATTATGAGTGAAGAAAATAATGACCGTTGCTGCGATTGTAGTTGTGAGATGAACAATGTATAAGGATAGGAATCCGGCTTTATTCTCAATGTTACCAATGAAAAAGGCTAAGAAGAGAGAGAAGTAAACGTAGCCAAACAAGATTGTCATTACAATGCTAATGGCCATTTCGATACTCACCCATAGGTACACAAGTTTACTATTTGAAATAAACGATAGTCGATAGGATAAGAAAAATAATAAAATGACGAAGATGCCGAATGTAATTTCAATTATCGATGATGATCTGAATATAAAGAAGAAGGGGAGTAGACAAAAGATAATCCAAACATAAGAACTAATTCCCGTATTCTTAGGGATTATATGATACCAATTCTGCATAGGCATCTCCTTTCTGATATAAGACTGTGATTACAGGATATACCATAAAAAATAGACTGTCACTTCTATCCAACTAGTATAAACGTACCTTGGACATTGAAAAACCCATTCAAAGCTGAATGGGTTTTTCAGGTGATGTTATTTTTCCTGAAGACTTGGTCTTTTCGTCATCATCGCCAACGCGGATGGATTCTTCAAAATTGGCTTCACTTCTTTAAAGCTAACGAACGTTTTGTTCTTCGTATCGTAAAGACGGAAGTTAATTGACTCCAGACTTGATAGAAGTGTAATGGTCGTTGCTTTATGCAGTGGTGGAGTCGATTCATGTGCTTTTTCAAGATTATAGTTCGGTACTCTTGGACTTAAGTGATGAACATGGTGATAACCGATGCTTCCGGATACCCATTGAAGGATTTTCGGTAGTTTGTAATATGAACTGCCATCTACAGCTGCTTTTACAAAATCCCACTCAGTTTCATCTTCGAAATAAGAATCTTCAAATTGATGTTGAACATAGAACAACCAGATGCCGAGTGAGCCTGCAACATAAAGGATCGGAAGTTGAATGATTAAGAAAGCTTTCCAACCAATTGCAAGAATCAATACAGAATAAATGGCTACAATGGAAGCATTTGTGATATATGTGCTCATGCGTTCTTTACGTTTAGCATCTTTTCGGTTAAGGCGATTAGTAACTAGGAACAGATAAATCGGACCGAGTCCAAACATGACAATTGGATTTCTGTATAAACGATAAGCAAGTCTGCCCCAAAACGATGCAGTCGCATACTCCTCAACAGTCATAACCCAGATATCCCCAGTACCGCGTTTGTCTAAATTGCCGCTCGTCGCGTGGTGGATATTATGCTCCCGTTTCCACTTTTCGAATGGAAACATCGTAATAATTCCTGTTATGGTGCCAACAATTCGATTGGCTTTCTGATTCTTGAAGAATGATCCGTGTGTACAGTCGTGAAAAATAATGAAAATCCGAACAACAAATCCTCCAGCAATCATAGCTAGTGGAACAGCTATCCAAGCAGACAAGCTTAGGCTCTGGTATGCAAGAAACCATAGCAATAAGAAAGGAAGAAGGGTGTTCAGTAGCTGTCGTACCCCTGCGACCGTGTCGGGCTTTGCGAAAGGTGATACACTTTTTTTCAATTCTTTTTGTTTTTGTTTGTTTTCATTCATATGGTTACCCCTTTGGTTAGGCTTGGTTGAAATAACTCTAATCCTAATAATAATGGAAGGGGTGTCTAGGTGTAAGACACAAACGTCAGTAAGGATACATGATATTTGTCATGGTTTCGTTGTTAGAATATGGAAATTTTGTCCTGTTAGTATGAAAGCACTTAAATTAAATAATGAAATTGATACCTCATGTAAAAAAGGAAGTTTGAAATTCCGTTCAATAGATACATGACAAAAGACCCTGATAGCTTCCTTTACAATGAATTATTAAACACGACTAGAATCGAATAAACGTCGAAATGTAAGGATATATAGCGCTTTCATTATTGTTCGCTAATATCCATCAAATTTCTACAGTATATTTAGTTGCAGGAAAAAAGTCCCTGTTTTATAATAAAGTTGTAACCTGTTTAAATACTTCCAAAATTAAAAAAGTCTACGATAAAGGCAAACTTGCTGGAAAGCAGGGACGCAAAATCACAGGCCTAACATTCCTATTGGAATCAGGCGGCTGGATTACCGAATAGCACTTGGGGGCTATTCAATATTCATATTGAGTAGCCTCTTTTATTACTTACAACTTAGAAAATAGCACATTTGAAAAATTAGTGAACGATAAGGGAGGGTGAACTGAAAGATAACACTACAGAATATTAACTAATTTACTAGTAAATCCTTATATTCAATCAAACTATTAAACGAAGGAGAATTCCTATGAAGAAACTACTATCAACTTTATTCGCGCTCATATTAAGTTTTAGTTTTGGAACAGGCGCTTTTGCATCTGGCCACAGCAGTAATCACCAAAAAGTGCTTGAAGATATCGAAGAAACGAATTTGGATATTAACAAAAAGATCGAGAAAGCTGTAGAAGATGCTGACCAGTTACAAGCAGAGTACCTTCAAGATGTGCGTGAAGTAGAAGAAGGTAAAGATATAGTCAAGTTAAAGGACGAGAAAGAAAAGGTTTTGGAAGAAGTTAAGCAAGCTGGAAGAGACGAAAGAAAAAGGGAAAGAGCTATAGAAAAACTTGAAAAATTAGATGCCAAAATGTCTGAGAAAGCTAGCAAGCTAGAAGAAAAGATGGTATCTATTCAAGGGGAATTAGATGAATTAACAATGCAACTTACTAGTCCAGAAGGCAAGGATAAAAAGAAGCTTGATAAGAAAGTAGCGAAATTAAAAGAGAAGATGAGTGAGTCTTCAATTGAATTGGAAGAGATCACAAATAAGTATACAGAAGACTTAAACAAATTAATCACGAAGGTTTACGATGAAACACTTGAAATGTCTACAAAGACAATTGAAAAAGCGAGTGAAGAAGGAGTTCAGGCTGAGTGTAGCTGGACACTTGTAAGATTTGCTGATCGATGGGTTTGGATTGATCCAGTTAAAGTTGTGGGTGTTTAATAAAAGGAGCGTTGAATTATTCAACGCTCTTTTAATATTGCATTCTATATTTAGGTTTACCAACATGAACTTAGTTAGGATTAAACCGAAATTAATATTTATAATGTACGAAAGGTATATTATATTGAATAAAAAGAGTTATATTGACATTTTATTAGCAGGTTAGAATGTATGAATGTCGTATATTAATATTAAGTGGAGGTATACACCTTACTTGGGCGATACTAAGATTCGAAAAAGAAATCTTTCATAAGGTCTTGTTATTTAAAAAAGATGGTGTATGTATTGTGAGGTGAAATGATGGAAGGGTTTAATATAGGTAAGAAGGGGACATCGCTTGAAACAGTGAAAAATGATAATAATGAAATTAGCCTTCTTTCTCATGGTGATGGAGTTGAAATATTACTACAATCCATTAGTGCAGATAAAATGTTTTATGTTTATCCTTCTGATAATCTTGATGTTATGGAGTTTTTTTATATTTTGTCTGGGCAAATGTTTTGTGAATTAGATGGTGAAAGAATAGAGTTAGGTCCCCAAGACTATTACTCTGCAAAAAACTTAAAAGCCCCTATTCACTTTAAAACTCTAACAAATGTTAAATATATTTGGATTGTAACTGAACAAACTTTTTTATATTTAAGCAATGATATTTCGGCTCTTAGAGATATTGTTAAAAGTGTAGAAAAAAAGGATAGGTATACATATCTGCATAGTGACCGAGTCGCAGAATACGCTGTGAAAATTGCGAAAAAATTAAATTTAAAAAAAGTTCAACTTAATACATTAACAAATGCTTCATTATTACACGACATCGGCAAAATAAATGTACCTGAAGAAATTTTAAATAAGCCCGGCCATTTAACAAACGAAGAATTTGCTGAGATAAAAAAGCACCCAAAAGATGGCGCGGAAATGGTGAAAGGCACTTACTATGAAGAACTGGCTCCAATTATTGAGCAACATCATGAACGGTTGAATGGATCCGGGTATCCTAGTGGATTAAAAGAAGAAGAGATTCTTCTAGAAGCTCGCATTATAGCGGTTAGTGACACGTTTGATGCTATGACGGAGGATCGGGCATATCGTAAAGCGATGAGTGCTGAAGTAGCTATAGATGAATTAAGAAGATTATCTGGCAGTCATTATGATCATGATGTCGTAAATGCTTTTGAACAGGTATTAAGAGAAGAAGGGCGTATCAAGTAATTTGTGTTTCTTCTCATTTAGATAAGAATAGTGTATGAAGAAGGAAGATGAATAGAGGATTTTATTATTTTCTCTTTATTATCATTTTGGTTTTATTAACGGGGTTCAATCTACTTCAACCTGGAAAAACGCAAAAATGTGTTCTAAGGCATGGGTACGCCACTTATCGTGTGGTTCTTAATCATGTGAATAAGGAAACTGAATATGCTTTAGATATGCCTTCTATTTCTACTGCATAAAATTTTTGAATAGATTAAATAACAGATATCGCATTTAGAGAAAATGCACTTGAACTTGTTATCTTTGGTAGTTTGTTGTTGTCAAGTTTATATCATACTGTTCTTTTCATTCAACGAAGACAGAATCATTCTGCTTTGTTTTTTAGTATTGTTTGCTTTTTGGTATGCATTAAATTGTAAGTATTGGCGCTGCGTTGGTTGTTATTCATACAAGGATGAGTAGTAGGGATCTAATCAATGTTGCTGATCACTCTCTCAACATAGCCAAGGAAAAAAGGGAGAAATCAGATTTGTATCGACTTTCCTGAAAAAATAATATCGTAAATTTTATAAGAATATCTAAACGTGAAAGACCACAAAGCATTCATTCGAAGCTTTGCGGTCTTTCACGTTTTTTAGCTATTCTAAATTAGCATGCTTCCCGTACATCTTATCCGTATCCAAACCTTTCTTCTCCATGAATCGTAAAATAATAGCATCATAGAAAAGTAAAAGAGTCTGTTCGAATAAAGATCCCATCGGCTGAATCGTTTCATAATCACCTGACTGATCCTTTGGTGAACCTGGTAGTGTTACGATGATGTCTGCTAGCTCGCCAATTGTTGAGTCGGGATTAATTGTTACAGCAGCGATCTTTCCGCCGATATTAGCGGCCTTATTCGCAATGGAAATGAGCTGTTTTGTTTCACCAGAACCTGATCCGATGATGATCAGATCACCTTCTTCAAAGTTTGGTGTGACCGTTTCGCCCACAACGTAAGCATCAATTCCCATGTGCATCATGCGCATCGCAAAAGACTTTGCCATAAAGCCAGATCGACCACCGCCAGCAACGAAAACCTTGTTCGCTTCGAGAATTTCGTTAGCGAGCTGTTCAGCTTCTTCGTCAGCAATGAGATCTACGGAACGATTTAGCTCATCAATGATTTCAGCTAAATAGTGAGTAGTCTGCATGATTAATTATCCTTTAATAAGCTCTTGCATTTTTGATGCAACGGCTTTTTTATCGTCTTCACCAGTAATACCGCCACCTACGATGACAAGGTCTGGTTGCACTTTTACAACTTCTTCAAGAGAATCAAGCTTAATGCCACCAGCGATTGCTGTTTTCGCATTCTTTACGACACCTTTGATGGTTTCAAGATCTTGGAAAGAGTTCTGGCCTTTCGCTTGAAGATCGTAGCCAGTATGAACGCAAATATAGTCAACGCCTAGTGCGTCTACTTCTTTAGCGCGAGTAGCGAGATCTTTCACTGCCATCATATCAACAAGGATTTCTTTCCCTTGTTTCTTCGCTTCTTCGACAGCACCTTTGATTGATTCATCTTCAGCAGCACCAAGAATCGTGATGATATCTGCGTTGGATTCAGATGCTTTCATAACTTCATAGCCTGCAGCATCCATAATTTTAAGGTCCGCAAGAACTTCAAGGTTAGGGAATGCGGCTTTCATTTCTTTGACAGCACGAAGACCTTCATTGATGACAATCGGCGTTCCAATTTCAACGATATCAATATGCTCCTGAACTTCTTTCACTAGTTCAATACCTTCTTTTGTGTTTACCAAATCTAATGCTAGCTGTAATTTCATAATTCTTTCACTCCCAATCCGTATTTTCTTAGTTTCTCTCTAGGTTATTTTCTCTGTGAATTGAAACCAATATTAACTTTTGTTCGGTTTAGTAGCAATTATATTGCTTAAGTCGATGTGCTGTAAGAAGAACACAGTTGATTGTCCGAAAGTAGAGTATTCCCTTACAGAACGTGTTGAAACATCAATTGCCATTCTTGACTTAAGATATAAATAGGTTAGGAGGTTAAATCACATTCACAATGTCTTTGGCAAACTGATTAAACGAAAGCGTCTGTATAGCGTAATTAAAAAGCCGCTGTTCTCTATCAAATTTGAAGGAACAGCGGCTTTTTGATTATTTTAATGTTCTACTAGTAGTAGAATTTCTTCTTTAATGGTTTCCCATGCAAAAGAAGTCGTATCAGTTAGCATGAAATGTTCTGCTGCAGGAAGCTCAATAAACTTTACGAAGTCACCTGCACCTTCCGCTTCTCGATGGTAGTGATCGCTAATTCCTATCGGCACGTGGACATCAAGTGAACCATGTACTAGAACCTGCTGAACGCCTAGCGGAAGTAGTTCAACTGGTGAAGCATTTTTATAGCGCTCAGGTATGTCTTCAGGTGATCCGCCCATTAGCTCAGCTGTAGGGTTATTTGGCTCAAGTGAAAGAACCTTGTCTCGATAATGGTGAACGCCGTGCATCATCTCTAGATCATTTACACCAGCAAGGCTGATGACGCCGTGAATAAGAAGGGGATGTTCAGTAATGTAGAGCTCACTATTACGGTCAATGCGGTGGCGAGCTGCTAACCAGGTTGCGAGATGGCCACCAGCAGAATGTCCGATTGTGACAACCTTCTCTAAGTTGAGGGGGTATGTTTCTGCAAGAGTAGTAAGGTAGTCGGTAGCTTTAGCTGCGTCAGTAAGTGTTCCAGACCAACCCCCGCCATCATGACCAGTGCGTCGATATTCAATATTCCACGTGGCAAAACCGCTGGCTGTTAAATCTTCAGCAACTTCTTTCATTAACTCAAGGGTAAACGGCTTACGCCAGAAACCACCGTGAATTACGATTGCTACAGGGTGTGGTCCATCTCCTTTAGGAAGGCGAAGTTCTCCGAATTGATTTTCATTTTCTCCGTAAAAGATTGTTTCCATGCTTTCACCTCAAATGACATGATTAGATCCAACTCTATTATCTCATAATCTTATCAGAGAAGGTAATGGTCCCCCATTGTAAGCAAAAGCTTTTTATTTTGGGGTCGAGTAAACTTTGCTCTTAAAAACCTATTTAGAAAAAACATTTTATCTTTTATTACTATTTTTATTGTAATGAAACCATTAATAATGTAATAATAAAAACAGACGATAAATGAAAGCCCTTACTTATAGCGTGGATAGATAGATTGTGACAAAGGTACTGTACTAGAGGAGGTATGTAAATGGTCTACGAAACAACATCCGTATTAGAAAGAACAGAGAGCAATTACGAGGATTATCCTCGACCACAAATGAAACGTGAGTATTGGTACGACTTGAATGGTGAATGGCAGTTTGAATTTGATGATGAAGATCGTGGAGAAGGTGAAAAGTTTTATTTACAAGAGAGGGATCTTACTGATTCCATTCAAGTGCCTTATGCATATCAGAGTGCAAAATCTGGTGTTCAAGTAGATGAAATTCATGAAGTGGTTTGGTATAAGCGTGAATTCCATTGGGACATAGACGGTAGTAAGAAGGTTTTGCTTCATTTTGAAGCAGTAGATTATTATACAAAAGTTTGGGTGAACGGGGAGTATATTGGGGACCATGAGGGTGGACATACACCATTTAGTTTTTCAATTACAAATGCGTTAAGTGAAGGTCATAACACTGTTGTGATTAGAGTTGAAGATCGAAATAGTGTTGAACAGCCGATTGGAAAACAGTCATGGAAAGGCGAAAATTTTTTATGCTGGTATTCAAGAACAACAGGAATATGGCAACCTGTTTGGCTAGAGGAAGTACCGACTTATCATATTGAAGATGTGAAGATGACGCCTTCAGTAGAAGATGGCAAACTATCCATTGAAGCGACTCTTCCTCGCCAAAAACAAAAGGCGTACCTCGAAGCATGTGTTTATTTTAAAGGGGAATGGATCGACACGGTTGGTGTATGGGTGAAAGAGTATCAAACGAGCGTAGAACTAACAGCGAGCGTTGATTCTGACCAAGCTAATTTCCGCGTGTATTACTGGACACCAGATACGCCGAATTTGTATGATGTAACGTTTTCGTTAAGTGTTAAAAATGAAGTGATTGATAAGGTTGATAGCTATTTTGGTATGAGAAGTATTGAAGTACAGGATGGAAGGGTTCTTCTTAATAAAGAAACGTTCTATCAAAAGTTAATCCTCGACCAAGGGTATTATCCAGACTCACTAATGACAGCTGATTTTGAGCAAATGAAGACAGACTTACTCAAAGTGAAGGAAATGGGTTTCAATGGTGTCCGTCGTCACCAAACAATTGCTGACAGACGTTATATGACGCTTTGTGATCAGTTGGGTCTAGTGATGTGGGCTGAGATGCCAAGTAGCTTCAAGTTCACATGCAAATCGATGGCTCGGATGATGGATGAAACGAGAGAGATGGTTACAAAGCATTATAATCACCCTTCCGTTATCATCTATACGCTAATGAATGAGTCGTGGGGTGTGAATGAAATCTATCATCGAGAAGATCAGCAAGCCTTTGTAAACGCTATCTATTATCAGACGAAGGCCCAGGACCCTAATCGTCTCATTGTTGGTAATGATGGTTGGGAGCATACAGTCACAGATTTATTAACGATACATGATTATAATTCGGATGCCGATTCTATGAGAACGAGTTACGAGAATAAGAGTGACTATGTAAACGGTAGCCCGTCGAAGACGAGTCGAAAGCAAAACTATGCAAAAGGATATGAGTATAAAGGTGAGCCGATCATCATTAGTGAATATGGCGGCATTGCTTATGGTAGTGAATCAAGAGAAGAAGAGTGGGGATATGGATTCAGGCCTCATACTCAGGAAGAAGTCATTGATCGTTTAACGGCGTTAACGAAAGTCATCATGGAGAATGACGCCATTCAGGGGTTCTGTTATACGCAGCTAACAGATGTTGAGCAAGAAGTGAACGGTCTTCTCGACGATCGCCATGAAAACAAATTTAATACAGAAGAGATTAGGAAGATTCTATTATCTAAGCAGTCGAACGGTTTTATCTTTGAATAAAAAGGAGGAAGTAAACCATGGAAACAGCTAGAAACTACTCGTCACCTGATGTGGATACCAAAGAGGATATTCGAACGAAAGAGTTTGCTTCATATTTTGGTTATGGGTTCGGACAATGCATTAGCTTCGGGTTAGTAGGGTCCTACATTTTATTTTTCTATACGGATATTCTAGGGATTTCAGCTGCAGCAGCAAGTATTATTTTCCTAATAGCCAGAACTTGGGATGCGATTAACGACCCAATGATGGCTTCTGTAATGGATACCCTGCATTCAAAGCATGGGAAATTCCGTCCGTATTTAAAATACATGCCGTTCTTTGTCGCGTTGATTACGATTGTGTGTTTTCTACCTTTAGACGGTATTAGTCCAACAGCGAAATTACTATATGCTGGTGGGACGTATATCCTATGGGGGATGATTTACACGGTTTCTGATGTTCCTTATTGGTCACTTTCTTCTGTTATGAGTCAGGATGCGCAGCAGCGTACGAAGCTAATCACATTTGCAAACATGGGTGTTTTTGCTGGGATCGCCTTGTCACCAGTACTATTTGTTCCCCTTGCTGAATGGTTAGGTGGAGGTGATAAAGGACAGGGATATTTCCTTGCCACCGTTGTTCTTATGGCTTTTGCTCTGCCTATTATGTTGAATGGTTTTAAGAATACGAAAGAACGAGTTAAAGCACCAAAAACGAAAGTGAAGCTTTCAGATGCAGCGAGAGCGATTAAGGCAAACAAACCAATGTTTGCAGTATTAGTCGTTTTCTTCTGCAATGTGTTTATGAACATAACTCAAGCCTTGAACGTATTCTTTTTCACGTACAATCTTGGAAACGCTTCCTTGATGTCCATCTTCGGGATAATTAGTTTAGCGAGCTGTATTGGTTTCTTCGTTATTCCGTCCTTAGCAAAGAAATTTAAAAAGAAACATATGCTGATGACGATTGTCGCGCTTGACATTGTTATTCGAATCATCTGGTTTACTGTCGGTTATTCTAGTGTATTCATTTCCTTTGTTTTCATAGCAATCACAATGCTACTTTATACTGCAACAGGTCCATTAATTTCATCTATGCTTGCTGAAACGATTGAATATACCGAATTGAAAACAGGAAAACGAAACGAAGCGATCATTTTTTCAGGACAAACATTTACTGGTAAGCTTTCCGTTGCTATTGCTGGCGGTGCTACCGGACTAATTTTGACATGGATTAATTACCGTCCTAATGAGGTCCAAACAGATTTCACTCTAGATATGATGTTTTTCGTTATCGCGCTTTTACCTGCACTAGGATCTCTCATCAGATTAATTGTCATGTATTTCTATTCTTATACAGAAGATGAGTATAATGAAATCGTAGAAAAATTACACGAGAGAAAGATGAGGGAAGAACTGAAAGCCTGAACAGTAAAATGAACGTAGCCCCCTGGTCTTTAAGGGGGCTAATACTGTTTAGTAGACAGTTTGTTATAATAGTTTTGAATGAATAGATGACAATCATGGTGGTGTTTATTTGAAAAAGTTGCAACTGTCTTTTGACAATATCGTTCCGATCAGTAAAGCGCTCGCTAACCAAACTCGTGTGCAAATTCTACAGCTTCTAAGTGAAAAGCCCTACAATGTAAATGATTTAGCTGAGAAGTTGAGCTTGCCCTTTTCAACAACAGCTTCACACGTAAATAAATTAGAAGAAGTAGATCTAATCGTAACTAATCTTGTACCTGGAAGAGGAACCCAGAAAGTAAGTGCCATCAATTACGATCGAATTGTAATGGATCTATATACGGAAGATGAACAACGTGCAGAACATGAATTAACCTTTGAAATGCCTATTGGTGATTATCTTGACTGTCATGTTGTTCCGAATTGCGGAATAGTAGATGAGAAAGATTTTATAGGAATGCAGGATGATCCGCGATCATTTTATGAACCGGATCGAAAGCGTGCTCAGCTTCTGTTCTTTAAGGATGGATATGTAGAATATCGTTTTCCTAACCGTATTCCATATGGGTATCAAGCAAGTGAATTGGAAATTAGCACTGAAATTTGTTCTGAAGCACCAAATCATAAGTTAGATTGGCCTTCTGACATAACAGCTTGGATTAATCACGAAGAAATAGGAACATGGACATCGCCAGGTGACTTTGGTGGTGAAAGAGGTTTATTAACCCCCGAATGGTGGCGAACAAATCTTACTCAGTATGGGATATTAAAGCGATGGAAAGTAAACAAGAGCGGGTGTTATGTTGATGGAGAAAAGGTTTCCCACCTTACCATCGATCAATTCAATTTATCAAGCTACCCTTATATTGCTTTTCGTTTGGGTATTAAAGAAGACGCTGTTAACAGCGGTGGAATGAATTTATTTGGTCCTAAGTTTGGTAACCATGAACAGGGGATTGTTGTTCATATAAAATATGAGCCAAACATAGTGGGAGAGTAAGTAGAAAAACTCTCTTAAAAAGTAATAAGAGAGTTTGATTACTACTTTATGAAAGAATAATGAGGCCTATTTCCCACTTCTAATTCCTTTTGCAATGCTATAAAAGTTGTTTACGATCATAAACGAACCTGTATTGCCTCCGCCTGATCCAGTGACACTGTTACTAACAGATATAGGCGAAATAGTATGAGCGCATTGTACGACTGTTCCACTATTATTTGTGATAATAACCGGTCCTTTGATAAAGCATCCCACTTGCGATCACTCCTCTACAACGTCTACTTTCAGTATATGGACAAACAGCAAAAGTGCTTGGACATCATTCAAGAAAAATATAGTGTAAAGGAAAAAACGCTCATCTCTGAGCGTTCTGTTTGTTTACCAGAAAAAGAATGGTGAATAGCTGTAAGCTGCAATTGATGCAAGTCCAACAGCAATGAGGGCTGCCCCTAAAAAGAAGTAATTTCCAAAGCCAGATCCATCATTACCTTCTCCATCCATAGGGCGAAGGTAAACATGTTCATTATCGCAATGATCGATGTATCCGTAATGGGTAGTTCCACCATGACAGCGAATCGCTACACATCTACCAATATTGTTCGTAAACTCGTCGTGAAAAGACATCAGTTTTCCTCACTTTCGTTATCGTGCTAGAGTCACATTATTAAACTATGAAGTCATAACTAGAAACGTTTGGACAGGAATGGAGAGGTAGAGAATTGTGCCTTTAAACTGGAAAGAAAGGACCCTCCAAATTTTTATTATTTTGTGATGAGTAATAAAGACACAAAAGACTGAGATCAAGATTATGATCTCAGTCTTTCTACTATAGAAATACGATTAGCGCGATTCCACCTATGAATAAACAGCTAAGAATGATTTTTCCGTACAAAGGGAGTTGCTCTTTCCCTTTTTCATTTATCCGTTCTTCCTCTTCATCGACAGTATCTTTATATTTCGTATTACAGCAGCCCATCTAACCTCCCCTTTTAAATTAGAATTTCATCAAGACCTTGAGTGGGGTCACTGCTCCTAGAGGTCCGATTGTTTCACTTTACGCCACGCTGTCCTTGGTCAATTCAGAGATGTCTTCTTCAAGTGGCGTGTTGGCAGCACGCTGTTTTCTTGCTGAGAAGAAGAAGGCAACGATGACGGCAATTGTAATGATTGTTGCGCCAATATAGGCAATGTTCATTGGCAACCTAAATCCAATTGGAGCGTTTAAAATGTACGTAGTAGTTGCCATTGTGATGAAAATAGCTGGAATCATCGCAATCCAATAGTTCTTTTTCGCAATGAATAGATACATAGCACCAACCCATAGTGCAATCATAGCTGTTGATTGGTTAGCCCATGAGAAGTAGCGCCAAAGTAGAGTAAAGTCAATTTTTGTTAGACCGAATGCAACCACGAAAAGTGGAAGAGCGATCCAAAGACGGCTAGATACTTTACGTTGTGAGTAGTTGAAATAATCGGCAATGATCATACGTGCACTTCGGAATGCCGTATCGCCTGATGTAATTGGAAGTACGATAACACCAAGAATAGCTAGCGTTCCACCGATTGCGCCCAGCATTAATGTAGAAGCTTCACTTACGATCGCAGCAGGTCCGCCGTTAGCAAGCAGTTCATTCAATCCTACAGGACCATTAAATAGGCTCATTGCAGCAGCAGCCCAGATCATTGCAATAACACCTTCAGCAATCATCATACCGTAGAAAATTTTGCGCCCTTGTTTTTCATTTTGTGTTGTACGTGAAATAATCGGTGTTTGTGTTGCGTGAAAACCTGATAGTGCTCCACAAGAAATCGTCAAGAATAAGAGCGGGAATACCGGTGCACTGTCAGGGTGAAGGTTGCTTAGTGTGATTTCTGGAATTGGTGCACCTGTGACCACAAGTCCTGTCCCAACACCTATTGCACTGATGAGTAGCAATGCGCCGAATATGGGATAAAAACGTCCAATGATTTTATCTATCGGTAGCAATGTCGCAAGAATGTAATAAACAAAGATTGCACCGAGAATAAGGCCCATTGTAGCCCAGCCATTCATTAGGTTACTTAAGAGACCAGCAGGTGCAGTAACGAACACTGTTCCAGTAAGGAGAAGTAACAATACAGCGAAAGCGTTTACAACATGCTTCATCACTTTACCAAGAAATCTACCAGCAAGCTCAGGCAGGTGAGCGCCCCGGTTACGAATGGAAATCATTCCAGTTAAATAATCATGCACGGCTCCAGCGAAAATACAGCCAAATACGATCCACAGAAAGGCAACCGGACCATAAAGAGCTCCTAGAATTGGTCCGAAAATAGGGCCGACACCGGCAATATTTAAGAGTTGGATTAATGAGTTCTTTTTTGTGTTCATCGGTAGGTAATCAACACCATCTTGATGCGTGTATGCTGGTGTTTGGCGTGCTTCCTTAACTCCGAAAGTCTTTTCTACAAATTTACCATAGGTAAAGTAACCGATAATGAGAAGTGCAACTCCTGCTAAAAATGTATACATAATATCAACCCTTTCCGTTCTTTGTATGCGTTTACATATAGTATAAGAGAGAAAAGGGGTGAGTAGGGTGTTTTGACGTTAACATGCAATAATGAGTGTCCAACATGCAAGAAATAGAGGCTGACATGCACTCTTATTTTATAGTTCTAGTTTTGCACGAAGGGGCTTAACGTAATTGCGGCTTACTGAGAGTTTATCTTTCACTCCTTCTAGCTCGAGTTGATATGCACCATTAAACCACGGTGTAAGGCGTGTTACATACTGAAGATTTACAACATAGCCTTTATGAATCCTAAAAAAAGAATGAGGGGAGAGACGGCTTTCAAGCTCTTTCAGAGTTGTCTTCACTTCATATGCACTGCTTCGTGTAATGATCCGTGAAACTTTGTCATCGCGGAAAACATAAAGAATATCACTTGGATCAAGGTAGTGAATATCCCCTTCGATTTCAATTGAAAGTTTGCTTTTCTTCAGCGGCTCTTGGTCCCCTTTGTGTAAAGGGTGAACCATTCTCTCAAGGCGTTGCACCGTTTGTTTTAGCTGTTCTTCATCGTATGGTTTGAGCAAATAATCTACAGCTTCATAACGAAAGGCTTCAGCAGCGAATTCAGGATAGGCAGTAGCAAAAACAATGAGCGGCGGTTTTTTCAGCTCAATTAATGCTTTTGCTGCTTCCATACCATTCATACGGGGCATCTCTACATCAAGAAACACAACGTCAGGTTGAAGCTGAAGGGCTTTAATAACAGCAGCCTCACCAGAATCTGCTTCTCCTAAAACTTCTATCGCTTGGAATTGATCAAGAAGATGGACTAATTCCTGGCGACTGTAACGTTCATCATCAACGATCAGTATTTTAATCTTGTTCATATCTTAGTCCTCCGTAGTTGGAATCAAAAAGCAAATAGTAGTGCCCTCGTTCTGTTTGCTATCAATCTTGATGCTCGCGTCGTCGCCGAATAGCATCGTTAAACGACGATTCACATTGTATAAACCGAGACCTGTCCCACTTTGAGAGTATACATGAGATTTACCAAGCTCATCTAATCGATCTGGTGCCATTCCTTCTCCGTTATCGGTAACACAAACGAGGATTCCATATTGTTGTTTACTGATGCTTATTTTAACAATACAATCGTTTTCCTTATTTTTAATGCCGTGCTTAATAGCGTTCTCTACAATTGGCTGTAAAGTGAGTGGAGGAAGCTGAACAGAAAGAGCAGACTCTTCAATATTGTATTGCACTGTGAGTCGGTCTACGAATCGAGCTTCTTCAACTTCCAAGTAGGCTCTTACATGCTTCAGTTCTTGATTAAGAGACGTCATATTCGCTGTTGTACCTGATAGATTCTGCCTTAGAAAGTGGGAAAGTGAAACTAATAATTTACGTGCTTTGTCTGGTTCAATACGTATTAACGAAATGATTGTATTTAATGAATTAAATAGAAAATGTGGACTGATCTGTGCTTGTAGGGCTTTAATTTCTGCTTCCTTGGCAAGTTGGAAGGCCTTGTCAGCTTCAGCAATCTCTAGCTGATTGCTTAGAAGGTTACTAAGCCCAGATACAAGCTCTGTAATAATATGTGTGATTTCTTTTTCAGATTTAAAATAGAACTTTAGCGTGCCAATCGTTTTTCCACGTTGTTTTAATGGTGCAATGATAGCTGCACCGAGCGGGCAGCGTTCTTCGGCACAATGAATGACGCTGTCATTTGCGATAACCACTTCACCTTTGTCGATTACTTTTCGAGTAATGGTGGTCTGGATTGTATGTCCTGCTTGATGATGATCGTCTCCGAGTCCGACGTGACTTAAAATATGTGATCTATCTGTAATAGCAACAGCGCTACCTTCGATTTCTTCGTGAAGAATCAGGCATACTTCTTTTGCTGAATCAGGAGTAAGTCCTTTTCTTAAGTATCCAAGCGTTTGATCCGCAATACGAAGCGTTTTCTGAGCCTGAAGAGCTCCTGCCTTTTCTTCCTCATTTACTACGTTTTTAATTACAAGGAGAAAGAGGGCGCATCCTATACCGTTAGCAAGGATCATCGGGAGCCCGATAATCTCGACAAGGGCGAAGGCATTTTCCATTGGCTTTGATAAGAGAAGAATGATAAGCATTTGAACCGTTTCAGCGCCTGCTCCAATAAGAAAAGCGGAGTGGAGCTTTACGTGGCGATTCCGTTTATGCAGAGAACCCGCAATAAGTCCTGCAATGATTGAAGCGAGTCCACACGCAAGAGCAGTGAAGCCTCCAAGCAAATAACGATGAAGGCCAGCAATAAGCCCCGCTCCAATTCCAACCCTTTTTCCTCCGAGAAGTCCAGCAAGTACAACACCGATGACTCGAGAGTTTGCAATCGCCTCTTCAGATGATAGTTCTAGCGGCCACGAGTTAAACTGAAAAGACTCCGTACTAAATGTTAGTCCAGTATACGTGCCGATAATACCAAAAAAGCCGAAGAAACCAATCGCAACGTACTGTTGCTTACGTGCAAGCTGATCGCTATGTATCATATCTCGGAAGAAGCGAAAGCGAGTTAGCACAAATGCAATCGTTACAATAATGCCAAGTCGCTCAAGCATCGTAAGCAAGAGTTCGAACATGAGAGAAAGCTCCTTTCGTGGATAGTGGTGCCTGTCACCACCCGATATACGTCAAATTCTGTCGAATAGTGAAGCGATTTCTTATTATTATACCGGTTTTGGATGAGGGATAAAACGCCTCGAAGAGGAGAGGATAAACCGCTCACTCTCTTCGCATTATCGTTCGATTATGATTTGTGCGTTTGGATGCCGAATTTCTTTAATCTATATTGCAGGCTTTGCCTGCTCACACCTAGTGCTTGAGCTGTTTTTGAAATGTTATATTTGTTCAGTTGTAACACTTTATGTATATAGGATTTTTCTGTTTTCTCCATCTGATCTTTAAGTGGAACTATTGATTGTGTTTCTTCGACATTAAAGGATTCGGTCTGATAAATAGAATAAATCTCTTTTTTGAAGGGAGATTTATTTCGGTATTGTATCGGTAAATGAGAGTAATGAATGACATCTTCACTGATGACTAAATTCATAGCTCCTTCAATAACGTGTTCTAATTCCCTCACGTTTCCTGGCCAGTCATAAGACTGAAACGAGCGATGTACTTCATCACTTACTTTTTTGACATCCATTTGAAACAAATCATTGTATTTGTGGACAAATGTCTCAACTAATAAAGGAATATCTTCTTTTCGCTCCCTTAATGGAGGAATAAATAATGTGACAACCCCAAGACGATAGTATAAGTCTTTGCGCATTCGTTGATTGGCAATTGCTTCAATTGGGTCTTCATTCATTGTCGCAATAATCCTCACATCGATCGCTTTGTCATGAGTGTCTCCAACTCGGCGGATGGTTTTCTCTTGTAGAGCCCTTAATAATTTTGCTTGTAAATGTGGATTAAGGGAGTTAATTTCATCTAATAATAATGTGCCGCCTTCAGCTTGTTCAAATAAGCCCGGACGTTCAGTTGCGCCAGTGAAAGCACCTCGCTTCGTACCGAATAGAAGACTTTCTATTAAGTTATCAGGTAAAGCAGCGCAGTTCTGTGAGATAAACGGGGCAGAAGAGCGGTTGCTGCCATTGTGGATACTTTGTGCGAATAATTCTTTGCCTGTCCCAGTTTCGCCAACAATTAGTACTGACGAAGATGTTCTGGTACTTCGTTTTGTATTTTCAATAACCTCTTTCATTGTAGTACTATCCCCAATAATGCTATCGAAAGTAAATTTTGTGTTGCCTTTCCTATTCATGTTATCTCTAATGAGTCGTTCAATCTTGGTTACATCATTCGAGATTTCTACGGCTCCTTTAATAACACCATTCTTGAGAATAGGAAAAGTGTTGTTAATCGTTGTGATTTCCTTTCCTTTATTATTGAAATAGGTTTGTTTCACATTCGAGGTCGCGATGCCTTGTTGAAGGGCCTTCACAAGTGTACTGCTCTCATTATCGGAGAACATAAAAACGTCTAATAAATATTTATCAAGAACATCATGACGATCCATTGCTTCAATCTGCATCATTTTTGGGTTGTAAATAATTGTTTTTCCTTTGTCATCAATTACATGAACGCCGATGGCAATTTCGTCGATGATTTTCTTATAAATGAGATTCATGTTTTTAGAATGAGTTTCTTCATTGCTTTCTTTGTTAAGCATCTGATATTCCTCCTCTAGTTCTATAGCTATTGTAAATAGTAGTATCGCAAAAGCGCAATATTATTTTGCGTTAATGCGCAAAAAACCTTTGCAGGTGCAAATATCTTTTGCGCTGCACAAAGTTTACGCCCCTGATATCTCAGGGGTTCTTATTAATTTAATAGTTGGCACGGAACTTGCATTATAAATACGGGAGTAGAAACAACACTGCTAAACTAGATGTTTCTTGAAATGATGTGGAAACTTAGAGGAGGAAGAATATGAATACACAAACAACGACTGAGAATGTCATTGAAAAAACAACTCAATATGGAGCAAATAACTATAACCCGCTTCCTATCGTTATAACGGATGCAGAAGGCGTGTGGGTAAAGGACCCCGAAGGTAACCGATATATGGATATGTTAAGTGCTTATTCGGCTGTTAACCAGGGACATCGTCATCCTAAAATTATCAAAGCTTTAAAAGATCAGGCAGATCGTATCACCTTAACTTCTCGTGCGTTTCATAATGATCAACTGGCCCCTTTTTATGAAAAGGTAGCAAAGTTAACCAATAAGGAAAAGATCCTTCCGATGAATACAGGAGCGGAAGCGGTTGAAACGGCGATTAAAACCGTTCGCCGTTGGGCTTACGATGTAAAAGGAGTCCCAGAGGGTAATGCTGAGATCATCGCTTGTGTAGGGAATTTTCATGGTCGAACAATGACTGCTGTTTCTCTATCTTCTGAATCAGAGTACCAAAAAGGATTTGGACCAATGTTGCCTGGTATTAAATTGATTCCTTATGGTGACATAGAAGCACTAGAAAAAGCTATTACACCAAATACTGCAGCCTTCCTATTTGAACCGATTCAGGGAGAAGCGGGAATTATTATTCCTCCTGAAGGCTTTTTAAAGAAGGCATATGATGTATGCCGTAATAACAATGTTCTTTATGTAGCAGACGAAATTCAAGCAGGTCTCGGACGTTCAGGCAAAACATTTGCATGTGATTGGGAGAATGTTGAACCAGACATTTATATTCTCGGTAAAGCATTAGGGGGAGGAGTCTTTCCTATTTCTTGTGTTGCGGCTAATGAGGATATTCTCGGAGTGTTTAATCCAGGTTCACACGGATCTACTTTTGGTGGTAACCCGCTTGGGTGTGCTGTCTCTGTAGCGGCACTAGATGTCTTAGAAGATGAGCAATTGGCGCAACGTTCACTTGATCTTGGAAGTTATTTTCAAGATAAATTAAAAGAGATCGATAATCCTTTAATTAAAGATATTCGCGGAAAAGGGTTATTTATCGGAGTGGAATTAACTGAGCCAGCAAGACCATATTGCGAGAAACTGAAAGAAGAAGGCCTACTGTGTAAAGAAACGCATGATACAGTCATTCGATTTGCGCCACCGCTTGTGATTTCAAAAGAAGATCTTGATTGGGCAATTGACAAAATCGTAAACGTCTTATCAAAGTAATAACTAAATAGATGATGGGGTGTATCCATGGGTGCGATAGTTGGTAAACAAGTCAATCAGGAAGTTAAACAAGATACGGAGTCACTGAATTTATTTCAATCAACCCAGACTGTTGTAGCAGAAGCGCTCGAACAACTAGGCTATTCAGATGAGATGTATGAACTCTTAAAAGAACCAATACGAATGCTAACTGTGCGCATACCTGTGCGAATGGACGATGGTAAGATCCGTATTTTCACCGGATATCGGTCACAACATAACGATGCCGTTGGCCCAACAAAGGGTGGGGTGCGATTTCACCCTGAAGTAACAGAAGATGAGGTAAAGGCATTATCTGTTTGGATGAGTTTAAAGTGCGGAATTGCTGATTTACCTTACGGGGGTGGGAAAGGTGGAATCATCTGTGACCCACGGGAAATGTCATTTCGTGAATTGGAAGGATTGAGTCGTGGCTATGTTCGTGCAATTAGCCAGATTGTTGGTCCTACGAAAGATATCCCAGCTCCAGATGTTTTCACAAATTCTCAAATTATGGCATGGATGATGGATGAATATAGCCGTATTCGTGAATTCGATTCTCCTGGGTTTATTACAGGGAAGCCTGTCGTCCTTGGTGGTTCTCATGGAAGAGAAACAGCAACAGCACGTGGTGTGACAATTTGTATTGAAGAGGCTGCAAGAAAAAAGGGAATTCAATTGCAGGGTGCTCGTGTCGTCATTCAAGGATTTGGAAATGCTGGGAGTTTCTTAGCAAAGTTCATGCATGATGCTGGTGCTAACGTTATTGCAATTTCTGATGCTTACGGTGCTATTTATGATCCAGATGGTCTTGATATTGATTACTTATTAGACCGGCGCGATAGCTTTGGGACCGTTACAACTCTGTTTCAAGATACGATTACAAACAAAGAATTATTAGAGCTAGACTGTGACATTCTTGTGCCCGCAGCCATCTCAAACCAAATTACGATAGAAAATGCTGCTGCCATTAACGCTTCAATTGTCGTCGAAGCAGCAAATGGGCCGACGACAATTGAAGCTACCAAAATCTTAACGAAGCGTGGTATTTTGCTAGTTCCTGATGTACTTGCTAGCTCTGGTGGTGTAACAGTATCTTATTTTGAATGGGTCCAAAATAACCAGGGTTATTATTGGACAGAGGAAGAAGTAGAAACAAGGCTACGCAAGGTGATTGTAGAAGCATTTGCCAAAGTTTATGATATTTCTAAGACTTATCAAGTTGATACGAGATTAGCTGCCTATATGGCTGGTATTAGAAAAATGGCAGAAGCGTCTAAGTTTCGCGGCTGGGTATAAGAGTCATATCCCTAATCTATGGAAGGAGAAGATAAAGATGAATGATACCGTTCATATTATTAATAGTCCTTGTTTTGGAACGATTGAACAAGTCATGATGAAACAGCTCGATTACGTCTATGAGTGGGAGAAGTTATTCCTAATTAGAACGAGCCGTGGAACTCTTGAAGAGATTGCAGTCGGTTATAGCGGTTCGATCCTCTCCTTAGAAGTTGAGCAGGGGGAGCAAGTAACCCCTGCTACTGTTCTAGCAAAATTGAAAGATGATTTACTGATAACGGGTAGTGATTGAGTGATTTGAAGAAATCCTTTCTGTTCGCAGGAAGGATACATAGGTGACAGGACATGAGTGCAGAAATGAAAATTGGAGGTAAGTGAATGAGGAAAAGCGACAGGCATATGCCGTTTGGCTTAGCGATTATACCCTTCATCGCCATGATTATCGCGATGGGTTTTACCATTGTTGTTTTCAAAGGAAGTGCTCACGTCCCACTAATATTAGGTGCTATTGTATCCGCTCTCATAGCTTGGTCAGTTGGATTTAACTGGGTTGAAATAGAATCTAGTATTTATAAAGGAATTCGTCTTTCATTACCAGCAATTGTTATCATTATTCTAGTAGGAATTTTGATTGGGGCATGGATTGGCGGTGGGATCGTTGCAACGATGTTTTACTATGGCTTAAAGCTCATATCGCCCGCTTTTTTCTTAGTTTCAATTGCTGTTATTTGCGCGATTGTCTCGATTGCAACTGGAAGTTCATGGTCTACGATGGGCACCATCGGTATTGCTGGGATGGGGATTGGAACTAGCATGGGGATTCCCGCCTCCATGGTTGCAGGAGCCATTATTTCTGGGGCTTATTTTGGTGATAAAATGTCTCCTTTATCAGATACCACAAATCTAGCATCTGGGACTGTAGGTGCGAACTTATTTGAACATATTAAGCACATGACATATACAACTGTACCTGCATTCATTATTGCTCTTGGGGTTTATTGGTATTTAGGAACAGAATTTGGATCAAACAAGATCGATTTCGAGAAAATTCAATCAATCATGATTGTCTTACAGGAGAATTTCGTAATATCACCATGGTTATTAGTGGTTCCAGCAGTCGTTATCGTCTTGGTATCTCAAAAGGTTCCTGTCATGCCCTCGCTAATAGCGGGAATTATTCTTGGTTTTCTGGCAGATATCTTTGTTCAGGGCGGTTCGGTCGGAACGGCTATTCATACGTTACAAAGCGGATTCGTTATAGAAACCGGCAATGCTACGATAGATGAGCTTTTCAATCGAGGCGGAATTGACGATATGATGTACACAGTATCTCTTGTTATTTGTGCGATGACATTCGGAGGAATACTTGAGAATACAGGCATGTTAAATGCTATTGTGACCAAAATCATTAAGGTAGCTAGAACAGCGCGGGGATTACTAACGACGACTGTGATGTCCGCTTTTGCTACAAATGTTTTAACGGCAGAGCAGTATATTTCAGTGGTGCTACCAGGAAGAATGTATGTGAAACGATACAGGGAACTAAATCTACACCCTAAGAATTTATCTAGAGCTATTGAAGATGGTGGTACATTAACTTCTGTCTTTGTTCCATGGAATACATGTGCGGTTTTTATTTTTGGGACACTAGGTGTATCCGTGTTTGAATATGCTCCTTACGCGATTCTGAATTATCTAGTGCCAATTCTATCAATTATATTTGCTTGGACAGGATTAACGATTGCGTATATGACGAAAGAAGAAAGAACAAAGTGGAAGGAAGTAGAGGAAAAAGCTGAAGATGTAGTTTAGGCAATTAGTAAAGAAAGCAAAGGAGCGTTCCACACAGTGGGACGCTCCTTTGGTGTTGAATCTCATCCACAAAGTTCAGCAAGAATCTTTTGAACGGAATAGATACTATCATCTTTTTTAAATTGCTTCGAGAATGTGGGAGCTTGTGAACTAGAAACCCAGATTTTAAGCTCAGCATCAAGGTCAAAGTGTCCTGCTGTTTCGATACTATAGTGAGAGATGCTTTTGTAAGGAACTGAATGATACTCGATCTTTTTCCCTGTCATACCTTGCTTATCCACAAAGAGTAGACGTTTGTCAGTGAAGACAATTAAATCACGTACAAGTTTAAATGCTGCATTCACTTCTTCCGTATCAGCAAGAATATTGGTAAGCTCCTTCTTAACATCTTCCTTATTCATGGTAGATGCGTTTCCCATAAAGCCGCTTAGAATACCCATCATAATTCCTCCTCTGCATATTAACTGCTATCTAACTAGTATTCTATCATACGTGGTGCCTGTCACCACCCGATTTAGCTCGACTTCTGTCGAACGATTTCTAGAATGTAATGCCAGAATAAGCATACGTTTCCAATGATGCCAATGATAAAATAAACGCAGTAAATCGCATCATTCTTGAGAGCGAATTACTCTCACATTTAGGAGGGAATCACATGCCAATTGTGAACCTAGATCACAATGTAGAGCTTTATTATGAAGATGTAGGAATGGGCTCGCCTGTTATCTTTATTCATGGAGTATGGATGAGTAGTCGCTTTTTTAAGAAGCAATTGCCTTACTTCAGGCAGAAGTACCGTGCTATTTCATTAGATTTAAGAGGTCACGGTCAATCTTCCCACGTTCAGTCAGGACATACCGTTGCGAATTACGCTCGTGATTTAAAGCATTTTATGGAGAAGCTCCAGCTTAAGGATGTCACACTTGTGGGATGGTCGATGGGCGCATTTGTCATATGGGAATACTTGCATCAGTTCGGTGAAGATAATGTAAAAGGAACCGTCATTGTTGACGAGCTTGCTTCTGATTTCAAATGGCCCGATTTTGAAATAGGTGCATTTGATCTTCCTGCACTAACAGGAATGATGCGTGATATTCAAATTGATCAAACCGGACTTCTTAAAGGGTTCATTCCTCTAATGTTTAAAGAAGATTTGCCTCAAGCTGACCTCGATTGGATGCTTGAAGAGACGACAAAGCTTCCTTCTTCTATTGCAAGTGCAATCCTATTCGATCAATCCATTGTAGATTGTCGTCCTTATTTGAATAGCATTACCATTCCAACATTGTTGTGTTTCGGAAGAGAGGAAAAGCTCATTCCTGTAGCAGCAGGCGAGCATTTGTGTAAAGAAATTCCTAACGCAACATTGGAAGTGTTCGAAGAAAGTTGTCATTGTCCATTTCTAGAAGAGCCGGATCGATTTAACCGAGTAGTTGATGATTTTTTGAAGTCTCTTCATAAATAATAAATTAGTTAAAATAGTAGGCAGGTGCACCCTTGTACTTGCCTAATTTTTACCCAGAAAAATATTTTGAAAATTATCAAAAAGAGTATTGATTATCCCAAAATCGTGGGCTATAATAACATCAACGAAAGCGCTTTCGATCCAGAGGAGACCACGATGATTACAATCTATGATTTAGCAAAGAAAACTGGATTTTCGAGTACTACTGTCTCTAAAGCACTCAATGATTATCCTGATGTTAGTAAGAAAACAAAGCAAGCTATTATTGATACTGCTGCGGAAATGGGTTACTTACCAAATGCTCATGCGCAGTCTCTATCAACAAAGAAATCATGGACAATAGGCGTTATGTTTTCTGAATCAAATGGGGTAGGAATGAAGCATCCATTCTTTAGTGGTGTTATCGAAAGTTTTCGTAAACATGCGGAGAAGGAAGGCTATGATTTAATTCTAGCATCCCGAAATCTTCGAAACAGAGGGACAAGCTATCTTGAGCATTTCCTATATCGTGGAGTAGATGGGATTATGGTGATTTGCTCAGATCCAAAAGATCCACAGGTTCAAGAAATGATCAATAGTAGCATTCCTATCGTTGTTATTGACATGAGTAATCAAGACTGTAGCGTTGTTTTTTCAGACAATCTTTCTGGTGGAGAACTTGCAATTAACTATCTCTATTCTCTAGGGCATACCAAAATTGCACATATCGCAGGAGATCACACCATTTATGCTGGGAAGGTTCGAATTAAAGGATACATGGACGCTATGAAAAAAAGAAATTTGCCAGTGCTTGATGGCTACCTTGTGAATGGTGGACTTTTCTCAATCGAAGAAGGCGCGTTAGCAATGGAGAAGTTGTTGGACTTAACTGATCCTCCGACCGCAGTCTTTGTAGCTGGGGACCACATGGCAATTGGTGCTATGGAAACAGCCAAAGCAAAAGGGTTAAGCATACCTGAAGATCTTTCAATTATCGGTTATGACGATATTGAAATGGCAAGTTACGTAACACCTAAGCTAACGACGATCAAGCAGGATACTGATCAAATAGGTGTACGAGCTACACAGCTTTTAATGAAACAAATTATACAAAAGAAGAAAATCGTTACGGAAGAGATTATTCCAGTTACATTAATGGAAAGAGACTCATGTAAACGCTTAAAAAAATAAAGAAAATTTTTTTAAGTAATTAAGAAACCGCTTTCTTATTCTTCATCTTATATTTTTTTGGATTAATCGAAACCGCTTTCGATTATATTTTTATCACCGATTCGAAACCGGTTTCGTTAACAATACTATTTTTCTAATTTGGAAAGGGGCTCACCCATGAAGAAAGTTGTAGGTCTTATCATGTCACTCGTTCTATTGTTTGGTGTTCTTGCAGGTTGTTCCAACACAGAGACTTCAGGAGATGCGAAAAGCGATAAGAAAAAAGATGTAGATCTAAAGGTCTGGTCATTCACAGATGAGTTGAAGAAACCAATTACTACATTTGAAGAAAAAAATGGTGTCAAAGTTGAACTGACAATTGTACCAATCGCTGACTATCCGACTAAGCTTAAGCCAGTACTTGAAAGTGGCGTAGGTGCACCAGATGTATTTACTGGAGAAATTGCATTCTTGAAGCAATGGGTAAATGCTGGATACTGGGAGAACCTTTCCAAAGAACCATATAACGTAAATGAAATTGCTGATAACTATGTACCATATGTGTTCGATTTAGGTAAAGACGAGCAAGGCGATGTTAGAGCACTATCTTGGCAGACAACACCTGGTGGTCTTTTCTACAAGCGTAGCATTGCGAAAGAGGTACTAGGAACTGATGATCCAAAAGAAATCGGTGAAATGCTTACTTCTATGGACAAGGTATTTGAAGTATCAGAGAAAATGAAAGAAAAAGGCTATCGCATGTTCCCTGATGAAGGTTCAATCCGCTGGTTCTCTCAAGGCGACGATCCGAAGCCGTGGGTTAACGAAAACGATGAGTTAAAGCTAACAGATCAGAAGATTGAATTCCTTGATTATGCTAAGCAACTTCGTGAAAACAGCTATACAGCACTAGCACCAGAGTGGTCTCCATCTTGGTTTGAAGCAATGGATAAGCCAATTAAAGTTAAAGAAAACGGTAAAGAAACAGAAACGGAAGTATTCTCATATGTTCTTCCTACATGGGGACTTCACAGCGTCTTGAAGACAAACGTTAAAGAATCTGATGGTGACTGGGCTGTAACAAGCGGACCAAGCCCGTATTTCTGGGGTGGAACATGGTTGGGTGTCTACAACAAATCTGAGAATAAAGAGCTTGCTTATGATTTCGTGAAAATGATGACACAAGATGACGAGTTCCTAACTGACTGGGCGAAAGAAACAGGAGATGTTCTTTCTTACCTTCCTGTTACAAACGAAATCAAAGACGATTTCAGTGATGAATTCCTAGGTGGTCAAAATAACTATGAATTCTTCCTTGATCAAGCGAAGAGCATTGAGCCAGGTATCGTAACAAAGTACGACCAGCAGCTTGATACGTTCTACGGAAATGCGGTTCAAGAGTACGTAGATGGTAAGAAATCGAAAGATGAAGCAATTGCTGAATTCTACAAAAAAGCTCAGAATGCTTACCCTGAATTGAAAGTACCAAAGAAGTAACAAGTGTAAGCGGTGTAAGTCTTCTTATACCGCTTATCTTATTTTGAGAGGAGCGATGAGATGAAGAACCTCAACAACTATGGCTATGCCTTTATAGCTCCGTTTTGGATCATCTTTCTCATATTTAATATCTATCCGGTTGCATTAACTTTCTATTATAGCTTTACGAACTACAGCGGAAGCGGAACAGCTGAAGTCGTTGGATTAGCCAATTATCAGCGTTTGATTGCAGACTCTTACTTTGTTGAAGCGTTTTTTAACACCTGGAAGATCTGGGGCGTTAACTTTGCGCTACAAATTGTTATTGCACTTATTCTTGCTGCCATATTCTCTGATATGCGAGTGAAAATGAAGGGACTATCCTTCTTCAGATCTATTTTCTATCTTCCGAACTTAATTACAGTAAGCTCCGTTGCGCTACTGTTTGGTATTCTACTAGATTGGCAACACGGATCTTTAAATATGGTATTGATGAACATTGGTCTTATCTCAGAGCCAATCAACTGGCTAAATGAACCAGCTTCTGCTCAGCTATCAGTTTCACTTATCCTCACATGGATGTGGTTTGGACATTCATTCATTGTTGTGATGGCAGGTGTTTCTGGAATTTCTACTGACTTCTATGAAGCGGCACTGATTGATGGTGCGAATCGCTGGCAAACATTTACGAAGATTACTCTTCCATTGTTAAAGCCAATTCTTCTCTATATTATGATTACTTCTTTAATTGGTGGCCTTCAGCTATTCGACCTTCCAATGCTATTAACAGATGGAATCGGTTCCCCTGATGGTTCACTAAATACAATGGTGCTTTATTTGTACAATCAAGCATTTAAGTACAATAACTACGGTTATGCTGCTGCTGTTGCATATGGTTTGTTCATCATTACGATTATCTTCTCAGCAATCGTATTCAAATCAATGTATGGTAACGAGCGTAAACAAGCGAGGCGGGTGTAAATCATGATGGACAGAACTGAGATCGAAAACAACGTAACACCTGAGCAACTTAGTAAAAGAACCTTGGTGACTCAAGAACCAAAACCAAAGAAGCGTCGATCCATTATCAAGGGAGTTATTTATGCACTCCTTATCCTTACAGCGATCATCTGTTTTATCCCTTTCCTTATGATGCTTGTGAATGCGACTCGTTCAAATGATGCAATTCTAACCGGTTTCACGTTAATTCCAGGTACAGCGCTATTAGAGAACTACCGTACGATGATGGAATACGTAAACATTTGGAACGGTTTTAAAAATAGCTTGATTATTTCCGTTCTTGTAACACTTCTGACTGGTTATTTCTCGGCTTTGACAGCTTATGGATTTGCTTTCTATAACTTTAAAGGCAAGAACTTTCTCTTTGTTTTCATGCTTGTCATGATGATGGTTCCTGGTCAATTAGGACTAATTGGATTCTATGAACTTTGTAAAAATCTTGGCATCCTGGATACGTTCATTCCTTTAATCATTCCAGCTATCGCTAGTCCATTTGTCGTATTCTTCTTGCGTCAGTACATTCAAACAACGCTTCACCCAAGCTTAATTGAAGCAGCTAGAATTGATGGTGCGAGTGAGTTGCGCATTTTCCACACTGTAGCCATTCCAATTATGATGCCAGCAGTAGCAACGATGTCGATCTTTACATTTATCGGTTCATGGAACAACTACATTGTGCCGTTAGTCGTTCTATTCTCGCCTGAGAAATATACTTTACCTGTACTAATGGGCTTCTTAAAAGGTTCACAGGTAGCACAAAATCTAGGATCTATGTATCTTGGTATCGCAATATCTGTTGTTCCTATCATGATTGCATTTCTATTTTTGTCTAAGTACATCGTTAATAGTATCTCAGCTGGAGCTGTTAAAGAGTAGGGGAGTGGAAGTATATGAAATTTAATAAGGATTTTACGTTCGGAACAGCAACATCTTCGTATCAAATTGAAGGTGCCCATAACGAAGGGGGAAGAACCCCTTCCATTTGGGATATGTTCTGTGATATTCCAGGTAAAGTGCATGAACAACATAATGGAGATGTTGCGTGTGATCACTATCACCGCTATGAAGAAGATATTCAAATTATTAAAGAACTTGGAGTAGACACCTACCGTTTCTCCATTGCCTGGCCACGTATTTTCCCTGCAAAAGGGCAGTATAACGAAGAAGGAATGGCGTTCTATCAAACATTAGCAAAACGATTGCGTGAAGAAGGAATTAAGCCTGCTGTTACACTCTATCACTGGGATCTTCCAATGTGGGCACATGAACAAGGCGGTTGGGTAAACCGTGATTCAGTCCAGTGGTTCTTGGATTATGCAAGAGTTTGCTTCCGTGAGCTTGATGGATTAGTAGATTCATGGATTACTCACAATGAACCATGGTGTGCAGGTTTTCTTGGTTACCATATGGGCGTTCATGCACCTGGACATACAAACTTAGAAGAAGCAGTACGTGCTGTTCACCACATGCTTCTATCCCACGGGGAAGCAGTAAACATGTTGAAAAATGAATTCGCTTCTACGACATCAATTGGTATTACGTTAAATCTATCTCCGGTTTATCCAAAAACGGATTCGGTCAATGATCGTCTTGCAGCAAACAACTCAGATGGTTACTCAAATCGCTGGTTCTTAGATCCTGTTTTTAAAGGAAGCTATCCAGTTGACATGATGAACTTGTTTTCCAAATATGTTCATAACTATGATTTCATTCAAGAAGGCGATTTAGAGACTATTTCAACACCGTGCGATTTCTTTGGTATTAACTACTATAGCCGTGGATTAGTTGAATTTAATGCTGCGAACGATTTTCTAACTCAAGGCGCACATTCTGATTATGAGAAAACAGGAATGGGCTGGGATATAGCACCAAATGAATTTAAAGATCTCATTAGAAGATTAAGAAACGAATATACAGACCTTCCAATCTATATTACGGAAAATGGTGCAGCTTATGATGATAAGCTGGAAGATGGCCGTGTACATGATCAACTAAGAATAGATTATGTAGAAAAACATCTTCAAGCGGTATCTGATTTAAATGAAGAAGGTATGAACATTCAAGGCTACTATCTCTGGTCGTTGCTTGATAACTTCGAGTGGAGCTTCGGTTATGATAAACGTTTTGGCATTATTCACGTGAATTATGAAACACAGGAACGAATCTGGAAAGACAGTGCATTGTGGTATGCGGACATTGTGAAGAATAGAGGATCTGTTCAACCACTTAATGCGTAAAGGGAAGGGGAAATTCGATGCAGACACAAACTATTACTCATATTCAATCAGCTAGAGATAACGGAGACCTTCTTAAAGTTAAGGAACCACTTCAGGTCTCACCTCTTTCAAATGCAGATGCTACTCAGATTAAGCTCGATCCAAAACAAACATATCAAACAATACTAGGGTTTGGCGGTGCCTTCACAGAGGCATCTGCTCATACCCTTTCTCTTATTAGTGAAGAGAAAAGAAATGAAATTATCCATCGCTATTTTCATCCTGAAGAGGGCCTGGGGTATCGCTTCGGTCGTACTCATATTAATAGCTGTGATTTTTCGCTGGGGAATTATACGTATGTTGAAGAAAATGATACATCCTTATCAACTTTTTCGATTGAGAGGGAGCAAGAACTTGTCATTCCTTTGATAAAAGATGCAACTAAGGTAGCGGGGGACAACTTGTCTATCGTTTCTTCGCCATGGAGTCCTCCGCCTTGGATGAAAAGCAACAATGAAATGAATCATGGAGGAAAGCTTCTTCCTGAGTACCATTCAGTATGGGCTGACTATTACATGAAGTATGTTGACGCAATGGAAGCGGAAGGAATTCCGATCTGGGGACTAACCATCCAAAACGAACCTGAAGCGAAGCAAGTATGGGACTCCTGTCTTTATACGGCAGAAGAAGAGCGAGACTTTATTAAAAACCATCTTGGACCAGCAATCCGTAAGAACGGAAGAGACGATCTTAAGGTGATTATCTGGGACCACAATCGGGATGTCGTTTATGAACGAGCAAGTAAAGTGTTGTCTGATCCAGAAGCAGCTCAGTATGTGTGGGGAACTGGACTTCACTGGTACGTCTCAGAAGAATTTGAGAATCTATCAAAAGTTCACAATGCGTTCCCTGATAAGCATCTTATTTTCACGGAAGGGTGTATTGAAGGCGGCGTACAACTCGGTGCGTGGCATACTGGTGAACGTTATGCACGAAATATCATGGGTGATTTGAACAACTATTTAGAAGCGTGGATTGATTGGAATATTGTGTTGAACGAAGAAGGTGGCCCTAATCATGTTGGGAATTATTGTGATGCTCCGGTCATTGTTGATACGAAGTCAGGGGAAATTCATTACAATAGTTCTTTCTATTACATTGGTCACTTTAGTAAGTATGTGAAGCCTGGTGCTGTTCGAATAGGCTGTACTTCTGTAAACGAAGATATTCAATCAACTTCTTTTAGAAATGAGTCTGGCGAAATTGTTGTGATTCTAATGAATGAAAATGATGAAGAGCGTGCTGTTAACCTTGAGATTGAAGGACAGAATGTAGCTGTTACGATGCCTGCGCATTCAATCTCTACGGTACTCATATAAAAGGAAAACTTGAGGAGGACAATTAATAATGCGAAGTGTCATACCCGTTCTACTTGCCGGTGTTCTTGCTTTAAGTCCTGCGATTCCAACCGCTGCCTCTAGTCATGAAAAAGGAAAAGAAAATAAAAAGAGTGAACATGTTGTTGAGCGATCATTTCATCCTGCTGTAATGAAAGGAAAAGTCCATGGAACAACGAAAGTGAGAGCTTCTGTTCAAGATGACCTGCATCTTGCTGTGAAGATCTCAAATAAAGTAATGCAAGCAAAAGTAGGAGAAGATGTGCCTGATGATCGCACTGTTACAAACCCTTATGTTTCCGGCGCAGATTTATCTGGTGTAGATGAAGAAATTAACAAGTTTGTGATGGTCTATGTTCTTAATGAAGATGATGAAATTGTCGACTTTAAGCAAATTGAGCTAAAGAAAAGCGACATTCAAAAAGAAGAATGGAATTTAGTTTGGGAAGACGAGTTTAATGGAGAGAGCATTAATGAAGACAAGTGGAATTTCGTCCAGGGCGGCGGTGGCTACGGAAACAATGAGTGGCAGAACTACACGGATCGCGAGAAAAATGCTCGTGTTGAAGATGGCTCGTTAGTCATAGAAGCCCATAAGGAGCAATTCGGAGGAAATGAGTACACGTCTGCGAAGTTAACAACCCAGAATAAAGGTGATTGGACCTATGGGCGTTATGAAATTAAAGCCAAACTTCCTAAGGGGCAAGGAATGTGGCCTGCTATCTGGATGATGCCAACGGATTATGAGCTTTACTCAGGTTGGCCAGCAACTGGAGAAATCGATATTATGGAGCTCCTAGGTCATGATCCTGATACAGTTTATGGCACACTTCATTATGGGAAACCGTGGAAAAACACAGGTGAATCTTATGATCTTCCAGTAGGAGATTTTTCAGATGATTATCATACGTTTACGTTGGACTGGGAACCAGGAGAGTTTCGCTGGTATGTAGATGGTATTCTCTATGCAAAACAAAACGACTGGTTCACAAAAAACGAGAACGAAGCGGCTGCCTATACATATCCAGCTCCATTCGATCGCGACTTCTTCTTGCAGCTTAACTTGGCTGTAGGGGGAAACTGGCCAGGTTATCCAGATGATTCAACTACATTTCCAAACCAGATGCTTGTTGATTATGTAAAGGTTTATGAGCTTGATGGTGAATACCGTGAAGCGGGTGAGCGTCCTGTATCAAAAGAAACCAATGAAGATTTAAGAGAGCCGGTAAATGGCGACTACGTCTATAACGGTCTTTTTGATACAGACCTCGAGTATTGGGATTTTCAACCCTTTGAACCATCTGATTTATTTGGTGGAGCAGGGGAAGTGGCTGTAGTGGATGGAGTAGCAAAAGTTACGATTTCTGATCCAGGCGATCAACCATATGCCATTCAATTTGTGCAACCAAATATTCCACTAGAGAATGGAGAGCGCTATAAGCTTTCATTTGATGCACGTTCTAGCGATGATCGTGGAATGGTCGTCAACATTTCTGGTCCTGAGCAGGGGTTTGCTAGATATTTGTCTGACAAAAGCATAGCGCTTACATCAGAAAATCAGAGCTATTCGTTTGAATTCGATATGGAGAATGGAACAGATCCACATTCTCGTATTGAGTTCAACATGGGGCAGAGTTCAGACCTCCCAGTCTGGATTGATAATGTAAGTCTCGTTAAGCTTCCGAAAGATCCGAATGCTTCCAAAAAGGTTCTTCCAACTGGGAACTATATTTACAATGGAACGTTCGATCAAGGTAGCGATCGAATGGTGTTCTGGGAGCTCGGTCAAGTTGGAAAGGCAAAGGCTACTGCTTCTGTAGGTGAAGCTATTCCAGATCGAGAGATAACTATTGATATTAAAAAATCCTCTAAGCAAGATGATGTACGACTCAGTCAGAATAACTTAAATATAGAAGAAGGGGTTTATGTTCTTACGTTTGATGCAAAAGCAGATAACGCTAGACAAATCGGATTACGACTAACAGATGATAAACGTTTAGAAGATTATGTTGTCAATGAGAACATTTCCATTACAGAAGAGATGAGCTCTTATCAAGTTATGCTCGATATGAAAGAAACAGATCCTAAAACAGTATTTGAATTTTTACTAGGTGGTAGTAAGCGCTCTAACGTCACGATTGATAATGTGGAGATGAAACGAGTAGCACCTCCTGTTACGATTGAAGGCGTAACGAAAGTAGAAGCCGAAGATTTTCAATCAATGTCTGGTGTTCAGCTTGGAGAAGATGGTAAGAGCGTTGGTTGGATTGATGCAGGCGATTGGATGCAATACGCTGTCGATGTTAAAGAAGAAGGAAATTACACGATTCGCTATCAAGTAGCTTCAGGAAGAGATGGAGGCAACATCACGCTATTAAATAAAGCGGGTAACGTGTTCGATGGCACGCTTGGAATGGGTGAAATTTTCGTTGATCAGGCAGATGAAGTAACTTCTATAGATGTCGCTCAAACCGGTGGTTGGGGCAACTGGAAAACCGTAACGGACACGATTCATTTGGATAAAGGGATTCAAACACTTCAAATTAATGCTGCAAATGTTAATTTCGATTGGTTCGTTCTCGCACCTGAACAGCCGAATGAATCCGTTGTGAGAAATGGAGACTTTTCGAATGGTCTAACCAATTGGGGATCATGGTGGGGAGATCAGTGGAGTGGCGCCGCAGAAGGTGAAGTTGTAACGGAAGATGGTCAAATGAAAATTGTAGTATCAAAAACAGGTGATCAATCTTACAGCCCACAAGTCTTTCAAGAAAATCTTTTCTTTGAAAATGGCCGTACGTACACTGTATCCTTTGATGCTAAATCCTCCGTGGCACGGGACATTAATCTCGTAATCGGTGAACCTTTATCAACAGATCCTTGGTTCATTCCATTTATGGAGACAAAACAGATTTCAATAGGTACAGAGATGGGAACACATACGTTTACATTTGAAATGCAGAAAGCTACAAACGTCAACGGAAAATTAGTCTTTGAAGTTGGCAAAATTAACGGTGCATCTGTGCCCTCGACCATAACAGTAGACAATGTGATGATTAAGTAAATGATCTTTGCGGAAACTTGAAGTTATAAAAGAGAAGTAGTTAGGAATCACTAACTGCTTCTTTTTTTATTCTAATCGTTTAGTTTCATAAAGGGATCTCTTGGAGCTAGTCGAATGCTTATTATTGGTAAAGCGGCTACCATGATAGACTGAAAGAGAAAAGGCTAGCTAGCACTAAGAAGATAGAAGGAGCAAACTATGTCGAGAATTTGGTTTAACAGATGGTTTACAACCGTCGCGCATTATATTGAATTGATTCGAAATAATGAGGATGGAGCAGCGTTTGAAATTTACGGCTCACATCCAAATGAAGATGCCCTGTATTTACAGTATTGTGATCATGCTTTTGTCGAACCTGACATTAGTGGTGAGGCTTACATCGACTATTGTCTAAGTGTTTGTAAGGAGAAGAAAATTGATCTATTCATTCCAAGGAAAGAAAACGTCCTCATCTCACAAAACCTCTCGAAATTTCACGAAATTGGTGTCAGAGTGCTTGTTTGTAACACAGAATTGATGGCACTGATGGACAATAAAGCTGCTATGTACCAATCGATTACTGAACGAGAAAAAGAAAAAGGCATCCGTCTTGTCCCAATACCAGACTATGCTGTAGTTAACAATGTAGATGATTTTAGAAAAGCCTACACTGATCTCACTAAAAAAGGTCACACGGTTTGTTTTAAACCTGTAATCGGTGAAGGAGCAAATGGGTTTCGTGTTATCAAAGAAGGGCAAGAAACGATTGAAGAACTGCTGACAGAAGGAGTTTCACGAAGAATATCATTTGAACATGCCTGTTCGATTTTAAGTCAGAAGGATACGTTTCCTGACTTAATGGTTCTTGAGTATTTGAACGGGTATGAGTATAGCATTGATTGCCTTGCCTATGACGGAGAGTTGCACCTTGCAATTCCGAGAAAGAAGGCTGGAGGGCGAATAAGAGTATTGGAAGATAATCAAGAACTTCTCGATATCGCACGTGCCCTACATCGAGAGTACAACATTGATTACATATCGAATATTCAAGTGAAGTTCAGTAAAGGTGTACCGAAGCTTCTTGAAATTAATCCCAGGATGGCAGGTGGGCTTAATATTAGTTGCTTGTCCGGTGTTAATATCCCTTATCAGGCAATCAAACTACTATTGCATGGTAATAGTCAGATAGAAGAGTTTAAACCAACTATGGGAATTCGTGCGAGCCACATTGAGAAGGAAATAGTTCTTACGTAAAATTCGCGTTGTGTTTCTTATAGAAAAGAAGAAAAACGTGGTAAATAATTGACGAAATCGACAATATGTTACGTAAGCCTATCAATTCTTAAGGGTTAAAGGATTCATTTTATCTGAAAATATGTTAATTTTAAATAGAAAGAAAAGGTTTCTTGTTCAAAAATGTATTTATATTGTTGAAACTTGAAACTTTTGAAATCTAGGCCCGTATTACAAGGTAGGCACTATAAAAAAAGATTACTAGTCATCACATCATACTCGTTTTTAATCTACTAATAGGAGTGATACGATTTGACGATTTCATTGCAGAAAGGTCAACGAATCGACTTAACAAAAGGAAATGCAGGCTTATCGAAGATCATGGTTGGCCTTGGCTGGGATCCTGTTCAGCAAAAGAAAGGTGGCGGCCTTCTAGGCGGTCTATTCGGAGGCGGCGGTGGCGGAGCTGACGTTGACTGCGATGCTTCCCTTCTAATGCTTGAGGATGACAAGCTAACTTCGAAGAAAGATTTGATTTACTTTGGTAACCTAAAAAGCGCATGTGGAAGTATTAACCACACAGGTGATAATCTAACAGGTGCCGGAGACGGCGATGATGAGCAAATTATGGTTGATCTAAGCAAAGTCCCACAGCGTATTACAAAGCTAGTGTTTGTTGTTAACATATATGATGCAGTGAAACGCAAACAGGACTTTGGCATGATTGAGAATGCATTTATCCGTGTAGTGAATCAATCGAACCAAGAAGAGATGATTAAGTTTAATCTCACAGACAACTATTCTGGTAAGACAAGCCTATTTGTTGCAGAGATTTATCGTCATGGTTCTGAGTGGAAGTTTGCGGCGATTGGTAATGGAACGAATGACGCTGGCTTAAGCGACATTGCAAAGAAATACTGAACTACTTAAAAATCTAGAAGGGGTTGAATAGCATGGCTGTATCATTATCAAAAGGACAAAAAGTAGATTTAACAAAAACGAATCCTGGTCTATCAAAGGTTATTGTAGGACTTGGATGGGACACAAATAAATACGATGGTGGAAATGACTTTGACCTTGATGCAAGTGTATTCCTATTAGATAGCAACGGTAAATGCGCTTCTGACAAAGATTTTGTTTTCTATAACCAGACTGAAGGTGGCGGCGGCTCAGTCGTTCACACTGGCGATAATCGTACGGGTGAAGGCGCGGGCGACGATGAACAAGTAAAGGTTCATCTTCAAGACGTTCCTTCAACAGTAGAAAAGGTCTCATTTGTTATTACAATTCACGATGCGGAAGCTCGTAACCAGAACTTTGGTCAAGTATCCAATGCATTTGTACGAATTGTGAATGAAGATTCCAATGAAGAGCTCATTCGTTATGATCTCGGAGAAGATTTCTCGATTGAAACAGCTATTATTGTTGGAGAATTATATCGCCATAACGGCGAATGGAAGTTCTCTGCAGTAGGATCAGGCTATGAGGGTGGTCTTGCAAGAATCGCTTCTGATTTTGGTTTGCAAGTCGGATAATATCTTCTTAGTGGCAAGAGGGCCAAACCCTCTTGCCATTCCAATATAAACACGAATTGGGGGATGACATTGGGTATTCAATTATCAAAAGGACAGCGAATTGACTTAACGAAAACAAATCCTGGACTCGTTAAAGGACTCATTGGACTTGGTTGGGATACGAATAAATATCAGGGTGGATCTGATTTTGATCTTGATGCATCAGCGTTTCTAGTAGATGCTAATAATCGATGTCAGGACGACCTGGACTTTATTTTCTACAACAATTTAGAGCATCCAAGCAAATCGGTCATTCATACAGGAGATAACCGTACTGGTGAAGGTGATGGAGATGACGAACAACTTATCGTAGACTTCTCTAAAATTCCATCTCACGTGGATAAAATCGGTATCACAGTAACCATTCATGATGCTGAGGGGCGTCACCAAAATTTTGGACAAGTATCAAACGCATTTGTTCGTCTTGCAGACGAATCAACTGGTGAAGAGCTGTTGCGATTTGATCTAGGCGAAGATTTCTCAATAGAAACGGCTGTTGTCGTTTGTGAACTTTATCGCCACGGTAACGAGTGGAAATTTAACGCAATCGGTAGTGGGTTCTCTGGCGGACTTGCTTCCCTTTGTAGAAACTATGGCCTAGACGTTTAACGTAAGGCTTAGCTAGTTGACATTAGGAGGAAACATCAAGTGGAAATCTTACAAGAAATTCTTAACACATATGCCTCTTTCTTTGATTGGGAAATGTGGGGAGAAGTTTTAACTGACCCTGTAGCGTGGGGACTGATTGGTACGCTAGTTCTTTTAGAAGGCCTGCTTTCAGCTGATAACGCACTGGTTCTTGCCGTGATGGTTAAACACCTTCCGCCCGAAAAACGGAGAAAAGCTTTAACTTACGGTTTAATTGGAGCTTATTTCTTCCGTTTCTTATTTATTGGAATAGGAATGTACCTGATTAAATTCTGGTGGATTAAGGTCTTCGGTGCAGCTTATCTTGCCTGGATTGTTATTCAACACTTCAGAAGTAAAGGTGAAGAAGAAGGTGCAGATGGTATGAAGCAAGACAGTTGGCTTGTTCGTACTTTCGGTATGTTTTGGGCTACTGTTATTTCAGTAGAATTAATGGATATCGCATTTTCAGCTGATAGTATCTTGGCTGCTCTTGCCATTTCAGAACAGGTATGGGTTCTTTTACTAGGAGGTATGATCGGTATTCTTCTTATGAGAACAGTAGCGGGTGTATTCCTAAAGCTAATTGAAAGAGTACCTGAGATGGAAAACACAGCATTCGTTTTGATTGCGATTATCTCTCTGAAAATGTTCTTGAGCGTGTTCCATATCGAAATACCTCATGTGGCTTTCTTCGGCATTATCGTAATTGCGTTCCTTGGAACGTTCGTTGTTCATTACTTTAACAACAGAAATAGACCATATGCGGAAGAAACAGCGTCAGCTAAAGAGAACGAATAGCAAGAAGAGGAGGAGACATAAGTGTTCTCCTTCTTTTTTTACGATAAAACACTAAGATTTCAACAAAAATGACGGATAGGTGGTGATGATGATGAAATATTTTCAATACCTTACGGAGTCTGAGAAACAAAAGGTATTCTTTAAAGAACCTACACCAATAACGAAATATGATGCAAAGGAAAAGCTATCGTATGCTGTTGGAGCTGCTCTTTATATGCCGGCTATTAGAGGGGACATATCTGAATTGATTGTGAAGCAAAAATATAAAGAGGTTAGTACTATTGTTCTCGATCTTGAAGATGCGGTGGGAGATAATTGTCTTTCGGAAGCAGTCGATCAGACAATGGTACATTTTGCGGAAATAGAACGAGCGGTGATGAGCGGGGTCATAACCTTAGGCGATTTACCACTTATCTTTATTCGTGTTCGGTCAGCTAATCAGTTACTAGAAGTAGCAGAAAAACTCGGAACTTCTATAGCGTATTTAACAGGATTTGTATTCCCAAAAATTTCGTCATCTAACGTTGAATTATATTTCTCTGCTCTAGAAGAAGCTTCTAATCAGGCTGGTGCACGACTGTATAGTATGCCAATTCTAGAATCGCCAGAGCTTATGTATAAAGAAACTAGATTTAACGAATTTCAGTACCTATCTTCACTTTTTCAGAAATACGAGTCTTCTATTCTAAATGTGCGAATTGGTGCAACAGACCTTTGTGGGCTGTATGGTATTCGACGAAATGCTCAAACACCTATTTATGACATATCAATTATGAGAGATTTTATTTCTGATGTTGTGAATTACTTCGGAAGGAACTTTGTTGTATCTGGTCCTGTGTGGGAGTATTTCAATAGTAAAAAAGATGGTGTAAACCATGCTCTATCAGAAGTTAACGAATATAATGCAGGCCTTCTTAATGAAACTCTCCTTGATCTATCAAATGGACTTACTGGAAAGACGGTCATTCACCCTTCTCACATTAAGGTGGTACAAAGCGTGAATGTCGTTACTAAAGAGGAATACCTTGATGCACTAAGCATTATAGAGAACGCTAGTGGAGAAGTTGGTGTATTGAAGAGTGCTTCTTACAATAAAATGAATGAAATTAAACCGCACTATAAATGGGCGATGAAAATCATAACTAAATCTGACATATACGGGGTGTATCATGAACAGTACAATTTCCTCAAGATGCTTACCGACACAATACCATTTTCCAATCCTGTCGGAGATGAGCGTGAATCTGAACGTTACTCAAAACAAGCTAGCTATCCCGGTTGATGAATTCTTTAGCATGGCTGCAAGAATTAATAAAAAGAGAGGTTTCTTGTTTGTTAGCAAGATGCTTGGAAAGCACATCCCAGTAGATCCGTATAAACCTTTACTCGCATCTGGAATGCTTGCCTTATCTTATTATGAGAGTGTAACAAACACAGCTTTAGAGCACATACAGAGTGTGAGGGATGGGTTTCTCTCTAATGAGAGAGAAGAGCTTAGTAGAGCATATGACTTATTAAAGAGTAAGCCTCTGAAACTTCAAGAGGCACCCATTGTGATCGGATTTGCGGAGACCGCAACAGCACTTGGACACGCTGTCTTTGATTGCTTTGATGAGGCCTATTATATCCACACAACTAGAGAATCAGTTGACGAGTTAACGCCCGAATTTAATTTTAGAGAAGAGCACTCACACGCTGTTGACCAGCGTTGTTATGCTAATGAATCAATATTGCGAAAAAATCACCCTATTCTTTTAGTAGATGACGAAATAACAACAGGGAAGACGTGTTTGAATATTATTAAAGAGCTCCACGCCAAATATCCCCGCAATCATTATTCCGTACTCTCCCTATTAGATTGGCGCTCAAAAGAGCACATTAATCAGTATAGCAATCTGGAAAAAGAGCTAGGCATTACCATCAATGTTCATGCTCTCTTAAAGGGAACGATCGATTTCAACGGGAAATCTCTTGAGGAGCCTCTTAATCAGTTTCATTCTAGTAAATGCAATCGTAGTAGTGGAGTAGTTGTAAAGTCGCACGATCTTTCTGCCCACTTCAGTCGTCTACCAGGTTCTAACTATTTAACAGACAGCGGTCGCTTTGGGATTGATGATTCTGTTAAAACGAAGATAGAGGAATCATGTCAGAATGCTTCGAATCAATTAAACAGGGAAATTCAGGGCGGAAAAACCTTATGTCTCGGAACTGGGGAGTTTATGTATATACCGATGAAGATCGCTTCCTATTTGCATGGGGATGTTTATTATCATTCAACAACAAGAAGTCCTGTGCAGCCGTTAGATTCAGAAGGATATGCCATACGAAGTGGATTTACTTTTGCTAATCCTGAAGATCAGGAAGTACAACATTATGTATATAACATACCAGTTGGGAAATACGACAGTGCCATTATAATGTTTGAAAAAGAAGTATCAGAAGAAGAGACAAAAAGTCTTCTCTCTATTTTGGCTGAAAGAAAGATTACCACAATTCATATCGTGACGTGTTCGTGAAGAAAGGGGTGGAAGAATTGCATACACAGGTAAAGAAAATGGGGAGTTATCCTGACGAGGACGTAACGTTCCTGCTTAAAGATTTATCTGAGATCAGCATGGAAAAAAGCACAAAGGAACGGGAACAGGCGATTCAGCAGGGAACGCATTATTCCGAAATGCTTCCAATTGAATACAAACCGACTGACGAATACATGTCTTTATTCTATCATTCTCTAGAAGATACGAAGCATAAAGTGGCTGTGGCTGTAGGTATTGTAGCTGAGCAAATTATCGCAGAGAGAGGCTTTCAAGTAGCTCTCGTATCGCTTGCCCGTGCAGGAACACCCATTGGCGTATTAATTAAACGCTATATATCCTTTAAATATAATAGAGAACTTCCTCATTATAGTATCTCTATTATTCGCGATAGAGGAATCGATGATCAAGCGCTCACTTATATTCGTAAACAACACCCTGACCATGAAATCACGTTTGTTGATGGATGGACTGGAAAAGGAGCTATCACGAACGAGTTAACGAAATCTGTTGCTCATTACAATGAATCAAATGGAACGAATTTATCAAGTAAACTTGCTGTACTTGCAGATCCTGGGGACTGCTCGGAATTGTATGGAACAAGAGAGGATTTTCTAATTCCAAGTGCTTGTTTGAATTCTACTGTTTCAGGCCTTGTGAGTCGAACGGTTCTTAATTCGAAGTGGATTAACGAAGGTGATTTTCATGGAGGGAAATACTACTCTGAGCTTCTAGAAGAAGATGTATCCAATCTATATGTCGATACGATATGCACACAGTTTCCACTAATTGCGAGCGAAGTCGATATAGGATTGTCAGAAATCATGAACGAATCTCAAGAGCCTCAGTGGAAAGGTCTTACATCTATAGAAAACATTCAGCGTGATTATGGTATGGCAAATCCGAATTTTATTAAGCCTGGTGTTGGAGAAACGACGCGTGTACTATTGCGTCGCGTCCCATGGAAAATTCTTGTGCACCCAGATGCTGAGATGAACCTTGAGCATATTTTAGTTCTTGCAAGAGACCGTGGGGTTCCAATTGAGGAATACACAGGCATGTCATACTCGTGTTGTGGTTTGATTAAACCATTGGAGCAAGAATAATGAGGGCATTCGCAAGCGATTTAGATCGCACGTTAATATATTCTAATAAATTGATTAAACAGTTCAGTGAAGAAGACTTTCAATTGATTGAAACGCTCGAAGGAAAAGAAATTTCCTATATATCGAACAAAACAAAGGGATTACTGCACACCATAAATAAGGAAATGCATTTCATTCCTGTTACAACGAGGACGATTGAGCAATATCGTCGTATTTCACTTTTTCAAGATGAGATTGTACCAGAATACGTGGTAACAAGTAATGGTGGTCATATTCTAAGAAATGGAGAAATACTTCAAGATTGGTCTGATCATATTAAAAGTTGTTTAGAGAAATGTTTACCTCTAGATGACTTTGTGAATAAACTCGAATCCCTTGTGAAAGGAAACTGGATTGAGCGAATAAGGGATGCAGATCACCTTTTTGTGTATTTAATCATTAAGCGAGACGAAGTACCTTCAGAAGAACTTACTCGTTTGTTCGACTGGGCAAGAGAGCAGGGGTGGCAACCTAGTTTACAAGGAAGAAAGTTGTATTTCGTTCCAGCCCCTGTGAACAAATGGAATGCAGTAGACTATTTAAAGAAAGAGTTATCTTTAACATACATTCACACAGCAGGCGATTCTTTACTTGATTACGACCTGATTCAAAATGGTGATGATGGCTATGCACCAGCACATGGTGAGGTTTTAGAGACTTATCCGGATTTACGCCGAACAAAACAAAGTGGCATGAAGGCTTCAGAAGAAATAATAGAGTCTATTCTAGGTCAACTTGCATCACATTCAACATTATAACTAAAGTAAATTTGTTAATGATGGAAGAAATAGTATGTTATTCTGTTTTATAGAAGATGTTATATTGGAATGAATAATAGTTTAATAGATAACCATTCTGAAGAACATGACTGTTTCATATTCGATCCTATAAAGACAGTTATTGAGGGCTTTAAAGCCACACTGGTCGCCGGAAAGGAATGAGAAAGCGGGGAGAACATCATGAGTCACTATGAACGGATTCTTATCAAGAATGCTTCATTAGATGATGAGAATTTAAATAATTTACTATTCAAGCCGTTTCCAGAACGTAATCCTTATGAAAATGGCAAGGAGTTAATCATAAATCAGATAGCTGGAAGATTTCTGGGGAGCTATTATGATGAGAATGAATACTTTCTTCATTTACATCAATTTTATAAATCAGAGAAATTTCACGTTTTAAGTGAAGAATTGAATAAGGTGATCACACCAGAACGTCTTCAGGCTATCCAATCGATCCACTCGATCAATCAGAAAGAAAATGGGTTGTCTGCTAATCGATTCGTAGCATTTCTAGAAGGTGCGACGCTTATTCCATCTCATCCAGATCAAACAATGCACCGCCACATACGAAAGTCCTTAATTACAATTCTTGAGTTGTTTGAACAACATCATAAAGATGGATTTAATCATCCTGATTTTCGTAGGGTACTGGTTGATTTAATGAAATGGACGTGGAATCATCTTGATCCTTGGCTTAAGGAATCGGATATCCAAATTGAAATGCCCGGGATTGTCTGGTACGGAGAAGCATCTAAAAGTCAGCAATACTTCCTTCTTTATTCAATAGTACTTGGATGTGATGTGCTCTATTTTCATCCAGAAGGTATTGATTCTTTTGCTACTATCGATCCAGAAGAACGTTTCATCAAAAAGAAAACTCTGCCATCAACCGTTGGGCTCGAACCTTTCCCAATGGAGAAACCAGAAAGACGTTCTACGGTAGCCTATAGGGCTACAAAAGAAATGGATACCGTACTACACCATGAAGGATCACAGCTATTTAAGCCGTGGCAGCTTAGAAACTACTCACCTAAATCAATTACGCTTAAGACAACTTACGATGAACTATTCTTGATTGCAAAAGAGAAGGCGTTCATTCGACCTAACTTTAAGGCTGAAAAAGGGACAGTTCATATCCCTTCATTGTTTGCAAAAATTATGGGTGTTTCTGAGAATAGAAAAGAATACTGGAATCGGCTTCAGGATTTAAGTGAATCAAAATCCACTGTGATGATTCGAGAGTTTCCATTTACATCTGAAACGAGGGCTAATCAGAAATTCCATTACCAACATTCTTTGAATCGGGATGGAGTACTTGATCCGGAGCTTATGATGCAGGGTAACTGGTGGCAGTATAAGCATTTGCCAATTGAAACACAAAGAGCGATTGGACATGCTATCTCTAGAATGTGCACCTCACCAAAGTTGCTTCCTGAAGGGTCAGAGAGGGAAGAAGATACGAAACTGTATCTATTCTCGCAGACGACAACTTTACCTGAGGAGTTCGTGAATTTAATGCAAACGTTTGATTATTCACAGGAAGTTCCGAAGGTTGTGCTTTATAATACAGAAATGAATGGTACTCTATCACGTTCAGATGCGGTCGTTCTGAACTTATTAAATGAGTTTGGACTTGATATCGTTCTTTATAATCCTCCTGGACATCAGTGTATTGAGCGATACATTGATTCGTCTCATTTTGATATTCACTGGCTTGAAGAAATGGCATTTCGACAGGATTTTAAGGAACCATCGGTATTTAGGAAGTTATTTAAATCCATTAAACTATAATCAGGGGAGTGATCGGCCATGACGAATGAAACTGGATTAACAACATTAGATAAAAATGAAGAAATAACGGAAGCAAAGGCGGATGATATACGTCTGAAGCTTCGCGGGGAGCAAGAGGTTCAAAAGCTTGCAGGAGAAATTGATGTAAGAGACCAAATGGCATTACTGGAATTTGGTAAAGAACCAGCTGTTGAAATTTCGCAGTTCTCAGATAAAATTCTATCGATGATGCGTACGACTAGCGTAACCGACTCTGGTAACATGCTTAAGCAACTTGGTAAAATAATGGATCGCTTTGATAAAAAGGATTTTGAGGAGCCAAAGTCCGGTTTCCTTTCGAAATTCTTCAAAAAAGGCAATGATGTGGTTGAAAAGATCTTCGGTAAATACCAGACGCTTGGTGGAGAGATTGAGAAGGTACACGTTGAGATTTCCAAGTATAAAGATGAGATGTCTCGATCTACCGTTACACTAGATGAAATGTACCAGCATAACCTAAATTATTATGTTGAACTTGAAAAGTATGTCGTCGCAGGACAAATGAAACTTGAAGAACTTCAAGAAAAGGTTCCGGCTATTCAACAAAAAGTTAGCGCTGGAGATCAGATGGCGCAAATGGAGCTCGACACGCTCAACAATGCCATTCAAACTCTTGAAGAAAGAATCTATGATCTTGAGATGGCGAGAATGGTTTCTATTCAAACAGCGCCACAAATTAGACTGTTGCAACGAGGAAATACGAAGTTAATCGGTAAAATTAATTCGGCCTTTATTATTACCATTCCTGTTTTTAAAAATGGCGTTATACAGGCTGTTACAGCTAAACGTCAGAAGCTTGTTGCAGACTCAATGAATGAGCTTGATCGCCGTACTAATGAAATGTTGAAAAATAATGCACAGAACATTTCCAATCAAAGTGTGGAAATTGCGAAGTTATCTGGTAGACCGAGTGTAAAAATTGAAACAATTGAAGAATCGTGGAACACAATTGTGAAGGGAATGGAAGAAACCAGAGCAATTGAGGACGAGAACAAGCGGCTTCGCGATGAAGGTACAAAGCGTATATTAGAGCTTCAAGATAACATGAAGAAACTAGGGAATAGATCGTAAAAATAATAAGCATAGAAAAAGGATAGCGAGAATCGCTATCCTTTTTCTATGCTTATTTCTCCTCGTTAAGTTTTCCCTTACGTTCCTGGTACTCACCTTTTGATTTATCGCGCTTTCCTTCCTCTTGGAGGCGGCTATCATTCTTTGCATTGCCAACCTGGTCTTTCAATTCGCCCTTCGTCTTGGAAACGGCGCCTTTCACTTTGTCACTTAGGCCCTTATTGTCACTCATTAGTTAAAACGCTCCTTTCCTGTATCTAATAAAGAAAATACCCCTTGAAGCATGATGCCAAACGGCGATCTTCTTCAAGGGGTTATAAATGGTAAATTAGTTGGATTTATCTTTAACAGGTCGATCTGTCCAAATGTCTGATTTCAATCCTTTAATTGTATCTGCATAGAACTGAGGATCCTTACCAGCTTTTCGTTGATCACGGTAATCTTTCAGTGCTACAAATGCTACCTTACCAATAATGGCAATAACAATTAAGTTGAGTAGTGCCATGAGTCCCATGGAAAGGTCAGCCATTCCCCAAACAATTCCGAAGCCAGCTTTTGCACCGAACATAACCATTCCGAGAACAGCAAGACGATAGATAAGAAGCGCTGTTTTATTTGATTTGATAAACTCAATATTTGTTTCTCCGTAATAGTAATTACCAATTATTGAGCTAAAGGCGAATAGGAGAACCGCAACAGCTACGAAGATGCCAGCTCCACTTCCTAAGTGTTGATTCATTGCTTCCTGAGTTAGCTGAACACCGTCAAGTTTCGAATCGACATAGCCATTTGACATTAGAATCATAAATGCAGTGGCAGTCGCAATTAACAGCGTATCGACGAACACTCCTAGAGCCTGGATGAGTCCTTGTTTAACAGGGTGAGAAACGTCCGCTGTTGCAGCGGCATTTGGTGCGCTACCCATACCAGCTTCGTTAGAAAATAGCCCACGTTTAATTCCAAGTAGCATAGCTGCGCCGACTCCACCACCAGTTACTTCTTTAAATCCGAAAGCATGCTGGAAAATAAGTGCAAACATTGCTGGGATTTCAGTGAAATTAACGATAAGAACATAAGCTGCAACAAGTAAGTAGATACCAGCCATAATTGGAACGATGATTTGTGAAACAACAGCGATTCGACGAACACCACCGAAAATAATAATAGCCGTAGCGACAGTAAGAATGGCACCAAGTACCCATCGGTTAACATCGAAAGAGTTTTCGAATGCAAGGGCGATCGTATTTGATTGTACAGAGTTAAACACAAGTCCGAAACTGAAAGTGATTAACACAGCGAAAATAATACCAAGCCATCTTGCGTTTAGTGCGCGCTGCATGTAATAAGCAGGGCCACCTCTGAAGTCATCACCATCACGTACTTTGTAAATTTGCGCAAGCGTACTTTCAACAAATCCACTTGCTGCACCAAGAAGGGCAATGACCCACATCCAGAATACAGCACCAGGACCACCGATGCTGACAGCTGAAGCTACACCAGCAAGGTTACCCGTACCAACGCGGGACGCGGTACTAATGAAGAAAGCCTGTAAGCTAGATACAGATTTCTTTCTTCCTTTCATTGTGTCCTTTTCAGTAAGAACGTGGAACATTTCACCGAACAGGCGAAATTGAACGAATCGAGATCGAATAGTAAAATACAATCCGACACCGATCAGGATAAAAATAAGCACATTAGACCAAATTAAATCATTACCAAAAGATACGATTTTTTCTAAAATATCCATATGTAAGTCCTTTCTATAATGGTTTCGTATTTTAAATGAGGGCTAGTAGTTATCTTCCCTCTACTGCACACAATCTAACTTGAAAACGACTATGTATTATAAAAAATGGAAATAACCATTCTCTTTTAGACGGTTTTAGCCTGAGAATACACTTTTCACCACAACAACCAATTATACATGGATTCGATTCATAAGTAGAAATATTTTGTTAGATAATCTAACGTTGTAAAAATACCCATTCATTCCTTCTCGTTAAGAAATCTATCGAGATAGGAAGGAAATAGTAGAGTAACACAAGCCGATGATCGCTAACTTAACAAGTATATCATATATTGTTTTCTTTCTTCCTCAGGTATGGAGTGGTAAAATAAAGGTGGAAGCATCAAAATAGCTCTGCCCGGGAGGGGTATCAATGATCGAGCATCAGCAAAATGTTACAGTTATCTCGAATCAAAGACCAGTCCAATTACGTGTCGAGCGGCTTGCTATTCATCATAGAATGAAAATTCTTGAGGCCGTTAAATCAAATGGTAGTAAATTTTATCTTTTCTTCTATAAAGATGATTTTATAACTGGAAAGACGGTAGACGTGACGAATGGTTCACTTATTGAAAAAGCTTTTCAAAAAGGAATTGTCCTGCAAGCTTCAAACCCGCTAGTAGATCGGTTTCTAACTGATAAAACTTTCCTACTAAAATCCACAAAACAGGTCTTTCAATCTGTTCAAAAGCATTATACTCCCCAAGAAACAGCTTTTATTTTCTCTTACTTTGATTCTTTTCTCTCCACTGATACTCTTATTAAACTCATGCGAAAACACTTTTATGAATATCGAAGAAATGGTCAACTGCGTAAAGCGTTCCAGATTCTTGCCATTCTCCTTCATTTTGATCCCACTAACAAATGGGCACTGGAATTGACTCGTAAATTAGAATATCAAAATATGAGAAGCATGTATGATGCAGAAGGTGCTGAACTTGCCGAAGTTGATCCGCTCTTCTCTGAAATTCTTGCGTATAATGATCTAGAGAAAAACCAATTGTATCTTGTATCTGTTTTTCAAAAGGATAAGCGAAAAACTGATCTATCCGCATTACGCCTTCATTTATATCTCCATTCATCCAACCAGGATGATCGTGATCCGCTCACGCTAGTCGAAGGGACGTTTACTGAATCAGAATCAGCTCTTCTGCTTTGGAACATGTATGTCGAAGCACCACACCATAAAATCCTCCAAGAAAACGCATTTCAAGCTCTCATGCATTTGAAGAAAACAAGTGAAGCGATTAATTTACTTACCGCTCGAAAAGCTGCTTTTACAGCTAGTGAAAGTGAATTGTTGGTGAACGCATTTCATGAAGAGGAAACAGATTTCACCAAAATTAACCTCCTGTCACTGCAAGACTGCCTACGAATTAAAGAAAATCGTGTTCTCCTTGAAGGGTTACTTCATACATTAATACCAAGAATGCTTAACGAATATGGACTAACATACGTTTATAACTGGCTTAAGCCTCTATATGAAGGGAATCAGAATCTCTCCATCTTATCAACAATACAAACAATGGTAGAAATACAGGATAATCCCGACAAGCAGTTTCAGCTTGGCAAGCTTTATCATAAGCTGAAACAATACGATGAGGCGATTACCTGCTTCGATTGGGAAATGGAACTGCATCCAACAGATCCTACCCCAGTTCAATGGTTAACAAAGGTTTACCGCGAAATGGGTAAACTTGAAGAGTCGAATACTTATATGTCAATCTATTCAAAAATGCAAAGGGTATCTCATTAGAAGAAAGCGCAGGCTATGACCTGCGCTTTTCTTATGGAATATAAGTTCCCCCAACAATAAGAGGAATAAAACCTCACCCCAAAACGTAAGTCAATCAAGATATTTAGGAGGGGGCAACTACTCCTAAAGGTTCGAGTGGTTCAACTAACCAACATAAGGGGATGATAGCCCGCCCCTCTGATGGAAGTTTCACTCAATATTTCTATTTGATATTAGAGATCGCATTCATATAAACTAAGAAGCAGTAAGCATAAACAGGTAAGGTTTGTCAGGAGCGAATAGATGGAAAATCAAACGAGTTATACTTATGACGTTATCCAAGTATGTCTGTTAGCTGGCAAAGTAATGTTGCAGAATGGAGGAGAAACGTATCGAGTGGAGGATACGATGACGAGGATTGCGGACGCTTGTGGAGCTACCAATTCGAATAGTTATGTAACTCCAACCGGCATTTTTTTCTCGCTAGAAGGGCCAGAACCTGCAAAGACACAGCTTATACGCATATCAGAACGGACAACAGATCTGGATAAAGTGACAAAAGTTAATAGTATTTCAAGAAAAATTAGTAGTGGTGATCTTTCAATTAAGGATGCTCATATTGAGCTTGATCGTCTAGATAAAATGACAGAACGATATACATTCTCGAAGCAGCTTATTGCTGCTGCGATAGCTAGCGGTTGTTTCCTCATCATGTTTCAAGGGTCATGGAATGATTTTATTCCAGCAGTGCTAGCTGGCGGTGGAGGCTTTTTCAGTGTGAATTTCTTTAATCGACTCGTACCGATTAAGTTCTTCTCTGAATTTCTTGCATCATTTGTCATTGGAATACTAGCAGTTTTCTTTGTTTCTACAGGTTTAGGTGAACAACTTGATAAAATTATTATCGGCTCTGTTATGCCGCTTGTACCAGGCTTATTGATTACAAATGCAGTTCGAGATCTAATGGCTGGTCATTTGATATCAGGCCTCTCGAAAGGAGCAGAGGCATTTTTAACTGCTTTTGCAATCGGAGCTGGTATTGCTATTGTTGTATCATTTTTGTAGAAAGGAAGATAAGAAATGGCGATCATCGCTCAAGTTATTACAAGTTTCATTGCTAGTGCAGCATTTGGGTTAATGTTTAATGCACCCAAATCTTCTCTTATCAAGGGTGGATTTGTAGGGATGTGTGGATGGATGATTTACTATTGTATGGAAGCTTCAGGCATTGATCCGGTTGTATCAACCGTTACTGCGTCATTTTTTATAGCAGTCATTAGTCAAGTATTCGCTAAAATGTACCGTACCCCGGTCATTATATTTAGTGTAGCTGGCATTATTCCGCTAGTTCCTGGAGGGCTTGCATATGATGCAATGAGAAATTTTGTGCAAAATGATTACAATAGTGCTATTAATCTTGCTGCAAGAGCATTTATGATATCCGGTTCTATTGCAGTTGGCTTAGTGTTCTCGGAAGTCATCAATCAAATTATTCGTCATTCCACTTTGACTAGAAGACAGAAGCAGTGAGAATGTAGGTCTAAGTCCTTTTGCAAATGTCCCTATTTCTATGATAACTTTTAAATGGATCACTGTGTCGAACGGTGTCATATAATGTTTGTGTCTGGGGAGGAACAACGATGAAAACCTATCCCTATCTTGGGTTGTTAACGATTCGACTAATAGTAGGAATGCTTTTTTTCGCTCATGGTTTTTTCAAATTCTCAGAAGGCATTGCCAATACGGTTGCGTTTTTTGAAACGATCGGTTTGTCTGGATTTTTGGCATATGTGGTTGGATTGATTGAGTTAGTAGGTGGTATTCTCATGATTTTGGGTTTAGGGACACGAATTGTGAGCGTTTTTTTCTCTTCAATACTAATTGGAGCGCTTATCTTGGTGAAGCGTGCAACAGGTATGCTAGGAGGGTATGAACTTGATATTGCTCTATTAGCAATGTCTTTGTCCCTTTTCTTAAGTGGGGGTGGTCCATATAGTCTTCAGCACTACATGATTAAAAAAGGATGGACGTTGAAGCTCCACCAAAACACCGCAATGAAAGATAAATAAGGAAGTGAATGAATGGCTAAGAAGAAATTAAAGAGAAGTGTTAAATGGTTAATACTACTCATTGGGTTCATTATTCCTCTAATCATTCTCTTTCTACTCAATCAATCTTCTGATATCAACGAGTCTATGATGGAGAATCAGCCGTACTTAGGTGACGTTATAGCACCTGTTGAGATTATTGAGTTTGGTGATTATAAGTGTCCTTCTTGTAAATCTTTTAATCAATCTTTCTTCCCTCTTATTCAGGAGAAGCTAATTGCTACAGGTAAAGTTAAATTCTACTTCATCAATTATCCTTTTATTAACGTGGATTCAAAGCGTACCGCTGAATTTGCTGAAGTTGTGTACGAAGAGCTTGGTAATGATGTTTTCTGGCAGTTTCATCATGTACTTTATGAACAACAGCCCAAGAACTCAGAACAGAAGAATGTTTTTACTATAGCTTTTTTGAAAGAAACACTTGGTGGTCTAGTGAGCGAAGAGGAGACCATACAAGTGATGAAGGCTTATGAAAAAGGTCTGGGAGAAAAAGCAGTTAAATCAGACCTCGCTTATGCTGATAAGTTCGGCGTAACTTCAACACCTTCTATATATGTCGATGGCAAACGTTTTGAAGGTAGCACGATATCAGATTTAGAAAAAATGGTTGAAGAATCTACAGATGAATGACGAAGGGCACCTATGTAGGTGTCTTTTTTACTGTTTAAATAAACGTTTGTTTAAGTCATCTCCTCTTAAACAAACGTTTATTTAACTGCTAATATTTCTCTATAAAACTTAATTCTACTATTTTTTCTTTGTTGGTTAAGAACAGGGGGAAGTGTGGTATATGTATGGAAGGATAATTAATCTTAGAAGAGGAGATAGGCCATGTGGATTAGACACAATTTCTTTAAATATATAACTGCTATTATTTTGGTTCTTATTTGTTTTTTCTTTTTGACAGAGCTTAATCTATTGAAACCGGTCAGAATCATAATTGGGACTTTATTTTATCCAGTATTAATAGCTGGATTCTTGTATTATGCGATTAAGCCGCTTGTAAAGCTTGTGAAAAGACTCCCTTATGTAACAGATATTGTTGCAATTATACTTGTATTTGCTAGTATTGCTGGGATACTATATGGGGGTTTTACGTTTCTCGCAAATCCAATTCAGAAGCAAGTATCTGAGATCTCAAAACAGCTACCCGAGAAATTGAAAGCATCGGCTGACGAAGCTGAAAAAGCGATTGAAAAGAATGACATGGGCATGCTTTCAATGGAGAACATTAGACAAAAAGCAACCGGCTACCTTGGCGATTTAACACAGAACCTAGGTGACCATATTACACAGGTCGTTGGTGCCATAACAAGTGCTACAACGGTTCTCGTCATCGTGCCTTTTGTTCTATTCTATTTCCTTAAAGATGATTACAAACTTAGACCGTTCTTATTAAACTTTATTCCTACGAACCATAAAGATGAGGGGAAGAAGATATTGCACAATATCAATCAAACCCTTTCTGCCTATATCATTGGTCAAATTATTGTTGCTATTGTGGATGGGAGCCTTATGTATATTGGTTATTTGATTATCGGGCTGCCTTATGCGTTGATCCTAGGGCTATTCGTAACCGTTACGGCAGTAGTGCCGTTCTTTGGACCAATTATTGGGGTCATTCCTGCTCTTGTTGTTGCTCTGACACAGGATCCAATTATGGCATTCTATGTTCTTATTATTATGGTTGTCGTGCAACAGCTTGAAGGTAATCTTGTTGCACCTGTTGTATTAGGAAGTCGACTTAACATTCATCCATTAACAATCATTTTGCTACTGATTGTAGCTGCAGCACTTTATGGATTCATCGGGATGTTGATTGCGATTCCATTGTATTCAGTAGTTAAGGTAACGATTAAAAATATCTATAAATTTTATAAGCTTCGCCATTCTCATGTACAATACGAATAAACAATCCCCCTGGTTTCTAACCAGGGGGATTGTTTATTGTAATTAAAGGTAGATGCTAGCAAGGCGTTCATAGGATTTTCTCCGTTCTTCAAAACTGTGTACATTCGTAAGAACCAAGAATTCTTTGGTTTGATAGCGCATTGAAAGTTCGTCTAATTGTTGTTTGACTGTTCTTTGTGAGCCGATAACCATTCGTCTTCTGTTATTCCGTATACGTTCTAAATCTGTTTTGGTATAGGAGTGATTTTTGGCTTCTTCTACTGAAGGAACTCGACTGTCGAGACCTTTCTCAACCCTAAGAAGCCAAAGGTCCTGACTTAGCGCAAGCTCCTCAGCATGATCATCTGTTTCACCACATATTACAAATATCGCAATAATTGCTTGAGGGTTGGGATGATAATAAGTGGATTGAAACTTTTCATAGTAGGTGTTTAACGTATTCTTACCTCGAGTAGGCTTAATGAAATGCCCGAACACATACCCGATTCCAAGCTCACCAGCTTGCTCTGCACTATTTTCACCCATACCTAATAGCCAAAGTGCCGGAGGGGTTTCTGTAGAAGGCGCCGCTTTTATTCCATTATAGGCATGTCCACGTGGCAGGGAATCTGTTAGATAATGAGATAGCTCTCTTAATTGGCGTGGGAACTCGTTTAGACTTTTATTGATTCCATCTGTAAGGGCGAGTCTTGTTTTAGCTGTTCCACCTGGAGAACGACCTACGCCAAGATCGATCCGATTAGGATGAAGTGCTTCAAGCTGACGAAAATTTTCTGCAACTTTAAAAGGGCTATATTGCGGGAGCAGTACGCCTCCTGAACCTACCTTAATACGAGAGGTTGAAGCAGCTATGTGTGCCATCATGATTTCTGGAGCAGTGCTTGCAAGACCCTTTGTGCTATGATGTTCAGCAAACCAATAGCGATGGTAGCCAAGCTGTTCAGCTAGAAGTGCCAATTCACGCGTTTGTTCTAGTGCCGTATATGAATTAGTTCCTTTTGGTATTGGTACTTGATCAAGAATGCTTAATGTTATCAATACGATGGCAACTCCCTTTTCTAATTTCTAATTGTTAGTATAAGCTTCTAGTGTCTATCCTAACGCGGGCCGAATAGACGCGGGTAGTATTTTGCTTCATTCCAATCTTGAACAATATGTGAAATAGTGAGCAAAGTTCTTGCGGAGTAATGGAGCATCGCATATACTAAGAATATGGAAATTGTGAAACACATCACATTATCAATGATTAATATGTGAAATATTTCACAATTAAATTAGGAGGAATGAGTAATGAAAGTAGCAGTTGTAGGTTGTACTCATGCTGGAACAGCAGCAGTATCTAATATAGCAAATCTTCACCCAGAAGCGGATATTACTGTTTACGAACGAAATGATAATGTTTCTTTTCTATCATGCGGCATTGCCCTTTACGTTGGAGGGGTCGTGAAAGATCCCCAGGGTCTTTTCTATTCCTCTCCTGAGAAGTTAGAAGAGATGGGCATTACGATGAAGATGAGACATGAAGTGCTTGATATTGATACAGACAAACGTCGTATTCGAGTGAAAGATTTAGAGACAAATGAAGAACTTAATGACACTTACGATAAGCTTGTAATGGCTACTGGTTCATGGCCGATTGTCCCTCCAATTGAAGGTATTAAGCTTAACAATATACTTTTATCTAAGAACTATAATCAAGCAAATACAATTATTGAGCGAGCAAAAGGCGCAAAGCGAGTAACTGTTATAGGAGCAGGTTACATTGGGGTAGAATTAGTTGAAGCTTTTCAGAAATATGGTAAAGAAGTAACGTTAATAGATGGTGAGGATCGTATTTTAAGTAAATATCTAGATCCTGAATTTACAGAGATTATTGAAGAAGACTTTAGGAATCGAGGTATCAGGCTCGCACTGAATGAAACAGTAACACGTTTTGAAGGAGAGACAAACGTATCAAAAGTTATCACTTCCAAAGGAGAATATGAATCAGATCTTGTTATTCTTTGTGTAGGTTTTCGTCCAAATACTGAACTTGTTAAAGGTCAGGTCGATATGTTACCAAATGGGGCAATTATTGTGGACGATTATATGAGAACGAGCAAAAAAGATATTTATGCTGCAGGTGATAGTTGTGCGATCCGCTACAACCCAACTGGTGAGCATGCCTATATTCCGCTTGCTACAAATGCTGTACGTATGGGAACGCTTGTAGGACGTAATATTATTAAACCGACGACTAAATATATGGGTACACAAGGGACATCAGGATTGCACCTATTTGATCTTAGTATGGCTTCTACAGGCTTAACTGAAAAAGCCGCATTTTCTTTGGGGATGAATGTGAAAAAAATCACAATAGAGGAAAATAACAGGCCTGAATTTATGCCAGACTTTGAAGTGATTACGCTCAAGGTAGTTTATGAAGAAGAAAGTCGTAGAATTCTAGGTGCACAGGTCATCTCTAAAGCAGATGTAACACAATCAATTAATACACTGTCAGTCTGTATCCAAAACAACATGACTGTAGATGAGTTAGGTTTCATTGATTTCTTCTTCCAACCTCACTTTAATAAGCCATGGAACTTTCTTAACCAGGCAGGTCTACAAGCCATTTAGTAGAATCTAATCCGCTAGCATATGTGCTGGCGGATTTCTTATAGTGAGCAGTACTTGCATACGTCAATTGTGACAGACATAATGAAGGGGACAATGTATGTAGGAGAGATGGCTTGTGGTAAGAGATAAAAATACCTTGGGGGAATCATTATAATGACACGAGTGTACCTTATAAGACACGGTGAGAGTGAGTGGAACGCTGCAGGAGATCTTTACTGTGGAAGGACCGATATAGGTCTATCGTCAATTGGCCGTAAGCAGGCAGAAGATGCTGGAATGTTTCTAAAAAGTGTTCGATTCGATTTCGCATATGCTTCGCCATTAATTCGAGCGCGTGATACAGCTCAGATTATTCTAGGAGATACTGGGCTCCCTATTCAAACTGATGAAAGAATCTATGAAGGTGACTTTGGAGAGTGGGAAGGAAGATCAAAGAAGGAGTTTATTGCGCAGGATCCTGAATCATGGGAGAACTGGATGGCAAACCCGTGGGAGGCGAGAGCAGGTAGAACAGGTGAAACGGCACGTGAAATGTATGAGCGAGCGTCCTCCTTTTTTAAAGAAATAGGAGAAAAACATCCTGACGATACAGTTTTAGTTGTCGCACATAACAATACGATTCGATTCTTTCTTGCAGGTATACTTGGAATGCCTTTTTCAAACTACCGCAAGATTTTTCAGGATAATACGGGTATTAATATCCTTGACGTTACTGACGAATCGATCTTGATTAGGAGTTTGAATATCAACACACACCTCCGTTAAATAAAATGAAAAACGATGCACCCGCGGGTGCATCGTTTTTTAGGTGGTGAAATCATTATATGTCTTTTTTACAACGCTACTTAGAGCAATTAAGGCTATGACGTTAGGTAATACCATAAAGGCGTTAAAAGTATCGGCTAGCTGCCAAACAAATGGAACGTTTAGAACTGTACCACCAATAATGAAGAGAAGAACAGCTGCACGATAATAAGGAACACCTTTTTCACCAAATAAATAGTTTACGTTTGTTTCACCGAAATAAGCCCAACCAAGTATTGTTGTGAAACTAAAGAACAAAAGACTGAACGCAATGAAGTACACACCAAAGCTTCCTAGTCCACTCGTGAAACTAGCTTGTGTAAGTTCGATACCTGTCAGATTCGAATTCGCACCATCTGTAACAAGAATGACAAGGGCTGTCGCTGTACAGATAATTACTGTGTCAATCAGAACGCCAACCATTGCAACAAATCCTTGCTGTGCTGGATGTCTCACCTCGGCAACAGCATGTGCATGTGGAGTAGACCCCATGCCTGCTTCATTTGAGAATAATCCTCTTGCAACACCGTAGCGAATTGCTTCCTTAATTGAAGCACCTAGTAACCCGCCCCCAGCAGATTCAGGGGTGAAAGCTGATTCAACAATAAGGGAAAGTGCAGGTAGCACCTGATCATATTGAAGAATAAGGATGATAAATGCCCCGACAATATATAGAAGTGCCATTACAGGCACAACGTTACCCGCAAATTTGGCAATTCGATTAATGCCGCCAAACAAAATTAAACTGATCAGAAACGCTACTGCAATTCCAATTACTAATGGTGGAATTTGAAATGCAGTATTAAAGGCTTCTGCAATTGAATTTGATTGGACCATGTTGCCTACAAATCCAAGAGCAGCAATAATGGCAACTGCGAAAAAGGCGGCCATTTTTTTACTACCAAGACCGTCACGGATGTAATAAGCGGGACCACCTTTTACTATTCCATTTTCTTTCACACGATATTTCTGAGCAAGGACGGCTTCAGCAAAAATCGTGGCCATTCCAAGGAATGAAGAAATCCACATCCAGAAGATGGCTCCAGGACCCCCAGCAGCGATGGCAGTAGCAACACCTGCTAAATTTCCTGTTCCTACTTGCGCTGCAATGGCTGTAGAAAGTGCTTGATAAGACGAAATACCGTCCTGCTTCTTTTTAGAGAAAAGAGGACCGAATGTTTGGCGAAAACCTTCTTTTAATCCTGATAACTGGATGAAACCAAGACGAATGGTGAAAAAGAACCCGGTTCCAAGAAGAAGAGTAATCATGATTGGTCCCCATAGAATGGCATTAATTGCTTCAATTACTTGCACTATTGTCAACTCGCTCTCAAGAAAAATAAGATTCTCCAATGATAGCTCATTATTCCACCATACTTCAACCCATTAAATCGCTATGGTAAGCATTTCCTTAGTAATTGGTTTGAGATTGAAGTTGTTTTCTAATCCGCTTTTGTTTTTGTACCCATTGATAGAAGAACAGAATACCAATCACGAAGATCGAAAGACTCATATACAAATTGGCGTAACCCATCGTTGTAACAATAAGTCCAAGTACATAAGACCCGGTAGCAATTCCTGTATCGAAAAAAGTGAAAAACGTAGCTGTTGCATGAGCACTTCGTGATTCCGGTGCAGCCTGAATGGCTAAAGTTTGAAAACTGGGTACGATTGAGCCATATCCTAACCCAATGAAAGCTCCAGCCAGAAGGAGCATCCATGCAACGTTAGTGAAGCTTAGTGTCATAAGACCAATCGCAAATAAAACAAATGCGGGCAGGATGACAGTGTTTGGACCTCTTGTATCAAAGAGTCGTCCAGTAAATGGCCTTGAAACGAGCATAGCGACTGCGAATACTGCGAAAAAGAAACCTGCTGCATCAAGTAGATCGAGTGATTTAGCGTATAGCGAAATAAATGAAATGACGCTGGCATAGGAGAACGCGACAAAAAGTCCAACGATTGCGATGGGAAACGACTTTTTCTCAAACAAATCTTCAAACGTAAGCTTTGAGATTTTAACTGGATCAGTATTTTCAATGGTTTTAACCCCAATTGTACATAGAACTCCAACAATCATAATACCGCTCAGAATAAGGAAGATCGTTACATAAGATACGAATTGAAGAAGAGTAAGAGCGATAAACGGCCCTGTCACGACTGCTAAATTCATAGACATCGCAAAGTATCCGAGGCCCTCCCCTCGACGTTCTTTAGGGATAGAGTCGGCAGCTATAGCCCCTGCAGCTGTTGTTACAATACTAAACCATACGCCGTGGAAAAAGCGAAGGAGCAATAAAGCAATATAGTGGTCGATTAGTGGATAGAGAAATGATGTGACTGCGAAAAAAGTTGCGCTCGTCACAAGCATGTTCTTTTTGCCAAAACGATCAATTAATCTACCAGAAAAAGGTCGAACAATAATAGCGGAAAGCAAGAAGATCGTAATAATTAATCCCGCTTGTGATTCACTTCCTCCAATTGCATCTGTTACATAAATTGGGAGCAATGTTAAGAGTGCATAGAAAACAATGAATACAAATAAATTACTAACGAATATATTGATGAAGCTTTTCGTCCAAATTGGGCGTTTACTAGACATTAGCTTCAACCCCTTTGTAACCGATTTTCTTTAAGAGAATATGAAACTGTTGTATTTCATCAGAATCCAAATCTTTAAGAAGCGATTGCTCAATTTGCTGAATAGACTGTTTGATTTCTGGTAATAGGAGCGCCGCATTGTCAGTTAACTGAACGATTCGTTCACGCTTATCTTTTCCCTCTACTCGAACAATCCAATTATTTTTTTCCATTCGGACAAGCGTTCGTGTCGTCGTTGGTGCCTCAACATTTAAATACTGCCAGATTTCAGTCTGTTTCATTGGACCGAATTGATCTAAGCAATAGAGGATCGACCATTGAGAACTATAGAGATTATAATCCTTTAATTTCTCATTCATTTCTTTTGTAATATAGCGAACTTGTTGGTGAAGTGTGTGAAAGATGGTATTTGTAGAAAGCATATTCTCCTCCATTCAAAAGTTTACCTAGGTAAATAAAATCATAAAGAACAGTCTACAGGCGAATGGAAAGAATGTAAAGAAGAAGGTATTTCATAACTTTTGTGACTTTCTACACCGTAAGAAAGGTTTGTGAAGTTAGTGCCACTTCTATATACCTGTTTACTAGATTAACTGGAAAAACTTACACAATAAATCTTGTATAGGACATTAATCTAAATTATGATGAATGTATTTAGTGATTCGACAAAATTCACTCTTTGCATTAAGAGGGAGGCTTTTAATTGGAAAAATACAGGAAGAAATTCGTTTCGAATATGAAAGATAAATTCGAGGAAATCAAAGCTAGAAACGAAAGCATATCAGAGAAAGAATTATATCAATTCTTACATACGTTTAAAGGAACTGCTGGAACGGTGGGATATGGATCAGCTGCTGAAAAGGCGGAAGCTCTACTTACTCATTTTGAATTGGAGAGTGAGCGTTCTTTCAGCAATGAAGAAACAATCAAACTTCTAGAAGATGTTATGGATGAAATTCTCGAGCAAGCAGCATTACAACATGATGAAAATAAAAAGTCTGAAGTAAAAAGAATGATTATGTTAATACATCCCAATCCAATGAACTTAATTGAGATGAAAGCAAGTCTTGAAAAAGAAGGTTATCTCGTGTTTGCAGCCATGGATCTCTCAAAAGCTCACACAGCCTTGTACGACATGCATCCTGATTGCATCATAGTAGATTTTCAATTGGTAGAGACAGATGAATTTGGAATTGCAAAAGAAATGAGAGAGAAGGCAGAATTGCAATTCATTCCGTTAATCCTCACAGATTCTGAGAGCTCAATATCAAATCGAATAGAAGGCTATAATTTTGGTGCAGATGATTTTCTCGGTCAGGACGTATCAATAGAAGAGTACTTATTACGAGTGAATCATAAAATTAAGAAACGTAAAACAGTCGTTCATTCTGTATTAACAGATGAACTGACTGGGGCGTACAATCGAAAGTTTCTTGAAACACAATTGAACTATATGCGCTATGACCTTGTACGAAATGGGGATAAAGCTTCTCTTGTTATGTTTGATATCGACCATTTTAAATCCATCAACGATCGTTTTGGTCACTTGATTGGAGATCAGGTACTGAAAAAACTCTCCCATTACATTATGAATGAGAAGAGACGAACAGATACACTTATTCGCTATGGTGGCGAAGAATTTGTCCTTATTCTACCGGACACAACTGCTACTCAGGCAGAGAAGTTTCTTAGTCGTCTTCTTAGTGGGTTTCGATCCAAAACGTTTCGTGTTAAAGAGGAGACCTTTTCAGTTACATTCTCTGGAGGAGTGGTAGATATTGATTCCGTATCCTCCAATAAAGAACTTCTAAATCAAGCAGATGAAGCATTGTATCGTGCTAAAGCGAATGGTCGAAATCAAGTCGTTATTTATGAAAGTAATCTTGTAGATTCGAAGCCAATGAAAACGATTCGTATTGCTGTTGTAGATGATGATGAAATTATGAGGACATTATTGACATCTCAACTTCAGCAGTTTCAGTCTGACGGTAATTATGAAATCGAGGTTAGAAGTTATCGAGAAGGTGAGAGTTTCTTTGAAGATAGCTGGCATCAAGGGAATTCTTCATGCCTTGTATTACTAGATGGCATTATGCCTCGTATGGATGGTATTGAAGTACTTCGCAAACTACGTAATGAAAGCAGTAGCCGCTATACGGTCATGATGCTTACTGGGCGGAAATCCGAGAAAGATATTGTTAAAGCTTTGGAGTTAGGTGCCGATGATTATATTACGAAGCCTTTTAGTATGGTGGAACTTGAAGCGAGAATTCGAAGGCTTATACAGAAAATGATGTAAGAGAAAGAGTGAGTCAGCTATATGAATGGGGTATTTATAACCTTACAAGTTTCACTATTGCTTTTTATAGTGTTGAATGTGCTTTTTATTTTTCTTGTTGTCCGAAAGTTTTATGCTAATAAATTTGAAAGGGAAAAGGAGCATTGGAAGCAATACTATCTTAAGCAAATTGATTCAACCATTCGAGGGAAAGAGGATCTTTTAATTCCAAATAAATCATCCATGATTACCGCATTTGAAGAAGTACTTTCAAGATATTATTCATTGATGAAAGGAGATACTGACACAGCAAATAGGATTGAGAATTTAGCTGAACAGGTTCTTCATAATGATTATAAAAAAAGACTCAAACATGGAAGATGGAGTATTAGAATGAATACCCTTCATCGAATTGAGAAATTTCGAATGGTTTCGCTAATAGAAGACTGCATCGCTATTTACAATGAGAAACGCACTAGTGAGTTAGAATCTCTACAAATATTAAGAATTCTTGCCAATCTTCAAGATGATCGAGTGTATTTCATTCTATTAAAAGAAGAAAGAGAGTTTCCTAGCTTTTATTACTTGGATCTATTTATGAGATTAGATGAGCGTTTATTTAATAAGTTCACGGATATCATTGAAGATTTTCCGCTAACAATTCAATTTTCTTTAATTGAAGCAATGGGTGATCGAGGTGACTATACATACCTTCCAACTATCGAATCCTATTTACTGTCTGAGAATGCAGAATTAAGAATCAGAGCATTAAAATCACTTGTTAAGGTTGGCTATTTAAAAGATGTTGAGAAAATAAAACCTTCTCTTCATGCGGAAACGTGGCAAGAAAGAATGATGGCTGCAAGGCTAATCAAACGTCTGAGAGATAAGCGGTTTATTGAAGATTTGTTGATCCTCCTTACTGATGAAAACTGGTGGGTCAGAACGACTGCAGCAGAGTCTATTATTGCTCAGCAAAACGGTGTGGAAATTTTAGAAGATGTTGCTCAGACACATGTTGATCGTTTTGCCAGAGATATAGCCACCGAATGGCTTCTTAGGAAGGGGAAAAAGAGTGTCTTTCGCTAATATTTTTTCAACACTACTTGTTGTTTTTACAATTTTTGTAGCGATTTATATGGTTGGGATCATCGTATTTTATTTCATATTGTTTATTATTTCGGCTCTACAACTTCGTAGAGAGTATGATTTGGATCAATTTGAACCCTATGAAGAAATGGCACAGTCTTCTCTAACGAGGCCAGTATCAATTCTTGTACCGGCTTATAACGAGGAAGCTGGTATCGTTCCCAGCGTTCGTTCGCTGCTCAGCATTAATTATCCGGAATTTGAAGTGATTGTGATTAACGACGGTTCAAAAGATAATACATTAAAGGAAACGATAGCAAACTTCGAAATGGTTAAGGTAGAGAAGACGATTCGAAAGCAAGTAAGTTCTAATGAGATTATACAGATCTATCAATCGACTATCTATGAGAATTTATATGTGGTCGACAAACTAAATGGTGGAAAAGCAGATGCTCTTAATGCAGGCATTAACGTCGCTCAATATCCTTATTTCTGTTCATTAGATGGCGACTCGATTATTGAACGTGATGCATTTTCTAAAGTTATGAAGCCCATCATTGATTCTAAAGAAGATATTGTAGCGGTAGGTGGAAGTGTCAGGATAGCAAATGGTTGTACAATTGAACGTGGAGAAGTGATGAAGGTAGAACTTGCTAAAAGTCCTTTTGTCATTATGCAGGTAATTGAATATTTTAGAGCTTTCCTAATGGGGAGAATTGGTCTATCACGACACAACCTTCTATTAATTATTTCTGGTGCCTTTGGCGTATTTCATCGGGAGAGCGTTGTCAGAGTAAACGGTTACCGAACAAATACAGTAGGAGAGGATATGGATCTTGTCGTCCGGCTACATAAATTAATCAAAGAAGAGAAGTCTGGGAAAAGAATTGTCTATGTACCTGACCCAGTTTGTTGGACGGAAGCTCCTGAGTCTCCCAAAATTCTAAGAAGACAACGAAGCCGTTGGCATAGAGGTTTATTCGAGAGTCTTTGGCATAATAGGGAGATGCTGTTCAATCCGAAGTATGGTCTTGTTGGTATGATATCGATGCCATATTTCTTCATTGTAGAATTCCTAGGTCCTGTTATCGAATTGATTGGATATATCATCATGATTTTATCTCCATTTGTTGGTGGAATTTATACTTCGTTCGCACTTCTATTGTTTATGTTAGCGATTATCTATGGCTCACTTCTTTCGATGAGCGCAGTGCTTCTGGAAGAATGGAGCTTAAGACGTTATCCGAAAGTAATTGACCTTGTAAGGTTGTATGTCTACTCGCTTTCCGAAGCTTTTTGGTTTAGACCATTAACAGTTTTTTGGCGAGTTGAGGGAATTATCCAGCTTATTAAAGGAAACAACAGCTGGGGAGAAATGAGTAGAAAAGGAGTTTCTAAATAAGTGCGTAGATGGATAAATCGTTCAACTAGTATTGGTTTCGCTGCAGGCTTAATTGTTCTTGTATTGATTTTATGTTTACCAATCATCGTATGGAGCTTTCAGGAAGAAAAAACGAGTAATGTTTTTATCATTGATAAAACGGTTCCAGACCACACGTACCGCGAGCACAAAGGTTTGACATGGATCCTTAATTATAAGAAGTGGGTAAGAGAAGACGGTTCTTCTTATTCACCAAAAGATGATTACGCAGGGTTCCATCCCGGGACAGGAAAAAGCTATGACATTACAAAATTCCCAGAATCATTAGTAGGGAAGGACTTAATTTATTTAGCAGATTCTTATGGTGTATATGAGGAAGACTTCTATGGTTCAAATTCTGACGGAGACCGTTCAGCTCTCATTTACGGTGGAATGAAAGAAGAAGAAGTTAGTGTCATTTCAGAGGCTGTTCAAAAAGGTTCAACGTTTATAGCTGAATTTAATGCTTTCGGTAGTCCGACAGAGAATGGAGCAAGAGAGGATCTTTCTTCTCTTTTGAATCTTGAATGGTCAGGTTGGATTGGTCGGTATTTTGAAGACCTATCACAAGGTGGAGAAGTTCCTGCTTGGGCAATTAGCAACTATGAAAAACAAAATGAAAAAAAGTGGGACTTCACTAAAGCGGGTCTCATTTTTGTGAATGAAGATGATTCAATTATTGTTGTTGAAGAAGAGGACATCGGAGAAGATACTGTGCAATTTACTTTCAATGAAGAAGGGAAAACATTGCTTCAGAAATCCAATGTTAAAGGATCGATGTCCTATCACTATTGGTTCGATATTGTTGAACCATTGAACAGTGAAGAAGTGCTTGCTAATTATACTCTTGATGTAAACAAGGAAACAAAACAAAGGCTAGAAGAAAAGGGCATTCCTCTTACTTTTCCAGCTGTCGTTCATCATAATCAAACTTATTACTTTGCAGGAGACTACGCTGATCGTGAATCTGAATTTGATTTCTACCAATATAAAGGGCTTCCTACAATCAATCGTCTGCTCATGACAGGAGATAATGAAACGCTCGAAGCTTTTTATTGGAAAATGTATATGCCTTTGATGGAAGCGATTCTCCGTAACGTTAAATCTCCTGAAGAGCAACAACCAAAACCAACTATTGAAGTTCATTCAGTAGAAGGAGTGCAGGTTGCTGGGCAGGTTGGGGAAGATAAACTTCAAGTGTATAAAGACGGAAAATGGGAGGATCTTTTAATTAAAGGAGTGAATATGGGAATTGCGAAGCCAGGTTACTTTCCTGGGGAGACGTCGATTACAAAATCTGAGTATTTAAGATGGTTTGAACAAATTGGCGAGTTAAATGCGAATGCAATTCGAATCTATACCATTCACCCCCCAGCCTTCTATGAAGCTTTACTAGAATATAACAGTAAAGCAGAAGAACCGCTTTATCTCTTCCATGGGGTTTGGGTAGAAGAGGAACCATTGATTACATCAGAAGATGCTTTCGAAGAGAAAAACACTGAATTACTAGATAAAGCCATTAAAGACACAGTAGATCTCATTCATGGAAATGCAACGATAAAGGAAAAACCTGGACATGCTAGCGGACGTTATACAGCAGACGTTTCTCCATATGTAATTGGCTGGGTACTTGGTATTGAGTGGGATCCAAAAGTAGTCGTTTCGACAAACGAGAAACATGAAGGGCTGACTCAATATAAAGGGAACTATTTAAATACGAATGGTGCGAGTCCCTTTGAAATTTGGGTAGCAGAAATGATGGACAATACGGTCAGTTATGAAATGGACCAGTATAACTGGCAAAGGCCAGTCAGCTTCACAAACTGGGTTACAACGGACTTACTGGAACATCCGGCAGAGCCTTCGAAAGAGGAAGACCTTGTTTCTGTTGATCCAAATGTCATTGAACTGAATGACAAGTATTACGCTGGTCAATTTGCTTCATATCATATTTACCCTTACTATCCTGATTTCCTGAACTATGAAGAAGAGTATGTGAACTATATAGATAAAACAGGGGAGAAGAACAATTACGCTGGCTATCTCAATGCGCTTAGAAAGGTCCATACGATGCCCGTTCTTGTTGCTGAGTTCGGTGTTCCAGCTTCAAGAGGGATGACGCATAGGAACGTCTACGGAATGAACCAGGGAGGTAACTCTGAAGTAGAGCAGGGACGTACAAACGCAAAACTATTTGAAAACATTGTCTCAGAGGATTATGCAGGTGGTCTTGTGTTCTCCTGGCAAGATGAATGGTTTAAGCGAACCTGGAATACGATGGATTACGATAATTCCGATCGACGTCCATTTTGGTCAAACGATCAAACGAATGAGCAGCAGTTTGGTTTGTTAAGTTTTGATCCAGGTAAGGAGCTTACGATTAAAGTTGATGGAAATGTAGAGGATTGGGAAGAGGCTGAAATTGAGCCACTGTATCAGTCAGGCAGTGATGAGAACTTTAAGAGTTTATCAATGACAAGTGATGAGAAATATATCTACTTCCGTTTAGATTACAAGAATATGTCAAAAAAACGTTTGGAAAAAGATAAAACAATGTTGCTCTTTGATACGATTAGCGGTCAGGGAAGTAAGGAATTGTCTAAAGACCCTGAATTAAAAACATCTTCGGGTATTGATTTTATTTTGAACCTTGCAGGAGAGAATCAATCAAGGCTGACGGTGCAAAGTCACTATGATTCGTATTATTACCAGTACGGTGAAGATCTTGAATTAATCACTAAACAGGAGTATGCCAAAGAAAAGGATAATGATATCTTCCATCCAATTCGTTTGGCGCTCAATAAAGAATTAACAATCCCGAGTCAGGATAAGACGCTTCCTTTTGATTTCTACGAAACAGGTCTTCTAACTTATGGTAACGCTAATCCAGAGAGTGAAGAGTATAATTCTCTATCTGACTTTATCGTCAAGGATAACTCGATTGAAATCAGACTTCCATGGGCACTTTTCAATGTGAAGGATCCGAGCACCAAAGAAATAATGGGCGATATGTGGAAGAAAGGAATAAAGGCATCTAAGAAAGTAGAAGGATTTAAAGTAGCGGTCGTCATGTATGAAGGAGATATTGAACCATCAGACATAACCATTACATCAATTAGTGAAACAGCTCCAGAAATGAAAAACAACCTTCTTCCTGTGAGTCAGTTCTACAAATTTGATTGGGAAAAATGGATTGAACCAGATTACCACGAGAGATTAAAACAATCTTACTATATTATGCAAGACGAGTTTGGTCGATATAAGTAGTAGAGGGGTAATCCCCTCTACGATTGTTACTATTAGGCTGTTCTAGTCTTACAGCAACAGATTCTACAGTAAACAGCTTACTATTATAAGAAATGGGTGAACAGCATGGCTCCTAAACTATTAGTTGCAGATGATGAAGAAATTCTACGTATGTTAATCGTAGATACGCTAGAAGATGATGGGTACGAGATTGACGAAGCGTCTGATGGTGGGGAAGCTTACAACCTTATTCAATCAAACGATTATGATCTTGTTCTCCTTGATTATATGATGCCTGAAATGACGGGGCTTGAAGTAATTAAGAAGATTCGCGATGAGGGGAAAGAAGAGGTTAAAATCATGATGTTAACCGCAAAGGCACAAAAGAAAGATGAGGAAGTTGCACGACAAGCTGGTGCTAACTATTTTATTTCTAAACCCTTCAGTCCGGTCGAGCTTGCTGAAGTAGTCGAGGTCATTCTTAGTGAATAGACGATGGAAAACTAGTTTATCAAGGCAATTTATATGGTTTATGAGTGGCTTCCTTGTCCTGATCCTTCTATCAGCAATAGCATTAGGAGTGTATAGTCAGTCGATTGAGCAAAAATACCGAACAAAAGTAAATCAACTCAGGACCGAGCAACAATATGCAGTTCAGCTTGAGGATAGTCTAAATCACATGTTTTTTGAAGCAAGAGGCTACTTAGCATTTCGTTTAGAATCCCCTTTTTTGAATGAGTATCGTAAAGAACAGCAAACCATTGATCAAAAAATCGATGATCTTGATGAGCGGATTAAGAACAGTGATCAGAGTGCTTTCATTGAAGATTTAAGAAATTACTTAATTAGATATGATGCGTTATTTAATCAAGCCATAACATATGTTGAGAATGATAATACGAGTGGACTTAGAGGTCTTTCCCAAGCTGGCGGTGGAAGCGACCTTGTGTACACGATGCAAGATCGTATGAGAGAACTTGTTACGTCAATTGAGGATGAAATCTATGCCACAGAAGAAGAGCTTATAGAACGTTTGTCGAATATCCAGTTTCTCTTTGTTGTTTTTGTCATTTTCCTATTACTAGTTGCAACCGTTTTAGCTGGAATTATGGCACGAAGAATCGGAAAGCCTTTGCAAGAATTGGCTGTTGCTTCAAGTCAGGTATCTTCAGGAGAAAGCGTAGAAATGCCTCATGTTCGAAGAGCAGATGAGCTTGGAGAACTAGCTAGAGCTTTTAATTTAATGGTTACCAACATACAGCAAAATGAGAGAGCGCTAATCACAACAAACGAAGCACTAGTCAAGCAAAGTGATGAACTGAAAAGTAGTAAAGGTGAACTTGAACAAAATGTGCGAGAAATGAATGTACAAAAGCTTGTTCTTGAACATCGTAATGAGTTAAATCGTTCACTGGCATCTACTTTGAATAAAAATGAGCTACTTCAAAGTATTATTACCAATATGATTCGTATCCTTAATTCTGACAAAGGGTTAATTGTGATGCTGAATCAAAGCAGGGACTATGCTTCGCTTGGAATTAGTCAGGATAAAGTACATCAATGGATTGATCGCATGATGGATGGTCCGGCAGTTAAAGTGATCGAGCAGAAAAGATACCATATTGTAAGAAGGACTATGACTGAAGGTGAACAGGGCTATCATGAGGGAGAAGGAAACTCTAGTGATCTTTATCTTCCAATTCTTTCGGATGATTCAGTTGTTGCTATCCTAAGTATTACGCGTATCGGGAAGGATTTCATCGACCGTGAATTACAAGAATTATCTGGACTGTCTCGTCAAATCTCTCTTGCACTTGATAAATTAAGATTATATGAAACAACTGAAAACGAGCGAATGGTAAATATGGAAATATTGAATACCATTCGAGAAGGCATTCAACTTGTTGACAGAGAAGGTACCACTCGTGCAGTGAATGATCAAATGTGTACGATGATCGATGCTTGCATTCCTGACGGTGTTCAAGTGAAACCGTATGATGAGTGGAGTACAAAGTTTCTTCAACAGGTCGATTCAGAAGATCGGGACGCCGTTCAGGAATACATTCGTGACGTAATTGCTGGAGTGAAACCAAAACATGGTGAACTTATTTATCAGACAAATGCGGAGTCGTCTTTATTTATTCAAATGTACTATGAGCACATCTATAATGCTGATAAGTTTATTGGTTCCATTTTTGTTCATAGAGATATTACCCGTGAACACCAAGTAGATGAAATGAAAAACGAGTTTGTAAGCACAGTTAGTCATGAACTTCGTACTCCGCTTTCAAGTGTGTTAGGTTTTACAGAACTAATGCTTGCGAAGGAATTAAAGCCAGAGAAGCAGAAAAAATATTTAAATACTATTTATAAAGAAGCTAAACGATTAACATCGTTAATTAATGATTTTCTAGATATACAGCGAATGGAAGCTGGTAAACAGAATTACGAGAAAGTGCACATTAATCTAAAAGAAATCGTAGAAGAAGTACTTGATAGTTATCGAGTTAATACTACGAAACATTCCTTTATCATTGAGGATTCAGCGGATAAGCACGAAGTTACAGGAGACGCTGATAAAATTAAGCAGGTATTCAATAACTTTATAAGTAATGCGGTTAAATATTCTCCACATGGCGGCTCCATTGTCATTCGATTCTATGAGAAGCATGAAGGTTTGTTTGTTGATATTAAAGATGAAGGCCTTGGAATTCCTGAGGACGCACTTTCCAAATTATTCACCAAATTTTATCGAGTTGATAATTCTGATAGACGCCAGATTGGAGGAACGGGACTTGGTCTCGCGATATCAAAAGAGATTATGGCCGCACATAAAGGAGATGTAACTGTAACTTCTGTTTTAGGCATAGGCAGTACATTTACACTTTTCTTCCCAATCGCAAGAAAAAAACCATTACTGTCTGAGAAGTCAGGTGATGAGCGAGATGCAGCTGTTCTTATTGTTGAAGACGATGATAGCTTAGCTCTTTTGCTGATGGAGGAAATTACTGAAAATGGTTGGTCCGTTCATCATTGTAGGAGCGGTGAAACAGCCATTAAACTACTTGAAACAATGAATCCACAAGGTATTGTTCTTGATATTATGTTAGATGGTAGAATGAACGGCTGGGATGTTTTGAAAGCCGTGAAAGAAAAGGAACATACGAAAGATATACCTATTTTTGTATCGACAGTAAGCGAAGAAAAACAACGAGGTTTTGATTTAGGGGCAAGTGACTATCTCATAAAGCCATATCCACCTAAAAAGTTAACGAAGTCACTTGTGAAATCACTTGCGAATAAGACGAATAATGGAAAGATTTTAGTACCTGATTACTCAATTGAGGACACAGATGAAGGCTTATCAGAATAATTAAATTAAATTAAATTAAATACAAAAGAGGCTGGGACAAAACTAAAATACATGAAGGAAATCGCGAATTTTGAATGGTAAGAGTAAGACCTTAGCGTAGCCAACATACGTAGACTCCTGCGG
>NZ_JAFKOI010000120.1 GCF_017303315.1 Bacillus sp. NTK071
GTGCCCGCTTTGAAAAAGGTGTGGATCCAAACAGAGTTAGAGCTGCTGCAGATAGAGCTGTTCAATTGCTTGCACAATATGCGGGCGGGGAAGTGCTTGAGGGTTCTGCAGAAGCAGATGCACTCCAAGTGGAACCTGCTGTGGTGTCTGTAACGCTTGAAAAAATCAATCGTGTCCTTGGCACGAAGTTATCCATGAAAGAAGTAGAGGATATATTTGCCCGTCTTCAATTTGAAACAAATACTGATAATGATACGATTAC
>NZ_JAFKOI010000121.1 GCF_017303315.1 Bacillus sp. NTK071
TTCGGCGGGGCAGGTGCAGTTGGCCTACCAGCCTGAAGAGGTGATCGCCGAATTCGCGGGCAACCTGGTCCAGGCTACGCCCTTTTCGCTGGCGACTCCCGAAGCGCTCTACGCCCGGCTCGAGAGCATTCGCGCCACTGGCAAGGTCTATGCCCGCGATGAATGGCGGTTTGGCCTATCGGCTGTTTCGGTTCCGGTGTTCGTAGGGCGGCACTTTGCTGCGTCGCTGACAATTTCGGCGCCGTCCGAGCGCCTGACCAAG
>NZ_JAFKOI010000122.1 GCF_017303315.1 Bacillus sp. NTK071
GTCGTGTTTCTTCGCCGACGCGCTGAAAGGGGCGACGGGTCGTCATGCGAGTTCGGCGCGCAGTACGGGCCGCGTCAGGCAGGTGGGGCCGCCTTCGCAGGCGATGCACAGCGCGTCGCCTTCGAAGACCTGCACCCGGCAGCCAGCGCCTTCCATCAGCGCGCGGGTTTTCGGGAAGCCATCGACCATCACAACGTCCTGCGGCTTGAGCATCAGCACGTTCAGGTTCAGCCCGCCCGAGGCCAGAAATTCGTCTTCCGG
>NZ_JAFKOI010000123.1 GCF_017303315.1 Bacillus sp. NTK071
TCGACCACCTTCGGCGCCGAGCCCAATTCGAACGTTTCGTTCATCGATGCGGCGATGCCCGGCATGCTGCCGGTGATCAACGAATTCTGTATCGAGCAGGCGGTGCGCACCGGGCTGGGCCTGAAGGCGCAGATCAACCTGCGCTCGGCCTTCGACCGCAAGAATTACTTCTACCCCGACAACCCGCAGGGCTATCAGATCAGCCAGCTCTATCACCCGATCGTCGGCGAGGGCGAAGTCATCGTCGAGATGGGCGCGGGC
>NZ_JAFKOI010000124.1 GCF_017303315.1 Bacillus sp. NTK071
CCTCTAGGGCGTGGCGGATCTCCCAGATATCATCGAGTGTATACCGACGGTGGCTGCCCGCGGTGGTTTCGACGTCAGCGATCTTTCCTTCTCGATGAAGCTTGCGAAGGTAGGTATGATCGACGCCAAGCAACTCTGCCGCCTCGCCGCTAGTCAGGCTGCGCATGACTTTCTTGGCGTCGGGAGGGAAGTGGGCCGCACGTTGCGCATGAAGGTTTGACGCGAGAAGCTCTGCGTAGTGCCCGATGGCAATGTCCAGGT
>NZ_JAFKOI010000125.1 GCF_017303315.1 Bacillus sp. NTK071
TCTTTGATCCAGAAATATCCACGGGGGAGGTCCGGAGGGGGCGCGTGCGTCCCCTCCGGGCGGGTGCGGGCGGCAGCCCGCCGGGCCGAGGGGGCTCAATGCCCCCGAGGCCCGGCCTACCCCCGAACGATTCGATTGACGTGACCCATCTTGCGCCCCGGTCGCGCGGCGCCCTTGCCGTAGAGATGGATCTGCACATCCGCCGCACGCGCCAGATCCGGCACGCGGTCCACGTCGTCTCCGATGAGATTCTCCATCACC
>NZ_JAFKOI010000126.1 GCF_017303315.1 Bacillus sp. NTK071
TTTGTTGTCGCGTACTTTAGGCGCAGCCGTCATCTGACCGAGCATCATCGGCACGGATGGGCCGTAAATATCAGCATCCAGCAGCCCCACCTTGGCCCCGGAGCGCGCCATGGCCAGCGCGAGATTGACGGCCGTGGTTGATTTTCCGACACCGCCTTTGGCGGAGGTCACCGCGATGACGTTTTTGACCCCGTTGACGGCATGTGGCACATGCGTTTTTAGCGCTTTCACCTGCACTTCCACCCGGAAAGCAAACGGAGC
>NZ_JAFKOI010000127.1 GCF_017303315.1 Bacillus sp. NTK071
GGCCGAGGGCTTCATCCGCTCGGAGACCGAGAAATGCAGCAGGATGTTGATGATCCCGGCAAAGACCGCCAGGAAGAAGATGAAGATCTGGAACGTGTTCAGACCGGGAAAGACCGCCGGATCGACATGCTGCGCCAAGGCATTGGTCAGGTTCCCTCCCAACCACCAATCCTTGATCGAATCCATCAGCGTGCCATCGGCCATGATGTAGTATTGCGCGGCCCAGAAGCCGAAGCCGATCCCGTAATAGGTCGCAAAGC
>NZ_JAFKOI010000128.1 GCF_017303315.1 Bacillus sp. NTK071
GTCCCATCTGACGAACCACGCGATGTCCCTGCGCCTCGGCCGCGAGGGCCGATTTCGCGCGCCGCCATTTCGGCAGTTTCACCGTCGAGGCAGCGATCACCAGCGCCAGCCCGCCGAATGCCAGAAGCGGCAGCCGCTCGTCACGGAAGATCATGCCGAATACCACACTGAAGGCGGGCATGAGGAACATCGCCAGCGCCGCGCGGTTCGCGCCCGCCTGCTGGACCAGTGCATAATTCAGAAGGTTGGGCGCGACCGTG
>NZ_JAFKOI010000129.1 GCF_017303315.1 Bacillus sp. NTK071
TTCCAGCGCCGCGCCCTGATGCACCGAATCGGCGGCGATCGGCGCCGAGAACTTGCGCGCATCCTCGATTTCCGGGGTCATGCCCGAGGCGTCGACCGCGTCCGCAAGCCGGTCGGCGGCATTGCGGGTCAGCAAAAGGCGCAGCTTTTCGCGCTTGGGATTGAGCAGCGCGTCGCGCACCGCGTGCAGACCGAAAAGCCAGACGGTCTCGGCCGCCGCCGCCCGCTTGCTGCGTTCCTTTTCGATCACCCAGGTCGGTT
>NZ_JAFKOI010000012.1 GCF_017303315.1 Bacillus sp. NTK071
AATACAAAGTGGATGGGATCTCAACTGGAAAAATATTGAACAAACCATAACAGAACGATCATTTCATACTCTATGTTTCCATTAGCTTGACGGCTATGGTACCTGTCCCCATGGCTCTTTCTTATCAAAGTACTTACATTAGCTTAAACTATTAACATGACACTGAAACTACTTATATAAAAAATCTTTATCCATAAACACATAACAAGACGTATCAGCCAAGTCACTTACAAAAAAATCAGGTGAATTAATTAAAAATGGTTTAGTTCATCTGATTTTCTATGAGTATTGTTTACATAACATCAGTCTAGAGATAAATCACGAGAACCGTAAGCGTCCCCGCGATTCAGGTTGATTCCAAGCCCTTGGGGATTAGTTTACGTTGAAATCATGGAATCTCAAACCGTAATTGACACCGCCTCGCAGGTTACTTACTTTAAATCAATTGTGGTTTTATTACTAATAGTTTTCCAATTAATTAGTTTAATGATGTAATCATAAATAAAATCAACAATTGTCATAATTAATAATGATAATACCCAGCATGACATAAATACAATTAAACCAAAGATGACGATATCAAGAATGAATAACTTACTTGATCTGTATAATATTTGTTCCACTATTCCAAGCTTTCCCCACAATATATCTCTTATCATAGGGTGCTCATGTATTAAATAGATCCCAAATACATAACTAGAAGCTACATTAACCACGCTTGCTTTCAGATGAATATTTTTGAAGGCCATAAATAGACTATATGAAGTTAATACTACTAAAGGTGAGTTATAAGAGTACAATCTGCCTATACTACCTGAAACTATATAGTTAGAAATCATGTTAATTAAAGCCATAGCTACAAAAATTATTAACCACTGGAATTTATTATAATCTTTAATTATAAAACCATGAAACCTTATATAAGAAGCTAAAATATAAAGAAAGATAAAATGAAACAATCCGTACCCATTATAAACTCCTAAATTAATATCACTATAAATAAACTGCCAACCACAATTTATTAAGAATAGTAATATTATCAAATTAAAATGGGACTTATGCGTTAAATTTTTAATAACTATATTTATATATGGAGACAGTAAATATAATACTACGTACACTGAAACAAACCAATAACTCCCAAAGAATATTGGGAAAGAAGATGTCAAAAAGGAATTTAATGAGAATTCTGCCAAACTTAAAAACATTAAAACAATGTATATGCCAACTGAAAATGTTAATGTTTCTAAAATTAGCCGAATTACTTTTGACCACTTGAAATTAGAATTACACAAAAAATATCCACTAATTAAAACATAAATGTTTACTGCAATAACTGTACAAGACTTAATTCCATAATAAAAAGCTTGGTTTAATCCCCCAGCAAATTCAGAAACATCAACGTAATTTTCCACTCCATGCAAACAAACATGCCAAACAACTATCATAAACATTGAAATAATGCGCAACACTTCGAAATTAGAATCTCTATTAATTTTTACTTTTGTCAACAAACGTGCCCTCCTAAAGCCTATGATACAAATGTTAAATGCTGTATTCTTCCCTATTCATTAGAGTAAATCACCAAAGTAAAACTCCTAATAGATGCAAAAATTAAACAATAATTTACAAGAAGTTAAAAACCTAAAAAGCAACAATTCTCATATTGATATGTAAGTGTCATTAGGTTTTTAATTTATCGTAAACGGTCTCATTGAAACAACCTGTATTGGCACTATAGAGAAACCATTTCTTTTTCTACAACCTTCTTTAAATAATCTATAACCTTCACCTGAAGATCCTCTCTCTCAAGTGAAAAGTCAATAGTTGCCTTTATAAAACCGAACTTATCTCCTACATCATACCTATCCCCCGTAAACTCATGAGCGATTACTGCTTGAGATTCATTCAAAACCTTAATCGCATCCGTTAATTGCACTTCACCACCGGCACCAGTAGGCAATGTCTCAAGAATCTCAAAAATTTCTGGAGTAAGTACATAACGTCCTAAGATCGCGTAGTTTGAAGGAGCATCTTCAACTGCCGGCTTTTCAACCAATGTCTCAACAGGAAGCGTCCTCTCTTCCAACTCACTACCTTTAGGTGCAATCACACCATACTTTGAAACATCCTGATCGGCTACTTGCTGTACACCAACAACCGAGCTTCTATAGCGATCAAAGACATCCACCAATTGTTTAATACATGGTTTTTCAGAACGGACAATATCGTCACCTAATAAAACCGCAAATGGCTCATCACCGATAAAACGACTAGCACACCCAATCGCATGTCCCAATCCTTTAGGCTCTTTTTGACGAATATAATGAATGTTCGCAAGGTCAGAGATACCCTTCACTTCTTCAAGCATTTTATCCTTCTGCTTCTTTGTTAGTGTCTCTTCTAACTCATAAGACTTATCGAAGTGATCTTCAATTGCTCGTTTTCCACGACCACTTACAATGATGATATCTTCAATTCCTGCAGCTACTGCTTCTTCAACAATATATTGAATCGTTGGCTTGTCTACGATTGGTAGCATTTCTTTTGGTTGTGCTTTTGTAGCTGGTAAAAATCTTGTTCCTAGTCCAGCAGCTGGTATAATCGCCTTTTTCACTTTCATAAGTAAGTCCCCCAATTGTCTTATAAAGAATAAAATCTATGTAACTATTGTTTCATTAGAGTTTTAATATAGCATCGAATATATTAATCTAAACTATTTAAACCCATATCCTCAAAATATTCCCATAAACATAAAAGAAATCCCCCTTATGTAGCAGTGATCACTATTCATATCAACTGTCTACATAGGGGGTGAAATCAAACTTACTGAGTATCCGCAAATCATCTAAAGTTAAGTTTTACGTTCTTCTAATTAGCTAAAATGAATTATTACTTAACGTTATAATAATTCACATACCAATCAGCGAACTGCTGCAGACCTTCTTCAATTGAAGTCTCAGGTTTAAACCCTACTGCTTTCTGTAATGCATTTGTAGAAGCATATGTAGCAGGAACATCACCTGGCTTGATCGGTTCGAAGTCTTTCTTAAACTCAACTTCTCTACCAGTTGCCTTACTCAAACACTTCTCCAACGTTTTAATAAATACCATTAATTTCTCAGGACTATTATTTCCGATATTATAAACCTTGTGTGGCACCTCTTCCGTTGGTGAATTGCTAAGTAATCTCTCAATACCAATGACAATATCATCGATAAACGTAAAGTCACGATAGAGATCCTTGTCAAAATCGCCATTGTTAAACACTTTAATCGATTCACCAGCAAAGTATTTATTCGCAAATCCAAAGTACGCCATATCCGGGCGCCCCATTGGGCCATAGACTGTAAAGAAACGAAGTCCTGTAGCTGGAATGTTGTATAGGTGGCTATATGTATGAGCCATTAACTCATTTGACTTCTTCGTAGAAGCATATAGTGATACCGGATTATCCACAAAATCCGTCTCTTCAAATGGAACTTTTTTATTGGCACCATAAACTGAACTAGAAGATGCATAAACAAGATGATCCACTGGATGATGTCGACATGCCTCAAGAATGTTATAAAAACCAATAACGTTACTTTGAATATAAACATCTGGATTCTCAATTGAATAACGTACGCCGGCTTGTGCCGCTAGATTCACAACGATGTTCGGCTTATATTCTTCAAAAATAGTAGTAATTATATTCTTGTCAGAAATATCTCCTTCTACAAAAGTGAAAGTCTCAAAAGGTGTAAGGTACTCTAGACGAGTATGTTTTAGGTTCACATCGTAGTAGTCATTAATGTTATCAACGCCAACTACTTTACACCCTTGTTCCAGTATTTTTTTAGATAAATAGAATCCAATAAAACCAGCTACTCCAGTCACAAGATAGGTTTTATTAATATCTAGAGGCTTGAAGCTCATTATTTCTCGACTCCTTAGCACTTTCTCTATATACTGGCATTCTACCTATGGAATGGTATTCAACTCCGGCTTCTTTCATTTCATCAACTGGATAAAGGTTTCTACCATCATAGACAAGAGGAGTTCTCATCAAACTCTTATAAGATTCCGGAGTCATGGTTTTAATTTCTCCCCATTCAGTAAAGATAAAGCAAACATTGGAATCTTTTAATGCATCCTCTACACTATCAACATATGTTATGCTGCCTTTTCTATTAGAACCTTCTGGATACAACTTAGCGAAGTTATTTACGCCAACAGGATCAAATGCATAGATATCTGCACCTTGATCTAATAATAAAGGTACGTTTTCAAGTGAGGGCGCTTCTCTTAAGTCATCTGTACCTGGTTTAAAGGTTAATCCTAGTACAGCTACTTTAAGACCGCTAAATGTTATTAGTCGATTACTAGCTTTTTTGTATAGTATTGTTTTCTGATCTGTATTGACATTGATAGCAGACTTCACCGTCCTTAGCTCGTAGCCGTTTTGTCTTGCTAGGTATTCAAGAGCTTTTGTATCTTTAGGAAAGCATGAACCGCCAAAACCGATACCTGCATTTAGAAACTTGCTACCTATTCTTTCATCATAGCTCATTCCTTTTGCTACATCCTGAACGTCTGCACCTACTAATTCACAAAGATTGGCGATGTCATTCATATAAGAAATTTTTAGTGCAAGAAAATCATTTGAAGCATATTTAACCATTTCTGCCGACCTTCTGTTAACAGAAACGATTGGTATGTTAAAAGGCTTATATATGTTAGTTAATAAGTCTTCTGCCCATTTAGTTTCTGTACCAATAATGATTCTTTCAGCATGCAACGTATCATGTACTGCTGAGCCCTGTGCTAAGAATTCTGGATTTGACGCTACTTCTACTTTTACATCATTAACAAGAAAATCATTAATAAACTGCTCAACTTTATCGTTTGTACCCACAGGAACTGTAGATTTCACTACCACCAAACAATCCTTTTCTATGGTTTCAGCAATTTGTCTTGCAACAGTAGCTATATATGAAAGATTTGCAGAACCATCAGATTGTTCTGGAGTTCCTACACCTATAAATATCGCATCTGCATTTTTGTATGCAGAAGAATAATTTGTCGTGTAACTGATTCTTCCTTTTTCATAATTCTTCTGCATTAACTCCTCCAAATCGGTTTCAAAAATTGGTGATACTCCAGACTTCATTAGATTTACTTTATCATCGTCAATATCAACACATGTAACTTCATGACCTACTTCCGCAAAAGATACACCTGCAACTAAGCCAACATAACCAGTTCCGGCTACAGCAATTTTATACATATTTTTCTCCTACCTTTACTGTTTATTCAAATAAGACCAGTAAAAACATTAATGAACTCTCATATTCACCATAAATATCAAGGGAATTACTATTCAACACATTGATTCACAAGTATCTATTTAATTTATCTATTTTCAGCTGATTTACAAAAAAATCATCTATTGATTACCGAACTAAGAATTATATTTTATAAGTAATTAAAAATATACTTGAATATGGAATTAGATTACTGAATGAGGGCTCTTATATATAATCTAAAAGAACCAAGAGGGCCTATTCTTTGATTCATTTGCAATTCTATGGATTGATCCCAAAGTAATCCTGCAGCTATACTTCTATACTTAATATGTACTTTTTTAGGAAGATACACAAAAGCTAAAATTAAACAGTTTCCTTTTTACAGCTTATTTAGTTTCTTTCAAAATCATAACTTTTTAAATGAATCAATGGTTTCAAAAACCCTTTTTGCCCAAACAGATATATCATACTTTTCATAAACCTTTATTTTTTGTTCTTTTAACAATTCTGTTTGCTCTAACACTCTATATGAGTTCTTTATCTTATCAATTAAATCATTTACATTTTCATTTTCAAACCACATACTATGTGGCAATTCTAGTTCTAATTGAGCTGGTATCTTGCTTGCTAGAGTCTTTGTTTCGCAATAAGCAGCTTCAACTAATGAATAACAAAAGCCTTCTTGTCGACTAGCAGATAAGAAGACGTCAGAAACGTGATAATATGTCGCTACATCATCCCTAGGCGGTATTATCTTAATCCAATTAGGGCATTCACCAAAGTGTGCTTTAATGTTTGCAATCAATTTATCAGTATTAGAAGATACGCTAATAAGTAACTCTATATTATATGATAGAGATCTCAGCTGTTCTATAGCTTTTATTGCCAGATCCACTCCCTTAGTATGATAAGCATAACCAAACATTAATATCACCATTGCATTTTCATGCACTCCAAAGTCTTTTTTGTTAATATTTTCGTACTTTTCTAATCTAGAAAAGTCAATCGCATTTTCAACTGTTCTGATTTGCGATTTTTTAATCCCACTGTTTAAAGCACTTAAAGTATTTGCTTTACTACATCCAATAAAATATTTTCCTCGTATTAATTTCTTGAAAATTAAATTCTTCCAAGTATTATATTTGGCAACTTGATTGTGCAAATGAATAATCACCTTAGACTTTAATGCTATACGAGCAATATCAATCATTAATAACATTTTAGATGTATAAAAATGAATATAAATATTATTAATCTGGTGTTCCTTAATTATGAATCTAATTAATTTAATATCTTTAAAAGCTTTTCCACTCAAAAAATATATTTTACATCCTCTTTTTTCCATGTCATGTGTCCAGCCTCTAGATTTTGTTCTAGGAGGAAATAAATATATCATTTCGTTATTATTAAAAACAATTTGCTCCTCTAATTTGGCAATAGAATTTATGAAATTACCACGGTAAGGAGCTCCATAATCAGAATATACTAAGAAATTCTTTTTCATCGGATATTTCACAACTCTTTCGGTTATTATTTTATTCTCCGGAGATCTATTAGCTAAACTTTTTTTTCTTTACTATTGATAATATTTCAACTCGCACAGAAGGAAACAAGTTTATACAGATTAGATAAAAAATAATACATATAAATATCGATAAAATATCCCAGTATACACCACTAGATATCTCTTGTAGTAACATAGCAATTCCAAACATAGCTAAAGAACAAGTGATAGGTATAGCAATGTTTTTCAACATTTCAAAAGGCGACAACCTTATTACAATATATACTAAAATCAAATGAACTAAGACCCCATGTAATCTAACTAGAGAATTAGCATAATACAGTATTTCAAAACTATAATGTGAAGCAATTATTAATGTAGGAATAAGTGCTAACAAATATAAAAACTGAGCCAAAAAAGACAATTTCGGTTTTCCCTTTGACCTGTAAACCTCGCTACAGTATTGACCTAAAATAATTGAGATTGAACTCATCAGTCCCCATATTCCTATAAATCCTGCTGCTTCACTCCATTGACTTCCCAGTAGAATTCTAGTAATCAAATCGCTATACATAAATATCCCTATGCCCATCGGAAAAACAAACAAACCAACTAACCTTTGAAATTTAAAAAACATTCTTTTATATTCTACATCGTCATTTTGTAGGCGTGATAGCACTGAAAACAATACAGAAGTTGTAGCCGATGTTATAATTGCTAATATTTGGTTCACTGTGGTCATTGATGTTAAGTAAATCCCCAAGTAATATGAGTTCAGAGTTTTTCCGACTATAAAAATACCAATATATTGAGTTAGCCAAATAGAAATAGATTCGATTAGACTCCAAATACTAAATGAAAACATTTCTTTAAATATATCGATTTTATAAAACCAATTAGGTTTCCACTTTGATTTTATAGTTAATATAATTGCATTTGAAAGATTTCCACATATTATTCCCGCAACTAACGACCAATAATTGTTAAAGATATAAGCTAGTGGTATTGTTACCACAATTGGAATACATATACCAATTATCCGAACGAAAAATAATGATTTATAATTAAATTCTCTTCTAAAGAGAGCCATTTGAATACTTGAAAAAGAGGTTAATGGTAATGAAACACTACCTATTATTAATACTTGTCCTAATCCTGGATTTCCAACCAAATTTGATATCGGATCACTATAAATAGCAATTATAGCCCACAAAAATACTGAAATTAATAAATTTGACCAAAATGCAACTGTGGTGCTATTGTATAAAGCTTTCTTACTTTTAAAATCGTGTTGTACTATATATTTTTGAAACCCTGCGTCAGTAAACATATCAGCAAAGCTTATAACCATAGTCAATGTCGCTACTACTCCAAATGCTTCCGGAGCAAGCAAACGAGCCAAAATCATATTAGTTATAGGAGTTATTAATTTAGCTATAACTTCTGTTATTGTAGACCATTTAATCGCTCCAGTTATCTTCTCATTAACTTTTTCCATACTTACTTCCTTTTAAAATACTCATTGTTCAATCTATTACAGTAAATTCTTTTTTCTGAGACATTCATTTTGGTAGTATAGTGGACATCTCCCTTGCATTTTCCATAGTAATCATTAATATCCATAATCTTCTTTGCTGGCACACCACATACAACGCTATTACTCTCAATACTCTTGGTAACAATTGAACCTGCACCAATAATTACGTTATTTCCGATACTTACTCCGGGCATTACTATCACTCTCGTACCAATAAAAACATTATCCCCTATAATTACCTTATTTAATTTATCAACCCTTTCGGTGAAATATCCTAAATTATTTAATACCGAAATTCCACCATCATGAGTTAATAATTGAACCTCGCTAGAAAACAAACAATCTCTACCTACTTCAATCAAATACGGTTCTGATCCAAACGCTTTAATACCTGATATTATCCTTGTGTTCTCACCAATTTCCGCACCTTGTTTTATTAAATATTTTCTTTTTTGTTCATAACTTTTACAAAAGAAATTCACTTGAACTTTCTTTGTCAATTTATCTAATAACACTTTTATGTTCATTAATAAACATCCTTATATTAGATTAATGGGAGTATATCATTTTATATTAGGAAGCTTTATCCAACTACCAAGTAGTTCATCATAACCTTTCGGTGAAATTTTCTCGAACCCTGAAGTTGGGCAGAAAGTAATTTCACCAAAATATATTTTTCCATCTATATCATAAAAGTCTATTCTTGAAAAGATCGTATCTTTTGATAATTCCTTGGACAAATCCAACATTTTGCTTAGATTAACTGGTTTTGTAATTTTCGAATGAGAATTATTCACACCTTGAACAATAGGGGTTAAATTCCATTCAGTATCATAAAAATTCAAACTATGATCTGTATATCTATTTTTATGAACTTGAATAAGACGAGGGACTCCATTGAAACACATGATTTTATAGTCATTAAGTTCATTTCCGCTTTTATCAGACATATATTTCTCACATATAATCCTTGGCTTCACAAATTTATACGGCCATTCTCTACCGTAATAATAATAATTCCTGTTTAGACTACTTAATATTTTTTTTCTTGCAGCATCCCAATTTAAATTATTTTTATCTTTACAAACCACAACTCCACCGGAATCATGTGTACACTTTAAGACAAATTGGTTTGGTAGACTATTAATATCTATATCATCAAAATCATCCCAAACTCCAATTAAGGGAATTAAATACTCATCTCCAATAGTTTTTGAAATATACTCACGGACCTCGTATTTGTCAACCATTTTGATGTGCTCAGGATTTCGCTCATAGAGTTTTAGCCACTGCAATTTTTCATTATAAGTTGTCGGATTACCCCAATTTATTTTCTTTCCCATACTCCTCTCATAAAGAAGAGAACAGTAAGCTTTTGTAGGAACTAAATTTTTCAAATATCCAAATCCTGTTTTTTTACTAATCCAATATAGTATTTTTTTCATTGATCTCAACGCCTTTGTATTTACTTCTTACTTGATTTATGTTTGTTAGTTTAATAACTGCTAACAAGTACATAAAGATAGTCAATGGTATTCTCTCAATGTATGATACCCATGCATAATCGATAATTAAAAAGGCAACTTGTATGGAAACAAATAAACAAACAATCTCATATTTCCTGCTAAGCATATAGCCTTTTATTACAGCAATTAAATATGAAATATAGTATAATGTCGTACCAATTATCCCTCCAGTAAATAACATTTCGATGTAATTATTATGAGAATACGTACCTCCAGAATATGGTAAATAAACAAAAGAGCCCAGACCATAACCTTGCCATGGCCTTTCTGTTATATACTCCCATCCTACCTCAATTAATTTTATTCTCGAAAGCATAGAAGCCTCATCTACATTTTCACCTAAGGTATAATTCAATAATTGTTCAACCCTTACTCCTATTGAATTATAAATTATCGGCACATTCATAATTATCAAATATCCAATAAAACTAAAAACCAGTATTAGTAATATATTTCTTGTTCTTTTTCCTGGGTACATTAAATAGATTAATATGACAGAACTTATAACAACCAAAAGTAATCCTTTACGAGTACCGGTCAGAATTATGATACTTGTAAGTATCATAATTCTGACCATATTAATTTTTCTCCCTTTACCTCTTAAATAGAAGTAGAAACACATTACTAAGGCGAGCGAACAAGAAAGTGACAAAATATTACTTTTATCACCTCCAAGTCGACTTGAAAAACCACTTGAAAGTGGTGTGGTTAACAAATTAATAACACCAAAAACTAATGCAGCATTGATAAATAAATTAATCGTACGGTTAACTTTTGCACGCAAAACTAAATAATTGTAAACCAGAAACATAGTTAATATATTTAGAGTTACTGTAGGCAATATCGATATTGAAGTACTATTACTAATTGCGTAATCACTTGTAGCAATAAATAAACTATATATCAGAAAAATCATTATCAGCGGGAAGTAAAAACTACTTCTTATTTTGCCCTTTGACATCATAAGTAGTGCAACGGAAACTGCAAATGAAATTAACCCTAATTGACCAATAATGGTATGCTTAAACATTAGTTCTGTAATCAAATAAATAAAGAAACAACCGTCTGCAAAAAGTTCAACTAATAAACCTTTATTTTTGTTTGCTACATAATTCAAGATATTTCCTCCACTGCTCTATAACTAACTTAGAATCAAATGTTTTTTTTATCTCTAAAGAATTATGACTAAATTTTTCTCCAAGATTAGGGGAGTCTGCAATTTTCTCCATAGCTTTGTACAAAGCTATATGATCATCGACCGGAATTAACAATCCATTATTTTCATTTTCTATTAATTCACCTGGCCCTCCTGAAGGGCAATCTGTAGATACTACTGGGATTCCTACTGCCATAGCTTCTATAAGAACATTTGGTAAGCCTTCATAGTTTGAACTTAGCACAAACATAGATACTCCTTTTATGTTCTCCATAAGTTCTTTAGTACTACCTGGTAAGGAGTATGCGTTTCGAGGTAATAATGAAGCTGCTAGATGATCTAACTCATCTCTTTTTGAACCTTCTCCGTATATCGTTAAAACATAATCAGGGTGAGTTCTATGAAATTCAGCAAATGCCTTAATCAACAATGGGAAATTTTTTTGGTTTTCTAATCTTCCAACGCCTACTACTTCCTTACGTCTCTCACCTTTCCAAGGTTCAGGGACTTGTGAAATATCCAATGGATTTGGTAAAACTACTCCTTTTTGTTTAACTTTTCTGGAAAAATAGGAAGCGGCTTGCTTAGTTTGAAAAATATACCCTGAAGCAAATGGATAAAACAACTTTCGCATAATTCTTTTTATTTTGTTTTGTGGATGAAGCCATGGATTATTTCTTTCAGAAACAACTACTGGTATTTTTAATCCTAACAATGCAATAATTGACCAAACATTAACTTTTTCCGGCATTGCTAATACTATATCAGCATTCTTATATTTAACTGCCTTCCTAAATTTGCGATAAATTGTTAACATATTACTAGATTCATAATTTTTATTATCGGACAATGAATACAATTCAATTCTGTCATCAAGTTTGTAAAAAGAACCTGAATTATATTCAGTCATAATCGTACATTCAAAATTATTCTCTACGAACCAATTTGCCAACTGCGCAATTACACGTTCGCATCCTCCACTTGTCATGTGGTGTGTCATAATAACAATACGTTTCATATTATGTTTTCCTATTCTTTTTTTCTTTATAAAATCGCTCCCAAGCATCTGTAACCTCTTCTTCTCGAGAAGTAAACTTCTTCATGTCACTTGAAATTCTTCTTTTAAGATAATCATCATAAGTCCCAATTACACGGGCTGGATTTCCTGCAACAATAACTCCCTTTGGTACATCTTTGGTAACAATTGCTCCTGCTCCCACAATAGCATTTGGACCAATACGAACATTAGGCATTATTGTAGCTCCACTCCCAATTATTGAATTATCCATTATTTCAATGCATCCCAAGTTCGAGTTAAAATCAACTTTTTTCTCTATATTGCTAAATACTAGTCTAAATACATCATGAGTAATAAATTGTACATTTGAAGCAACAGATATATTGTTATGTAAGATAATTAACTCTGGATCTGCAGGCAATATTCTTGGTTGAAATGCAATGTTACTACCGCATTTTTTGAATATACCTTTCTCCATAACCCATTTAGACCTTTTAGCTCCTCCCCATATTAAGGCAAAACGTAATTTAAATAGAAATTTTTTAAATAGTACAAGTTGATTATCCCTTTTCATAGACACGCCTCCTAATCATTTTCTCTAAATCCTTATCAAGGTTATCGGAAAGATACAATTTCTTAAGAATTTTCGCGTTATTATTTATACTGAAACCAGAATCAACTAAATTTTTGTGTATCTGGTCTTTATTGTTGTTTCGATTATAAAGGATACTAGAATTAATTTTTTTTGCCCATTTTTCCGCGGAGAGATCGAGAGACATAAATTCTACTAATTCAGTTATTTTTGATTCTTTTGAAACTGTATCTGCTACATAGCAAGGTAATCCAGAAGCTTGGGATTCAATTAATGTCAAGGGCAACCCTTCGTATTTCGATGGCATGACTAATATGTCCATCGCCTGCATAAAATGAGATGTTTCTAATGTGGCTCCAGTGAATTTCACAACGTCTACCAGTCCCAATGATTTCACTTTTTTTTCAATATCTGGTCTTAAAGAGCCATCCCCCAGTAAAATCAAACGATAATCCTTATCAATTTTATAAAGTTGTTGAAAGATATCTATTAAAAAGTCATGGTTTTTTTGAAGAGTAAAATGTCCAATATGTCCTATTACTTTTTTATTAGTTAGTCCATACTTTTTTCGATATTCAGCTCTCACATTAGTATCGAACATAAAATTCTCCACATCTATACCGTTGTTTATCACACTAAATTTTTCACCTTCATATAACCAGTTCCCTGCTTTTTCACCACAAGCAAATCCATGGGTATAATTCTTGTTAAACATCCTTCTTAATATCCTATGTGCTACTCGATGTTTACAAGTACTATTATGACTATGGGGTATACGTACTCTTGCACCACCTTTATTTGCAGCATACATTTCTAATGCAAGAGTACAACTGTTTCCATGAGCATGAACAATCTCATAATTATTTTCCCTAATTAAATCTGTTAACCAATTCACATATGAAATAGGGCTTTTATTTCTTCCTCTAAATTCATAAACATTACTACCTGATGAATGGATTTCATTTTTCAAGTCACTTCTTATATGATTTTGTATAACAAAGTCCATCTGTAAATCTGTTCTATCTAGTGCTCTAAAATAATTCATAATAACGTTAGTAATACCATTGAATCCAAAATCTATAGTTGTAATCATTAAAATCTTAACTCGTTTAGTTTCCAAAATAATCACTCCACTGATTAGTGGTATATAAACAATAATATACTGTTATATCCGATAATCTTAACTTAAGAATTTCTTAGCTGAATTTATTCAAAATAACTTAATAGTTAAAAATATTAATGTTTTTCATCAATAAAATCATTAATGATGTTTATCACTCTTGAGGGTTTATTATAAGTTTTAATTATAGGATTACTTTCAAATGACTTAATACCATCTAGTAAATCTTCAATATTATTTACACACCTCAAATATCCTTCTTTTTCCATCAAACTTGCCACTTGAGTTTGGTGATCATCTATATGTTCGTTATATTTTGCTAACCGTGGAACAGCCAAAAGTTGTTTTTCCATCTTTAAAGCTCCAATTAGTGCTCCAGTTCCACCATGAGACACAACCAAATCAGCATTTCGCTGGCATTCTTTAAATTCAATTACTGACATAAATCGTTTATAATTATAGTGTTTTGGGATATACGAAGACTGACCAATTTGCGCAAAAACTTCGTCAGTTATAGAACCTTCGGCAATTAACTCATCAAGTTTTATAAGAAGACGATTAAATTGATATTCCCTTGATCCTACACATACAAATATCAATAAATACTCCCCCCATAAATAGCTTTAGGATAGATGTCTTTTAAAGGTTCCCACTGAACGATAAATAAATCAGCATATTTGTACATCAATCTCCCTGCTCTGGTTCCATCATAAACCCTAGCAAAGGTTTCTATATAAATTAGTTTTTTTCCGAAAATCTTTGCCAAAAAAGCCATTGGTAACACAATCATAGTTCCAGTAGTAATTACATAATCCGGCCTTTCCTTATACCATATCTTAAGTGTCTTAATTATGTTAACCATCATTTTCAACGGAAAAAGTTTATCTTTTAGTCCTGTTTGAAGTAAAAAATAATCACCTTCTGAAGTATACTCTGCACCCTCAGTCACCCAAAACACGTCGTTTTTTTCGGACAATGGACCTAACATTTTCAATTGTTCATAATGTCCACCAGAAGAAGATATTAAGCATATCTTTTTACGTTTCTGTTCATGTGTTTTTCTCATTTTATTATCCCTTCATCTATTTTTTCTGAAAGTACTATTGATTCCGGCAAATTTCTAATTCGGTAGTCATTTTTATATTCACTTAAATCTTGAGAATAAACCAAGTTACCAAACACCTTATTTATTAGTACTGTATATCTACCAATAAAATTCAATATTGGGTTAAACAACTTGACAAGTCTAACTTTTTTTCCATGGACCTCAGCTATAAGAGCTACCAATTCACTTGTATTAACAAATTCATTATTTTGTGGAAAGAAAACACCACTTTCTTTATTTTGTATCATTAATCGTATGAATTCACATAAGTTATCAATATGAAGCATGCTTCTTTGATTACTTATGTATGGAAATAGTGGTGTTTTTTTTGCTAGTATTGCTAATTTAGGATAATTACCTTTAGATCCTTTACCATAAATCATAGGAGGTCTAATAATCGCAATCCTAAAATTATCATTTTCTAAATTCTTTATCCCTTGTTCTGCAAGTAATTTGCTATTACCATAAAAATTATCTGGACTAGGAAGCGTATATTCATCGATGATATTATTATTAGCTCCATATACTATAATACTGCTCATAAAAACAAACTGACTAACTCCTTCATGTTTCGCTTTTTTTGCAACTTCAATAGTTAAGTCACGATTAACCTTATAATACAATTCTTCCATTTTAGGATCCGAAGAAACGTGAGCAATTCCCGCAACATGAAGTATAGCGTCGTACTTTGAAAAATCACCTTTTTTCCATCCTTCTGTTCTTAGACTAATAGAATCAACTGAATATTGGTTAGGAAAATCCCCTAAATATTTTTCAAAACTAGAACCTATATAACTATTAACACCTGTAATTAGTATTGTCTTCATTTACAAGAGTTCTCCTTTTCATTAATTATAGATCCTGTTCCACCTTCAATAACTCCATCACTCTTAATTACACTTAAAAGGGTGCCCACGAAGCACTTTACATCGAATCCAAACCCAATATTCTCAACATAATATCCATCCAGCTTAGATTTCATTTCAATTGAAAGTTCATCTCTCCCATTAATCTGCGCCCATCCAGTCAAACCAGGAGGCACTTCATTAGCCCCATACTTATCACGTTCTTCAATTAGATCATACTGATTCCAAAGCGCAGGACGAGGTCCAATCACCGACATCTGACCAGCAAAAATATTAAAGATCTGCGGAAGTTCATCTAAACTAGTCTTCCTCATAAACTTTCCAACTTTAGTAATATACTGTTCCGGATTCTCTAGTAAGTGAGTAGGAGTGTCCTTAGGCGTATCAATTCTCATCGTACGGAACTTTAATATATTAAAATGATTCTTATGGATACAAACACGTTTTTGTTTAAAGAGAACAGGACCTTTTGATTCTAATTTAATTGCAATAATTAAAACGATAAAAACCGGTGATAATATCACAATTCCTAATGAAGAAAGAACAATATCCATTACTCTCTTAACCTTCATATACATAATTAACTCTCCTTCTAAGTCAGTTAGTTGGGTAGTTGCTAGTTCTAAGATAGTTTTCTATCAATCTAGCAACTAACCAAGTAACCCACTATTTTGTCTATCATTAAATTACACTTAACTTCTCATTGTTATAGGTGTTAAGTACATGAATCTGAATGTACTCAACACCTACATATAATAACTAGATGAAAATCAGTAAGAGTAGTTTACTTCGCATATAACAGTTGATTTTGCGCTTCCACCCTATTATGAGCAATATCCAAAACCATCTCACGAACATCCAGCTTGTCCAAGCTTTCAAATTGCCCTACAAAGTTCATCACAATATCTAGGTCTGCATTGATAGACTTCCCAACATAAATCTTAGGATAAATCTGCTCATCATGAACCTCATCTTTCCCAAGAAGCTCCTCAAACAACTTCTCACCAGGCCTCACACCCGCAAACTTTATCCCAATCTCATCAATCGAGAAACCGGATAGTTTAATGAGGTTCTCCGCAAGATCGACAATCTTAACCGGCTCACCCATATCAAGCACAAAAATCTCTCCGCCTCGTGCCATAGCACCAGCTTGAATCACAAGCCTCGATGCTTCCGGAATTGTCATAAAGTAACGAACCATATCCGGGTGCGTAACCGTAACTGGTCCACCTGCTTGAATTTGCTTCTTAAACAGCGGAATCACGCTTCCTCGACTGCCAAGTACATTTCCGAAACGAACCGCGACAAATCGAGTAGCGCTAATTTGATCCATCTGCTGAACAATCATTTCCGCAAGACGTTTCGTTGCACCCATCACGCTCGTTGGGTTAACGGCTTTATCCGTTGATACCATTACAAACGTATCAACATCGGCATCACTTGCTGCTTCAGCGACATTTTTAGTCCCAATCACGTTATTTTTCACTGATTCGTGCGGATTTGCTTCCATTAAAGGCACGTGTTTATGAGCAGCTGCATGATACACCACATTTGGACGATGAAGGTTCATCACTTCACCAATGCGTTCGCGATCCTGTACATCTGCGATCACCGGAATGAAGGTAATGGTATCTCCGTATGTATTTCGAAGTTCCATTTCAATCGTATAAATGCTGTTCTCACCATGACCGAGTAACACAACTTGATCTGGATTGAATTTGGAAACCTGGCGACAAATTTCTGAGCCAATTGAGCCTCCAGCACCTGTCACAAGAACGGTTTTTCCTGTGAGCGTTTCTGCGATGTTTTCTGTATCCAATTTAATCGGTTCACGACCTAGTAGATCTTCTACCTTCACATCTCGGAAACTATTAATCGATACTTTACCTGTCATCAAGTCCTCAATCATTGGGATGATTTGCGTCTTTGCATTTGTCTTTGAACATTCTTCATAGATGCGTTTCATTTCAACTTTGGAAAGAGACGGAATCGCGATAACGATTGTATCAATTTCAAGTTGCTTGACTTGTTCCACAATGTCTTCCGTTGGCCCAAGAACAGGAACGCCCATGATCTCTAAATTCTGCTTTCGAATGTCATCATCAATAAATCCAATTGGGTTCAAATCGGAATCGACACTCTGCCTTAACTGACGGACAATCATCATACCGGCTGATCCAGCGCCTACAACGAGCACGCGTTTCTTTTTATTCTTCGTATTCATATATGTATCACGAAACATTCTCCAAGCAAAGCGCGATCCACCGATTAACAACATATGTAGCATCCATGAGATCGAGAGAGCACGGAAGTAGATATCCTGAAGCAAGATAAATTGAGCTAATGCTGCAAGAATGACGGAGAATGTGACAACTTTAAAAATAACAACGAGCTCACCGATACTCGCATACTGCCAGGCTCTCTTGTATAACTTGTAAGAATAAGAGAAGAAATGATGTCCTAATAGTAGGACAATTGAGCTCGCAATAATCGGCTTGGATGTCAGAAAATGATTGTAATTGAGAAGGAACGAACTAATGAAGATAGCAAAAGCAACAATCAATGAGTCAATCACAATTAGATACGATAACCGTTTACCATAGGTCATTTACTTGCACCTCATTTCTGATTTCGTCATTCGCTCTTCAATTGATCTGTTTAGGAGCCCTTGAATTTCTAGTAGCTTTTGATCCGGTGCATCTTGCTTAATATAACGAATGGCTTTTCGAATCGACTTTGGTAACTGATCCGTCCCCTTCATGCAACCACTCCCCTTTTAATAAAACCGCTTACCAGTATCTTTGGTCTTGCGTCTTTAGTCACGGTCTTTTTCTAAAAAAATACTCCTATCTAGAAGTATTTGGCTATCTACTTTTGTGCGTAATAGTAATAATAGCTACCATCTTTCATTTTCTTTCTATTAAGAACTACACCGAGTAGCTTTCCCTTAGCTGACTGGAGTCGCTCCTTTGACTTAACCGCAGCATCTCTTTCTGTCGTTCCACTACTAATCACAAGCACCGTTCCCTGAACTTTATTTGCAAGTATTTGTGAGTCAGCCACCGCAAGTACCGGAGGACAGTCGAAGAGTATAATGTCATAGTGCGTAAGTGCCTCTTCAATCAAGTTATCCATCGCTTTTGAGCCAAGAAGTTCAGAAGGGTTTGGTGGTACCGGACCACTTGTTAGCACTTCTAGATTTGGAACTTCTGTTTCTAGCGTCACTTCGGTTAACTCAGCCTGACGGGTAAGGACATTTGTAAGTCCCCTCGTATTCATGACTCGGAACGTATAGTGAACGGTTGGTTTACGAAGATCCGTATCTGCGATTAGAACTCGTTTGCCTTGCTGAGCTAACACAACACCAAGGTTTGCAATGGTTGTAGATTTCCCTTCCATTGGGCCAGCAGATGTAACCATAATTGTACGGATTTCTTCTTCTACTCCTGCGAATTGAATATTTGTTCGGATCGTTCGATACTGCTCAGCAATTGGCGACTTTGGGTTTTGATGCGTGAGTAGACTTCTTTCTTTACTAACACTAATCGCGCTTCTATCTTTACGACTCAACGGCTTCACCTCTTACTGACTTTTTTGACTTTTTCTTAGAAATGCCGGCTTCTTTATCTTCAATAACGGCAATCGTACCGAGTACAGGAAGACCAAGAACATTTTCTATATCTTCTTCGTTTTTAATCGTGTTATCCAGGTATTCAAGTAAGAAGGCTAGTCCAACTCCGACCATTAAGCCAACAACGAGTGCAATCGCCATGTTAAGGACTGGGTTAGGATTAACTGGTGACGGTGTTCCTTCGAATCCTGCTTTTGAAAGAATACTAACGTTATCGGTGTTATAAAGTGCCTTAACTTGTTTTTCAAATACACTTGTGGTCGTATTCGCAATATCTACTGCTAGCTCTGGATCAGGATCTTTAACAGATATAAGAACTACTTGTGAATTTTGAGCGTTACTAACTGTAATTTTACTTTCTATAGCACCTGTCGATAATTCCAGATCCAATTCATTCTTCACTTCATCAAGAATTTTAGGACTTTTAATAAGGACGCTATATGTATTTATGAGTGCTACGTCTGTGTTAATTTGATTTTGATCGATTGTATTTTCGGAACTTTTATTTTGATTCACAAGAATTTGGGTTGAAGTTTCATAAATTGGGGTAAGAAAGAAATAAGAGACAACACCGCTTGTTGCTGTGGCGAGTAGAGTAATAAGTAGGATAAGTATTAGGCGTTTTTTCAATACTTCAAAAATTTCTTTTAAACTAATAGTTTCTTCCATGGATGCCTCCAACGCATTCGTAATTTATTTTAATACAGAAAGAATTACAAGTTTTACTATAACACAGAAAATCAGTTAAATTTAGCCTTTTTTTTACGTTAAAACTATTAATTATGCAAATAGTAAGATAGGTACACAGAATCATGTCGAACGCTGTCGAAGAAAACGTTTTCTTTACAAAAATAACACGAAATTTCTCTATAAAAAAATCCGCTCATTTTGTTTGAGCGGATTTTCTCGTTCTAAAAGAGACCGAGTACTTTCTTCTTTTTAATTCGCTCTGGTATCTCTTTGTCGATCATTTTCCCTTTAATCATTTCCTCCGGATTCTCCTGCAATAGATAACGTATCTCCATTCCGAGCTCATACTCCACTGTCTCATATGCCTGCCTTAACTCGAATGGACGTGTTGTTGTGTTGTGTGAGTCGGATGCGATGAAGTGAGCAAGATTGTGAGATAGTAAATCTAAGGAAAACTTCTTAATTTTCTTTCCCATACTGCCTGTGACGCTAGAAGCGGTTACCTGACTAAGCGCGCCTTCCTTAATAAGCTGGTACAGTTTCGATGGGTTCTCCATGATTTCTCGGTTACGTTCCGGATGGACAATGATGGGAACAATTCCTTTGAGCTGGAGGTCAAACAGCAGCTTGTTTGCATAGCGCGGGAGGTGGCTAGATGGAAACTCTACTAATAAGTAGACGCCTGAATTATTAACCGTTAATAAATCAATATCCAGATCCTCTACCATTTCGCCATATAGCCGCACCTCTTGACCAGGAAGAATGTTAAGATCAATTCCTTCTCTTGCCAATTCTTTATTTAAAAGATTCACTTCCGTTACGATCGACTGTAGATTGTTATCAAAGCTTCCATTCTTATGGTGAGGGGTAGCGACGATTTGAGTGATACCTTGCGAAACAGCCTGTCTTGCCATTTCTAGACTATCATTTGTATTGGCAGCCCCATCATCTAGTCCAGGTAGGATATGACAATGAATATCAATCATACTCGCATTCTCCTTTCGTATTCAGTCTCAACAGTTCAATATGCACGCCTGTTCTTTTTGAAGAACATTTAATTGCCTATTATGTTACCATATTATGTCTCTTTATGCCTACAGAAAAATGAGTTTGTTGGTAGGTATTTACTTTACAAAATAGTTCGACTTATAATGGAATTTAGACTATCACAGATCGCGTCATGACTACTACTCTATGGAAAGCTGGAATGTAAATGAAGAAATTTCTTATCATTGTTGGCGTTATCGCTGGCGTCCTGTTGCTTGCCGGCGGAGGTTACGCCTATTATTTATACTCTACTGTGAAAGACACAGCGAGCGATATGCATGAACCGATCAGCCGCGAAACGTCAACTCTACGAACGGAGAAAATAGACACAAAAAAGAAAGATCCGATTTCGATTCTCTTAATGGGTGTTGATGAACGAGAGAACGATCAAGGTCGCTCAGATACGATGATTATGATTACTCTGAATCCTAACAAAGATTCGATGATGATGTTCAACATCCCTCGTGACACACGAACTGAAATCATTGGACGGGGGACTGTTGAGAAAATGAACCATGCTTATGCCTATGGCGGCGTTGAAATGGCGATGGATACAGTCGAGAATTTCCTAGATGTTCCGATTGACTATTACTTTAAGGTTAACATGGAAGCGTTCGAAGATGTTGTATCTGCTTTAAACGGGGTTACCGTTGATAACCCATTTGCGTTTGATTATGACGGCTACTCCTTCCCAGCTGGTCAAGTGGAATTAAATGCAGAAGAAGCCCTTGCCTTTTCTCGCATGCGCTATGAAGATCCGAAGGGTGATCTTGGTCGTAATGACCGCCAGCGTGAGATTATTAAGGCGATTATCGACGAAGGCGCAAGCGTTGGAAGCATTAATAAGATCGATGAACTGCTCGCAGCCGTCGGTACAAACGTGAAGACAAACATGACGTTTGAAGAAATGAATAATATTTTCAAGAATTACAAAGGCGCTCGTAAAGATATGGAAACCTTTGAAATTGAAGGACACGGCGAGATGATCGATAATCTCTGGTATTACATTGTTTCAGATCAAGAGAGACAGTCCATTACGCAGAAGTTGAAGAATCATCTTGAGATAAGCTAAAAATGAACAAGGCCTCTCCCATCGTGGGAGAGGCCTTGTTCATGTCTCATTCTGTTTCCAGTTTTGTGGATGGCTGCATGTTCTTTGTTAAGATATTTCTAATTTGTTCAATGTATGGCTTCGCTTCACCAGGCTGCCTCTGTTCTTTTTCGACCCGCTGCACAAATTCCTGCAGCTCTCCCCACATCGGGTTTTGTTTCTCTTTCCCTTTCATTTCAAATCCTCCGTCTTTAATCTAGTAAACTATTTTGAGAGTATACCACCGTATTCAAGTAATTTCCATATTATTTTTGTAAACTTTCAGTAAATTCACTTTTCCCTTAGATTATTAATCTATTAATATGCTTGTTTTGGTATAGATGTACCCGAATGTGGATATACTAAACAATAGAGTTTAAATGCAAGATCTAGCAAAAGAAGTTGAGTTCTGTTTCATAGAACGACAGTGTTTGATAACGCTATGAATTATAATAGAAGAAAGTCACCCTGCTTCAACTGGATGAATTTCTTCGTACTTTAAAGGATCCTACTTCTGTAAAGATTTAAAGTATAAGAAAACCTTGAGATTTCGCTAGATTGCGGTAAGCCAAGGGACTCTAAAAGGGGTTGAGCATATGCACTACCATGAAGAAGGCAACTTCGCTAAAGGAATGGTATGGGGCGTCTCACTAAGCATTCCTCTCTGGATCGCCATATTTGGGTGGGCTAAGCTGGTTATGAGAATGGTAAGTTGATATAGAGATAGTAAGAAGGACAGCTCGTGGTTGAGCTGTCCTTCTTTTTGTTATTGGCGTGTTCTATTGTGGTAGAAACAACGAAATAATCTCATCCTCTAATTTCGGATCCGCAGATAATAGGGAATGTATTCGGTTGGTTACACCCGTAGTAATCTAATCGGGGTTCAAACCAATGTCTGATCCCTAAGTTATTTATTCAAATAACATTCTAATATCGTCTTCTACGCCCTCACCCACCGCGCTTTTCCCACCAAGAATGGTGTAAAGCGTTGTTTCTTTATCTTGGAAAAGGTTAGCCGCTGGAGTAGGCAAGCTGTCTTTTCTCGTTAACACAACTGGCATGTCCCAATATGCTGCATGTACAGAACCTGTTAATGCGTCAGCAAAGCCCTGACCTGTTGTAAGTGCTACAGCTTCTGCCGGTAGATCAAGCTTATTTACTACTTGGACAGATGTTTCATAGCGGTCCGATCCTGCAATACGCTTTCGGTTTGGAAGTTTCTTGTAAACAGCATCACTAATAACGGATGTGCCACCAATCGCATACGTATTGTTGTAGTTCTCCAATGCTTTTGCTGTTTCAGCAGGAAGCTCTTTTGTTTTCGTTAGAAGAATTGGGCTACCTTGAGAAGCAGCGATAGATGCTACTGATAGCGCATCCGGGAAATTGCCACCGTATGTTACGAATGCTGTGTCATTCAAGGATGGATCAAGTTCACCGGCGATTTTTGCTGCTGTATCGTAGCGATTATCTCCAGCGATGCGGCTGAACGTGATGTTCATTTTCTTAAGTTGATTTTCAACCTCTTTCGATACAGCCGTTTGTCCACCTAGAATGGTTACGTGTTCAACGCCAAAGTAGCTGAGCGCTTTTTTCACAGAATCAGGAATTGATTTTGTCTTGGTTAGAAGAATTGGTGCATCCATTTGATAAGCAAGAGGCGCTCCTGCAAGGGCATCAGGAAAGTCGAGTCCTGTTGCGAGAACCACTTCAGGTGCATCTCCTTTACCATAACGATATGTGGCAATTTCAACTGCTGTTTCGTAGCGATCTATTCCTGCCATACGAGTGATTATTGGTATACCAGTGTGGGCATATGATGAGAAGTGATATTCCACTCCATTGTTTTTATTGTCTAGGTCGTAAATAGCGTAGTAGTAGGTTCCAGGTGGAAGATCTTCGGTTTCAGCATCGTATCCAGACTCATTATCCACATAATCTGGTGTGATCTTCTTATGTGAGCTGTTGTAAATATCCACTTGGAGATTCAGAGAAGATTCTTCTTCATGTGTATCTGCACTTAAGTGTAGATACACATTGTAATCCTCTTCGATGACTACTTTATAATAATCTTTGTCATCGCTCGTTAATTTCCCACTGACGGTATCGCCATTATTCAGGAGATTTGCCTGAGCAAAACTATTGTTTGGTTCTGTCTCATAAAGAAAATCTACATTATTACCGTTCATTGTGTTGGCTGAAGCAACAGGACCACCAATTAAGCTTCCTGCAAGGATTACTATAGCTAACAATCCGAATGCTTTTCTCATTCTTTTCCCCCTTTAAGCAAATTAGAATAAGGGATCAGACTTCCGTCTGATCCCCAAAGTTGTTTATTCAAATAACATCTTAATATCGTCTTCTACGCCTTGACCAACGGCACTTTTGCCACCAAGAATGGTGTAGAACATCGTTTCTTTATCTTGGAAAAGGTTCGCTACTGGATCTGGCAGGCTGTCTTTCTTCGTTAATACGACTGGCTCAAAGCGATTCGCAGCAAGTACTGAACCAGTTAAGGCGTCAGCAAAGCCTTGTCCTGTTGCAAGCGTTGCAAAGTCGACTGGAACATCAAGCTGCTTAATCACCTGAACGGATGTTTCATAGCGATCCGCTCCTGCAATACGCTTTCGGTTAGGAAGTTTCTTGTAAACAGCATCACTAATAACCGATGTTCCACCGATTGCATACGTATCGTTGTAGTTCTTCAGTGCTTTCGCTGTTTCAGCTGGAAGCTCTTTTGTTTTTGTTAGTAGAATTGGGCTACCTTGGAAAGCAGCAATAGATGCAACGGACAAGGCATCAGGGAAATTGCCACCGTATGTGACGAATGCTGTGTCACTGAAATAAGGATCGAGTTCACCGGCAATTTTTGCTGCTGTATCGTAGCGATTTTCTCCAGCGATTCGCTCGAATGTGATGTTCATTTTCTTAAGTTGCGTTTCAACGTCTTTCGATACAGCAGTTTGTCCACCAAGAATCGTCACATGCTCAACGCCGAAGTAAGTTAACGCCTTTTTCACAGAGTCAGGAATTGATTTTGTTTTCGTTAATAGAATTGGTGTATCCTTTTGATAAGCAAGAGGTGCTCCTGCAAGGGCGTCAGGGAAATCTAGTCCTGTTGCGAGAACAACTTCAGGTGTATTGCCTTCTTCAAAGCCTTCTTTCGCGATTTCGACTGCTGTTTCGTAGCGGTCTGCGCCTTGGATACGTGTGATTTCTGGTTCACCGGTGGATGCGTATGCTGAAAAATAGTATTCTACTCCATTGTTTTTATTCGCTAGATCAGAGACAGCGAAGTAGTAAGTTCCAGGCGCAAGGGCTTCGATGATACCACCATATCCGTACTCATTATCTTCAAAATCAGGTGCGATCTTCTTCTTTGAACTATTATAAATATCAACATGAAGCTGCATAGATGGCTTCTCTTCATCTGTATAAGCATTGACCAATAGAAAGACTTCCTTATCCGCTTCGATGACAACTTTGTAATAGTCTTTATCTTTATCCGTTAACTTCCCAAGAGCTGTATCGTCACGATCAAGTAGATTCGCCTCAGCAAAACTATTGTTAGGTTCTTTCTCATCCAGAAATCCATAATCATAAAAGTCGTTCTGTTGCATGTTCTGCACGCGTTGGGTTAACGCGTCCTGAGTGGAGGCTGAAGCAGCAGGAGCACCAATTAAGCTTCCTGCAAGGATTACTGTAGATAACATAGCGAATGGTTTTTTCATTCTTTTCATTTTCCCCTATCATTCTCATTTTCTAGTACACATCCGTTACCGAGCACGTCCCCTGCTCCTTCATCACCCTTCCGATTTTTCACACTAAGAAGATTATATATAGAAATGGGTGTAAGCGCTATAGGGAGTTTTTGTCGAAAATGGGGCGATGTTGGGTGGGGTCAGACAACAGAGAAGGGGCAAGGCAATTGCCTGCCCCCTTACTTATTTCTCTTTCGTCGTCCCTCTTACAATCAACTTCGGCGTAAACAATATCCTCTCTCTTGTAACAACTTTTCTATGAATCTCCTCAATCAATATATCTACAACCTTATTCCCCATGTCTCCCATCGGTTGCGCGACTGTCGTAAGCGCAGGAACAGTCGTCGTAGCTAGAATCGTATTATCAAATCCTATGATGGACAAATCATCTGGTACGCTAACAGCTAACTCCCTTGCTCCTTGAATCGCACCGATCGCGATCAAATCGTTGCAGGCAAATACAGCTGTTGGAGGATTGTCCTGTTGAAGAAACTTTTTCACAGATTCTGATCCATTCCATAGTGATGCGGTAGTTCTCAACAGATTTCGTTCCTCGAACTGTTCACCGTACACTTCAAACGCATCTCTAAATCCTAGGATTCTCATCCTGCTGCTATGAACCTCTTCACCTATAATGCCGATGTTTCGGTGTCCGAGCGATAGGAGGTGAGACGCCGCTTCGAAACCACCTTTATAGTCATCGACTGAGACCGTTGTAACATCAAGTGACGGATCATCGAGTGAGAGCATGACGAGTGGTATGTTGTTTCTTTTGAGATCATCGAGCAGTTTTTTATCTTGAAAGCCCGAGGCAACGATGAGACCGTCGACCTGCTTCCGCTGCAGTAATTCTATGTATTTCTTCTCTTTCTCAGCATTGTCGTCCGTACTACACATTATCACGCTCATGCCACGATCGTGCGCACGATCTTCGATAGTTCGAGCGATTTCAGAGAAGAAAGGATTTGAGATGTCTGGAACGAGTAGACCGAGAGTTTCTGTTCGTTTCCCAGTTAACGCAGAAGCTACAACGCTCGGGTAATAGTTGAGACCCTTCATCGTCTCAAGTACTTTGACTCTGGTCGCTTCGCTTATTTTACCTGTCTGGTTAATAACCTTGGATACGGTTGCGATCGACACGCCCGCTTCCTTCGCTACATCATAAATCGTCGCCTTCATGGTTCCTGCCTCATTTCTGTCGCATGTTTCGTATACTTTCATAATATCATTTTGAGAGGCTTTTGGCTTATGAGCCGGATTATTCGAAAATAAAAGCAGACTGATTTTACAGCCTGCACTTTAAACCGGTATTGAGTTCGTTCTGTTTTGAACAAGCTCTCCCTTTTCAAATGATTCCTTGCATGCATAAGCAAGGCGCGTTGATTCCACACCATCTCGCACGGTAACAGCAGGTTTCCGACCTTCTAGAATACAGTTAACAAACTCTTCTGCCTCACTTCTGTATGCTTGCTCGAACCGCTCAAGGAAGCCATCGACACATTCCTGTATTGCGCCATTTTCATTAAATAGAACGATTTGATTTCGTTCCGGCACTGTGCCAATTCGTATTGATCCTTTTGTCCCGATAATTTCTGTCTCAATATGATACCCATGCGCACAGTTACGCCCTGCAAGAAAGACGCCGCTTGCATTATTCTCAAAACGAACCATCGCTACACCTGTTTCTGCATCCTTAAGCTCATCGAACTCTTTTCGCTCATATCCCCCACCGATCGCCCACACTTCTTTTCCCTCTGTTCCAAGGTACCACCGTGCAAGGTCAAGATCATGAATCGCCATATCAAGAAATAGTCCACCGCTGTAGTTCGATCCAGCGAATTTCAGAAAGCTATCCATTTTTACTGCCGGATCAAGTCCATAACAGCGGATAAAAATTGGCTTGCCGATATCACCGCGGTCAATTTTTTCTTTTGCTGCCATGTATGATTTATCATACCTGCGCATAAAGCCTAACATGAAGACCTTATCAGAATGTGCCTCGACCGCTTCCTGCACCTCAACAGCTTCTTCAAGGTACAAACCGAGTGGCTTTTCGCTGAATACATGAAAACCAGCAGCAAGGGCCTGTTGAATTTGCTTACAGTGAAAGCCTGAAGGTGATGCGATAAAAATGGCATCTAACTCTTTATTTTGTAGCATATCTTCATATGTTGTGTAGGTATATGGAATATTCCATCTTTCCTGAACTTCTTTTACTTCATCCTCAATAACACTGCAGACGGCAGTTAATTCGCAATGTGGAATCCGAAAGGCGAGGTTTTCAGCGTGTTGCTTGCCAAGACGACCAAGCCCGACGATTCCAACTTTTACTTTCTTCATAACATCCCCCCTTACACGCCAGCCGTGTCTTTTAAGTATTGTCGTGCCATAAGCGCATATTCGAGTGGGTTCGCAATCGCTGGATCCTGTTCGGCTTCAACAAGCAACCACCCACGATAATCGGATTCACCGATTTTATGAAGAATCGGTTCAAAGTCGATATTGCCATTGCCCGGAACCGTGAACACACCTTTTCTTACCCCGTCTAGAAAACTCGTCTCTTCTTCCTGCATCGTTTGAGCGACGGGAATTCGAACGTCCTTCAAGTGAACGTGTTTAATACGTGGAAGGTATCGCTCCAGCACCGGAATCGGATTCTCACCAGATAGATAGAGGTGTCCTGTATCATAAAGAAGGTGAACGAGATTTGGGTCCGTCATTTGCATCAAGCGGTCAATTTCTTCTGCTGTTTGTACGCCTGTACCCATATGGTGGTGAAAGACGAGTTTCATTCCTTTTTCGTTTGCGAGCTCGCCAAGCATGTTCAATCCACTCGAGAGCTTTTCCCACTCATCGTCTGTGAACACGGGTTTTTCTTTAAAGAGTGGAAGATCCTTTCCCTGGATGCTTTTTCCCTGTTCGGAAACGACGATTACTTCTGCGCCCATTTCATGTAGAAAATCACGGTGCCAAAGAAAGGCTTCTGTTGTATGTTCGAAGGGTTCCGTTGTAAGAAACGCGCTGAACCATGCACTCGCAATCTCCACTTTTCGAAGAGAAAGAGCTTTTTTAAGTGCAATTGGATCTCTCGGATACTTATTACCCACCTCTGTACCAGTGAACCCGGCCAGTGCCATTTCACTCACACATTGCTCAAAGGTGATATCTCCTCCAAGCTCAGGCATATCGTCGTTCGTCCAATTGATTGGCGCAATCCCAAGCTTGACGGCATTTTCTCTAAACATGCAAATCCCCCTCTAGTAGTGGCGCGCTTTCTCAAGCTGCCGTTCTTTGTCTCTATATGCCTCCTGGATCGCTTCCTTTTGCGATTCTTCTGCCACACCAACGTGCCACCACGCATCGTAGCCATCCGTCATCGTTTTCGGGAGAACTTTTATATCGATCAGTGTAGAAACTGTTTCGTTCTTCGCCTCTTTCAAAGCAGTTTGAAGCTCCTCCATCGTTCTTACGGAGTACGTTTTCACACCATAGCCGCTCGCACTTTTCGCGAAATCGATCGGCATGATGCTTCCATTCAGCTTCTTACTGTTTTCATCACGCTTACGAAATTCCGTTCCGATGCTGTCCATGCCGTTCCCCATCTGAAGATTGTTGATACATCCGTAACCAGCGTTATCAAATAAAAGCACGTTAATTTTCTTGCCTTCCTGAATGCTTGTGATGAGCTCGGAATGAAGCATCATGTAACTTCCATCACCAACCATCGCATACACTTCCTGCTCTGGTGCAGCCAATTTCACACCAAGCGCCCCTGATATTTCATAGCCCATACAGGAATAGCCGTACTCCATGTGATACGTGTTCGGCGTGCGGCTCACCCACATCCGCTGCAGATCACCTGGAAGGCTCCCAGCTGCCCCAACGATAATCGCATCGTCTTCAATGGAGCGATTGATTTCACCGATAACAGCTGTCTGAGTAAGCGATGACCCGAGTGTTTCCTTGTACTCCTCAAGGCAGTGATCAAGGTGCCCGGCAATTTCAGGCTGGTAGTTTTCTGAATTGGAGTCAATTCGATACAAACGGTCAAGCTCTTCCTGCCATTCGTCCTTCACTTTTTGAATGCTATCACCATGCTCTGCACTGTAATCAACGAGAAGACGGTCAAGCAATTCAATCGCTGTTCTCGCATCTCCAACAACTTTTACCGCATCGAGCTTATTGGCATGATAGTCTGAAATGTTGATCGTTAGGAACTCGACCTCACTGTTTTGGAACAGCTGTTTAGAGGAAGTGGTGAAATCTGAGAACCTCGTACCAACTCCGATGATAAGATCAGCATCACGTGCAATCTGATTAGCTGCTTTCGTTCCGGTTACACCAAGACCTCCAAGATTATAACGGTGTGTACTGGGGATAGCGCTTTTCCCAGCCTGCGTTTCAGCGATAGGAATTTGATAGATTTCAGCGAAGGATTTAAGTGCTTCGCCGGCTTCTGAGTACCGAACGCCTCCACCACAAACGATTAACGGCTTACGTTTTGATGTAATTAATGCCATCGCATCGCGCAACTCATCTTCCGTCGGTTGCCTTCTGTTCAACCTGTGAACACGCTTTTTGAAGAACGATTCTGGGTAATCGTATGCTTCCCCCTGGACGTCCTGCGGAAGTGCAAGTGTCACTGCACCGGTGTCTGCAGGGTTCGTTAAGACACGCATTGCGTTCAACATCGCGGTCATAAGCTGTTCAGGACGTGAAATTCTGTCCCAGTATTTGCTTACAGGACGGTACGCATCGTTTGTCGTAAGCGTTGCATCATGTGGCTGTTCCACCTGCTGCAGGACGGGGTCTGGTTGACGGGACGCAAAGGTGTCACCTGGTAACAGCAAGAGGGGCACATTGTTCGCCGTTGCCGTAGCGGCAGCTGTCACCATATTCGCAGCTCCCGGTCCAACCGACGACGTACATGCGATGAGCTGCTTTTGATGGTTTTGCTTTCCGAATGCTGTAGCTGCATGCGCCATGCCCTGTTCGTTTCGTCCCTGGTACACCTCGAGATCTCCGCTATCTTCTTCAAGTGCCTGACCAAGTCCGAGAACATTTCCGTGGCCGAAAATCGTGAAGATGCCTTTGAAAAACTTTTGCTGTTCACCGTCAACCTCGGTGTATTGTTGATTCAGGAATTTAATAAGTGCCTGTGCCATTGTGAGTCTCATTCTGCCACCTCCGTTGAATAAAAAGCTGGACGGTGAGCCCGTCCAGCAATGATCGTTACACCCAGCGAGCTGTTACAACTTTTTTACGTGTGTAGAATTCCACACCATCTTTTCCATTCGCATGTAGATCGCCATAGAAGGAATCCTTCCACCCTGAGAATGGGAAAAACGCCATCGGTGCTGGTACGCCGATGTTGATTCCGAGCATGCCAGCATCGATCGTTTCGCGGAACGTTCTTACCTTACCGCCATTGTTCGTAAAGAGGCATGCGCCGTTCGCAAAGCGAGATTGGTTCGTTAGGTCAATCGCTTCTTCAAGATTTTTCACACGAGAAATGGAGAGTACCGGTGCAAAGATTTCATCCTGCCAGATCTTCATTTCACTCGTAACGTTGTCAAAGATCGTTGGTCCAACGAAGTATCCTTCACGCTGAATATCTTGATCCTTTCGTCCGTCACGAATGAGCTTCGCGCCTTCACTTTCACCGGATTCGATATATTGAAGCGTACGCTCTTTATGCTGCTCACGGATAACGGGACCGAGGAAAATGTCTTCGTCGAGGCCATTTCCGATTTTGATTTCATTTGATTTCTGAACAAGTTTTTCGATGAACTCATCCGCTACACTTTCTTCAACTGCGACAACCGAGCACGCCATGCAACGCTCACCCGCTGAACCGAATGCCGCGTTCAATACTTGAGTTGCTGCGTTTTCAAGGTTCGCATCATTTAAGATGATGGAGTGATTTTTCGCGCCAGCTAGCGCCTGCACGCGCTTCAAGTTCTCTGTACCTTTTTTGTACACATATTCTGCAACTGGCTGCGAGCCAACGAAGGAGATCGCTTTTACCTGTTTATGTTCAAGCAATCCGTTCACCACGTCATGTGCACCGTGGACGATGTTGAACACCCCTTCAGGAAGACCGGCTTCTCCAAGAAGCTCCGCAAGACGGTTTGCAAGTAGCGGGGTACGTTCAGATGGCTTCATCACGAACGTGTTGCCTGTTGCAATCGCCATCGGGAACATCCAGCAAGGCACCATCATTGGGAAGTTGAACGGTGTAATGCCGCCTACTACGCCGATCGGATAACGGTAAACGCCAGATTCTAGACCCTGCGCAATTGATGGAAGCTGAGAGCCCATCGTTAGTGTCGGTGCACCTGTCGCGAACTCAACGCACTCGATTCCACGCTGCACTTCGCCCTTCGCTTCTTTAAAATTCTTTCCATTCTCAATCGTGATAAGCTCCGCTAGCTCATCCCAGTGCTCAACGAGTAGCTGCTGGTACTTGAATAGAATACGAGCGCGCTTTGGTACCGGTACTTCGCTCCATGAAAGAAATGCTTCTTTTGCTGTTGCCACTGCGTGATCAAGATCTTCTCTCGTTGAAATTGGAACCTGTGCGATCACTTCACCTGTTGCTGGGTTGAATACATCCTGGTAGTCCTTCGTCTTCGCATCGATCCATTCGCCACCTACAAAGTTTTTAACGGTTTGAACAGCTGTTTTTGTCATCGTTTTTCCCTCCTGAAATTAAACTGGTTGAAATTCTGATGTTGCTATCTTTTCATCAATTTCTTCTGTCGTTGGCATCGCTTCTGAACAGCTATGTTTCGAAATCACGATACTCGCTGAAGCACTTCCATATTTCATCGCTTTTGAAAGGTCCCATTGATGTAGAAGACCGTAAATAAAGGCTGAGGCATAGGAATCACCTGCTCCGAACGTTTTCAGTACTTTCGTTTTGAAAATGCCACCTCGGTGAGAGCTACCATCTTTCGAGTATGCAATCGACCCTTCTCCACCGTGCTTAATGACCACAACTTCCGCATTGTGACTGAACCATTTTTCTGCCGTTCGCTTATCGTTCGTTTCCTCCTGCTGAAATTGCTCCATCATGTCGAACTCTTCTCTTGTTCCTATAATCACGTCACACTTTTCAGCTGCGAGGTTGTAGTAAACCGCTGTTTCTTTCGCTGAATTCCAGCTGTATGGACGATAATCAAGATCGAAAATGACAACGACATCGTGCTTACGTGCATATTCGAGTGCAAGAAAGACCGCTTCTCGAGACGGGCTTTGTGAAAGAGCAGTTCCTGAAATCAAAAGTGATTTCGATTGTTTGATGTAGTCTTCTGAAACATCCGTCGATTCAAGCTTCAAATCTGCGACATTATCGCGATACATGAGGATGCTACAATCTTCTGGACTTTTGATTTCTGTGAACGTAAGTCCCGTAACAGCACCGGTTTGATCCTTTACGACACCCTCTGTATTAATTTTGTTTCGCTCAAGATAATCAAGAATGAAGTTCCCCATCTGATCGCTCGAGACTTTTCCGATAAAACCACTTTTCAATCCGAGTCGTGAAGCTCCGATTGCAATATTTGCTGGCGATCCTCCAACATACTTTGTAAATGAAGACGTTTCTTCCATCGGACGATTGATTTCATTTGCATTAAGGTCAATGCAGAGTCTTCCCAGTCCGATAAGGTCGATCGGACGGCCTTGCTTAAAATCAAGGTTGTACATCATCACACCTCCAACAAGTTAGGTTAAGCGCTTATCTTAACGGCGCACTTATTTCATTACATTTTCAAACAACCATTCGTGGTCTGGATCATTATGAAATTTCCACGTACGCTTTGGACCAGCCATGACATTTAAGTAGTAAGATTCATACCCAGGAACAGAAGTAACGGGGTGATATCCTTCTGGTACGAGCACTACATTGCCATTTTCTACGCTCAACGTTTCATTGAGGCTTCGGTCATCGTTATACACTCTCTGGAACACAAAGCCTTGATCCGGATTGATTTCATGGTAATACGTTTCCTCTAAGTATGATTCATTCGGTAGATTATCACGATCATGCTTATGCGGTGGATAGCTCGATGTATTGCCATCAGGTGTAAACACCTCAACAACTAACAGGCTGTCCGCTTCTTTTTGTTCTGGTAAGATGTTATGAATTTTCCTCGCCATCTTCCCATGCCCACGGTCTTCTACTCCAACGTCTTCTGGAGAAATAAGGCGAGCACTATACGTTCCTTTCCCGGGTGCGCTGCATACCGCTAGCTTCAGATCCGTTAGGGCAGTGACGCGATACTGATCATTGTCAGGTACATAAACTGAATAAGGTGGTACTTTCTCGAACACACTCATACGGTCACCGATGCTATGAAAGGCTTCGTGTTTCGTCTCCACGTCCGCTTTTCCGCTGAGAAGAACGAGACAAACCTCTTTGTCTTCTGTTAGACGCAGTATCGATTCACCTTTTTTTAATGAATAAACATCAAAGCCAACGTAATCCCATCCTGCTGATTCAGGACTCACACTGAGCACATTACCTTCTTTCGTTGGCTTTGAAGGCTTAACTAGCAATTGAGACATCGTAACACTCCTTTTCTAGAATTAGAGTAAGCGCTTTCCTTATTTAGATAATAGTCTACATCACATCGTTTAAAAATTCAATTAATTGTGAACGGGTTTTAACTCAGCTAGAGAAATCGTTCTTTTTTCCTGCCATGAACGGCGTGCTGCTAAAGCTAGTTCTTCGGCATGAAGGCCATCTACTCCGCTACATGTAAGAGATTTTCCTTCTGTAATGGCTAGCGCGAAATCATTAATTTCTTCGATATACGCTTCTTTGTACCGATCAAGGAAAAAGTACTTCGGATGTTCTACAGCTATGCTATCTTTTGTACTGATTCGAACAGTTGTGTTTCCTTCGTTTTCAGCTGAAACTGCACCGAGATCTCCAAACACTTCGATGCGCTGGTCATATCCATAGACGGCCTGGCGACTGTTGTCGATTACCGCAAGACTGCCATCGGCAAACGTTAGCGTGATGATAGCGGTATCCACATCATTGTGGCGGGCAAATTTCGGATGGACAAGATTGGCTGCTTTTACAGTCACATCGACCACTTCGCTTCCTGCCAGGTACCTTACCATATCAAAATCATGAATCGTCATATCCATAAACATCCCGCCAGAGCGCTGAATGTACTCTTCAGGTGGTGCTTCAGGATCGCGTGACGTAATTTTGATTACATGAGGCTTACCGATTTTTCCATCTCGAACGGTATCATACACTTTTCTGAAATGCTTGTCGTAGCGACGGTTAAAACCTACTTGAAAGTGAACGCCCTCTTCTGCAACAACTTTTAAAGCTTCACGCGTTGCGTCGATATCAAAGCTAATCGGTTTTTCACAGAATATGTGCTTACCTGAGCGTGCCGCTTTTTTTATAAAATCAACGTGTGTATCGGTTGAAGAGCAGATAAAAATGGCATCAATGTTAGGATCATTGAAAATGTCATCAGGGTTCGTAGAGATCGTTGCTTCTTTTTCATAGACTGTGCCAGCAAGGTGCTCCGTATAGATATCAGTGATACGCTTCAACGAATAATGTGCTGATTGAAGCATATTTGCTGCATGAAGGAGACCGATTCTTCCTCCCCCAATAATTCCTACGTTAACTTTTTCCATTGATAAAAACTCCTTTCTTTAAATCGAGGATTGCTTAAGTGATGGGGTTGCTTTCTCATTGTGTTGTTCTAACTTTTTCTGCTTCATTGCTGTGTTTCTCCAGAACCAGAATACTCCTCCGATTAAGATGAGGGTTGCGAGCATAAAGACAAATGACATGGAGGAATAGTCTCCGCTACCTCTTGCCACACCGATTGGTGAGAAGAACGCATACACGCCAATCATCAAGACGAGAATGAACACTGAAAATACTTTTGCGTGCTTCCACGGTTTGAGATCTACTTTCTTAGAGTCATACAATTCATACGCAACGGCTCTCGGACGAAGCTTTCCAACAAGCACCATAACAAACACATTTAGTGGGAAGAGCACGGATAGTACATATAGGAAATTCACGTTCCCAAGGAAAAACTTCGACAGTGCGTACACCGCGATATGAACAAGAATCGTAATTTTCGGTGCACTTGCCGGGACATGTTTGCTAAAGAATCCAACGACTACCATGGCTATGATTGGAATGTTGTAGAACCCGAACATTTCCTGCAAGTAATAGTACAAGCCTGATGGTGCAAAAATGATGAATGGTGCTACGACGACGGCTACCGCAGCAAGAAAACCTGCAAAGATTCGCCCAACTTTTACAAGCTCTCGTTCCTCCGCTTCTGGTTTGAATATTGGACGATAAATATCAAGTGTAAATAATGTGATCGAGCTGTTGAGTGCACCGTTAAATGAGCTTAAAATCGCTCCGAATAATACGGCTGCAAGGAAACCAGATAGCGCTAAAGGGAGCACGTCCGTTACGAGCGCAGGGTAAGCCATATCAGAATTTTTTAGTCCGCCATCATACATGAGATACGCGATAATTCCTGGTAGAACGAGAAAGAATGCGCCGAAAATTTTGAAGAAACCAGCGAACAATACGCCTTTTTGACCTTCAGCAAGGTTCTTAGCACCTAACGTACGCTGAATAATTGCCTGGTTTGTGCACCAGTAAAAAAGGTTATTGAATAGTAGACCGGTTAAAAGTACTGTCCATGGAACTGAGGATTCGTGGTTTCCGATTGCGTTCAACTTTGCTGGATTTGCATGAAGGAGCTTGTCCACTCCCTCTACTAAACTCCCACCACCGAGAGCAAAAAGCGCAAGGAAAGGAATCATAAAACCACCGATGATCAGCCCGATTCCATTAATCGTGTCACTGATGGCGCAAGCTCGAAGACCACCAAAGATAACGTAACAACACCCAATGATCCCAATCGCAAGTGCAACAAGCATGACGGTCGAGAACTGGCTGATCCCGCCGATGCTAGATAGCGAGAAGATGCTATCTAGAACGAGTGCACCTGAGTAAAGAACAGTTGGAAGATAGGCTACTGCATAGCCGAGTAGGAATAAGATCGATACGATTTGTCGAGTGCGTAAATCATATCGCTGTTCCAGAAAGTCTGGAATGGTAGAGATCCCAGCTTTTAAATACCGCGGCAAAAAGATAAATGCCATAAAGATAAGTGCGATCGGCGACGTAACCTCCCACGCCATCACGACCATCGACTCTCCAAAGGCTTGTCCATTCAGCCCTACCATCTGCTCAGTCGACAGGTTCGTTAAGACTAGAGATCCCGCAATAACAATGCCTGTTAAACTTCTCCCTCCAAGAAAATACCCATCAGAGCTACTTAAATCTGTTTTTCGAGTTTTGTACCATGACACCCATGCAACAATGGCCGTGTACGCAAGAAAGCTTATTAATATAATCCAGATCATTCAGTACATCCTCCTTTTCTCATACTTTGATTTTTGTAAGGGCTTTCAAAATTATTGAGAAAGAATTCGTTTAATATACTTGTTTTGACTTGTTTATCTGTTGCGTTTCTAGCACCAGCACTCAAGGTAAGCGCTTACCTTGAGGTTGAAAAAAAACGGCATGCCCGTTTGGTTGTTTTCCTAGATGTTGTTATTATGTTCCCATGTTGTTCCTTTGGAGTTGATCACCGGCTTTTTCTACTCTTTTCACTTAAATAGAACCACTTCTACCCTTTCTATGTAATTGAAAGAAAGCGCTTAACTTGTTTTAGTATAAAACAGGTTAACTTAGTTCGCAAGATGTTTTTCTAATTTTTCTGAATAATAGGAATTGAATATAATAGGGGTCAGGCACGAGCCTGACTCCTATAAACAACAATTCCATCCGCTATATGCCTCATGAGTTTGCGAAGATACTCTGGGTTTGAAAGGTTCCCATCTTCCTCTGGATTCGTCATAAAGCCCATCTCAATAAGGGTTGTCGGAACTTCTGACCAATTAAAGCCTGTGATGTCGCTTCTAAATGAAAGGCCGTTCGTATCAATACTCATATCACTTTGAACAGTCGTGATGATTGCTTTGGATGCTTGTAGGCTCTGTTCAAACTTCGGGTGGCCCTCAGCTGGGGTAAGGATATGAAATCCTTTGGCATGTTGATCCGTTGCTCCATCCGCATGCAAGCGAATAAACAAGTCTGCATGATGGTGGTTAGCGAGTTCTGCTCTTTCTTTATTACTTATATCCACTTCATTCTTATCCCTTGTTAATATAACGTCGATCCCCCGCTCTTCCAGTAATTCTTTTAAGATGAGAGCGGCTTCGAGCGTTAGTTGATACTCGGGCTTGTTTGTACTCACACCAGAAGTGCCTGAAGAAACTTTACTCTTGGTGTCATTTCTTCCTGGACCAATTGGTTCTTTTTCAAGATTGGAATGCTTTTGGTGTCCAGGATCAATAACAATTAAGAATGGTTTAGGAGAGGGAGTGACCGCTTGGGTCTCATCCTTCTCCCTTGTGCTCTTCTTACTCCCATCACTTCCTCTTATATGTGTAAGGTTTGCTGCTTCCTTACCTACAACCTTGTTGGTTACTGAAGAATTTGCTGCTTCCTTTAGGATAAAAAAGGTTGAGAAAAGACTAATAAGTATTAACGCGCTAACTAGTATGCCTGCTTTTCTTTTGAAACTCACTTATATTGTTCCTCCATTTTTTCAATTAACTTCACGTTATAGTCTTCAATACTACTTAATGAGCCGTCGTAATACGGATCAGGGTAATACCAGCTTTGGTCTGAAAAGTAACGTTCTAATTCATCTGATTTGAACACATATCCGTGACGAGCAAAGATTTCATTTCTAGCTAATCGCAGTTCGTCTTCACTAAACCAGGAAAGATCACTTTCATGTAGTTTGATAACGTCACTGTTCGGAAGGATAAAGGAACTGTAGGGATCGGTGTACTCGAAGTCTTGAGTAGCATAGTCGGACATTACGTTTTCATCGACAAATAAAGTAATATCATTCCAATCATAAGCTTCTAAAATAGGGATCGAATAACCACATGAACCAGAATAGTCTCTTAGAACAGCTGAAGGGAGGGTTAAAGGATACTGTGGCACACAGTCATTTCCAACACTGATGCTCCAATCTAACTGCATCTGTTTTTCTAATTCGTGCACAACATGAAGCACCTCTACTGACCATTTTTTAATCGGAGCCAGATTGTTTTGGTCGTATAGAGCAAAGATACGTTCTAAGTTATCGGATGGAATGGCATCTGCTTGAATAGTTAGTTTGCCATTAATATTCCTTATGCTCCAGTCGCCTAAAGAAATGTCTCTACCATTTGTGTGAATTGATAGTTTGTTAAGCTCTTCTGTTGCACTCTCAATGTCTAGAATCTTGGGATTTGCTACCGTCTCCTTTTTCTCTTCTTTCCTTTCTTCATTCTTTTCTTCTTTACCTTTTGAAGTTTCCTTTTCTTCGTTTTGGCTTGCGATTTCTTTACTTTTCTCTTCAGGCGTCTTTTTGTGACTCTTTAGAGCTTCTTGATCACTAGATACAGGCGATGCCTTTTGGGAGCTAAATTTGCCACCTATATAGAAGGCACCGCCAACAAGCAAACCGATGAGAAGGATTAAACCGATATAGATCGCAGGTTTACGTTTGGTTGAAGTGCCTCTTCTCCTAACCCCAGAAGGAGGTGCATTCTCCTGCTGATGATCTACTTTGCTTCCACATCCTGTACAAAATTCTTGATTCTTATGTAATTTCTCCCCACAGTTGTTGCAGTGACCCATAACCTTACGCCCCCTTATAAATGATACTGAGAAATTTCACTCAACCATTATATGGGACGTTTGTTGGAGATAGCACTAAAGAGTGGGGTAGAGGGGGTCAGAGAGGGGTCTGACCCCACACTACTTTTTTACTACTACCTAAACTGTTTAAGTTAGTTTGAAATGAGCTAGAATGAGGAACTCTGTAAGAAAAGGAAACGATTGTGGCACTCTATTCACACTTGAACGTCTTCACAAATTGTTTACATCTAGAAGGGACAAATACATTGATGAATAACCGAAAAACCTAACAAAGAAAGGAGGTTTGTTGATGGGCGTACAGCTTCGTAAAGGCATGACTGATCGTAGAACCTACCTCATTCGCAAGCTCTTAAACTCACCTGATAACCGAAAAGACTTAACGCAACTTCATTTGCTGACATTGACTGAACTAGAAAGAATGTATGCAAGGGATATAGAGTGTAAATTAGTGTTGTAAGATTGTAAGTAAAGAAAGCACCGCAATGTCCGCCTGGGGCGGACATTGCGGTGCTTTTGTCTTTGGAGGGGGTCAGACCCCTGTCTGACCCCCCCTCCCCTCTCCACAACTTTAGTTAAACTCAACCTTCATTAATTCTACACTTGAATTGGGGTGGGGGTTAAATCCTTCGATGTTTTTCTTTCCTGCAACGACTGGGGTGGAGTGAACGAGTGGAATCCACGGAGCATCTTCGTGAATGACTTCTAGAGCTTGTTTGTAGAGTTCATTTCTTTTTTCCTGATTCACTGTTGATTGTGCATCTACTAGAAGCTTGTGCAATTCGTCGCTTTCGTATCGAGAGGAGTTGCTGCTTCCTATCATTTCTTTATCAAGAAGCGTATAGAGGACATTATCTGCGTCTCCATTTTGTGCAGTCCATCCCAACAAGAAAGAATCCGCTTCTCCTCCAATAACTTTCTCAACGTACGCTGCCCATTCATAGGTTTTGATGGTCGCATTAACGCCTATTTCCTTAAAGCTTGATTGAATCGCTTCCGCTACTTTTTGGCCATCAGGCATATAGGGACGAGAGACGGGCATTGCCCATAGTTCCATATTAAACCCGTCCGGATAGCCCGCTTCTTCTAATAAGCTTTTTGCCTCGTCTAGATCATATTCGTATGGATCGATCTCATCGTTATATCCTTGTATCGAAGGTGCAATTGGATTCTTAGCTGGTTCTGCCTGTCCTTCGTAAAAGGCTTCGATGATGGCATCTTTATCAACAGCGTGATTTAGCGCCTGCCTTACTTTTTTATTTTCAAGAGGGCCTCTTGTCACATTTAGTCCGAGATAACCTATATTTATTGATGGACGAGTAAATGTTTTAAGATCAGCATTCTCTTCTATTTGAGGCACATCGCTCGGCATAACACCATCCATCATATCGATTTCCCCTGTTTTCAATGCGTTTAAGCGCGCGGCATTGTCCGGTAGGGATTTAAAGATCACGCGCTCTAGTTTTGGATACCCCTCCACCCAGTAGTCTTCGTTTTTCTCTAAAACAATCTTATCGTTTCGCTTCCATTCCTTGAAAACAAAGGGACCTGTACCAACTGGGTTTTGCCCGTAATTTGCTCCCTCTTCCACTAACGCTTTAGGGCTAGCTATCGAGAATGGCGTCATCGATAAATTTTTCAGAAATGGAGCCTGGGGTCGGTTTAATGTTATTTGTACAGTGTAGTCTTCTGTTGCTTTCACTTCTTTAATGACATGATCTTCATCCCCTTTGAATCCCCCAAACATCGACCGGTAAAAAGCAAAAGGCTCGGCCTGGTCTTCTTTTGGATTCATCCACCTCTCGAAATTAAAGACGACCGCTTTGGCATTAAAAGCTGTTCCGTCATGAAAGGTTACATCCTTTTGCAACTGAAATGTATACTGAAGACCGTCATCAGAAACGTCCCAATCGGTAGCAAGATCTGGGTGAACTTCTGTATCCATATCACCAAATTGGACAAGCGTGTTATAAATGTTATCGGCCACTTTAAACGATTCACCGTCTGTGACAACAGCCGGATCAAGTGAGACAGAGTCTCCACCTCTACCGTATATTAATGTTGTTTGCTTCTCGTCTGAACTAGTACCAGCATTAGAGGAACATCCTACAAGGCTTATCCCGACTACGATTAGTAGAATAAGAAAATTGAATTGTTTCAAACAGACACCTCCAGCAGAATTTAGTGATTCGTTGAATGACTCGTTTTAATCGATTCTGAGAGAACCATTTTAGAGAAAACAAGAGACAGAAACATTTTGCCAATCCCAAGAATGGCTCGTTCGTCTACATCGAATTTGGGATGGTGATGAGGATAAATGGCGTTAAGATCAGGATTTCGACCACCCACAAAAAAGAATGTTCCCGGTACTTCATTTAGATAAAAAGAGAAATCCTCCGCTCCCATGATTGGATCCTTGTTAGAAACATTTTCAGCGCCGAAAAGTTTTTTCGCGATAGCAGTAGCTTTAATGGTCTGGTCTTTATGATTATAAAGCGCCATGTGGCCACGGTTGTACGTTACATGCGCCTCGGCACCATGCGTTCGACACGTCATCTCGCTTATTTGCTGAACCAATTGTTCTGCATGATTACGCACGTCTTTATCAAAGGTTCGTACGGTTCCCTTTAGGATGGCTTGATCTGGTATCACGTTGTGCGCATCTCCACTATGAATCGCACCGATTGTCACGACAATGGATTTTAGAGGATCTGTTATGCGGCTAGCAATTTGCTGTAGACTAAGAATGACGTGGCTCGCAACGACGATCGGGTCAACCGTCTGGTGCGGCATTGCGCCATGCCCTCCTTTTCCAGAAATCGTAATGTCAAACGTATCCGCAGCTGCCATCGTATAGCCTTCATGAAATGAGTAATGACCAATGGGATGGTCAGCCCAAACATGCGCACCATAAATCTCGTCGACCTCATTCAAACAGCCATCCCGAATCATCGCTACCGCTCCTCCAGGCGCTACTTCCTCCGCAAACTGATGAATTAGAACAACTTCACCCTCGAGATCATCCTTCACCTGACTCAACACATTTGCAACGCCAAGGAGTGCTGCGGTATGTAGATCGTGTCCGCATGCGTGCATGACGCCTGGAACTTTAGACTTGTACGGTACATCTTTTTCATCTTGAATTGGTAGGGCATCAAAATCTGCTCGGAGCGCAATGGTCTTCCCTGGCTTTCCCCCTCGAATCGTACCAACCACACCATTTCCACCTACGTTTGTTCTGACTTCAACACCGAGATTCTCGAGGTAACGCGCGATTTTCTTTGGGGTCTCCACTTCTTGTAAAGAAACCTCAGGATACATGTGCAAATCTCTTCTTACTTCAACAAGGTCAGGATAAAGCAACTCAAGCTTCTGGAATAAATCATTCATCGTCGGACTCCTCCCTGAATTGAATGTAGTCGCCATTAATGGTACCTCAATTATAATTAAATTCCAAATTTTCAAATAAATATAAAATAACCTCATCAATGTCCGCGATATGTGGACTTTGATGAGGTTTTGTCTTTTTGGGGGGTCAGACCCCTGTCTGACCCCCCTCCCCTTATTTCAACTGCTGATTCAATCCATACCAAATTACATCTACGCGTTCCGCTGCTTCTGTCAAATCTTGATAAGCCCAGCCTGTTAAGTCACGCCAGTCACGTTCTTCTCTTTCGAATGGGACAATCCCCTGAGTGATATCAGTGCCGATGATCACAACGGTTCGGTCTTTGTGTTCATTTTCCCACGACTGCCAAATGCCTAATAACGAACGCCAAATTGCTCGACACTCCTCGAGACTCGCATCTGCTGTGAGGGCTTGAATCCATTCCTCCATCCTTTCAAGAACGACCACATTGCCATAAAAGCGACTCACATCAATGGGGATCTTCGGCTTATCGCTTGGCGATTTCCAATAATGATTTTCCGTTAATCCATAGAATGCTCTCACCCATTTCGCCTTGCCGTTATTGGCGCCTCCTGTAACGAAGTGCATCGCATCTCTCTCCTTCGTTCATGCAGTTCTAATTTCGTTTCGTTCCTAAACCATTCGGAATGAGCCATTACCAGTACGACCGCTTCATCGGTAGATGCTAAGAAATAGCGAGAATCTATGAAAATTAATATTGCCTATCAAATTCAATGTTGGCTTGCGTTTTTCCTTCTTATTTACGATGGTGAGCGTCTTTTGGGGTCAGAGAGGGGTCAGACCCCTTGTTACATTCTTCACAATTTCTTAACACACAATAGCATCAAAACGCGTTATCCTAGATTCAGCAAGATTGTAATGGAAGGAGGTTGTGTATATGGGCGTACAACTCCGTAAAGGCATGACCGATCGACGCACCTACCTCATTCGTAAGCTACTGAATACACCAGACAATCGCAAAGATTTAACGAAGCTTCATCAGCTCACGTTAACTGAGCTTGAGAAAAAGTATGCTAATGAACAATGTAAACAAGTACTATGACAGATGAATAAATAGTAAAGAGCTCAAAGTCCGCCTGAGGCGGACTTTGAGCTCTTTTTGTCTTTTTGTGGGGTCAGGCCCGAGCCTGACCCCCCTATTGTATTGCATTCATCCATTTAACTTCCTATCAATCTCAGAAACTAGTTCCTCAAACAGTTGCTTAACCGTCGTCTCTTTATTCAACCTTGTGCCTTGGCCTGCCCAGAGCGACATGAAATTTGCATTTCCTTGTTTAGCTGCTTCTTTCCTGATTGGTTTTGTTAGGCTATTTTGAATAGGATAAGGTGCAATAAAGGCATTTTCATTCATGAGACGGATAAAATCATTCTCAATTCCTCGTGCTTCTTTGCCGGAGAAGGATTTTGTTAGAACGGTATTCTCTTCTGTTGCATCCATAATCGCTTTTTTATGAAGATCATGTGCCCCGCTCTCTCTTGTTGTTAGGAAGACAGTACCCATTTGGACACCTTCTGCTCCTAACATATTGGCCGCAGAAAAACCTCTTGCGTCCATGATTCCACCGGAAGCGATGACTGGGATCTTCACATGATCAACGATTTGAGGGACAAGGGCCATCGTACCAATGAGACCCCCTTTATTATCACCCAAGAACGATCCACGATGACCTCCCGCTTCACTTCCTTGTGCAACTACCGCATCCATGCCAGCTCTCTCCACAGCTATCGCTTCTTCAACCGTAGTGGCCGTGCCAATAACTGTTATTTTGTTTTCTTTTAGTCGATTGATAATCGATTGAGCAGGAATACCAAACGTAAAGGAACACACTGGGACATTTTCTTCGATGATTACTTCAATGTGTCGTTCAATTTCTAATGAATTTTTAATTTCTGGTAGTTCGTTCGATAGATTTAACTCACTACGAAAGGGTTCTAGTGTTTGGAAACCCTTATGTAATTCTACTTCTGAGATGTTCTCTTCTTTTACAACAAATAAGTTCACTCCGAACGGAAGCTTTGTTCGTTGTTTAACATCTTGAATCGTCGTTTTGAATTGATCAGCGCTTAAATAGCCTGCCCCTATCATCCCAAGCCCACCTGAATTGCTAACTTCTGAAACTAATTGCGGAGTGGTTGGACCTCCAGCCATCGGGGCTTGAATGATTGGATACTCGATTTGTAACATGCTTGTTAAATCTGTTTTATTCCACATACCATTCCTCCTAGATCTTATAATCGATTTACCATTAGCATACTATTGTTAGTGAGGCGGGTTCCACCAAATTTTCCTATATATTCAGAACTGATTAATACAACTGCCTTTCATGCATTCTGGAACATGTTTCAAGGGCGTATCGCAGTGGCGAAGTGAGAGTAGTGGTTGGTAGTAGTGATGAACAAAAAGCATGGAAATGTCCGCTTGGGGCGGACATTTCCATGCTTTTGTCTTTTGGAGGGGTCAGACCCCTGTCTGACCCCTCCTCTTATGCTTACGAAGCGCATCGATTGTGCACATGTACACACCTTCGCTAACCAGCTTACCCACTGTTGTGATGGTACCTGCGAATGGATGGTGTGCGCCTCTCTGCGTTGCTGCAATGAGAATGCTATCTGTTGGTGTTCCGGTTGCAATGGTTCCTGTGAGCGAGTCTTTGATTCCCTGGTCCTGCATGACTTTCGCCTTTGTTTCGGTTGCGGTCATAATGCATTGAATAAAGGCTTCGTCGGTCAGGGTGCCATTCACGAAAATCCATGTATTGATTGTGCCTGGTAAAGGATTGAAGTCATGATCCTTACTTCTTGATGCGTCAACTGCATTGCCGCCGCCAGCTGTCACGACGATAAAAACAGATATGTCTTCGTGATCGATGTGCCGATACGAAACATCCTCGAGCTGAACGGCGGTCATCATGCCGACGGTTTCAGTTGGATCGATGCTATGATCCTGTAGAAACGATCGCATTTCCTCTTGGTGGTTAGGACAGTTGTAACTTTTATCAACGTGTCGATTCACGAATATGCTATACCATCCTGTTCCAGAGCCTACGACACCTGAAGACATCGTGCGGAGTGGGAACGGCGCAGTTAGCGTGATCATTTCATCGGTAAGCTTTAGATATCGGTCGTCAATAATAAGATCGTTTAGCTCCTCCGCATCTTTTTCCGGTAATAAAAGCATTTGCGGTTTGGGAACGGTTGGATGCGGATGCTTCTCAATAGTCGTCCGGTACACAGCTTGAATGCGTTCTTCGTTCAGCACTTCGTTCGGCTTGTTGTGCAGGTTGATTTTACCGTCCTCAAGGAGAAGAAGGCGATCGCAGTATAGCCCGGCAAGGTTCAAGTCATGAAAAATCGAGATAACGGTAAGTCCCGTCTCGCGCGTCCATTTTTTCAATAAATCAAGCAGTTCCTTCTGATAAGAGAGGTCAAGATGGTTCGTCGGTTCATCAAGCAACAGAATCTCAGGCTCCTGCGCGAGCGCTTGAGCAAGGAAAACGCGCTGGCGCTCGCCGCCGGATAGCTCATTCACGTAGTTATCCTGAAAGGCAGCGATCCCGGTTTGCTCCATCGTCTGCTGCACGACCGCTTCATCACGCTCGCTCCACATTTGGAACCAACCGGTCTGGTGCGCATAGCGACCGAGGGAGACGGTTTCTTTGACGGTATACGGAAAGGCCTGTTCAGCATGCTGCGGCAGGACGGCGAGCACTTTCGCTAGCTGTTTCGCAGAGTAGCTCGCGATCGGCTTTTCTTTTAGCAGAATCTCTCCTGCTTGCGCCTTTAAAATCCCACTAACCATTTTGAAAATGGTCGTCTTCCCGCTCCCGTTCGGCCCCACGATTCCGAGGAGCTCGCCTTTTTTCACTTCAAATGAAAGGTCGTGCAGCACGTCATGACCGGGATAGCCTCCTGTTACAGAATTCACGCTAAGCATACTTATCCTCTTCTTTCCTTACGTCTTCGAATTAAAATGATCGCAAACACCGGCGCACCGATTAAAGACGTGATAACGCCGATTGGGAGCTCTGTTGGTGAGATGATCGTTCTTGAAATGAGATCTGCCACGATGAGAAATGCAGCACCTAGTAAAATCGACAGCGGTAGGAGGTGCCTGTGATCCGGTCCCCATAACAGCCGGGTAAGGTGCGGAATCACGAGACCTACGAAGCCGATCGTTCCAGAAACCGCCACTGCACCGCCAGTTAAAATCGAGCCCCCGATTAAGATCCATAGTTTTCGCCGTGCGACGTTCACCCCAATGTGCTGAGCGCGTTCTTCGCCAAACGACATCGCATTCAGTTCCTTGCTGCTGAAAAGCAAAATCGCAGCGCCGATAACGAAAAATGGGAGAATGATTGCAATGTACTCCCACCCTCGCATCGAGACGCTTCCGAGCAGCCAGCCGATAATCTGGCGGAGCTCTTCTCCTGTTAGTGCGATCATGAGGGAAAGGAGCGAGCCAAGAAAGGAGCTGAACACAATTCCTGTTAGGATGATCGTTTCAACACGCATCGATCGCTCAATTTGCCGTGCAAAGAAAAGCACGAGAAAGATGGTAATGATTGAAGCCGTGATGCTCATCACTGGCAAGGTGAAAATGCCGATGAATGGGAGCGATATGTTGAAAAAGAGAACGAGCACCGCTCCTACTGAAGCACCGGATGACACACCGAGCACATACGGATCGGCCAACGGATTGCGAAGGAGACCTTGAAAGGCAGCCCCTGCTATCGCAAGAGACGCACCAACAAGACCTGCTAAGATCACGCGCGGCAGGCGAATGTCCATTACAATCGTTGTGAACATCGGGTCCGTTTTTCCGAGTGAAGGAAGATGTAGCACTTCGGTTCCGATTAACTGCAGAATCGTGAGTACGGGCACAGATACCGTTCCGATTGAAATGCCGAGCAGCATCGCTCCAATCAGCAATGCTGCCGCGATCACATAAGCGATGAAGCGATTATTTCGCAAAAACATCCGGGTAAACCGCTTTTGCAAGTTCCTCTACTCCTTCAACGAGACGAGGACCTGAGCGCGTCACAAGGTCAGAGTGAACGTCAACGACCTGCTCGTCTTTGACAGCCGTGACATCCTGCCAGCCATCTCGGCTCAACACTTGTTCAACTGGTTTCTCAGAATAGTAACCGTATGTTGTGATGATGACGTCCGGGTTTGCTTCTATAATCGCTTCAGAATCGATTTGATTCCAGCCTTCTTGATCGTGCGTTACGTTCTTTGCGTTAATAAGCGTTAGCATGTCATCCATGAACGTGTTTTTACCTGGCGAGTAAATTTCCGGTGCAGGTGAGACTTCGACAAAGACGTCTTTCTGCTCATCTTCGCTGATCGTTTCTGCTTTTGATTGGATCTCTTCAAGGCGTTTCTTCATATCTGCGATCGTCGTTTCAGCAGCTTCCGTTTCACCGGTTGCCTTTCCGATCATCTCCATCGACTTGTACACTTCCTCAAAACTCGTGTCATCATTTACGACAAGAACAGTAATCCCCGCATCGCGAAGCTGCTGTAGTCCAGCTTCAGCACTAGCTGCGCTTGCAGCATGAGCAAGAACAAGGTCTGGCTTAAGAGAGATAATTTTCTCAATGTTAAATTCCATCCCACCGATTTTCTCAATGTCGGCCGTTTCTTCTGGATAATTATCGAAATCCGTTACGCCAACAACTTCTTCTCCTGCTCCGAGCGCAAAAAGAATTTCGGTGTTACTTGGAATGAGGGAGACGATTTTCTCTGGATCGTTCTCAATTGTTACGTCCTGGTCAAGAGCGTCTGTGATGGTAACTGGGAAAGCGCTATCTTCAGATTTCTCAGCTTGTTCTGTATTGGTATTTCCTTCGTTATTGTTTTCCTGAGCCTGGTTAGACCCACATCCAGCCATAATTCCTGTAACTAAGAAAAGTAAGACGAGTAATGAATAGAGCTTTTTCATGTGTGTTTCTCCTCCTGTTTTTAGAAAACTCAACTTAGTGCCAAGTGGCAAAAGCCTTCGTTTTCTTATGCTTTACTCCTACGTAGGGAATTTTTCGTACACATTGTTGCTGAAAAGTGGTTGATTTCCGCTCCAATCAGCTAAGTGTGGTTTTTATCCAAACCTCTTTCACACCAACAAGGCTTAAGAAAGCCTTCAATAAAACAAAAAAATCCCCACGCACGAGCATGGAGATGGCCGAATGGAAGTATAGGTTGTTGATTCGTACAACACCTGAATCCGTTCGCACATCCCTATCCTCGTAGGTTGTTCGTGCTTGTGACTCAAGGCAGGTCTCCTGGCTCATGGTTAACGCGCGCTGCTCCTTCCCATTCGCCGTGCGAACAGTGGTTATTGCAGCTTACGACCATTTACAGTGGCGGGACCGCGCTGGATTTCCACCAGCTTCCCTTTTAAGTCTTCCTAATGAAGACACCTGAATCGGTTGATATGTAATTGCAGCTTTCATTATACCTTATGGGGGTGATAGTGGGAAGGGGGTCAGACAGGGGTCAGACCCCACACGACCATTTTACTATCTTCTCTTCGTTACAAAGTACAAAAACCAGACGGAGTGATTTTGCTCATCTGCAGCTGCTCGCTTGAACGTTTTTTTAATGAAGGGATCCTCTGTTTGATCTGCAATATCCAGATAAAAATCGACCGTCTTTTGTTCGTCGTTAAAAGCGAAATCAATGCCTGCTCTGTATTCATCTGGGCATTCCTCAGTCAGCTGAGGAGAAGGTTGTTGACCAGTTAGTTGCGTATAAATATTTTTGAAAGCTTGCAGGTGCATTTTCTCCTCTTTCCTAATTTCCTTAATGCGATTTCGCTCGGTTTCATTAGGGGCGAGCTGGGCGAGCTTCTTATAACACTGAATAGCACTGTACTCTCCGTTAATGGCGGTGGCGATATCATCTACAAGCGTGCGGTAGTACGGATACATGATTTTCTCTCCTTATGAACACGTGATAGCACAGTGTATGATGAATGCCTATGATTTGGTGAATGAGGAGAGGGGGTCAGAGAGGGGTCAGACCCCGTTCGTTATAGTGGACTCCCCATTTTCTCCTTTCGCCCGCTCTTCTCTCCTCCTTCACTCATATGCTAATAGCAACAATTGCATCATGAAGAAAGGAGAAATACTCAGTGATTGAACCACATGGCGGACAACTCATTAACCGCATAGCGGAAGATACTGAAATAAAATCCCTGTTAGAAAAAGCAGCATGGTATCCGTCTATCACCATAAACTCCTGGACTTTATCTGACTTATACCTCATTGCGACGGGTGCATTCAGTCCATTAACAGGCTTTATGAAACAAGCGGATTACGTGAATGTTCTAAAAGAAATGAGGCTCGAAAATGGGACAATCTGGAGCCTGCCTGTTACGCTTTCTGTTTCAAAAAACATTATCGAAACGCTATCTCCTGGTGATACCGTCTCCCTAAAGGGGGAGGATGGGAAGATTTATGGATTACTAAACGTTGAAGAAATGTATGAATATAGCAAGAAAGCAGAGGCCTTTTTTGTTTATGGAACAGCTGATCCTGATCATCCAGGCGTTCAGAAAACGTTGGAAAAAGAAGATTACAATCTTGCAGGTCCGATTACGCTCCTTAAGCATCCTGAAAAGCTGCGTGAGAATTTCCAAACGCCCGCTGAGTTAAGAGAGAGCTTCCAGCAGCTCGGATGGAAATCCATTGTTGCGTTTCAAACAAGAAATCCAATCCATCGCGCGCATGAATATCTTCAGAAAACCGCTCTAGAAACAGTGGACGGCCTTTTGATTCACCCGCTCGTTGGTGACACCAAGAAAGATGACATCCCCGCTCCAATCCGTATGAAGAGCTATGACGTTCTATTGAAGAATTATTACCCAAAGGACCGCGTAATGCTGTCGGTATTTCCAGCTGCGATGCGATATGCGGGCCCACGCGAAGCTGTTTTTCATAGTCTTGTTCGCAAAAATTTTGGCTGCACTCATTTTATTGTCGGGAGAGATCATGCCGGTGTTGGTGATTACTACGGCACGTATGATGCTCAGAAAATTTTCGAGCAGTTTTCAAAAGAGGAGCTTGGCATTGAAATTATGGCATTTGAACATGCCTTTTATTGCATTACGTGTGCGAGTATGGCGACAGCGAAAACGTGCCCTCATGAAGCGAACTTCCATATCCATTTAAGTGGCACGAAGGTTCGGGCGATGTTAAAAAATGGACAAATACCTCCTAAAGAATTTTCGAGACCTGAAGTTATTGAGGTATTAATGGATGAAATGAATCGTAAAAATGAAGAAAAATAATAGGCGATGGTGCATCTACAATGATTGAGTTCTATTTTGTATCAATGACAATGATTTTGATGTTAGTCGGATTGCTTTGCGAAATAGAGCGTCCAGAAGTCATTCTTGCTTCAACGCTTATGATTTTCATGGTGACAGGCATCGTAACACCGGCAGAGGCGATGTCAGGCTTTTCGAATGAAGGGATGCTGACGATTGCGTTGTTGTTTATCGTGGCCGGCACCATTCAAAAAAGCGGTATCGTCGATCGCGCACTTCAACGATTACTTAAAGGAGCCTCTTCCAATCATCATATTATGGCGAAGCTACTCCCTCCGATCTCGCTTATTTCTGCCTTTGTGAACAATACGCCGATCGTGATGGCAGCTACGCCAATGGTAAAGAAATGGTGTGAGGAAAAAGGGATTTCTCCATCTAAATTTCTGATTCCCCTTTCCTACGCTACCATTCTCGGCGGAACAATCACGCTGATCGGAACGTCAACGAACCTCGTTGTTCACGGACTTTTATTAGAAAACGGACATAGCGGGTTCTCTTTCTTCCAGCTTAGCGCGGTCGGGATTCCGATTACACTGATCGGGCTTGGTTATTTGATTTTCTGTAGCTCAGCGTTATTGCCAGATCGCAACGTGAGCTCCATCACTGAGTCAGAGACGTTAAGAGAATTTACAGGAGAGGTTCTCGTTACGCGTGATTTTCCTTATTTAAATCAAACGGTAAGAGAAGCGAAACTTCGAAGTTTAAAAGGCGTTTATCTTGTTAGTATTTTACGTGAGGGAGAAACGATTGCCCCGGTCTCAAGCACAACCATTTTGCATGAAGATGACCTTCTCCTTTTTACTGGAGAAATTTCAACGATTACGGAGCTTCAGCGTGTGAAAGGGCTTGAGCTCCAGAGCAGCGGTGGTACTCATTTTCCAGAAGATCACCGACTTGTTGAAGCGGTTGTCACGCATCATTCGTCGCTTCTTTTTAAGAAAATAAAAGACACAGATTTCAGAAGCCAGCATCAAGCGGCGGTTATCGCTGTGCACCGGCAGCACGATCGATTGAAAGCAAAAATCGGAGACATTATTCTGAAGCCAGGCGACGTTCTCTTGATGATTGCGGGAGACGAATTTAGTAAAAAGAAACGTTCCGCTGACTTTTATTCGATTACGTTACTTGAAGAGAAGTTAATTACGCCTAAACAAATGCAGAAAGGCTGGTTAGCGATTGCGCTGCTTGCTGTCATGATTGGGCTTGTGACGGTCGGTTTCTTGTCGATGTTTACGGCGATGGCGATCACAACGCTGCTCCTCTTTCTATTCAAATTCGTTTCGCCTAGTGAAGTTCAAAGTCTTATTCAATGGCATGTGCTTTTGATGATTGCCTGCTCGTTTGGAATCGGAATGGCGCTAACGAATTCAGGCGTTGCCACGTCAATTGCCCACGCTCTAATGGCCTTATCTAGCCCGCTCGGCCTTTTCGCTGTGCTTCTCTGCGTCTATATTCTGACAAACATTTTCACTGAGATGATGACGAACAGTGCAGCTGCGGTTCTCATGTTTCCGATTGTGGTGGAAGTCGGAAAAACGATGCAAATTGATCTCATCCCGCTCGCGATTATTGTTGCCATCGCTGCATCGTCAAGCTTCATGACGCCGATTGGGTATCAAACAAACCTGATTGTGTACGGCGCCGGTGGGTATCGTTTTAAAGATTTTATTAAAATCGGTTTTCCATTGACTTTACTCGTTATGGTCGTAACCGTCGTTATTGTTCGGGTCTTCTGGTTCTAAGGATTGTGATCAGTAGGAGGTGTTAACTGTTGGAGGATAATAACTTAACGTGGCATGAAGGAAAAGTAATGAAAAGTGATCGAGAAGCATTAAAGAAGCACAAAGGTGTTGTGCTCTGGTTCACCGGACTATCCGGTTCAGGGAAATCAACGATCTCAGTTGAGCTTGAAAAAGTGCTATACGGTTTAGGCGTTCACACGTATCGACTAGATGGAGATAATGTAAGGCATGGATTAAACAGCGACCTCGGTTTTGCGGATCATGACCGGATTGAAAACATCAGAAGAATTGGAGAAGTGTCGCGCTTATTTGTGGACGCAGGAATGGTAACGTTGACGGCTTTTATCTCCCCTTTTAAGCGTGATCGAGATATGGTGAGATCCCTATTCCCTGCTGGCGAATTTGTAGAAATTTACGTCAAAGCAAGTCTAGAAGCATGCGAAAAGCGCGATCCGAAAGGACTTTATGAGAAAGTACGCAAAGGGGAAATCAGTCAGTTTACTGGAGTTGACTCCCCATATGAAGCACCTGTATCTCCCGAGCTTGTGGTTGATACAGAGAAGCAAACGGTGGAGGAAGCGGTGGACGCTATTGTAGGATATTTGAAGGTGAATGGGTATTTGGAGTAGGACTTTAGGAGGGGGTCATTAGAAGGGGGTCAGACCCCTGTCTGACCCCCTTCTTCTTTATTCTTTCTTAATAGAATGCGAACAATAAGGGTAACTTATCTGTAAGTAGACTTTTTAAGGAGGAATTCATCTTGATTATGAAGCTTGTGAATATAGCCGCATTCGTCTATTTGCTTATCTCATCGCTCGTTTTTGCTAGTGATATGGGAGGAAGCGATGATGTCATTTTCGCGCCTGCTGGATTTACGTTCTCCATCTGGTTTTTAATCTATCTGTTGATACTGATCTCACTCGTTCGGCAGTTTACGGCAGATGAATGTGATCAAGAGTTGTATAAGAAAATCTCGTTTTTATTTTCACTAAGCATGCTGCTTTCAGGTACTTCAGTGCTTGTTGGTACAACGGCTTCACTGCTCTTTATCGCTGGTTCGTTAATTACGCTTTCCGTTCTTTACGCGTTAATCACTCAAAATCCTGAACGCTCTTCTTTCTTTATTATTCCCTTCTCTTTCTATCTCGCCTGGACTTCGATTGCGACGATTGTTGATACCTTTATCGTCGCAAATGCAAACGGCGTTGATTTGATCTTTGGATTGAATGAACTTGCCTGGACGATTATTATGCTCATCATCGGCGGCGGTCTTGCCGTTTACTTTAGTCTTTATAATGATGATTTAATTTATCCGTTCGTCTTTCTTTGGGGATACTTCGGTATTTTTGTGAAAGATGATAAACCAGTGCAGGTTACGTATACGCTTAGCATCGTTATGATTGGGATCGGCGTGTTTATTATATGGAAGGTATATCGGGAAATTCGTGGGAGAAGAATGCGTGCGGAGACGGTTTGATGCTGTGAAGCGGCGGGGGTCAGGTGCGAGCCTGACCCCCCTCTTACTGCTTTAACCATCAAACCATTGCTACATAAGGTTTTAAAGAGCATAAACAACAGATGAGAATGAGAAAAAGTGTCCGCCTGAGGTGGACACTTTTTGTGTTTTTGTCTTTTAGTGGGGTCAGGCCCGAGCCTGACCCCACTTAAAGAAAAGAAGACTACTCCTCCCCTCTTTTTTAGCTTCGACCCCCACCATAGAGCCTTATTTACTATATCCAGGCATGAATGGAATTTATCAAATGAATTCACTTTCACTTGTAAAGAATTCGTAATATTTGACATTATGCACGTCCCATTTCTTGCTTAAACCCAGGTGTTATAAGGAAAGTTTTATTACAAAAGTGATCCCCTCTCTTTAAAAGATGGATAATAAATGCTTCTTTCTTCCAATTTTGATTTTGAGGTGGTTTGAGCGGTTATAGAACAAGGTATATTCCGTTTAATTCACAGCCCAAGCAACTGAGAAAAAACGGGTCAAAAGGCTTAGAACACACATTCATGAACAAATGAACAGATTGGAGTGAAAGGATGAGTATTCAAAAAAGTTCAGATAGCTCAAGTCTTGCGGAAGTGATTGATCGCATTTTAGATAAAGGCATCGTCATTGACGCCTTTGCAAGAGTTTCTCTTGTTGGGATTGAGATTCTAACCATTGAAGCTCGGGTGGTTATTGCAAGTGTGGATACGTGGTTACGTTATGCCGAGGCTGTTGGACTTCTTCGTGATGAGGTTGAGGAAGAAGGTCTAGCGAAACAGGAAAATGAGCGATCACCACAATTCAGCATTTAAAGAAAGTTCTACATTTTAAAAGAGACGAGGGTGAATCATGACCATGACTGAAAACGAAGATAAAAACACAAACAGCAAAATCCTTTCGCAACCAGCGGAAGGCGAACAACAAACTCAGGGAGACAACGGCGAACGACCTTCTGTTAATTACGCCATTCTTGGTGGCGTGGTTGGTGCAGGGATCGGTTTATTATCGAGTCCTGGTGCGAGCAAGAAGGTTGTTGATAGCATCGGCAAGTCGGAAGCGGTTCGAAACGCTGGCCAGGAGATTAGAAGAACGGCTCAGGAATTCATTACGGAACAAGCTCTTATTACGTTAAGGCAAACAGCGACAGGATACATGAGCAAGTACGAAGGTCGTTTATCACCAAGAAAGAAAAGCGAGGAAACGGAACAACCTTCTTCCCAATCGAACGAAGAAATTGAAGAAATTAAGGAAGAGAATAAAAACTTAAATGAGCGACTTGATCGCATTGAGAACATGTTATCGAGTCTTGTGGATTCAAAGTAAGCGACGTCTTTCCCTTCCCTAAAGGAGGCATTGGATGAGTAATCCGGGCAAGAAAATCGCCAAAAAAGTAATGGAACATGCACCTGAACCTGTGAAAGATAAGGTGAAGGAAAAAGTGAAAGAAAAAGTTGTCGATGATTTTCAGGACAATGTCCAAGAAGGCATTCAAACGAAAGTTACCGATGCTGCTGAGAAATTAGAGCAAACAAAGGAAGAAAATGCTGATAAGGTTCATTCGAAAGCAGAAGATGCCAAAGAGAAAGTACAAGACGTCCTTCTATTGGTTCGTGAAAAACTAGGCAATGCGAAAGAGGCCGGAGAAGCGTTCCAAGAACAAGTTTCTTCATCCAATAAGAGTCGAAACAAAATCAAAGGTGTTGGAAGTATCAAAAGTGCGACCAATCTAAAGAGTTCTATGAACATTAAGAGCTCTACTGAAATAAAAAGTTCTGAAAATATCAAATCATCTAAAGACATTAAGAGCATGACTTCTTAATACGAAAGGAGAATGAACATGGCTATTCAAAAAAGTTCAGATAGTTCAAGCCTTGCAGAGGTGATTGACCGCATTCTTGATAAGGGGATTGTCATTGACGCGTTTGCTCGCGTATCGGTTGTCGGTATTGAAATTCTAACCATTGAAGCACGGGTGGTTATCGCAAGTGTGGATACGTGGTTACGCTATGCGGAGGCAGTTGGACTACTTCGTGACGACGTTCAGGAAGAAGGCCTTGCGAATCAGAAGAATGAACGAAGTGCTCAGTTCAGTATTTAAGTTAAAAAGTAGATAGCGGAGTGGCCCCTGTGGTCATCTCCCCTATTTAATCAGGAGGACACGATGGAAATTAAAGAAATCATGACGAATGTAGCCGATTTTTTCAATAATCATATCGCCCCTCTCCATAAGATTACTTCGGTTGAAGTCAATGAAAACGAAGGCTGGAGAGTCATTGCAGAGGTTATCGAAGAAAAAGAATATATGAAGAAATATGCCAAAGATGAAATGCTCGGAACGTATGAAGTTCTTCTAAATAAGGAGAAAGAAGTAACGTCCTTCTCAAGAAAAGATATTCGATACAGAAGTGCCATTGGACAGGAAATGTAGGAAGAGCAGGAGGTATCTGACGTGACGGTCTTAACGAATAGGATCAAGAACTCTCGTGAGCTAATACAGGATAAGGAAACGAAGGAGTTGCTCTCTCGCTCTCTTAAATATTTGAAATCAGGTTATCCTGTCCATTTCATTGGTCCTTCTGGGGCCGGTAAAACCTCTCTTGCTCTTGCTTTAGCGAAGAAAAGGAAGCGACCGGTTATGCTGATGCATGGTAATCACGAATTAAATAACAAGGATTTAATTGGTGATTTCACAGGCTATACGAGTAAAAAAGTGATCGATCAGTATGTAAGGTCTGTTTATAAGAAAGATGAAAGTGTGACTGAAACGTGGCGAGATGGTCGGCTATTAGAAGCTGTCAAAAACGGCTACACGCTAGTCTATGATGAGTTCACCAGGTCACAGCCTACAACGAATAATCTTTTTCTCTCCATTATTGAAGAAGGCATTCTTCCTCTTTATGGATCGAAGTTAACGGAACCTTTTATTAAGGTTCATCCCGCTTTTTCTGTCATTTTTACAAGCAATCCTGCCGAATATGCTGGCGTATATCAAACGCAGGATGCGTTATTAGATCGCTTGATTACAATCCATGTGGATTACAAAGACAGTGAGCGAGAAATGCTGATCGTTTCAGAGAAAGCAAACCTTGTGATGAGTGAAGCGCGTGCCATTACGAATCTGGTCTCACAAATGCGGGATCATTGTAACGGCGACGGTCCTAGTTTGCGCGCCTCTCTTATGATTGCAACGCTCGCTATTGAATCAGATATTCCCATAGACGGTAAGAATTCTGAATTTCAGCGTCTATGTCTCGATATACTCGCACATACCGTCAGTCAATGCATTGACGATGAGAATCCAATCAGTAATGCAGAAGAATTCATTATAGATGCATGTGAAAACATGAGAGTTTACGAGGAGTAAAGGAGCGCTACGCATGAGTGAAAATGAAGAAATGGGCATTTATATCTTTTGTGCCATCCAGACAAATGAAGAAGATCATTTTGGAACGATTGAACTTGAAGGTGAGGAAAGAGACCTTTTCACCATTCGATATAAGGATGCAGCAATGGTGGCAGCCGAGGTTCCGATGAAAATCTATCATCCTAACAAAAAGAATCTATTAACACACCAGGAAGCCGTCTCTTTCGTTATGAATCAGAAAGATACCGTCATCCCAATCAGTTTCGGGAATACGTTCAAATCACGTGATGACGTTAAAGTTCTTCTCGAGAATCTCTACCCGCAATTTGAGAAACTTTTTCCTAATATTAAAGGCAAGATTGAGGTTGGACTTAAGGTAATTGGAAAGAAAGAATGGCTTGAGACGATGGTGAATGAAAACCCCGAAGTCGAGAAAATGGCCGCATCAGTTAAAGGCAAATCGCAAGCGGCTGGCTATTATGAACGAATTCAGCTTGGTGGCATGGCCCAGAAGTTCTTCGCTTCCCTTCAGCGTGACATTAAGGCAGAAATTTTCTCCCCTCTAGAAGACATTTCAGAGGCAGCGAAAACCAATGATCCGCTCGGTGAGAAAATGTTATTAAATGCAGCCTTTCTCATTGATCGTGAAAAGGAAGAGGAATTCGATCAGCTAGTAAACGCGTCGCATGATCAATGGAAGGACAAAGTGGATTTCAGCTACACCGGCCCATGGCCAGCCTACAACTTCGTGAACATTCACTTAAAGGTTGAAGAGAGCGAATGATTCACAAACTGGTGACCGCGCCTTTTGATTTAGTCATCAAAGTCGGTGAGAAAATTAAAGAAGAAGCAGATAAAGAATTGTTTGATCTTCCCACAATTCAGCAGAAATTAATTCAGCTTCAAATGATGTATGAGCTTGGCGAGATTCCTGAAGAAGCTTATACCGAAAAAGAAGAAGAATTGCTGATGCGTTATGAAATCGCCAAACGGCGCGAGCTTGAACAATGGGAAGAATTAACGAAAAAAGATGGAAGGTGAACACATGAGTAATCTCCTTTATTTATACGGTTTGATCCCTAGTCATGAATCTACTACTACTCCCCTTCCTTCTCTTAAGGGGTTCGATGGTGACGGCGTGATCTATCCTTTACGAATCGGTGATGTCACTGCCTTTGTGAGTGAACTTGATGCTGATTCCTATTCAGAAGAAACGATTAGCGACAAAATCAATAACGATATGGAATGGCTTCAGGAGAAAGCCTTTCATCATCACGAAACTGTCCAGCAATTGGCACAGCTGTATACAATTGTTCCGTTAAAGTTCTGCACGTTATACAAAAACCCGGACAGCTTGATCACGACCGTTGAAAACCATAAAGAAAAGCTGCATGAATCGTTTCAGTTGTTAGAAGGTAACGAAGAATGGAATCTCAAAATCTACTGCAACGATGAACAGCTTAAGAAAAAAGTGAGCGAAAGCAACGCTACCATTGAAGCGAAAAGACAGGAAATCAGTCAATTGCCTCCCGGTAGACAATTTTTCGAGAAAAAGAAAATCGATGAGCTGATCAATCAGGAGTTGGAGAATGAAAAGAATCTTTTCTGTGAAGAGATTCATGGAAAGTTAAAGAAGATATCTCTGTTTGGAAGCATTAAGAAAAACTGGAGCAAGGACGTGACCGGACGGAAAGAAAAAATGGCATGGAACAGCGTCTTCCTCCTCCCTTCCGCAAATGTCGAAGAATTTATTGAGGAAATAAAGCTCGATGAAGAAACGTACGGTCTTAACGGATGGGATTTTGAAGTATCCGGTCCATGGCCACCTTATCATTTTTCTAGTTTTACTTCATAAAGTGAGGATTGAGTTCCATGACCGTTAGAGAGTCAATTGAAAACAAAGATATCGCCCTTATCGATATATTGGATGTCATTCTCGATAAAGGGGTGGCCATCAAAGCAGATTTAATTATTTCGATTGCAGACGTTGATCTCGTCTATTTGGATCTACGCGTCTTGATTTCGTCAGTCGAAACCCTTGTGCAACATAAGCAAGGGACTCGCAATACGATCCATTCCAATCAATTCGATCAAGAAAGGGAGGCATTAATCGATGCAACTGGCCAACCAGACAAGTGGTCGAATTAATTTCGACCCTGACAAGGCAGAACAAGGATTAGCTCAACTGGTGTTAACCGTCGTAGAGCTACTAAGACAAATTGTCGAGCGACACGCGATGAGACGTGTTGAAGGTGGGACACTAACAGACGATCAGGTCGAGAACCTTGGTGTGGCACTCATGAATCTCGAAGAAAAAATGGAAGAATTAAAAGATGTATTTGGTCTTGATGCAGAGGATCTCAATATTGATCTTGGACCACTAGGAAGCTTACTTTAATTCGGCCGAGCCAGAGGAGGCGTTTGGATGGCTGTTGAACATCAGGTTCAATCAAATACCATTGTTGATGTGTTGGAAAAAGTGCTCGATAAAGGCGTTGTCATTGCCGGCGATATTACCGTTGGCATAGCCGACGTTGAACTTCTCACGATTAAAATCCGCCTGATTGTCGCTTCCGTCGACAAAGCGAAAGAAATCGGGATGGACTGGTGGGAAAACGACCCTTACCTTAGCTCGAAAGCTGCAGATAACAAAACAGCAGCACTTGAGGAAGAAAACAAGAAGCTTCAGGAACGGCTGAACTCACTTGAGAAAAGTTTAGAGACCAACCGCCTTACTACGGCGGAAAAATAATATTTGGAGGGATTTAACATGACAGAGCAAAACACGACGACTGTAGAGAATCAAACGGAGGGTAAGATAGCGACGAACGAGAATAATAGTCAAAATCAGGCTAAGTCGGGGATTAACGGACCTTTAACAAGAACCGTTACAGGGAGTATTCTCGGAGCGACGGTTGGTTACCTTGCCACTCCAGAAAACGGGAAGAAGCTTTTTGCCAAAATTGATCAGGAGAAACTGAAAAACAAAGGAAAAGACTTCGGAAAGGCAACGAAAGAACGCTCAAGAAAAGCAGCTGATTCAATCAAAACGTCTACAGCGAACCTTTTTAAAAGGGACAAGCAACAGTACGCTGATGATGAAAATGAAGTGGAAGCTGAAACAGCTGCAAGCTCGGAGACGAGTGTACTCGATTCAGTTGACGATCAACAGCAAGACTACGATTCTCTTAAGCAGGAGAATGATGACTTACAGAACCGTCTTAAGCAAATTGAGGATAAGCTTGATCGTCTGACGCGAGCGATGGAAGTGGATGATGAAGATGACGATGAGGATGATCAACCAGCCTCCAAGCGAGGTAAGAAACAGAAGAAAAAATCGACGACAAGTGTAAGTGAAGAAAGCGACGATGAGGACGATGATGAGAACGAACAGGCTACTTCTTCAAAGAAAAAGAAACAAAGCTCGAAATCTACTGAACCTAAGAATGAAGAGGATCAGGAAGATGCTGAAGATGAGGACGAAGAAGAAAACGAGCAAAACAGTGAATTAAAAAAATACCAGGATCATGACGATGATGAGGAGGACGATGAAGAAGACGAGCCAAAGAACACAAACAAGAAAAAGCGTCGTTCCACTCGCAAGAACGCTTCAAAGAAGAACAATAATTCCGATGAAGATAAAGAAAACACAGATTCTGAAGACGAAAAGGAAAAAGTAACAACGCTATCTAGCAATGATGACACATCTTCTTAAGTAGATTGTTAGAAAGGAGAAGCGAAAAATGAGCTTTGAATCAACCAGTAATAAAGACAACATACTCGAATTCTTCACACAAGCATCTAATAAACACGACTTTTCCCTTGATATCACTTTGAATATTAACGGTGCACTCGTTACAGGCACAACCGTTTCTGTAAAAGAATACTTCGATACCCTGAGCGACTCCATTGGCGATGGAAATGACGTTGCTGAAAAGCTGAGTGAAGAATTTGCGCATGCAGGAGAGGCATTGGAAGGCAATAATGGTGCTGAAACGAATTATATCCATCTAAAAAACACAAAAGTTTACTTAGGTGATAGTAAGCCTACCCCTTCAAAGGGTAAGATTCTCTGGAGAGGTAAAATTAGCGAGGTGGATGGGTTCTTTCTTGGGAAGATATCTGATTCGAAATAAGTGGATTGGGAGTAAGGGGGTCAGGTGCGAGTCTGACCCCCTTACTCTCTTTTTGTTATCAAACCCTTGGTGCATAAGGCTTGGATGAGTGTTTCGTACTGATTATAAAGCGAAAAAGTGTCCGCCTCAGGCGGACACTTTTGGTGGTTTTGTCTTTTAGTGGGGTCTGGCCCGAGCCTGACCCCTTAGTTCTTAATCCACATAAACCGAGACAGAGCCACCATTGACAAAGAACTCTCCCCATCCGTCATTATTGATTGTAACGGAATTGGATTTGTTTCCTGTGATGTCATTCCACGTTTCGCCAGCGTTTTGAACGCCAACGTACATCCATTTTGAACCACCTGGTCCATCTGTAATCAGTGTGGCAAGACCAGAGTTAGCATGTGATGCGTCGCCTTCTCTTGTCCAACCGATTATGTCCTGGTGGTTTAAGTAATCGTGCTGGGTGCCATAAGCAAAGGATTTTCTTGCTTGAAGCAATGGATCGAGCTTCGCCTGTTGCGCAGGTATTTCATAAGAGGTGCTTCCTTTTGTTCCGTAATAATCACCGTAGAATACGCTTGGATAGCCCTGTCCTCTTGTTAAGATAAATGCATAAGCGAGCGGTTTAAACCATGATTGCACTGTTGACTCTAGTGCTTGTCCTGGCTGTGAATCGTGATTATCTACAATCGTCACGGCTTTACTTGGGTTTGAAGCCATCACCGTGCCATTCAACAGATTTCTCATATCATACGATCCACCGCTCGTTGATGCTTGTTGGAAATTGTAATGAAGTGGCACATCGAACACGGATTGCGTGTAATTTGTTTTTTGAAGATAGTCATTAATCGCACCAAGGTCATTCTTCCAATATTCCGCTACTGTGAACATTTCTTTTCCAGTGTCCTGACGAACGGATGTAATCCAGTCACTAAGGTAAGAGTGTTTGATATGCTTCACCGCATCGAGTCGGAAGCCATCAAGGTTCAGCTCATTTGCATACCACGTGCCCCACTTTTTCATCTCACTTGCGACTTCTGGATGGTCAAAGTCGAGATCGGCATACATCAGGTAATCGTAGTTACCATTTTCAGATGAGACCGTCCAATCCCACGCTTTTCCTGCTCCTTTGAACTGATAGATGCGCTTCAGATCGCGCGATTCATCCCAGTCTGTTCCGTCAAAGTGATACCACTTCCAATCGAAGCTTGAGTATGTATCGCCTCTTCCTGGAAAATTAAAACCTGTCCACGCCTCGATTTGATATTCTCCTGAGACAACCTGATTACGATTGCTGCTGTTCACTTCAACCGCTGTGACGTTCTCAGTGTAATCCGCCCCGCCCTTGTGGTTCATGACAACGTCTCCATAGACCTGGATATTCTTCTGATGTAGCGACGTTATCGCATTTTTCAACTGACCCTTCGTCCCATATTTCGTCCGGACTGTTCCTTTTTGATTGAATTCCCCTAAATCATACAAATCGTATGCACCGTACCCAACATCATTCTGCTGAGTCCCTTTATAAGCAGGTGGAATCCAGACAGCCGTCACCCCAATATCTTTCAGGTGCTGTGCGTCACTGTTTAGACGATACCAATGTGCACCATCATTCGGAAGGTACCACTCAAAATACTGCATCATCGTTCCATTGGTTGAAGCAGCCTTAGCAGTCATTCCCGGACCAAACATAGGTAATAGCATGACAGTTGCAACGATCAACGATAAAAATCTTCTTCCCTTTTTCAAAAAATCCCTCCCCTGATTCGTTTATGAAAGCGTTTGCATTTATAAGTCTACGTGTGCAATTTGTGCACCTCAATCGACTTTTTTCACAGATCGGGGGATGACTTTTGTCTCAAAATAAGCAAAAGAATAAGTTGTCAGGTGTATAGACTCGGAACTAAAGTCATTGTCTCGTATCTTTTAAATACCTGTCTTCATTAGAAGAAGACAGGTTTAACCGGTACGAATTGATAACATAGCCATCTTATTTCTCTTTTTCTAAAATAGTATCGACTAAATCAGATAAACTACCGGAGCACCGTATTACGTTCGTCGTATAGTAGAACGTCGTCGATTCTGATGCCTCAGGAAAGTTGCCTTCAGAATAAAGGTAGACTGGTATCGAAAGTCCGAGGGCAATGCCCATTTCGATATGGGTGCCCTTGCCCCCTGGAAGAAGAACAACCAAAAAGTCTGCGTTTCTTACAGCTTTGAGTTCCTTTTCTCCAATAACCTCAAGTTCCTTTTTTGTTGAGGCTCTTATGTTCTTGGTCCAATCATAGGTTTGAGTGTAGCCCTTCTTTTTTAATTGCTCGCTCACCTGTTGCACGTTTGCTTTGTTTTGAAAACCTGATGCGACGTAGAATTTCATGTCCGTTACTTCCTTTCATTATTCTTATGTAGTAGGTCAGGACTGCACCTGTCCGGTTAGCTGCTTATGTAACTCCTTCATCAACCTTCGCTCTTGCCTTTCTTCATACATGACTGATTTTTTCATCTTCTTGATCCTCATTTTCCCGATGACATGTCGCACCGAGGCATTCTTTCTAATTAACTCAACGTACTTAGGTTTTTTCGTAAGATCTTGATACCAGCTAAATGCCATAAGGGCTGCTATGTTTGATTCAATACGCTCTTCACTTGGACCTTCACCAAATGCAAAAAACACCTCACCGAAAAAGGCGAAAATTTCTACGATTAGCTCCAACTTACTCTCTCCCTCCTACCTGTTTACCATATGCATGCTCTTATCTTCAATACGAATCGAAGCAGGCTTTTGATTCAATTATTTGGTAATAAAATAAAAAAACAGGCGAAGTGTCCTCGATCTGTGGACTTTCCGCCTGTTTTTGGCTGTTTTGTCTTTAAAGGGGGTCAGGCTCGCACCTGACCCCCTTCAACTTCATCTACTTCACAACCGGTACAACAATCGAAGAGGGGTATTCTTTGTTGTTTAGTATGGTTGCAATTCCACCTAGCTGGTTCAGTTGTTGCGGTACTGGAGACATTGCGTGCGGGAAGTCACTTGGACCGATTGCGACACGCAGTTTGTGTCCTTCTTTAATAACAACATTGGTAGGGAAGATCTCTACGTTTAATTCCATCACTTCATTTGGTGTCACTTTTTTTACGGCATTTCTAGTGAACGGATGCCATGGTTGGATGTTTTCTTCATTTAGAAAACGGCTTTTCGTTTCATCGACCGCTCGGTGTGATGCAGCGAGCCAGCCGGCTGTTATTTCACTTGAGCTGCCATCAGGAGCGACGTCTGTCAAACGCACGGAAAGAACTAACTCTTTCGCTGTCGTACTAGCATAAACTTTCGCTGCGATTGGACCTGAGATATGCAAGTCGCTGTTTACTGGTGCAGTTGTATAGGTAAGTTCTGTTGTTTCTGTTAAACGATTATCTTTTGTACAAGGTAGCGCACTTGGAATGCCAGCTGTCCATTGATTTGTGCTACCCGAGCAAATCCCGTTTGCTGGCTGCTGAACCATCGTTGAGGAAGATTCGAGTGATGAAGGTGTATCCTTTGTAAGCATCTTACCTGAACGAAGGTAGAACCTTTCTGCCGTCGCTTCTGAATGTGGCCAGTTAGGCTGAACTTGGAACTGATCTTCACCAAGCACATATTGCGTCACATCAGGAATTTGATTGATTTCTGTGCCATCACTACCCATTAAGTACGTGTCGAACCATTTTAAAGCGATTTGATCTAGCGTTGGAATATTATCAGCAGGCAGTCCACTGCCATAGTTTCCGTGCGTCCAGTTTCCCATTAAGAGTTTCGTCGTAACGCCATTAGCTTTTAGTTTCTCGTAAAGAAGTGGCGTACCTCTTTGGAAGAGATCATGTAGCCCACCTGTCAAAAAGGTTGGTACTTGAATTTGATCCGCAACGTAGATTGGCGAGCGTAGATGAGCAGCTGGACCATCATAAGCAAAGTCCCCACCAGTAATGGCTGAACTAAGCGTGCTCGTTGGATACCCGGTTGTTTGCCCTGCATGGTTAATGAGAACACTACTTGCCATAATCGGTTCTGACATCGTATACGTTGGTGGGAGGAGACCGCTACTTGTCACCAACCCTAACCAGAGCGGAATAAATCCTGTATTCACCATGCCACCGGACATCATAATGTCACGGTAGACGTCAGCCATTGGCACGACTGGGAAAATGGCTTCTAATCCTTCAGGCTGTTTAGCTGCAGTGAGTAGCTGATTGATTGCTCGATAAGATGAGCCGTACAGTCCAACTTTTCCATTACTCCACGGCTGTTTTGCCGACCATTCAACTACTTCTTTTCCATCACTCTGCTCAGCGATACCAAAAGAATCCCACGCGCCTTGAGAGGAGCCTGTCCCACGTACGTCAACAACAACATGGGCATAGCCTCGTTTAATAAAATAGTCATTATGGTTTTCTTTATTATCCTGATTTTTATTGTAAGGTGTCTGCGTTAATATAACTGGAAATGGACCTGGTCCATCTGGTCGATGAACATCAGCGGCTAAAACGACGCCATCTTGCATCGTAATAAAAACATCTTTCTCTGTGATATAGGTTGAATAATCAGCAGGACGATCGTAAGCCTCCTCGTCCCATGCTTCTGCTGTTGCACTTGAGGTTGCTTTGGATTTGCTCTTCGTTTTTTCATTTGCTGAAGCATGCACAAGAGTTGGAGCTAGCACCATACCTAGCATAAGGAAAAAGAATACGCCATGCCGAACATGTTTCAAAGACATCGTATTACCTCCCTATTTTTGTAAGCCTTTTCATTAATGATACTAAGCGTTAAAGCAGTAATAAATAGAGTGAAGTAACTAATGACTATACGCCAAAGGATGTAATTTGTAGAGAGGAGTAGTGCGTGATGGCTTTTGTAAATCAAAGAAGTGTCCGTCTGTGACGGACACTTCTTTGATTTTGTCTTTAAGGGGGGTCAGGCCCGAGCCTGACCCCCCTCACTGAATGCTCTTTACTTTCTTTTACTTCATTTGCTCCTCCACTTCCTTACTAATTGCAGCTTCTCCACCAAGAATGACGTAGGAATAGGGTTGATTATTTTGGATTAGATTACTTGTTTCTTCAGGAATGACATCTTTTTTAACTAGATACATTGGGGAGCTATTTTGTGCAGCCGCCACAGAACCTGTGAGAGCATCTGGATAATTAGCACCGCTCGCAACGTAGACAGTATCATAGTTTTTATATAAACCCTTCACTATGGCTGCAGCAGTACCATACCTATTAGCACCCTCATATCTAGTCGGATTAGGTAGCTTTTTAAAGATATTATTTGAAACAACATTCGATCCTCCAACAACAATTGTTTTGCTTATTCCTGTTAAAGCTTCGCGAGTTGTTGCAGGTAATTCATCTGATTTTGTTAATAAAATAGGATAACCATGCTGTGCAGCGTATGGCGCAATTGAAAGGGCATCTGGGAAATTTAGTCCATAAGCAATAATTGCCTGTTTGTATGTTCCAAGTTTATCTGCAATTTTAGCAGCAGTTTCAAAACGATCTTTCCCGTCAATGCGTTGCACTACAAGACCCATTCTATCAAGTTGATCTTTAACTGATTTCGGTACTGCACTTGTTCCTCCAAGAATAATAGCTTTTTTTGCTCCTAATCTTTTAATTTCGTTAACACTCTCAAGTGATAGGTCCCTTTTACCTGAAAGCAGAATTGGTGCTTTTAACTTATATGCAAGAGGCGCACCTGCAAGAGCATCCGGAAAACCATGTCCCCTAGCAATCACAACAGTCTCAGCTGTTTTATATGTGTGCCGACTCACTTCCGCAGCTGTACCGAACCTGTCTTCCCCTTCAAGTCTCAAAATCACATCATGTTTAGTCTCAACTGTTAAAGTTGGCCCCTTCGCAATATTCCCTGTAGGATCAGCCGCTTCCACCCTAAAAGTGTAGGATGAATTCTCTTTAAGTCCAGTTACTACCATGCTGAGTACATCTCCACTTAAGGATTTAACTAGTTGATCTCCCTTATAGATCTTATACTGCGCAATACCTGATTCGTCCGTTGCAGATGTCCAGCTCAATTTTAGAGATTCTCTTCCTACTTCAGTGGCTTTAATCTCTGCGTTCATTGGCCATACTGGTTTCTTCGTATCGCGGTCTTCTTCCGTTTTGACCGATAATGATGGCCCATTCATCGTGGTATTTCCCTCAATATCAGCTGCTTCGATTTTAAATGTATAGGATGTATTTGGTGTAAGGTTGAATAATTCCGTACTTTCTACATCACCACTTACTGTTTTAATCAATTTACCTCCCTCATAAATTTCATACTGCGCAATACCTGATTCGTCCGTTGCAGATGTCCAGCTCAATTTTAGAGATTCTTTTCCTACTTCAGTGGCTTTAATCTCTGCGTTCATTGGCCATACTGGTTCCTTCGTATCACGGTCTTCTTCCGTTTTGACCGTTAATGATGGCCCATTCGTCGTGGTGTTTCCCTCAACATCAGCTGCTTCGATTTTAAATGTATAGGATGTATTTGATGTAAGGTTGGATAATTCCGTACTTTCTACATCACCACTTACTGTCTCAATCAATTTTCCTCCCTCATAGATCTCATACTGCGCAATTCCTGATTCGTCTGTTGCAGGCGTCCAGCTTAATTTCAGAGATTCTTTTCCTACTTCAGTGGCTTTAATCTCTGCGTCAGCTGGCCAGTTAGGTTCCTTAATATCTTTATCATCCCCAAGGTTAATTGCTACTCCCATCGTATCATTGCTATAATCCATTACTTCTATAGCTAATTTTGTAGTTAATCCATTATATAACTTAGTGTTTGGAGTTGTTTCGTTATTAAAAAACATCTCATATCCTTTTCGATAATAATGATTATAGTCTACATAGTATTTTAGTGAGTCCAGATCGCTTCCATATTTTTCATTTGCTTCTTCAAGATCGACTAGCTTATGGTTTTCATCATCGTTTCCGGCTCGGTTTTGATCCTCATCAATATGCCACAGTGCAATACCGCCAGACACCGTTCTGTTTTCAAGACCCCTATCGTATCCCGAATACTGACGATTCTCCATTAAAAAGTATTCTGAAGGATCTGAAGTTTTTATTTGAACAATGTTATAGTTTCCATTCTTGATTGAATTTAAGTTTACTTTTTTGGAAGAATATACGACTTCAGGAGAGACAAATCCCAGCTTTATTTTAGACCATGGATCCAGGTGTGTTGGTGTCTGTCCATGATACTCTCCAGTTTGAAAAGCCCAAGAACCTGAGGCCATTATGCTATGAACATCAACACCAAGCGAAGATCCATCACGATCATATAAATCTGGTAAGCCGAGATCGTGTCCGAGTTCATGAGCAATAATGCCGATCGTTGCCATATGGTTTCCATGCTTTTCGCCAAATTGAGTGTAGCCACCATTGGCATAAATATTTCCCACACTCACGCCATCCAAAGTTGGCGCTTCTGAGAACAAGCCATATTTGTGCCCCCATACTCTTGGGGAAGGGTCATTATAGCTACCTTCACCACCTGCAACAATTGTGACAATATGGAGTTCATCCACACTTATGTAACCGTCCCCATTTTTATCAAACTGCCTATAGTTCACCATTCCATCTGATGCTATCAATGCATTTGCCACAATTTGTCTGTATAGTTGAACTTCATTGTATTTATCAACAGGGTCTGGATGGTTATAATTCAATTGAACGGATACCACGCCATTATTTACACCACCAGTTTCTTCTGCTGGTGTAAACTGAAACTTACCTGCAGAATTCTCAGCATAAAACGTGTTTAACGAGTTACCCGTCTGACTAAAAATCTTAGTACTCCAATCATTTTCGGTATACCTGGCTTTTGTATCCTTAAAATTGACCAAAAGGACAATGAGATCCTGTTTAGTAGAACTGTTAGATTTAAAATTAACTTCTTTCTGTTTTTGTTTTAAAAGTTTGTTATCTATCTTTGGTGGGATACTAACCACCTGGTCATTCAAAGCTGCATTCTTAGGAACAGAATCAATCCCTACTTTAGAAGTTGTTTTTGTAAGTTTAGATCCCTCAACTTTTGCAAAGTACCAGTAATCATCCTTACCTTGTAAAATAACATGTCCGTCTTCTGTCTCAACCCAGTGGCGAAATTCATCTCCGACTGCCTTAGAAAGGAATGTCGTCCCATCTGGCTGCTCCACTGTTCTAAATACATCGTTTGCCGGAGCAGCGAGTGCGCTGTTGTTCATTATAATGAACAAACAAACAGAAAATAGAAATGTACCTACCGGTTTACCCATTCTCATACTTTATCCCCCTCGTGCTTTAAAATGCTTATAACACCTTTGATAATAGCATGAAGGGAATAAATGGAATAGCTTTTTCGTTAAACAAAAAACGGGAAATAAGTTTAAATGACGACATTATCTGTTCTTTTAGTAGAACAATGGTCAGACCCCTGTTTTCTAGTGTGTTGTATTTGAAGGGTCAGGCTCGAGCCTGACCCCCCTCTCTTCTTTTAATGACTCCCTTTTAAATAATACTCGATCCAAACTTCCTGCGGTACAAGCTTTCCTCCTGTCGCCCACACAAGATGGGTGCCTCCCTTGTTCTTCAAATGATCCTTCGTAACGACAGGTCCAATCATTCCAGCAAGCGCAGACGGCTCAAGCTTAATCCGCTCGGTGTTATAGAGCCAGCGTAGCATGTCGTAGAGCCGTTGGTCGTCGACTGTGTAGACACCGTCGATGATCGATTGAATCTCTCGCCCAACAAATCCAGATGGTCGTCCTACTGCTAATCCGTCTGCTGCTGTCATGTTATCAATGCCAAAGTCTTGGACTGAGATCTTGTCATGTCCGCCCGTCATTAATCCAAGCAACATTGAAGGTGAATGCGTTGGCTCTGCCAAATAGCAATGAACGTGTTCCCCAAACACGTGATGCAGTCCAAAGGCAATTCCACCAGGTGCACCGCCTACTCCACAAGGTAGGTAAACGCTCAATGGATTCTCCGCATCGACCTTGATTTTCATCTCATCTAACTGCTTTTTAAGTCGAAGGGCCGCAACCGCATACCCCATAAAAAGGTCTTTCGAGTTCTCATCGTCAATAAAGTGACACGTGAGGCTTTTCTCACACTGCTGTCGTCCTTGTTCAACCGCAACGCTATAGTCTGCTTTATGCTCAACGACGTTTACTCCTTTTTTCCGTAAAAGATCCTTTTTCCACTGTTTGGCGTCGCACGACATGTGCACCGTTACGTTAAAACCAAGCTTTGCTGACATGATGCCTATGCTCAGTCCAAGGTTACCAGTCGAACCAACTGTAATAGAGAAAGCTGAGAATAACTCGGTGAACTTTTTATCTGCTAAGATCGCGTAGTCGTCGTCTTTTCTGAGTAATGCATGCCCGGTAGCAAGTTTTTCCGCATGTTTGATCACTTCGTAAATACCGCCACGTGCCTTAATACTCCCTGCAATTGGCAAGCGATCATCGCGTTTTAGTAGCAGCTGACCGTGAATTTTCGTATCGAAATCGTTCTCGAGCTTAGCTTTCATAGCACTAATTTCAGATAGAGGCGATTCGATGATGCCGTTCGTCTCCGGGAAAGCTTTCTTGAAGTATGGGGCGAAGCGTTTCATGCGTGCTTCGGCTTCAAGGATATCTTCGTATGAAAGCTCACTTTGTACCGGACTTCCTTTAGCAGGATTCTCCCAAACAACTTCCTTAAGTTTCACGAGATCACCTATAAGAGGGTATTCTTGAATCCACTTTTCAAGCGATTGTCCTAATACGTTCATTTACCTCACTCCTTTCATGCTATAGAAAACCCTCTGAATCAAGTCCAGAGGGTTCGTTTTCTTTATTTTATCGTAAGCTTCGCAAGTCTGTCTTCTACGCTTACCACATCAGGGCCACCAAGAAGTACGAATTGTTCTGTTTGCAAATCATTGATCGTCGCTTCTATGGATGGTGAAAGTTGATCTTTTTTCGCTAGTAACAATGGTGAATCATTTTTCGCTGCTAGAACAGCACCCGTTAATGCATCAGCAAAATTCAAGCCAGTAGCAACATAACCGGTGTGTGCTTCGTCATCGAAATAGCCGATGATTTCAGCAGCTGTCTCATAGCGATCGTCTCCAGCTAAGCGTTTGTGACCTGGTAATTGATCGTACACATTCTTTTGCACGACATTATCCCCGCCAACGACAATTGTTACTTTCGTGTCAGCTAACGCTTCTTTCGTGTAGTCAGGTAGCTTATTGTCTCTCGTAAGAAGAATCGGCATACCTTCCTTCGCTGCATATGGGGCAACAGCTAACGCATCTGGGAAGTTGTATCCGTATGCTACCACCGCTTTATTGCTAGAAGAATCGAGTTTTTCTGCGATAAGCTTGGCGGTTTCAAAACGATCTTCTCCGCCAATTCGCTCTGTTTTGAGGCCCATATTGCGGAGCTGATTTTCAACTGCAGGGTAAACCGCATTATCGCTACCAAGAATGATGACCTTCTTAGCACCAAGTCGCTTGATTTCATTGGCAGTTTCTTTTGTGAGTGTCTTATCATCCGTAAGTAGAATAGGAGCGTCCAACTGATAAGCAAGTGGCGCACCAGCTAGAGCGTCTGGGAATTCATAGCCACGACTAAGGACAACCGTGTCAGCGCCGTCCTGCCAGCCGTCTTTTGAGATTTCGATCGCTGTTTTGTAGCGGTTATCGCCTGAAAGACGTTCGGTTACAGGGATCATGCTGCTTGAAGCGATATACCCTTTTCTACCATCATCCAGTTGCACGTGATAGCGAACCCATTGACGTCCTGGTGAATCGGCAGAAGTATCATAATAGACCTCGCTGTCCAGTACAGTAGCTGTATGAGATTCCGTTAGTGTTATATGTTTTGTCGTACTAGGCGAATCTTTGAAGTATTTTCCTTTAACTGTGATCACTTTATCACTTTTTTCATACAACGTTCTTGAGCGAGTTAGCTGTTCATCCACATTGTAGTTTAGCTTATTGAAAACAATTGGAGCATTACTAGTTTTATCGTAAGAGAAATCATCTCTTTCAAAAACGAGCGCCTCAATATTCACATCAAAGTTGTAGTCCTCAATCGTTTGATAGACGTGATCTTGATACGTATCTAGATTCCTTGTCCCATCTTCTTCTTCTCTAAAATAAGGACTGTTTTCTGGCGCAGTTCCATTGTAAGCCATAATAGCGAAATACCAGCTTTCAAGGATATTGCGATCATTCCGATTAATCGTCGGAATCTTTCCTTGAACACCAAGCTCCCATTTCTTGTTTAGAATATCTAGTCCAGCATCGATATTATACGAAATATCATTTTCAAGTTTCACGCGATCATAACAATTTTGCGTTTTACCATCCTCACAAATGTAATCCGTCACTTGCATAAGCCCAATACCGCCATCTTCACTGATAAGAGGATCGCCATCTTTCGTCCACTGCTGCCACTGACTATTCTCTTTAAATGCTACAGCTTTTGCAATCTCTGGCGGTATCTTGTGTTCGATTGCACTTTCTGTAAGTAATTTGTTAATGTCATTGTTTGTAATGGATTCATTTCCTTCTGCATTCGCAATCGAAGGCTGTACTAGTGCTAGAAAAAGAACCCCTATTAGTAAACTACTAATTTTTTTCGCCATAATTTCCCCCCTTAAGGATTTACTACCATTTTCCAATTATTCGTCTTCTCTCATTCTAGCATCTGGTGGTTTTAATTCCAATTTTTATCATATAAATAGTTATCTTGAACTACGGTACTTCCTACTAAAATAAAAGATCAGTGGCACCAGGACAATCGTAGGCAAAATCCATAAATAAATACTACGAAACCCTCCACCTAGTAAACGAGGTGCACCGAATACGGTGAATGCAGTCACCGTCGAGATCGAGCAAGCAATCATCCCTTGAATATGCTCGAGTAGCCAGCTGTTTCTGACAGGCATTGGACGGAGCCAGTAAGCTAATTGACCAATACCTAGAAAGATTCCTAGAAAAGGAAAGAATGAGATGAGCGTATTGCCAGAACTGAAACCGTAGATTGAACAGGCAAGTCCTGATAGGAACAATAGACTTGAGAAAGCAAGGTCACCAGGATGGCGGTGTTGATTTGCTTTCTTCTTGAATCGTAGAACGCGTAGCCCGTAATAGGCTGTAGATGAACTTAGTACAGCAATAAATAAGAGGAAGATAGAGAATGAAAAGCGCTCAGGTGATGTATCTGGTTGAATGAAGATTCGAATGAACGCCATGCCGGCTGCCGTGATGCTAACGATCCCCATCATCACAACAAAGAACCACCCGATGCGAATGTGCCACTTGCCACCTTTCTTTAGGACAAGTGGTAGCCAGAATGACAGTAGGGCGCTAAACCCTGCGGTTATGTGAAGAATTAAGAACAGATTGAACATGATGTATTCCCCCTTTAGTGAGGGGGGTCAGAGAGGTACCTGACCCCCACTGCGTTAATGCACTAAACCAACACAAAAAAATGTCCGTCTGAGACGGACATTTACGTGGTTTTGTCTTTGAAGGGGGTCAGGCACGTGCCTGACCCCCCCATTAAGTTAAATCAATGCGCCCGCTTCGCCCCAAGGTACCTCGGTCCCCAGTAGCTTGAGTTCATATCGCTGATGGTTACTCCGGTTGAAGATCCAGCATGTATGAACTTGTTATTTCCGATGTAGATGCCTCCGTGTGAAGCGCCTGGTTTATAGGTTGTGAAATACACGATGTCACCTACGGATGGTGAGCTAACAGGTGTTGTTACATTCCACATTTGCGCCATTGTTCTAGGCAGAGAAATGCCCTGCTTCTTAAACACATAGACGAGGAAGCCGCTACAGTCGAAGCCCTGCGTTGGGGTGTTTCCACCCCATACGTACGGTACACCTATGTATACAGATGCATCAGCGATGAGATCCATCACGCTGAAGCTTGAGTTCGAAGTTCCGTTATCGCTACCTGTATTTCCATTTCCTTCATAACCTGTTGATTGCTTAAGCTTTTCCCATGTAGCAGGTCCAACAACACCATCGACAGTGAGCTTGTTGCGCGACTGGAATGCTCGTACAGCTGCATCTGTGCCGTTCCCAAAGTCGCCATCAAGTGGTCCTGAGTAGAGTCCAATCGCTTTTAACTTCGATTGAAGTTCTTTCACGAGTGAGCCTGTTGATCCCTTCTTTAGGAGATCCCCCTGATCTTCCCCTGTTGAAGGTGTTGTCACAACTTTATCTGTCGAGCCGTCAAGCGCATCCATGGTTTCTTTCGTTGCAGTTCCTGTTACCTGCAGTTTCTTTGCTTTCTGGAAGTCCTTGACCGCTTTCTCAGTAACAGGACCATAATACCCTGTCGCCTCAACATGGAACGTACCCGCTTTCTTCAGTTTGTTCTGTAATTCCGTCACTGCATTGCCTTTCGATCCTACCTTCAACACCGTTTCCGTTTGCTGGTTGCTTCTCGATTTTAGCGTGTCGATGGTTTTGTCGTCGGCCACTCCTGTGACAGGCAACCCTACGATACTTTGAAACTCTTTAACGGCTTTATGCGTATTATTACCAAAGATTCCATCGATTGAATCATTGTAATAACCACGATCCTTAAGCATTTGCTGAAGGGAAGTGACGGAGCTTCCACGAGATCCGATCGATAGTCCAGTAACGGATGACTCAGGCTTTGCCGTTTCTTTCTCAGAAAGTGCGGCTAGCGTTTTTCTATCAGCAACGCCAGTTTGTGATAACCCAGCTGATTTCTGGAAATTCTGCACAGCTGTTTTTGTGATCTTTCCAAAAATACCGTCTACCTTGTAGTTGTAATAACCTTTTGATTGCAACTTTGACTGCAAATCGGTCACTGCACTTCCACGCATTCCGATTGAAATGTCTGAAGAAGAGCTGGACGGTTTTGAGCTTGAAGCCGAGCTTTTCGATAGTGCATTAATTGTTGTAGCATCTGCTTTACCAGTTACGGAGAGACCTTCTTCTCGCTGGAAATCCTGTACTGCTTTCTGGGTGATTTGACCGTAAATGCCGTCTACGTTGTAAGAATAGTAGCCTTTGTCTTTAAGCGCAGTCTGCAGATTAGTGACTTGCTGTCCTCTTGATCCAACCTGTAACGACGACGTGTGCTGAGATGATTTGCTCACAGACTTTGCACCAAGCGCCTTCAGCGTATCCGTTGTTGCGACGCCAGTAACGTTTAAGCCAACTGCCTGCTGAAACTTACCTACTGCATCTTCCGTAATTGGACCGTAGTACCCTGTTGAGGTGTGGTATGTAAAATACCCCTTCGCCTTCAAAACATCTTGTAGCTCTTTCACATCTTGATTGTTCATGCCTTTCTTAAGCTCTTGATCCCCAAACGCTGCTTCTGCACCATCAGGTTGAACAAACATTACTCCAGCTACAATCGCAGAACCAGTTATTGCTTTCTTGACCAATGAAGGTTGCATCCAGATCCTCCTCATTCCAATTAAGTTACTGCCCAAATATCGACACTTTGCATATACTATCGGCTATTATTCAACAAAGTTTAAGTGATATCCTGTTATTTTTTCACAAAAAAAAGAGATACAGGTCATTTTACCTGTATCTCCCTCATTTTCTACTATTTATTATTTTTGAAAAAGCAGGTCTTCCACGCTCTTATTAATGGCCGCTTCTCCACCGAGTATTCTAAAATCGGTAACGGTTTTAATCGCACCGGTTGTTTCAGGTGGGATACTATTCGATTTAACGAGAAGGAGAGGAGCGTTCTGCTTCCCTGCAAGAACGGATCCTGATAGGGCATCAGCAAAACCATAGCCATTTGCGAGATACGCTGTTTTGGCATCAGGGTAATAGCTCGCTTTCACTGCTGCTGCCGTTCCAAAACGGTTCTCACCACTAATGCGTTCTGGCGATGGAAGAGTATTGTACACCTTACTCGTGATCACCTGGTCTCCACCAACAACGATCGTATCGTTGATTGTTGCGAGCGCCTTACTCGTGGCTTGTGGCACCTTATCACTTTCCACTAAAAGAATCGGATAGCCCATTTTAGCGGCATAAGGAGCGATTGCTAGCGCATCTGGGAAGTTTCGACCATACGCAATCACCGCATATGCAGGGTCTCCACCCATTCGCTTCGCAATTTTGGCTGACGTTTCATAGCGGTTCTCGCCACTAATGCGTTCGATTTCTAATCCAAGTGATTTGATTGTACTTGCAGTTGAAGAAGAGATCGCGTTCTCGCCTCCAAGAATGATTGCTTTCGTCGCTTTCAAGCGCTTGATCTCGTCAGCTGTTTCTTTCGGTAGACTATCTGTTTTTGTTAAAAGAATTGGTGCATTCAATTGATAGGCAAGCGGTGCACCTGAAAGGGCATCAGGAAAATCGGTTCCTTTTGCTATAACAACGGTTTCCGCTGCGTTGAAGGTTTCTTTACTAATTCTAGCGGCTGTTTCAAATCGATTTAATCCTTCAATTCTAGACGTTGTCGTAGCCGATGTTTTGGCCGTTAGAGATGGACCATTCGCTGTCACATACCCTTTTTTATCGACTGCTTCTACCTTAAACGTATACTCTTTATTAGCTGCTAGTCCCTGTACTTTTAAACTCTTAGTCGTTGCATTTACTTCTTTTAGAAAACTACCATTCTTGTAGATGATATAGGAAGCAATGCCAGATGGATCGGTCGCTGCTGGCCAGTTTAACGTAATCGAGCTATTGGTGATAGCAGATGACGTGAGCTTTGCATTCTTTGGCCATACAGGTGGATTCTTATCTTCTCCATTCAGTACTTTCACGGAAACGGCCATTGAATCACGATTTGAATCGATTACCGTTACCGATACGCTCGAATTGGATCCTGAATAGAGCTTACTGTTTGGCTTCGATGTGTTCGTAAATTGTGCATACCCATTCCCGCTGTAATAATGATCATAATACATATACGGATAGGGATCCTGATTTGGATCTTGATCAAGTTCTGGGTAACCGAGCCTACTTTCATTCGCCTCTTCTAGATCAACCGCTTTATGCGTTTCATCCTGGTTGCCCATTCCATTAGAAAATTGATCTTCATCAATATGCCAGATTGCGATACCCGGATCTGCAACGTACCCAGCTAAACCGATATCAAATCCTTTGAACTGCCGATTTTCGACCAGAAAGTATTCGGACTCGTCAGGTGTTTTCAGCTTAAGCACCGAGTAGTCGTTAGACATGAAGTTCGTTACTTGATAGGTTCCATTATCCTGAACCTCAACTGGTCTGACGAAGCCTAAAACCATCTTAGACCAGGCATCCAAATGCGTTGGGTACTCACCGCCATATTTATTATTCGCTGTAGTCCATGAGCCAGCACCCATAAGGCTATGAATCCCTACTGCAAATGATGAATCGTCGTAATCATATAAATCAGGTAGACCAAGGTCATGTCCCATCTCGTGAGCAATAATGCCAACTGTAGCCATGTGATCACCATGATTTTCACCGAACATCGTGTAGCCACCGTTTGCTTTGTATGCACCAATTTTCACCCCGTCAAGACGAGGCGCTTCAGTATCGTATAAATTGGTCATATGCCCCCAGACCACTCTTCCTTCATCACCATAGCTCGCTTCACCACCGGCAACGATCGTCACAATATGCAATTCTTCTGATGAGAGGTATCCATCTTTATTCAGATCGAATTGTGCATAGTTCACTTTTGCATTGGAAGCTGCAACGGCGTCTTTAAATAGTTGCGTGTAACGCTGGTTTTGATTATAAGCTCCTTCAGGACGAGGATGGTTTTTGTTAACAGAAACTTTCACAACACCATCATTTACTACGCCACTTGTTTCCCTTGCCGCTATAAACTGAAGTTTCCCTTCAGAAACTTCATCATAATAATTGTTTAACGTGCTGCCTGAGGCACCGAAAAACCGTTTACTCCAATCAGCTTCTTTATTTTTTATTTTCACATCATTAAATTCAACTAATAATACGAGTGTTGGATGTTCGCTAGCACTAAGTAATTCTACTTGATCCTCAGTGGGAATATCTTTTGGCTTAGCCATCAGTTTATGACCGGGCTCTAGCTTCATCACTTCCTTAAGGTTGGCTGCATCAGAAGGTTTTTCATCAATCGCATACTTGGCATTTGTTAATTGCAGGTCTTGATCCACAATTTCTGTATAATACCAATAGTTATCTTTCCCTATTTTGATCACTGAAGCATCCTCTGTCGTCCACCAGTTCAGGTTCTCATTCCCATTCAACGTTGCTTTGAAAGTCTCCCCTGTTGGTTGAACTAGCTGTTTCGTTTCTTCTCTTGCTGGCATGGCGTTCGCGTTGCCCGCAAACACAAGCACTAACAAAAGGCTACATAATAGTACTCCAAAACCGTATGCGCTTTTTCTCATCGTTTTCCCCCTAAGGTCGTTCGTCCCCCGAATCTTATACTTTATTAGTCTACCACTAGCGAGTTAAACTTTTCCATAATTCAGCATATTTTAGGGAGAAAAAGAGGCCAGCGATATGCTGTCCCCTCATAATTCAAGTTACTTTACCCCTTGAAGCTCTTCTTCGACCGAAAGACTAACCGCTTTTGGTCCACCTAGAATTGTAAAGTGATAGATTCCTAGATCTTCCTTCGCTTGAACCACCGCATCCTGCATCTTTTCAGGATGCACAAGAAGGAAACTACTGTCTGTTTTTGCGGCAAGCACACTGCCTGTTAGGGCATCAGCAAACTCAAGGCCAGTTGATACGAACGCTTTATAAGAAGGGTTTAGTTCCCTTGCAATAATGGATGCCGTTTCATAACGATCCGCTCCTCCGTAGCGTGTTGCGCCTGGTAACTTGTTAAAAAGATCTTCAGAAATAACAGCGGTTCCACCGATTGCTAAGCTCTTTGGATAGTTATTTAATAGCTTAGCAGAGGCTTTCGGAATCTCGTTCTGTTTCGTTAAAATGATAGGATACGCGTTCTCAGCTGCGTACGAAGCCACGGCAAGCGCATCAGGAAATTTCGTTCCATTTGCAATAACGGCTGTATCAGATGATGGAAGAAACGCTCCAATTTTGGCTGATGTTTCATAGCGATCCGCTCCATCAAATCGGTGCGTTTTAATATCCATCGCTAAAATTTCATTTTCGACAGCAGGTGAAATAGCCGTGTTACCTCCAAGAATGTATACCACTTCAGGATTAAGACGGGCGATTTCTTCTTTTACATTTGGATCTAACGCATCAGAGTGAGTCAGTAAAATAGGCGAATTTGCGTCATACGCAAGTGGGGCACCGGAAAGCGCATCTGGAAAATCATCCCCTCGGGCAAGGATGACAGCCTGTGCAGACTGCTTCCAACCGGCTTGTGATATTTTAATAGCTGTTTCATAGCGGTTCTCACCAGCTAAACGCGTTGTGTTAACCGGTAAATTCGTCCGAATTTGCTTCCAAAGTTCATCTGCAATCGCCATGTAACCGGCCGGTGATGGATGGACGTTCGTTGGATTAGGTAAATAGGTTGGATAATCTTTGGCGATCGTTTCAAAGGTAGGTACATAGTGGCTATTCGATAAGAGAGCAATTTCTTTAATGATTTCGTTAACGGTTTTTGTCAGTTGGATGAGAGGTTGTTGTTTTTCAGGAGGATAGGCATAGAAACCATTATAGTAACCCATTAAATACACTTCAGCGGTAGGGTTCACCTTGCGAATGATCTGCATACTGGCTACGTAGTTTTCAGTAAGTTGATTCATGATTTTCTTCACTTCTTCTTCATTTTGCAATCGACTTGGATCTGACTTAAGTACTTGAAGAAAATCATTCGCACCAATCGAGATTGTAATCATATCTGTCGATTGCAACTTAAATTGCATCTCGGGTTTAGATAAATCATTCAATAAATCTATTGTTGTATCACCAGGCACACCAAAATTATCAAAACTACCGTACAGTTCCACACGTTGCAGATCCTGAGCTATGTAGTCTGCAAAGCTTAAGCCAATTTTGTTATTGGAATCTACTCCAGCAGTTAGCGAATCTCCTAACGCAGCATAATGGACGACATTCTTCTCGCCAACCACATCAGTGGCGGCAAAAGCTTGCGTTGGCACGAGCATGGCGATCACAAGAAGTAACGAAAGCAGCAGGCTACGATTCTTAAATAACTTCAACCATATCCCTCCTCATATTCCATTCGTTATTACGAATGTCTGAGTATATAGTATTGGCTATTCTTTCCTGTATCCCTTCTTGTTATTTGTAGATTTAGGTTACTATCATACAAAAAAGCACAGAGACAATGCTCTGTGCTTCAAAAAAATTATTTTTGATTTTGAAGTTTATTCACAACTTCTGTACCAACTGCTTGCTCTCCACCGAGAACGCGGAAATCGTAAGCTTCGATATCCTTAGCTGCTGCCGCTGTTTCTTCAGGAAGCATGTTCGGCTTCACGAGAAGCATTGCTGCGTTATTCTTCGCCGCAAGTACGGATCCAGAAAGCGCATCAGCAAAGTTCATTCCAGTTGAAACGTAGACGCGTGCAGAGGAATTTAGCTCAGTTGCAATTTCCGCTGCTGTTCCGAAGCGATTCTCACCAGCATAGCGTGCAGATGTTCCAAGAAGATCGTCCAAATCCTTATTAACAGCTTGCTCTCCACCAACGACAATTGCATCTCGAATGCTTATGAGCGCATTGTTCGTTTCACTCGGTATGTCGTCAGCTTCTGTTAGAAGAATAGGATAGCCCATTCTTGCTGCGTATGGAGCGATTGCTAGCGCATCTGGGAAGTTTCTTCCGTTTGCAATGATCGCTTTATCTGGTGAACCACCAAGCAATGCTGCGATGTTAGCTGCTGTATCGTAACGGTTGTCACCAGAAACGCGGTCCACATCAAGCTTCATTCCTTCAAGCTGGAATTCAACATAGCTACTTACAGCACTGTTCCCACCAAGAATAATAACGTTCTTAGCGCCAAGACGTTTAATTTCTTCTTTAACAAGAGAGTTCAGTGATCCCGTTTCAGTTAGTAGAATCGGTGCGTCATACTTGTATGCAAGTGGTGCGCCTGCAAGTGCATCAGGGAATGAATCGCCACGAGCAATCACAACTGTATCGGCCGACTCCCAACCTTCTTGCGAGATTTTCACAGATGTTTCGTAGCGGTTATCACCATTAATTCGCTCAACGTCTGCTTCGACGATACGCGCCTCATCCGTTTGCTTCACCGTTCCGATATGATCAAGGTACTCTGTGAACACTTCAAAGTCAACGAAGTTAAGCTGTTCGATACGTCCTTCAGCAGACGCTTTGCCCATAGCCTCATATCCATCTCCACCATCAGCAATATAGGCATTTGTCGCAACAGTGTATGTCGCTTTCGGATCGATATCAACATAGCCTTTATCTGTTTTCACATTCACATCTAGAATCCGTTCACCGACAGGAAGATCTTTATCGAATGCATACTTAAGTCCAGATACATGAGAGAATCGTCCTTCGCCTGTTTGGATTCCACTTACCCCATGTTCAAGAGAAGAAATAATTTCTTCACCAGTGAGATCAAGCGTAACAAGGTTGTTACCGAATGGCATTGTTGTAAGAACTTCACCTAGAGTAATCGGACCTTCATCAATGGACTCACGAATGCCTCCACCGTTCGTAATTGCGATCGTCGCATCTGTGAACTGTTGGGCTTTGTATAACATACCGTCAGTAATCAGGTTCCCAAGATTTGTTTCCCCAGTTCGAACCGAACCACGTTTTCCATCTAAGTAAACATTTGACTCACCGACAACCTTCTTTTCAATTTCTTCGAGTGGTTTTTTCAGATCATCGAAAAGTTTCTGTGCTTCTGGATCAGATTCATATACTTTTTTAACATCTTTTCCATTACCTAGGTCAAGAAGCTTTTCATCCCATTCCGTTAGAACGCCGTCAGCATTAAACGTTACTTGTAGATCGCCGAGGTACTTGCTATATTCGTTAGCTTGTACAACAAGCGTTGGTTCTTCTTTCTCATTTACAACAACTGCATCTTCAAGCTTCGTATGGCTATGGCCACCTACAACAACGTCGATCCCTTTAACCGTTTCAGCAAGCTTAACTTCGACAGTCTTTCCAAGGTGAGTAAGGGCAACAATTTTGTTAATGCCTTTGTCTTGGAACATTTTAACCATTTTCTCAGCTTGTTCTTGGTGGTTCAGGAACGAGATTGTGTCTCCAGGGCTTGATAACTCGTCTGTTGATTCGATCGTTAGGCCAAACACACCAACTTCTTCTCCGTTAACATCAAGGATGACTGCTGGATAGATCGTGCCATCATCGCCTGTCATCGCCATCTCATTCTTATAAAGTGGAGCGAGATCAGGGTCTTTACTATAATCAATGTTCGAGCTTACGATCGGGAATTTCGTTTGCTTAACGAATTCAGAGAACGTCTTTGGACCTTCATCAAATTCGTGGTTTCCTGGTACCATCGCATCGTATTTCATCATGTTCATAAATTGTACGTCAGCAAGACCTTTGTATTTATTGAAAAATAACGTTCCAGAGAATACGTCACCAGCATCTAATAGAATCGTGTTTGCACGTGCAGCACGAATTTCCTCAACTGCTGTTAGTCGACGTGGTGCATTGTCGAGGTGCGCATGCGTATCATTTGTATGCATAATTGTAAGATCAAAATCTCCATCTGCCGCTTCTACAGGAGTTGACGGTGCTGCAGCAATTGCCATGGCTAGTGCAGCTGTTGATAAGACGCCGAAAAGAGGTTTTTTCATGTTCATGTACGTAATCCCTTCCCTTTCGAAAACTCTATTTTTGTCGGAATTTATCCTTTTTCATTATATAACAGATTACTAGGTTAATGGTCCCTTTTATTGGAACATTCGATAAATTACAAATCATTCTTTATGACTAGTTTCATAGGAAAAGGAAAGGCGGAATGAACCCGCCTATTTCCTCATTTACTTCCCTTTTAGTTCATTCATAACATCGTCGTGAATGGCATTTGTTCCGCCAAGGATATGGAAATTGTTGATATCAATTTCATTAATTGCATCTGAAATTGGATCAGGAATGTCGTCTGGCTTTACAAGTAGAATTGCTGCATCTTCTTTTGCAGCAAGGACAGATCCTGCAAGGGCATCAGCAAACTTAAGACCTGTTGCAACGATGGCTGTATCTGTGTTTGGTGTAAGAACCGTTGCGATGGCAGCAGATGTTGCATAGCGGTCTTTGCCACTATAGCGGACTGCACTTGATAGTTGATCGAACACCTTCGCACTGATGACATCCTTACCGCCAACAACGATTTGCTCATCTGTGTTGCTTAGGATTTTTTTCGAAACTGCCGGTAGTTGATCGTTATCAGTTAACACAATTGGATAACCATTCTTCGCCGCATAGGATGCAACAGAAAGAGCATCTGGGAAGTTACGCGCATTTGCTAGAATCGCTTTGTCAGGAGATCCGCCAAGTTTGGCTGCGATGTTTACTGCCGTTTCGTAGCGATCCTCTCCTCCAATGCGTTCCACTTTAAGACCAAGACTCTTTAACGAGTATTCAACATACGTCGAAATGGCCTGTTCTCCTCCAAGGATAATTGCTTTTTCAGCACCAAGACGAGCAATTTCTTCCTTCAAAGCAGAAGATACTTTGTACTTCTCGGTTAAAAGAATCGGTGCGTCGTACTTGTAAGCAAGAGGTGCGCCAGCAAGTGCATCAGGGAACATGTCGCCTCTTGCAAGCACGATTGTATCTGCGCTGTCCCATCCTTTTTTGGAGATTTCAATCGCCGTTTCATAACGATTTTCACCAGATGTACGGTCGACTTTGTTCTCCATTTGAATCTTTGCTAGAACTGGATCATGGTCGCTCGCACGGCCATCTGCTTCACTAAAATCAGCATTAATGTTAATGCTGTCGATTGTTGTACGTTTTGCTAGATTGTTTGATACAAGAATATGGTCAAGTACTTGCGAGTTTCCTTGATAGACATATGTGTAACGTTGTTCAGATGGTAGTCTCTCCATCATGTTCGTTAGCACATCGCCTTCAAGCGTGTTGATTGGTTTAGAGAATTCGAAGTCATTCAAGTCACCAAGAACGACTACATTTGCATCGTCCATGTTTGTAACAACATCGTTCACAAAACCATTTACAATGGAAGCTTGTTTGATACGTTGTACTTCACTACCAAGAACAACTGGATGCTCTGCGCCAAATAGTGCGCCATCACCACCTTTTGAATTGAAGTGGTTCGCTACGACAACGACTTTCTCACCATTAAATTCAAACTCTGCAGCAAGTGGCTTACGAGAGTTCTTGAATGCATCGTTCGTTGGATCAATACGACCAGGGTTAAGTGTTAAGCCATTTGCATCAACATCTACTGACGTTGTTGCATCCCCAGCTGTTTTCTTTGGTAAATTAACACGTTCAGGATTGTAGATAAAACCTACGCGAATGTTTCCGCCTGGCTGCCCACCGTCTACTTTGTCTGCTGGAGCGATATCAGTAAACTTGTAAGTTGGGCCTCCCGCTTCTTCAATTGCTTTAATAATTGCGTTATAAGATTCGCTAGCATCTGTTGTGCCATCATCTGTCGGACCATTGTTGTCCTGTACTTCAATTAAACCGATGATGTCAGGTGTTTTCATGTTGTTTACAATGGAGTCAGCGATTTTCGCTGTTTTGCTTTCACCAACACCAGTGTAGTAGTTCTCAATGTTGTAAGATGCAACTGTTAAATCGCCTTCAGATGATTCGATTTTCGTTACTTCACGTTTCGTATCTCCTTCGATGACAGAAGGGAACGTACCAGTTGGACGAATTTTGAAATTGCTATAATCGTAGCTCACGATACCTGTAACAGAGCCATCGAGTCGATCACCTGTAGTGACATCAATATCGATCCCATCTACATCAATGAGCATACGTTCTGGATTGTAATCTTCAGGTGAGATCAATAGACCATTTGCACGTGTGAAAAGTTGATCTGCACTTGCATTCACGTAAACAGGAAGTTCATCGTATTTCACAGGTCCTGAAATCGTTGCATCAGGTATTTCAATCAGCATACCTTCAAGGCTTTCATAGAAATCAAGTCCGTCCGTTTCCGGATCAAATGTTTTCATGTTGTCGTCTTCAATGTTTTCAGTTGGAGGTGTACGGTCGTCTCCAATAACGATTGCTTCTGGTAGTGTGTTTGCTGAAGATGCAATCGTCACGTTGGATGCTGTGATCTGAGTCGTTAGAAGATCCTTCGCGTCGCTATAACCGCCTTCTCTCCACTCTTTTACTTGACCATCTACTTCAACGTTATCGCCAACTTCAACGCCTGAGCCGCCGCTTTTATAAACGTAAATCCCTTCTGAAGTAGCTACGTTATCATCTGGCTGCTCTTCTTGCATGTAGAAGCCGCTTGATCCATTTTTCGCTGTAACAATTCCTTTTACTTTTGTTACTGCCATACCTTCGTATGGAGAAGTGTGGTCCGCAGCTTGGATGTCATGAATGCTGATTCCATCTGCTGATTTTAATACTCTGTATTCAAAAGTAGAAACATCGCTTGTTTTGCCGTCTTTTGCTGCGATAGATTTAATTGTCGTGTCTTTTGTCAATTCGATCGGAGCAGTGTACTCTGTACTACTAGCTGTTGGCTCACTACCATCGGTTGTGTAATGAATCGTTGCGCCTTCTTCAGCTGTCGCAAGCGTTACTTTTGTACCTTCAATAACAGATCCCGATTTCGTGTTTGTTGTCACAGAGAACGCTTTTTCAATAACGTCTGCTGCGCTACGTGGCACTAGTTTGTATTCATTGAAGTTATAATCGATCACACCTTTAAGGATTTCGTATGTTTTGCCGACCTCCAGTAAAGATTTGTCATTTGGCTTGATAACAAATTCACCAGAAGTATCTTCAGCTGTAAAGTTTCCTTTGCTGTCGACTGATTTCACAGTGACGTTTGTAAACTTAGTGAATTCAGCTTCGTGCTGTTCACCGTTCTCTTTTGATAGATCAGTTGACTTAAGAGACTCCGGAGTTGGAATTCCTTTATCAGGAGTTGTGTTCTCTACAGTAGTCGCTTCGATTTGCTGCATACCGTAGTAATCAGTGATTGAACCTTGAGCTGTTACTTCATCACCAGGCTTAGCAGTAATACCTGCAACGCGAATGATAATGCCAGCTGTTTCATCCTGGATAAATAGATTTGTTTGACCGCCAGCTTCAAATGCTGCTGTAGCGATTCCTTTTACTTTAACTTGTGTGTTTTTTGCTTCTTGTCTTGCATCGGCAATTGTTGAGAGTTTAATAGGGTCTGGATCTGGAGTTGTGCTGTCAGGGAAAGTGTAAGTCGATGGGCTTTTAAGACCCGGTACACCGAAATATGTTTCGAGGGTTCCGGTAATCTGAATTTTTTTACCTTTGTTTTCTGGATGATCAACTAGATTCAGATCTGTTCTGAGGTTGTTGTTAGGTAACTGAACAGGCATGATGTTTTCTGCCTTTGTCTCATCTGGTGAATCTGCGATCGCAATGTTTGTTTTTACATTATTGGCATCATCTAAGTTATAAGATGGTCCACTTGAAGTTGTTCCTACAATATAACCTTCTACTGTGGCAGAACCAGTATTGTTTGCGATCGCTTCACTTACGGAAATGGTTCCTTCTGCTGAAGCATACTGCGAAACTGGTAATGCGAAAAAGCTAAGGACCATTGAGAAAATGAGCGCAAAGCTAATTAAACGACGTGTTGACCTTCGTTCCAAATTCTATTCCCCCCGGATATGTAGTCGAATTTTGGTGACAATGCCACCAATTGTAAGTATACAATATCTTTTAAACTAGATGTGTAAAAATAGCGTAAATTGTCTAATTTTTGAATACGCTGTCATTGGTGGAGAGAAGGGAAAGAAAGAAGGAGGGGTCAAAAGAAGGAGGGGTCAGGTGCGAGCCTGACCCCCCTTAAAGACAAATAGCGGCATTTGTCCACGCTGGGAGGACACTACTTAACCCATCTTATTTCCACTTTATTCCGCTTAACTTTTGTAAAGATTTGGTTAAACTATTATACAACTATAGAATTATGATTCTTTCATTCTTTATTTTCTGTGTTTAGCGTATAGGTCTTAAGCACCTGTAAATGGGAATGCGAGCACAATAAAAAACCACCTCATCGATGGCTCGATTTGGTGGTTAAGAGGCAGGTTTATCTTCTTCTATCTTTCATCTTTGCCCGGATGGGTTGGAAGCCATCATGCTCTAGTCGGGGGAGATGATCTTGAAGATCCTTGAGGGATCAAAACGCGGTTATATGTGGAGAATTTAACAATTATCGTTTGGTTTGATAGAGAGTATGGGAATCTCTTTATTTTTCACGTGGATGAAAGGGTAACTCTAATCGACTTGTAAGTGAGTCAACACTACCATATGGGAGAGCACCTTTTTCGATGAGACAGTTTGTTCCCTGTCCAATTCGATCGTCTTTGTTTTGGAATGCATAGACTTGTCTTGCTTGCTTCTGCGCAAAGTGTGCAGTCGTCATTGCACCACTCTTCACTTCAGCTTCCATAATCACGACATGACTTGACCATGCGCTGATAAGCGCGTTTCGCTGGATGAATTGCTTCGGTTTTGGTGCTGTGCCAGGTGGATACTGGGAGATAACAGCACCCTGATCGATGATGGCCTCAAAGAGCGAGCGGTGCTCTTTCGGATAACATTCATCGACTCCATGTGCAACAAAGGCTATCGGACGCCCACGATTCGCGAGGCAGGCTACGTGAGCGAACTGATCGATTCCTTTTGCGAGACCGCTAATGACAGGAATGGCAAGACTTGAGAGCGTTTGGGACAACTCTTCGGCAGCTCTCCTTGCGTGATTGGAGCAAGTTCTAGAACCGACAATGGCTACAGACGGTAAAGTAGGTTGGATAAGGCCTTTGTAATACAGTAGAACAGGTGATTCAGGTACATCTTTTGCGTAATAAGGGTAAAGCGGGTCATCTCGGGGTAACAGCCAGATCTCCTTTTGATGAACTACTTCAAGAATGCGTTTTGGTTTCTCCAGTGACCGCGCAGCCCAAATAGCATCACGTGCACGCTGTGAGATTCCTTTTACTTCTTGAAGTTCAGCAGGAGAGGCATGATAGACTTGTTCAGGAGTTCCGAAAACAGCCAGTAGCTTCTTTTGCGTTACTGGGCCAACATGCGGAATTGAACTAAGCCAGATCCAGCGCTCCATTCATTCACTTCTCTTTCACTTGTAATTTTAAAAGGGGCTCTCCCTATTATTCAGGAAGATTTGTTAGTAAATAGATGCGTTTGCCACTAAGGATCGGCACATGCTTCCTTAGTTCAGGTGGTGCTGATGGATCTGAATTGTGCACATAACGCTGATAAGCTTCCCGAGCTGGTTTTTGAAACAAAGATAATATGTAGTCGGGATAAGCATGCGGATCCTTTTTATATGAAAAATAGGCGCGATAACTGCTCCAGGCATAGTCCTCTGGCTTAACAGCCATCCGGGCTTTAACTGGATTAAGGTGAATGTATTTGCTCACGTCAATTTCATACATCATTGAATCAAGCAGTTCAGCGGAATAACGGCCTTGAAATACGTGTCCTGTATACTCATATTTGTCGTTGAAATATCTTGCATAGTTGGAGTTAATAACTTTCATGATTTCACCAGGGGGATGATCGAAGGTTTCGATGGAGAGGTGCACATGGTTAGTCATGAGACAGTATGCGTGTAAGCGGAACGGAAATGCCTGACGAGCTTGTTCGAGAAAGACTAAGTACTTCAGTCGATCGATTCGTTCTTCAAATAACGGCGCTCTACGATTCCCTCGGCAGGTAATATGATACTTCGCACCAGGAAACCAATTGCGTTTTTTGCGAGCCATTCGATTTGCTCCTTTAGTAAGGATGATGGGGAATTTCTACCATATCGGGGCTGATAATTGTAGTATACCACCTTTCAAGAATTTGGGAATAGTTAATTTATAAATTATTCAGAAATATTTTTCATTTCAGTTGGAGGAATTTTGATGCGGTGGTAATAGGGGGGTCAGGCTCGAGCCTGACCCCCCTACCGCTCTCTCCCCTCAAAACCCTTACCCCATATAAGCTCATAGCCATTGAAAGCCGTTTGAAACAGCAAAAAGTGTCCGTCTGGGGCGGACACTTTTTGCTGTTTTGTCTTTTAGTGGGGTCAGACAGGGGTCTGATCCCATTATGATTAATGCTCTCTCTACTTCAACTTCTCCACAACACCATCACTTACCGCATTCGTTCCACCAAGGATCGTAAACGTATCGGCTTCAAGCTTCTTAAGGGCTTCTGCCGTTTCAGTTGGCATCTTGTCAGGCTTTACGAGGAGCATGGCTGCATCCTGTTTTGCTGCAAGTACCGAGCCTGTTAGGGCATCGGCGAAGTCCATGCCTGTTGAGATGAATACTTTCTTCGATGAATTCAATTCAGTCGCGATGGATGCTGCGGTTCCAAATCGATTTTCTCCTGCATAACGTTTCGCATCTGGTAAGCTACCAAACACTTTCTTATTAATTACCGCTTCACCACCAGCAACGATGGTTCCATCCACGCTACGTAGTGCTAGCTTCGTAGCTTTAGGAACTTCATCCTTCTTAGCGAATAGAATTGGGTATCCGTTCTCTGCTGCATATGATGCTGCAGCTAGTGCATCCGGGAAGTTCATTCCGTTTGCTATGACTGCTTTATCAGGGCTACCACCAAGGCTCGCCTGAATGTTAGCAGCTGTTTCAAATCGATCTTGTCCGTAAATGCGTTGCACTTTCAAGTCCATTCCTTCAAGTTGGTAGGCAATGAACTTCGGTACAGCTGATGTACCGCCGAGAATGATCGCCTTTTTAGCACCAAGACGCTTAATCTCATCTTTCACAGACTTCTCAAGTCCTTTTTCACGTGTAAGAAGAATTGGTGCGTCCAGTTTGTACGCAAGAGGTGCGCCTGCTAAAGCATCAGCAAAATTATCCCCTCTAGCAATGACAACCGTATCCGCTTGGTCCCAACCTTCTTTAGAGATTTCAACCGCTGTTGCATAGCGATCGTCTCCGAATAAGCGCACAGGCTCTTTCGGCTCAGGCTCACCCGCATTCGATGTTACCTTCCACGTATACTCTTTCGTGTTCTTAGCAATGGCACCGCCATCGTTGTTAAAGATTTCGGATTTGTTCTCTTCAGATGGTGCGATTGAAACAGGAATCTCGTTCTCACCATTTTTAAGAGTCACTTCGTGTGTGAACGTCATGTCGTCGTTCACTTTTACTTTTTCACCGTTGATTGTAAGGTCGCCTTCTTTAATGGCATTACCTTTAAACGTTACTTTATCGCCTTCAATGACAGCTCCGTTTTCTGGAGAGTTTACAACAAGAGGCATATCGATCCAACGATAAATTTCGTCTTCAACGACCATTTTGTTTCCGCCTTGATTCGTTACAGTTACTTTCAAATCAGTTCCTTCAGCACCATAACCATAGAAGCTCACATCATCATCAGACTTATCATTCCGAGTGTGATCCGCAAGACCTTCTTGATCCCATGACTCACCCTTCGTGTACTTATACGTTAAATTAGTACCTTCTGGGAAAGATTTTTTCAATTCCCAGTCTGGAGATACTGCACCGTTACGGGACATTTCCCACGCGCTTGTGCTCCATCCGTTTTGATCTCCAGGCATTGTCACTTTTGCGCTTAGTGGCGTGTAATCTGGTGCGTGCACTTTAAACGTCACATCCACCATAACGATATCAGGGGTAACAGACACTTCATTCGAAGCTGTTTGATTTCCAGCCTGATCGTAGGCCACTACTCTATATTTGTATGTTTTACCGTTCTCAACCGCAAAATCCGTATAGCTTACAGCGTCTGCTCCTTCTAAAAGCTCAACTGTTTCGCCGTTTCGCTCAATTGCAAGAAGATACGGGTTATCCGCTCCTTCAAGTGCCCAGTTTAATGTAACCTGACCAGACTCTTGCATCGGTACGTCAAGCTTCACTGCATCTGCAGGAGCTTTCACATCATCCTCATTCTGAGTTAATTTAACTTCTTCAGTATTCGTTGTTTTCCATGTTGCTCCGCGATCGGTCGAGTAAGCAAGACGGTACGTGTATACGCCTTTTTCAATTGGACGGAAATCTGCTTTAAAACCATTATAAGCATCCTTCTCTCCATCTTGGCCAGTATACGTAGCTTGCTTTTCAGTCCAATCACCGTCTCCTTGCTTCACCTGAAGCTTCGCAATCAAGCCTTCTGCAAGACCTGACTCTGTTGCTCCTTCAATCTTAACGCTTCCTTCAATAGCAAACGTTTTTGATAGATCAAGGACTTGATCATCCAAGGCTGTTACTGGTGTAATCTCGTACTTCCCATCTTTCCATTCAATGTGAGGAATAGATGCTTCAGTTGTTTCAACTTTCAGCGATTCATTGCCATCACCATCGACTGCTGTTACTGCAAAGAAGTACGACTGACCATTCGTCAACTTGTCGATTGTAATGGACTTTTGATCCGTAACTGTTACTTCTTCGTACATTGCACCTTGAAGCGTTGATTTATATACTTTGTACTGTTTTGCATCGCCCTTCCAAGAAAGTGTTGCGCTTCCTTCTCCTGCAGTCGCTTTTAGCTCACTTACAGCGTTTGGACGTTCAAAGCTCTGACCGTTATCAGCGATTAGCATGCGGCCAGTCATGGCTGGAATTGTAACATTCACCTTGCCATCCTTAACTGTTGCGTGATAATCCTTCGCAAGTCCATCTGTGAACGCGATATTATTTAAAAGAACATCATCCACATTCAGCTCAAGCGTTTGTGCCTTGCTGCCACGGTTAACCGCAATAACTGCAGCACCGTCGTTAGAAGTACGAGCGAATGCATACACATCGCCTTCAGCATGCAGTGTTGTTAAATCACCATACGCGAGAAGATCAGCGTTTGCCGTTCGAACTGCACCTGCATCTTGATAATGCTTTACTAAGTCAGCATTTTCATCGCCCCAAGGATATGTGCGGCGATCATCTGGATCTTTAGAGCCACTCACACCAGCTTCATCGCCATAGTAAATCGTTGGCGCACCAGGATAACCCATTTGAAGAACAGCAGCTAGTTTCAGTCGCTTCACACCAAGTTCATGATCGTATTTCGGATCGAACTCAGCTCGTTCATAACTATCTGTTCCACCACCCAGCACGTAAATCGCACGCGGTGTATCGTGTGAACCCATTAAGTTCATAAGAGCATGGAAGGCTTCTTCAGGATAATCTTCTTGCACAGCCATCAACTGCTCGTCAGTGCTAGCAGCATTCCCATTCTTCAAAAAGTTGAGAATCGCTCCTTCAAAACGATAGTTCATGACGGAATCATATTGATCCCCAAGGAAGTATTTAGATGCATCGTCCCAGATCTCTCCAAGGATAAGCGGCTCTTCTCCTTCTTTCAATGTAGCCCCTTCACCAGCGATCTCTTCTGATTTCAGTTCTTTACGGAACTCACGCCAGAATTCCATATCCACTTCATTTGCTACATCAAGACGCCAGCCAGAAGCACCGTTTGTTAACCACGATTTCGAAGCTGAGTCTTTGTCGTACATAATGTAATCCGAGAACTTCTTGTTGTTCAATTCGCTTTCATAGTCAACGGCTTCTCCATCAACACTCTTGATTTCTGGAAGAGAGTCATAGCCCCACCAAGCTTGATAATCATAGCGTTCGTTGCCTTTTTCATCGACTACTTTCTCATTCTTAATGTTGAACCAGTTATGGAAGCCATACTCATCGTTAAACGTCTGGCCTTCCTTTTCAAGTTGTTTACGTGCTTCTGTTTTTGCTTCATCTTCTTTTAAACCTTCATCATTCATTAAGTCATAAATGCGAGACCAGTATTCATATGCACCTACAACATCGTATTTGCCATATCGGTCAAAATAGATAGAGTCATCTCCAACATGGTTGAATACGCCATCCATAATTAAGTGCATATCACGCTTTTCAAGTTCATCTGTAAACGCTTTAAATTCTTCTGGCGTTCCAAACATAGGGTCAATTGATTTCCAATCTGATGCATCATATTTATGATTCGATGCCGCTGCAGCAATTGGATTCAAGTAAAGCGTGTTAACACCAAGTGATTGAATGTAATCTAGTTTGTCCTGAATTCCTTTCACGTCACCGCCAAAGAAATCATTGCTCCAGAACCCATCTCCTTCATATCCAGGCTGATCTTCGAGCCTCGGGTTATCCGGAAGTTCGCCCCATTCCTGATGCTCGATTGGCTCAGGACCTCTAGCATTTTTCTTTGCATCATCGTTCTCTTCATTTCCGTTATGAAAGCGATCCGGGAAAATTTGATACACGACAGCTTCTTTCATCCAATCAGGCGTTTCAAACCCTGGATCGAATACTGTCAGTTGATACAATTCAGCATTCGCATCGACTGCTTTACCAGCTGCACCTTGCTTCGTATCTTCGCCGTACTCTGCTTTCGCTGAGCCATCACGTACGATAAATTTGTACCCGTAAAGACCTTTCTCATCAGGTGTTACATCAGCTTCCCAGAAATCCCTACCGTCTGCTGTTGCTGCCTTTTCCATCGGTACAAGCTTGCTCGTTCCTGTATTTTGATTCTTCAAGTACAAATCCGCTCTTGTTAAATCATCTTTCTTTGATGCAAGTCGGATTGTCACTTTCTTGCCTACTTGTACAGCACCAAATGGAGCACGGTAAGCTTCTTCCCATGAATTATGTAGAAGACTCGCTTTTGCAACTGCACCATCAGAACCTTTTGCACTGTAATCCGTGCTTACTTCTTTCGTATCTGCATTGAAAAAGAACGTCATATCCGTTTTCTCCAACACATTTAATTTCGCATTATCTGCCGGATAATCATCGCCCCATTCATTTCCGAGTACGATTTTGAAATCATATTTCCCCTTTGGAACACTTGCAGTATAAGAGTAAATATTATCAAAGTTATCATCAGTTAAAAGCGCTGTCGACTTTTCAGGGCTCCATTCAGGTCCTGCATCAATCGCAGGTTGAATTGAACCAACTAATCTAGGCTGCTTTTCATTTGAAATTGGTGTGTATGTTGTTGAATTCGCCACCGCATGTGTTCCATCATGATAGTAGAACGTTACTTTAGTAGCTTCTGAGAGTGATAGTTTAAAATTGTTAGCCCCATCACCGTAACTCTCTCCCCATGACTGATTAATTGCGATTTTGTACTCGTAATTCCCTTTTGGAAGTTCAGCCGTTAGTTCATAGAATCCATTACCTTTTGCTTTCATAACGGTTTCTTCTGCTGCAGGATCCCATTCCTTCTCTGCACCCATTTCGTCCTGCAAATCTCCAGCAAGTGTCACGATTCTTTCAGACGATGGCTCACCGATCGTAAATATACTATTATCGTTTCCATTTGGATTTGCCGGATCTTTCATCCATTCATCCCCCACGATAAATTTATATTGATGCTGACCATCTGACAAATCATCAACCGTTAAACGCCAGACATTGTTTTCTCCTTTTTCAAGTGGAAGAGCTCCATCCTGCCAGTTCGTAAAATCACCAGCAACAAGCACCTTGCTTTCGCTCCCATCTCCTTCATAAACAAACGTTGCGCTCGATCCATCAATAACCGGGCTTGGTTCCGCCGCTTTTGCACCTGGTATAGCACCAGCTAAAAGCTGCATAACAAGGACGATAACAAGTGACAGTGAAAGTTTTCTTCGATTACGCCGTTTCATTCTTTTCCCCCTCTTAAATAAATACCTACCTGTGGAAACGTTTGCACACTTTCGCAAAAGGAAGGAAACCGCTTGCACAAATTAAATAAAAAATAAGCGAGTCTTTTCCGAGAGTAAGCAAACGCTTTCACGATCTATTTTGCCACAGTAATTGGAAAGAATCAACTTATTTTTGTTAAATTGTGCTACTTTTCATATAATTCGATCGGAAGACCATCTGGATCTGCAAAAAAGGTAAAACGCTTATTTGTTAAATCATCTACTCGTATGTCTTCAAGTGATTCAATGCCCTTCTTTATAAGCTCATTCACAGCGTCATCTAGATCATCTACTTCAAAAGCAAGGTGTCTTAACCCTTGTGCCTCTGGATAGCTAGGTCTCTCGGGTGCATTCGGAAAAGAAAATAATTCGATTCTCGTATGCTTTCCTACAGCAAGGTCAAGCTTATAAGAATTTCGCTCCTTACGATACGTTTCTTCTATTATATGTAGTCCAAGCGTTTCAACATAAAAAGACTTTGAGCGTACATAGTCTGAACAAATAATCGCTACGTGGTGCAACTTAGTAAACATTCCCATCACCTCTCGTTTAACGATACTAACGCTCATCATATCCGTCAATAAGAAACCCGACAAGATGTCGGGTTCATGCGCGATTATAATAGAGATTCCGCCCCATCAACGTACATCGCTGTACCTGTCACGTGACTGGAGGCATCTGAAGCGAGGAAGTAAACAACATCCGCCACTTGTTCAGGACTTCCGGATTTGTGCTCAAGTGGATGACTCCCTTCAGGATACTTAACTGGTATTTCAATTTCCTTCACGCTGCTTTTTTTATGAGTATTTTGATCAATATTCGTATCAATTGCACCTGGACAGATGGCATTCACTCGAATATGATACTGTGCGAGCTCAAGCGCTGCCATTTTCATAAATGCTACCTGGCCCGCTTTCGATGTGCTGTATGCCGACATTCCGAAATTAGAAAAAGTTCGATTGCCATTTATTGAGCTTGTAATAATAATGCTGCCACCGTTTTCTTTCATATAAGGAATGCTATGCTTTACCATTAGAAAGGTGCTTCTCAAATTTGTATGAATCGTTTGATCCCAATCTTCCACTTTCATTTCTTCAATCGAATTTAACGTGCCATTAATGCCAGCATTATTGAAGAGAACATCAATACGACCCCATTCTTGTTTAACGGTTGTCAGTGCTGTTCTAACTCGTTCTTCGTCTGACACATCAACATCTAATACAAAGGCTTCCCCGCCATTCCTAACAATCTCCTCTTTAACGCGCTCTGCACGATCCTCTTTCAAATCAAGTAAACAAACGCGCATGCCTTGTTGCGCGAATCGCTTTGCTGTTGCTTCTCCTATTCCAGATCCACCACCAGTAATAACTGCAACCTTCGTCATATGTACGTCCTCCTTTTTTCTGTCTATACCCGATACTCCCTTCATTTAAGACTGCTAAAAAAAGAAAAGACCTTCTGCAAGGTCTTTAATTCTGATCTTCCGTTTCATCACTCGGCTGTTCTTCATTTTTATCCATATGGTCTTCATCCATATTTCCATCTTCGTCTTGATCGCCTTCTTTTGATCCATCTTCATTCATACTATCATCATCTTCTTCATCGATTGTTCCCTTGTCTTCGTTTATGTTCTCTTCATCTTTTTGGGACTCATCTTGCATCTCTGGATCTTCCACAGGACCTTCTTCCTCATCAGCATCAGAGCATCCTGCTACGATTCCAACGGCAAGCATAATCGTGAGCAGTGACGATAACCACTTTCTCATACTTTTTTCCTCCTAGTAGGTTGTAATGGTATTCTTGCCAAATATCAGCCAACTATTCGGTTTCATATGAGAAGCTGATGAGTTTCACAAAAGAAGTTATAAAAAATGTTATTTATTACAAATTCCAACACATTTTTCACTTTCCTTGAACTATGATAGGTATAGCGATTAAAACATCCTCCAGCATAAAGGCAACCTTTCTGAAAAGAAATGGACGCAAAGTATACAGATCTAAGGAAGTGGAGGAGTCAAGACTTCTATGATGGCTGTACTATCTGGAAAATTTACAAGGAGGATTATGATGGAGGTACATACAAAAGAAAAGCTTGATGAGGACTGGATTGAGCTGATCAAGGAGGCAAAAAAGCTTGGTTTAACAGTTGAAGAGGTACATGCCTTTCTTCAAGAAGAAAGCAAATAAGAAGACGAACAAAAGCGACGATACATTTTGTCGCTTTTGTTCTATTTACGGAACAAATACATACTGGTATACTTATGAATAACAGAGAATTTTGTCAAGGGCATCGGAGGGATCGATAAATGATAGGTGAAGAAGTTAAGAAATACCGATTACGAAAAGGGTTATCACTTTCAGAATTAGCAGAACGAGCGAATGTCGCGAAATCGTATTTGAGTTCCATCGAACGCAATATTCAATCGAACCCTTCAATACAATTCCTTGATAAAATATCCAACGTACTTGATGTTTCCGTTGAAGTTTTGCTTCAAGGCAATGATTCGATTCATCAGACTGACTTAGACTCAGATTGGAAAAAACTTGTGAAAGAAGCAATGGAGTCTGGGGTTAGCAAAGATCAATTCAGGGAGTTTTTGGAGTTTAACAAATGGCGTGCTAAACAAGGGTCCGATCAATAGAATTGATTCAAGAGCCTATTTGACGGCTCTTTTTTATTTACCTATATAGGAAAGTAAAAGTAGCCAGTAGCCATGGAGACATAATAAAAACGTATAAATAATGGAAGCAACACTTAAAAGAATGCTTACGGAAACAGATCTAATCTGCTTGTGTAAGAATAAAAAACTAAGTAAGAGTAGGGAAATACCCGCTTTATAAAATAGAAAAGCAAGAGGATGAAATTCATACATTGATCTCATGAAGGGATTTACTTCTTCAATCCACCCGTTCTCTAGTCCCCAGAACGTAACAAAGCCATCAAGCAGGTTACAGCACCCTAAATAAATGACAAGAAATCGAAACGTCGACTTATCCTTCATTCTAGATGAGGAGATATCTTCTGATTCTTAATGATTTCACCTAAGTCGGAATATAGTTTTTGTTCATCCCGCATCATTCCCCTGATATCCTGTTCCTTCTTCTCAAATGAGTTTATCTTTTTTAATATCAAAGATAATTCACATTTCCCTTTGTACTCATCATTAATATAAAGTCTAGCCAGCCGTTGATTTATTGCGATGACTTTAATTCTTTTTCCTAGAATATACGATACAAACGTATTTTCACCTAACCGAATCATTTACATTCCTCCTTAATTTTTCGAGGAATTGGTTAGAAATTGCTTCACTTCCTCCTTTGATAACCCAAGTTTCTTTGCGATTGAAATAAGCGTTACCCATTCTTCGTCCAATTTTTCGTCAGTATACGTCCTCATTCCCATCCCCCTTATATGATTCTCCAATAACCGACATTAATAAAGAACGTTTTGTTCTTTATTTAGAATGTACATCTAATATAGTATTATTTTGGAAGATAAAAAAGACTGAAAATTCATTGATTTGGCTCATTTTGAACTTCATACCACTTGTATACTTACAAATACTCTATCTTTCTTAAATTTTCATTATTTACTTTATGCTATAAACTTTTAAAACCATGACAATCGTTCTGTTTACAGAACGATGTGTTCTTGATAAAATTAATTTAATAAATAATGATAAAGTAGAGGTAAAGGGATGATAGGGGAAAAAATTAAACTTTATCGGAACCGAATGGGGTTATCATTAACGGAGTTAGCTAAACGTGCTGGAGTGGCCAAGTCATACCTCAGTTCAATTGAGCGCAATCAACAGGCTAACCCATCGATTCACTTCCTTGAGAAGATAGCGGCAGAGCTTAAAGTTCCCATGGAAGTTTTTATCCTTGAAGAGGATATGGCAGAGCCTGCACTTGATACAGAATGGAAGGAATTGATTGAAGAGGCTATGCGCTCTGGGATAACGAAAGAAGATTTTGCGGATTATTTAGAGTTTAAGAAATGGCAACTAAAACATAGCAAAGAGGATTGAAGCAGCCGGATCCCGCCCTGCTTCATTTTTTATTTACAAATAAAAACTCCTGTCCAGTTGAGACAGGAGTGGACGTTCTTATTCAGCAGAGTTCTTGGAGTTCTCGTTTGTAGCAGGTTCTTCTGTGTTACTACCATTGTTCATTGAGTTGTTTCCGTTCTCTGTGTCGTTACTTTCATTACTGCTACAAGCCGTAATTAACATGACAGCTACTAACGAAGTTGCAATTTTGAGCATGAATTTCTTCTGATTCATTTCCAAAATTCCTCCCTGAACTCAAGTAAGTTTTTACCGCTACGTTGCGGTTGAGATCATCATAACAAGTCAGATTGGAAATTTGTTGATATTTACATAGTCTCTATAAGGGTTTTACATTACTAATAAACGGTTAACAAATCGCTTCAAGAACATAATTCAATGGCTTAAGAGTAGTGGTTGATTTGCGCTCCAGGTGCTCGCTTTCCGCGGGGCGGGACACTTTAGCCTCCTCGTCGCTGAAGGGCGCGCCTGTGGGGTCTCACCTGTCCCGCTAGTCCCGCAGGAGTCGAGCACCTTCCGCTCCAATCAACTTCGAAGTGTTGCTGTTTATAAAACCTCTTTTTAAACACTACAAACTTTTTGGAAAGAGGTCTTTATTAATATAAAATAATAATATCTACGCAAACAGTCATAAATAAAAACCCCCACCAACAAGCATCTCTTCAATGCCTATCGGTAGGGATGTAGTTCAACTATTATTTTAGTGCAAACATGATTTCTGCTTCTGCTGCTACTTCGCCGTCTACTGTGGCTGTTGCTTTGCCTTTGCCGATTGGTCCTTTGATTCGGATGATTTCGACTTCAAGGCGGAGTTGATCACCAGGTTTAACTTGCTTCTTGAAACGGCATTTGTCGATCCCCGTAAAGAAAGCGAGCTTTCCCTGATTTTCTTCTTTTTTCAACATCGCTACTGCCCCTACTTGCGCAAGTGCTTCTACGATTAGTACGCCTGGCATAACCGGGTAATCTGGGAAGTGCCCGTTGAAAAATTCTTCATTCGCTGTAACGTTCTTTATACCGACCGCTCTTACTTCTTCCTCAACTTCAAGAATGCGATCAACAAGCAAGAAAGGGTATCGATGCGGGATGATTGATTTAATATCCTGACTATCTAACATGTCTCATTCTCCTTTCACTCATTACTTTTCCTTCTTAACGATATCCGTGATTTTCACCCATGTGTCTTTTTTGAAAACATCGCCAGGGCTTCCATCACCAATAACACCATAACCGAGCATAGCTCCTGCTAGAAGCGAAGCTAGAAGTAATAGCACCACGAGAAGAAGGCGCAGCCAGATCGGGATTAACCGAATTCTTGGCCTGCGCTGTTTCTCTTCTGTATTCTTATTCGTTTGTTTGGCCTCTTCCGTTGTAATGTCCTTACGTTCTGAGGTCTGGTTCACCTTTTCATGGTTGTTCGCCATCATGATTACACCCTTACGAATAGTTTCCGTTACGAAGCTAGATTAATTTTTTCTTAGCGATCTTGTCGATATGTTCAAGCATAAGGCCTGTCCCTTTTGCGACACAGCTCATTGGCTCTTCTGCTACTAGAACAGGAACCATTAATTCTTCAGCAAATAGCTGATCGATACCGTGAAGCAATGCGCCGCCGCCTGTCATAATAACACCGCGGTCAATGATATCTGCTGAAAGCTCAGGAGGAGTTCGTTCAAGTACGCTCTTCGCCGCCATTACCATGTGGGAGATCGGCTCTTGAAGTGCCTGCTGGATTTCATCAGATTTCACTGTAATTGTGCGTGGAAGTCCTGAAACCATATCACGTCCGCGAATATCAAGTTCTTCATTCCGGCCGCCTGGAAATACCGTTGCAACGTTGATTTTGATTTGCTCTGCTGTACGTTCTCCGATTAAAAGCTTATATGTTTTCTTGATGTAGTCGAGGATTTCGTAATCGAACTTGTCCCCTGCCATTTTAATGGAAGAGGCGGTGACAATATCGCCCATTGAAAGAACTGCGATATCCGTCGTTCCACCGCCAATGTCCACTACCATATTACCGCTTGGCTGAAAAATATCCATGCCTGCGCCAATCGCTGCTACCTTTGGTTCTTCTTCAAGAAAGATCTGCTTTCCACCGCTTTTTTCCGCTGCTTCTTTAATTGCCTTTTTCTCAACCGATGTAATATTGGTTGGGGTGCAAATAAGAATTCGCGGCTTTGATAGAAAACTTTTCACATTGATTTTGTTCAAGAAATGTCTCAGCATTACTTCTGTAATATCGAAGTCTGCAATTACGCCGTCTTTCAAAGGACGTGTTGCAACGATGTTTCCAGGAGTCCGGCCGACCATCTGTCTTGCTTCTTCACCAACAGCCAGTGCTCTTCCAGTACCAGTGTCAATTGCTACTACTGAAGGTTCATCAAGAACAATGCCTCTGCCCTTCACATAAATCAGTACATTCGCTGTACCTAAATCAATCCCTATATCACGTGAAAACATGACTTATCCTCCCTGTGTACTATAACTCATCTATTGTTCCAGTCCTAGTATGTATAAACTACGTATCCATTAGTATATTGTACCACAAAAGTATCACAAGGAAGAAATGATTTAGAAAAAATTGTCGTTTTTAGGCGTGTTATTTGACAGCTTCTTCTTTTTCAGTATCCTTTCTATATTTTATTCTCGTCGCTTCGCCGCCGCGGAGATGGCGTATCGATTTATGATACTCGAGAATCCCCTTCACCTCATTGGCGAGGTCCGGATTAATTTCGGGAAGCCGTTCCGTTAAATCCTTATGAACGGTACTTTTGGACACTCCAAACTCTTTGGCGATCACCCTCACCGTTTTCTTAGTCTCCACGATGTAATTTCCAATCTTGATGGTTCGCTCTTTGATGTAATCGTGCACACCACTCGCCTCCCTAAATTGGATGTGAGAGATGCGAAATGAGACTGATAAAGTGATCATGCTACGAAGCTCTAGTCATCAGGTGACCTACATGATGTCAGGAGTATTGCATGCAAGAATACTTCGAAGCGTTACCACAACTTCTCACCTCTGCCCCTCATTTACTAAGTTTTGTAACATTTTATTAAGGCAAAGGTGGTTATATACCAAAAAGTCAAGAGGGACAAGGGATTTTATTTAAGTTTTCTTTAAAATGCTTAATATTGCTTATGTTGTATGTTTCTGAACACAAAAAAGAACCTCTGTTTTTAGTGAAAATCAGAAGTCCTTTCAATTTTTAGGTAGGCTTTATTTGTAGACATTGTTGCTATAAGAGTAGAGGTTGATTTGCGCTCCAGGTGCTCGCTTTCCGCGGGGCGGGACACTTGAGCCTCCTCGTCGCTAACGCTCCTGTGGGGTCTCACCTGTCCCGCTCATCCCGCAGGAGCATTCCTGTGAGAACAGAATGAAGCCTATTGCATAAAAAAGGACCCTCCGTTATGATGCAGGTGCTAACCAATAGCCCATAACTAAG
>NZ_JAFKOI010000130.1 GCF_017303315.1 Bacillus sp. NTK071
GGCGACGGGTTCGGCCGCATCGCCGAGGGTGTGACGCGCCTGCGCGACCGCAATCGGGTACGGCCGGTGGTGGTGGCGCTGACCCCTTCTTTCGCCGAAAGCTGGCTGATGCCGCGCATCGGCGGTTTCTGGGCGTCGCATCCGGATGTCGAGGTGCGGCTGGTGCCCGGCATCGCGCTGGCCGATCTGCGCCGCGACGGGATCGATCTTGCGATCCGCTTCGGACAGGGGAACTGGCCGGGGCTCGAGGCCGAGCCCGT
>NZ_JAFKOI010000131.1 GCF_017303315.1 Bacillus sp. NTK071
GTGGTCATCGCGCGGTGTTGCGGACTGCTGATCTGGGTGAGGCAGCCGCGACCTTTCGCGACATCCACCGACTGCGATGCAGCGTTTGCGGACGGAAGGGGCGGCCCGATGTGATGATCTGCAGTTGGTCGCCCGCGTCGGTGCAGGCTGCCTATCGGGGCAACTATCGGCCCTTAGCAGACCTTGGCCAGGATCACCGTCGCCGCGCCGCAGCTTCCCCAAAGCGTTCGTTCGTGCGTCGCGCAGCATTTTCGGAGTGT
>NZ_JAFKOI010000132.1 GCF_017303315.1 Bacillus sp. NTK071
GGGGACACTGGCCGGCGGGGTGATCCTCGGCGTTGCGCAGACGCTGGGCGCCAAGATCGACCCTGGCTACCAGATCCTCGCCGGTCACATCGCCTTCCTGATCATTCTTGCCCTGCGTCCGCGCGGCCTGTTTCCGAGGATCGACGCATGAGCCTTTCAGTCACGCGCCGCACCCGTCTGTCGACCGCCTGGCTGTTCGTGCTGGTGCCGATCGTCATCCTCCTGAACGCTGCGCCGTGGTGGGCAGGCCGGGCCGACCT
>NZ_JAFKOI010000133.1 GCF_017303315.1 Bacillus sp. NTK071
GGGTTCCAGCATCGCGTTCAGAAGCTGGCTTTGTACCTGACCGTCAAGCTGCACGGCCATGGTGAAATCCTCGTTCACCCGCCCGCGCGCCGTGGCGGTCATGCCTTGCGGGCCGGACGCGCGCAGATCCACGCGGTAGCCCGTATCGCCCGCCGCGCGCGCGACATCGCCCGCCAGCGTCAGATTGCCCGCAAGACCCGGCGCCAGTCGCCCGATATTCTGCAAAGCCGCCTCGATGGCGAAGCGCGCCTCGCCCGTGG
>NZ_JAFKOI010000134.1 GCF_017303315.1 Bacillus sp. NTK071
GCCCCATGTGGTCACGCCCCAGCACCTGCGCGCGCTCGAAGAGCTGGGCGAGGTTCACACAGACGCGCCGCGTCGAGCCATGCGAGCGCTTGAGCAGGTCGCGCTTGAGCGCCTGGTCGATCTGCAGCCCCGGCGCGTAGATCGGCGCGAGGTGATTGAGATCGCCCATATCGGCAGGCTGGGCCGCGACCCAATCGAGCATCCGGCCATGCACCCGCTCCCATTCCTTGAGCTTCTGCGGCAGCAGCTCCTCGCCGATC
>NZ_JAFKOI010000135.1 GCF_017303315.1 Bacillus sp. NTK071
TGCGTAGAAAAACATAAAGATATCCACTACATGCTGATTAAATTACATAAATAAAATGGTATTATTAAGGATTTAAGCATTATGAGCGGTTATTATCATGAAACCGTGCTAGATGTGCGGCACTGGACGGATACGCTTTTCAGCTTCACGACGACACGCAACCCGGCGTTCCGCTACGAGAACGGGCAGTTTACCATGATCGGCATCGAAGCTGACGGCAAGCCACTGATGCGCGCCTATTCAATGGTCAGCCCGAATT
>NZ_JAFKOI010000136.1 GCF_017303315.1 Bacillus sp. NTK071
GCCGGTGCTTCAGCTGACCGGGCAGGACCGCATCAATGCGGGCATCGCCACCGGGGAAGAGCCCGTGCCGCTGCCCACGCATGACGAGCTTTTGGCCGATCTCGAACCGATGGAACGCGGGCTCCAGTATTGCGCGCGCCACGGCTTTACGTCGCTCGTGAACATGGACGGGAACCGCTACACGCTGCTGGTTCTGTCCGAACTGCGCCGTCAGGGGCGTCTGACCGCCCGCGTGCGCGTGCCCTTCCACTATCGCCCG
>NZ_JAFKOI010000137.1 GCF_017303315.1 Bacillus sp. NTK071
GGTGATTGCGGATATCGACCCGGCCCAGAGCCAGCCGCGCGAAGGCCCAGCTGGTATCGAAGGCGATGCCGGTCTTGCCGCCTGCCGCCTGCATCTCGCGCCAATGGCTTGAGCGCGGCAGCTTGCGCGAGCCCAGCCCGTCGACCATCGCGCGGCAGGCGACCCCACGCCGGGCGGCGCGGGCCATGGCCTGCATCAGCCTTTGGCCATTGCCGTCGTCGAGCCAGATATAGACGAGCACATGAACGCTTTCGCGCGC
>NZ_JAFKOI010000138.1 GCF_017303315.1 Bacillus sp. NTK071
GCGCGGCTTCCTGATCGCCTTTGCGCGGCAGGTGGATATGGCCGCATTCGGATGGCGCGACATAGGTGCCGCCGGGAAGATGATGCACCGGCGCCGCGTTGAAACCGGTGCCAGCGCCGACGACAAGCTGGGCGGCGCCCGGTTCGGCAGGCTGGCCGGGCAGCAGGCTGCGCAGATGCCGCCGGTCGAGCGAGGCCAGCGCATGGCCCTGCGCCTGCAGGTCATTGAGGATCGACACCCGCTTGGTGCCGCCGACGCG
>NZ_JAFKOI010000139.1 GCF_017303315.1 Bacillus sp. NTK071
TCGCCCACCGGCCCGCTGCATCTGGGCCATGCCTTTTCCGCCCTGACCGCCGATGCGCTCGCCCGCGCCGCTGGCGGTCGTTTCCTTTTGCGGATCGAGGATATCGATACCGCCCGCGCGAAACCGGCCTTCGAGACGCAGATCTATGACGACCTGCATTGGCTGGGCCTGTCCTGGCCCGAGCCGGTGATGCGTCAATCCCAGCGGCGCGACGCCTACGACACGGCCGTCGCTCGGCTCGAGGCGATGGGCGTGACCT
>NZ_JAFKOI010000013.1 GCF_017303315.1 Bacillus sp. NTK071
CCGAGTGTCTGCCCACTGCAGCTGGATCTAACGAAAAGCGGAAGTGGGCGGTTAGACCCGGCAGGCACTGGAGCCCCCCAAATTGAACACGGTCTTTGTGTTCGAGTTGGGGGGTGAAGTGACCGAGGGTCTGCCCACTGCAGCTGGATCTAACGAAAAGCGGAAGTGGCCGGTTAGACCCGGCAAGCGCTGGAACCCCCAAAATTAAGTTTAGCGGATATCATTTTATTTCCGCGGATATATTTCGTTTTTCGCGGATATATTCTGAATATCGCGGATATATCCTCATGATCGCGGATATCCGTTAAATATCATCCACCTCAAACCTTCTTTTAGCTAACTTGAGGCATGCTTCAGAGCTAACAAGCTCAATTCATAGAAAAACCGGCTGAATCTCAGCCGGTTTTCATATTAATTAGTTGTAAATTGCTCTTCTTCTGTTGACCCTTTAAGTGCTGTTGTAGAAGAAGTTCCACCCGTAATAACTTGTGACACTGTATCAAAATAACCCGTTCCAACTTCACGCTGGTGTCTAGTTGCGGAATACCCATCCACTTCACTAGCAAACTCAGCCTGTTGAAGTCTTGAGTATGCAGCCATACCGTGATCTTTATAGTCTCTTGCTAGTTCAAACATACTGTGATTAAGCGCATGGAATCCTGCAAGTGTAACGAATTGGAACTTGTATCCCATCTTCCCTAGTTCGCGCTGGAATTTAGCAATTGTATCGTCATCCAGCTTTTTCTTCCAGTTAAATGAAGGTGAGCAGTTATATGCGAGAAGTTTACCAGGGAATCGTTCATGAATAGCATTCGCAAATTTCTGCGCTTCTTCAAGATTAGGCTCTGACGTTTCGCACCAGATGAGATCTGCATATGGTGCGTATGCAAGACCTCTTGCAATTGCTTGATCAAGACCAGGTTTTGTATAGAAGAATCCTTCAGGAGTCCTCTCACCTGTTAGAAATTCATGGTCATACTTATCTACGTCACTTGTAATAAGATTAGCCGCATTAGCATCTGTTCTTGCAATGATTAGCGTTGGTACTCCCATAACGTCTGCTGCAAGTCGGGCTGAGATTAAGTTCTTAACAGCCTGCTGTGTTGGAAGGAGAACTTTACCTCCAAGGTGGCCGCACTTCTTCTCAGACGATAACTGATCTTCGAAATGTACTCCTGCAGCACCTGCTTCAATCATTGACTTCATTAGCTCAAATACATTCAATGTACCACCAAAACCAGCTTCTGCATCAGCAACGATTGGAGCAAACCATTCTCTTTCATGAACCCCTTCAGAATGCTCAATTTGGTCAGCTCTTTGAAGAGCTTGGTTAATGCGCTTCACAACTTGTGGAACGCTGTTAACAGGGTACAAACTTTGGTCAGGGTACATCTGTCCGGAGAGGTTAGCATCTGCGGCTACTTGCCATCCGCTTAAGTATATGGCTTTTAAGCCAGCTTTCACCTGTTGAACTGCCTGGTTACCTGTTAATGCACCAAGAGCATTTACGAAATCCTCTTCGTTAACAAGTTTCCACAGACGTTCTGCTCCTCTTTTAGCAAGCGTATATTCGATTTGGATCGAACCTTGGAGCTTAATTACATCTTCAGGTGAATATGGTCTTTCAATTCCTTTGAATCGATCTTGCTTCCAGTTCTCTTGAATCGTTGCTTTTTTTTCATTAGTCATTATAGTATCCCCCTAGATATGAGTAAATTTAGATTAAACGGTCAATTCATTCGCTGTTTCCATTAATGTGATACAGTCATGGCGTTTCTTCCAGATTTGGTTCGGTTCAGGCATATAGTGGTTATAAATGGCGTTTATCATTTCAATCGTATGAATATCAGACACGCAGGTTCCATCAAACCCTTCAACTACTGAAACTGTTTCCAATTCAAATTGTTCTAGAGTATTCGTCTCCCTTTTATCACAACCTTTACTAGAATCATCACAAATGACATGTGTGTTTCGTTTGTGACCTACTTTAATTAAGTATCGAGCGGCATCCGTTATGTTTTCCTTCTTATTTGTTTCAAAATGGAGCCCTGCACAGTGGTTCCTTAGTTCATAAAGCATTTCTTCAGCTTGATATATACTATTACTTCCTAGTAGTACAGAAGCTTTAACTGTTCCTTCTAAAAGTTTCATTTCTCTTTCAGCGAAAGTGAAAACGCTGTTCCAAAATCTTGCTTCATGATAAGTCGTAATGCCTGTTAATCCGAAATAAGGCGCCGATTTTTTTTGTAACAATGGAACAGTGTTATGAAACAGGTATAATCCAAAATCAAATAAACCAGCTGACATTTCCATTCCGTCCACGATTACGTTCTCTTCTTTCATGTTCCACTGTCGGGGGATCATCACGAATGAAGTAGGATATACGTTCACCATGTTGCTATTTCGTTTAATTTCTTCATTTACATTTGCATGTGAAGTCATTCGTTGATTATAGGTTATAAATTGGTCACTCATAAAATCAGCAGCAAAAACCCTTGCACCCATTTGTAATGAGCTTCGAAGTCGCTCTTTATCAAAAGCTGAATGTCTAACCATTACGCGACGATCTTGAAGGTCTGCTCTAACAGGCTTAACAGTCCAGTTAGTTTCACGAACGGATTTCGTATTTGGAAGAAATCCTTTTTGTTCTTCATCGTTTTGCTTTACAAGCTCGTGAAGATCTCTCATTTCTGTTTCAAATTGACGATGAAGTTTCAGAAGAAACTCCATCGCTTCCTGTGTCAAAAGGCTTCTCACGTTAGAGTTAACGCTTTCACATTTCTCCTCAATCATCGCTTCCCCTCCTATTCTAAGCGACCGCTACTATTACAGCGATGGCACCCTACGCAACCTTCACCCTCACAGTGATGACACCCTTCTGCTTTTCTTTCCTTCCCATTACAATGCGGACATTCCAACTCACCATTTCCATAACATGTATAACAATCCATTTTTACTTCCTCCCATCTGTTATAATACAATTTGTTTTATTTGTTAGTATTATATAACAACATTCAAAAAAGGTTCAACCTATTTTTCGAAAAAATAAAAAAACTGTGATTTGTACAAATCACAGTTTAATATTTTACTAATTTTGTATAATATTTACGAAAACTAACAAAAACCCGCATACGAAGCACGTGTAACTGTATCAAACAGATCGTGCTCTATTTTTTATAAAAGGATACTTGTTTAAAGAATCCTCACCTGAGAGAAGGAGCAGATCTGATGTATGGATCATTTCTCCTGCTTGCTTGATCAAGAGTCGTCAATCCATAATCATCTTGAGGAAGGAATTGTTTAGAAATATCTATTTCTACAAAAAAAAGCACCCATATTGGGTGCTTTTAGCTAATCATTGTAATGATTCGATTAATGGAAGAACGGAATTGTTCGATATTCACAAATCGTGCTTCCCTAATTGATTCTTTTCCCTCAACATACAGCAATAGTACAGGAATCGTAAAAACTGAAAACTCTCCAGCTGCTTCTGGAATTTCATGTACGTTAAGCTTGCCGCTTTTTATTTGTGGAAAGTCTTTAAGAACTTCCTCTACTTGAGGTAATAAGGCATGACAGACGGAACAATTGGTTCCATAAAGATATAGAAAATAAAGAGAATGATGATTTCGATTTCGCTTGGCTTCTTCTAATGTTACACCTTCCATCTTTAACACCCTTCTTCATTCGTTAATCTATTATGAAATATTCATCCTTCTATTTTTGGCAATGACGAACATAAATATCCCGTATGCTATTAATCCAAATGCAACGACTCCAAGAAGAATCGCTCCATAGGGCTGCTTAGCAAGTTCCGACAAAGCGCCACCGAGCCCTTTTGTTTTATCAGGATCGGCTGTAATGGCTGTCTGTATAATAAAGACTCCAATAAGCGCGAAAACAACGCCACGTGCTGTAAAGCCAAATTGTCCAACACGTTTTCCCCACCATTCTTCCTGATTGTGCATTTCGTGTTGTTTGAGATGCTTCATAAATGATTTCTTATATGCTCGAACAGCTTGATAAATTCCAATTGCGATGAAACACAGACCGACAAAACCAAGCACCCACTGACCAAATGGCTGTCCTAATAATTTAGCAGACCATGATTGTTTGCCACCTGATGATGAGCTGCCTGCTCGCATAATAATTGAAACAGCATTGTAAGCAAGGAACAAGTGAATGACTCCACTACTGAAATAACCAATTCGACTTCCAATAGCGCGCATCCCTGTACCTTTATTATCCGGATCTTTAAAAGCCTGTATAATCTTCCATGAAGCATAACCTACCAGACCAACTGCCAATAACCACAGAAGCGCCTCACCAAAAGGTTTACTTGCTATTGTTGTAAAAGCACCTTTAGAATCTGTTGTTTTGCCACCTGGCCCGAGCGCTGCTTGAGCTGCAAGGATTCCAATAACAAGATAAACCATTCCTTTCGCGATGTAACCCATTCTTGAAAATCCTCTAATCCAAGGCTTAACGTCATTTGTTGCCTGACTTGCTTTCGCTTTTGCAGTAGTATCCGTGTCCATGTATGATCTCCTTCCAACCTATCGAATAATTAGACCATTAGTTCTATTCCCATTAACCATTGCTTTCAACCCCAAAATGTTGAATAGAGACTCCATATTAATTTGTAACGAAATAAAAATAGCCCTGTAAGCGAATCCAGCATTCGCTTACAGGGCTGCTAATTGAGGAGATAGACTTGTGGGAACAAGCTATCGCATTTTCTTACTATACTATAGATCACATAATTTTCATATAGTTTAGAATCATTTCTTTTGTAATTCATCGCGTTAAAATACTAAGATTGTTCAGCAACAATGCTTCTTCTTGCAATAATTTTTGCCATCAAGCCATGCTTTGGTGAAAGGATAAACGTAATTGCAAAAATAAGACCTGCAATAGATGCCATTGATCCCGAAATTGAAATGTTCCAACCCAGTGCAGCGTAATAACCACCGATCGCTGCTATAACACCGATCGCTGCACTTATGACTAACATGACTAGAAGTTTATCAGTTAGTAAATAGGCTGTAGCTCCTGGCACAATAAGCATCGCTACAACAAGAATAGCACCAACACTATCAAAAGAAGCAACTGTCGTAATAGACACCATTGACATAAGTAGATAATGAATGAACATAACTGGTATACCGATTGCTGTAGCCATTGCAGGATCAAAAGAACTTATTTTAATCTCTTTATAGAATAAGAAGATTAATATTAAGTTAATTAACAGAACACTACCTAGCATCCAAACAGCAGACGGACCCAGATCCATTCCTCCAATCGTTAACGTATTCCAAGGAATGAATGTAATTTCACCCATCAGCGCATGATTTACATCTAGATGAACTTTACCAGCAAAGGCTGAAAGAAGAATAACTCCAAATGCGAAGAGCGAAGTAAACACGACACCAATAGCCGCATCTGATTGCACTCCGCTTGAGTGAAGCACCTGTACAAGAAAAGCCGTTAATAACCCGATGACTCCTGCTCCAACGAGCATATAAATTCCTTCAAGAGAGTGACTCACGAGGTACGCAAGCACGATTCCAAGTAGAACAGTATGACTAATGGCATCTGCTAGCATAGCCATTTTTCTAAGGATAAGAAAACAACCTACTATTCCGCATGTTACCCCTACTAAAGAACCAGTTAGCATAATCCATGCTCCGTAGCTCATGATGATTTCACCTCTCTTTTCCGTTTGTTAATACCTTTTGATTCGATGTTTGCAAAGTAGTATTTCTCACCCTTAGCAAAATGAGCAGGGTCAAGCTGTGGTGTGTGTTCATGTGTCGCCATTAACTCCATTAACTCTTTTAGAGTATCTGAAGGAATTTCCTCATACTCCCATGCTTCATTTGCAGCTAATTGAAGATAAGCAAATCTCATCTCGTACATGGTGTAAATTTCGAACAACCGATTATTGAATGTAACCTCATAAGCTTCCTTAGCGCCTGTTTCCGTTAGTCCCCATTCTCCATCTGATTGGTTCAATAGTCCTTCTTTGCTCAACCGTTGAAGGTTTTTATCTAACATTCGATTCGTCATTCTTCTTCTAGTAATCAACTGCTCAGGTGAGAATAACAAACTGCTATTTGACAGACTCGCTTCTTCAGCAAGGTCATACATTGTTTGGAGCACTGTTTCTCTTGCAACACGTTTACGAATTCTGTATAGTTTTAAACCTTTTGAAACGAGACCACGATTTGGAGCAAAAACAAGGGATATCAAAAAAATAAACGTAGCAGCCAAAACGATTACTGGTCCAGTTGGCAAGCTGCTTGCCGTAGCGCTTAGGATCGTACCCAAAATACCTGAAAGTGCCCCAATTGTACCTGCTACAATTACCATACGATCAAGTCGATCAGTCCAGTATCTTGCAGCTATCGCAGGAGTAATAAGCATGGCGGCCATCAAGATAACGCCCACCGCCTGTAATCCAATAACAACTGCACTTACAATAAGAGTCATTAACAAAGCATTTATGAAACCAGTTGGAAGTCCGATTCCTTTTGCAAATTGCCTATCAAATGTAAACAACTTCAATTCTTTGAAAAGGAGAAACGTAATGATGAGAAGAACTATCGCCACTCCCGAAATCACTTTAACATCGCTACCAACTAACGAGGCTGCCTGACCGAATATAAAGTCGTCAAGTCCACTCTGGTTGCCATTTTTAGATTGTGCGATTTTCGTAAGAAGGACGATCCCGAATCCAAAAAACACAGAAAGAACCAATCCGATTGCAGTATCCTCTTTAATTCGAGAATGATTGATAATCGCTTGAATGAAATAAGTTGCAAGCAAACCAGATAGTGCAGCCCCTATAAGAAACCACCCAATTGATTTTGTGCCATAGAGCAAGAATGCAAGACAAATACCTGGTAATGCAGCATGAGCCATCGCGTCCCCGATCAGACTCTGCTTTCGAAGAAGAGCAAAGCTTCCAAGCACCCCACTGGCAATCCCGAGAAGAATGGATCCAAAGAGAACCCACTGCGTATTCGCATCCTGCAAAGTTAAGAGAAGCTCATTCAACACTATAAGCCCTCCTTATGACTGCACAACATGTGATGGGTCAACTTGAGTATCAAGAAATGAAAGACGACCACCATATGTTTTCTGCAGATTATCTATTGTAAACACTTCTTCTGTTGGTCCAAGGGCGATTTTCCGTTTGTTTAATAGAAGCGTCCAATCAAAGTATTCCTTTACCGTTTGAAGGTCATGGTGAACAACGAGTACTGTTTTCCCCTGTGCTTTTAATTCATTTAATAAGGAGATAATCGCCTTCTCAGTAGCTGCGTCAACTCCTACAAATGGTTCATCCATGAAATAGACAGTAGCATCCTGTGCAAGTGCCCTTGCAAGGAAAACACGCTGCTGCTGCCCACCTGAAAGCTGGCTAATTTGCCTACTTGCGTATTCTTTCATCCCTACTTTATCGAGAGCTTGTAATGCGATTGCGATGTCCTTCTTTCCAGGACGTCTAAACCATCCAATGTGTCCATAACGTCCCATCAATACAACATCCAATGCATTTGTTGGAAAGTCCCAATCCACGGAACCACGCTGAGGAACGTAGCCCACTAGTTTCCTCTGAGATTTGTAAGGTTTACCGTAAATTTCTACAGTACCTGAAGCAGTTGGGATAAGTCCTAATATCGCTTTAATTAATGTTGATTTCCCTGCACCATTTGGCCCAACAACTCCAATTAATTTTCCCTCAGGCATGTCGAACGTAATTTCTTGTAGAACCGGCTTTCGATCATATGCAACTGTCACGTTTGATACATTTACTGGATTCATCTTGTTACTCCTTTCTTAAACTATTTCAATGATTCTGTAATCGTTTCAATGTTATGTCTGTACATACCTGTGTAGGTTCCTTCTTGTGTACCTTCTTCTCCCATTGCATCAGAGAATAACTCTCCACCTATGACAACTTGATGTCCCTTTTCTTTAGAGCCTTCTACAACCGCATTAATAGACCGTTCTGAAATACTACTTTCTATAAAAACAGCTTTAATGTTTCGATCAGCTAGAACGTTAACTAAATCCTGAACGTCTCGTAAGCCGTATTCAGAATCGGTACTTAATCCCTGCAAACCTTTTACTTCCATCCCATATGCCTGCCCGAAGTATTGGAAGGCATCATGTGCAGTAACAAGTACACGACTTTCTTCAGGTATTTCATTTATTCTTTCTTGCGCTTCTTTTTGTAATGCCGTTAATTCTTCAAGATACGCTTCTGTGTTTTTCTCATAATCTGATTTATGTTCTGGATCGAATTCAATTAATCCATCACGAACTTCTTTAACTGCATACTTCCAAATCTCAATGTCGAACCATACATGAGGATCTACTGCTGCCGAATTTGCTTGATCCACTAAAAGCATATCTTCAGGAATCGCTTCTGCGACTGCATAAGTCGGTTTCTCATCTTTCATTTTTGCAAAGATATCACCCATTTTTCCTTCTAGATGAAGTCCATTATAGAAAATAATATCTGCGTTCGATAATTTATTAATATCTCCTTGAGAAGCTTTATACAAATGCGGGTCAATTCCTGGGCCCATAAGAGCATCAACCGTAACGTGATCTTTACCAATGTTTTTAGCAATGTCTCCAATTTGACCAATTGTAGTTGTGATTTTTATTTTACCGTCGTTTTCTTGACCTGCATCAGTACTACTACACCCTGCAATAACTAATAGAAATAGTGATGCAGCGAAAAGATATCCCATCCATTTTTTCATTTTAACTTACCTCTCCTTCATAATTTTCACCCTTCACCATTAGCTATAAGCTAACGTATGGGCTTTCCTCATTTGCTGTGCCTATCCTATTTCAATAGTAAAAAATAATTGCTTATCCTCTTTATTTTTCACCGTACAAACAATTGTTTCCCGAAGGCAAAACTTATCTAAAAAAACAGAGTTGAGAACTCTCAACTCGTTTGTTATTTCATGCACAAAACTATAAATGTTTCCCTAGTACAAAAGTATCGCGTAAATGCATATCTGTCAACTTTATTTTATTCCGTACCTAGAAATTTAGAATACAAATACCTATTTCTTCACTATTCCACATTTTCTTCCCATTCCCTTTTTCAATAATGAAAGTAAATCATGTCAGCTACAGCGACCTTTTGGAATGTAGGTTTTTACGTTTCACTTATACTAAAACGCGCTAGCAATTTGCCAGCACGTTTTAATTAACTGAAATTAACTTTTTCTCTTGCACAGGTAGACAAACTTCCACTTGTGTCCCCTCACCTTCAACACTTGAAAGCGTCATACGTCCATTATGATTTTCGATAATGTTAAAACTCACCATCAACCCGAGTCCTGTTCCATTCTCTTTAAGTGTATAGAACGGTTCTCCAATTCTTGAAAGCTGCTGTTCTGGAATACCAACGCCTTGATCTTTAATTGAGATGACCGCATCACCGTCTTCATTTTTGGTAACTTTTAATGCGATCATTCCCCCTGAAGGCATGGCTTCAATAGCATTTTTAAGCACATTCACAAAAACCTGTTTGATCTGGTTCTCTTCACAAACAAGAAGAAATTGGTCGAAATCGTAATGTGTTCTTATGACAATATCCTTTAATATCGCTTGCGTTTTGAGAAGCGAAACAACATGCCTTAATAATGAGATAAGATCACTTTCAGCGAATTCTTTTTCCTGCGGTCTTGCGAGCAACATAAACTCACTTACAATGAAATTGATTCGATCAATTTCTGAGAGCATTATTTGCAAGAACTCCTGTGATTTTTCATCCTTTGAAGAACTATGCAGAATATTGGCGAAGCCTTTCAAAGAAGTTAGCGGATTTCTAATTTCATGAGCCACACCTGCTGCTAGTTCTCCGACAGCTGTTAACTTTTCTGAACGCCTTAGAAGTTCTTCCGTTTCTTTTAACTCTGTAATGTCTTCTACAAAGGCGATGACCCCTTGGACTTTTCCCTCTACTATATGTGGAATTGATACAATTTTCACTTTAACGGAATGACCAAGCTTATGGACGATCGCCGATTCACATTTCTGCGGACTACCTTTTTTGGTTGCCTCAAAACAAACCATCGTTCTTTTGAGGAAACGCTGTTCAACAATTTGAAAACTCGTTTTAAGTCTTGCATCACTTGAGGAATATCCACTTATTTTCTCTAATGAAGGATTGATATTGAGAATTTCACCATCTACGTTTAAGAGCATCACACCGTCCGGACTGTTTTCAACCAGTGAGTGATATCTGTGTTCGCTTTCCTGTAGTTGATTGGCCTGTTTCTCTAGCTTACGGTCCCGAACAACACTAATTAAAATCAACACTGCTACAATAAAGATACCTGTTAAAACGATATACTGTAAAAGTGTATTATCACTGTAATTTTCGACATTAAAACGTGGTTTTGCTAGAGACGTGGACATCGTCAAATAATAAATGCATGAAGAGCCAATTCCAAGTACAATAGCGCCAAACATTTTCCCCCAAGATGAGACCTTTTCATTTGTAACACCATAAACGAGCCATAAACTACTAATTGTTGTAAAAAAGGCAATCGATCCTGGGAAAGCTAATCTCCACCAGTCACTGAGCTTGTATGAAACGTCTAACAAATAGGTAGAAGTTAGCACCTGTAAAATAAGTAACGATAGCGCAATTAATATACTAGCAAAGAAAATATCTCTTAATTGTCTTTTGTATGTAAGAATGAGAAAGGAAAGAAATGAACCACAAACAGGAATCAATAAAGTAGTTGCTACGAACCATGGCTGATAGTGTGCTGTCGAAGTGGAAGCCAATCCCAAAATGACAATGTATTGAAGAATCCAAATACCAGCTCCAAATGCAAGAGCACTACCTATTATCCAAATCTTTCTATATGAAAGCACCATATTTAGGGCTTTTTCGTGAAAATCAAATGCTGTATATGCATAACTCACTACCATTAAAATCGAAATGACAATTAGAAAAAAATGAAATGTATATGTAATTTCCGCCATGCTAAACCCCACTCTTATTCTCGTATTTCGATGTAAAAATGTGATTATTCATATCCCTAATACTATTTGACACTATCTAGCTAATTCCTTCCACATTTTACAATTACTTTAGAATTTCTTGTTTATCAGCTAGAAAATGAAAAGCAGCCTTTTTAAAACAGGCTGCAGTCGACATTTTGAATGGCTAACTTTCTGTTCACCCGGGTAAAGAAGAGGGAAGGAGGAGTACACATGCCACAAATTCTATTTAAAGTTCAACAAGTCAACCGCCTACAAAACCACCACATACCTGATACTTATGAAGCAGAAGTGGAGGTGGAAATAATCAATCGTGAATCAGGCGAACTTATTCAACAAGGTACACTTCCGGTTCAATTTAATGAACACGGCTCATTTCCTTCTATATCACACATTCAAGATTTTGTACCTGATAAGAAGATGCAGAAAAAGCTTTTATTTGATATTAGAAGATATGTTCGTAAATTACGCCCGTATCTTCAGCCTGATGATGAATAATTAGGCTTCATATAAATAGCGATAAATATTACAAGCAACCTGTATATTCAATAAATCCGTAGGATCATTGAAATCCATATTCATAATTTCTTGTATACGTTGAATTCGATAGTTCATCGTGTTCACATGTACGTGTAGCTGTTCAGACGCATTCTTCAAATCCTGGCCTGTCGATAAATAGACGAATAGCGTTTGGAATAATTCACCTTTACGTCTCTTCTCGTATGCAAGGAGCGGAGAAAGATATTCAAACGCATAGTTAGCAAGCTCGTCTTCTTTGTTATTTAATAGTAAACGCAACGCTCCAAGTTCTTCATACCAAGATGAGGATCCTGCAAATGTAAATCGTTTCAGAAATTTTATCGTTTTCTTCGCTTCCTCAAAAGATTGATGAAGTGCATGTATTCCTTTAACTGGTTTTCCAATACCGATCCGACAAACTTTCTCTTCAGAAATACCCTCAATTAATTGGTTGAAATCATTCATAAAGCGGTTAACGTTGATTATGGATGATTCAATCCCATTCTTACAACCTTGATGGAAGAGTAACACCAATTGCCTCCCCCATTCTGTTACTAACACTTGTATGTCACCATTAATAGTTAGTAAGTGGATTATAGCAGAGTGAATACACCTGCGTAGCCATTCCTCTTGCTCTTTACTACATTCTTGCGGCACATCAAGCACAGCAGCTGTGAAGTAGCCATCCATACTTGTATTCAATCGATTCGAAACATAACTTAGATCTGACTCATCTTCTTGATCTGACAAAACATTAATGAGTAACTCACTAGTTAAACGTTGCTGTTCCTTATGCTCAGATTCCTTCTTCATTAATTGGAGACCAGCTACAGTACAGGCATGATACACGGCAGAATGTTCAAATCTGGTAAGAGCTAGCTTATCTGTTATAACGGCAAGATAACCGAGTGGGAACGTTAACCTTCCTAGTGGAAAGATGAGAAATTCACCTTCTAATCCTACAATAGGCTGTTCCTTTTCATTCTCATTTCCCTTGCCATGCTTTGAATGAAGATGACTAATAATAGTATTTTTAAGTACTCCCCTGTTCAGCAAATCTTCTGTACTTGAAGCCTTCACATCACCAAAAGGATCAAATACTACGACTGCTTTTCCAATAGCATTCGCTAAATAGGTGCATATTTCCTGAAACGAGCTCTCATCCATCCCTATGTCAGATAAGGCTTGATGGGTTTCTACAGATTTAGATAACCCCTCATTTTGATGAATAATCGTTTGATTAAATCGCTGCACTTTTTCAAGAGATATCTCTTTATTTCGATATAAATCAGCATTCTCAAGGGCAATTGCAGCTTGGGAAGATATCGCCTCTACTAGCCTTATATCTTCTTCTGTGAATGGTTTTTCTTGTTTGAAACGATCAAGCACAATTACTCCTGTACAAGAGGAATCCTGGATAATTGGAATACAAATCGTGCTCATTGGCCGTTCCTCGGTGGATTGTTGATATAACACAGCATTCTGATCACTCATTGTACTCATCGCATTAGCTACTTCTTTGCTTGTTCGAAAGTGCAGTGTTTTTTCTTGTTCAAAAGCCATTCCAGTCATGGACTCACCCGACTTTAGCATAACTTCATTCAGGGTCTTTTTGCGAAAGCCGGATGAAGCTGCTACTTTAAGTCCATTACTTCTATAATCATATAGAAAGAGGACTCCTCCATCTGCAGCATCAATTGCCGAAACAGCTTCTTCAATCACTGACTGAATCACAGAATAAAAATCTAACGAAGAGTTAAATATAGTCGAAACTTGCATTAGTAGATGTAGCTGCCTTTTACTTAGATCTGCTTCATTCTCCAGTAAACCTCTCGCCATTCATTTCACTCCTTCTCGCTATTATCGATTAACTTCTTCTGCTTCTGACAGGGATTGAGTGGCCAAATATGACAATGTAGCTTCTCCAAGTGTTTTTGCTGCAATTAACATCGCTTTTTCATCGATATCAAACATTTGATGATGATGAGGATAGGTAGATTGCCTTTCTTTGTTTCCAGATCCGGTTAAGAAGAAAGTTCCTGGAACTTTCTGGAGGTAATACGCAACATCTTCACCGACCATTAAAGCTTCAGTTTCGACTACATTCTTTACTTCTTCTATTTTCTTAGCGGCATCTTTTAGCATCATCGTTTCTTCTTCATGATTTACAACTGGAGGATAGCCACGTTGATAGTTGAAAGAATAGTCCGCTCCAGCAGAAACACAAGCACCCTTAATCATTTGTTCTATTAGCGTAACGATCTTTTCACGCACTTCCATATCGAATGTTCGTACTGTACCTTTTAATGTGGCTGTTTCTGATAGAACGTTAAAAGCAGATCCAGCTTGGAACGACCCAATTGAGACGACCGCTGTTCTGGCGGGATTCACAAAGCGACTCACGATTTGTTGAAGGTTCGTAACAAGCCCACTTGCTACTACAATCGAATCAACTGCCTCGTGCGGGATACCTCCATGACCTCCCTTGCCTTTAATAACAATTTCAAAGGAATCAGCTGCCGCCATAAATCTACCGGATTTATAAGCAATCGTTCCTGTTGGAAATCCTGACCATAGATGTGTTCCGAACAAAACATCAACGCCATCCAGACATCCGTCTTCGATCATTGGCTTTGCTCCACCAGGCGTAATCTCTTCAGCAAACTGATGAATGAAGACGATTTTCCCAGAAATCCCCTCTTTCTGTTCATGCAAAGCCTTTGCTAGAAACAACAACGTTGATGTGTGGCCGTCATGTCCACAAGCGTGCATCACACCTGGAACTGTTGATTTATAAGATACGTCCTTCTCATCATTAATTGGTAGCGCATCAAAGTCAGCACGTAAAGCGACTGTTTTACCTGGAAGTGCTCCTTCAAGAACGGCTACAACACCTCTCCCTCCTACTTCCGTTCTTACCTTCATGCCAAGTTCAGTATAGAAGTCAGCAATTAACTGGGGTGTGCGAACTTCTTCAAAGGATAACTCGGGATTTTTATGTAGATCCCTCCTAAGGTCAACCATGTCAGGATATAGCTCGTCTAACCTATTATAAAGTGCTGTTTTCACCTTTTATTCTCCTCTCTTCTTTCTGTTTTAAGAATAATTTCACTAGTCTGACTCTAATATACTATGTGTATTTTAACAAAAATTCTGACTTTAATATGTAGATTATAACAAATCAGTTGTTAAAATTGTGAAATGAAGCATAAGCAAGCATGATATGGATTCTGCCTATTATCCTAATAAGCTAAACGTTTTCTATTAAGGGATTACAGTTAGTTGCATAAAAGTCGCCTATTTTTTAAAATGAACTGGGACGATAAAGGAGGACTAACGCATGCGAATATTACTTTTAGGCGCAACTGGAAGAGTTGGAAGTGACATTCTTAAACTCGCAGTTGCAGATCAACACGAGATAAAGGTTCTAGTGAGGTCACCGGAAAAGCTTGAAATAAAAGAAAATGTCACTATTATCGAAGGGAATGTGCTTGATGAGGAGACTTTAGATGAAGCCGTTCAAGGGGTTGATGTTATTGTTAGCGCCCTTAGTACCGATAAAACCACTACACTATCTGAAAGCACACCGATGCTAATACGTGCTATGGAGAAACACCAGGTTAAACGGATTATAACAGTTGGAACCGCAGGGATTTTGAATAGTCGTATAGAACCTTCTCTCTACAGATTCGAGTCATCAGAATCAAAAAGAAAAACCACTCGAGCAGCTGAGGAACACCTTTCTGTTTTCAAGGCTCTCTCTGCAAGCGAACTAGATTGGACAATTGTTTGCCCAACCTATTTACCAGATGGCGCTCCTAAAGGAGAATACAGGATTAATGAGGATGCTCTTCCTGAGAACGGACGTGAGATTACAGTAGGAGACACAGCAGAGTTTGTTTATCAAACACTACTGACTAACAAACATTTAAAGAAGCGAGTTGGAATTGCGTATTAATTATTGAAGCATACCTTTATCTTTTATAATAACAGTGAAAGAAATAAAATGTTAACTAGGACCTTTTCAAGAAGGTCCTCTTCTTTTCCTCTAATGGATAGAAGCAACAAAAAAGGAAACAGGTAATTACCCATTTCCTTTTGATTTTATCGCATTAGTTTTGCTTAAGGGCTGCCTCAAGCGCAATAACCATCATTTCTTTAAACGTAGACTGACGCTCTTCAGATGTCGTTTCCTCTCCAGTTACGATATGGTCACTTACTGTAAGGACAGTTAACGCATTTACACCATACTTAGCAGCGATCGTGTATAAAGCTGATGTTTCCATCTCCACTCCAAGCACTTGATAGTCAGCTAACTGCTGGAATATCTCCGGGTTATCACGATAGAATGAATCACTCGTAAAGACATTTCCGACGTGGACGTTCATTTCTTTCTCAGTTGCTACATCGTACGCGCTCTTAAGTAAATTGAAATCTGCTGTTGGAGCGAAGTCCATGCCATTAAATTGAAGACGGTTAACACCCGAGTCAGATGTTGCACTCATTGCAAGAATGACGTCTCTTACTTTCACTTCTTTCTTTAACGCTCCGCACGTTCCAACACGAATTAAATTCTTAACACCATAGCTTTGAATTAATTCATTTACATATATTGATATGGATGGAACACCCATTCCAGTTCCCTGAACCGAAATTCTTTCTCCCTTGTATGTACCAGTATAGCCAAGCATACCTCTTACCTCGTTATAACAAACAACGTCTTCTAGAAACGTTTCTGCAATAAACTTCGCACGCAACGGATCTCCTGGTAGAAGAATAGTTTCAGCGATATCTCCCTGTTTAGCTCCAATATGTACACTCATTGTATAACCTCCCTAAATAATGCGTTCACTATCAAAAGTAGCATAAGATGCTTTGATATTCCATAAGCAATGCCTCTCAACTATACTTTTCCTTAAAAAACTTTCAGTATACCTGGATAGAATATGTGTTTCTTTTATAATCCAACATTAAAACAGAAAGAGGCTGGGACAAAACTAAAATACATGAAGGGAATCGTGAATTTTGAATGGTAAGAGTAAGACCTTAGCGTAGCCAACATACGTAGACTCCTGCGGGAACAGCACGAGTCCGAAGACCCCGCAGGAAAGCGTTTTTTGCTTTCTGAGGAGACTGAGGCCGTGCCCGCGGAAAGCGAAGTATGTTGGCGAAGCGGTTGTTTCATATCTGTAAATTACGAAAGACCCGATCTGATTCAAATGAATTGTTCGGGTCTTTCTCATGGTTATTTACTTATGTCCCAGCCTCTTTCTCTAATTAAATGGCTTAATAGTAAGGGGAAATCATTAAATACACAACAACCCCAGTTAAGCTTACATAAAGCCAAATAGGCATTGTCCATCTAGCAATCTTACGGTGCTTTGCTACTTGCATGTTCAGACCTCGCGTAACCGTAATGAGGGCAAGCGGGACAATGGCAGCCGCTAAAATAATATGTGAAATCAGAATAAAGAAATAGATGGAACGAATTAGTCCTTCTCCACCAAACGATGTTGATTCTGACAGACCATGGTAAGTCACATAGGAAACAAGGAATAATGCCGTAGTTGTAAATGCGGCAAAAATAAATCGCTTATGGAGTTTAATGTTTTTCTGTTTAATGAAAATAAGAGCTGCCACCAGAAAAACAAACGTAAAGCTATTAAATACAGCATTCAGAAGGGGGAGCAACGTAATGTCAAAACCTACATCTCCGCCATATTCAGGTAAAAAGAATAAAATTACTACTAGTACGTTCACCGCAATGGAAAGACCAACAATCCAAGGTGTATAATTTCGTTGTTTCACATCAGTCATGACATTCTTCTCCTTATACAATAATCTACCTATTAAGAATAAGAAAGATTCCCTCATTGAGCAACCAATGAGACACATCCGTTTATTAAAATTCTCACGTGTGACACGTTTTGTTCACAGGTTAGCTATGGTGTCCATTGATCATGAACAATTCCAGCCAAGTATGGTTCACCTTCATAATTTGTAAAAACAAGCTTTAAGCTCTTCCAGTCCATCCCTTCATATTCTTCAGATCCAGGAACAAAGAACTCAATATAATTACTCTCAGGGAATGCTTCTGTTATGTTTTGAATACTATTGGTTTCTCGGTAATACCCATTGTAAGTTACAAAGTCAGTTTCAATGAATTCTACATCGTACACATAGGTTTTGAAATAATCTTCTGGAGCTAAACGGATAGGCTCACCCTTACCTGCTTCTGTTCCCCATTCAAGTTGCTTCTTGTTAGTTAAAAGATCCTTCACCTGAGCAGGCATAAACACTTGCGATCGTTTATTATCGACTGTCCCATAGGGAGAGAATAGAAGGCCTTTTTTTGGATGAACAAACTCTGCAAGGTCAGTCATTTTTCTATTTTGTATAGCACTCAGTACGTCATATGCTTGCTCCATGACGACAATCTGCTCATCGAATGTCACACGAGGTAGATTAGAATCAGTCATATCTTGATCATCTGATTGAGAGCAGCCTATTAACAAACAAAGAAACAAGCAAATGATCACTTTTCGATGAATCACTCTCCTCACCTCCCAGTCGTTATCATCTACATACCTACTATATTCGCCGTTATATTCATTAACCATTCGTTTTGAATTAATTATTATATAAAGTACTTTGACCCCTAATATACAAAGTTGGTATCGCTTACAGCCATTGATTAATAGAATGAAAAGTCAATTTGGTCTCCGTTTCTCAATCTCACAATTTGATTTTAGTTCAAAAAAGCTATAAAATTTTTACTTGGGAACCTGTTAACAGTTTTGTTGCAGGATCAACGTTTATTATTATAAATGGTCATCATGCTTTAATTTGGTTTCATTTCTATATATGAAGCATGACATGAAGAACGACAGGGAATTTTACTGTTCCGCCCAATACGTTCCCTATGGAACAGCAATAATGAAAAAGTGAGGTCACAAAGATGAATCAACCATCAAAACAGGCTTCTGTTATCGTCATATTCGGAGCTACAGGAGATCTTGCAAAACGCAAGCTTTTCCCATCACTGTATAACCTCTATTGTAAAGGTGTGTTAGCAGAAGATTTCGCTGTTGTTGGCGTAGCTCGCAGACAGCTTTCTAATGAAGAATTCCGTTCTAACGTTCATGATGCTGTCATTCATACAGCCTGTATGGATAAGGATGATAAGCACGAAGAATTTAGTAGTCACTTCTTCTACCAGCCATTCGATGTTACGAAGAAGGAATCGTACCAGGACTTAAAAGGATTAACTGAATCGCTTGATGAGCAGTTTGATATTCCTGGTAACCGTATTTTCTATATGGCAATGGCTCCTGAATTCTTTGGAACAATCGCTCTTAATCTAGATTCTGAAGGTTTACTAGAAGGAACTGGTTTCAACCGACTAGTTATTGAGAAACCATTCGGACACGATTTCCCTTCTGCACAAAAGCTTAACGATGAAATTCGCCAGGTATTTACTGAAGAAGAAATCTATCGTATTGACCATTATCTTGGGAAAGAAATGGTGCAAAATATCGAGGCTATCCGCTTTGCAAATTCATTATTTGAGCCACTCTGGAATAACCGTTACATATCAAATATCCAGATTACCTCAAGTGAAACAGTTGGTGTAGAAACACGAGGCGGATACTATGAAAAGTCTGGCGCATTAAGAGATATGGTTCAAAACCATATGTTACAAATGGTTTCCCTACTTGCGATGGAACCACCTGGTAGTCTTACTACAGAAGAAATCCGTGGTGAGAAAGTGAAAGTGCTTCGCGCTCTTCGTGCAGTTAACACAGAGGAAGTAAATGATTATTTCGTTCGTGGCCAGTACAAACAGGGAGAATCGAATGGTGAAACAATTCCTGGTTACAGAGAAGAAGATAACGTTAATGAAGAATCGAATACGGAAACCTTTGTTGCAGCGAAGTTAATGATTGATAACTTCCGCTGGGCAGGTGTCCCATTCTACATTAGAACCGGTAAACGAATGCCAAACAAATCAACCAAAATTCTTATTGAGTTCAAAGACATGCCAATGAATCTATATAAAAACGAAAGTGGCAAGCTTGGACCAAATATTCTTGAGGTCCACATTCAACCTGAAGAAGGAATTACCCTTCACCTGAATGTTAAGGACACTGGCGATATGCGCAAAACAACACCAATTGAGTTGAATTTCAATAATAAACAGAAAAACAATATGAACTCTCCTGAAGCCTATGAACGCCTTCTTCATGACGTTATGAAAGGTGACGCAACAAACTTTGCGCGCTGGGATGAAGTTGCTCTCTCTTGGCAGTTCATCGACCCAATTTCTGTCGCGTGGGCTAATGAAAAAGAGCAGGACTTCCCTAACTATCCAGCTGGATCTATGGGACCTGAAGCAGCTGATAAGCTTCTAGAGAAAGATAACCTACACTGGTGGTCTTCGCCTAAAGAGTAAAACCTACAATGTATGACAACTAAAGAAAGATGCGTAAATCACGTATCTTTCTTTATCATCTTTATACCATTTGAAAGGAAGTGTATAATAATGAAAATGTATGATGTTAGCGCACCCATTTTTAATGGAATGGCTGTATACAAAAACAAAGAAGAGAAACAACCAGAAATCAACACAACAACAAACGGTCATGTAACAGAGTCTCGTCTTTCACTCGATGTCCATACTGGTACACACGTAGACGCTCCCCTTCACATGATGAATGATGGCGCAACGTTTGAAACAATTAATATGGAAGACCTTGTTGGACAGGCTAAGGTTATTGATGTAACAAACGTGAAAGGAGCTATTTCTGACAAAGATATTGAGTCTGAGAATATCCAAGAAGGAGATTTCATTCTTTTTAAATCTCAAAATTCATTTGAAGAAGAGTTTAATTTCGATTTTGTATTTGTTGGAGAAGATGCAGCTCGTTATCTAGCCGAACGAAACATCCGTGGCGTTGGTGTCGATGGTCTTGGTATTGAACGTAGCCAACCAGAACATCCGACCCACCGCTCTCTTTTCGAAAAAGACGTCATCATTATGGAAGGCCTTCGCTTAAAGGATGTAGATGCTGGACAGTACTTCATGGTAGCTGCACCATTAAAGCTACAGGGGACTGACGCATCACCTGCTCGCGTTCTTCTATTTGATGGATTAAAAGAAGCATAGTAAAGAAGCCGGGGACACTGTCCCCGGCTTTACATATATTTTATAATAGGCTCTTTTTGTAAGCTTTGTTGCTATAAGAGTAGTCGTTGATTTGCGCTCCAATCAACTTTAAAAGTAAGGTTCTCTAAAGAAAAACGTGTTAATCCCAACAATCTTTTAGAAAAGAGCCTTATCATTTTAAAAAACCGCCGTTCAACTTAATTAAAAGTTGAACAGCGGTTTTTTGTTAATAATTAATCTTCAAGCCATTCTGTGTGGAAGACGCCTTCGCGGTCAATACGCTGATACGTATGAGCACCAAAGTAGTCACGTTGCGCTTGTAGAAGGTTCGCTGGAAGCGTTTCGCTACGATAGCTATCATAGTAAGCAATTGCGCTTGCCAGACCAGGAACAGGAATTCCACGCTGTACAGCAAGTGATACGATATCACGAGCAGCACTTTGATAAGATTCAACGATTTCCTTGAAGTAAGGATCTAGAAGAAGGTTCATTAAACCAGGTTCACGGTCATAAGCTTCTTTAATGTTTTGAAGGAAGCCTGCACGGATAATGCAACCTCCGCGGAAGATCATCGCGATTGAACCGTAATCAAGATTCCAATCATATTCATCAGACGCTGAACGCATCTGTGCGAAGCCCTGAGCATAAGAACAAATCTTGCTCAAGTATAGCGCTTTACGGATTTTCTCGATTAACTCATCTTTATTACCGTCAAATGCTGGTACATCAGGTCCAGCAAGAAGTTTGCTTGCTTTCACACGTTCTTCTTTCATTGCTGAAATGAAGCGTGAGAAAACAGACTCTGTGATGATCGAAAGAGGCACACCAAGATCGAGCGCACTCTGGCTCGTCCATTTACCAGTACCTTTTTGACCAGCTGTATCAAGGATAACATCAACAAGTGCTTTACCTGTTTCAGGATCCTTTTTCGTAAAGATATCAGCTGTAATTTCAATAAGGTAGCTATCAAGCTCGCCTTTGTTCCATTCTTTAAACACTTCATGAAGCTCGTCAGTTGAAAGACCTAGTACATTCTTCATCATGTAATAAGCTTCACCGATAAGCTGCATATCTCCATACTCAATACCGTTATGCACCATTTTCACATAGTGCCCAGCACCGTCTGGACCAATGTAAGTTGTACAAGGATCTCCGTCTACTTTTGCAGCGATAGCCTTAAAAATATCTTCAACTTCACTAAAGGCATCTGGCTGTCCACCTGGCATAATAGAAGGACCATTAAGTGCGCCTTCTTCCCCACCAGACACGCCAGTACCAATAAACCGAATACCTTTTTCTTTCAAATCGTCGCTGCGCTTCTGGGTATCTTTAAAGAATGCATTACCACCATCAATGATAATGTCATCTTTATCAAGGTGCGGCAATAACTGATCAATTGTTGCATCAGTAGGCATGCCCGCTTTTACCATAAGCAAAATTTTTCTTGGTGTTTCAAGTGATTGAACGAACTCTTCAATGCTATATGTATCCTGAAAGTTTCGCCCTTCGACTTCAGACATCATTTCTTTTGTTTTCTCTTCAGAACGATTATAAACAGAGACTGAATAGCCGCGACTCTCGATATTCATCGCAAGGTTTTTCCCCATAACGGCTAATCCAATAACACCTATTTGTTGTTTTGACATCTTATTCCCTCCAGCTATTGTACTTTACTTCTCTAAACCACGACTGCCACTGAAAAGTATACCATAATGCGAAATATACGCTTTTAATAGTATGCACACCCTTAACCAGGTTACTCACATGTAAACAGCCTAACAGTATGCATTATACGTCTTTCTAAGGCACCGTGCAAAGATTAGCAACTAAGGGCTATCATTTCGACTTTCAATTTGTTCAGTTTTTATATATGGTTGGTATAGATGAAATAAATTCAATTCAATATATGCTGATAGCTTGATTAAAGGAGTGTTTAAGTAATGAATGAAAAACAGGTAGCAGGTGAAAAAGCTGCAAGTTATGTTCAGGATGGAATGATTGTTGGTCTTGGCACAGGCAGTACTGTCTATTGGACAATACTCAAAATTGCTCAGATGGTTCAGAATGGCTTATCCATAAAAGGAGTTCCTACTTCTAAAGAAACTGAAAAGCTTGCGCTAGAGCATGGCATCCCACTAATCCCTTTAGAAGAGGTTTCTTCAATCGATTTAACGATCGACGGCGCTGACGAATTGAACGATGAGCTCACATTAATTAAAGGTGGCGGCGGTGCATTGTTGCGTGAGAAAATCATTGCCTACCATTCTACACATATGATTGTTGTAGCTGATTCAAGCAAGATTGTTTCAGAACTCGGAACGTTTCCCTTGCCTGTAGAAGTGGTGCCGTTCGGCCATCAAAAAACGCTAGAAGTGATACGTGAATTGGGCTGTCAGCCATCATTACGCAAACAAAACAATTCGTTATTCTTAACCGATAACGGAAATTATATCGTAGATTGTGCGTTTGAAAGTATACCTTATCCTTCCACCTTACACGATCGAATGAATCAGATTCCTGGCGTTGTTGATAATGGTTTATTTATTGGATATGCAGAGAAAGCAATCATAGGTAAAGGAAGCACTATTACCTTTTTGGAAAAATAGCAAAAGCCCGGCGTATAAATGCCGGGCTTTCATCTGTTATTTAGGCTGTTTTCATAGCGATTGTAGCTATAAAGCTGGTGATTTCCGCTCTAATCAGCTAAGTGTGGTTTTTTATTCAATAATTGTTTCAAAAGCAACAATCTTTTAGAAAAGAGCCTTCTATTTAGGATCTTCTGCTATCAATAGTCTTTATTTAATAATTAGAACGGGACAATGAGAGCGTTGGAGTACGGTATGGCTTACGCTTCCGAGAAACCACTCTCTTAATCCGTTTAAACCTCTGCTTCCCATAATAATGAGGTCACGCTCATGTTCATCGGCATACTGGACAATTTCGTTTCCTGGATTTCCTTCCAGTACCATTGTACGTACGACATGATTTGGGAGCTGTTCATGAAGCTCCTCACTTATTTGTTTCAACAAGTCGACCGCTTCTTTTCTTAATTCGTTTAAAATACTCGCATAGACAACAGCTGAGCTGATTTGGGCTGTGGGATTTAACGCTGTAACCACATCAATTTGAAGAGTGGGGTTTTCCTTTGCCATTGCAATCGCTTCATTGAGCGCCTTCATACTCAAGTCAGATCCATCAAAAGCAACTAGAACATTAGTGTATTTTTTCATCACAACACTCCCCTTCCCTATTATGCTTTCATTATATCACGATTAGATGCCAAGGCATCGTAGTGCTAATCGTGATTAGGCTCTTCTTCTCGCTTCTTTCTATTCAAGGATTGCTCCGTAACGATCGCTGTAATCGATCCTAGAATTAATCCATTGTTTAAAAGCGATGCTGTAAGGGGTGGTGCATTCTGAAAGGCTTCAGGAGGAATAAACATTGTTCCAATTCCAACCATGAAGGAAATGCCTATTACAAATGATTTACCTTCAGAATGATCTTTCTTAAACTCATTGAACGCAATTCCAACCATATTCACAAATACGATAAAGATAACGGCATAACCAACAGGTTCAGGTAATGCTGCAAAAAATGCCATCAGTGCCGGAAACAGGCTAATGATAATAATGAAACCACTTCCGACTATAAACGGTAGCCTCCGCTTCAGCCCTGTTGTCATAATGAAGCCTGCTGCTCCGGAAATTGGAACACTTCCGACTGCAGAAAAAACGCCTCCAAGTAGCTGATTAATACCAGATACGAATCCAGCCTGTCGATATCTGCCCATTGGCTTGGTGTTCGAAATTCTAGCTAAAACCTCTTCAACAACTCTAATGCTTGCGATCATATTCGTTAATAGCAACAGTGTCACAAGTGCAGCTGTTACAATCATCCCAGAATTCCATTCAGGAAAACCGAACGCAAAAATTTCTGGAAGCTGAACAAATCCTCCTTCAGGAACGGTAACAGGCTTCGCTAAACCTAGAATTGCAAAAAGAATCCATCCTATTATTAATATAATCAAAATCGAATATTGCTGGATAATCGCTGGCATTGAACGTGAGAACCAGATCGATACAAGAACAAGAAATAGGGACAACCCTGCTATTCTAAGATCAATCCCCTCTTTTAAATAACCTACTCCCATCATGCCATTTAGAAAGGATCCGCTCAGCTGTGCTACAAGTAAGAGAAGATAAATTCCTGTTACAACTGGAGTGAACAATCGAGACAATCTCTCCACCATCCCAAATGCGCTTAACAGAATAAAAATAAGTCCACTTGCAATCATAGCAAGCTCAAGTGCTTGTAACGTTTCCAGTTTCGAACCAAATAATGCTGAACTTAATCCTGCATATAGGACAAACACTCCCCACCAGAGACCCGCAGGTCCTTCGTTAATTGGTAAGCGGTGTCCAAGCGTTGCTTGAAGAATAGCTGCTACCCCAAGTACAAACATAGTTCTTTGCACAAAGCCTGCCGCCATAGCAGGATCCAACTGGAATAAGCTTGCGATGGCAACCGGTGCTACAATTGATCCCGCAATCATAAATACTGCCCATTGAAGAGCCGATAACGTATTACGCATAGAAAATCCTTCTTTCATCCAAACAAATTATGTACCTTTCTTAATTTTAACAAAGGGACGTAAAGCGGTCATTACGTTTTTTTCCACTATAAAAAAACACATGGCTCTGATATACTAATTTATTGGTGATTTGATTTCGATCAAATACACGGGTGGGAGAGGGAAACACAAGTAAGAAGGGAATAAAGTGAAAAAGAAAATTGATTTTGATTTTCAGGCTCACGATACTTCACTGAAGAAAGAAATTCTTGCAGGCATTACATCATTTTTTACAATTGTTTATATCGCAGCTGTAAACGCGTCAATCCTTGCTGATGCAGGAATTCCTTTCGAAGCAGGAATGATTGCAACTGTCCTGACGTCAGTGGTCGGCTGCCTGTTAATTGGATTTTATGCAAATGCCCCCATAATCCTAGTTCCAGGTATGGGCGTGAATGCATTCTTTACGTATACAATGGTTGAATCAATGGGACTGAGCTGGCAAGTTGCGCTCGCTTCCGTTTTCGTAGCAGGAGTGCTCTTTGCGATTACAGCTTTTACACCTCTTGCAGGTGTCTTGTCTAAAGCAATACCTCGTTCGTTGAAAGAAGCGATAACTGTGGGAATCGGACTGTTCCTTACCTTTATTGGACTACAAAAAGGTGGCATCGTTGTTTCAAGTGAATCAACGTTCGTTGAAATGGGGAATTTAGGATCCGCTCATGTTATGGCAACGCTTGTGACACTAGCATTAGCAGCTATTCTTTTTATTAGAAATGTCAAAGGACACTTTTTGATTAGCATGCTTGCAGGTACAGCTTTAGCATGGTCTCTTGGACTAATTGAAACTGGAAAACAAGAGAGCTTCTCTTTCTCTTCATACGGATCAGTCTTTGGCGCTATGTCATTCGATGATATTCTTCTCGTTCCATTCTGGATTGCTACATTCTCAATGGCAATGATCCTGGTGTTCGAGAACATGGGGCTCCTTCACGGACTTCTCCCTGATCAGTCTAAGTTTGAGAAATCATACAAAGCGAATGCCATCTCTGCTATTTCATCTGGGCTTTTTGGCACTAGCCCTACTGTCTCAACAGTCGAAAGCGCATCTGGTATTTCAGCTGGAGGTCGAACAGGACTAACATCCATCACAACAGGATTATTGTTCTTAACATCCCTATTCTTCATTCCGGTATTCAAGATTATTCCAGACTCAGCCATCGCGCCTGTACTCATCATAATAGGTGGATTAATGATTACATCGATTCAGAACATCTCACTACAGGACTTCTCCGAAGGATTTCCTGCGTTCTTAGTCATCGTCATGATCCCCCTAACATACAGCATCGTAGACGGCATCGCATTCGGCTTCATAGCCTATCCGTTCCTCAAAATAGCACTAGGAAAAGCAAAAGAAGTCCCAGTCCCTATGTATATCATAGCAAGTTTATTCTTCGTAAACTTCTTATTACACTAGAAAAGCGGAAGTGGCCGGTTAGACCCGTCAGGCACTGGAGCCAAACCAAAAGAACACGCCCTTTGTGTTCATTTGGTTTGGTGAAGTGACAGAGGGTCTGGCCACTACAGCTGGATCAGAAAAGCGGAAGTGGCCGGTTAGGTCCGACAAGCGATGGAAGGATTTCATTTGAACATGGCCAGTCGATAAGCACGAAGTTAATATACCCTTAAAAAACCTCCACAATATAATGTGGAGGTTTTTTCAAATCCCTTCCAACTTCATAACCAGAATTTGCAGTGATTAGCCTAAAGCTGAAATGGCAACCTTAAGAATGATTCATTTAAAGGGGTGATGATCAATGAGCCAATCAAAAGGACAGCGTGAAAGACAATTCCGTAAACGGAAAGAAGCACAAAATCCTCACGGTAAAATTAAATCATTAGAGCAGCTTTCTAATGAAACATCTCCTAACAAAACTGAATAGCACAAGATTAAACTCCACTTTTTAAGGGTAAAGTGTCTTTTAGGAAGGTTGAAAGGAGTTTAATTTAATGAATGAAATGACAGTATCTGTCTCTGGAATGAAAGGCGAAGATTGCATACAACGAATCGAGTCCGCTCTTCTATCATTAAATGGAATAGAACGAGCACTCGCAGATTTGAAAGAAGAAATGGTAACCATCGTGTATGATGAAGAAGCTGTTGAGGTTTCTGCAATTATGCAAACAATTGAAGAGGCTGGCTATCAGCCAGTTTAGTGCATGCGAGCCTGCAGTTGCAGGCTCTTTTTTTCTGTTCCACAATCACGCTTTTTTCTACAAAAAAACATTGAAAATTTTCCATGAACTTTCAATCTTCGCGTTTGTAGGATGGTAAGGTATAGCTATAATGATACGTAGCTGAAAGGGGTGCAGTAAGTGGATCAATCCCAATTTAACATTGGTGAAACCTTATTTATTACTCCAAGAAACGAATCGAAATCGATTTCTATAGATGATTATGAAGATATGCTCAAAGAACTTGCAACACTTACTAATGAGAATAAAAAGCTCACGATGGTGAATCAACTCGTAGCTAGCTTAGCACATGAAATTCGAAATCCATTAACCATTATGAAAGGTTTTCTCCAACTGATTAAACCTGATTTAGACCGATTGCACAAGAGTGATATCGCGGACCTCCTTCTCTCAGAAATTCATCGAACTAACGGGTTAATTGATGACTTTCTGAATGTAGCACGCCCAAGGGAACAGACATTAGAGAAGATCAGCATAGCTCCCTTCTTAAGAAACATACTGCTCCTACACCAAAGTGAAGCCACATTAAACCAATGTACGTTTTCAACTAATGTAAACAATCTTTCACAGCCGTTATATGTCATGATTGATCCTGGACAATTAAAGCAAGTACTTCTTAATATAATCAAAAACAGCATGGAAGCAATACGATGTGCAGATAGGGAGAATGGCGCTATTTCGTTATCAGTGTTTAGACGATTGCAATCTATTGATATCCATATTCGTGACAATGGTAGCGGAATGGATGACACGACTAAGTCCAAGCTATTTCAACCTTTTTTTACAACAAAAAAGAAAGGAACAGGTCTAGGCCTATTCCTTTGCAAGCAAATTATTCAAAATCATCGAGGTACGATAAAGGTAAAAAGCAGTCCCATGCTCGGAACTACTTTTTTAATCCAGCTTCCTATCGTTTCAGCAGATTAAAACCCGATTTGATTACTTTCTTCCGTTGTTAAACCATTTCTTCTTTTATGAAGAAGAGCATTAACTTCTCCACCAACAAGAAGAATGATGCCGGTTAAATAGAACCATAACATAAGAATAATCACTCCACCAAGGCTACCATATGTTGCTGAATAATTTCCGAAATTGCTTACATAGAAAGAGAACGCAAGGGAAATAATTTGCCAGCCAATTGTAGCGACAATCGCACCAACAAAAACCTCTTTAAATGGAAAACTCTTATTCGGAGCAAAATGGTAAAGTGCCGCTAGTATGCTTGCCATAATTGCAACAGCTAGCACCCATCGAAGTACTCTGAACAGTATTTCTGTAGATTCAGGTAGATTTAGTGCTGTTGTCATTGTGTTAATAATAACATCACCAAATACGGGTAGAACAAGGGTTACTATAAATACAAGTATAAATCCGATTGTGAGAAGAATTGATAACAGACGTGCTTTAATGAATGACCTTGTTTCGTCGACATCGTATGCCAGATTAAGAGCTCTCATAAGAGCCATCATACCATTGGAAGCAGACCACAGCGTTCCAAGAATACCTACCGTTAATAGCCCTCCCTGAGGTTCACTAATAATCGATATTACGTTATCCTGCAAAATGCTTCCGATTTCCCCTGGTGCATATTTAGTAAGAAAATCGACAGCTTGTTGCTTGTCAATCGACAGGTACGGAAGAATCGATAACACTAATATTAATAGAGGAAAGATAGAGAGCATGAAATAGTAAGCAAGTTCGGCAGCAAGACTCGTAACACGATCCTCTCCCATCTCTTTCCCTAAACTCTTTGCAAATGAAATTCCAGTCATTAGAACGAGGCTCCCTTCGTTTATTCTTTTAATCCCTTCCCTTAATTGCTTTTCCGTAATCGTAAAAAAAGGGAAAGTTGTTTTTCAATACCTTGTTTCTATAAGAGTGGTGGTTGATTTTTTATTAAAACCCCTTTTAAAAACAACAAAATTTTAAAAAAGAACAAAAAGAGAGCAGACTCTCAAGGGCCTGCTCTTTTATCCTATGGTGTTGTTTCAGTTTCTTGATCATCCATCGCATTCATTGTATCGTTTTGCTCAACCATCTGATCAGTTAAATTCAAATGACTTTGCAACTCTGTTTTAGCAGTAGTCAATGACTGATTGTCTAATTGAAAATAGTATGTTGAACCTGGCTGATAATCATATCCAGTTAACTGAAGCTGTTCAATCGAGTCTAATTTAGAAATAAATGGGTATAAACCAAGCGCCTCTCTAAATGTAAAACTCATAGTAAGGTTCTCACCAATACGATCAACTACATCACCGTATTTCGGAATAGATGAAAGCGAGCTTACTTTATCAATAGCAGCCGTAATGACTTCCATTTGTCGCTGACCTCGCTTTAAATCGGAATCCGCTTTTCTTGTTCTTGCAAATGCGAGCGCTTCTTTTCCATTTAGCGTTTGTTCTCCGACTTCAAGGTCAATTTTTCCTTTTGACTCTTTGTAGAGTTGATCAGCGATCAATTGTTCTTTAATGTTTATATCAATACCGCCAAGTTCATCAATAACCGTTTTAAATGCTTTAAAATTCACTCGAACGACCTGATCAATTGGAATTCCGAGCAATCCTTCTACTGTTTTGATTGTTAAATCAATACCACCATATGCATGAGCATGTGTAATCTTGTCCATGCCCCTTCCAGGAATTTGTACATATGAATCTCTAGGAATGCTTAGAAGCTTCATCGATTTATCATCTTGATTAAACGTGGCAACCATTATTGCGTCACTACGTCCATTTGATGAATCTTTTGTATCATCAACACCTAACAATAGAACTGAAAAGTGATCTTTCCCCATGTCAACAGCATTATTTCTTAAATCTGATTGATTTCCCCGTGTAGGTTGCATCATAGATTGATCGGAAACGCTGGACACTTTATAGTAAAGATAACCACCGTAGCCAGCAATACCTACGATAGTGAATAATAGGATAAATAACGTTATTCGCAAAAAGCTTCGTTTCTTCTTTGGTTTATATCGGCTTTGACGGTTCGACGTAATTTCTTCACTCATAAACTATTATCTCCTTCAAGTAGTCTCTCCTTCTCCCACCACATTCATAAACCATTCGTAGTGTAGGAAGGAAGATAGACGGTCAAGATTCATAATAAAAGTAAGGAAAATTAAGTATGTTAATAGTCCTAGCTATTAATGTACCACCTTTTTTTACTACTTTCTACCTAAATTTTTTTCCATTTGAATTATGTAGTTTTGTAAATTTAATCCTACAACTGTAGAATAAGAAAAGAGGCTAAATAGAGAGGATAAAACGTCTTGCAAATTCAAACGAGATCGATACCGTGGATTATTATCGGGAACTATTTTCTATTCGGTTCATTGTGGATTTTGCTTTCTGATACATTACTTTATAATTTATCAAATGATTTCTTATCAAATAAACAAATCGGTATTTTTAAAGGATGGTTTTTCATTCTTTTAACATGTTGCTTCCTTTATTTTCTGCTAAAACACCTACTATCAAAGAACCAGGAGATGGAGAAGAAACTGATTGAGAGTGAAGAACGTTATAGAAGGCTTGTTGAATCCTCACCCTACGGTATCTCCCTTATGCAAAAGGGTAAGATTAACTACACGAATCAAACCGGTCTTGACATGATTGGTATTCGTACACTTGAAGACCTTCACAAAAAACACCTATCTCTTGTAGTTAATCCAGAGGACACGAAACGAATTCGAGCGATACTTGAGCAGATGGAATCAAATCCAATCAGCAAGCCACAAACTGTAGAATATAAACTACTTCGTTCTAATGATGAAATCATTGATGTCGAATCAACGTTTCTTCCAATTATCTTTAAAGATGAAGCAGCAACGATTATCCAGACAAGTGACATCACGGAACGGAAGCGAGCTGTGAAGGAACTTTGGGAAGCAAAGCAGATGATTCAAGCGATTATTAGTGCCTCACCAATCGCTACGCTCGCGCTCGATATGGATGCTAACATACGTCTATGGAATCCAGCAGCTGAGAAAATATTCGGTTGGCGTAGTGAAGAGATTATAGGTAAAAAGAGTCAGATCGTACCTGAGGGAGAGAAAGACATAACCATTCCCGAAATTATTGAACATGGTCATATTGTAAATAAAGAAGTAAGAAGAAAACGAAAAGATGGTTCACTTGTTTATATGGCTTTATCCACTGCCCCTATCCAGGATAAAGACGGTAACATCAATGGAATTATGGCAGCATTCATGGACATTACAGATAAAAAGCAAACAGAAGAGGCACTCATGAAAACAGAGAAACTCTCAGCGGTTGGCCAACTTGCTGCTAGCGTAGCACATGAAATTCGCAACCCTCTTACATCAGTGAAAGGCTTCATTCAACTACTGGAACAAGATGAATCATTAGCAGATAAAGCCCATTTTCTCTCAATCATGTTATCTGAAATTGATCGAATGGATTCAATCATTAAAGACCTTCTCGTTCTAGCAAAACCACAGGTAGAACGGTTGTCTTCTTTCGAAATTGACACACTCCTGTCGTATGTTGTGCAATTGCTCAGTACACAGGCATCGCTCTATAATGTGTTTTTTATAAAGGATTTCTCGAACGATGAATTCAATATATTCGGTGAAGAAAACCAACTTAAACAAGTTTTTATTAATTTAATTAAGAACGCAATAGAATCAATGCCAAATGGTGGACGTGTTTCTTTAAGATTATCAAAGACAGAAGATATTATCATTGTAACGATTCAAGACGAAGGTGTCGGCATTCCACAGCACAAAATTAAAACACTAGGTGAACCATTCTATACAACAAAAGAGGAGGGAACCGGTCTTGGCCTCTTGTCTAGTTTCAAGATTATTGAAAATCACAATGGGTCAATCAATTTCGATAGTACAGTAGGAATAGGTACCACTGTAACCGTTCAATTTCCTAGTACGAAAAAGGAAGAATAGATTAATACGATCATGAAATAAAAGCCTAGTTTCGGAACATTTTTTGTGCTTCCCTCCCTTTATATGCTAAAATATCATTCGTCTCTTATTCTCGAATAAGGTTGACCTGAAGGAGGAAGCAACATTGCAGAAAACAAAGCGAAATGATCCCTGTCCATGTGGCAGCGGCAAAAAATATAAAAAATGCTGTATGACATCTGAAAATGCACAGGATCAATTAGTAGAGCAACTCTATACACAGGAACTATACACAATTCAAGCACAGCTAGTTGAGTATGCTATGAGTGAGCACGATCAGAAGATGGTATCACTCGCAAATGATTTATTCAATCGGTATGACATTCCAGAAAATCTTGAAGAAGCCTACATGCATGGTATCTTTCCGTGGGCAATCTTCCACCAGGCAGTAAACCAGTGGAATAAAACAATTGTGAAAGAATACATCCAACTGTTCTCACATTCTTTCTCATCTGACAAAGTTAAAGAAACAGTTAACAACTGGCGAGAAGCGTATATGTCCATTTATACGGTTGAAGAAGTATCAGGACACACTGCAGTCGTAAAAGAACTTAGTTCTGATCAGCCAATTAGTATCCTCTTGCATGAAGAAATGATTGTTTCTAGAGGAGAAAGCTTAGCAGGCATACTGCTCCCTGTCAAAAATGGGGCAATGCCATTTATCGAGCTCCTTAAAATCGACCCTGACGCTATGAAAACGGTTGAAGAAAAGCTCAAGGAACAAACTTCAGCTAATGACGTGCGCACAATGATGCAGAGCGACTTCCCAGAAATCTTAAGTGAGATCGTAAAGCACGGAAATGGCTCAGACGAATCTGAAGAATCAATTGACATGATCTGGTCAAGGAAAGAAGATGCTGAGATTGCCAAATTGTTAACTGAAAACGTCAGTGCCGAATTTTCTTATGAACAAATTAATGAGGTCCTTGCATTCTGGAAACAGTATAGCAAAGAAGAAAAACCAGTTGTTCGAAAAGCATCCATCTTTGCTGCATCACTTGAATACCTAGCCGCTAAAGTATACGGCTTATCTGCGAGTCAAAGTGCACTTGCCAAGAAATATGGTACATCGCCATCAAGTATTTCAAGTAAGTACAAATCTTTTCATGAACGTTTTGTTCCTACTGCGAAGTCAACAGTATAATTACCCGTTGCAATGAAAACTATTTGTAACATTTACGAGGATTTATGTAATTCTTATCAAAAAAAACCCATAATAACCGTTTGAAATTCAAATCCTGATATACTGAAAGCAATCCAGATAAGCTTTCTCTCAACCCGGAAAGCTAACTGGTATTCCAACATATGATAAAGTAGTACATCCCTTCCCCTCCCCCGGGAAACCTCCTTATTTTAGTAGTGAAAGAGGCGTGTCTATAGACTCGCCTCTTTCTTTGTGATTTTAACTATCTACCTTACTCTCTTCATGTGTAAAATAAAGGATGGAGGTGAAGAAGTATGATAACCATTTTAGCTATTCAAGAGGAGCTCGTTCCCTTGCAAAACCACGCACAGGCTGAAAAGATGGAGAAGTATATGCGTAATCAATTCTCCTTTCTTGGTATCAAAACGCCTGAACGCAGAAAAGCGGTTAAAAAAGCCATTAAAGTACACGGCTTGCCAGACAAGCAAGACTTAAAAACATTGCTCTACAATCTCTGGGATAAGGATGAAAGAGAGTATCAGAACGTTGCTCTCGATCTACTAGATCTTGTGAAAGAGTTCCCTATGGATTACGTTGAATTAATCGAGAATCTAATCACTACTAAATCCTGGTGGGACACAGTCGATGGGCTTGCAGTACATAGTGCAGGTACCTATTTTAAACAATTTCCTAACAAAGTAGAAACAGTAACCGAGAAATGGATTAAGAGTCCAAACCTTTGGTTGAATCGAAGCGCACTTCTCTTTCAACTCTCCTACAAAGCGGATACAGATTTTGAGCTACTTAAACGGTATATCTGTCTTCATTCCCAGTCTAAAGAATTCTTTCTCCAGAAAGCGATAGGATGGGCACTAAGAGAATATTCCAAAACTGATCCTGCAGCGGTTGAGATGTTTATCAAACAAGAAGATTTAGCACCACTTAGCAAGCGTGAAGGTCTTAAAGTGATCAACAAACAATAAGGAAACCCCCATCCGCTTCGGATGGGGGTTAAAAGGCTGCTATTTACCAATAAACTGTTGTGTCCAGATGTTACCTTCTTCAACATAGCCAACACCAATATGAGTAAAGCTACCGTTCATAATATTCTTGCGGTGACCTTCACTATTCATCCATGCATTGACTACTTCTTCAGGTGTTTGTTGTCCTTTAGCAATGTTTTCACCTGCTGATTGATATTCAACACCAAACTGATTCATCATATCAAATGGAGAACCATAAGTTGGGCTGTTGTGTGCAAAATAGTTATTGTCTCTCATGTCTTCAGATTTTGCCTGCGCTACTTTACTCAATTCAGTATCTACTTCAAGTGCAGGCAGTCCTGCTTTCTCACGTTCTTGGTTTGTAAGATTAACAACTTGTTGTTCGAATTCAGATAAAGAGGACTCTTGCTTTGATTGTTCTTTATTTGGTTCTTGTGCTTCTGGCTGAGCTTGTTTTGATGGAGTTGCTTTCTCTTTTTGCTCCGGCTGTGCTTGTTCTTTAGCAGGAGCTTGCTTCTGCTGTGGCTGTTCAGCTTGTGGTTGCTGCTGAAGCTGATCTACTCCTTGAATAGAAATATTGTATTGTTTCTCAAATCGATCAATGATCGATTGTAGATCGTTAATGTTCTTAACCTCGAACGTATGAGCCTTCACTTCTGCGTGAGCGAACTGATTGTCACCCGTGTTCGCAGAACTTGTAGTTGGATTTGTTGCAAGCAGGGCCGCTGCCGCCGTTACACCTAGAATAATTGACTTTTTCAATGTGATTCCTCCTAGTTGGTGAAATTTCTTACAACACGAGATTATCACATGAATACTAGTTTAAAAGACCGTAATAACTTCCTGTAGCGGAAATCCATTCCAATCTTTCAATTAATAAAAATACGATCATTATTCACGTTAAACCTTACTAGACTAGGCTATTTCGTCACTCTATTGACCATAAAAATCAGCATCTGAATTGGAAACATTTCCATATTATAGGATAATCCAGGTGATTAACGTTCCGTTTCAACTGTTTCAAAATGATAACAAAAAAAAGAAGAGTGTAACACTCTCCTCGTTATAGGCTAATTTGTTGATCGCACATCTTTGAATGGAAACCAAACAACTTCCGCTTTGCCAACCACTTCATCAAGTTCTATTTTCCCAAGACCATTTCGACTATCCATGCTTCTTAGTCGGTTGTCCCCCATAACAAATAGTTGATCCTCGGGTACATTGACAGGACCAAAGTCTTCCGTTAAATGCATTCCCATTGTCTCTGCGTCATTACGGTTACTAGAAAGGTAAGGTTCATTAAGTTCCTCTCCATTTACTAATAATTTGTCTTGTTTCATTTCAACCGTATCACCAGGTAATCCTATCACTCGTTTAACATAATGCTTGTCAGCTTCAACATCTTTAATAATGATAATATCTCCTCGTGCAGGCTCTTCTTGTACATATGAAATAAATTTATTCACAAGCAGACGATCACCATCATGCAATGTTGGATCCATCGAAGCACCTTCGACGATATATGGAGCGACGACAAACATTTTGATCACGAATGCGAGAATCATCGCAAATAGTAGAGGAGTTCCCCATTCTTTTAACCAATTCGATTGTGATTCTGTTCTCATGTTATCCCCCTCGAGTTCTATGCCAATATTAACATTTATTCTAGCATCATTTTCCTATATTCACCAGTGAAAGTGCCACCTCCAATCTGCCCATTTTGAGCAAAAAAGTTTATCATGCCCCTTTTTTGTGGAACACTTAGTTCAGTTCACATTATATTAGGAGGGTTCAGATGAATAATGTAAAGGCATTTGTATTCGATGCATATGGAACTTTATTTGATGTATTCTCAGTTACAAAAAAATGCGAGGAATTATTCCCAAGTAAAGGCGACCAGATTAGTCAAACATGGCGCCAAAAACAGTTAGAATATAGCTACCTTAGACAAATGATGGGTAAATATCGTCCCTTCTCAACTGTGACTCGCGATGCGCTTCGCTATGCTGTAGCTAATGCTGGCGCAGAGTTAAGTCACAAAAATGAAGAAATGCTATTGAATGCTTACAAAGAACTAACGATTTATGAAGAGGTGCCACAGGTACTTAAAGAATTAAAAGAAAAAGGAATGACGCTAGCTATTTTTTCTAATGGGTCACATGACATGCTAGATCCACTAGTGAAACAGTCACCACTTGCCGATTATATTGATCACATTATTAGTGCAGATGATATTAATCAATATAAACCGACACCAGCATCCTACACTCACGCTCTCGACTCACTTGAACTTGATCGAGATAATATTCTGTTCATGTCTTCGAACGGTTGGGACATATCAGGAGCTAAGAACTTCGGATTTCAGACTGCATGGATTAATCGAAATGAAAAGCCTGTTGAGAAATTGGCTCTCGAACCTGATTCAATTTATTCGGACCTAACCGGAATTATAAGTTGGGCGTAAGAGATCTCTTAAATGTCACGATACCAAAAGCCTGAACGAATTCGTTCAGGCTTTTGGTATCGATAATGCCAAGTAATCCTCATATCGTTCTTCACCAAGAACACTACTTTCTTCCTACTCTTATTCCTTGAACTTACCATTTTGTACCCATTGACCATCCTATTCGTTAGCCGTATAATCAACACATTACAGCGTTTATATATTAAAATCTGATAGAAAGTAGCCAGGTATTCGAACTATGATGAAGGTGAATATTCCGATTCAAAAAGAAATTATTCGTTATCAGGAACAGCTAAACATTTTCCGAATTTCGATACAGCATCTCCCAGCAAATATGCCTACAGACAACTCTACAAGAGCCTGGTGTAGAGATGTTGCATTGAAATTAGCGGAAACTCAGTCACTTGTGGATCACGTGTTTAAATCAAAGAAACTCCCGTATCGCAAACTCGCTAAACAATTTCTTTATCGAATAAGTAGTCTTAAACGACATAGTAACTACATTTTAGCTCTCTTTCTACTAAAGCATGGCGATTATCAATTGCTTCACAAACACCTTAAAGTTATTCTATAGAATGGCTTTAAGGGCTTGGTGAAGGTGAGCGTAGGTCTGAACATCCGTAAAGTCGATACCTAAATTAACAGCAGTCTGTGCTATTTCAGGACGAATTCCCGTTAGAATGGATTCAATTCCTGAGAGTTCGAGCATTTTAATCAATTGAAATATTTCATTGGCCACCATTGTATCCATTACCGGCACACCAGATAAATCAATAACAAGATAAGATAGCTGCAGTGCAGAGCTTTGCTCGATTCCCTTACTCTGAATTAGCTTTGCTCTATGAGTATCAACTGTCCCGATTAATGGCAGAACTCCGATTTCTTTGGAAACAGGAATAATAGGAACACTTAATTCAGATATTTTGTTCTTTTGAGCTGATAACTGTTCTTCATTTAACTGATTCGTATACACTGTAACCTTATGAAGAAGAAGGTCGAAAGATTTATTCATATAGCTTCCCCACTCAGCAAGTCGACTCGCTTCAATAAGCTGATCTTCTTGTGCGCTAAATTCTACCATCACATCCCAGAGAATTTGTCTTAAATACGTTAAACTTGCAACTGATTGTTGAAGGGAAAACGTATGATAGACAAAAATCTCAACAATTCTCCCTGCCCATTCCTGCACATCACGACTATTTGATTCAAGAAATATCATTTGCTTCACGAAATCTGAGCAGAAGGCTTGGATTTCTTTTTTTAATTCAGGAACTTGAAGAACAGCGGTATCTGTCGCTTCCTTCTCATCTACAAGGAGTTGTAATCGTTTTGTCCATTTCTCGCCGATTTCTCCTAGACGTTCATGAAAATAATCAACATACATACTCTCTACTTTATCCATTGTCACGTCTCCTATTTATGATTGATAATTTATTGTTTCCCGAAACCAACAATTTGTACACTTACAGATTGAAAGTATTGTCAATATTGCATATTTCTCAATATAAATTCTAACAAAAGCGAGATCTCAAAAGATGAGACCTCGCTTTTTATTCTCTATTTGCTTCTTTATTTCCTTCTAAACTTCATGAAGAATTCATACACAAGAGGAACGATGATTAACGTAAGTAGGGTCGAACTTGTTAACCCTCCAATAACCGTTACACCAAGACCTTTTGAGATTAGAGCTCCACCTTCCAATCCAAACGCAAGTGGTGCTAATGCACCAATCGTTGCCAGAGCTGTCATGAGTATCGGACGAAGACGAGTTCCACCAGCTTCAAGCAGCGCTTCTCTCGTTGATAGCCCTTCTTTTTCCTTATGAATAACTCTGTCGATTAATACTATGGCATTAGTAACAACAATACCAATCAACATGAGCATTCCAATGAGAGAAGATATGCTGATTGTTTCTCCTGCTACTAATAATCCAACAAGACCACCGATAATGGTAAATGGAAGAGAGAACAGGATCGCAAGAGGAGCAAGGCCGCCTCCAAATGTAATAACAAGTACTAAATAAACAATGGCAATAGCAGCAGCCATCGCAAGTCCAAGCTGTGTAAATGACTCATTAATATCTTGAGTGACTCCACCAAGCGTAACTTCAGATGAATCTGGTAAATCCATTTTATTAATCGCTTCTTGAACATCTGCTGATACTTTACCTACGTTATCATCAAGCACTTCAGCCGTTACATTGGCATATACCTTACCGGCCCGACGCGTGATTGTATTCGCTGATTTCCCTTCTTCAATTGTCGTCACATCACTTAGTGACACATCTAACCCAAGAGGTGATGAGAGTGACGTATCTTCAAGATCAGCTTTATCTTCAAAAGTCTTCTTATCCACTTCAAGGACTACGTTGATTTCCTCTCCTTCTTTCTCGACAGTTGTCAGAACTGGTGCCTCACCTGTGTTGCGAAGCTCCATTCCAATTTGACCTGCCGTTAAGCCGAGTTTGCTTAGCTTGTCTTGGTCAGCTACAACTGTGAACTGATCATAGGATTCAGAAATGCTTGAGCTGATATTAGTGAGATCTTCTTCTTTCTCAAGAACTGCTGTGACCTCATCAACAACTGGACCAAGATCGCTCATTGTTTCTCCATTCACTACAAGGGTGATCTGGTTGCTACCGCCAGAAGCTGAAACATCCTGATAGCCCCATTCCCCTGTCTTATTCATCGCTTTCAAATCCTCAAGTACTTCTTTTCGTTCTTCTTCAAATTCCTCAGAATCTTCATCATAACTAACAAAGAAAAGAACCTGATTACTAGCGCCCGGATTCATAGGATTTTCTCCTCCAACCGAGTATTGAATTGTAGTAACATCTTTCTTATTAAGGAAGTAATCTTCCGCCTCTAGAGCGAGATCGTTAATCTCTTCCGTTGTTTGTCCTGGCTCAGGATTATATGTCGCAACAATCATTTTCTGCTGATCAGATGGCAGGAAGCTTACTCCTACAATTGGCGCAAGAAAAAGGCTCCCAACTAATAATAGGATACTTGCTCCGAATGTAATGAGCTTATGATTTAGCGTCCAATTCAATATGTTTTTATAGACATTTGCTAGACGGCTATTGCCCTCTTCCTTCTGTTCATTTTCTGATCCTCTTTTCACTAGTCCCTTCTTAAACAGGGAGTGTGCCAAAGCAGGAACAATCGTAATGGCTACAAGTAGCGAAGCAAGCAGTGCGAACACAATGGTAAGTGCGAAAGGTAAGAAAAGTTCTCCTACCGGCCCCTGAACTAACCCAAGCGGCAGAAACACTGCAATTGTAACAATTGTTGAAGACATTATAGGAATGAACATTTCCTTAGTTGCTGCAGTAATTAGTTCTTTTCCTTTCAGTTCTTCACCTTTAATCGCCATTCTTCTATAGATGTTCTCGATTACCACAATGGAATCATCCACTACTCGGCCAATCGCTACTGTCATAGCCCCTAGTGTCATAATATTTAACGTGATGTCAAGCTGATTCAATACTAGAAGGGCTATTAATAGACTTAATGGTATTGAAATGACTGAGATAATGGTCGAACGAATGTTACGTAAGAATAGCAAAATAATAAGAACTGCGAATATCGCACCAATGATAGCTTTATTCAGCATGGTACTTACCGACTCTTCGATTGGTTCACCCTGATCAAATATGGTCACAATGTTTACATCGTTGTTTCGATCTTCAAGTGAAGCAATTTTATCCTTCACACCGTTTACAACGTCAACCGTATTGGCATCAGCCGTTTTCGTAACCTGGATTCCAATAGATTCTTTACCGTTTGTACGTGAAATCGATTCTGCTTCACCTACTAATTCTATATTCGCCAGTTCCTTTAGCTTAACTGTAGAAACGGCAGGGGTTGAAGCTGTTTTAGTACTTTCTGGATCTTGCTTCATACCACTGCCAGAAGACCCTTCATTGGTGCCAGCTCCCGGCACTTGATTTCCACTCTTACTTTCTTGTGATGGAATAACTGGAATTTCTAAATTCTTAAGATCGTCAAGTGTAGAAACATTACCATCCACTACGACTGCTTTCTTATTATCCTGAAATTCGTAAAGGCCAAGTGGCATCGTTACAACGGACCCCTTGATAATGTTCTTAACCGTTTCCTCGTCAAGACCTGACTCTTCCAACTGTTCGTCTTTGAAAGAAATAGAAACTTTCTCAATCTCTTGACCCGCGATAGAGACGGAAGAAACTCCCTCGACTGCTTCAATGGCAGGAAGAACATCTTCTTCTACTCTTTGTGTTAATTCTGTTAATGAACTATCCTTTTCAGAAACGCTTAAAGACATAACAGGAAACGCATTAAAGCTCAGACGGGATACGTCTGGATCCTGTACTTCATCAGGTAGCTGAAGACTTTGAAGGGTTTCCCTCACCTCATCTTCTGCTTCATCCATGTTCTTGCTAAAGTTGTATTCTATTTGAATGTTCGATGCATTTTCAAATGAGGAAGAACTAACAACCTTTACTCCCGAAAGACTTTCTACCTTATTCTCAATAGGTTCTGACACCTTATCTGATACTTCCTCTGGCGTTGCACCTGGATAAACTGTCGTAACAGAGACTAAAGGCGTATTAATATTCGGGATCGTCTCCATTTTCATATTGAATCCTGAATACAAACCCGCAACTGTAACAATAATTGTTAACAACCAGACTGCGAATTTATTATTCAATGAAAACTGAATCAGTTTCTTCAAAACTACGTTCACTCCTTCTCAACTAACAATTATGACTGACCGGTCATTATAGGATTACTATACGGAATAAAAGGAACTATTTCAAGAGATAACTTCTACCGATTGAATTTATATTTTTATAGAAAATGAATGAATTAGTAATACTGCAGCAACAATGATATACTATTAATGACCAATTGGTCACAAGTAGCCTGACAATATTTTAAGTTGTTGAACAGAGGTGTGACATGAATGAAAAAAAGAAATTGATTCTTGAAACGGCTATGCAGCTATTCGCAAAAAAAGGATTCCACTCAACTTCTATACAGGAAATTGCCAATGAAAGTGGAATATCTAAAGGAGCCGTTTACCTGCACTTCCAATCAAAAGATGATGTACTCTACTCCATTTTTTCTTATTATTACGAAAAACTACAACAAAAGATATCTGAAGCAAAACTAGATTCTTATACACCAGAAGTACGTCTACAGAAGCTTCTCCAAGCACAAGCACAAGAGATTTTACATCATAAAGAGTTTATTATTATGCAATTCAGGGAACAAGCTATTGCGATGAACAAAGAAATTGATGAGTTAATTATGAAGATTAGAATTGACTCTCTTCAAACGTTAGCAAGCGGTCTTAAAGACTTATATGGAGAAAGAATTACCCCCATTCTCCCTGACTGTGTCCTCCTACTCGATGGGATGTTCTCTTCTTACATGAAGTTAATCGTTTTACAAGACATCGAATTAAATGTAGAAGAGCTACCAACCTTTATTATGAGTAGAATGCATGACGTAGTAGAAGGAATGTTAAGGAACCACACTAAACCCTTCCTTCCTCTCGATCAAGCCTATTCCATCTATCAAGAAACTCAGTCAGGAGCATGCGAACAAAAGTCCCCAATAATCCTATTAAGTGAAATGGAAACAGCGATTAATCAATTAACGATTAAGGATAGCAGAAAAAATGAGTTAATCGAAACCGTTCGATTTCTTATGAAAGAACTTGAGAACGAAAGACCGCGCCGTTTCATCTTTAAAGGGATGCTTCACCAGTTTGAAGGAGTTTCTGAACTCGATTCATATACAACTGACCTTGTTGATGCATTAGACCTTGAATAGTATGACAAATTTTTGGAGGTGGAAGATTGTGAAGGAGCCGCTCCTGACAAAAGAAGAATTAAGAGCCATTGTTCGCGAACTTCAATTAAAAGGAATTAATGCCCAGCTTTGCTATCGAAAAGCCTAACTCTTCTCCCCCCTAACGATCTGACATCAGATCGTTTTTTGTTTTATTTTTTTCGGGGATATCGATGCTATAGGAGTAGTGGTTAATCTTTACTCAAAGCCCTCCTAAAAACAACAAGCTTTAGAAGAGAGCCTTGTTCTAAAACTCTCTAAATAGTAGTTACCCCAATACTTACGAAGTGATATAGCCAATCCTTCCATTAGTGATGTCCTGTTTACCTCTAACTAACCCCCGCTTATTACCTGTTTCCTTAAGTGACACTTGTGCCCCCATCACTTATCTTCTAGTTACCGGCGGAATACTTGATGGGTGCACCCTCTCTGGAGAATAGAGTTGAAAGATACAGAATTTGAAGACTTGGCCATTCGCTTTACCCCTCTAATTAAAAACCAAATAAAAAAGCTAAATTTAACACACGAGTACCCAAAGTATGAACAAGATGCTCTTATCGCCTTATGGGAATCTTCAAAGAACTTCGATGAAACAAAAGGAAGCTTCTCAGCTTTTGCTTATGTAAAAGTACGAGGCAAACTATTGGATGCTTGTAGAAGAGAGATTCGAATCTATAAAAAACTTCAAAATCAATGCGTCTTCGATGACCATGCAGAATTTTATTCCGAACCTCACCACGAGTATGATTTAGATAAATACAAAAAGGGATTAACCGAAAAACAATGGAAATGGCTGCAACAAGCAATAGGACAGGAAAAATCATTGAAAGAAATCGCGTTGACAGAAGGAGTCAGCGTTGAGGCAGTGAAATCATGGAGAAAAAGCGCGCTATCAAAGCTAAGAAAGCAATTTAATTAGTCTATTTTTGTACCTCATTATAAACAACACTCTTTTATAATCAAACAGCTGAAAAGTATAGAAATAAAAAAACACTCCGTAAAACGGAGTGTTTTCTACTTCTACTAGCGGTTGTATTTCTTTTTGAACTTTTCAACACGACCACCAGCATCGTTAAAGCGTTGCTGACCAGTGTAGAATGGGTGTGATTCAGAACTGATATCAACTTTAATTAGTGGATATTCGCTACCGTCTTCCCACTCAATTGTTTCGTTAGATCCCATAGTAGAACCAGTTAGAAACTTAAAACCAGTACTAACGTCTAAAAATACAACTTGCTGGTATTTTGGATGGATTCCTTCCTTCATTGCTAGACCTCCTTTATCAATCAAATCATCATTTACGTTAAATGAATGGTATAGAAATAAACAGAGGTTTGGACCCAAATTCCTTTGGGCACCAAAACCCGTCCTTTCTAGTATATAATTTTTATTCCATATGTTCAAACATTGAATGCAAGTTTTTAAAGAAAATTAAGGAACGCTATGTATTTTATCTTCAGGCGGTAGTCTAAAAGTCCTTATTTGACAGAAAATATAGAATATTATCGTATCAATTGAACGAATTTTCACAAAAAGGATTGACTAATATGTGTATGATTTGTCATGATTGGTGTATAGACTAAAGATTGAGGAGGCTGTTGAAATGAGTGATGCCGTTCGTGAGGAATTATTACTTATTCAACAAATTCGTGATTGTATTAATGAATTCCAGAATGATTATCCTCCAGTTGTAAAGGAAGCTATCTTTCATTCTATTCAGAGACTAACTTCTAAGTTGGTTGACGGAGGCCAGTCGTTGATAAGAAGTTAGGAGATGATCTAACTCCTGACTACACTGCAATGTTTCTTCGTGAGAAATGCCTTTCTCTGTTCCGATTTCGATCATTTCTTCTTGCTTACGTTTAATCCAGTGAAGCAACTCTTCTTTCGTATCTTCTTTAACATATAACACGGTTCGCCACCCCTCCTTCTCATAAGTACAAAACTATTATCCAAATTTTCCTATGCTTTGTGAAGGCTTTCGCCAAAACTAGACAAAAACTCCTTGTATATGCTGTTTTAACTGTTCGTTAAACTATTCGCATCAGTTCTTAATATAAGTCCATTCTTCTAATAAAAATAACAGCTTCAGGAATTGAAGCTGTTAGAACTAATTTTTGTAGAAAGAACTTGAAGGGAGTCTCTTGTAATAGACAAATAATAATAGAACAACTCCGTCCTTGAGCATTCATATAGCTGTTTATGTTGAACTTTATAAATCCCTTTTTCTAGCAAATGTATGATCAGTTCTTCTTTTGTATGAGACGAAACTTTCTCCATAACTTTCCTCCATCATTCTACTCATCCTGCACAATGCCGTCATTATAATAATCCAAAGAAAGCTTACCATCCGAGTGAAGTTGCGCAAGATAGACATCTTCTACTTTCACATGTTTATCTGCAAGTATATTTTGAAGCCACTCTGTGCTTCTATCCACTTTCTCTACCATTTCTTTGATAATTTGACCATCCATTATGACAGTTCTTGGTTCTTTATCTTCTGGTAGCTGAAGCCATAATTCAGAAGGCTTTACAGCTCTGTAATCCCGCTTAAGCAATACGCTTAACTCACCATCTGCTTCAAGAAGTGCAAATTCTACTTCCCGAACTGAGAAAACACTTTTCTTGCGCAGCATTTCAAGCAGTTCATCCGAAGTAAAGCGTTCTTTCTTCAGATTCCCTTCAAGAATTTTGCCATCCTTTATAAATACTCTTGCTTTGCCCTCTACGATATCTCTTATTTTCTTGTTCTTAAGCGAAACATAACTAAGGAGGATCGAAATGAGCGTCCAGATTAAGATGCTTGTTACACCATTTACTAAATTAGCATCCGCATCCATCGATAAGCTCCCCGCAATATCTCCTATAATAATGCCCACAATATATTCAAAGTAGGAAAGCTTGGACAGCTGCTTTTTACCTAGAAGTTTTGTAACGATAAATAAACCTGCTAGGATTAACAGTGACCTTAGGACAATTTCAATCCAATCACCCATCGTCTAATTCCCCTTTATATGAAATTAAAAACCTTTTCTCCCCATATTTCCATAGTTTGTCCATTAGTAATTCCAATTATCCAGCTTAAGTGGGTAGTCCAAACAGTTTAATAAACTTCAGATACGTTCTCTATACACACATCAATCAATACGGTAAGATGAGAAAAGCAAAACGAATTTCTTGCGAGATAGAAAGGAAGATACGATGCTTCAAGTAGCAAGAGATCAACTTAAACATTATTTCGGATATGATCACTTTAGAGGCGGTCAGGAAGACATTATTACTAGCATCCTTACCAACCATAATACACTTGGGATAATGCCAACCGGTGGAGGTAAGTCAATCTGTTATCAGATCCCAGCTCTACTATCGGATGGACTAACGATTGTCATTTCGCCTCTTATTTCCTTAATGAAAGACCAGGTAGATGCGCTTCGAAGCTACGGGATAGATGCAGCTTATATTAATAGTTCACTTACCGAAACTGAAATTAGAGAACAGATGCAAGAAGCTGAGAATGGTGAAGTCAAGCTGCTCTATATTGCTCCCGAAAGACTAGAGGCTCCAACTTTCCAACGATTACTAGAGCGTACACCCATCTCTTTAATTGCAGTGGATGAAGCACACTGTATTTCACAATGGGGACATGACTTTCGACCAAGCTATATGAAAATTAGTAGTATGCTAAACCATTTTCGTGAGCAACCGCCAGTTATTGCTTTAACAGCAACGGCAACCCCTGAAGTAATAGGCGATATCCAACGCATTCTAAATATCTCTACAGAACAAACATTTATTTCAGGATTCGCTCGTGAGAATCTTCATTTCTCTGTCGTAAAAGGAGAAAAGAAAAAATCTTTTATCGATAAATATATTAGCCAGAACCCTTCTGAGTCAGGAATTATTTACACAGCGACAAGAAAAGAAGCGGATCAGCTTTATTCTTCATTACAGAAACAAGGTATCAACGTAGGTAAATATCATGCAGGCATGACAGAATTACAGCGTAAACGTGCTCAGGAAGAATTTCTATTCGATAACATCTCAGTGATGGTCGCTACAAACGCTTTCGGCATGGGTATTGATAAATCAAATGTACGATTTGTCATTCACCATAACCTTCCGAAAAACATGGAATCCTATTATCAGGAAGCTGGGCGAGCTGGACGAGACGGAGAACAAAGTGATTGTTTCCTCCTCTTCTCTCCTGGTGATATACATGTTCAGAAATTTCTTATTGATCAAAATCAGCACGACCCATCTAGGAAATCAGCTGAGCTTACTAAATTAAAAGCTATGGTTGACTACTGTCATACAGAGAAGTGCCTGCAGGGGACTATTCTTCATTACTTTGGTGATGATCGTCCTGGATACAAATGTGGGAAATGCAGCAATTGCATTGACGAGCGAGAAGCCGTTGAGATCACACGAGAAGCACAGATGATCTTCTCAACGATTAAACGTGTGAACGAACGATTCGGTAAAACCATTATTGCCCAAATTCTAAAAGGATCTAAATCAAAACGGATTAATGAGCTGAGCCTAGATCAGGTTTCAACATTCGGTCTATTAAAACACCTCACACAGCAAGATATCGTGGATATGATTGATTTCCTTACAGCTGAACAGTACATTCTTCTTACAGAAAGTAAGTATCCTACTCTTGTATTACAAGAAAAGACCCTTCCTGTTCTAAAGGGACAGGAGACAATCTATAAAAAGATTGCAAGAAAACCTGTTGCAATTGAAGAGAATGATCAACTGTTCACTCAACTTCGTACGCTTCGAAAGCAAATTGCGGACAAAGATAATGTCCCTCCATATGTTGTTTTTGCAGATAGCACGCTTCGAGAAATGAGTGCTAAAACACCTTCTTCGCGAGAAGAAATGCTCGAGATTAAGGGTGTTGGCGATATGAAATATGAAAAATATGGGGAAGCTTTTCTTGAACTACTCTCAGCTGCAAACGCGAAGCCGGAGTCCTCTGACGAAGCAAGTCACAAAGCTTCTTTCAAACTATTTGAAGAGGGAAAGGATCTATCGATCATTGCTGCTACAAGAGGCTTGAGTCCATCTACAGTTGAGGGGCACCTTCTGAAAGCTATTGAAGAAGGTTTGATCACTGATGTGCAGGCATTCATGTCTCAAGAAATAGAGCAAGCCATTCTTGATCAAGCAGAATCGATCGGGTATGAGAAATTAAAGCCTTTGAAAGAAGCACTTCCTGAGGAAATCACATATTTCCAGATTAAAGCTGCACTTTCGAAGCATAGGCAACAAAATAGGGTTCGGTCCTAAAATATAGAATGTATAATCAAAGAAAGCTAATCAGATCTGTGATCTGATTAGCTTTCTTTAACATCCTACTGAAGAATTAGTATTTTTTGACAACCTTCCAAACTTGGACAGACTCAAGCAAGGTTTTTCATTTTATGGAATGTTATATTCATTAAAACGAACAAAAAGAATCGACTATTTCATTTCGAAATAGTCGGTTAAAAGATGACTAGCTGCACTCTTCAGTAATTATCCAAAGAGAGGCATGCCCCTTATAGCCCAACAACACAAAACGTTGTTTCTAACTATAGTGCAATCGCAGCTTCATGATGTAATCGACATCACCAAATTCGAGAGATTCTAATATTTCTTCTTCTGAGAACCCAGTTAGTGTCGCGATGGTCCTGATGTACGGCTCTTTCTCCAAATTCATGCATCGTGCCCTGGCTTTCTGTGTCTGGTAAAGGACTTGCGAGTAACGATTGTTACCAATCATTCGCTTCACTGTTTTCTCCTTTCACACCCAAATTACAAGCTTACAACGCAATGGTTGCGACCATGGGCATGCTTTATTCTTTACCCATGTTATGGAATTAAGAAACGGTCATTGCTAACAAAAAAAGATGCTCTCAGCTGAGGGCATCTTCTTTTTGGTGAAGCATCGCTTTAATCATCGTGTGGTACCGTTCAATTACCTGACCTTTTGTAAGAGGGAGCACACTTACAAAATCATCGATTACGGCTCGGTCAGATCGTAACCAAGCCTGATGGTTTCTCTTCACATGACGTTCAGCATCTTCATAACGATGGAACACAATGTCTTCAATCTCTCCTCGACACATCACTTCCCATTCGTTTTCCATACCTGGTCGAATATAGATAATCTTTCCCTCATGGTTTTCATAGAAAGAGCCACTCTGAGAGTTACGCTGATTCAGTCGATTACGATCTGCATCCGTTTTGATCGGTTTAAGAGCAAACGTGGCTTCCACAAATACCGGAAAAGTCTCTTCATTGAGCTCACAACCCGCGGCTTTTGGATGTCCACCACCACCGAAACGGGATGCAAACTCTGATACATCAGCTTCGTCATGGATAGTCCTAAACCCTACCCTCCTACTACCGTCGTTTATGATCGTAATGAAGTCAAGATGAGGATTGCGTTTATTTAACTCATTCCCTAATTCCGAATGATAGGATTCAGCATGGACAAGACCAACACAATACTCATCTATAAACGTTTGAACAAGCTGGCGATTCTTTTGATGTATATAGCGTTCAATTTTTCGTTCTTCAAGATCCAGAATCATTTCCTCAGATTCATGAAAAGCAAAGGAATCTGGTTCACGAGTCAGCCTACGAAGCATTTCTGACTTGAATGTTTCTCTTCCCATAATTGAGAATAAGTCGTTCAGACGTTTCGCATCAACTTCATTTTCCTCTTCCCAATCCCAAGTATCGTACAAACGAACAAGCTCTAGGAATTGTTCAAGACCTTCCATGCGCTCAATTTTTTCTTTGTCGAGTAGAAATTGATAAAACAATGTAGCAGCACATGTTTTTTGCTCTTTACCTGGATCGACAAAACCCCATTCATAATCATTGAAATGCATTGCTGTTACATGATGGTCAATCATTTGAACGTGAGTTCCTGTTTGATAGCGTGATTCGAGCTGGTGCTCCACGTCACTATTTACAGATAAATCAGTAATGAAGACAGGATCATTCGTATTCTGCTCAAGAAAAGCCTCTACCCTGTCATCTAAATTTCGATATGTACAATGTGTGATGTTAGCATCACCTTCAAAAGCAATTTCCGCAATAAGAGCACACGCAGTTCCATCTAGGTCGCTATCAGTAAACAACTTAATCATCAGCTCTTCCTCCTATTCCATTTTAGTATGTACGTCAGAATAAAATTCATGAATTCATGACATAGAAAAAAGCGAGCTTTAGCCCGCTTTTCACCTTGCAATTTATCCATTATACAGGTATTTGACAATAGCTGTCCAACTTACAATAGAAGAGTGTAGTTTACGTATTAGATTCTACCTTAAACTGTTCTCGAAGGCGAAACTTTTGTATTTTTCCGCTTGCATTTCTCGGTAGCTCATCTACAAAGAGATACTTTCGAGGACGTTTGTAATCAGCAAGATTTGGACTTTCTTTACAATAACGATCAAGCTCTTCAGCAGTGATTGGTGATTTTTTTACAATAACAGCTGTAACCACCTCTCCCCATTTCTCATCAGGCTGACCAAGAACAGCAACATCTAGTACAGCAGCGTGCGCGTGAATCGCGTCTTCCACTTCTCTTGGATAGACGTTTTCCCCACCTGAAATAATCATATCGTCCACTCGATCGGATACGAATAAATAATTCTCTTCGTCTAAATAACCTAAATCTCCAGAGTGATACCAGCCTTTATGCATCGCGGTCTCTGATGCATCAGGTCTATTGTAATACCCCATCATCATAGAAGGACCTTTCACAATAATTTCTCCAACTTCTCCACTAGGAAGTACATCTTCAGGTTCAGACGGGCCGTGTTCATTAGGTCGCACAACTCTCACTTCATGATTAATAGCCGCCCGACCTGCCGAGCCTACCTTCGTTAGCTGTTCATGCTCATCCAGAAAGGTGACTGCAGGGCCCATCTCCGTCATGCCATACGCTTGAATTAAGTTAATTCCTAATTGGTCTTTCACGGCGATAACAAGAGAAGGTGCCATCGGTGCTGCGCCATATAATCCAACGCGTAGGCTGCTTCGATCATATCGTGAGTAGTCTTCCTGAAGGATCATATTCCACATTGTTGGTGCAGCGAATAACAATGAAATCTTCTCATTCTGAATCGTTTCAAGAACCTTTTTCGGCTCGAAATGATGAAGAATGACATTCGTTGCACCAAAATGAACCCTTGGTAGAAAGCTACAATGAAGCTCTGCACAGTGAAACATTGGAGCAACAACCAGTCCTCTATCTGCTTGCTTTAGATGAAGGGATGCACCACACATTAAACTTTGTTCAACCATGCTTCTATGCCTATGCATCACACCTTTTGGTCTGCCCGTCGTACCACTTGTGTACATAATCGCATACAAATCATTTTCATCCACATCTACTACGGGTTCACGATCGCTGGATAAACGAAGATGCTGAGGATAGCTTTCAGCATAAACCGGTGCACCTTCATCAATTGACCAGAACGATACTTGTGGATAATTCTCTTGGATTGCAGCTACAACAGGTTCTAACATTTTCTCGAAAACAAAAATGGACGGCTTTGCATCTTCAATTATGTAAGCGATTTCATTTGATTTCAGTCTAAAATTAATTGGATTTAAGACGGCACCAATCTTTGCACAAGAGAAAAATAAAGTCCCTAATTCAACTGTATTAAAAAGAAACGTTGAAACCCGATCTCCTTTTTTAACACCTGCATCTAATAAAGCGTTAGCTAATCGATTCACTTCATGATTCCATTGCTCATATGTCCACCTTATGTTTCGTTCCGAGTCAACTAACGCTTCCTCCTTACCATACTTTTTGACTGTTTGTAGAAATAAAGAACCAATTGTTACATACATCTATACCCCTCCATCTGTTATTCAATTTGGGTTAGCGTATGTATAGTTCCATTTCCACACACTAAAACCCTTTTTATTTCAGAATATTTAGATTTCAAATTAGGTTCTCTTTTAAAATCTTCTTTTTTTTAAGGTTATTTTCTAAAAAATTGTTGCTTTTGAAAGAAGTTTGGTATAAAGAACCATACTTAGCTGATTGGAGCGGAAGGACTCGACTCTTGGAGTGGAAATCAACCACTACTGTTATAACAACTATGTTTACGAAAAAAATTATATAAAAAAGTACCGGTTCATTCCGGTACTTAGATGCGATCTCCTAGATCATTTTGATTCCATTTATTCATTAATGGAACAGTATGTGTTTGTATTCGATTAACAAGTGTATTCGGGTTGTCCTCTTTTAGTAAAGGTTCCAAATAGCGCTTATGGAGAAAGGATTCACTAACCATATGTTCAAGCATCGAGTAGAAAGGAGCATAATAGTTCTTCGTGTTTAGAAGGCCAATCGGCTTATTGTGGTACTCAAGCTGATACCATGTGAAAATTTCAGTCAGCTCTTCAAGTGTACCAATTCCACCTGGAAGAGCAATAAATGCATCTCCAGATTCATACATTTTCGCTTTACGCTCATGCATTGTATCAACTATTATTAGCTCTGATAACTCAATATGTGCCACGTTTTCGTATATCTTTCGGGGAATAATACCGGTTACTTTTCCACCGTGATGTAGTACTGATCTTGCGAGTCCACCCATTAGACCGACATTTCCTCCGCCATATATCACTTCAATGTCTTTTTCCGCGAGGACACGACCAAGTTGTTCAACAGCTTTAAAGTATTCCGCGTCAACTGCTTCACTAGAGCCACAAAAAACCGTCATCTTTTTAAGCTTGTTCAAAGAATTCTCCCCCTTTACCTCGATTGACTAACGAATAGTATTTAATGTTTTCTTCATATTCATGTTAGTTGTTTCAAACCCCAGTCGTTCATAAAGCCTAATCGCTTTCTTATTATGGCCAAACACATGCAGCGAGAGTCCTTCAATTCCTTGTTCATGAAGGATCTGTTCAAGTTCTTGTATTGCTCTCGTTCCATAACCTTTCCCTTGTTGATTTTCATCAACAGCAAACTCATAAATGAAGGCTTCCTTCGTCTCTACCTTACAATGAACCCAAAGACTTCCGACTTTGATATCCTCTGCTGCTGCTACTATTGAATAAAGCAGATGATCCGCTGTATGGTGTCCATCTGGTAGTAGTTTATCAAATTCTTGCTTGGACTTTTCAAACGCTTCATCTTCTTTCCAATTTCCCGCTTTAACTTTTTCCTCTGCATAGCTATCAATTGAGGAATCCATAAACTGAGCAAAGGCAAAATCGCTCATTGGTTTCAATAAGATCATATCATTCCCTCCCTATTCGCTTTAACGTCATCTTACTATTAACTATGTTAGAAAAATAGAGCAAATTCTCACAAAACAAAATACCGATCAGAGATCGGTATTTATAATATATCTTATAAGTGACAGGTGTCTCGTGCCACTCTTTATTAGTGCGTATTAGATTTAACAAGGTCATCAAGGACTTTGCCGATTCTATCCTTAATAACCAAATCTGCATATGAATCATACTCTGTTGCCTCTTGGTTAACGATCACAAGTTTTGCACCATTCCTTTTTGCTTCCATAGGAAAAACATTGGCAGGAGAAACTTGTAACGACGATCCTAGAACGATAAAAAGATCAGCTTTTTTTGTTTCCATTTTCGCTTGATGTATGGCACTTAACGGTAGCGGCTCACCAAATAAAACAACCCCTGGCCTTTTGAATCCTCCACAAGCACAGCTAATTTCATCGTCTAAATAGCTTTCATTTGATGCTTTTTCACCACAATCATCACAGTATACATCACATAATGTTCCATGCATCTCAGCTACATTACGGCTTCCTGCAAGTTGATGAAATCCATCGACATTTTGTGTGAGTATGCAACCAATTTCACCAGTTCTCTCCCACTCCGCTAATTGATAATATCCACGGTGCGGGCGCGCTTCCTTCAACTTCTGTATGCGTTGTTTATAGAATCGAACAAATAAATCTCGTTCGAATTGCATGGCATCTCTGCTTGCAAACTGAAGTGGATCGACATCATTCCACATACCATCGATTGCAGATCGAAAATCAGGTAATCCACTTTCTGTACTCATTCCCGCGCCAGTAAGAACAACGGTATGTTTGGCTTCTCGAAACATTTCCGTAAGCATATAAATCACCAGCTTTCATCAGTACGAATAGTTAACAATTCACATATTTCAACCATTCTAAACCTTATTTCCTAATGTCTGTTAATTAAAATTATTTTTCGTTACAAACTTGTCACCTTCAAACGAAAACTAATGACTTTATAATAGTCTGTTTTCGTAGAGATTGTCGCTTTAAAGTATTGATTACCTCTCTTTACAATCACTCACTAAACAACAACAATCTGTAAGAAAAGAGACTAAAAAAGACAATGAAGGAAATTCCTTCATTGTCTTTTTTCTTTTATTTCGTAGCAGGTGCTGTCTGATCATCCGGATCAATTCCTGCTTTTTTTTCTTTACGTTTTTCTTTCTTAGGCTTTGGATCCTTTGCCACTAAATACTTTTCTTTCTTTAGTGCCTTGTAGAAGGAAACAGTCATTAAGATCATGATGATCGAGAACGGCAGTGCGGCGAGAATAAGTACGTTCTGTAACGCTTGAAGACCGCCAGTATAAAGGAGAACTGCAGCCATAGCCGACTGTGTAATTCCCCATGTAAGCTTAACGCTCGTTCCAGGATTTAATGAACCGTATGTTGTTTGCATACCTAATACAAATGTAGCTGAGTCAGCCGATGTAATAAAGAATGTTCCAATCAACGTAATCGCTACAATCGAGAGAACGATTCCAAGTGGATAGTTCTGGAAAGTACCGAACAATGACTCTTCAGTTGCAAGAGAGGCAATGTCTGCAATGCCTTGTTGCTGAATATTAATTGCAGATATACCAAATGTTGAGAACCATAGGAAACCAACGATTGAAGGAACTAGTAGAACACCTACAAGAAATTCTCTAATGGTTCTTCCTCTTGACACACGTGCAATGAAAATACCAACGAATGGAGACCATGAAATCCACCATGCCCAATAGAAAATCGTCCAGTTATTAATCCATTCACGGTTTTCTGGATTCAATGGTGCGATCCGGAAGCTCATAGCAACAAGATTCGCAAGGTAAGCTCCAAGCGTATCAGTAAAGATATTTAGAATATAAATTGTTGGTCCAAGGATAAACATAGCAAGGAAGAGAATTCCTGCTAGTCCTATATTAGCATTACTTAAGTACTTAATTCCTTTCCCGATTCCAGACCAGGCAGAAATCATAAATAGAACAGTTACAACGCCAATAATTACGAGTTGTGAGCTGAAACTATTCGGTATGTCAGTTAAAAACGAAAGACCACCATTAATTTGGACTGCCCCAAATCCGAGTGTTGTAGCAACCCCGATAATTGTAGCAAATACCGCTAGCGTATCAATCACCTTACCTAAAAGACCATTAACACGTTCACCAAAGATTGGATAAAGGGTAGCACTAATTAGACCAGGACGGTCATGTCTAAATTTAAAGTAAGCTAGTACAAGTGCAACGATTGCATAAATAGCCCATGCGTGAATACCCCAATGGAAATAAGAATATTGCATCGCTTCTTTAATAGCAGCTGGTGTACCCGTTTCGGCTGTTGGTGCATTTCCTGCATAATGGGACATTGGTTCTGCTGTTCCCCAGAATACAAGGCCTATACCCATTCCAGCACTAAATAACATTGCGAACCAGCTAAGACGTGTAAATTCTGGCTTTTCATCCGCCTTACCAAGCTTAATTTTGCCATAAGGCGTGAAAATAATAAATATACAGAATATGACCAATAACGTAACAAGAATTAAATAATACCACCCTAACTTATTTGAAATAAATGTTTGGGCAGTGGCGGTTATTGATTCTAGAGTCTCTGGAGACGCTGCTCCCCAGACCACCATAATTAAACTAATGACCAACGTGCTCCAGAACACAGAAGATACTTTTTCTGTCATATACCTCACCTCTACTTAAAATTATTTCTGTAATCGAATACAGTACAAAATAGTCCTTTTTTACCTCTATCTATTTATACCACTATAAAAAATGTCGAAACGCCAAATTTAAATTCTAAGTCTAATGACCTATATTGAACAAGCTTTTTTCGTGAAAATAGTTCCAATATGCCCTGATTACTTTTTCCGTTTTCGTTCATTTGATTTCTTTGTCTTAACACTTTTCGTCCCCGGTTGCTTCTTAATCCATTTCAAATATCGTCGGATTTTGTCATCCTCTTTAAGTTTACTAATCGTATCCAATCTGATCGCAAGTTCTTGATTTGTATATAGCGCATGAACTTGCTTATGACACGGGACGCAAAGGAGTGCCGTCGGTTTGAAGGTACCTCCCTCTTCTTTTGGGGTCAAATGATGGACGGTGCAATTCACTTCACTTCTGCCACAGAGCTCACACACATCCATTTAATCTCTCCTCCTATTTCTATTGTTTGTATCTTCCTCAATCAGTATGCAATCCTAATTTCAAAAGGAGAAAGCCTTCCAGTGAAGGAAGGCTTTTGGGTTATATGCTTAAGATATCCTTGATCTCATCTTCTGATAAGCTTGATATCATGGTTTCTCCAGGTTGAATAACTTTCTCAATTAATTCTTTCTTTCTTTGCTGAAGCTCGTAAATTTTTTCTTCTATTGTACCTTGCGTAATCAGCCTCATCACTTGAACAACTTTCTTCTGTCCAATGCGATGTGCACGTCCGGCAGCTTGTTCTTCAACTGCTGGGTTCCACCACAGGTCATAAAGGATGACAGTATCTGCACCAGTTAAATTCAGACCGGTCCCTCCAGCCTTTAATGAAATTAGAAAAATCTCTTTCTCTCCGCCGTTAAATCGTTCTGTCATCTCCACTCGCTCTTTTGAAGGAGTTTGACCATCTAAATAAAAGACGGAATAGCCTAGGTCATTTAACTTCTGGTGAATAATTTTCAACATACTCGAAAACTGCGAGAAAATTAAGAGTCGCTTTTGATTTTCAATTGATGTCGTTACGATATCTAATAACTGTTCAAGCTTACCTGATTGACCTTCATAATTCTCTACGAACAGTGAAGGATGACAGCAGAGCTGTCTCAAACGCGTCAGTCCAGCTAGAATCTTCATGCGGTTCTTCTGAAATCCTTCTCCAGCAAGGTTTTCTTTCGTTTCTTGCTGTATACGGTGAAGATAGCCGACATAAAGTTCCTTTTGTTGTTTCGTTAATTCGGATACTTGAACCGTCTCAATCTTATCAGGAAGCTCTTTCAAGACGTCTTTTTTCACCCGTCTTAGAATAAATGGTCGAACCATCCTTGAAATTCGCTCATGTGGCAAGTTCCTGAATGCTGATTGATCAGGGAAAAAGCCTGGCATGATTGAATGGAAGAGTGCCCACAATTCATCAAGAGAGTTTTCAATCGGCGTCCCGCTCAGTGCAAAGCGTTTCTTAGCGCGAATTTGCCGAACAGCCTGAGATGTTTTGGTTGCGGGATTCTTAATTGCCTGGGCCTCATCAAGAATGACTGAATCAAATTCAATTGTTTCATAATGGGCAATATCCTGCCTGAGTGTTGGATAGGAAGTAATCCAGACATCTGGTTGTAGCCCCTGATTCAATAATTCCTTACGCTCAATAGGAGTCCCTGTATTTACTTCGATCTGAAGCTCCGGTGCAAATTTCTCAAATTCCTTCTTCCAGTTATATATGAGCGATGCTGGAGCTATTACAAGTGCAGTTGCATCAGGATTTTCATTCTTTTCTGATAATAAATAGGCGATGCTTTGAATGGTCTTTCCGAGCCCCATATCATCTGCAAGAATGCCTCCAAGCTGATAATAAGCGAGAGCTTTCAGCCATTGAAACCCCGTCATTTGATAAGTTCTTAGGTCTGCCTCTAACCCATCAGGTAGATCGAATTGTAGATCTTCAGGATGCTTCAGGCGAGAGACAAGCTCTCGAAATGCTTTACTGTATCTAGAAGCGTGCTTTCCACCACTAATCCGCTCATCTAGCTGTAATCCTCTATATAACGGGAGATGCAGTTCCCCTCGATCAATATCTTTTTCTTTAATATTCAGGTCATCTAGCAATTGACCAACATGTTGAAAATCATCGTTTTCCATTGAAACAAAAGCACCATTAGGAAGACGATAGTAACGGTCTTTCTCAATTACAGCTTTCAGGATATTGGAAATCTCGTTTTGATCCAATCCTTTCATATCAAAGCTGACATCAAGAAAGTTCCCACTATTGTCCATATCAACCGATGTAACTGGAGAAGATGCTTCATCTAATAGCCACTCACGTGCGGATTCAGTTAGAAAAACATCTGCAAGATCGTTAAGCTCTGGAATGGTCCAGTATAGGAAATCAAAAATTAAGGCTTCATCTTCAACATAAAGTTCACGTCCATTGAATTTAAGCGACGCCTGTTCAATAAGAGACATGATCTTCTGTTCTTTTTCACTATCCCGAAGTATGATTCCATCTTGCTCGCTAACCATTCTAGTATCATCTTTAAACGGATTAATAAGGTCTTCACCATACTCGTACTCAACTGTAACGAGAAGACGTACACCTTGTGCATTGACGTAGACTTTCGCTTGAAGCTCAGGGTTTACGATTTTCTCATTAATCTGCTCTGAGATGGTCACATCGCCCAGCTTCTTTAAGCCTGGAACCACCTGAGAAAGAAACGGTTCAATTTGATGTTGAGATATCGAAAGATCACTCTTTCTAGCTGAGTTACGGAAATTCGAAAGATCTTTAAGAAGAGCTTGTTGCTGTTTACTTAACTTATATAAGTTCTCTTCATGGAACAGCCAACCATATGTTGGAAAATAAGCAGCTGCTTGGAAACCATTTAAATCCAAAACATAATCGGTCTCTCGTTCCTCAATCTTAAACGAAAACGGCAATTTTCCTTCATAAACCCCAATTTCTTCGTAGAGTGTGCGATTATATTCAAATCGAATTGTTCTCTCCTGCTTAAGCAGCTCATTTAGAAACTCGTTGGCTGTAAGAGGTGGTAGAATCAATTCTCGATTCTCTGTAAAACGCCCCCAATTGTCAGGTAAATCTAAATAAACCTTTTCGTTTCTTCTAATTGATAAGAGCATTTGGAGAAGAGGTTCATCAAGTTCGTGAAAGTGGTGTTCCTCCGGCTCATAGCTGAATTTCTTTGTAAACATATACGATTCTTCATCAAGGATTGCATCAAGAAAGGATCGGATATCTTTTACGACATATAAGCGATTAACACCTACTTTTAACTCAATCGTCCACGGAGAATCCCCTCGAGACTTTCGAAGAGAAGGGTAAGAACTTGCTTTAAGCGTAAATTCTACTTTAAGCTCATCAGACCTCATCCTAGAGCGATTGACGTCAGGTTGATAATCCCCTAGAACTTGTATCAGTTGACTGGTTTCATAATAGCTACGTACGGGCTTTGCAACTGGTTTATCGCTTTCTTTCTCTTCAGGCGGACCATTCTCACTAATGGCAATCAGTACAGCTGCCAGGTGTTTACATGTGCCATATGTTTCGAATGCAGCGCATTCACATGAGCCGAACCAATTATCACCTAGCAACTCAATTAACACGCTGTAGTCTAAACTTCCGTTAACGTATGCCCGGTACGACTGATCGTTTTCATCATATGTAAGCTCAGATACTCTCCCGCTCTGATAATAAGTAAGTCCTCTTTGATAAAAACTTACGGGAAAACGTTCTTTAATTTCGCTTTTTGTAAACATCGAAAAATGGTTCATATCCACATCACTTCAATTCCAATGGTAGTAGTAACCTTCATTATACAATTTTCCACATCTTCTTCAAAATATGAAGCAATCCAAGATGCAGATTAGCCGATTTAATTTCTTAAACATTGTTCCTTTGGTACAAAACGGTTAATTCCCGCTCCAGACCAGCTAAGTATGACTTTCTTATCCTATAAAAACTCAAGTATAGAGTCTTTTTATAAATTCGACTTCTAATTTTTAGAGAATGGACATGTATTTAGAATGTAGCTTCTTTTAATGGAAAAGCTCTTTTCTAAAAGATTGTTGCTTTTGAATCAATCATTGAATTAACCACATTTAGCAGATTGGAGCGGAAATCACCACTCTCTATTTTTATTACAACAATGTCTACGAAGAGTGCCAATGAAAAGCTCTCCTCCATATACGAATGAAGCTGACAGGCTGAAAAGGAGAATGATCCTCATGTTTGAAATAGCGATTGCACACATTGTTCTCGGCTTATCGATTGCTGCCCCACTTGGTCCAATAAATATTGAAATTATGAAACGCGGGATCCATAAGGGCTTTTGGTCTTCACTCTTTGTAGGTGCTGGTGGAATGAGCGCTGATCTCTTGCTTATGTATTTAATGTTCTTCGGATTGGCTGCTTTTGTTCAGGTGACTTATGTACAGGTTTCCCTATTAATTCTAGGTGCAATCATTTTAACACTTTCCGGCATTCAAGGATGTATATCTAAGGTAAGTCTTGATGAAGAAAAAGATAAGGACCAATCCGGGCTTTTTTCTTCCTATGCTGCTGGATTTATGATTGCTGCATTTAACCCTATGAATTTGCTGTTCTGGCTTGGTATCTATGGGTCTGTTCTTAGTGTTTCTCTTCAGCAGCCAGACAAATGGCAGGCTTTCTTCTTGTCAGCCCTTGTCTTTATCGGCATCGGGCTATGGAATGTGAACTTATGTATGACCGTCCATTTCGGGAAATCGCTCATGAAACCCCGCACGCTCCGCGCCATTAGTATAACCGCTAGTCTTGTATTGCTTTTCTTTGGCTTACGGTTTGGGTACCTTGCTGCTGAAATGATTTTTGTAGCCTCTAAATAGTATGTTCCCTTCTACTATAAATAGAGCGTCTACAACTCGCAAACGCCCTCAACTGAAATAAACGTAAGCGGCAATTCCTGCAACTGCAAGGATGCCAACAAATAAATAAATAGCAGATATCGTCACGGTTGTATTCTTAGCTTTCTTACCATATCCTGGATCGCTTTTACCCGCAACCATCAATGTACCAATCATAATCATAATAAGAAAAATAATAATAAGAGTCGTTGCAACCTTTATCATTTTTACCCCTCCTCAATTCCCATCATACACTGACTTTAGGTCGTAAGGAACCTGTAAAAATACTAAACGATTGTAACGCTAGTAAAAATGTTTTCACTGTTACTTAACAGAGAAAGATACGTATACCTATGAATAGAGGTGACGATGCCTGATCTGTTACGAAGCAGTGGATTGAAGAGAATGAAAAGTAAGTTCTAGTGTGGATGAAGTAGATATACGTTTCTTAGAATCACTATTTAACGTTGAAAGGAACCCTCCATTAAATCAAGAGTCCCTCTTTCAATATCCTTTTAGAGATGAGGTAAATCATTTTTAGCTACAACTTTACCGATCGTTTTGCCTGACTCTAAACGGGTGTGAGCATCACCAATTGTGCTGAACTTGAAGATTTCTTCATCTAATATTGGTTTAATGGCACCGTGCTCAACCATATTGGCGACTCGTGATAGTATCTCTCCGTGGTGCTCTCTACCTTCATTTGTGAGCATTGGAATGAGCATTAATACACCATGATAAGTTGCGCTTTTCACGTAAAGTGGTGTCATATCATGTTCGCCACTTCCTACAATACAAGCAACCTGTCCACCGTTTTTAACTGCTTGAAATGATTTCTCCATGTTATCTCCACCTACAGTATCAAACACAACATCGAATCCTTTTCCATCTGTGTATTGATTAACATACTCTTCAACAGACGTTTCCTTATAGTTAATAGCGTAATCTGCTCCAAGGTCTTTACCCATTTTCATTTTTTCAGAAGTAGATGCTGTGGTGTATACAATTGCACCAAGTGATTTTGCAAGTTGAATCGCGATATGCCCAACACCACCTGTTGCACCATGAATGAGAACATTTTGTCCAGGCTGGACATTAATTCGATCAACCAGAGCTTCCCATGCTGTAATGGATACAAGTGGCAAAGCAGCTGCTTCTTCCATTGAAAGATTTTGTGGTTTTACCGCTACTAGCTTTTGATCAACAATCATATGTTCACAGAGAGCACCGCTTAGCCCTTGCACTCCACCTGCACAAGCGTAAACCTCATCGCCAACTTCAAAATTACTCCCGTCATACACTTCCTCAACAATCCCAGCTACATCACCATGTAGGATGGCAGGAAATTCTGGTGCAAAGGCTTCTGCTACACCAGATCGAATTTTGAGATCTACAGGGTTCACACTCGTTGCTTTCACATTAATTTTAATTTCGCCTGGTTTTAATCCTCTTAACTTAATATCCTCTACGTTAAATTGGTTAGCTGATCCAAATTCTCGAATGACCGCTGCTTTCATAAAGATATTTCCTCCTTCTATTATTTAAACTCAAAGCTTAGGCTTGCCTCCACTTAAATCTTCCCTCATATCTTTTCAAACAAACAGGTATTGCATTTCATTTTTATGACAACACTTCTTGATACAGCCGGTCATTATCTTTTCATTAAGAAGATGCTGTCAGGTGACCGGCTGTACCATGGCAAGTCATTGCAAAAGCCCTTCTCATCTTATGAGAAGGGCTTTTGCAATTTGAATTGGCAATGAAGCTCTAGAGGTATTACACCTCCAGTAACTCTTATGGCAATCCACATGCTTGCACATCCTTTCATTTCCCTAAATTACATCACCAAAAAGCTAGTAGCATAAGCTACTCACTATTAGGTAGTTTGATCGAACGATAACTAAAGAATGTCATCTAAATAGCTTTCTAGTTGATCGAAAGTTCCATTAAACCCCTGTTTGATCTGTTCCCTGGCAGCATCAAATGTTTGATTTTCTTCTTCTGATCCGTTAAGAGGAGTCCCCCTAATGATTAAATTCGTTGTACTATCTTGTTCTAAGAATGTTAGGATATTTTGTATTTCTAGTGGCCATGATGCGCTAAACGGTGCACGAACCCTTTCCCCTACCGAATTTGAAAATGAGCTTACAAAAATGAGCTTTTTTGGCGCATCAATTTCCTTGAACTGAAACCTTCCCCACATCTCCATCCCCTCTGGTGACCGTTGCTTATAAAGAAAGATGCCATCAGAGCGAAGATCGTATTGGGTAACATGCAATTCAAAGCCTCTAGGTCCCCACCACTGCTCTAAGTGTTCTCGACTTGTCCACGCTGCATACAGCAGTTCGCGAGGCACATCAAAGGTTCGTTTGATGACTAACTCAGTACGTTCTTTTTGAAAGTCAGACTTGATTCCCATCTTCATCCTCCTTAATGAATGATACTACTAATCTCATCATTCATATGGTTAGCACTATCTTTCAAGAATTCTGCACAAGTGGTGTATTTCCTTTACATACAACCATTATGTTCAAAATACATTTCGCATAGCTTCTAATAAACAGAAAGAAAAAATGAGAAAATTTGTTGAATTTTGTCATAACTTTGTATATGATACTGTTAACCTCATAATCTAGATAGTTAACTGTTAACGTCAAACATTCAGAAAAAAGGGGGAATGTTATGTGAATAGCGATAAAAGCTTACCCGAGGAATGGAAACGCCTGGTTGAGGAAGCTATGGAATCAACCATTACGAAAGATGAATTCAAGGCTTTCTTAATAGAAGTAGGACAACGAAAAGGAATCACTACTGCCTAAACAGAATGAGCCACTTAGCAGAGATACATGCTAAGTGGCTCATTCTAATAGTATTACTACTTCTCACGTCTTGCAAAATCAACGAATCTGAATTTATCTAAACGATGACGAGACTCAGTATACTCGATTAACGTAGTATCATTCAAATACACGTAATTTCTAACAACGACAACATGCTTGTACTCCTTTAAGTCAAGGTACCGAAAGTCATCTTCATCTGCCTCTTCCACGACAATTTCCTTCTTCGCATAGCTAACCGTTAACCCCATATCGTTCTCGAGATAATCATAGATAGAATTCTCACAAATTGATCTGGTTAGCTTAGGAACATATTCACTCGGAAAATAATCGCGATCAAGGATGATTTTCTCACCATCGATTTCACGCGCACGCACAACGTGCCAGACAAGCGCATCGTCAGACAAATCGAGCTGCTCTTTTACCCACTTTGAGGGGAGCTTTTTCTCAAGGTCATGAACAATGGTACGTGAAGAGCGATTCATCTTCTCAGAAATTTCTTTAAAGCTCACAAGACCTGATACAGGAAACTCATATCGGTTAAGATCAAGCACGACAGACCCTCGAGCTTTAATCTTCTGAATCATGCCATTCTGAGATAGCAAATTGAGTGCTTTACGTATCGTCTCCCGAGACGTACCGAACGAATCAGCAAGCTCATGCTCTGACGGTAACTTGCTATTGGGCTTATACGTACCATCTCGAATACTAGATGAGAGCTCATTGTATATTTGCTGATACTTTGTTTGTTTCATAGAATCACCTTGCCTGTGTTAGATGATAAACAATTGACTCATAAGGACGTAACGTAATTCGTTTAAATGATGCTTCACTATCTTCATAATTGGAAAGAAGAACCTTGCTATGATAACCATCTACGTCAACATGAGACGGAAGTTCAAACGTTGCTTCATGCTCATAGAAATTATTAATGACCAGTAGTTTTTCATCTTGTCCATTACGAAGATAAGTGAAAAGCTGAGGATCTTCAGGAAGAAGAAGCTCATAATCACCGTACGTAATGAGATCAACATTTTTTCTAAGTGAGATTAAATTCTGATAATGCTCAAACACTGAATGTTTTTCCTTCAACGTATCTTCAACGTTAATATCTTCATAATTCTTGGCTACAGGAATCCATGGTTCACCTGATGTAAAGCCAGCTTGATCTTCTGAACTCCATTGGACAGGAGTTCTTGAATTATCTCGTGATTTATGACGTAGAATTTCGAGAACTTCTTCTTCAGTATAACCCTTCTCTTCTTTCAAAATCGAGAAGATATTAAGTGACTCAACATCACGATAAGAAGAAATAGCATCAAATTTAGGATTTGTCATCCCAATTTCTTCACCTTGATAAATGTAAGGTGTTCCCTGCATCATATGCATCGTTGTGGCAAGCATTTTGGCCGATTCTCGTCTATAATCCCCATCATTTCCATACCGTGAGACAATTCTTGGCTGGTCATGGTTACACCAGAATAGAGCATTCCAACCCCCACCCTCATACATTTCTTTCTGCCAGGTAGATAGAATATCTTTCAGCTTAAGGAAATCAAAATCCGCAACGGACCATTTCTCTCCATTTGGATAATCCACTTTTAAATGATGAAAATTAAACGTCATGCTAAGCTCATTACGCTCAGGATTAGAGTATTTAATACAGTCTTCAATTGTTGTAGAAGACATCTCACCTACTGTCATACTATTGTACTTCATAAACACATTGCGATTCATTTCGTTCATGTATTCATGCACACGTGGGCCATCAGTATAGAACTTTCGCCCATCGCCAGGTGCAACTGATCCGTCATCATTTGGGAAATCTTGATTCTTTGAGATAAGGTTAATAACATCTAGTCTAAAGCCATCTACTCCTTTATCAAACCAGAATTTCATCATCTCATATACTTCATCGCGTACCTTTTCATTCTCCCAGTTTAAATCAGCTTGCGTTACATCAAATAAATGCAGATAGTATTGTCCAGTTTGATTGTCAAACTGCCAAGCGTTCCCGCCAAACTTAGACTGCCAGTTGGTAGGCTCCTCTCCATTCACACCGTCTTTCCAAATGTAATAGTCACGATAAGGGTTATCTTTCGACTTACGCGATTCCACAAACCACTGATGCTCTGTTGAGGTATGATTCACCACAATATCCATAATAATTTTAATGTCTCGTGAATGAGCTTCTTTCAACAAGCGATCGAAATCATCCATTGTTCCATATTCCTCATATATACTGAAGTAGTCTCTTATATCATATCCGTTATCATTTTGTGGTGAATCATAGATTGGGGTTAACCAAACAACGTCTACTCCAAGATCCTTTAGATAATCAAGCTTTTCAATAATCCCTTGGATATCACCTGTTCCATTTCCCGTTGTATCATTAAAACTCTTTGGGTAGATTTGATAAACGACTGATTTTTTCCACCATGGTTGTTGCTGCATATTCTTCAACTCCCTATTCACTACGTATTAATAAGCTGTTTTTCGTAACGTTAGATACTAATGTTGTGTTGCTTTCCGCTCCAGTATGCTCGCTTTCCGCGGGGCGGTGAGCCTCCTCCCGCTCCAATTAGCGAAGTGTGGTTTCTATACAAAACAAAGACGATACCACCGGAACCAACTAGTGGTTTAATTCCTGATGATACCGCTTTGTTTCATTACTCGCTTACTTTTCTAACTTTCCCATACAGGAATGTTAATACAAATGGAACGACTAGAACAATCGCCATACCTGTAAAGAAAGCACCCCAGTATTCTTTGAAAATAGAAAGGAACCCAGGGATTCCGCCTACACCGATCGAAGCAGCTTCCACTCCGCTTACTGTAATGACTAGACCAGCAATAGCAGAACCTATAATCGCTGCAAAGAATGGAAACTTAAAGCGTAAGTTAACACCGAACAACGCAGGCTCTGTAACACCTAGAAAAGCAGAAACTGCTGACGTACCAGCAAGACCTTTCGTTTTCTCATTGCGTGTAATTAAGATCATCGCAAGTGCAGCGGCACCTTGTGCAATGTTAGAAAGTGCAAGCATTGGCCATAAGAATGTGCTACCTGTACTACCAATTAACTGCAGGTCGACTGCAAGGAACGTATGGTGCATACCTGTAATAACAAGAGGCGCATAAAGTGCTCCGTAAACAAGTCCACCGATCGCAGGTGCAAAGTTAAATAGCCCAATTAACCCATCTGTTAAGAGATTAGCAATCCAGAATGTAACTGGTCCAATGATTGTGAAAGCAAGAAATCCAGTTACAAGAAGGGCAACGGGAGCCACAATCAACATTTGAATTGAATCTGGTATTCGTTTATTGAGGAATGTTTCAATTTTGGCAAGTATATAAGCTGAAACGAGTACAGGTAATACTTGACCCTGGTACCCAATTTTCTCTATTTCAAGTCCGAATAAATTCCATGTAGGAATATCATCAGCTTGTCCATATGCCCACGCATTCAATAAGTCAGGGTGAACAAGGATAAGACCGAGAACAATACCAAGCAATGGACTTCCACCAAACTGTTTGGCAGCTGACCACCCGATTAAACCTGGCAGGAACACGAATGCAGTATTTGCGATCAGGTTAATAATACTCGCAAGATCTGCCCACTGTGGATATACTTCTACGAGTGGGTCACTAAAGAAAATATCTGGCCCTGTGAGAATATTATTAATCCCGAGCAGCAAACCAGCCGTTACGATAGCAGGGAGAATCGGTATAAAGATATCCGCTAACGTTTTTACTCCACGCTGCAAGAAGTTTTGTTTACTAGCAGCAGCATCTTTTACATCCTGCTTGGACGCGCTTTCAATTTCTGTAATCTCTGCAAAAATTTTGTATACTTTATCAACTGTGCCCTGACCAATTACAATCTGAAATTGTCCATTTGCAGAGAACGAACCTTTTACAAGCTCATTGTTTTCAAGAGCTTTTGTATCGACTTTACTTTCGTCATGTAAAACAAGACGAAGACGAGTGACGCAATGTGTTGCGGTAGATATATTTTCTTTCCCGCCAATTGCTTCTACAATACCTTCGACTGATTGCCGATTAATCGCCATGTTTCCTTCCCCCTTAGAAAGAAATGTAATTTCAACCAGATAACTCTCCCGTTATGACAGGGTTATCTGGTTGTAAAAAATGTTTTAGCTTTTAACTTTGGTAGTCATTATTTCAGTTTCATTCGTAGCACCATCTGAGTACTTTTTGTCCACAGTTTCTAATACGTCAGCGTTCGTAATGATAACAGGCGTAATTGTACTAGAAGCTTTTTCTTTAACAAGATCAAGATCAACTGTAATCAACGGATCGCCGACTTTAACTTTGTCGCCTTCTTTCACATGACCTTCAAAGCCTTCGCCACCCATACCTACTGTTTCAAGACCAACATGGATGAGAATTTCAAGGCCTGATTCAGATTCAATACCAACAGCATGCTTCGTATGGAAGAATTGAATGACTTTACCATTTACAGGTGAGACAACTTTCCCATCCGTTGGCTCAATGGCAACGCCATCTCCCATCATTTTCTGAGAAAATGTTGGATCGGGTACTGTTTCAAGCTCAACTACTTTACCGTTTAGAGGAGCGTAAATAACCTCATCTAGAGACTTTTCTTTTTTTCCAAAAAGTTTTTTCAACATGTAAACATTCTCCTTTCAACCGCTTTCATTTATATCTATCTTGTATAGACAAGTTTCACTTACAATTGCAGTTTATCTTGTATAGACAAGTTAGTCAACTGAAAAGCTTACCTTAAGATAATAAATTTCTAGGGGGAAGATAGGCTTTAACTGACAATAAAGCTTTTCCCGTATCCGCTGTCGGTAAACTAAGTAAGGTTTAATATACTTCCAATACGTCTACTAATGAAAAACAAAGGGAGGAGTTACTGATGAATAAACAAAATGTGGAGACGCTCTATTTCTCGGATAACGGTCGCATACCGAATAATGATCTACCTCTAGTTCTCTATCGGAAAAGCCTTGAGGATCAAATCGATTCCTGTGCCAAATTATTTAAACAAAACAATTGGACAAATTCATGGGAAAACGGGGTATTTCATTACCATCATTATCACAGCAATACACATGAAGTCCTTGGTGTTATTAGTGGAACTGCCTCTATTACGTTCGGAGGTGAAAATGGGGAAACCATTGAAGTGGAAAAAGGCGATGTCGTTGTCATTCCTGCTGGTGTTGGTCATAAGAAAGAGCATGGATCAAATAATTTTAAAGTCGTCGGAGCTTATCCTAATGGAATGCCACACGATTTAAAAACAGGAAAAAAGGAAGAAAGACCTGAAGTCCTTGAAAACATCCAACATGTGCCCCTACCTTCCACTGACCCCCTAGAAGGACGAAATGGCTACTTAATTGAACTATGGTCGAATTTAATTTAGATTACAAAAAAAGACGCCAATTGGCGTCTTTTCAAGAGGAGTATTGGGATTTCTTAAACCCTGGAACTGTCTTTTCATAGAAGTCCAAGTTATCTGGATGATGTGCAATACGATTATCAGCATGTAAAGAATCAATTGAAACCATGTCTTCCTTGGTTAGTTCAAAATCGAACAAATCGGCGTTCTCTTTAATGCGCTCTTTATTAGCAGATTTCACATTAAGAACAATATCATGTTGAAGACACCAACGAAGTACTACCTGGGCTGGCGTCTTACCATATTGCTTACCAATAGCTTGAATAACCGGTTCATTTAGCACTTGCCCGCGTTTCAAAGGAGACCATGCTTCTACCTGGATACCCTTTGATAAGCAATAATCACGAACTTCTCCTTGAAGCAACTCGGGATGAAACTCAATCTGGTTAATCACTGGTTTAACACTGGAAATTTTAGAAATCGCTTCAAGATGGTGAGGTTCAAAGTTACTAACCCCAACCGCGCATACTTTCCCTTCGTGATAGAGCTTTTCTAGCGCCTGCCACGTTTCAGTATACAAACCAGGCACTGGCCAATGAATTAAATACAAATCAAGATAGTCCGTTTCGAGACGCTCAAGTGAACGTTCAAACGCTCTAAGAGTCGCATTGTAGCCTTGTTCATCGTTCCATACTTTCGAAGTAATAAAGAGATCCTCTCTTTGAATACCTGATTCCTTAATAGCACGTCCAACAGATTCTTCATTTCCATAATAAGAGGCTGTATCAATTCCACGATAACCGGTTTCAAGCGCAATTTTTACAGCATTCGTCGTTTCCTCACCATCTCCTAGCTTGAAAACACCAAAACCAAGATATGGCATTTTCACACCATTCGAAAGAGTCACACGTTTACCAATGCCCATAATCTAGCCTCCTTTAGGTATACAATCGAATCCTCTTAAGCAAACACGACTAATGAACCAACTTCTTGTATTCGAGAACGAATACACTTGGATCCTTCTTTATCATATAAGAAACAACGCCACGATTCGTATGAAGATACAAAAACCCATAAAGTTCAGAAGTAAAACGATATGACACATCAAAAACATCCTGAAGTGCAAAATCCTCCTGCCCCGCTCGAATACGATCCTCATATAACTCTATCGCATGCTCCTCCTCAATCGTCCTTTGCCCAGTTCGCCCCATCTTACGTTCAACAACAACAAACGGCTGAGTAAAAATAATATCCAAAAAATCACAAATCCTTTCTTCTAAAGCGGAAGTGGGCGTTTAGGTCCGACAAGCGCTGGAAGGATTTCATTTGAACACGGGTTTTTGTGTTCGGATGAAATCCTGAAGCGACTCGAGGACCTGCCCACTGCAGCTAGATGTCTAAAGCGGAAGTGGCCGGTTAGACCCGTCAGGCACTGGAACACTATAAATTGAACACGTTCTTTGTGTTCGAGTTATAGGGTGAAGTGACAGAGGGTCTGGCCACTGCAGCTGGATGTCTAAAGCAGAAGCATCCCCTTACCCCAAACCTACTTCACCACCGCACCCTCATATAACGCCTTTCTTAATTCCTCACCAAGCTCCTCCACTGCTGAATAAGCTTCCGGGACAATACCTGTCATACTGATAAATCCGTGTACCATTCTATCATATCGCTTAACAGTGACTGTACCCCCTGCTTGACTGATTTGTTCAGCATAGGCTTCCCCCTCATCACGTAGAGGGTCATATTGAGCTGTAACAATATGAGTAGGAGGAAGATCACCTAGATGCATTGAATGAAGAGGAGACAAGTGAGGATGAAATGGATCAATCGTCTTATCTACATATTGTTCGTGGAACCATTTCATTTCTGCTGCGGTTAAAAAGTAACCATCACTATTTTCTTTATAAGAGGGATAGGTTTTCGTACTATCCACTACTGGATAAATTAACAGTTGATATGCGATCAATGGACCTCCATTCTCCAAAGCCTTAATCGCTGTAACGGCTGCAAGGTTACCACCTGCACTGTCACCACCAACTGCTATACGTGTTTTATTAATTCCTAATTCTTCTGCATGTTCATATGCCCAAAGGATAGCTTGGTAAGCATCTTCGGTAGCTTTCGGAAATTTGTGCTCAGGTGCAAGACGATAATTAACAGAAATGACCACGCATTTTGAGCGATTCGATAACAATCTGCAAAACACATCATGTGTTTCGATGTTGCCGTAGACAAAGCCCCCGCCATGATAGAAAACGAAGGCAGGTAAGGTCTCGTCTTTAGTAATAGAAGTCGGATAATAGCATCTGACGTTTAATTCATTCTTCTCGAGGTGAATAATCCGATCGACGACCTTAGCTACAGGTTCTCCTCGGCCCGCCATTATAGACGCACCCTCATTAAATTTCTTTCGCGCTTCATCGAGAGCTAGGTTATAGAGAGGTGGCTTATTTTGTTGTGATTGCAAAAGCCATTGAATCGATTCGTATACTGGCATTTATGAACCTCCTTCTACTCTAATACTCTTCTTTCTTTCTACACCTGGTATCCAAGTTCCTTGTTGGACCTTAGATAGAAAAAAAGCAGACCGCTTAGGGTCTGCTACTTTTTTCTTACTTTCCTTCGATTACTTCAATGATTTTGTTAGCAGCACTTTCACTTGATTGAGGGTTCTGTCCTGTAATCAAGTTACCGTCACGAACGGAAAATACTGACCAGTTATCAGCTAATTCGAAGTTTGCACCTTTTTCACGAAGCTTCGTTTCAAGTAGGAATGGCATTTGTTCTACTAGACCCATTTCGCGTTCTTCAGAGTCTGTAAATGCACTTACTTTCTTACCTTTTACTAGTGGCGTACCATCTTTATACGTTACGTTAACAAGTCCAGCTGGACCGTGACAAACAGATCCGATAATTTTATCAGCTTCTGCTTGCTCTTGAAGGATGTGTTGTAAAACTTCGCTATCAGGGAAGTCAAACATTGTGCCGTGACCACCTGGTAGGAAGACAACATCAAAGTTGTTTGCATCTTCTTTTGTTACCTTCGTTGTATTCTTAAGTTGGTTCTGAGCATCTTCCCATTCTTTCGGGTCTTCTTCTGGAATACTATTTGGATCAAGTTCCACTTCTCCACCTTGGATTGAAGTGACTTTAATATCGTAACCTTTTTCCTTGAAGATGTTATAAGGAACAGCGAACTCTTCTAGCCAGAGGCCTGTCTTATGCTCTGAATCGATTTCTGTATGATTTGTTACAACCATTAATACTTTAGTCAATTGAATTCCTCTCCTTTATCTTCATTATACTGTAGTTCATCATGACCACTTTAGTACAATACCCGATGTACAAAAAAGTATGCATTAAATTCTACATCGAGGAAAAAATATTTCAGTATAGCAACTTGGGAATGATGAAAAAGAGATAGAAAATGTTTATAAACACTGCACTCATAACAAGAACCGTTTTCTGAGTCTTCAATTGCACGATGTACATTAATAACCACAATAGTAATAATCCGATCGGAACGAGAGCATACAAGTAGTTATCATTTAACAGAAGTACACCTACAAGCTCTAGAATTGAGTATGGCACAATAATAACGCCCAAGATAACGTTGATGATGTGAATCCATTTCCGTTCTAATTGTTTCATTTATTGAATCTCCTTCCTGACAATGCACCTTCTATTCTCTAATTCACTTGAACTGGAGTCAATCTTCTTTTTGTAGGTTGTTTGATAAATAAGGAGATAAGTCTCTCATTCACACCCATAATTTGGTCATATCATGAATACATGGTTGTGATTTCAAGCTTTGACGACGGATAGTATGATTTCCCCCCGAAAGCTTTCACGTGTGTAAAGCATTAAAACGGGGAGGAATTAACATGATCCGAAACATAAGATCGATGACAATGTTTCTGTTAGCAAGCATCATCGTTGTTGCTACACCAACATTTGCATCAGCAGAATTTGGAAATCGAACACTACAGGAAGGTGATCAGGGCTCAGATGTTTCTGAATTACAGGACTACCTAATGACAAAAGGTGTTTTTCCATATCATACAGCTACTGGCTATTATGGAGATATTACAGAGAAAGCCGTTAAAAACTTCCAGCGCTCAAGAAATCTTAAAGAGGACGGGATTGCTGGATCTGAAACAAACCAAAAGATTAAAGTGTTACGTCAAGGTGATATTGGTAAGCAAGTTATACATATCCAGAGTCAGTTAGAACAAACAAATTATAACGTATCGATGGACGGTATTTATGGATCTGGAACAGTGCGGGCAGTCGAGAAATTTCAGCGCGACAACAACCTGGAAGTTGACGGCATTGCGGGTCCGGGTACACGTAGAGCATTAGACCGCAAAGCTTCACATAAGTCAGCAGCTGGGAAAGAATTAACTGTTGAAAGCACCGCATATACTGCAGATTGTGATGGGTGCTCAGGTGTCACAAAGATGGGAATTGATTTAAAGACCTATCCAGATGCAAAAGTCATTGCCGTGGATCCTGACGTTATTCCACTTGGCTCGCTTGTTGAAGTAGAAGGATACGGTGTTGCCATTGCTGCAGACATCGGTGGTGCTATTGATGGAGATCGAATTGATGTATTTGTTTCCGACCATGATGATGCAATGAATTGGGGAAGAAAAGACGTATCAATTAAAGTCATTGAGTAGTAATACTACTTTAAATAGTGAATTAGAAAGGACAGGTCCTCTTTATTGAGGAGCCTGTCCTTCTTTGATCACTCTAGCTTCTCGTGGAATGCTTCCCGTGCTGTTGCAATTTAATTAATCGATACGTGTGAGTGAAAATGACTTTTAGAACTGCATATGTTGGAATGGCAAGGATTAATCCAAGAAAGCCTGCCAGACTACTAGCCACTAGTAACAATAAAATGATAGTAAGAGGATGGATATCTAGTTTCTTTCCCATTACGAGTGGTGAAACAAGATTACTTTCAATCTGTTGAATAACAATGACGCCGAGTACAACCCAAAGGGCAGTAAGTGGTGATTGAATAAGTCCAACGATTACGCCCGGTGCTGTTCCAATAATAGGACCAATAAACGGCACAACATTAAGAAACAACGCGATCAATGCAAGAATCAAAGCATAATCCAAATCGATAATCACGTACCAGATGTAGACGAATGTTCCAATAAACAAACTAACAATGAGCTGCCCCTGAATAAATCCACTAAGTGCATCATCCATATCTTCTAGTATCTTCGCGCCTTCTTCTCTGTGTTCTTTTGGCACAACCCTTAATAAGGATGGCATCAATTTCTTTCCATCTTTCAACATGAAAAACAGGATAAATGGAAGTAGAACAATTCCGATGAGTACGTTTGTTACAACATTGAGAATTGAGAAGATGTAATTTCCGAATGACGAGCTAATTTCACCGATTGAACCAGAAATACGATCCGTTAAATCATTAATATCTACCATATTACTTTGAAGAAGCCTAGCTATGTAGGGGTTACTTTCCCACTCATTGATTGCTTTCTGAAGATCTGAGATGAGGGTTGGTGCTCCTTTGACAAGGCTATTAAACTGTTCAATAAGAACAGGACCAATACTAATCACAAGACCTGTCATCCCCCCTGCAAGCGCCAAGTAAACGAATAGGATTCCAACCGGACGAGGAATCTTCCATTTTTCTAGTAGCGCGATAACTGGTCGTAGAATATAGTAGAAAACACCCGCCGCAATGATAGGGAACGCAAGTGTGGTTACTAAAATCACAAGCGGTCGAAAAATGAAGTCGATTCTACTACCTACCCATATGACTGTGAAAATGAGAAGCAGCCAGACGAAAAAGCGAAATAATCGAGATTGCTGCATGAAATCACATCCTTTTTTTGATACGTATATAACCATGCCGATAGAGACGAATGATTGTCTCTAACACCCATTTCGGATATTTTTTTGGGAAATAACTGCGTTGATAATAGGCGTAGTAGACTAATTTCAAATCATCCCAGTGTGTACAGTTGGTAGATTGCCGAAAACGAACCACATCAATGACTCTCACTTCTCCGTTCCAAAGAAGCATAACATTTTGTAGATGGGTATCAGATGGATTTAAGTCTTTCTGACGAGCGTAATCAAGCGCTTGATCTACTTCCTTAATTATCTCTTCCCTAATTACATATCCTTGTCTTAAGCATTCATAGAGTGTTATACCTTCTAAATATTCAAGAACGAGGTACCCCGCTCCTTCTTCATAAAGGATAGGGTAATAGTTCGTATTATCAAGTTCATGGTAGATCGACGCTTCCTGCGCTGCAAGGTGAACATACTTTGGATAGAATACCTTCAGCACCTTGTTTTCAACAGGTAGCTTAAATACGACTGCACTTCTTCCTCTCCCAACAATAACAAGCTCATCTGGTTTCGAAACAACTGTTTCCCCTTTAATGATAATACGCTTAACTATCTCAGCTATATCATTCACATCCGAGCACCCTCTTCATAAACAATCATACATGTGCACTACTTACTTTATATAAGTATACTTCACTCAACCAAGGATAGGAATGTCCATATATACAGCACGTGCTTGTCCCTAAGAATAAAACTGGCCGAATAGCAAACTTGTTAATCGGCCATTAGAAAAGTTTCATATTAATCCTGTACGAAGAAAGAGCATAAGATGTTTCATTTCATTAGAATACTTCGCCACTCATTGTGCCCATAAACGATTTGTAAAAAGATAAATAATCTAGCGATATCGCTACAGAATGGATTGGTCTTCCATCGAAATCATGAGGCTCAAACGTTTTTCTGAAGTCTCCGATGCTCAGCCCACGTGCTTCACCTGTAATTTCTACAGCTACAGCTGTACGATAGAATTCACACATCTTGCCCTCTCCTACTCCCATCATTGTTAGGGCATCATGAACAGGAGCGCCTTCAATGCCAGGCACCTTTTTCTTGTAGAATTCCTCATAATAGTAATCAAGTAGCGGCTTCAATAACTGAGTTCTGTCTTTTCTATTTACATAGTTCACCATTCCTGGCGTAACGATCGCATTTTGCGTTACATTCAACGGATAGAGAAAAACATTCTCTGCATATTTCATTACAATGTTAGCTGCAACAGGATCAGCATAGAAATTGGCTTCAGCACTAGGCGTTACATTACCTGGTACGTTAAACGCTCCCCCCATGATGTAGTACGAGTTAATTGACTTCATCGTATCGGGATAGAGTAGAAACAGTGTAGCAAGAGAAGTCATTCTACCAACATTGACAATCACAAGATCTGAGTATTTTTCAATTATTCCTATAACTTCGAAGAAATTCTCTAGCGCAAGGGCATCGGTAGGAGGTGGCGAAATTGGTCCTAATCCCTCTGGTCCATGAACATCTGGATAGAAAACGGGAACCTCTCCTGTCATAGGCTTCTCAGCTCCACCCATGACCGGGATATCTGTTCTTCCTACTTTCTCAAGTAAGTAACGGACATTTCGAGTCGTCTGTTCCTTTGATACATTTCCGTAAGAAGCTACAATACCTATAACTTCAATGTTCTTCGACAAATAAGCATATATAAGAGCAACCGTGTCATCAATCCCGACATCCCCAAAGAAGAGTACCTTTCTTACCAACTTCTACACCTCAATTCTCATCATGTTTATACTGATAAACATATTCATTCCTTCTAAATTTAGAAGAATGAACATTCTTCATCACCTTAAAATAGAGAAAAATATGTAAAAAAAGAAGAGTACATATTCTCTACTCTTCTGGAACAAATATATTTAGTTCGTTATGCAAGACCTGCGCCTCAAAAGGAAGATGAACCCCCTCATCACCATCTATATTCACAACTAGTTCTTGTTGTGATTCGACTTTAAGGCTAGATGCTGCAAAATATTCTATTTGTCCATTGTTCTGCAATTTACCACTTAATAGATCAGGTATAATTTTAAATACTTGCGGAAGGGAGAACTCTCTTAAAATAAACACATGGAAATAACCATCATTTACTTCAGCATGCTGAGCGAATGATTCAATTCCTCCAACAGAATTTGTTAACGCCACAAGCATGATATAAGCTTTTCCTTCCCATACCTTTCCATCATACGTTATGTTTAAATCAAAGGGTGTTTTGTCTTTTAGAGCTTTCGCACCTTCAATTAAATAAGCAAGTGGTCCGAACCTTGATTTTTGTTCTGGACTAACGTCATACACAGCTTCCGCTATAGCTCCAACGGCAAGAACATTCATGAAATAGCGATCGTTAATTTGACCAATGTCGACCGGCTTTGTATGCTGCTGACTGAGAACTTGGAGCGCTTTTTTGGGCTGCATAGGAATGCCTAGAGCCCTTGCAAAGTCGTTAACCGTACCAAGTGGAATAAATCCAAAATTTGGCCGTTCTGTTTCCATTGCAAGGCCGTTAACGGCTTCATTAATCGTGCCATCACCTCCCATTGCTACAAGCGTATTAAAGTGATTTTCACAAGCAGCTCTTGCAAATCGAACAGCGTCCCCTTCTTTTTCAGTGTATTTAACATTCACATCAACATGATTTTGTTCAAGAATGGCTACTGCATCATCCTCAAAATCCTTAGCCTTTTCTTTACCAGAAGATGGATTAATAATCAGCATCGCTCGCTTCAATGACAAGCCCTCCTTTAGACCTTCATCATTATGTATTCCGATTCATTCATTCCCTTCTTTTAATTTCTCGAAACAGTTTTGGCTCTTACTTAGCTGATCCACCCGAGAAATGAAGGACGAATACGAACACATTAAGTGGTAAACAACAGTCGATTTAAACAGAAAGGATTAGAACCTTTGAAAAAACATCTCTATTTCTCTATAAGTTTTATCATTCTATTTTTCTTCTTACAATTTATATCAGGACTCTCTTACACATTGTTCTTTAATAAAAAGTCCTATTCGCATGTTGGTGATTATACAACTGCTGAGAATTCTTTTCTTACTACTATCATTGTGATTTCAATCTCTGCTTGCCTAGCTTACATTATTCAGAGATGGATGATGAAAAGAGCTTCTAAATGATCTATTAGCAGGTCTTGTGTAAATGATTTTGATTAATATAATATTCCAAAGAGTTTCTCTATTGATATAAAATGACAGTTTATGCTATTATTTAGAAAAGTTCATAATTGTGTAACATTTTTCGACACGAGATAGCGACCCTGTCATCGGTCCGAAGAGCTACACTATTTTGAAAGCGATTAACTGTTGGTTTGTATAGTAGCGTAACCTGCTAACGACTAACTGTCGATCTCCTATTAGAGGATTTCTATTCTCTAAACTGGTAGATAGACAGTTTTTTATTTTATTCACATCGTTATCATGGTAAAGAACTAAAGGGGATGAAGTGGATGAGCAAGGTGAAAAACAGATGGCTAATCGCAGCATCTGCAGTAGGAATACATATTTCGATTGGTTCCGTTTATGCATGGAGTAATTTTACCGACCCATTAATTAACGAGTTTGGATGGTCTGCAAAGCAAGTTCAGTTTACATTCAGTCTAGCCATTCTCTTTCTTGGATTATCAGCTGCTTTTATGGGACATTTCGTAGAGAAATATGGACCTAAGAAATCAGGGCTTCTGGCTGCAAGCTTTTTCGGAGTTGGAATCCTAGGTTCAGGACTTGCAGTAACTATGGGATCATTACCACTACTCTATCTATTCTACGGAGCCTTCGGTGGGATAGGACTTGGAGTCGGTTACATCGCTCCTGTATCAACACTTGTTAAGTGGTTTCCCGACCGTCGCGGCTTAGCAACTGGACTCGCGATCATGGGCTTTGGATTTGCTGCAGCAATCGCAAGTCCTGTGATGGACAGTTTAATTAAATCAGTCGGAACTGCCAATACGTTTTATATTCTAGGAGCAAGTTATTTCATCATTATGATTGCCTCTTCCCTCTATTTAGAGAAGCCACCTGAAGGCTGGATGCCTGAAGGCTTTGATGAAAAGCAGAAGAAATCAAAAATGAAGGGTGATCTTTCTCAACTAACAGCAAATGAAGCGATTAAAACAACACGATTCTACTTCTTATGGCTCATGCTCTTTATTAATGTGACATGTGGCATTGCGATTTTGTCAGCTGCTAAACCTCTTGCACAAGAAAGCATAGGAATATCTACTGCAGAAGCCGCTGCATTAGTTGGCGTACTAGGTATCTTTAATGGACTTGGAAGAATTGGTTGGGCTTCAGTCTCAGACTATATTGGTCGACCAAATACGTATACGACATTTTTTGTTCTACAAATTGGCCTGTTTGCTCTTCTACCACATACGTCGACGGCCATTCTTTTCCAGATCATGCTAGCGATCGTCTATACGTGCTATGGAGGTGGCTTCGCATCTATTCCAGCCTTCATCGGGGATCTATTCGGGACAAAACAACTCGGTGCTATTCACGGTTATATTCTAACGGCATGGGCTGCTGCAGGATTAGTTGGCCCTATGTTTGCTGCATGGATGAAGGATACAACAGGAAGCTACGCTGCTAGTTTGACATTCTTTGCTGGGATGTTCGTCGTTGCGCTTATTATCTCAATTATCATCAGGAAAGATATACGCAGGTTGCGGAATGAAAATGCTCTTCAACCTGCTACGAATGTGAATACGTAAGATCTTTTTAAAGTGACGATCCTGTGGTAAAGTATGGATAAGATCATCAGGATAGGCTTTTTTCTGAAAGATTGTTGTTTTTGAAACAACTATATAATAAAAAAACCAACAAAAATTTTCGCGAAAAAGCCTTACGATAAGGAAGTAGGACGCAATGAATAAGTATGAAGCAGAATTCAGCAATCTTGTTCGTTCTTTTCGAAAAAAGCACATGGGCAAAGGGCCAAGTAAGATTACAACAACCTTTTGTAAGAATTGGGCCATCTGTGAAATGGAAGGCAACCTTTCACCTGTTGAGAAGTTCATTGCCAGTGCTAATGAGGGCAAACAAATGCTAAGAGCTGCAAGAACTGAAATGGTAAAAGACATGTATCGAAACAATCCTCCCGTACAAATGGAAGAGTTTCTTGGGAGTAAATTCGTAGACCTCTTCGTAGACATCGATATTGACCGCGATTTCGGCATGTCAATCTTTGTCTTTGATGACGATATACAAGAGAAATATTCCAAATAGGTTAGGCACTTGGCAGCGATCCTGCTAAAGACTCAACCACCGTGCTGTTCATTCATTCTCCGTAATGATGTGGGCAGGCGGTGGTTTTTTATTTATTTACCACCACTAACATAGGAGTGAGCGATATGGGTGACACAAAACACCAGGGACCAATTAAAGCAACGAAGAAGCCTCAACCGAGACATTGGGTAAGTCCAATTCCTTTTGGATTAGGCAAAGTGAAGCCACAGCATTTCCGAGATACGATGAAAATTGCGTGGGAGAACAAAGATAATATCGGCTACGCGACGAAAATTCTTACACAGGGTGTTTGTGATGGCTGTGCTCTCGGTGTTTCTGGACTATATGATCAAACACTGAAAGGACCTCACGTGTGCACAACGCGATTAAATGTTCTTCGATTAAACACCATGCCTGCTATTGATGAAGACATCCTTCATTCTGACATTGATGAGTTACGTCAATACAGTAGCACTGAATTACGTAAATTAGGGCGAATTCCCTACCCTTTAATTCGAAGAAAAGGAGAGAGAAACTTCTCTCGTCTTAATTGGGATGATGCGATGGATCTGATTGCAGATAAAATGAAACAATTAGATCCGAAACAATACGCCTTCTACCTTACATCCCGAGGCATCACCAATGAATCTTATTATGTAGCAGGTAAAGTAGCGCGTTTTCTCGGAACAAATAATGTAGACAATGCTTCACGTATCTGTCACTCTCCTAGTAAAACGGCGCTTAAACGTTCAATTGGTGTCGGTGCTTCAACAGTGAACTATCAGGATTGGTTTGGGACAGATGTTCTCATGTTTTGGGGTAGCGTAGCGTCAAATAGCTCACCCGTTTCAACGAAATACATGCTTGAAGCAAAAAAAAGAGGTACCAAAATCATTATGGTTAACCCGTATAAAGAGCCTGCTATGGATAAGTACTGGATTCCATCTAATGCTGAATCTGCCCTCTTCGGAACAAAAGTAGCAGACGACTTCTATCAAGTTAACGTAGGTGGCGATATTGCTTTTATGCACGGGATTATGAAGCACTGGTTTGAAATGGAAGAGAACGAACACGGCTCTGCCATAAACCACGATTTCGTTGCAGAGCACGTAAATGGCTATGAAGAACTCAAAGCAAATGTTCAAGAACAACATTGGGATGCTATTATTTCGTCATCAGGAATTTCAAAAGAACGGATCATTGAACTATCTGAACTGCTCGCGAGAAGTAAAAGTGCGGTGTTCGCTTGGGCATTAGGATTAACAATGCACTCCTTTGCTACAGATAACATCTCTCAAGTAGCAAACCTTGCTCTTCTACGAGGGTTTCTTGGAAGTAAAAACAATGGACTCATGCCGTTCCGCGGTCACTCATCCGTCCAAGGGTCAGGTGAAATGGGCGCAGATCCATTCGTTCTTCCTGGAAGTGGTTTCGACCCTGACAATATTTCTCGAATGGAACAGATTTGGGGATTTGAGCTTCCTAAATGGCAGGGAGACATTGTTGGCGTCACGCTTGAAAACATCGTTCTTCCAGAAGATCACGAACGTAAGATCAAACTCTACTATTTATCGGGTGGAAACTTCCTTGAAACAATGCCTGATCCAGACTTTATTGAAAAAGCATTATCAGAACTCGAAATCCGTGTCCATCAAGATATTATTCTGAACACATCTACCCTAGTTGATGCGAAGGAAGCTGTCATTGTCCTCCCAGCTAGGACGCGATATGAGCAGGAAGGCGGCGGTACCTCTACCTCAACAGAACGGATGGTATACTTCTCTCCTGAAATTGAAGGCAACAATAACCAAGTGGCAGAAGCGCGCTCTGAGTGGAAGATCTACATCGACCTTGCGAAACGTGTGAAACCAGATACAGCGCACTTTGTTGACTTCAAATCGGGTCAGGACATTCGAAATGAAATTGCGATTGCTAACAAAGACTACGATGGCGTTCAGCGATTAACGAAAAAAGGCGATGTGTTCCAGTGGGGCGGCGCCTGGTTGTGCGAAGGCGGCATGTGTCCAACACCTGATGGCAAAGGAAATCTTATTCCAGTCGAGATTCCAGACCTTGGGAAGAAAGAAGGACAATTTATCGTTACGTCACGACGAGGTAAGCAATTCAACTCAATGGTTTATAAAGAGAAAGATCCATTCAATAGTGCTGAACGCTATGATGTATTGATGAATGGGAATGATGCTAGTAAGTTAAGCATTGCCGAAGGAGAAGGCATTGTTGTATATAATGGATTTGGTGTATTTCAGGGCCGAGCGACATTCGTGGACATTGCACCTGGTAATCTAGAGGTTCATTTCCCAGAAGGTAATTTCCTATTACCTCGAGGACGCTATGAGAAATATGCCGGTATTCCCGACTACAATATTACTGTAACCGTTGAAAAAGCTGACCGATTTCATGCACGGAAAGATGTACAATACCAAGAGAAAGTAATGGAAGATCTTGAAGTGGATGCACCCGTCTAGAATGTTTCATGATCCTAATGCCCCGGCTAGATTGAGCCGAGGCATTTTTTTCTTGGGAATGTGCAACATTGTTATTAAAATTGTTTCCAATATAGCGAAATAGGCTATGTTAACCACTATACGTACTTTAAAAGAATCAGGTGAAGTAAATGAAATTCAATTCGCTATATCGCATAACACTAATTGTTTGGATGTCAATTAAGTTCTTCCTACAGCTTGAACGCTTCCGAAGAAAAAGCAAGCATTCATGGGATCAAGAACAATGGAAAGCGTTGTTAAAGAAACAAGCAAAAGAGTACAAAGAAAAAGCGATTCGCCTTGAAGGATTACTCGTTAAGCTCGGTCAGTTTCTATCCACTAGAGCTGATATTCTTCCTAAGGTATTTCTAGAAGAAATTGAAGATCTTGTCGATCGCGTCCCCTCCTTCCCATGGGAGAAAGCGAAGCGAATCCTTGAAGATGAATGGGCTTCTGATTATGAAGACGTCATCAAGAATATATCCGAACGCCCCATTGCTTCAGCATCAATTGGTCAAGTGTATCGTGCACACTTATTATCAGGTGAGGAAGTGGCACTTAAGATTCGACGCCCTTCTATTCGCAAAATTATTAGAGCTGATTTCAAAGCACTTCGCATTGTGTTTTGGTTAATGGATACGTTCACTTCTTACGGTAATCAGCTTGATCTAGCTCGGTTATATGAAGAAATTCGACATGTTATTGAAGATGAACTAGATTTCAAAAAAGAATTGAAGAATGGACTTCATTTTCAGGAACGCTACAAAGACAACCAAGGTTATCGGATACCAGGTTACTTTCCTGAATGGTCAACTAAGAAAGTGCTCGTAATGGAATGGATGGAAGGCGCTCGCATTACGAACCTCTCATATATCGATGAGAATGACATTGACAGACAGGGTCTAGCTCGTAAGTTACTAGAAGGCTATCTAGAACAACTTTTACAAGAAGGGTATTTCCATGCTGATCCCCATTCAGGAAATATTCTTATTCAGCATGATGGAACGATTGTCTTTATTGATTTTGGAATGGTTGGACACATTGAAGCGCATGATGCCCTTTCCATTCGTAAGCTGATTACAGGGATAGTCCTTAGTCAATATAGAGATGTGACAGACGCACTCGAAGAACTCCGCTTTCTTCTACCCAATTCTGATAAACGTCAAGTAGAAAAAGCGATCCAAACACTCGTAACCCTATTTGTAGAACAAGATCTGACGATGATGGATGAAGATACGGCTGAACAAGTGTTAAGAGAAGTACAGAAGCTCGTAAATAAACAACCGATTCAACTACCTAGTGAATTCGCCTTCCTTGGACGAGCAATCTCGACCATCGTTGGTATCCTCTATACGCTTGATCCTGAGATTAATTTAATCGAGGAAGGTAAACCCATTGTACAGGAATGGATCAATCGGGAGGAATCATCTGATAAGCGGTATGATCCAACGAAAGTTCTAAGGCAGCTATATGCTCGCTTTACCTCTTTCGAAAATCCGTTAGAACGTCTTTCAAATGAACTCGATCAGCACAGAATCTGGGAAGAAACTGTTAAAAGAAAAGAATCCCACGCGAGGAGCTTGCTTTGGAACAAACATTATAGCTTCTGTTTTCTTGTCATTAGTGTGATCGGCTTCTTTGTTAGCCTATCCCTCAAGCTTCCTGATCTGTTCCTTGCAACATCGATAACTGGGGGGATTAGTTTACTATTACTCATCGTAAGTAACACAGTTGAAAAAAGAGTTTGGCACAAAAGGAGAGGTGATCCTAATGGATGACAACGTGATGAAAGAAACAACAGAAAAACTTGGTCGATCTGAAGTGAGAATAGAAGGTTTAACGGATGGTTACCGAATTACGGTAAAAGGAAATAAAGAAGAATTAAAACAAAAAAGACGCGTTGGGGGTGCTTTCATCAATCTATTAAAGCAACTAGAAAAAGCGGGTTACCGCCTACCATTTCCATTCTCGTGGATATTGCGATTCTGGAATAGGTACGCAAGACCTTAAATGTACGAAAGAGGGAGACAAAACGTCTCCCTCTTTCTATTTATTTTCCCCTATAATGTGTAAACCTTCTTGCGCAAGAGCGTAGTGGATTCCGTGCTGAAGAGTACTTAAACAAACCATTCCCTCAAGGTCAGCTCTCGACTGTACCATTAGCATACTTAGCTTTGGAGACACACCAACAAATATCGTATCAACTCCTAACAAACGACATGCGCTTACTAAGTTTTGCATTAAATCAATTGTATACTCATCCACTCCATAAATGCCGGTTAAATCCAGAATTAACGTATGTGCCTGATAGTCAGGTAATTGATTAAGCGTTTTTGTCATTAACTCTTCTGATCGTTCATCGTTAAAACGCCCAATTAGTGGAATGACAACAATGTTATCGAGAACAGGAATAATGGGCGATGATAGTTCCTTAATCAGATTTTGGAGTTCTTCTGTTCGCTCAGAAACTTTTTTCTCTAGCATGCCGATTTCTTCACGATTCTTCTCTTTAATCATAGAAAGAATATTCTCTTTAGGGGTAATGGAAGATGGAGAGAAAACATATTCTGAATAGTCGTCGCCCTCAATTTGACTCTTTACTACTCGATACCAAACACTCTCTCCAAAAAGACCACTAAAAACGCCAGCCCAATGCCCAGGAATAAACGTACCTTCTGTGGTTTTCTCCTGAGCTATGTTTAATTTGTATTCCCAGCTATTCCTCACTCGAACAACAGCTGTTTTTTCTTCGTTTGATACTTTATCTATTGTTGTAACACCCCAACCAGCGGTCAAATAGAGGTTTGGAAGAGACGAAACAATTTGCTCTACGTCCCCCATTGATTCATGGTAAAAGCCACTTACATTTTCACCTGTTCGGTACCCAGCTGTTTCAAGAACGAGACGAGCTTCTTCGTTTCCGGCTATTTCTTCTATGGAGTCAATAAATACTTTAAAAGCTGTATTGATCCAAAATAAAATAACGCCATCACCTTCATACGTAAACGTTCCTTCATTCATATCCCACTCCAACTGTAACCCATTTACATCTCTCGTATAGTGTCCAGTCGTTATTTCATTATTCATCATAAACCTCCACTGTTTAGATATCTTTCTAAGCCTACCATTCAATTACAATTCTTTCCTCTACGTGCTATTGTCTCAGATAATCTCTATATTGTCAGCATAAATTGAAAAGGGGGTCAGAGACGTGTCTGACCCCCTTTTCAATTTAAACAATCCATACTTATTGGTACAATAATGACGAAGATTGTTATATGCAAAACATATGATAGAAAGGGTGTTCGTATTGGAAAAAGCACAGGTGGCTGCTCTCATTACAAAAGTTCGTGAAACTTCACCACTCATTCATAACATTACAAATACAGTCGTTACGAACTTCACTGCAAATGGCCTTCTAGCAGCCGGAGCGAGCCCTGTGATGGCTTATGCACGTGAGGAAGTAGCTGATATGGCTAAACTAGCAGGTGCACTCGTACTAAACATCGGTACACTTACAGAAGAAGTGGTCGAAGCTATGCTACTTGCTGGTAAAGCTGCGAACGAGGTGGATATTCCCGTGATACTCGATCCAGTTGGGGCAGGTGCCACTCCCTATCGTACAGAAACGGCAAGACGGATATTGAAAGAAATTGATGTGCAGTTTATTAGAGGCAATGCTGCAGAGATCGCAAACATCGCAGGTAAAAAATGGGCAATAAAAGGTGTAGATGCAAGTGAAGGCCCTAGAAATCGTGATGCTCTTGCATCTAAAGCAGCTTCTATGTTCGGCTGTACCGTTGTTGTGACCGGAGAGATTGATACGATTTCAGATGGAACAACAACGACTCGTCTATCGAACGGTCATCGTATGCTAACGAAAGTAACTGGAACAGGCTGCTTACTTTCCTCTTTACTTGGTGCTTTTGCTGCTATTGAATCAGACCCACTTCTAGCAGCTTATGGAGCACTTGCATTCTATGGTGTAGCAAGCGAAATAGCAGCAGAACAGACAGGTGGCGATCGGCCTGGTAGCTTTCAAATTGAACTGCTAAATCAGCTTTCCCTCTTAACACCTGTACAAATTGAAGAAAGAATTCAATAGAACACCAAAAGGGAGCGTGGTTTATAACCACGCTCCCTTTCAGGAACAACTGAATTAACAAAAATGATAAGCAATGAAATAATGATCCTCTATCCCTTTAAACGTATAAACAACTTTTTCAAGTAACGGATGAAAGTAGACGATTAAATAATCTCCGCTTCGATCAATGATGCGTTTCCCTGCTTGATAAACGGGATAATCTTGCAAAGTGCATGATTCAGGTTCTAATTCAGAAGTGATCCACTCCATCACTTTTGTTTCTTCATCCATTACTTCCCCCTTGAGCCTGTATCTGATGAGTTCAAGCAAGTCTTTCGACAAGTTGAACTGCTTCATTTTACCATAGCTCTCGAACACGATTTTTGTAGTCTGTAGTAATGCTTTCCTCTTTAGTAGGTTACTCAAACCCCAGTCTAAACTTAATATTATACAAACTAGAACGAAATAGCTGAGGTTTAGTGACTAAATCACTCAATCTTCCCGTATAAACCCCCGCTAACAAAGTCTCTTATAAACGGTCCTTTACTTCTCTCCATCGTAATCAGCCTATCACTAGCTTAGCCTTTTGTCAGTATTTACCTTGATAATTTACAAGATAATGAAAAAACCCGAAGCATTCGCTTCAGGTTTTCCTTATAGAAACAGGCCAAAAATCGCAGCAAGAATGCCAAATACAATTGCAATAATATACCAGATAATCGCAAGTATGACAATCGCCCAGCCAATTCCTTTGCGCCCTGTTTGAATAAAGTAAATACCTAGAACGATCGGTCCAATAATTAAACCAATAATCGCCCAGAAAAACGCACTTTTATCACGCTTTCTTGCATCTACAAATAAATAAATAGCAATAGCAATATTGATAATAAACCCAAATGACGGATCCATAAGCTCACCTCGCTTCTCTACAAAATGATTCCCTAACGAGTGTGGCATTAAACTGAGTCTCTACATCTACTTTAAAAAGTTAAGGGAGATTGATGAAGAGTGACTGTTTCACCATTTTTTAGTTTATGCAACTGGATAGATTTCCGACTTTCGACGACTTACTCGCCTATAGTGGAGGAAGACTACAGAATCTAGTCGAATGGATTGGACTTAGTGTGTGCAACAAGAAAAAACCGTTTCTTATCATTTTGTTTACTCTATATTCTTTGTTTTGTAAATCGTTTTGAGAACTAGCTACATTCCATTGGTGATTGGAGCGAAAATCAACCACTACTCTTACAGAGGAAACAACAACGTTTACATAAAAGCACGGATACTTTTGGAGTATTTTGCAAATTGCACTTTGCTAGATTAGGATTATAATAGAGGGGAAAGCGTACTAGTTAGACGGAGGTAATATTATGAAAAAGGAAGAGAACAAACTTCCAAATGCAACAATTAAACGTCTCCCACTCTACCTCTCTTATTTGAAAAGCGTAAAGAAATCTGGACAGAAAGCCATTTCTTCTGTTGAGATTGGGAGTGCCCTTAATCTGAAATCTGATCTCGTGAGAAGAGACTTCTCCAAGATTAAAGCACCTGGACGAAAAGGAGCTGGCTACGAAGTTAAGAAACTCGTCAATCATCTTCACCACATCGTTAATGAGAATGCAGAACCAGAGGCTGCACTTATTGGTGCCGGACGTCTAGGAACTGCTCTACTTCATTACAATCATCTTAGGAAAGCATCCCCTAAAATAAAAATGGTTTTTGACAACAATCCAAAAGTTGTTGGGAAAACCATTGCAGGCGTTCCTGTTTATCATATTGATGAAATTCCTCAGCGTATGACACCTGGAATAACTGTTGCTATTCTCGCGATTCCTGCGGCATCCGCTCAACTCATTTCTGAAACTTTAACAGAGGCTGGCATCATGGGAATCATGAACTTCTCATCTGCTTATCTTAATCTACCGTCTAACATCCATCTTCATCAGATTGATTTAGCGAAAGAGCTTGATACTCTAGCATTTCTAATCAATTTCTTATAACAAGTGAACGACTGACGAATTCAGAGGTCAGTATTCGTTATGAATGTACAAAAAACGCTCATCCTTAGGATGAGCGCTACAAATGTTTTAGAAAATCAGCCTCAGAAATAACTTCAATGGAATGCCCCTGTGCGAGTAATGTTTCAGCACGTTCTAACTGGCTGTTTTTCACTCCATTTTTATAATTACGAAACGTAGCATTTCCGACAATTAGATAGTTCGTCGAAGCTTCTACATTGCGTTGCCACTTCCCTCCTAAATCAACAATACGTTGAATCGCTTCCTCCCTTTTCATCCTATCCAATTTGCCTGTAAACACAATGGAAGTATGATAAAAAGGATGATTTGTATCATGTTCAGAAGTAGCGGCTACAAATGATTCTGCCTGCTTCTTAGCTTGGCGTCGTTTGTTTAATTTAGCAGGTTCATAGCTTGTGTCAAACATCATTCCGTTCGTTGTGTTCGTTTTATCAACAAGCTCTTTCACATTGGTTGCACGTAATTCTTCTGCAGCCTTTAATAGAATTTCAGCAGACGCTCGTGCATCATCTAATGCATGGTGATGATCTAGTTCGATTCCTAGATAATCAGACACTACATTTAATTTATAACGAGGCAACGCCCACGTTTTCTTCGAAATGTTCACTGTACAATTGTAGGCAAGCATCGGATATGGAAGATTGTATTGATCAAGAACTGCTCGCAATACACTCATATCGAACTGAGCATTGTGTGCTACAAGAAACTTCCCTTCGAGTAGCTCTCGAATTTCACTCTCCCAAAGAACATCAAACTCTGGTGCATCAGCTACATCGTCTTTTGTAATACCGTGAATGCTTACATTAATACCAGCAAAATAATTTTGCTTTGGTTTAACTAGCCGATAATATTCTTTTTTCAACTTTCCCTTTTCATATTCAACAAGTCCAATTGAACAAACACTACCTCTTGAAGAATTGGCCGTTTCAAAATCTAGCGCTACAAAATCCATCGCTTAACTCCTTTTTTCACATCTATAAATCTATCTTAGAAGGTTCTGATATAATCGTCCAACTTTTTGTTCTACAAAAGGAGTAGCTGAAATCAGCTACTCCTTTTGTAGAACTATAGGATCTACTGGACTGTGCCTCCAGCTTGCGTATAACGGGCGTTAAACTCCTGCACGAATTGGTTAGTAATGTTTGTGTCGTGAATAATAAGCATATTCTCATCATTTATATCATTACCATTTGTACTCCAGTTCGTTGAACCAACGATGACAGTTGGATCACTGTTCGTATCAGCGTCGATAATCATTGTTTTACTATGAAGTTTACGAGATTCAGCATCCTTATATACAGGTGCTGCATTTGCCCAGCGTGTATTCGGGTTGTTCGTGCTTCCTGTTACCGTTTGGCCAGTCATCTCAATGCTTGCAGACCACCACTGGTTCCAGAAGCTGCTGTCAAAGACGCCTTTAACATCAAAACCAGTTAGCGTTCCTTGCTGATCTGTATAAGATCCTTCCCACTTATTCTTCAGTTCATCAACGAGAGCCTGATCACTCCATGCGAAAATGGTGAAATAGGTGTTAAGATCAGCTTCCAATTTCACAAGCTCAGCCATATGGTCTACTGCATTGTCTCCAGGTGAGAAATAAACTTCCATTTCTTTACCACCAATTGTTAATTCGTGAACGGTGTTATCTGTTTTACGTGAGCTAAAATCAGCATTCTGGACGTTAGGTGTTAACGTATTGCTACCCCACATTTCATTGAACTCAGTTTCATAAATGCCAGCAAGCTCAGAAGAATTCACTTCAACAACATGCTGCTGATTTCCATCTAATACTCCGTTTTGCATATTTTCATCTGATCCATAAAGACCAGTTACCGTGAAGTTCCAGCTACCAGTGAACACCCATTTATCATCGATAACCGCAAATTTATTATGCATTTGCGTGCCTGGTGAGTAGTACGTTCCATCGCTTTGCTGTTCTGCATCGACAAATAAATAACCAGTCATCTCTGTATTACCAACCATAATTGTTTTCTGTGGAAAATCGTCAGGTGAAGATGGAAGGCCGTGATCTGCTCGTTTCGCTTGATCTTCAACAGCAAGCATTGGTGAATCAGAAAGGATTGTAATGTCATCAGCAGTTCCAATCACCATGTCTTCTCCTCTTACCATTTCTTCCACATATAGTCTCATTAACTCAAAACGTTCGACATAATGAGGGTCTGTCGCATCCTTTGCATCCGCAATAACCCGTACATCTACGCCTTCCGCTGCTTTAGTAATTAAAGCATCTACTACTTTTGGAAGATTAATTTCATATGTAGCAAAATCGATACTTGATGTCGCACCATTAATGCGATTTAGTAGACGATCTTCAAGGTTCACATTATAATTCGCTTCATTTCCTGGAGATGCGTATTGGTCGAGCGCACATTTGTTAAAATACACATTGATCGCATCAGGTGCGTTTGAAACCTGATTCAAATGTTCAGCTGTATCTGTACATGCGCCTGTAGGGGTAGAGCCCTGTGAATTAGAGACTCCAGGAGTTCCAATTCCTTCAGCGTAACTACCTGTTGAAGTATTCCAGTTCGATGCATCTGTACCGCTACCATTCGAATCAATCCGCTCCATTGTCGCTTTCGTGTCATTATCGCCACTGTGCCAAGCATCAACGTTATCAATTAAAGCGCCACCCGAATCTCGTAACTCTAGTACTTCTCCGGTATTCCCCATTGCTCCACTATAAGTCTCATTCGCAGAAACCTCTGAAACTGTACTATCATCTGTTCTTTCAAGTAGATAATACCCGTTTGCAGGAATGGTTCCGGTTAATGGAATAGATGGAGTACCATCTGTAGAAGCCAGGTTCCAACCATCTAGAGAAACAGGAGAGCTAGTATTGTTGTATAGTTCAACCCATTCATCATTGTAGTCCGCTGTCGTCCCCATCCACGCAATTTCATTAATAACAACTTCACCTGAACTTGCCGCCTCCGCAGTCGGAGTTGGCATTGCAGGTGTAGCAATCGTTAAAGCTAGACTTGCAGTTGCAAGTAGTTTCACCATTTTCTTCATGTTGTGATCCTCCCCAGGAAATAAGATGCGTACCGGTTCATCTTACATAATTCGACGTTTTTTTTATAGGGTTTTCGTTAAAATAGTTTGTAAATTTCAAATTTACAATCAGAACCCTTCCAATAGATTGAATAATATTCTACTTATTGACAATAATGGATAACATCTCATGAAACTGGGGTAATGACCATGAATGAAATTGAAGTTTTTCTCTATTATTTTTATTTTGTTGTGATGATTTCTGCTGCTATTTACTTTTTCATACTTAGCAGGAAGCCAGAGGGTGTTCCGCTCTACGAATATGTGGTTGCGATTATGATTACCTCCTGGTCAGGAGTAGCGTACTTATCTATTGCTCTTGGACAAGGTTTTGTCGAGCGGGCTGATAAGACGATCTTTTTTGCACGATACCTGGATTGGCTTGTTTCTACACCCCTTCTCGTACTGGCCCTTGCCTTAACCGCTATGTTCTATGAAACGAAGAAAAACAAAGTTCTTATTGCATCGATCATGGCAACAGATGTTTTTATGATCCTAACAGGATTAATTGCCGATTTTTCGCCTGACTCCCTTAAATACATCTGGTACTCTCTCGGTGTGATTGCCCTCTTTATTATTCTCCTTATTACATGGATACCGTTAAAGAGAATCGCAGACCGTCACGAACAGCTATCCAAGCACTACAAACGTGTTGCCCTCTATCTCACTTTTTTCTGGTTACTTTATCCAACTGCATGGGTTCTCGGTGCATCTGGTATTGGAATGACTCAAGGCATCATTGATACACTAGCGTTCGTGATTCTGCCGATTTTCTCAAAAGTTGGCTTCGGGTTACTAGATCTACATGGTTTACGTAAACTTAAAACAAACTAAACGCAAAAAGCACCTGAACGATTACAGTTCAGGTGCTTTTTGAATGTTCCACGTAGGAATGAGTTTAAGCGACCATACTCTTTATCTACTTTCAATTTATTTCACAGCTTTAATAATCATTGTCGCCGGGAACTTCCTCGCTTTGTAGAGAGAATAATACCGGTCAGAGATTCCTGCTTCGCCTTTTTTATCATTCTCGGTAACATCACTTTCAATCACTTCTTGGATCGTAAATCCAGCTTTAATAAGTTCATTTATGTAGGTGCTCATTTTTCGTTTCTGGATAACCATTGTCGCATCCTCACCTTTGAAATTCAGAAACGTATGAGGACCTTCATCCTGATAAGAACCAGTTAGGGTAATTTGGCCATTAATGCTTTTTAAATGAACGTATAGTGGATGATCCCAGCTGAAAATAAAGCTCCCACCTTTTTTTAAATACGAATAGATCAACTTAAATGTTGCTTCTAAATCAGTCGTCCACCCAATCGCAAAAATGGAGTATACAACATCAAAATAATCTGCTGGCAATCCAATCTCTTCTTCCATTGGTGCACAATAAAGATGAGTGGTAAGATCCGCTAGCGTTTGTTCAGCAGTATGTTTCTGATTCAGAGACAGATCAACACCCCATAATTCACTCGCTCCAGCGTTTGCCATGTACCGTAACGAATGCCCGCTTCCATAGCCAATTTCAAGAACTTTCTTTTTGGCTAGATCGCCAAACAAGTTAAGCTCGTCCTCTGTTTGTGAGTATGGCCCATAGCTTGGTAAGGCATCCACTCCATCAAAGTGGTGTGCCACCACATTCCAGCTTTCTTTGTTTTGTGTAAGAACTTCTTTTTGCATTTTCACCTCTCCCTCCTACTTCAAGTTCGAGATCATACAAGAAAGCTCCTTTATTATAATAAGCAAAAACATCAAAAAGAGAACAGGTTGTCCTGTTCTCTTCTAGCGTTAACTTACTTTCGCTACGCTTTCATCTGTTTTCTTTTTGGAAGTTAGACGATCAACCAGACCTGAAAGTGCACCATCACCTGTCACGTTACAAGCTGTACCGAAGCTGTCCTGTGCAAGGTAAAGTGCAATCATAAGAGACACCATTGTTGAATCGAATCCAAGCATGCTTTCAAGCAAACCAATTGCTGCCATCACTGCACCACCTGGAACCCCAGGTGCCGCAATCATTGTAATACCAAGCATCAGAATAAAAGGAATAATTGATGCAAATGTTGGGTCCTGTCCATTCAGTAGCATGACGGCCATCGCGCAGGAAACAATGGTAATCGTACTTCCTGAGAGATGAATAGTTGCTAGTAGTGGAACACTGAAATCAGCAATCTTCTCGCGAACACCGTTCTTCTTTGTTTGTCTAAGCGTAACTGGAATGGTTGACGCTGATGACTGTGTACCTAGCGCTGTAAAGTAAGCCGGCATCATCTCTTTTAGAAGTTTAAACGGATTACGCGATGTCGCTGCACCTGTTACACTATATTGAATGAGAAGCATCGTCATATGAAGCAAAATAATCATAACGAACACTTTCGCAAATACACTAAGAATCGTTTGAACTTGTCCCGCGCTTGTCATGTTTGCAAAAATCCCCAAAATGTGAAGAGGAAGAAGCGGGATAATAACAAAGCTAATCACTTTTTCAATAATGGTGCGAAATTCTACCATAACACCTTTAAGCTGATTCCCTTTCATAGCTGCCATCCCAAGTCCGAGTGTAAATGCTAATACAAGCGCAGTCATAACGCCCATAATTGGTGGAATGTCGACTTGGAAGAATGGTTTCAGTAACGATTCTTCAGGATTCCCCATTTCAGAGGCAACGCCACCTGTTTCAAGGAATAATGGATAAAGGTTTCTAGCGGCGAAAAACGCAAGTAATCCTGCAAGAAATGTAGATAAATACGCTACAGAAGTCGTAATACCTATTAACTTACCAGCTCCCTTTCCAATCTCACCAATTCCAGGTGCAATGAAGCCTATGATAATAAGCGGAATCGCGAATCCAAGAAAGTTCCCGAAAATTCCGTTGAATGTCGCAAACACTCGTACAATCCAGTCCGGAAAGTATGCTCCAATCACAATTCCGAGCGTAATGGCAATAAGAATACGTGGCAATAGTCCAATTTTCTTCATAGTGTCCTCCATACAAAAACATTTGTCCTTCTCAGATGTAATATATGTGTACTTTACTAAAAACACAGCATTCTAGCAAGGCATTTGTATCAAAAAAAGTTTTTATTACAAAACTTTTACCAAATTGCCCCAACCAGAATAACAAAAGCGCAAGCACACGGTCTCCCGCTAAGCGCTTGCGCCATTCTTTATTTAATCAGACTAAGAGACTTCAAAGATCAGTCACTTCCTGTTACAAAATCATCTTCTTTCATTGATGCGAGAACAAAGCCACCTGTTACACGGTCATTCTCTTTCACATGAAGTTCAGAAATTTCTCCGCTGACACCTAGCGTAACTTTCTCTGTATTGCCCTGCCCGTTGCGAATGACAAACATTGGCTCCCATTCGTATACACGAGATGCGTGATTGACGAATATCTTTTCGATTACTCCCTCACATGGACAGACCACTGAACGATTCATGAATTGTTTCCCCTTTCGTGCATGTAATGGTTCCTTTTAGGAACGGTTCTTATATACTTTCATGATATGTCTCACTTGCATTTCTATGATGCGAAACAATTGAAATCTAAACCTTGCGTCCATTTTACCTGCTTTTTTGAATTTGACAACCCCTTAAATCCGTTGATTTTTTCTTGTCCTTAAAGAAAACGCTTCATCTCTTTGTAAAATAAAAAAAGAAGCCTGATTGATTGGATTCAGGCATTCTCTTCCATTTTATTCTTTGTATCTTTATCGATTTCTTCTCGTAATGATTTTAGAATAACATGGTGATCGGCATATTCACTGCCGTAAGTAAGGTTAAATGCGTAATCAAACCCAGGTGGATTTGTGCCCTGTGTATGTTGGATAATCGTTTCGATTTTATCCAGCGCTTTTACGAATTTCGCTTCATTTGTTATACCTCGATTATATTCTTTGCAAAGAGTTAGAATGGAATTGCTTTTCGTAAGTGGCAATGAGGAAGTTAGCTTCTTCACTGCTTCTTCTTCTTTTCTTATTTTTTCTTGTTGATCAACTTTTATTGTCGCTGAAATATCGCCATCATAGGCCTCACCTAAATCGTGTACAAGACACATGTAGATCACTCTGTTCATGTTTAGTTCTGGGAACTGATCATTAAGTGCGAGTGCAAACATTGCGAGCCTCCAGGAATGCTCTGCTACACTTTCTCGTCTTCCGCTTTTCATATAAGCTGTTCGAGTCGTATCTTTTAATCTTTCGAGTTCTTTGATGAAAGTAATTATTTCCACTGCATCCATAATCGACACTCCTCTTCAAAAGGTGTTTATGTTCTATATATGTTAAAGAACATAGTTCTGCCCCTTTCTTTGTCGTTTTTGATATGAATGACTAGAGTAGATATAAATAAAATCGAGTAGCTTCACAGGCACCACCCGATTTAACTCGTTTTTTGTCGAATACTTTCTTCTTATATAATTTTTCTTATTCTCGCTATCAGAAGTAGAAATAAAGGGAGTAGAAATCCATAAGTTGAAGCGTAGAAAATCCAGGTTTTGGAGATGAACTCTTGCACATAAACAATATCAGGATAACTAATTTTAGCTAATACAATGGTAATAATCCCTAGTGGAAAGAGGAGCGGTCGATAATCTTCCATTTCAATCACTTGAGATAATCCTAGCGCAGAAACATAGTACAAGAGGACTAATTTAAAGTAAATTGACAACATCCACATAATTGCAACTATGACTTCAATTCGCTGAATAAATTGTCCTATGTTAACTTTTTTAGCAAGAACATATGTTGGATATGTATTTCTTGCTGTGAAGTCTACCCCCAGTACAAGTAGGCATAAGACTATTACGGCAAACAGCATTAGTCCCCCAACTATAGTGCCTTTTAGAAAATCTCTTCTAACACTTTTAGTAGCATTAACAGATGGATGAATCATTAAAAAAATGATTAGCTCTAGAAATGGTAGACCTATAAAAGGTAGAGTGGCTCTTAGAATAGGCTTGAAACCTCCATCGAACACTGGTTGGATATTTTCGAACTTAATTTCCGGTAGAAGAAGAACGACAAGAATAAATAACAAACCGAAAACCCACGGAAAGAAAATTTCACAAGCGCGTGCTATTGTTTCAATCCCTAATCTAGCCCCCATTATAATCACCACTAAAAAAACAGCAAAAATAACCTCTAGAGGAGTTTCAATGAGAATTTGGGTTGTAAAGAAATCACCTATGTTACGAAGGACAAGTGCAGCTAGCAAAAAAGTGAAACTAAAGAAGGACAATGAAGCCATTTTACCGAGCCACTTTCCAAGAATTCTTTCATTGGCTTGAATAATTGTGAGATCTGGAAATTTGTTAATGAACAAGCTATAGAAAAAAACAAGGAGGATACCTATTACTCCAGCTAGGGTGGCTGCCATCCACGCATCTTGTTTCGCTTCACCTGCAAGTGAAGAAGGTATGATCAAAATTGAACTTCCAATGATATAAAGTGAGACTAACCAGGTTAATTGACGCGAATTGATTGTTTCTCGTTTCAAGCTTTACACCTTCCTTAAGGCTCCTATATTAGGTTCTTCGATTCCATGCCATGGGCTTAAATGTAATCAAAAAGAAAGAGAAGCAACACTGTAAAGAAGACAGACAGAGGAAGAGCGAGGCGTTTATTCACATGATGAAGATGCACCATTGGAAACATCACTGTTAAAAATAGTAAAGACCACCCTAAATTCCATCCATTGTGGTAAGTGATGATGTTCATCCATGATGCGACACATTCAACTATCCAAAAGACAATTATCCATTTACCGTTATAAATGATCATTCTAACTATGCCTTCAGTGGGAAAGTTAGATAAATAAACAAATGCCGATAGTGGGTTAATAATTAAGTTATGAACAAAATGAGTGTTTGTCCTATTAATAAAGGAGTCTTCTTGAAGTTCCCACAATAGAAAATGTTCATGCGAAATATATTCATATACAAACGTCGCTAGAGCTATATAAAGCATACTAGGATAATATTTTTCCCAATTACGCCAATCCCCTTTCCAAATAGAAAGGAAGATGACGAATAATCCAAGGAATAAGTTCATTTTTTTCTCCTCTTTCTACCCTGTTACCATTAAGAGGGGCATGGAGTGTTTAAATCAATGGAAATGTCTATGTAATAAGGTCATCATGATGATCCATTTGCGGAGGTTCCTCCATCCAATTATTCGCAATCATTAATTCAACACCCTCACGCGCGTATTCATAGACATCTTTAGCAAACACTCCTGATTTCAAAATCAAATCATTCCGCAAACCGAACGCAGCACCAAAGCTCTGTCCACCTATACCAAAGTTACTCAACAGGTACGTACAATACATCATTAATTTATCCGTAAAAGGCGCCTCTTGTGAGGTTGTCACGTTGCCTCCAGGTGTAGCAGGTATTTGAATATCTTCTTGCTGAAGAATTTTACCTGTTTCTATAATGATCTCTTTCGAAAGTTCTTTTCCTTTTCTAAAATACTTTCTCACTTTCTCATCATGGGCAGTTTGAGCAAACCCAGTTATCATTTGCATACCTGTAATATTCGTTTCAATACTATGGTAGAGGTAAGCAAATTCAATTGTACTAATCGCTCGTTTTGAGCCAAAAAGACTAGATCTCTTCATGTATTTCTTGTCAGTAATAAATTCAACTGACTCTGGTGCGGATATATATGTTGGACGTGGAAGAATACCAAGGGTAAGGAGATATTGAGTAAATTCATTATAATAGGTTTGTGTGAGATGCGTTAGGTCCATATACAACTTAACGATGTCTTCTCTATACGCCATGCTCAAGTGCAAGGTATACATCGCCATGCTAATTTCTTTTAATACACGCATGAACATAATGTCAAAGCCATGATCATATAGCTTTGAAGCATTTTTAAACACATCATCACTTGTGAATCCTATTGGTACTGCAGCCCCTTCATTTTGAAACATCACTTCTATTTGCTTCACTTTCGGATTCAGTTTCTTCCATAATCCTTCCATTAAATGTTTGGCTTTCTTATCATCTGATTTCTCAATAAAGTACTCCAGCATCCTCAGAATCACTGTTTTCTTTTGATAAGTCATCCACAATGCACCGATCTCTGTTGAACTCATTTTCGGTTTGTTTGCCATTAGAACAATTTCCCCCTCGATCAGCCTTGTCGTACTATTATTTATACAGAAGGTAGTATGTGACTCTCTTAATCATTTATACATTCACCTACCTAACACTGAATCGTTAAAGTCAGGGATAAAAAAGACTCAAGGTGACAAGATACATAGTAGATTATGCCTGAGGAGTTTTGCTATGAAACGTATCCGTAAATTGGGTGAAAGAAGAAAAAAAAGACCTACTGTAAATGAACAAACGACTCCTTCTTCACAAAACGTATCCTCTTTCCACTTCAGCCTTAAGAAAAACATCGAACACATCAAAAAAACACTTGGCGAAAGTTCGGACGTTGTCATTAGAGAATTTAAAGCAGGTGTTGATGGATCAATGCATCTTGCTGTGTTCTATACGGACGGTCTAGCAGACAAAGCTATGGTTCAGGATTTTATTATTGAACCGTTAATGCTTGATATCCGTCAATCAGATCTTACAAGTGACGCCTTTCGAAACAAAAGTCATCTCGATATCTTAAAAACGTTTTCACTCGCTTCAGGAGAAATGATTCCAATAATAGATTTTGATACACTCTTTCAACATGTGTTATCAGGTGATACAGCAATTCTTATTGATGGAGAGGCACAAGGAGTTGCGATTGGTTCAAGAGGATGGGAAGATCGCGGTGTTAATGAGCCAACATCCCAAACGGTTATTCGTGGTCCAAAAGATGGATTCACGGAAACACTTCGAACGAATACAGCGCTCATCCGTCGAAAGATTAAAGATCCTAACCTCTGGATTGAAACAACTCCAATTGGAACAAAGACGATGACAGATGTGGCTCTTATATATTTGAACGGTGTTGTTGAGCCGAAGCTGGTCGATGAAGTACGTGAGCGTCTTAGTCGCATTAATATAGATGGAATTCTTGAAAGTGCCAATATTGAAGAACTGATACAAGATGAGACGTACTCCCCATTCCCGACAATCTTCAACTCTGAAAGGCCGGATACAGTTGCTGCTGGTCTTCTTGAAGGACGGATTGCAATCATTATCGATGGAACACCATTTGTGCTACTCGTTCCTGCACTATTTGTCCAATTCTTTCAATCAAGTGAGGACTATTACCAGCGCTTTGATCAAGGTGTGCTCATTCGACTTCTTCGCTATCTTTCATTTTTTCTAGCGCTACTCACTCCATCAGCCTACATTGCTGTCACCACTTTTCATCAAGAGATGCTCCCAACCCCGCTTCTCGTAAGTCTTGCTGCACAGCGAGAAGGAATCCCTTTCCCTGCATTGATTGAAGCAGTTCTAATGGAGCTTACCTTTGAAATACTGCGTGAAGCAGGTGTACGTATGCCGAGAGCAGTTGGCTCTGCCATCTCTATCGTTGGAGCTCTTGTACTCGGGCAGGCAGCAGTAGAAGCGGGAATTGTCTCAAATGCTATGGTTATCGTCGTCTCAATCACTGCCATTAGTAGTTTTGTTATGCCTGCCTTTAACATGGCCATTTCCGTTCGTATTCTTCGATTTCCGTTTATGATTCTTGCAGCGACTTTTGGCTTATTTGGTATTATTCTCGGCCTTATCGCAATGGTGCTCCACCTTTGTGGTCTTCGTTCTTTTGGTGCACCTTACATGTCACCTATGGCTCCTCTTGTGATGAAGGATCAAAAAGATGCTATTTTTCGTGCTCCGCAGTGGGCCCTGCTTTCGCGACCAGCATTTATGAGCAAAAATACAACGCGAAATCAAACTTCGTCTCCAAAACCGGATTCAAAATGAACATTTGATTAGAAGGTGGATAAGAACATGAAACGTTTTGTATGTCATCTCCTCCCCCTTGTCCTATGCTTAATTACACTTACAAGCTGTTGGAGTAGCAAAGAACTTAACCAGGTTGCAATTGCAACTGCTATCGGTATTGATAAAAGCGACGATGGTTATTTACTCTCTGTCCAAATACTAAATCCAGGCGAAATTGTTTCACAAAATCCAACGAGCCGTGCAGCTGTCACTACGTATCGAACGAGTGGTGAAACATTATTTCAAGCATTTCGCAGGTTAACAGTTGAAGCTCCACGTAAAGTATATTTCTCACACGTCCAAAAAGTGGTATTCGGTGAAGAATTAGCAAAAAGTGGCATCTTAAAAACGCTCGACTTTCTCTCACGAGACCATGAAATGCGAACAGATTTCTTACTTGTTATTGCGAAAGACACTAAAGCAGAAGAACTTCTTAATATCCTTACACCAATGGATAAAATCCCAGCGAGTAAAATGGTATCTTCCCTTGAGATGTCTGAGAAAAACTGGGCTCCGACTCATACCGTCAAGTTAGATGAGTTAATTAATACACTTGTAGGAGATGGGGTTGAGGCAGTTCTCACAGGAATTAATCTGAAGGGGGATCCTGAAATTGGAATGGATATGAAAAATGTAGAGAAAGTAGACCCACCAACGACGATCCAAATTGGAAATATCGGCGTATTTAAAGGTGATAAGCTTGTAGGTTGGCTAAACGAAGATGAAAGCAAAGGATTCAATTATCTACAAGATAATGTGGAAAGTACCATTATAAATGTTCCATGCTCTGACAACGCTGCATCAGTTGAAGTGATTAATACCAACACTAAATTAAAGATCCAATTAAAAAACCACATCCCTACTGTTACAGCTACCATTCGAATGGAAGGTAACGTAGGAGATGTTGAGTGCAGCATGGACTTTACAAACCCCAAGAACCTTGAAGAACTTGAAAACAAAGTTGAGAATGATGTGAAAGACAAGATGGAAAAGTCAGTTAAAGCAGCTAAAGAGTTGAATAGCGATATCTTTGGCTTTGGAACTTTACTTTACAGAAGTAACCCAAATGAGTGGAAAGTAATGAAAAAAAACTGGGACGATGATTTCCAAGAAGTTAAAGTGAATTATGAAGTACACGCAACCATACCGCGTCTCGGAACCATTACAGAATCCTTCCAAAGAAAAGGAGATGACTAGTGTGTGGTTCGCCTTAATAATTGGAATAATTATTCTCGCTTTTAGTATCGTAGAAATTCCTGAATTTAGGAAAAACAAGAAAAAGAAAGAGCTATGGACTTACTCCATTCTCCTTCTTATTGGGTATCCCCTATTAGTTGCTCAAATCATACATGTACACCTTGCTAACCCATTGGACCTTATCACATTTGTATATAAGCCAATGAGTCAGTTTCTCTTTGCCCTGCTTAGGTAGTGCCTGTGGTCAAGCCCCCTAAATATGGACACAGTCAAAATCCGAAATTTTAACTCGCTTTTTTATAGTTTTTATAGAACGCTGACGGTGAAGCGAAT
>NZ_JAFKOI010000140.1 GCF_017303315.1 Bacillus sp. NTK071
TTGCCTTCCATCGGATAGATGAAGCGGATCACCATATCCGGTGCGGCGGCGAGGTTGCGGATCAGCGAATTCTGATCTTCCAGTACGGCGGCAAGCTCGGCGAAGCGCGCGGCATCCATGTCGGGCTCGGTGCTGAGGGTCGCGATCAGCCCGCGGATAAGCTGGATGTTGGCCGACACCGTCCCTTCGATATCGGCACGCAGAACGCTCACGTCGTCCTGGACGGCGTGGCGCACATTCTGTTCGGAGAAGCTGCGGT
>NZ_JAFKOI010000141.1 GCF_017303315.1 Bacillus sp. NTK071
TGCAAGCCCCCGCCATCCCCGGCACTTTTCCGCGCAAAGGCGTTTTGCGTGTGCCCGGTAAACGTGCTACGAGACCCCGGCGCGCGCCCGCTTTCCCGGGTGGCGCGGATTCGGCCCGGTGCGGGCCGTAAGCATACGGACGTGACCGCACAGGCGCGACGAAACAGGGACGTGACAGGAATGAGGCACGGCATGGTCGGCAGCGGCAAGAAGCCCGGCTTTCGCAAAGGGGCGTCGCTGCTGGTAACGGGGGCACTGG
>NZ_JAFKOI010000142.1 GCF_017303315.1 Bacillus sp. NTK071
GGACCGCGAGCCCCGGCGATTCGCCGGGACCGAATCACTGCGCCCTTTTGCCAGCGAGCGGTTGATACTGCGCTCGGGTGGAGCTGCTGGGGCGTGTTTCGGGCGGAAGGGCGGGGCGGCGGGGTGTCATGGGATAACGCGGGGGCGTGACAGGGCACGTGGCGACGCGTTAGCGGCGCTCGATTCGGCGGGGCTGGTGGAGATCGGGCAGAGTTTCGATCGCGCGGATCGTCAGGAAAGAACCCTCGTATTCCAATC
>NZ_JAFKOI010000143.1 GCF_017303315.1 Bacillus sp. NTK071
CCGCAGGCTTCCTTGCCGCCGCGCACCGGATGGGCGTGGACCCCGAGGACGTCGTCATGGTCGGCGACGACCTGCACAACGACGTGCTGGCCGCACAGGTCGTCGGGATGACCGGCGTGCTGGTCAAGACCGGCAAGTTCCGCACCGACACCCTCGACCGCTGGGCGCGCGACGAGTTCGCCATGCAGCCCGATCACGTCATCGACACCGTCGCCGACCTGCGGACGGTGCTCGGGATCTGATGTGTAAGGGATTTTG
>NZ_JAFKOI010000144.1 GCF_017303315.1 Bacillus sp. NTK071
GCGCCAGTATGGCCGCCGCAACGTCACCGCCGTGATCCAGGGCGGCGGCAGCTCGGCCAGCGTCACCCAGGCCGGGTCGGACAACGTCGTCGCCATCGTCCAGCAGTAAGCGCCGATCCGGAGGCGCCGATCCGATCCGGGCGGCTTCCCCTCCGCCCGGACCCAGCGCCCGGACCCAGCGCCGCGGGGCCTCTCCCCCGCTTGCCCCGCGGCCCCCTTTTTTCGTCACAGGAGTTTCCCATGTACAGCCCCGTTTTC
>NZ_JAFKOI010000145.1 GCF_017303315.1 Bacillus sp. NTK071
GGCGCCGACGCGGTGGCCGGTCAACCTGTAGGCTTTCGAGAAGCTGTAGAGATGGATGAAGGTGTCGTCCCAGTCGGGATCGGCGAACAGGCCATGCGGCGGGCCGTCTTGCGTATGAAAGTCACGGTACGTCTCGTCGACGATCAGCGCGATACCGTGGCGCCGGGCGAGGTCCGCGAAGGCCGCGAGAAGCTCGGGCGGGTATTCCACGCCGCCCGGATTGTTGGGTGAAACCAGCGTGATCGCTTTGGTGCGCG
>NZ_JAFKOI010000146.1 GCF_017303315.1 Bacillus sp. NTK071
TCGCCTTTGACGAAGGGTTGCTCTTTACCCATCGCGGTTTGTCCGGGCCCTCAATCCTGCAGATTTCCAGCTATTGGCGCGAAGGGCAGGCGATCGAAGTCGACCTAGCCGCCGGCCGCGATATCGCGCAAGAGGCCCAGTCGGCCCGCGCCGAAAGGGGCGCGCGCGAGCTCGCGAATGCGCTCGATCTGCCCGAGAAACTCGCGCGCTCGATCACCGGCCGCGCGGGCCTATCGGGCAAGCTCGCCACCCAGTCG
>NZ_JAFKOI010000147.1 GCF_017303315.1 Bacillus sp. NTK071
CTCAGCGACATGCGCACACGCACTGAGGGCGTCGCCGGGCCCGGGGCGCCGGTGCTCACGCTTGACGGCGTGACGCTGAAAGGGCGGCTCACAGATGTGTCGCTGCAGCTTCGCGCGGGCGAGATTCTGGGCGTGGCCGGGGTCGCGGGCAATGGCCAGCGCGAGCTGTGTCAGGTGCTCACCGGGCTTGCCACGCCCGACAAGGGCCGGGTCTTGCTGGACGGCGACGACATCGCGCCGCTGGGTCCGCGCAAGG
>NZ_JAFKOI010000148.1 GCF_017303315.1 Bacillus sp. NTK071
TCTGCTTCTCGCCCTCGGGCTTGGCATAGACGCAGGCGAAATGCGCCTTGGGGTAAAGCTTGCGCACCAGTTCCAGCGTCTTGCCGGTATCGACGAGGTCGTCGACGATCAGGATGCCTTCGCCGTCGCCCATCATCTCGGCATCAGGCGATTTGATGACCTGCGCTTCGCGGCGCATGTCTTCCTTGCCGCCGCCGGAATGATAGGACTTCACGCTGATCGTATCGACCGTGCGGATATCGAGTTCACGCGAGAC
>NZ_JAFKOI010000149.1 GCF_017303315.1 Bacillus sp. NTK071
CGCGGTCACTCGATGTCGGACCCGGCCAAATACCGCACCCGCGAAGAAGTCCAGAAGATGCGCGAAGAGCGCGATCCGATCGAACGCGTGCGCGAAATGCTCACCACCGGCGGTCTGGCCACGGACGAGGATCTCAAGGCGATCGACAAAGAGATCAAGGCGGTGGTCAATGACAGCGCCGAGTTCGCCAAGGACAGTCCCGAGCCGTCGCTCGACGAACTGTGGACCGACATCTACGCCGCCCCGCAGGAGGCGG
>NZ_JAFKOI010000014.1 GCF_017303315.1 Bacillus sp. NTK071
TTTGAGAAAGGCCTGGAACTTTTTTAGAATCTCATTCTCCAACTCTTTTTCTTTCAGTTTTTTCTCCAATTCTTTAATCCGTTTGGCGTCAGCTAAACTGCCCTGATCTTCCACTTTAGATCTCATCGTTTTAGATGAGTCCTTTAATCCATCTTCTCCACGTTTTTTATAGCGGTGGAGCCAGTTATAGATCGAATCTGGGTTATAACCAATTTCTTCTGCCACCACTCTGACAGGCTTGTTTTCTTTTAGAACTTGATCAACAGCTCTTTTTCTTAATTCAAATGTAGAATGTGGTTTTCTCGCCATTACCTTTTTCCCCCTTAGACTCACTTGTCTCGTATCTTTATGATACCTCATGTGTCCATTATAAGGGGGTCAACCACTGTCACCACCCGTTTTTTGTCGAATGAGATTTGGGAAATTTTAGTAGCACTAAAGAGTCCTTCGATTACGAAGGGCTCTTTTTAGAGGCTTTACTAACGTAATATCGTTTTTTATGGATGATAGTGCAGTATTCAATAATAAAAAGTGCAAACAATTCTAAAATGACCGAGAATACTCATTTCTTCTACGAAAATATACAATTTTCGACCGGAAATGCTTGTTTTAGCTCTCTTTCTTATGGGCTAATAGTCCGATTTTTGTGATTTGATTCCTCTTTAGATGTATTCGGATTATTTACTAAACATTCAATTAATGGAATAATTAGGATAGTAATTTAACTCTTTAGGAGGTAATTTGTTTGTATAAGAAAACGCTTACAGTAGCTTTGGCTACAGGTCTGGCTCTAAGTCCGATGTCTTTCTCGGTTGATGCAGCGAAACCTGCGCCTAATGAACAATCGGATCACGCATTTGATAACAAAGTGATTAAGAAAATCAGTGCGGACAACATGTATAACAACATTGATTTACTATCTAAACAACCTCGAGCAGCGGGTACGGAAGGTGAGTTTAAGGCGGTTCAGTACATAAAGAGCGAGTTTGAGAGCTATGGCTATCAGACTGAATTGCAGCCATTCACGATTCAAGAATGGGATGGGGGAACTTCAAGCCTTACGTTTAATGATGAAGTGTTCTCTGGTGATGTTCGTTCGTTTCAAGGATCAATCAACGATAGTGTAACAGGGTCACTTGTTTATGTTGGACTTGCATCTGCAAGTGAAGTAGGTGATGAAGTCGCAGGAAAGATTGCTTTAATTGAGCGTGGTTCTTTTAGTTTCTATGAGAAGATTCAAAACGTCTATGATAAAGGTGCTATCGGTGTGATCATGTTTAATGGCGAAGGGCGGTCTGGTAACGATTTTGGATACGCTTATGAAGGGCAGGACATTCCGGCTGTGGCCATTACAAGGGAAGCGGGACTTGGTCTTGTTGAAAGGCTACAGACTGAAGATGTTCAAGCAAGTGTAAGCGTGGAGAATGCAGGTCCAGTTGATAAAACGTCCTATAACGTAATTGCGAAGAAAGAACCTCATCCGAACAAGGACAATGGACAGATTGTTTCAGTGGGAGCGCACCACGATTCAGTTCCTAATGGACCCGGGGCAAACGATGATGCTTCAGGAGTTGCGGCAACACTTGAGCTAGCGAGAATAATGGCCAAAACCCCTACTGATACAGAGCTTCGATTCGTGACGTTTGGAGCGGAAGAAAAAGGGTTAGTCGGCTCTTACCACTATGCGGACTCACTATCAGATGAAGAGCTTCAAAACACGATTGCTCATTTTCAAATGGATATGGTAGGGAGCCGTGACGCAGGCGATCTAATCATGTTTACTCCAGACGGAAACAAGAATTTCGTAACAGATCTTGGTGCTTCTGCAGGTGCGAGAATTTCTGGAGCTGTCGATTATGGACAGCTAGGGCGAAGCGATCATGTTCCGTTCTTCCTAAAAGGAATTCCGTCAGCTTTGTTCATTCATGCGCCTCTTGAGCCGTGGTACCATTCTCCTGATGATACGATTGATAAAATAAGCAAAGAGAAACTCCAAAATGTCGCGGAAATCGTAGGAGCTTCCGTCTATCAGATTGCACGACCAGACACACCTGCTTTGGAGCATGCGAGAGTTGCGCCGAAGCCAGCAGACTATGATTTTGATGATCGTCCATTGTAATTGAAAAAGGCTTGAAGAAGCGGGCACTTGCCTTCTCTTCAAGCTTTTTTTGATGTGAATTTCGTTTCTTGCCTTTTGAGACGAGACCAACTTAGGTAAAAGGTCTATCTAAATATAGTTGTCTTCTATGATAAGATGATTAGTATCAGCTGCAATGCAGGGTGGGCGGCGGTACCCCGTTGATGAAAGGGGGTGCTGCCTATAATGATGAGCACATTTGAGGCGCTTGTTTTAATGATTAGCTTTGCTTCTCTCGTGGTCACAATTATTACGGTTTCTAGTAATAAAAAGAAGTAACCCACCCTGCCCCGGCCAAGGTTTAAGGTGAGTTACTTTTTCTTTATGCCTTTTGAGCCGCCGCTCTTCATGCGGAGCAGCTGTATGGACGCTGGTGCTTATGCACCGGCGTTCTTTTTTTACTTTATGTGATCTAGTTTTATTATATGCAATAAGGGTGCTCATGACAAGATGCAGCTCGCGCGCTCACGGAACCGCGGGTCGGAACCGCGGGTGACAGGCACCACCCGGTTTTTGTGAGATTTTGTCGAAGGCGATTAGAACAATAAAATCGGAGTGATTGTGACTCCGCCAGGACCGAAATTCGTAGGTAGTGTTCCAATGACGGTATCGGAGGAGGTGTCGATAATTGATACGGTACTATCTTCATTGTTCGTTACGTAAACTCGTTTTGAATTTGGGGAAGCGGTTGCGATAACTGGTGCTTGTCCGATCGGGATGCTAGACGTTAATACTGTATTTGTCTTTACATTTATGACGGAGACATCATTGCTGTTCTCGTTTGCGATATAGACCTTACTACCATCAGGTGTTATACAGATACCTACAGGACCCAGGCCAACAGGCATGTTCTCCGTAACCTCTTTCGTTTCAAGATCAATAATCGATACGGTGTTATCGACTTGGTTCGTAACAAAGGCTCGATCACCTTGTTGTGTAATAGCAATAAAGTTTGGTCCTGTGCCAACTGGAATGGTTGATTCAAAGGTATTCGTTTGCGTATTAATGATTGCCACAGCATCATCTTCTTGCAGTGGAACATACGCTTTAGAGCCATCTGGCGAGATGGTTACACCGACTGGACTTTTGCCTACAGGAATGGCGTTTCCGATGACTGAGTTGTTTACAGTATTGATCACTGTTACATCGTTACTTGATTGGTTAGCAACATAAGCACGCTGGGCGTCTGGCGTAAGGGCAATCCCTACTGGGTTCGTACCAACAGGTATCGTATCCGTTACCGTATTCGTCGTCGTATCTATAACAGAAACTGAACTACTTCCGTTGTTTGTTACATATGCTTTCGTTCCGTCAGGTCTAATCGCAATAATTGCAGGAGTCGTTCCTACTGGAATCGTGGTCACTTGTGTATTTGTTCCTGTTTCGAAAACGGATACCGTATTTCCGGTGAGGTTAGCTACATAAGCATAGAGTAGCTCGTTAATTTCTAACATATCCCCTTCCGTTCTTGAAGCTATTGTTCCGTTGTTTGAAGCTTTCTGGACAATAGACACAGTGATATCATTTTCCCCGATCCCACTTGTAAGTACACGAACGCCGAAATTGGTTTCCACGGGGACATTTTCTAATTGAAACGTGTTGTTAGGTAAGGATTGTGGATTTAGACTAACAAGATTTAATCGATAGAGCTGACGGGATGAAAATCCAGTTGTTACGCGATAAACCTGAATACTTACGAGAGCTGAACTTCGACCAGTGTTAGAGACTGATATGGTTATTTTACGTGTCTTAGGATTGGCTCGATTATCGATGACTCCAGTATCAAAAACAGGCAATACACTTCAGCACCTTTCTTTTTATATGTGATGGAAATCTAAAAAAGCAGTATAGGAGTAATGGTAATAACGCTAGGATTTAGACCGGCCGGTAACGTCGCGGTGACTGTATTTGTCGTTGTATCGATTACAGTAATCGTGTTGTTACCGATACTTGGAACATAAACTTTGGAACCATCAGGCGTTATAGCTACTATGACGGGATTAGGTCCGACTGGTATTGGTGTACCCATAATGGTATTTGTAATTAGATTGATAACCGTAACAGTTCCGTCAGTTTCACTTCCAACGTACGCTCGTGAGCCATCCGGGCTAACAATGATGCCGATTGGCTTAACCCCAACAGGAATGGTGGTATCTAGGACTGTATTTTGCGTTGTATCAATGATTGAAACGGTATTATCAAGTTCATTCGTCACGTACCCCCTTGTCCCATCTGGAGACAAGTCAATGAAAGAAGGATTTGTTCCAACAATTAGTTTATCTTCAACAGTGTTTGTAGCGGTATCCACAATTGCAACGGCATTTTCGGACTGAAGAGTAACGTATACTCTTTTTCCGTCTGGAGAAATGGTTAAGCCAGATGGACTATCCCCTACAATGATCGGAGAACCGATTGGGGTATTGGTAGCTGTGCTAAAAAGGGTGATTGTGTTCTCGCCAGAGTTCGCTACGTAACCTTTTGTGGCATCAGGTGTAATGGCTGCAGCTAAAGGTGCATTACCCACTGGAAATGTTTTAATTACTGAATTCGTCGCGGTATCAACAACTGTTACTGAATTATCTCCGTTCATCGTAATATATGCCTTAGTCCCATCGGGAGTAAATGCTGGATAAATAGGATTAAGGCCTACTGGTATTTCCTTCACTACCGTATTCGTACCTGTGTCATATACAGTTACGGAATTGCCTCCGAAATTTGTTACATAGACAAACAACAACTCATCAACCACCGTCATATTGCCAGTTGTATATGTTGTTGACTGGGTATTGTTACTTTTTGTCTCAGTAATTGAAATGGCAATGTTATTCCCACCAAGTTCACTCGTAATAACTCGCACACCAAATGTGTCAAAGTCTGCAGGAAGATCATCAATTGTAAAAGTGCTATTCGGTGAATCAATAGAGCTCAATCCCACTAAGTTGATAGCAGTAAATGTTCGATTACCAAAACCTGCTCCTGAATTCACGATTTTATAGACCTGGATACCTACAGTAGCGAAATAGTGACCACTGTTGGTTACACGAACAGATAGACGTGTAGTGCGGGGAGTTCTTTTGTTATCAATTGCGCCAGTATCATAAATTGGCAAGAAGAGAAACCTCCTTTTAAGTGTTTGCTATATCGTATTCAACAAGGATGAAGATTGCTTGTACTATTGGGGGGATTTCATTCGCAGATCATTCGCGGGTGACAGGCACCACCCGGTTTTTCGGTTATTATGTCGAACGAAAGTTAATGGGCTTAGACAGGTACTGAGTTAAATAGACGAAATATATATAATGTTCAGTCAATAAATGACACTTTGTACAATGTGAGATGTAAAAGGCTTTGCTATAGTGAAGAAAACAGTGAAAAGGGTGATAGATATGGGGATTAATCGAACGCGTTTACAGAAGCACCTCGAGGAACTGGCTGAAATCGGAAAGATCGGTGAGACGGGTGTTTGTCGTCTTGCTCATTCAAAAGAGGACCGCGAAGCAGTGAATGTTGTGAAGAGCTGGATGGAAGAAGCGGGACTCAATACAAAAATCGATGGTTTCGGTAATTTAATAGGAAGAGTGGAGGGGACTGAGAAAGACAAACCGATTCTCATGCTCGGCTCCCATATCGATTCTCAGCCATATGGCGGTCGCTTCGATGGTACAGCAGGTGCACTTGGTGCCATCGAAGTAGTACATACAATGAAAGATAACGGAATTACACCAAAGCGTACGATCGAAGTGATCTGCTTTTCGGATGAAGAAGGGTCGCGCTTTAACAAAGGCGTTTTCGGTGTGCGTGCACTCGCAGGTTTGCTTGAAGAAGGCGAGCTTGAGAGAAAAGATAAGAACGGTGTAACAAGAAAAGATGCTCTGAAAGAATTTGGTGTGGAGCCTGATCTTACCGAAAGCCCCGTTTATAAAAAAGGAGAGATTGAAGCTTTCCTAGAGCTCCATATTGAACAGGGGCCAGTTCTTGAGTCAAAGAATAAACCTGTCGGGATCGTGTCCGGGATTTCAGGACCCATCTGGCTAACGGTTACATTAGAAGGCTTTGCGGGGCATGCGGGTTCGGTTCCGATGCACTTACGAAAAGATGCGATGATCGGGGCGAGTGAAATCATTTCAAAATTTGATCGCCTTATTAAAGAAGAAGGTAAGGATACGACTGTCGGTACTGTTGGAAGCGTACAGGTTTTTCCGAATTCGCGAAACATTATTCCTGAAAGAGTGGAGTTCACGATTGATTTGCGTGACATCGACCTTGAACATCGTACGAAGCTTGAGGAAAAGCTGTATACGGTTATTGAGGAGACAACTTCTTCTTACAATTTGACTCACACAATCAGTGAAGATACGAGAAGCGAGCCGAGGTACTGCGCAGATTGGATTAAGAACATCATGAAAGCGGAAGACAAGGCGCTTGGTCTTGAGTCACCAGTTTTAATGAGTGGTCCATTTCATGATGCGTTATTTATGTCATACATCAGTGATTATGGAATGATTTTCGTTCGCTGTGAAAAAGGAATTAGCCATAATCCACTTGAGTTTGCAGAAATGGATGATATCGAGAAGGGCGTTCAGTTGCTTTACCAGACTGCGTTACGAATTGCTCAGGATGAGAAGGAGTGATACTTTGCAAGCGGAAATCGTGTTTGTAAATGGAGAGGTTGTAACGGTTGATGAAGCTTTCTCTATTCAGGAGGGGGCTGCGATAAGTGGTAGTCGCATCCTCATGACAGGTTCAACCGATGAGGTTATGGCGTTTGCTGACAAAGATACAAAAGTGATCGATTTGAAGGGAAGAAGCCTCCTGCCTGGTTTTATTGATGCTCATGCACATCTTGAACTGTATGGGACGAATAAACTTGGTGTGAACTGCAAGGATGTGACTGGAATCGATGACATTCTGAGTAAACTGAAGGTGCAAGCTGACAAAACAGCTGAAGGAGAATGGATACGTGGCTGGGGTTACAATCAGAATCAACTTGGCCGACATCTGACAAAGTGGGATCTTGATCAGGTCTCGACAGCACATCCGATCATCGTTGTTCGTACGTGTGGTCACATATCATGTGTGAATAGCATGGCCCTTGATCTAGCTGGTCTTTCTAACGATTCCGCTGACCCCGCTGGTGGGAGATATGTTCGGAATGATGGGGAGCTTACGGGTGTATTGCTTGAATCTGCACATATGAACTTGTTTATGCATGCGATGTATTCAGAAGAGGAGATTCGGAAGGGGTTAGCGCTTGCTTCGGACGACTTTTTGAAAATGGGAATAACAAGCGTTCATGATGCAGGGGGGTATGGACCTTCCCATATTCGGTCACTCCATCAAAGCGTCTTATCAAAAGCGGTGAAACAACGCGTTTATGCTCTTTACGGATCGCTTCACGAATCAAGTGAAATGGTGAAAAAGGGAATTGAGAGTGGCATGATGACAGGACTCGGCAATGAGTGGTTCAAAATTGGTCCTGCCAAAGTGTTTATCGACGGAAGTAGTAGCGGACCAACTGCTAGAACGCGTGAGCCTTATTCAAGCAATCCAAATGATTCGGGCATTCTTTATTTAAATCAGGAGGAGCTCAATCGATCACTTAGAATAGCTCATGAACTTGGCTGGCAAATCACTGCCCATGCCATTGGTGATAGAGCGGTTGAGATGATGATTGAAACGATCGAATGCGGGTTGGAGAATTCTCCAGTAGACGATCATCGGCATCGGATTGAACATGCGGCCATGACTCCGAAAGATCTTTTATTGAGAATGAGACATTCAAGGATTGTACCGATCCCAAATCCAGCCTTTCTGTATGAGTTCGGTGATGGCTATGTTCATGATTATGGTGAGAGAACCCAGCTAATCTTTCCTTTAAACGATTTCGTAGAACAAGGAATACCATTTGCGATTGGTTCTGATAGTCCGATAACGGATATGAATCCACTGCTAGGAATTTATGCTGCAGTGACTCGACGTAGTAAAACAGGCGAAGTGATTGGAAGTGGACAGGAAATCTCCGTTCGGGATGCGATTAGAGCATATACGTGGGCGGGCGCGTATGCCAGCTTTGAAGAAAACGACAAAGGAAGTATCGAAAAGGGGAAAGTCGCTGATCTTGTTGTGTTGAATGAATCCATTTTAACTTGTGACCCAGAGCGGTTGAAAGAGCTAACGGTCGATCTCACGATAATCGATGGAGATAGTGTTTATTCGAAACAAAAGGAGGGTGTTACGTGAGTAAAAAGAAATTCACAACAATTTATTGTTTCTCATTAATGGTTCCACTTTTTCTATTAATCTTTCCGCTATTTTCAATAGGAAATCGAAGCACGCCAATTGTGATGGGACTTCCATTTTCCTTCTTATGGGTCATTTCATGGATCATTGTCACGTTCCTCATCGTGTTGATTCTGTATCGATTGGATCCAGATAAAGATGAAGAGGAGGCAAATTAAATGGCTGCTTGGCAAATTGCAATGATTATTATGATCGCCTACCTCGTCATTGCACTGGTCATCGGTGTTCTGGCAGGGAGAAATCAGGATAAAAGTTCACTTGATGAATTTGCAGTCGCTGGTGGGAAATTAGGACTTTTCGTCATGTGGTTCTTAATGGGTGGCGCAGTTTTCAGCGCGTTTTCCTTTCTTGGAGCACCAGGCTGGGCTTATTCCAAGGGCGCACCCGCTCTCTACATCCTTACATACACGGCTTTTGCTATTCTTCCGTGGTACATTATTGGGCCGAAAATTGGAAAGATCGGCCGGAAATATAATATCTATACGGTGTCAGGTTTTTTGAAAAAGAGGTACAACAGTCGAGTGCTTCCGATTCTAATCGGGCTCATTGCTGTCCTTGCTTCCATTCAATACCTTGCGACGCAGATGAAGGGGATGGCCTACATATTTAATATCATGACAGAAGGGCGCATCCCTTTCTGGCTTGGTGCACTGGTTTCCTATGGTATTGTAGTTGTTTATGTAGCGACGGGCGGTTTGCGAGCCGCTGCTTGGTCTGATGTGTTTCAAGGTATCCTGATGATCGTAATTTCCTGGGTTGTTGGGATTGCGATCGTTAATCAGCTTCATAGTAGTGTTTCAGGGATGTTTACTGACCTTGTTGAAGCAAAGCCTGGCTTTCTTGAAATCGGCAGCGTTGGGTCAACGATGTCACCAACGACATACACAACAACAATCCTTGTTTCGGTCATCGGCTTCTTGATGTGGCCACACTTGTTCTCGAAGTCTTACGCATCCAATGCTAGAACCATTAAGAAAACAGTGCTTGTTTATCCAGTATTCGCGCTGTTTCTTGTTCCACTTTTATTGGTCGGATTTGCAGCTGCAAATGTCGTCGACGCATCAGCGATTGGTTCACCAGATGAAATTCTTCCATACTTAATAACAGCAGTGCTAAGCATGCCTGGCTGGGTGTATGGGCTGGTTGGTGCAGGTGCGCTAGCCGCAGCTATGTCTTCTGCTGATGCGATTACGCATAGTGCGTCACTTGAATTTACAGATGGCGTTATTAAAAACGTGAAAACCGATTTATCGAATAAAACAACGCTTCTCCTAATGCGCGTTGGTGTTTTTGTTATAGGTGGACTTGCTTATTTTATTACGGTATTTGGTGGGCAAGGGTTAATCGCCCTACTGCTCGGAGCTTACGGTTCGATCGTTCAGTTTGCTCCAGGCGTCTATGGTGCTCTGTACTCAAAGCGGATTACAGCACCTGCTGTTATTGTTGGACTGATCATCGGGACGTTTGTGAACTACTATTTTCAACTCGTCGCATCGAGTACACCATTTGGGATTCACGCAGGTATCCTTGGCTTATTATGTAATGTGGTTATTGTGATCGTAATTTCGGGCTTTACACAGCCAAAAAGCGTTCAAATGGCGGAAGAGTATACGAGTATTGGGTGAATTGAAAAGGAGTTGGTGTGCCATGTAAAGCACACCAGCTTTTTTAATGAAACGCTTAATTAACTTAATGAGCGGACTGGTTTTCGAAAAGGAGGATATTTTTCTTAAGGTCATCAGGAATGGGTATGGCTTTTCCAGATGCTGTATCATAATTTACCTGAATGACCTCAGCTTCCACAAGAGTCTCATCACCTCTCGTTATCATGTGCTTAAGCTGAAAACTAGAGGTGCCGAGTTTAACAACGCGACAGTGTATGTCGAGGAAATCATCTAGCTTAGCGGGCTTTATAAATTCGATTGTGATTTTCTTAAGGACTGGATCAAAGGTGTGAGTTTCAGCTAATTCGATAAGATGGTCACCAAGCATGGTTCGGAAATACTCAGTTGTTGCGATGTCGATGTAAGTAGAATAGTGAGCATTAAAAACGATTTTTTGGCCATCAATTTCGGAATAACGAACGCGAAGACGGTGTGAAAAGCGGTAGTCCTGTATCATGGTTCACCTCGTTTTCTTCATGTTAACACAATTTTCAGACAAAAATGGCGTAAAGAGAGAAGGACGTCCGAAATTTCCCGGGTAATGTCTAAAGTGAGAGAAGGAAAAGCGAGACGATGAGTGAAAGGTGTAGATAAAGCGATTATTATTTAAGGAGTGTGAAGAAAGTGAAGTCAAAAATTTATATAACTAGAAAATTACCGGATGAAATTGTCGATAGAATTCGAGGGGAATATGAAGTGAGGATGTGGCATGAGGAAGAAGTTCCTGTGCCAAGAGAAGTTCTTGAAGAAGAAGTCGAGCATGTTGATGGACTTTTCTGTTTGCTAACGGAGCAGATCGATCAGGCTTTACTTGAGAAGGCTCATAATCTTAAGGTCGTTGCTAATATGGCTGTTGGTTATAACAATATTGATGTTGATGAGGCAAAAGCTAGAGGGATTACGGTTACAAATACACCAGGAGTGCTTACTGAAACAACAGCTGATTTAACATTTGCATTAATGATGGCAGCAGCTCGACGACTTCCGGAAGCATCTGATTATTTGCGTGAAGGGAAATGGAAAACGTGGTCACCGATGCAGCTTACCGGACAGGACATCCACGGTGCTACATTAGGAATTATTGGATTAGGAAGAATTGGGGAAGCTGTTGCGAAGAGAGCAAGAGGATTCGATATGAATGTGATTTATCATAATCGCAGTCGAAACCATGAAGCGGAAGAGAAGTTAGAGCTTCAGTATGTCGAACTAGATGAGTTATTGAGGGAGGCTGATTTTATTTGTGTGTTAACGCCTTTCACAGCTGAAACAGAAAATATGATTGGACGTGAACAGCTTGCGCTCATGAAAGAAAGTGCTGTACTAATTAATACCGCGAGAGGGGGAATTGTAAACGAGGAGGCACTCTACGACGCTCTTAGGAATAAAGAGATCTGGGCAGCCGGGTTGGATGTTTTTGCGGAGGAACCTGTTTCTGTGGATCATCCTCTGTTAACTCTACCGAATTTGGTTACATTACCGCATATCGGTAGTGCTAGCATTAAGACGAGAATGAAAATGGCAGAGGTTGCAGCCACGAATTTGATGAGCGTACTAGATGGGAAAGAGGCACCTAATAAGGTTTGAGTTCGCGAGTTCGCGAGTGACAGGCACCACCCGGTTTAACTCGGTTTATGTCGAACGATGGAGTTTAGAGAAATAAGAAAAGAGCCAGAATAGAGGGATTTTCCTCAATTCTGGCTCTTTTCAATCATTTTGAACTTAATTCACTTCAATTATTCGCTCAAAATCTTTTATCGAATGATAAGGTCTAATCGACTGTCGTTTAATCTCTAGGAGATTATCACCTGGTTTAACGTTACCGTGTTTAACAGTAAAGGCCATGTCGATGTTTAGTTCCTTTAATATCTGAATGGAGGTAGAGTTGTAAGCTCCATACGGGTATGCAAATGCATTAGTGCTTTTACCAATTAAGTCGATGCTTTTTTGAATATCCTTTTTAATCTCATCTTTTGACTTGGAAAGAAGGTATGGAAGACGCGTACCATTCTCTCTTGAATGGTAACTGTGTGTGTGACTTCCATATTCATAAACATCACTTCCGTCATTAACCTCATCCCAGCTAAAATACTGGTTTGTATCGGTGTTAAAAGGAACTGTTTCTTCTTCTACACGTGAAGTAACTAGAAATTCGACAGCCGTGAAGCCATGTTTTTTAAGAACGGGATAAGCGTGGATATAATTATTCTTTTGTCCATCGTCGAAGGTTAGGAGGACGCTGTTCTCAGGAACGTGCTTTACGCCCTTTATAAAAGATTCGAATTCTTTTAAAGTAATTGTTTGATATCCTTTTTCATCTAGTAGATTCATCTGTTTTTCAAACTGGTCGAGGAGAGTAATCATATTATTCAAGTTTCCTGTAGCGACATAATGATAATCTCTTAGATCCTGTTTCTCAAGAACATGATGATAGGTTAGTACAGGTACTTCCTCTGCATAGTCTGGGATCTGGATTCCAATTTTGCTAAGAGGAGTATCCGGTACTGCATTAAGGCCACCGAGGATATAGGCATTATAGTTTTGTTGTTTAAGGTAGTTCTTAACTGCTTTATCCTGATTGCTTCCCTTCGGATGAAGAAGAAAAACAGTTGCATTCATCCTCTGAGCAAGGCCACCTGCTGTTACAGCATCTGGATAATCTTCCGCTTCAAGTTTAGAAGATATTCCTCTTACAAATAGGATGTTCTTATTGGGGTTTTCAGTAGTTTTAATCAGTTCGAGATTCGTTTCAAACCGATTTGATCCCGCAATTCTATTCACGATAACCTTTCTGTTTTTAAGTTCATTTTCAAGACTTGTACTAACGACGGCACTCCCGCCCACAATTGTTATTTCTTTAATGGTCTTAGGTAGTTCTGCCGGTATAGTGTCTTTTGTTGCTAAGTAGATTGGTGTCTGGTTAATAGCTGAAGAACTGGATGCTGATAGTGCATCCGCAACTGTTACACCGTTTACTAGATAAGCATGTTTACTTTGCTCTAGGCCAGCTTCACGATTGATTTCAACAGCTGTTTCAAAGCGATTTTTGCCTTCGATTCGTTCCACATCAAAGTTAGCGTCCTTTAATTGAGTTACGACATTTTCAGAAATGGCGCTAGTTCCTCCAAGGACATAGACTTTAGCAGTCCCTAAACGAGAGAGTTCATCAAGTACGACCTCATGCAGCTTAGAGGGGTAGGAAAGTAGAATTGGAGCGTCTTTTACTCCAGATAACCCTGCTGCTGAAAGAGCATCGGCAGGTTTGTCTGCACGAGCAAGGATAACGGCTCTTTCTTTGTTATCAACACCATCTGGCCATCCTTTGTTTGCTATTTCAATGGCTGTATGTAGGCGCGTTTCTCCTGCCAGTCGATCTACATGAAGTGAAGCAGCATCAGCCGTGTTGACCGATAGAATAAATAGATTCATACATAAAAATACTAGTGCAATAAAAAGATACTTTTTCTTCAAAATATATTGATCCCCCTGAATCGGGTGGCGCCTGGCACCACCCGAAATATGTCGAATATCATTTCTCTCTATCTAACGCTAACTATCTCTACGAAATCATTAATTGAATGATTGGGTCTTACTGAATTACGTTTAATTTGCAATGTGTCATCACCTGGTTTGGCATTACCTGCTTGTACAGTGAAGGCCATTTCCACTCCAAGATCATCAATTGCTTCCATTGTTTCATCATCATATGCACCATAAGGATAGGCGAGTGCATTCGTATTACCTATTAAATTAATACTAGTCTGGATGTCTTTTTGTATCTCAGGAAGTGTTTTGGATACGAGGTAAGCTGTTCCGTCTTCTTCGGAGTTATGAAAGGTATTTGTATGACTGCCAAATTCGAAAACATCACTTGCATCTTTAATTTCATCATGGCTTAAATATTGATTGTTTTCTGAACTATAAGGAACGGTCTCGTTCTTAGTTAAGCCTGTAATTACAAACTCAACCGCTGTATATCCATACTGTTTAAGAACGGGATAAGCTTCTATGTAATTATTTTTGTAACCATCGTCGAAAGTAATTAAGACACTATTCTTAGGCACAGGAGTCTGACCTTCTATGTACTGTTGGAATTCATCAAGTGTTAGTGTGAAATAGTCATTCTCGTTTAACCACTTCATCTGTTTCTCGAATTCTTTTAAAACAACGACTGTGTTTACGAGACTACCGTCCTCTTTATAATGTCGATCTTTTAGATCTTCTTCTGCAACAATGTGGTGATAAGTTAAAACAGGTACTTCATCAGCTGCAGCAATTTTCGCTTCTTTTGCCAGTTCTTGTTCTCTGAGTTGGGATTCGAGCTGGAGGCTTTCACTATCTTCATTCCGTTCTTTATCAGAGGAGTCAGCAGCGTCTACACTAGCACTGCTATCTTTTGATGATAGGTATTTAGACCCCAAACTTCCTTCTTCATTAAATCCGAATCCTACTAAACTACCAACAATAGCTAGCATTATTAACCCAAATAAGTAAACTTTTTTCAATTTTATCCCCCTTTAAGACTAATCGTTAACCATGCTACCACATTTATGGATTAATTTGGGTAATAAATTACAATTTGATTTCAATGTTACGAAACAGCGGGTGACAGGCACCACCCGATTCATGGAGAATGTGGTAGAAAAGTGTCGAGAGGAAGTTGTTGACGGTGGTGGGTTAGGGGAATTATTCTTGGAGAAAGAGTAGAATTTTGAAAAAAGGAGGAAGATATATGGTAGATTACCGACAATGTCGAATAATAAAATCGCTAGATGAATCCCAGCACGCTTTCCTATGGTAAGAAAAACACGGTTATGGCTTCCGAATCACTTTTACCACATCGTTAGCCGAGGGAACCGCAAAGATCTGCTTTTTAAAGATCAACAAGACTATCGAACCTTCTTATATATCCTTCAGCAAGTCTACGATACACATTCCTTTGAATTATCCGCTTACTGTTTAATGAACAATCACTTTCATCTTCAACTTCGCTCAAAAGAACATCCCATATCCAAGATCATGTCATTAGTTAATAAACGATATGCTACATATTTTAATGCGCGGTATGAGTTAACAGGTCATGTTTTTGAGAAGCGTTATTTTGATGAGCCGTTAAATTCATCAGCCAACATGCTAGAGGTTAGTCGGTATATCCACCTAAACCCAGTGAAAGCAAACCTCGTTCTCCGTCCAGAAGACTACCCGTGGTCAAGCTATCGATTTTATTATTCAAGGCAAAGCAAAATGATGCCATATATGAATTTATATCCATTGGTAGAAGGGTACCCGGGGACTTTTAAAAAGAAGCGTAAAGGCTATTGTAATTTTGTGAACGCTAAGAGGAGTGTAGCGTTTGATGAAGTTCAATTATAAATTAACCTAAAGAAAAGACACCAAATGGATCGGCGTCTCCCCTTAATCAAACGTTTGTTTAACTTCATCCTACTGATAATCCCATACCACTTTATATTCTCCATCTTCTTTCACGACAAATACTTCCTGAACGAGTGCAAAGTTCCCAAACTGATTATGAAAGTTTTGAGTGACCTTCATCACGTACACTTTCTTCATAATGACGCCATTTACACCTGATCTCCAGTTTTTCTTAGTTTTCACTTTTCCAACTTTATAGGTGAAAGAAGTAGAGCCAATATCTTGTGTAATGAGCTGTGAACGAAGCTGGCTGTATTGTTCATCAGAGAACCGGTTTTTCATTTCTGTGTGAAAGAGCTGCCAGGATTTCTTGAAATCACCGCTTTGTTCATATAAGTAAAATTCCTTTACCGTTGCTGTGGCTTTGGATTTCGGCTGTTGGAGAATGAAGAAGGTGATCGCTCCAGCTAGCAATAGTAACACACAGAGGATGACAATCACTTTAGTGCCACCTCCATGCTGACGTCTTGTTTTAAAGTGCGACAAGGTCCCTTCCTCCTTGAAGCTTGACTACTAGAAGTGTATGAAACCATAAGTTGTCCCATGCCGGTGGGAAGACAAATTTAAAATGCTTTCTAATTGGTCATTACAAGGTATAATAGTATAAAAGTCCTGATTAGTAGGAGAGGATCATGATTTGGAGGATGAAGATGAACAATAAAATGTTGTTTGTTATATCATTTCTAGTTGCCGTTGGTTGTAGCGGTATAGATTCAAATGAACCCATTTCTGACCCAATAATAGAAGCTCGTGCTGCTGAAGAATCAGCTGTTGTGGAGGGTGAACTCGGTGGTCATGCTGAGAAGTTATGGGAGCTTATATATAAAGAAAATATAGAACCTACAGATCGTAAAGAAATGACCCGTCTTCTCTCACTCGGCCTAGATGTTGACACGAAAAATGAAGAAGGCGTGACCCCTATTACTTATGCAGTCATGAAACAGGATCGTCAATTAGTTGAATGGCTTCTTCAAGCTGGTGTTAATGTTCATTTAAATGGAGAGAATGAACGTCTCCTTGAAATTGCAGCTAATAATAAAAGCTACGATATCATTGATCTGTTGCTCAAAATGGGAGCTCATTTTGAGGTGGGAAATGAGAATATGCTAGTTAAGGCAGTTCAGGAGGAGAACTTAGACCTCATTAAAATCTTACTAAAACGGATATAACCCTAACCTAGAAACTGAATTTAATGGCGCGAAGTCCACGTTACTTAATTACGCCATTATGGAAGAAAATGAAGCTCTTATGACAATGCTTCTAGACGCAGGAGCAAATCCGAATTTTGCAGTTGATAGTGGGGAGGATAGTGCACTTGTTGTGGCCGTGAAAGAGGGCAAATCATCAGAGCTTGTTTCTCTTTTGTTAGCAAGAGGTGGAGATGCTAACGTCCATTTTAAGGGGAAGGCACTCCTTTTTGAAGCAATCAATCAAGAGCGTGAAGAACTTGTTGAGGCATTACTAGTAGCTGGTGCTGTACCATTATCGCTAGAAGAAAGTGAGCAGGCTTTCGAATTAGCGGTAAAAAATAAAAATTCGTCCATTCTTGAGCTTCTCATGCAATACGGTTGGTAAGAATTCTCTACACGTATATCCGGTTTGTAAGAAATAAGTATAAAAGCCCGAAAGTGAGATCATATCTCATTTTCGGGCTTTTCCCATTATCTTATTTACCTTTTAGTACTTCATTCAAACGATCAGGATAGTTAGTAAACATTCCTGTTACGCCCCAGTCTAATAGGCGTTCCATATCTTCTTTTTCATTTACAGTGTATGGGTGAATAAGCAATCCAGCACTTCTCACTTTTTGTACATAAGCTTCATCGATTTTCGTGTATGACATTCCAACACCAACTGCGTACTCAGTTAATTCATTCAATTCCTCATCTGACATCGTAGCTTGTTCCTTATAAGAAATTAATTGAACCAATGGGAGATTCGGATTCAGATCTTGCATTTTTAGTAGACTTTCTTTACTGAACGATTGAATCAACACTTTGCTTGAGCGTTCGTTTACGCCTGTTAGGTTATATTTTTCAAGTACACGAAGTAGTTCTTTTTCCATGCCAGGGTATACTTCAGGAGATTTTGTTTCAATGTAATAGCGAGCGTCTTTACCAAACGTCTGAATTACTTCTTCTAGTGTTGGTACTTGAAGTCCTTCATAAGACTTTTTGGCCTTCTCAGGGTACATTTCATTGAACCAGCTACCTGCATCAAGTTGTTTAATCTCTTCAAGCGTATAGTCTTTCACAAGACCTGTTCCGTTTGTAGTACGGTCAACAGCTTCGTCATGCATTGCAATCAATTTACCGTCTTTTGTCATTTGAAGGTCAATTTCAATGTAGTCGCCTTTCATTTTATCGCCAAGTTTGTAAGATGGGATTGTATGCTCAGGTGCATGTCCGGATGCCCCACGATGGGCGACATTTGCTAGTTTATTAGTATTCATGCCTGGCTTATTTTCCTTCGCATCTGCAGAGGCAATACCTCCAGCAAACATATTCCCGATTAGTAACATGCTGATCGATAGAAATGCTATCTTCATTCCACGTATCATTGTCATCATCCTTTCAATTCGTCTTTCGAGTAGAAGTATAGACTACTTATGTAAAAAGAGATTTACAATCTGCTTAGTCCTTTATAGGGTAATAGATTTGATGTGACAATGAAATGAGTAGAATGATGCGGTTTATAAGGAGATTGCAAATTAGATTGGTATATAAGTAATAGTGTATGAGTAGGGCATTTATCGTAGAAAAGTTAACAAAGTCTAAATAATTCGCGGGTGACAGGCACCACCCGGTTTGTGCTACATCCAGTCAGTATTTGTCGAATGACTATTGAAATACGAATTCTCTGTAAAATTAAGTTAGGCCTCAGTTTGGGGCTCTTTTTTTATGATAGGATAACCATAACAAAAACTTCCACCTATTAAGGAGCGATTCTATGAAATTCGATTACCATACGCACCATGAACGCTGCGGCCATGCTAAGGATACAATTGAAGATTATATTCAAGCTGCGATCAAAAATGATTTACAGATGATTGGGATCTCTGACCACTCGCCTTTCTTTGCGAGTGAGAAAGATATGGCCTTGCCAGGGATCGCAATGGCAAAGAGTGAGTTTTCCTCTTATGTAGAGGAAGTGTTGAAGCTAAAGGAAAAGTATCGAGCTAAAATAGAGGTGCTTCTTGGCGTTGAGTCGGACTTTTTTAGAGACCATTATCCATTGTATAAAAGTATTTACGATCAGTATCCTTTTGATTACATTATCGGTTCTGTGCACTTCAGTAACGAATCCAACATTTTTGATAAAAGAAGATGGGAGAACGTAACAGAGGAAGATGTTCGAAAGGAGAAAGAACATTACTACAAACTCATTGTAGAGTCTGCTGAAAGCGGCGTGTTTGATATACTCGGACATATTGATGCGATGAAAGGGTATTATCCTGATTTTACAAATGTACATACTCCAGAAGTGGAGAAAGCGTTGAAGCGCCTTGGCGAACTGGAAGCAACGATTGAGATTAATACGTCAGGCAAGAACAAAGACTGCGGCGGGTGGTATCCGGCGAATGACATGCTCGAAATGGCTTGTCACTATGGAGTTGGGGTAACATTCGGATCTGATGCCCACTGGCCGTCACGGGTTGGGGAAGAGTTTGAAGAAGTCCGTGCGACGTTGAAGGAGATTGGATTTAAGAATTGGACGGTGTTTCGAGAGCGGAAGAAGGAGTTAATTGAGTTGTAGAAAAGAGGTGGGGTCAGAGAGGGGTCTGACCCCTACCCTAGGAGGTATGCAAAATGAGAAAAGTGATATTAGACTGTGATCCTGGTCATGATGATGCGATTTCAATTATTCTCGCAGCGTCAAGTGATCGGATCCAGATTGAAGGCATTACAACGGTAGCGGGTAATGTAGAAGTTGAGAAGACCACGCTTAATGCGTTGAAAGTATGTGAGTTGATAGGTTTAGATGTACCGGTTGCTCGGGGAGCTGAGCAGCCTCTTGTGAAAACACGCGAATTTGCTCCCGACATCCACGGTGATTCTGGATTAGACGGACCGCACCTTCCTGAAGTGCCAAAGAAAACAGCGATTGACCAACACGCTGTCGATTTTATTATTGAAAAAGTGATGGACTCCGATGGAGAGATGACGCTCGTACCAACAGGACCGCTCACGAATATTGCGCTTGCGATCCAAAAGGAACCTGCTATCGTTGAGAAAATCAAGGAGATTGTGTTGATGGGTGGCGGTACTTTTGGAAACTGGACACCTACTGCAGAATTTAATATTTATGTTGATGCCGAGGCAGCGGATATTGTCTTTAATTGTGGGGTTCCTATAACGATGTTTGGGCTTGATGTCACTCATCAGGCAATTACTACCCCATCCATTCTTGAGAAGATTGACTCTCTTGAAAGTGGCGTCTCAGCATTTGTTAGGGATCTTCTCGTTTATTTTACGAAAACGTATAAAGAAGTTTTCGGGTTTGAAGGTGCTCCAATTCATGACGCATGTACGATTGCTTATTTAATAGATGAATCGATCTTTGAGTTTGATAATGTTCGAGTTGATATTGAAACGAATGGTGAGTATACATACGGCACAACCTGCGTTGATCGGCTGAATGTGACAGGAAGAGAGGCGAATGTAAAGTTTGCGCATAGCCTTGATTTCGATAAGTTCTGGGCGCTGCTTATTGGTGCGTTTAAATAGGGGTCAGGTGCGGTACCGGTGACGTACCTGACCCCCCTCACATGACCCCCCTCACAAACAAAAAGCTACTAATTGTCTGCGCTCCCGGGACACTTAGTAGCTTTTACTTTTCTATAAGCAGGGAACAGAATACTATTAATCTACTTAACGAAAGGTCGTGCTAGGTAATGAGAGGAGAAGAACTCATTCAAGTCATATCGGATATCGTTGATCGAGATCGCATTCTAGTCGATCGATCTGACCTCTACAGCTATAGCTATGATGCTTCTTTCGGATTGTATCTACCGGAAGTAGTTGTCCAGCCGAGATCTGCAGAGGAAGTATCTCAACTCATGAAGCTTGCCAACATGTCGAAGATCCCAGTATATCCAAGGGGGCAGGGGACGTCACTTAGTGGCGGTCCGCTCCCGGTTAAAGGAGGCATTGTTCTTGATCTTTCTCAGTGGAATGATAGGCTCGACATCTACGCTGATGATATGGTCGCGGTTGTGTCTCCTGGTGTTTTGACTGCTACTATTAATGAAGCAGCGATGGAGCACGGGCTAATGTATCCACCAGATCCGAGTAGTGCTCATGTTTCAACGATTGGTGGGAATCTTGCTGAGAATTCTGGGGGACCTCGTGGGTTAAAGTACGGCATGACGAAAGATTATGTGATCGGACTAGAAGTTGTGACCCCAGAGGGAGAAATCATTCGTACAGGCGGTCGCACGATTAAGAATGTGACGGGCTATGATTTAACGAAGCTGATTGTTGGATCAGAAGGTACGCTCGGAATTATAACAGAGGCAACGCTTAAGTTGCTGCCGAAAACTGCCGCTACGAAAACGATGATGGCCGTTTTTGACGATCTTGTTTCTTCTGGAAAAGCGATCTCGCGGGTCCTGACTTCAGGCATTCTTCCATCTAAAATGGAAGTGATGGATCAGGGCTCCATTCAAGCGGTAGAAGACTACAAACCACTCGGATTACCGACTGATGCAGAAGCGATTATTTTACTAGAATTAGATGGTCACCCAGTGGCTATTGAAGATGAGATGCAAAACGCGGAGCAAATTTGTCTGGATGCAGGGGCAATATCGGTGAACATTGCTCAAGACAAAAATGAAGAAGCCAACCTCTGGCAGGCACGAAAGCTCGTTTCACCTGCAATCGTAAGAGTGAAACCGACGAAAGTATCTGAGGATGCAACCGTTCCGCGTAGTAAAATTCCTGACATGTTTCAGAAGCTTAAGGAGATTCGTGAGGAGTACAACCTAACACTGGTCGTTTTTGGACATGCCGGTGATGGAAATCTCCACCCTAATATTATCTGTGACAAACGCGATGAAGAAGAAATGATTCGAGTGGAAAAGGCAGTGGGAGCGATTTTTCGGGCGGCCATTGAACTTGGGGGAACACTATCTGGAGAGCATGGCATTGGCACGATGAAGTCGTCATTCATGGAAATGGAGCTTGGTGAGGTTGGACTTGATTTCATGAAGCGAATTAAAACAGCATGGGATCCCAATAACGTGCTGAATCCAGGTAAGATTTTTCCTGAAGAAGGGGAGAAGTTGGTGTTACGCGATGGGTAATATGAAAGCGCTACAGGAGAGGTTAAACTACGATAAGACCTTCGATTGCGTCCAATGTGGCTACTGTCTGCCAGCTTGTCCAACGTATGAAACGATGGGGAAAGAAGCGCATTCTCCTCGTGGCCGCATTAATCTAGTGAAAATGCTTGGTGAAGATAAGATCACAATCGAAGAAATGCGTGAGCCTATCGAAAAGTGTCTTGGTTGTAGGGCTTGTGTAACGGTGTGTCCAACGAACGTCGAATATGGAAAAATTCTTGAGGGTGCTAAGGAAGTTCTTGAAGAAAATGAGCAGAAAAGTCGTAAAAAGAAAATCACTGAGAACCTCATTTTTAAGACGATTTTCCCTTCAAAGAAGTGGATGGACGGAGTTGGGGATTTATCCTGGCTTTATCGAAAAACAGGTCTTCAAGGGATAGCACAAAAAGCGGGCATAACGAAATGCATGCCGCTACACCTTGATCAATTCGAAGCCGTTCTTCCTCGACTCGCCTCACCAGCAGAAAGAAGACAGACAAAAAAGGAGTACCGAAAGCTGTCTCAATCTGGCAAGGTAAAAGTCGGTTTTGTATACGGCTGTGTGATGGATAGCGTTTTTCACCAAACGAATCGGAATACGCTAAAGCTGCTAAAGAAAGCGGGAGCGGATGTTGTGGTTCCTGACGCTCAGACCTGCTGCGGTGCACTTCATGCTCACGCTGGAAAAAAGGCAGATGCGATCGAACTAGCGAAACGCAATATTGAAGCTTTCGAGGAAGAAGATGTGGAATATATCGTGAATAACGCCGGTGGATGTGGGGCGATGTTAGTCGAGTATCATCACTTATTCGAAGGCGATTCAGAGTGGGAAGAACGAGCTAAACGCTTTGTAGCGAAAACAAGAGATATTAGTCAGGTTCTCGTTGAGCTAGATGGTTTATCTTTCAATAGGAAAGTGGATGCGACTGTCACGTACCAGGCTTCTTGCCACTTAACGCATGTCCAGCGAGTTACTGATGAGCCACTTCAATTACTGAAGCAAATTTCAGACATTCACTACCATGAAATGAACGGTTACGAAAGGTGCTGCGGATCAGCAGGCATTTACAATATCGTTCACTACGATGACGCCATGGACATTCTAGATGTGAAGATGAAGAAGGCGAAAGAAACGGAAGCTGCCATCATCGTCACAACAAACCCTGGCTGTCTGCTTCAAATGAAGCTTGGCATTCAACGAGAAGGGCTTGAAGGCAAAGTAAGAGCGGTTCACCTCATAGACCTGCTCGCAGAAGCCGTGGGCTAAAAAGAAAAAACGCGAGTGACAGGCACCACCCGGTTTGGGTCGAAGAGTGTCGAATGAGGGGAAGGGGGTCAGGCACGTGCCAGACCCCCTTTTGATTTGCCTTCCTTTGCATTTCTACTTTTCTTCATCTCTCCTCTCAACCACTTTAATCCTCCCTTAATCAAACGTTTGTTTAATGACTTATCGTCTACTTTTTGAAACAATGCTTCACACATCAAATACATTAAAGATCATAATACTTCAAAATCATTCCTAAGACATAGGTAGAAGGATGTGAAAATCGTGTGGGTTTCTCTCTATACGTGACAATAGTGGTATAGACGACTATATTGGATCGAGTTACAATTTAGAAAGAATATTCTGTAAATTATTGTGAAAGGAGACTTTGCGTTTGGCACAAGTATAAGGAAGAAGGAGGGCATTATGAGAAGGAAATCGCTGTCGTTGTTACTTTCAACTGTACTTGGAGCGACTTTATTAGCTCCGTCCGGATTAGCTGCTCCAGGTCCGACAATTGAAAAGGAAGGCAAGGAACCCATTCATCAAAATCATTTACATTCTACCAATAAGCATCCGAATTCTTCATGGGATAACCCTGGTCCTACATCACCGGTTCTTCACAAAGGGTCAATCAAAGGTGCTGGTATACGGAAGGAACCTCTACAGGAAATGGACCACTTCCTACAAAATGCCATTAACGAAAAAGTGATGCCAGGTGCGGTAGCCTTCGTCGCTCGAAGGGGTCACATTGTGAAAGAGGAAGCCTACGGTTATTCAGCACAATACACAGATGATGAATTCACTGAAATGAACAGCCCAATTCCTATGAGTAAGGATACGATATTTGATCTTGCCTCGATAAGTAAGCTCTTCACAACAACCGCTGCTATGAAATTATATGAAGAAGGAAAGTTTCAGCTTGATGACCCTGTTTCAACCTACATTCCTGAATTTGCTGCGAACGGTAAAGAAAGCGTTACCATTGAACAGCTCATGACACATACATCTGGATTCAAGCCGTGGATTCCACTTTATACGATTGAAGGCAGCCGAGAAGATCGACTTCAGTATGTTTTCGAATACCCACTACAATCTGAGCCAGGGACTGAGTATACATACAGCGATCTTAACATGATCACACTCGGTGCCCTTGTTGAGCGTTTATCTGGTATGCGACTCGATGAATATGTAAAACAAGAAATCACACAGCCTCTCAAAATGAACGATACGATGTACAATCCACCTTCCACATTAAAAGAAAGAATTGCCGCAACCGAATATCAGCCGTGGACGAAACGAGGTCTTGTCTGGGGTGAGGTTCATGACGAAAATGCCTGGTCACTTGAAGGAGTAGCAGGTCATGCAGGAGTATTCTCTACTGCTTCAGATTTAGCGAAGTTTGCGCATATGTTCCTCATGGAAGGCCGCTATGGCGGTACGCGTATCCTCCAACCTGAAACGGTTAAACTGTTGACTGAAAACCGTATCCCTGAATTTCCAGGTGATGATCACGGCCTTGGCTGGGAGCTTCAACAAGGATGGTTTATGGACGCACTTTCTGAGAGCACAACGCTTGGACATACTGGTTACACGGGGACGTCCATAGTTGTTAGCCCAACAAACCAAACGATTGCGATTCTCTTAACAAACCGTGTGCACCCAACGCGTAACACAGTATCAACTTCTCCAACACGCCGGGAGTTTGCGAGAAAAGTAGCTGACGCGATCCCGGTTGCCATGGATAAAAAAGCGAAGCCTTGGTTTGCCGGATATGGTGATAAGCAGTCGAAGCACCTTACTGCTGAAGTTGATGTTACGGAAAATACTACCTTAACTTTTAATACATGGTACCGGATAGAGGAAGGCTATGATATAGGATCAGTTGAGGTCACAGCAAATGGCAGTGAGTGGAATGAAGTCACAACCCTTACTGGAAGTAGCCTGGACTGGGAGCAAGAAGAAGTCTTTATTCCAGCAGGAACGACAGCCATTCGTTTTACCTACATCACGGACGGTTCTGTTAACAAACGCGGGTGGTATGTTGATCACGTGAAATTGAACGGAACCGATCTTAATCTGAAAAGTGACAAATGGATGCAACGCTCATATTAATTTTCAATATCAGGAGGGGTAGAAATGGGAGTACGGTGTAAACGAATGATCGTATGCTTTCTTGCGTTACTAATGGTTTTCTCGCAAGGAATGCTGCCGGGGAAAGCGTCTGCAGAAGAAAGGAATGCCTCGGATTTAATACTAATGGAAAATGTACCTGAAGCAAGTCCGGAATTTGACGGAAACACAATTACATTAAATGCCTTACATCTCTATGATGACGGTCATTTTATGAAAACAGAGCAATATCTAACCTGGAAATCATCCAACAAGAATGTGGCGAAAGTTGATGAAGACGGAAAAGTTATGCTAACAGGTAAGCGTGGTCGTACGTTTATCAGCGTTTCTGATGGCTCACACTCCGATCGAATTGCTCTTGACTACAAAGTAGACAAGTCTTCCAAAAAAGCGTCAAAAGCTAGACTCATTAAACAAAAAGGCAAGCAATACGGTATCATCCAAAACGCAATCGATGGGATGACGATTGAAGAGAAAGTCGGTCAAATGCTGATGCCAGATTACCGGAACTGGAATGGTAAAAATGTGACTGAAATGCTTCCTGAAATCGAAGCGCAAATCAAAGAATACCATCTTGGTGGCGTTATTTTATTTAGAGAGAACGTTGTGACGACTGAACAAACAACGAAGCTCGTATCCGATTATCAGAAGGCTTCTGAAAAATACGGCATGCTAATGACAATTGATCAAGAAGGCGGAATTGTAACGCGTCTTCAGTCTGGAACGGATATGCCTGGGAACATGGCACTTGGTGCAACGCGATCAGAAAGCTTAGCACATGATGTGGGGCATGCGATTGGAGAAGAGCTTGAATCACTCGGATTGAACATGAACTTCGCGCCAGATATGGATGTGAACAACAATCCGGATAACCCTGTAATCGGAGTTCGCTCGTTTGGAGAAGATCCTGAGCTTGTGGCTGATCTCGGGATTGCTTACACGAAAGGGCTTCAGGAAACAGGCGTAGCAGCAACTGCCAAACACTTCCCTGGTCATGGTGACACAGCGGTCGATTCCCATCTTGGTCTTCCAGAGGTACCACATGATAAAGAACGTCTTAAGAAAGTCGAGCTCTATCCATTCCAGCAGGCGATGGATGCTGGAATTGACGCCATTATGACAGCTCACGTCACTTTCCCGAAAATCGATGATACAAAAGTGATTTCGAAAAAGGATGGAACTGAAATTTCGCTTCCAGCAACCTTATCTCACAAAGTGCTCACAGAGCTAATGCGAGAAGAAATGGGATATGAGGGCGTCATTACAACAGATGCGATGAATATGAACGCCATCCAGGATCACTTCGGTTCTGTGGATGCAGCGATTCGTGCTGTAAAAGCTGGGACAGATATTGTATTGATGCCTGTTGGTCTTCCTGAAGTAGCTCATGGCTTGCTTGATGCAGTCGAAACAGGTGAGATTTCTGAAGAACGAATTGAAGCTTCCGTTGAACGCATCCTTACGCTAAAAGTAAAGCGAGGCATTATTAAATCGGAACATCCAGCTAATGTAAACGATCAAATAGAAGGTGCGCTTAAGGTAGTTGGATCCGAGGAGCATAAAGCTGTTGAACAGGAAGCAGCAAATAAATCGATTACGCTTGTAAAGAACGACAGTGTTCTCCCACTTGATGAAGGTAGCGACGAGCACGTTGTTGTCGTCGGCAGAAGCTTTGTCGATTCACTGGGTGATGCCGTTACATCTCAGCATGATAACTCTTCTGTTATTTCGGTGAATTCAACGTATGAACTAACGGATGAACAGCGGGAAACGCTCGCTTCAGCCGATAAAATTATCATCGGAACATATACTTACAGCGTCGGCACGCGATCACCGAATCATCCTCAAATGAAGATGGTCGAAAATATTCTGAACGTAACAGATGCTCCAGTAATCGCAGTCGGCATCCGCAATCCATACGACATCATGGCGTATCCGAATGTGGATAGCTACATTGCCCAATATGGATTTAGAACAGCGAGCTTTGAGGCAACGGCTGCAACAATTTTTGGTGAAAATGTACCTTCTGGTAAGCTTCCAGTTACAATACCCGGGGAAAATGACGATGTGCTTTATCACTTTGGTCATGGGTTAACGTACTAAGTTCAACATATAAACGGGGAGGAATACGATGAAAAAGTGGTTGGTTATGCAGTTAACGTCGATTCTCATGCTGTCTTCATTGTCCGTAGCGCTTGCTGATAACAAAGGAAATGGTAACGCTTATGGTCATCATAAGCATAAGAATAAATTCAAGCTTGGTGTTGAAGTCCTTTTAGATGAACAAAAAGCCTTGATTGAAGGGAAGAGTGTTGGACTGATTACAAATCCAACAGGGGTTGATCAAAATCTAACGAGTATTGTTGATTTACTTCATAACGATCCAGACGTTGATCTTAAAGCACTTTATGGTCCTGAACATGGCGTGCGCGGGAGTGCTCAGGCTGGTGAATATGTGGAGTATTATATTGATGAAGAAACAGGACTTCCTGTATATAGTCTCTATGGATCTACCAAAAAACCAACACCAGAGATGTTAGAAGGCATTGATGTTCTTCTCTTCGATATCCAAGATGTTGGAACGCGCTTCTACACGTACATTTATACGATGGCTTATGCGATGGAAGCGGCTAAGGAAAATGACATTGAGTTTATCGTTCTTGATCGCCCGAATCCTCTTGGCGGTGAAGCGGTTGAAGGACCTGTTCTTGACGATGAATACTCGTCTTTCGTAGGAAAATATGAGATTCCACTTCGTCATGGCATGACGGTTGGAGAACTTGCGATGCTTTTTAATAAAGAATTTGAGATTGGTGCTGATTTAACGGTTGTTGAAATGGATAAGTGGAAGCGTGATATGTATTACGATGACACGCCACCCGAGTGGGTCCTTCCATCTCCTAATATGCCAACGCTTGATACAGCGCTTGTCTATCCAGGGGCGGCATTAATTGAAGGAACGAACGTTTCAGAAGGACGCGGAACCACGAAACCTTTTGAATTGATCGGTGCTCCATTCATCAATTCCACCGAACTTGCAAAAGAACTTAATCGCCTTGAACTTCCTGGCGTTGATTTCAGAGCAGCATCGTTTACGCCTTCTTTCTCAAAGCATGCGGGTAAATTAACACACGGTGTTCAACTTCATGTGACGGACAAAGAAGCGTACAAACCAGTGAAAACTGGATTAAGTCTCGTCAAAACCATTCACGATCTCTATCCAAACGACTTTGAATTCCGCGCAGAAAATAGCGCAGGCGTCTCATTCTTTGACCTACTCGTCGGTAACGGCTGGATTCGTCAAGCAATTGAAGATGGTAAAAGCGTTGAAGAAATGGAACAACAATGGCAGGACGATTTAACAGACTTTAACGAAGTGAGAGAAGATTACTTGCTTTATTAACCGTACGGAAAGAGCACTTGTGACGACATGTCGCAGGTGCTTTATTTATAAAAGCTCTTTTCTAAAAGCTTTTAAAAGATTTTTCTATAGAGAACCTCACTTAGTTGATTGGAGCGGAAGGATGCTCGACTCCTGCGGGACTAGCGGGACAGGTGAGACCCCACAGGAGCGTAAGCGACGAGGAGGCTCACCGCCCGCCCCGCGGAAAGCGAGCATCCTGGAGCGCAAATCACCCGCTTTATAACAAAAGTATACAAAAAGCTCTTTATAAAAATGTAACAAAACTTCAGGGAAAGTATTTATTTAATAAATAAAACTTGATACACTAGAATAAATTATTAGAAAATTCAAGAAAGGGGGGTGGCATGTGAACGGAGGATTAATTAGCATTCAGGAATCCATCACTTCTTTAAAACCGTCAGAACGAAAAGTCGCAGAGTATATCATCGATTTTCCAGAAGAAGTGATTAACCTGTCTATTCAGAAGCTTTCCCAAAGGACAGAGGTGAGCGAAGCCACGATCATTCGTCTGGCACGCACCCTTAGTTACAAGGGATTTCAAGAATTAAAGCTTCGGATTGCAGGCGATCTTGCGACAAAGTATTCGAACAAGTCTTATCAGGAAATTTCGATTGATGGAACAGTGGATTCGTTCATCGCAAATGTATCAAACAACAACATTCAATCGATTAACGACACAATTTCCGTTCTATCGAAAGATGAGGTCGAGAAAGCCATTGAAGCACTCGATCAGGCAAGAAAAATCGCGCTTTACGGTATCGGTGCATCAGGCTTAATTGCGCAGGATTTTAAACAGAAGCTCTCACGCATTAATCGCTGGTGTGAAGCGGCTGTTGATTATGATACGCAGGGCACCATTAGCGCAAACCTCGGTGAGCAGGATGTTGTGTTTGGCATCTCTTATTCAGGTCAGACGAAAGACATTATTGAATCGCTCCAAATCGCGAAAGATAACGGTGCTAAAGTGTTAACGTTAACAAAGTACGGTGCAAATCCCGTCTCAGATCTGGCTGACATTAAGCTTTTCACAAGCTCGCTTGAGAAAAGCATTCGAAGCGGCGCGATGAGCTCCCGTATTTCTCAGCTAAACGTTATTGATATTTTATACGTTGGCCTAACAAGTCGCAATTATGACGAAAGCGTCGCGGCGCTTGAACGAACGCGCAAAGCTGTTGAGGATGTTAAAAAGCATGTTTGATGTCGATACATATCTCCAAAAGCTAGTCGATCAGAAAGAACTACCAGGAGCCGTTCTACATGTACAGCATCATAGAAAGACTGTTTTTCACCAGGCTTATGGTCATTATATCGACCGCTATCAACATGAATGTCCCGTTACCACAACGACAAAGTTTGACCTTGCCTCGCTAACAAAAGTGATGGCAACCCTTCCTTCCATTCTATGGATGCTCGAGCATACATCACTTGAACTTGATCAGTCCATACAAACCTACCTCAAAGACTATCAGCATCCAGACGTTACCATTTGGCACGCTCTTACGCATACAGCAGGACTTCCGGCAGACCTTGAACCTCCCGTTATGCGGGATGTTCAAAGGGATATCCTTCAAGAAATCATTCAATCAAGACTCGTATCAGAGCCAGGTAAAAAGGTGCAGTACAGTGATATCGGCATGATTTTACTAGGAAAAGTGATTGAAAAGATAAGCGGAATGAATCTTCCTACGTTCACCGACACCCATTTATATAAGCCGTGGGGACTGACGGAAACAGGGTTCAATCCTTCTACGATTGATCATATTGCTTCAACAGAATGGTATCACAATCATTACATTCAAGGAGAAGTTCATGATGAGAAAGCGCTCCTTCTTGGTGGAGCGAGCGGAAGTGCGGGTCTCTTTTCGACCGCAAGTGATGTTGCGAAGTTTGGTCATTCTTTTCTTTATCCTGCGAGCCAGGATGTACTATCAGATGCAGTCATAAAACGTGCAAGGACTCATGTGGTAGGGAACAGAGGTCTTGGATTTGAAGTATGGAGTGGACATGGAGCGCCACTCTCATGTGGAAGGAGGTGGTCAGAAGGAAGCTTCGGCCACACGGGATTTACAGGAACAAGTCTCTGGATTGATCCAAAGGAAGAACTTATTGTGACCTTCTTAACGAATATAGTTCATTACGGAAGGCATCACAATATGAAACAGATCAGGCCTCATCTTCATTCATTGATATCAACTACATTAACTAAGGGGGAAACGTTTTGAAGAAAATGAAAGCGTTAACGTTTGTTGGTTTTCTAGCTTTTATTCTAGTGTTGTCCGCATGTAGCTCACAAAGTGGTGGCAATTCAGGAGATTCAGAGGGAGAAGTTACGCTAACCATTGGCAGCTGGCGAACGGAAGATAAAGGAAGCTATCAAAAGGTAATCGACAAGTTTAATGAAGAGAACCCGGATATTAACGTGGAATTTAAACCATCGAAGAATACGGAGTACAATACGATTCTTAATACTGCACTTCAAAGTGGAGAAGGTCCTGATATTATTCATCTTCGTCCTTACACACCAGGTATTGAGCTTGCTGATGCAGGGTATCTTGAACCGCTTGATCTAGAAGGACTTGATCAGTATCCTGAGGAAACGCTCGCCGCTTCAAAAGGATCGGATGACAAGCAGTATGGCGTGCCACTGAATATTAGTACAACGCAAATGTTCTACAATAAGAAGATTTTCGATGATCTTGGACTAGAAGAACCACAAACGTGGGATGAGTTTATAACGCTGAGCAAAAAGATTAAAGATGAAAGGATTACCCCTATTTCACTAGGAACGAAAGAAGGCTGGTTGTTGTCCCTTTCACACGGCATTATTGGGCCTGCGCATTACGGTGGGAATGAATTCGTGGATAACATCACAGCTGGAGAAACAGATTTTACAAGTGATGAGTTTCAGAGCTCGATTGATGCAATGGACGAAATCAAACAGTTCTTCCCTGATAACTATAAAGGTCTAGGAATGGAAGATATTCGAACCATGTTCTTTACAGGTGACGCTGCGATGTTCCCACTTGGTAGCTGGGAAATTGAAGTGCTTCGTGAAATGAATCCAGAACTAGAGCTTGGCTTCTTCCCAATGCCGTCCGCAGTTGGTAAAGAGCCAACAATCACAACATGGGTGGATGGTTCATATGCAATCAATGCTAGTTCCGAGCATAAAGAAGCTGCGAAGAAATTTCTTCAGTTTATGACAACAGAAGAGTTCGGCACAATGTTCACGGAGGAGTTTAAAATGATCAGTGCGATTCCTGGAATCGAGTCTGAAGATGAGCTTGTCAATTCGCTTAGTAAAGCGGTAGAAGAACAGTCGACACCATACATGATGCTCGTTCATTTCGCAGGTGGTAATCCATCAACAAAAGCTACGATTGAAACCGAGCTTCAGGGAATGTACCTAGGTGAACGTACACCAGAAGAAGTAGCGAACGCTGTACAGGAAAGCGCGAAGTCATGGTATGAACCACTACAGTAATTAAGGGGCGGAGAATATGAAACCAGCCATGAATTCAGATTCAGTCGTTAAAATAAAAAAACAGAGGAACTGGAAAAGGTGGACCATCCACCTTTTCCCTATTCCCGCCTTGCTTATTTATGGAACTTTCGTCGTATATCCATTGTTTGCAGCACTTACATATAGTTTCTTTGATTGGAAAGGGATCGTGCGTGGGGAGTTTGTTGGATTAAAGAACTTTAAAGATCTGTTTACGCTTGAACCTTTTTCAGGTTTGTTCTGGAATGCCTTCGGTCACAACATTCTATATTTTGTGCTACAGATGATTTTCCAGAATGGTCTCGCTTTTATTCTTGCTTATATTATTTATAAAAAAGTTAGAGGCTCTGAATTCCTGAAGATCGCATACTTTTTGCCTCGGCTATTGTCGGTGATTGTGGTTGGTTTTCTATGGAAGCTTATTCTGAATCCGAACTACGGGGCGCTAAATGTAATTCTAGAAAAGCTCGGGCTCGAGCAATTGCAGAAAGCGTGGCTAGGTGATCCTGATACGGCTCTCATTTCGATTATTCTCGTAAACTGTTGGTATGGCATTGGGTTCGGCGTCCTTATTTTCCTTGCTGGTTTACAGTCAATCCCGAAAGAGTTATTTGAAGCAGGGAAGCTCGATGGGGCAGACGGACTGCCGATGATTCGAAAAATTATTCTTCCATTAATGGTCCCTTCCTTCATGATTATGACGGTTCTTACGTTTATACAGTCATTTGAAGCGTTTGAACTTGTATATGCGATGCAGGGATCACAGGGAGAACCTTATCATTCAACAGATACCCTCGCGATTTATTTCTATCGCCTAGCATTTGGGGGATCAGCTGGTGGTTCAACAACAGCTGTTGGATTAGGATCAGCGCTCGCGGTTGTGCTGTTTATCTTTATTTCATTTTTTACCGCACTCTATTTACGATACATGCAGAAAAAACAAGTGGACATGTAAGGGGGGAGTTTCTATGAATCACACAATATGGACGAGACCGTTTTACTATGTATTTGCTTTCCTGGTCGCTTCAATCAGCATCTATCCGATTCTATTAATGATTCTCTCTTCATTTAAAACAAGTGCTGAAATTTTCACGAGTCCGCTAGCTTTACCGAAGACGTTCAACCTTGATACGTATCGAAACCTGCTTGAAATCATTCCATTTACAACGTATTTCATGAACAGCGTGTTTGTCAGTGTCGTATCTGTTTTACTTATTCTTATCACATCATCACTTGCGGCTTTTTACATCGCTCGTTTTACTTATGTATGGAACAACGCGATTTTCTTTTTCTTTCTGATGGGGATGATGCTACCGATCAAGCTAGGGATCGTGCCACTCTTCATTCTTATGAAGGACTTGAATCTATTGAACTCTCTCTGGTCGCTTATTTTTATGTATGTGGCTACAGGCATTCCTCTCTCCATTCTTATTCTAACTGGCTTCTTCCGAACGATGCCGAGGGAGCTTGAAGAAGCCGCTCGAATTGACGGGGCAGGCAACCTTCGTATTCTATGGAATGTCGTTCTGCCACTTATGAGGCCAGCGCTCGGAACGGTGATGATTATTCAATTCATTCAGTCGTGGAACGATTTCTTCTTCCCACTTATCTTCATAACGGACGATTTGAAAAAAACGATACCAGTTGGGATGCTTTCACTTTTTGGTGAATACTCTGCAGACTGGGGAGCACTATTTGCGGGACTCACGCTTGCGTCACTTCCAATGATTGTTCTCTTTTTCATTGCTTCCAAACAATTTATGGAGGGACTAACACAAGGTGCAATCAAATAGAAAGTACTACATCGGAATAGACGGCGGTGGAACGAAAACAGTCGGGCTCTTGTGCGATGCTGATGGTATGATAGTCGCGAAAAGTACGGCAGGATCTACGAATCTGAAATCTCGCAAGGAAGTGGACGTGCGATCAGCGATTCAGCATGTCGTGTTGGAATTAACTAATAGGTTACAAGGTGGAGTGCTTGAAGGGATATTTGTATCCACTGCGGGTGGAGATCGAGAAGAGGATCAAGTGAGATGGAAGAAGTGGATGAAAGAAACGCTTCCGGTGACTGGTTTTATCGTAGTGAAAAACGATGCTTATGGAGCGTTAGCAAGTGGCACGTTTACGATGGAAGGTACCGTTTTAATTGCGGGGACAGGATCGATTGCCTATTCAATTAGCGGAGGTGAGAATCGACGCATAGGTGGATGGGGATTTTTATTTGGTGATGAAGGCAGCGGCTATGATATTGGGCGACAGGCGCTTCGTATGGTGGCCTCGATGCATGATGGAAGGGAAAAGCGGGATGAGACGTTTGTAACAGAGGTGCTTTCTTTTCTAAAGCTTACAAATGTTCCCGAATTGATAACGTCCATTTATGAAGATCCCTACCCTCGTATGAAAATCGCTTCAATCGCGCAAGTCGTGATTTTGCTTGCTGAAAAGAAGAACCGATCAGCGATGATGATTGTGAATAAAGCACTGTCTCAGTTGAATGACTTAACGAAGGCGATTGAAGGGGGGGACGATAAACTCGTCGTTTGTGGTGGTCTCTTTCAATCTGATTTTTTCAGGAGAAGCTTTGTGGATGTGAGAAATGAGAACAAGTTGGTGGGCGAGGTTTGTTATCCAGCTCTCTCCCCAGCAGCTGGTGCTTGTATCTGTGCCTTGCTGTTTCCCCGAGGTGGAACGATAACAGATCAACAGAAAGAAAATTTACTGTCGTCTCACGGCAGCTAATGGAGTGGAGAGATGGAGATGAAAGATAATTATACTAATACTGAAACGAGAAATATGAAATCGGAACGCCTTCATCAGTTTACGACACTCGAGATCATCGAGCTGATGAATGAAGAAGACCATAGCGTACCCGTCATTGTAAAAGGAGCATTGCCTCAAATTGAGCGTGTAATCGATTGCGCTGTAGCGGTGATGAAAAATGGCGGCAAACTATTTTATTTCGGAGCTGGCACGAGCGGGCGTCTTGGTGTGTTGGATGCTTCCGAATGTCCTCCGACATTCGGCGTTGCAGCAGACCTTGTAAATGGCATTATTGCTGGCGGTGATCGTGCGCTTCGGTATCCTATTGAAGGCGCTGAAGATAGTAAGGAAACAGGAGCAGAGGATGTTCGAAAGCACGTAAACTCAAATGATATGGTGATTGGTATTGCTTCAAGTGGTCGAACGCCTTATGTTCTTGGAGCTATTGAAGCAGCGAATCAGTTGGGCGTGCCGACTGCTGGAATCGCATGTAATAGGAAATCAGAGCTATCAAAATTTGTGACCTATGCGATCGAGTTGCCAGTAGGAGCTGAAGTTGTGACAGGATCCACTAGATTAAAAGCGGGTACTGCACAAAAGATGGTTTTGAACATGATAACAACTGCATCGATGATTAAGCTTGGAAAAGTGTATAAAAATTTGATGGTGAATGTGCAGGCTTCGAATGAGAAGTTGCGGAAGCGGACGGTTTCGATTATTCAGGAGTTGACTGGGGTTTCAGAACGTGAGGCTATGCGTTATAGCGAGCTAGCGGAAGGTGATGCACGCATGGCAGTGATTATGATATTGCTGAAAGTAGGAGTGGATGAAGCGAGAGAAATGCTCGAAAGAAAAGATGGGAACTTTGTTGAGGTGATGGAGGGAATGGAGAAGGAGTGAAAAATGAGGGGAGGTACCGGTAACCCACCTGACCGCTTTAATAGGCAACTGTTTTCTCGGCGAAGACGTTATACCAAAACATCCCCTGCAGGAAAGCTCCTGCAGGGGATGTGAATGTTCATATAAGTTACATCAGGTCCGCTGGTGATTCATCAAAGTAGAGCCAGTGAAAATATTCTACTTCCGCATCAGACATCCTTAGAACATCTTCCCTGTTCATTGTCGTTTTGTCGCACAAAAGTTCAATAAATTGGTTTCGTGCTTGCTGGCTCATTGTAAATCCTCCCTGGTATTTTAAGCGGTAGGACAAGTTAAGTGACCGCTTTCAATTTATTAATTTCATTATACATCTCACAATGAGATGATTCAAATACCGTTTTGAGATGTATTGCATAAAAACGATGTGAAATTGCTATGAAAGTGAGCGGGAGTTCAGGAAATAATGGGCGAAACAAGAACGTACATTCTTATCCCTCTCTCTTTTATTGAATATTTTGGATAAAAGGGAATAACTCACTTTTTGGTGAGGTGATAAATGAATCGCTACATTTCAAAAGACTACTAAACAATTTTCTGTTGCAGGAATTCAATCTATGTAAGGGAAGTAGAACTGATGAAAGGAAGTGTAAGCAATGGAAGTAGATATGAGTATAGATCAAGCAATGATAAATGAAGAGTCGCTGTATGACCTCACGTTTGTTGGGGATCCACAGCTGTCACCAGATGGATGCTATGTTGTGTATGTTAAGAAAGTGATTACAGAGGAAAAAGAGTATGCTTCTAATCTTGTACTTGTGAACCGTGCTACAGGAATTGAGAGTGACTTTACTTCAGGGGCTGGGAAGTGTAAAGATCAATCTCCACGCTGGTCACCGGATGGAAAGACACTTGCGTTTGTTTCTGATCGATCTGGAAAGAATCAAATTTGGCTCATTTCAACTGTAGGCGGCGAGGCACGACAGCTAACAGAGCTACCAAATGGAGCTGTAGAACCTGTGTGGAAACCGGATGGGTCGGCGCTTCTTGTGCTAAGTAAGGATGGAGAAGACGATAAGGACGATGTGAGGAAGCCTCTTGTTGTGGATGATTTGCATTATAAAGCGGATGGGAAAGGGTTTCTCGATGGTAAGCATACGCAGATTATGCATGTTGAAGTAACGACAGGGTCTGGGAAGATAGAGGCGTTGACAGATGCTCCGTTTAATCATTCGAATCCTAGTTGGTCACCTGATGGAACAGCAGTCGTTTTTGCTAGGAGTCGTTATGAAGAGGAAGGCTCTTATATGCAGACGGATTTGTTCATCAAGCGATTGAAGGATGAGTGTGAAGCTGAGCTGTTGAACGAAAAGGGCGGAAGCTTTCTTGCGCCAAAATGGTCTCCTGATGGAAAGTGCCTTTCCTTTATTGGTCATTTTTTTGAGCATGAAGGAGCAACGCTAAATAAGATCTGGACAATTGATCTCGATTCAAAGAAGTTTAAATGCTTAACAGATGCGGTTGATCTAGAGTGTACGGATGTCTTAATTTCAGATATGCACTGGGGAGGAGCTTCATCTGGTGCGATGTGGAATAGCGAAGGGACAGGTGTCTATTTCCTTGCAAGTGAAAAAGGGAACACAGGAATTTACTATGCTGATGTAGATTCCACGGTTCGACAAATATCGGGTGGTGACAGGCACCACTACGCTTTTCACTATGTGGCGAGCGTGAACGAGGCGGCTGTTGCGATTAGTGATCCTGAGAATGTTGGCGATATTTCTACGCTCACATTTAGCGGTGATCGAGTGAAGGAACAGCGTATTTCTACTTCAAATGCTGAAGTTCTTCAAAGCTATGAACTCTCTATACCAGAAATGTTTACATACACGGGCAAAGATGGTTTGGAGATTCAAGGATGGCTCATGAAACCAGTCGATTTTAAGGAAGATATGAAGTATCCTATGGTTCTTGAGATTCATGGTGGGCCACATATGATGTATGGTAATTCATATATGCATGAATTTCAGCTTCTTGCCGCTAAAGGATATGTTGTTATATATACCAATCCACGTGGAAGTCAAGGGTATGGGCAAGAGTTCGTGAATGGATGCCGTGGGGATTATGGCGGTGGTGATTATGAGGATCTGATGGCAGGCGTTGATGCTACGATAAAGGCGTATTCCTTTATTGATGAAGAGAGACTTTTTGTGACAGGGGGAAGCTACGGCGGCTTTATGACGAATTGGGTTGTGGGGAAGACGGATCGTTTTAAAGCAGCTGTTACACAACGATCCATTTCAAACTGGCAAAGCTTTTACGGCGTTAGCGACATTGGCTACTTTTTCACAAAGTGGGAAGTAGGAAGTGATTTGGATGAGAATCCTGAGAAATTATGGCATCATTCGCCTCTGAAGTACGTCGATCAGATTCAAACACCTCTTCTAATTCTGCATAGCGAAAATGATTACCGCTGCCCGATTGAACAAGGGGAGCAATTGTATGTGGCGTTAAAGCATCGTGGGAAGAAAACCAGATTCGTTCGGTTCCCAGATTCAGATCATAATTTATCACGAAGCGGTCATCCAGAGCTACGAGTTGAAAGGTTAAAACATCTAGCAGGTTGGTTTGATAATCATTTAGGTGAAAGAGAATAATACATTTTTCGACAAATAGCGGGTGGTGACAGGCACTATTTCTCGGCTTGACGCTTTTCGTGAAAGATACTATACTATTAAAAATAGTTAAATAATATTGAAAACTCTTATCTAGAGTGGCAGAGGGACTGGCCCTATGACGCCCGGCAACCATCTCAGTTCGTGAGAAAGGTGCTAATTCCAGCAAACGAGCAATCGTTTGAAAGATGAGAGGGAGTTCAGCGCTGCTGATTATGATGAAATCACACAACTCTCTCTGTACTTTACAGAGGGAGTTTTTTTATTGGGAGGGGATATTGGAGGCAAAAGGGATTGTTATGTTTTTATATTTTAGTGCTCAAACGCTTTACATTACTAGATGATTCGAGAGGAGATTGAGAGATGAAGAAATCGTTATACTTATTGGGTGCACTTATTTTGGTTATTTTAGCAGGTTGCTCAGGAAATGAGGCTTCTGGGGATGCAGAAGATGGGCCACTTAAGGTCGGGGTAACAGCTGGTCCGCATGAAGATGTGATGAACAAAGTAAAGGAAGTGGCAGCTGAAGATGGGTTTGAAATAGAAGTCATTGCGTTCAATGACTATGTGATGCCGAACACTGCATTAGATGAAGGAGAACTCGATGCGAATGTTTTTCAACATGAGCCGTATTTAAATGACTTTGTAAAAGAGCGTGGATTAGAGCTTTCAAAAGTAGCAACGACAATTAATTTTCCAATGGGCATTTATTCCGATCAATATGAAAGTCTTGATGAATTGCAGGAAGGAGACAAAGTCGGGTTACCAAACCATTCAACCGGTGAACCGAGAGCGCTTATGCTGTTTGAGCAAGCTGGCATTATTGAGTTAAAAGAAGGCGTTGGAGTGAAAGCGACAATTAAAGATATTGAAAAAAATCCTTATCATCTCGAGTTTGTTCCATTAGAAGCTTCTCAGATTCCTAGACAGCTTGGCGAGCTTGCGATTGCGGCCATTAACACGAACTTTGCGATGGAAAGTGGTCGAGTACCAAAGGAAGATTCGCTAGAAATGGAGCCAGAGGATTCACCATGGGTGAACGTAATTGCGACACAAACGGAGAACAAAGATGATGAACGGATTCAGAAGCTAGTGGACTACTATCAATCAGATGAAGTGAAACAATTTATCCAGGACGAATTTAACGGCTCTGTTGTTGCATCTTGGTAATTTGGAAGAGGAGTGGGTGAGATGATCCGGTTAGAAAACATAACGAAAACGTATAAAAGCGGTGAAACGATAACGAAGGCAGTTGATGATGTTTCCATTCAGGTTGAAAAAGGGAGTATCTATGGTGTCATCGGATATAGTGGTGCTGGTAAAAGCACGCTCGTCCGGATGGTAAATCTGCTGGAGCGACCGACGGATGGAAAAGTGTTTATTAATGACGTTGATCTCACTTCTTTGTCTACTGGAAAGCTTCGAAAAACAAGACAGCGAATCGGGATGATTTTCCAATCCTTTAATCTATTGAAAACTGGTACCGTTTATCAAAATATCTCTGTTCCACTTAAGTTGACCGGAGTTCCGAAAAAAGAAATTGAAGCGCGAGTGGATAAATATTTAGAGATCGTCGGGTTATCTGATAAGCGTGAGGCCTATCCTTCAGAGCTTTCAGGAGGACAGAAGCAGCGCGTTGCCATTGCGCGCGCTCTTGCGCATGAGCCTGAAGTGCTTTTGTGCGATGAAGCAACTAGTGCGCTCGACCCAGATACGACAGAATCCATTCTTGCGTTGTTAGAACAAATTAATCGAGATTTTGGAATCACAATTTTGCTCATTACTCATGAAATGCACGTTGTCCAAAAAATCTGTCATGAAGTGGCTGTGATGGAGAATGGGAAAGTCATTGAGCAAGGCAGGGTAGTAGATATTTTCAGTAAGCCTAGAACCACGACAGCAAAACGATTCGTACAGTCGTTATTCCAGGATGAGCTACCAGAGTCACTTGTCTCACGTTTGAAAGAACGAGGTCAAATCGTAAATCTTTCGTTTATTGGGGAGAGCTCCGGCAGTCCTGCTCTTGCGCTTGTTAGCAAGAAATTCGACGTGTATCCGTCTATATTAGCCGGGAATATTACGCAGCTGAAAGATCAGCCGTTTGGTAGGCTTGTTGTTCACTTGGATGGGGAAGCGGAAGAAACGGCTCGTGCTGTCGATTTTCTAGAAGAAAATGGTGTCGTTGTAGAAGGATATGTTCAGGAGGTGAAAGCACATGTCAGCTAACGTTTCGGAGTTCATTGATCTCTGGGGTGCAGATATATGGGAAGCGATTATTGAAACTTTTCAAATGGTTGGGATCTCACTCTTAATCTCGGTATTAATTGGCCTTCCGCTAGGCGTATTGCTTGTTTTAACACGACCAGAAAAAGCACTCGAGAATAAATTTCTGTTTCGTTTATTGAATGCGGTCATTAACGTAATCAGGTCGATTCCATTTATTATTCTATTATTTTTCATCTTACCTTTTACGAAAATGATTGCTGGCACAACTATTGGAGTTAAAGGTGTTATTGTGCCACTTGTTGTCTTTACGGCGCCTTATATTGCAAGGTTGATGGAGTCGGCGCTACTTGAAGTGGACCGAGGTGTCGTTGAAGCCTATGAAGCAATGGGTGTGAAAACCCGACATATCATCTGGCATGTTCTTGTAAGAGAATCTCGTTCATCGATTGTGCTTGGTTTAACGATTGCAACCATCGGATTGATTGGAGCAACGGCAATGGCTGGACTTGTCGGCGCTGGTGGTCTTGGGGACCTTGCTTATCGATATGGTCACTTGCGGTACGAAGTAGATGTGATGTACGTCACGGTATTTCTCTTAATTGTTCTCGTTCAAGGGCTCCAATCGTTTGGAAATGTTCTCTCAGCTCGGTTGAAAAAGGATTAAAGAAAGGAGGAGTTAGCAATGGAACCTATACAAGTAAGAGCAACGCCAGGTCTTTATGAGTGTCGTGCCGGTGTCCTTCAGAACTTACCCCGTCTTCTTCATGAAGGGGGATTTGCGAACGTATTTGTGATTTCAGGCAAACAATCCTGGGAGGCTGCTCGGGACTACTTCCCGGATCTGTCTGCCTATCAGGTAGCTTATTCAACATATAGCGGGGAATGTTCGGAAACAGAAATTGCAAGGCAGGCTGAATTAGCGACCATTCACAGTGCAGATTTTATCTTAGGTGTGGGTGGCGGAAAAGTGCTAGATGTGGCAAAAGCAGTCGGTAACGAAATCAATAAGGATGTTGGTCTCGTTCCAACACTCGCCTCCACTTGTGCAGCTACGACGCCTCTTAGTGTGAAATATACAGATGAAGGTAAATTTGTTACATATACTATTTTTCCAAGAAGTACATATCTTGTTCTTGTAGAGCCTGAAATTCTTTTGCATTCACCAGTCGCATATTTGAGAGCTGGAATTGGTGATACGCTTGCCAAATGGTATGAAGCTAGAGCGCTAATTGAAGGGCTTCCGTCAACTCCTGTTCCTGTTCAGTTAGCGTATGAGGTGGCAAAAAGCTGTCGAGAAGTTCTTGTTAAGGATGGTGAAACGGCTGTTGAAGATCAACAGAATGGTCGATTGAGTGATGCGTTTATTCGTGTGATTGAAACAAATCTTTTATCCGGAGGAATGGTCGGTGGTCTCGGTGATCGATACGGTCGCATTGCTGGCGCGCACTCGATTCATAATGGGCTAACTTACGTTCAGGAAGCGCACACCTTCCTTCATGGTGAAAAAGTAGCATATGGCATTCTTGTGCAGCTTGTGCTTGAAGGAGAGTGGGAAGAGGTGAGAGGCTTATTAGATTTCTATAAAGAAATTGGTTTGCCGATTTCATTAGAATCGATTGGGGTTGAAGCAATAAATGTAGAGAGAGTAAGCCATGTGATCGCAGACTACGCGACGAGAGAAGGAGAGTCGATTCACTTTCCTGCTTCTTCAGCTGTTAGGAAGAAGGATGTGATTGAAGCGATTGTTGCATTAGAAGCATTGAAAGTTACGTTAAGCTGATCAAAAAGGCGATTGTGATGCTGATCCAGATGCTATTCTTAGACTTCCCCTCTTTCGACAAAAAGCGGGTGGTGACAGGCACCACCGCTCGCTTTCCCGCTTGACAGCACCACAATATGGTAGTATTTTAGATTAATGCCGACTAAACTCATGTGAATTGTAATGTTTAGTTTTGACAGTGAATAAACAAAGGGGGAAACAGCATGAACACATTTTTAGTGATTGTGAATATTGCCATTTTACTTATTCTTATTGGTGTATTAATTAAGATGCAGAAAAAGCATGTATCTTTTAGTAAGCGTGTTTTTGCCGGATTAGGGTTCGGTGTGGCGCTAGGTGTTTACTTGCAAGTCGTATTCGGAGCTAGTTCAGAGATTGTAAGCCAAACATCGGATTGGTATAGCATTGTTGGAAGCGGATATGTTCGTTTGCTCATGATGATTGTCATCCCACTTGTCATGGTTTCAATCATTCAATCCATTACGAACCTTGAGAAGACATCAGAGCTTGGAAAGATGTCGGGTTGGATAATTGGAATTCTTGTTTCGACAGCGATGGTCGCAGCGATGGTTGGTGTTGGAAGCTCGCTCGTTTTCGATTTAAATGCTGAGCAAATTGAAGCAGGTCAGGCGGAGCAAGATCGCGGAAGTTATCTTGAAGAAACGCTTGGTAGTGTTCAGGATATGAGTACGCCTGATAAGATTCTAGCTTTTATCCCTGCTAATCCATTCGAAGATATGACGGGTGCTCGTCCAACTTCAACGATCGCGGTTGTGATTTTCTCAGCAATTGTGGGAATTGCTGCGCTTGGTGTGCGAAGAAAGAATCCTGAGCAAGCTGCTGTTTTCACAAAAGGTGTGAATGCTGTCTATGCGATCGTGATGCGTATTGTCACGCTTGTGCTTCGTCTCACTCCGTTTGGCATCATGGGCTTGATGGCAACGACTGTCGCTCAGACCAATGTTGGCGGTATTCTTGAGTTAGGGAAGTTTGTTCTAGCTTCTTATTTAGCGTTACTTGTTATGTTTATTATTCATTTGATCTTGATTGCAACAGGTGGTTTAAATCCCTTAACTTATTTGAAAAAAGTTCTGCCTGTTCTTACATTTGCCTTCACGTCGCGATCTAGTGCAGGTACAATTCCGTTAAACATTTCTGCCCAGAAAAATAGTCTTGGCGTTGACGAAGGGACAGCGAACATGTCTGCTTCCTTTGGAGCCACCATTGGTCAAAATGGGTGTGCGGGAATCTATCCTGCAATGCTTGCTGTCATGATTGCCCCAACAGTAGGCATTGATCCGCTTAGTCCTGGATTCTTAATTCAGCTTGTTCTTATTGTTGGTATTAGTTCATTCGGTGTGGCAGGAGTTGGCGGGGGTGCAACATTCGCAGCACTTATCGTTCTCTCGTCTATGAACTTACCGGTCTACTTAGCAGGACTTCTCATTTCAGTTGAGCCACTTATCGATATGGGACGTACGGCGCTCAATGTGAACGGTGCGATGACATCAGGTACACTTACCTCGCGGATTCTTGGGAAGTTGAATCATGATAAATTTAACGATTCACATGCTGTTGAAAAAGATATAGCTGTTTAAGTAATTGACTGAGCCTGTTTCGCTAAAGAAGCAGGCTTTTTTTGGTTCGCTTTCTATTTCTGATGTAGTAAAGAAAACCCCTGATTATCGTAATCGATATCCAGGGGTTTAGTCGTGATAGTATTGTTTGGGTTTGGCTAGAGTCATTGCGTAATCTCCTTCTATTCATGGTGATTTGATTAGCGGCGGTTGATAATTTCTTGTTCTAACACATAAAGATTCTCCATGGTTGTGACCTCCTTTCCTTTCTGTTGTTACTTTCAGTGTACGCGGAACTTAACCAAAATAAACCAGCCACAGGATTGGTTTTCAACTCAGTCCTAAGATGGAGCTTACATAAGACTATTTACACTTCGACAGCATTCTCCAAAAAACGGGCGGTGACAGGCACCCGCGAATCCCGCGAACACGCGACCCACGTAAGTCGCGCAAAGAAGGAAGAGGGGATATGACCGTCGAAAAGGAAAGGGACATCGACAATACTGGGGGAGAAGTATATGAAATGGGTGAGGCTGCTGCTTGTGTGGATTCTAGTAGTTGTTGGTACTGCTTCGTGTGCGTCAGAGCCTACTGTTCAACATGAAAAGACGGATACGATTCATCTCGTCCCTGAGGGATATGAAGGTCAGTTAATTGTCATTTATAACGTTGATGGAGCTCCTAAATTAAAAAAGGAGAAGGGGTATACTGTCATCCCCTATCATGAGGATGGTATGTATTTAACTTCTACGGAAGACATGGAATATGGGGCAGTGACAGATGAGTTTTATTACGTGGATCAAAAAGATAAGCGAACCCAAATTGAACAAAACTGTACGTATCTATTTCCTAACAGCGGTATTACCGTTAAGGAACAGCGTCTCTTATATAGTGCTTACTATTTAACTCAGTCGCATTGTAGTGAACAGTTCTATGGAAGAGGGCCTGAGAATGCAGGCAATCGAAATGTTTCTGCAAACGTAGAAGAGAAGTTGAGAGAAGAAGGACTGTTTGAATGATAGAGTCTTTTCATACTCATCAATCGTTAATCAAACGTTTGTTTAACATAGAAAAAGGAAGGCGATGAGCTAAGATGCTCAGTCGCCTTCCTTTTGGTTCGTTCGTCTCCAAACACGATTAACCTCCAGTAATTCCTCGCCCTCAAACGTTAACCGGTAAACGTCAGGCATATCAAGCTCTCTCCAGAAAGTAACATCATACTGATTGTTAAAATAGCTCATAATCAATACCATAAGGTTACCATGAGTGCCGATTGCAACGCTTTTTCCTCTATGCGTATGTAACACTTCTTTACAAGCCTGAACGCCTCTTAGACGAGCTCTTTCATTCGATTCGCCACCAGGTAAATGAAATGCTTCATCACGCCAAACAGCTTCAATTGCATTATCAAAATTGTCCACTGGCTCTTGTGATAGGACTCTCTCTTTAAATTCTTCAATGAGCTGTATTTCTAGCCCATTGTTCTCGGCAAGACCCTCCACAGTTTGGATAGCTCGCATATACGGACTTGAGAGCACGGCGTCTATTTTTACGTTTTTCATTACGTTTGTCAGTCGCTTTTGGTCTTCACGCCCTTTCTGTGAAAGTTCTCTTCCATATTCATCCGGTGTATACGTCGAATGAGCATGGCGAACTAAATAAATAACGGTTTCCTTCATTAAAATGCTTCACCTCATTAATGTAGTGGGGGTCAGGTACGCACCTGACCCCCAATGATCACCCTCGTCAGCTGAGTTCGGTTCTTAACGCCTGTTTTCTCATAAATTCGGCTCAGGTGCTTTTTGATGGTCACTTCGCTGAGAGAGAGTTCATCAGCGAGTTTTGCGTTTGAATAGCCTTGGATAACGAGTGTTACGACTTCTTTTTCCCTTGGTGTGAAGCCGTAATGATCTAGTGGCGTTTCTGTTAAATTAACGCCGATCGCTTTAGCGAAGGATTCGAGATAAAGGGGCAGGCGCGAATTTCTTAAATCCAGTTCGTAAGTTTTTGATGGTCGTGATGGTCCATAGTCAAAATGCTTTGCCTCGGGAACTTCCTTGAAGCGAAATTGCTCTAATAACTTTTGATAGAATGTGAGTGGTGTTGACGCTACAAGAATACCTTCAGTTAGAACTAGTGGGAGAAGGTGATAAAGAAGCGCTTTTCGATCCTCGCTTCGTTCGCTATCTGTTACACCAAGATAACGAATAACCCAACCAGATGGTTTGGTTACAGCCATAATCCGTTTTTCTTCAACAGGAGGTAGTCTTTTGAAATAACTTCGTGTGACAGGACTTCTTTTTAAATTTGGAAGTGTTGTCGATTGAATCGGAATGAGAAAAGCCATTCCGGTTACATCTCCTTCACGGTTACGGAGCAATTTAACGTGTTGTATACCAATTGCTTCGATCATTTCTTTCGTCAAAAAGGCGTACTCTTGATTGTCCTTCGTGAGAGAGCGTTCTGCTAAATAAGGTTCTATATGTGGCCAATCTTTCTCACTTGCAGAGGACAAACTGTAAGTCGAAAGGGATTCAGGATCAAACGGAGCGGCTTGCATCATTGGTTCACCAAGCAAATAGAAAAACTCGCTAATTTCTGATGAATCCATTAGTCTGTCATGATCGAAGAATGTACGACAATACATAAGTGCTCGCTTCCAGAGCTGATGATAATAAGCTGGTTTTCTACGTTGAAGATCATCTCTCATAGCTCTTTGAAAAAGAGCATTAAGTTTCCAACCAGATTCTGTCTCTTCGAAAAAGGAAAGCGAAACGAGCGCTTCGAAATCATGACGAGACATTGGATAATCGAGCATCACTTCAATTTTTTCTTGTTGGATGTATCGACCAATTGAGGCAGCTTCAATATATGGTAGGAGTCGGTCATCTTCTAATTCACTTAGCCACTCCTTGACCACCGTACGATAAATAGACTGTTCGTCATTCGAGTTCCATTCGCTTGTTTCTTGAAGCTTTTGAACGCAAAGGGAGAGGGCATACGGATTTCCTGTTGAGAACTGCCAGGCTTTTTTGATCAAATCTGGTGTTAGTGTTTGAAAGGCAGAATCAAACTGCCCAATACTAAATCCATTTAACTCGATAGAGAGGATAAAAGGGTACCAGATAGACGCTCGCCAGGAATCATTCAACGGCTTTCGTCCACAAAAAATGAGGATGGTTGTCGATGGTAACGAAGGGAGAAACGACTGTCTAAACCACTCATCAAGCGTTTCGAAACGCTCATAAGAGTCAATGGCAATGACAAACTTTTTCCCCTGTTGCTCAAGGTGTTGAATGTGCATCGTAATGGCTTCAAGTGTTGAGACGTATGGATTTGAAGCACCCATCTGTGCAAGTAATGCTTGCAGAAATGCAGCTGGTTCCGCTCTTGAATACTGTGCATTTACTAGGTAAAAAACCACTTCTTTTCTAGTCGCTTCTCGATGATAATGTATAATCAATTCACTTTTTCCTGTGCCAGGTTGACCGAATATTGATAGAATACCACTTCCATTACGATCAAGTAGTTCGGAGAAAATAGCTAGCTCTTTTTCTCTCGTCAGGTTGAATGGAAAAGACTTGGTAGATCCGTCGTTTATTGAAGGTTCTGGAAGCATATATCTATCACTCTCCGATGCATAATATTACAAATAAACGTATAAGTACTATACTTTCGTATACTACCATGGTATTCCTGCTTTTGATAGAATAAATTAATAACTATTCAGAATTAACAGAATAAAGGAGGGGGAATAGTGGAAGCAGGGAAACAGAGTCAAACACCTCGCAAAACGTCCAGCGGGATGGAAGAGAACATTGCAGGACTGTTGACCTACACTCTTGGATTCATTACTGGTATTCTTTTCCTTCTTATTGAAAAGGAAAACAGGTTTGTGCGCTTTCATGCTATGCAATCGATCGTCGTGTTCGGTTCGCTATTCGTTGTTAGCCTTGTACTAAGTGTCATTCCTGTCATTGGAACCATTGCATCATCTCTCCTCTTGCCACCGTTAAGTATGATTATATGGATCGTATTGATGGTAAAAGCGTATCAGGGTCATCAGTATAAGCTACCTTTGGTTGGCGAGTTTTCGGAGAAGCAGCTCGAGAAAATAAAGTAAAAGAAAAACCGCATGGCCACCTATTAAGGAGGAATGCGGTTTTCATTTATTGTTTTGTTAACTCATGGTCAACAACTTGTTTAAGGTAATCCATTACTTCTTTTTGTAGATCTGGACGGTTAAGAGCGAAGTCAACTGTTGCTTTAATAAAGCCGAATTTATCGCCAACATCATAACGTTCTCCTTCGAATTCATGTGCGAAAACAGCTTGCTGCTCATTTAGCACTTTAATCGCGTCAGTTAGTTGAACTTCACCACCAGCTCCTTTAGGGAGATCCTCAAGAATAGAGAAGATTTCTGGCGTTAAAATATAACGTCCTAGAATGGCATAGTTAGAAGGTGCTTCTTCTAGGGAAGGTTTCTCAACAAGTGATTTAATCGGAATGATGCCATTATCGATTTGCTCACCTTTTGGAGAGATAATGCCGTATTTTGAAACAGCTTCATCTGCGACTTGCTGAACACCTACGATTGAAGTGCGATAGCGATTGTAGCTATCCATTAGTTGGCCGATACAAGGCTGTTCTGATTTGACGATATCATCTCCGAGAAGAACAGCGAAAGGTTCATTACCAATAAAACGGCTTGCACAGTTGATGGCATGTCCAAGTCCTTTTGGCTCTTTCTGGCGAATGTAGTGAATGTTCGCAAGGTTAGAGATTTGTTGTACTTCTTTTAACATGTCATTCTTTTGCTTCTTAATTAGCGTTTCTTCAAGCTCGTATGATTTATCAAAGTGATCTTCGATGGCACGCTTACCACGTCCGCTTACAATGATAATGTCTTCGATTCCAGCTGCAACAGCTTCTTCTACAATATATTGAATCGTTGGCTTGTCCACGATTGGTAGCATCTCTTTAGGTTGTGCTTTAGTTGCTGGTAAGAACCTAGTTCCCAGACCAGCAGCAGGTATGATCGCCTTCCTAACTCTCATGTTGAATCCTCCCAGTAACTAAATAATTTGTATCGTAATAAGTGCTTACTAATATTAACATATTTCAAGGCTTTTTTCCTGCTTTTTCATAATGGACACAAGAAGCATAGGGCCTATTCGCTTATGAAATAAAGGTCTAATTTTTGCTGGAAAAGTCCCAATAAGAAATTTTTCGACAGGGAGTGGCGGTTTCCTTCTATATCTTACAATGTTATCATTAAAGATAATTAAATTCGGTACCACAAACGTTACACTAGCAAATCATTGAAGCGGTTGTGAATTCACGCGATTATTTTTCTGATTATTCTAACAAATAGGTGAGCAGCTGACGTTTTGTGTTTTTAGTTATGCAAATAGGGTAAAGGTAATGTTAGAAGTACGACGTTTAACACTAGTGTGCTCTTAAAGGAAGATTTTCAATTAGTTTCACTTTAAGGCCATAAAAAGAGATTGAATACGAAGAGTGTCGTAGTTCAATGATTAGCTTAGTTGTCAATTAATTCGTCTTATCTTCAACTCGATAGGTGAACCGCAAAAGGAATTGGAGAAAGAGAAAATGTTCACAGATTTGACAGTGAAAAGCTCGTTTTTCCCTAAATTTTACAATGATTAATAAGTGGATTTCCTGTATACTTAAATATTAGATTGAAAAGGTTTATCTAAAAATAGTCTCATAGATAAATAGTGAGATAAGGCGAAGTTGTGAAGGGATGAAAAGAAATGAAAGAATTGTTCTTTTCCGTGCTTCTCGTCGTGAAGAATGAAGAGAGGTATATTCGTAAGTTGCTTGACGGTGTCTTGCAGCAGGAGTTTCCTCAAGATTCATATGAAATTCTAGTAGTTGATGGAATGTCTTCTGATCGAACGAAGGATATTGTAGAAGATGTCAGCCAAAAGAACCCGGGAAAAATACGATTATTTGATAATCCAAAAGAAACTCTGCCAACAGGATGGAATTTAGCTATACAAAATGCAAAAGGTCATTATATTCTAAGAGTTGATGGCCATACGATGATCCCAACCAACTTTCTACAAAGTTATTATGATTTGATTCAACGCAAGCCTAATATGGATTGTGTTGGTGGTGTCATACGAACGGAAGGGAAAGGTTTCTGGGGTACCATTAATGCATATGTGTATTCACATCCAATGGGCGTGGGGAATTCAATGTTCCGCATTACGTCAAGCTCGAGTAAATGGGAGGGACAAGTTGATACGGTGCCTTATGGTGCGTATAAACGTGAAGTGTTCCAAAAAGTCGGCTTGTTTAACGAAAACTTAAGAAGAAGTGAAGATATAGAGTTTCATGCGAGGGTTAGAAATCAAGGTGGACAATTTTACTTATCAAGTGACATTGCTTCCACTTACTTTGCGAGAGACAGCCTGAAAGCATTTGTGCAAAAATCATATGCTGATGGAAAATGGGGTATTATTGCGTCAAGTGGTACTCGAGGTGTGATGAGGTTCCGACAACTCGCACCGTTGATGGCATTCATGACTGGAACTGCTCTTGGAGTTGGAGCATTGTTTAACGATGCTTTCCTAATCAGTTTGCTTACCCTTTCAGCTGTATATCTGATGATGATTGGTGTTTCGGCGCTTGGCGTCATCGAAAAACATGGTTTCCGTGCGTATGTTCCGACCGTGATGCAGTTCTTCCTGCTTCACTTTACTAGAGGTCTTGGACTTGTGGGCGGATACTTTAGCAAACAATACTGGAAGGTGAAAACCGGGCATGAAAAATGGGCAAGAATTACTACCGACCACGTTTCTTGATAATGAGACGATTCTTTCTTATCGAAAGCAGTCTCAATCATTAAGCTATAAAGAAGATCTATGGTCATGGTATGTGTTACGCAGAATCTCAATTTATATTACACTACTATTTTGTAAGCTACGTTTAAAGCCAAATACAGTAAGTTGGATGAGTGTCATCTTTATTTTACTATCTGGCTTGTCACTCGTTATGGCTACACCAATGTCGATTGTGTTCGCGGCGTTGTTCTATAATATAGGCTATTTATTCGACTGTGTTGATGGAGAACTAGCAAGAATAACGAAACAAACATCATCAAAAGGCTACTATATCGATATTATTATTCAAGCTGCAGCTCTACCCGTATTCCTATCAATGGTTTTAACAGTATTAAGGGAAAGTGGTCTGCTTGATGTTACTATACTTGAAATGACACTTGTTTACGTGACCTTTGTGGCAATTATTATGGCACTGCTTGTGCCTATTGCTTATCAGTTAACGAACTTAACAATGTCGCAATCAACCACTCAGGATCCAGTTAATTCGATTCGAGATGGCTCGTTCTTCTTCGATGTTGTCGCTGTTCTTCTTGGTTTACCGGGTTTCTTCGTTGCCATTGTCATTATTGCCATTATTGAGCAAACAACCGGAAATGATGTATTGCTTTATTATGTGATGTTTTTCTTAGCGATGCTTGTTGTTAAGACAGGTCTACGCGTTTTCATTACATCACGTTCATTTGATCGAAACTAGTACTTCTGTACAGTTCCATTATAAATCAAAAGCATTCAATGTGATGTTAAGTGTTATTTAAAATTGTAAATTTACTGTTAATTCGTGTCTCGTGAAGAAATATTTAAACAAAATAACTGGAGGGGTCGAAATGAAGAAGGTTTTGACTTACGGTACGTTTGATTTATTGCATTGGGGACATATTAATTTATTAAAGAGAGCTAAGGATCTTGGCGACTATTTAGTTGTAGCTATTTCAACAGATGAATTTAATGAACTCAAGAATAAAAAAGCGTACCATAGCTATGAGAATCGCAAAGTGATTCTAGAAGCGATTCGATATGTTGATGAAGTAATACCTGAAGAGCATTGGGAACAAAAAGTAGACGATGTGAAGAATCATGATGTAGATATCTTCGTAATGGGTGATGACTGGGAAGGGAAATTTGACTTCCTAAAGGACCATTGTGAAGTTATTTATCTACCACGTACTGCAGGAATTTCAACTACTAAGATTAAAAAAGAACTGCTTGTATCCAACGGCTAAATGGTCTGGCAGTAGATAATAATTATTTGGGGTGCTAGGAATTGTTATGGGACAAATTAGCGTAATTTTAACCGTTTATAATAAAGAAGATTATATTGAAAAGTGTCTAGCTTCTTTGCTAAACCAGACGTACAGGAATCTTGAAATCATCCTGATTGATGACGCGTCAACTGATGAAAGCGGAGAAATCATTCAGCGATACAATGACCCGAGGTTAAAGATTCACTATCTCGATTCAAATGTTGGCGTAGCGAAAGCTCGCAATATTGGGATTGGACATGCCACGGGAGAATATATCTATTTTGTGGACGGTGACGATTATCTTGCCCCATATACCCTAGAGATCTTGAATCAGCACATTGGAGAATATCCTTTGATTGGTGGCTCGATTTTTAAAGGTGGGAAGGTGGAACTTCCACTCGACATCGGAGAAGATTCCTATAATCTACGTGAGCTACGTGGTGGTAGGAAGGTAAAAGCACTTCGCAGAAGAAGTTCAGTTAATTTGCTTATTCGTAAAGACTATGTAGAGGAACATAGTCTTCAATTTGATGAGCAAGCAACGTTCTACACTGATCTTTCTTTTTCTATACCTGCGATTATGAATACCGAGATGATTCCAATGATAACTGGACTTCCAACTTATCTAAAAGGGGAGTGCTATGATCCGATCGATCATCCTACCCTAATGCTTCATGCCGTAGAAGAGAAGCTACCGGATTTATTCTATATGTATCACAAAATGAAGTTGTCTTATGGGGAAACGAAAAGCATCAGTCGCTATCTCGATCTCCTTTTATTAAATTACTATTCTAAAAGTATTACGAATAAAGCAGCAAGGGAACCAAACGTTTTATTCGACCATTTCACTTCATTGAAAAATAGTCTCGCGCTTGTTGCGCCAGGAAGAATAAAGCGAAGGAATATCATTGAGCGAAGAGAGCATCGTTTGATCCAAAAAGGGAATAAGGAAGCTGTTCTAAAATCGATGGAATTCCGAAGAAGATTACGAGAATGGCGCAGAGCATTTAGGAAGAAGCATCTCCTTATGCGTCAGGTCTATCGATCTTTTCTTATTAAAATGCCAATAAAACAGCGAAAGGTTCTTTTTGAAAGTTTCGGTGGTAAAGGCTATTCAGATAGTCCTCGCTATATCTACGAGGAGTTAGTAAAGAGTGATCAGAAATATGATTACTTGTGGGTATATGATAAAAAGAAGAAAGACATACCGGGTAACCCGAAACAAGTGCGTCGCTTAAGTCCGGCTTATTACTATCATTTAGCTACAGCGAAATACTGGGTATCAAATGCAAGAATGCCAAACTTTGCAATTAAGCGGCCGGAAATGGTTTATTTACAAACGTGGCATGGTACACCATTAAAGAAGCTTGCAGCTGACATGAAAGAAGTGCGCATGCCTGGTACAACAACGGAGAAATATAAGCGGAATTTCTATAAAGAATCGCAGAAATGGGATTATCTTGTTTCGCCGAATGATTATTCGACGAACATTTTCAGAAGAGCTTTCAAGTTTGGTAATGAAATGCTTGATGTAGGATACCCAAGAAATGATATTCTTTATCTTGATGATGTGGAAAAAGCACGTCGCCAACAGGAAATTAAGGCTAGCATAGGGATACCGTTAGATAAAAAAGTCATTTTATATGCGCCAACTTGGCGTGATGACGAGTTTCATGGTAAAGGGAAGTACAAGTTTGAAATTAAGCTTGATCTCATGAAAATGCAGGAGCGACTTGGTGATGAGTATGTTATTGGTTTACGGATGCATTATTTAGTTGCAGATCATATTGATACAACTGGACTGGACGATTTCGTTTATAACTTATCTGATTATGGAGATATTGCAGAGCTTTATTTACTATCTGATGTGTTAATTACCGACTATTCATCTGTGTTCTTTGATTTCGCAAACTTGCGTCGTCCGATCCTATTTTTCACCTATGATATTGCTAAGTATCGTGATTCACTACGCGGATTCTATATGGACTTCGAGAATGAAGCCCCAGGTCCATTACTGAAAACGTCTGATGCTGTGCTCGATGCGGTTGAGAACATCGGACAAATTGAGAATGACTATGAAAGCAAATTCAATGCTTTTTATGATAAGTATTGTCATCTTGATGATGGACATGCAGCTAAGAAAGTCATTAATAGAGTGTTTGAACCAGAAAAGGCTTAATTGTAAAGTTGGATAACGCTAGAACAGGATACTGCCGCTGGTTAAGGCGATATGGCATTATCCTGTTTTTCAAGACAGCAATTTGAGCATCAACTATTTGTTGAGAGTAAGGTGTCAAGTTCATGAAAAAGCTATTAAAAATGTTGAAAATCTACCCTTTGATGAAAACGTTCAGTCGACTGCTGTTTGTGGCACTTGGGCGTTTCCCAGCAAATAAGCGTCTCGTTATTTTTGAGAGCTTTTCGGGTAAACAGTTCAGCTGTAATCCAAGGGCAATCTACGAATACCTTGTTGAACATGATTATGATTATGAAATGATCTGGAGTGTTGAGGAAGGCCATGCTGAATTCTTTCGTAAAAGGGGTATACCAACAGTAAGGCGCTTTTCACTTAGATGGTTCTATCTCATGGCACGTGCTAAGTACTGGGTGACGAACAGTCGAATGTCGCTTTGGATTCCAAAGCCAGCTCATACTGTATACGTTCAAACGTGGCATGGTACACCGCTTAAAAAGCTTGCGGGAGATATGGATGAAGTCTATATGCCTGGAACCAATACGCTTTCTTATAAAGATAACTTCTATAAGGAAGCTGCCAAGTGGGACTACCTTATTTCACCGAATCGATATTCAAGTGACATTTTTGAGCGCGCGTTTGGCTTTAAGAAAAACATGATTGAGTCAGGTTATCCACGTAATGATCGCCTTCATTTGGATAACGCGCAGGACAAAATTGATTCACTAAAACAGATCTATGGCATACCTGTTAAGAAAAAGGTTGTGTTATACGCGCCAACATGGCGAGATGATGAATTCTATCAAGCAGGGAAGTATAAGCATGAGCTGAAGCTTGATCTAGACATGCTAAAACGCGAAATAGGCGATGAGTATGTTGTTGTCTTACGGATGCATTATTTAATCGCAGAACAATTTGATCTCTCGCGTTATGAAGGATTTGCGTATGATTTCTCTGTCGGCGTTGATGTAAATGATCTGTATTTAATGTCAGATGTACTCATTACGGATTATTCATCTGTATTCTTCGATTTTGCGAATCTAAGACGGCCAATCATTTTCTTCGCTTATGATTTGGCATCTTATCGAGACAAATTACGTGGATTCTATTTTGATCTTGAAATGGAAGCGCCGGGACCAGTGGTTACAACCTCTGCAGAAGTTTTGAAAGCCATCCAAACGTTTGAGAACGAAGGGTTTGGCGCATTCGAGGAGAAGTACAATGATTTCTATGATACGTATTGTTACCTCGAAGGAGGGTCTGCTACCAAAAAGGTTGTTGACCAAATTTTTGTTAGTGAGGCAAAATAAGCATGAATTCGATGATGGCAGTTTTAAAAGAGCAGGTTAGCAATTTTTACCTGATTAATCGTCTATCGGTTTATCAGGTAAAAAGTACAAATAATAATAACTATCTAGGCATGGTTTGGGAAATTCTTAATCCATTGTTTCAAATGAGTATTTACTGGTTTGTCTTTGGATTTGGAATTCGAAACGGGAACCCTGTAGATGGAATTCCTTTTGTTTTGTGGATGTCGGCAGGACTTGTCGTGTGGTTCTTTTTTAATCCAGCTGTTATTCAAGGATCTAAATCCATTTACACGAGACTGTCGATGGTTTCGAAGATGAATTTCCCAATGAGCACCATTCCAAGCTTTGTGATCATGTCGGTCTTTTATCAGCATTTGATTTTACTCGGTATTTATTTTGCGGCGATATTGGTAACGGGTCAGGGCTTGTCCTGGCACCTCATTCAGTTGCCCTATTATATGTTTGCACTAATTATCTTAATCTTTGCTATCTCGCTCATTACGTCGACGCTATCGACGATTGTACGAGATGTGCATAAAATGTTGCAGTCGTTTATTCGTATGTTTCTTTATTTAACTCCAATTCTATGGACAATTGATTCCCTGCCAGATTTTATTCAGGTAGGAATGAAACTAAATCCGCTATATTATATAGTGGAAGGCTACAGAGATGCACTTCTAGGGATGGGTTGGGTTCATCAAACGCTTCAATACACCCTCTATTATTGGGTGGTTGTCCTGTTATTATTGATGGTTGGTTCATACCTTCATATGAAGTTCAAAAGTCATTTCGTAGACTATATCTAATAAGGACTGTCGTTTATGAGTTATTCAGTAAAACTAAACGGTATTACCAAAAAATATAAAATGCACAGACAGAATTCCGATAAGCTAAAGGATATTATTTTACCTGGAGGCTATGGGGAAGATTTCTATGCGATTCGTGATTTAACTTTTGAAGCTGGTGAAGGTGACGTTGTTGGCATTATCGGCGTAAACGGATCAGGTAAATCAACGTTCTCCAATCTTGTCGCAAACATTACACCTCCAACAAGTGGTGAAATTGATGTGAAAGGCGATGTCTCACTCATTGCGGTATCTGCCGGTTTGAACAAAGAACTTACGGGCCGTGAGAACATTGAGCTAAAGCTTCTTATGATGGGTTATAAGAAAAATAAGATTGAAGAGATGAAGCCTGACATTATTGAATTTGCGGATATTGGTAAATTTATCGATATGCCGGTAAAGAAGTATTCAAGCGGAATGAAATCTCGTCTTGGATTCTCTATATCCATTAGTGTAGATCCGGATGTACTTATCGTGGATGAGGCACTATCGGTTGGCGATAAAACATTCGCTGATAAGTGCCTTGTGAAAATGGATGAGTTTAAAAAGCGAGGCAAAACCATCTTCTTCGTCAGTCATTCGAACGGACAGATGAAGAAATTCTGTAATAAGGCATTGTGGCTTGAGCATGGAACGATTCGTGAATATGGTCCAATGAAAGAAGTTATGCCGCAATATGAGGCATTCATTAAAGAGTACAAATCATGGTCGAAAGAAGAGAAACGCCGTTTTAAAGAAGAGGGTATTAAGAAACAAGAAGGACTCGCTGCTGCTGAATCAGCTAGCGGCGAAGAGAAAGAGAAACGTAAAAAGTCCTGGATCCTTTTTTAGAGTAGTTGCTTCTTTCTGATTGGTATTTAGTTCGATTGTAAACCGTCCTCGTGTAGGGCGGTTTTGTTTAATTGTTGTAATCAAAATAAGGATATTTATGGTATGATGAGAAGAGATTTTTTGTTGTTCGATTAGTGAATGGGGGAATGGATATGGCTATTTTGGTAACAGGTGGAGCAGGATACATCGGAAGTCATACGTGTGTGCAGCTTCTGAATCACGGATCTGATATTGTCGTAGTTGATAATTTTTCTAATAGTAAAATGGAGTCGCTCGATCGTGTACGCGAGTTAACAGAAAGAGATTTTCCTTTCTATGAAGTTGATTTACTTGATCGTAACTCACTTGAACAGGTGTTTGAGGAAAATGACATTGAAGCCGTTATCCATTTTGCTGGATTAAAAGCAGTAGGTGAATCTGTTTCCATGCCACTTCATTATTACCACAATAATTTAACAGGTACATTTGTTCTTTGTGAAGTGATGGAAAAGTACAATGTACGTAACATTGTGTTTAGCTCGTCAGCTACTGTATATGGCATGCCTGATAGGATGCCAATTACGGAAGAAGCACCGCTAAGTGCAACAAATCCGTATGGTCAGACGAAGCTAATGATTGAGCAAATTCTACGCGATTTGTATGTAGCTGATTCCAATTGGAGTATTGCGCTTCTTCGCTACTTCAATCCAATTGGTGCTCACGTAAGTGGTCGTATTGGAGAAGATCCTAATGGCATTCCGAACAATTTGATGCCATTTATTAGCCAGGTAGCTGTTGGTAAACTTGAGCAGCTCAGCGTCTTCGGCGATGATTACGACACGGCAGATGGGACAGGCGTGCGCGATTATATCCACGTTGAAGATCTAGCGAATGGACACTTGAAAGCACTTGAACATGTTCTTAGTACAACAGGTGTTGAGGCCTACAATCTAGGAACAGGCAATGGCTATAGTGTCCTTCAGATGGTGAAAGCTTTTGAAGAAGCAACAGGAAAAGAAGTAAAGTATTCTGTTGCACCACGCCGTCCAGGTGATATTGCGGAATGCTATGCAGATCCAACAAAAGCGAAAGAAGAGCTTGGCTGGGTTGCAGAAAAAGGAATTGAAGAAATGTGCCGCGATACATGGCGCTGGCAGTCTGAGAATCCTGACGGTTATAAAAGTGGTCAAAAAAGGGGTCAGGTGCGTACCTGACCCCCTTCGAAGACAACTGTCTCTATATAGAGGACACATTCTTGATAAAAAGCACTCTCTTCACAAGAAGAGGGTGCTTTTTTAGAGTTAAACAATTAAAACAATGTGTATTAGAAAGTAAATAAAATAGTAAATATTTACTTGACTATCAGTCAAAAGTCCCTTAATCTTAATTTATGTATACGCTTTCATTTCATTCTGTAAATTTCTTTAGTAATCAAACTGGAGGGGTAAATTTGAAAAAGGTAGCGGGTCGTATTAGTGTAATGCTTATTCTGATTCTCGTTCTAGGAGCTTGTTCAAGTTCTAATAGTTCAAGTGAAGGATCGGCAGGAGAAGGTAACAGCAAAAAAGTAACAGCCTGGGCATGGAATATTAACGTACCAGTGCTTGAAGAAGCGGCTAAGAAGTTTAAAGAAGAGAATCCGGATTTTGAACTTGAGGTTGTTGAACTAGGACGTGAAGATGTTTACTCGAAATTAACGACTGGCCTTCAGGCTGGTGGTAAAGGGTTACCTGATATCGTTCTTGTAGAAGACGATCGTGTTCAGGGGTATATGGAAACTTTCCCGGATGCATTTGTGAATGTGTCGGATAAGGGATTTGATGAAAGTAAAGATAGCTTCCCTACTTATAAAACAGAGCTCCTTTCAAAAGAGGGTGCGATGTATGGCTTCCCATTTGATGGTGGACCAACAGGTGTTTTCTACCGGACGGACTATTTTGAAGAAGCTGGCGTAAATGCTGATGATATTAAGACGTGGGATGATTTTATTGAAGCGGGTAAAAAGATCAAAGATGCAACAGGTAAAGCGATGCTTGGTCTTGATTTGAATGGTGATGACGGACTATACCGTATGATGATGACGCAGCAGGGGACGTTCTATTTTGATGATGAGAAGGATGTGAACTTTACATCTGAAGAATCAAAGCAAGCAGCTGAAAAAGTGAAAATGATGAAGGAAGCAGGACTTGTGAAAGATACAGTTGGTTGGGATGCATGGATTAGTGCAATGGCTCAAGGTGAAGTGGCAACGGCACCATCTGGCGCATGGTTAAGTGGTTCGATTACACAACAGGCGAAAGATACTGAAGGCAAATGGGGAGTATTTAAGCTGCCGGCATTTGAAGAAGGTGGAAACAGAGCATCTAACCTTGGTGGAAGTAACTATGTTATTACGAGTGCTAGTAACAATCAGGACTTAGCATATGATTTCATGGAATTCTTCTCAACTAGCGATGACGTCCAGCTTACAGCTATGGACAATGGTCTGTTCCCAACATTGAACACGATTTATGAAAATGAAGCATTTACGAAGGAAGTCTCATTCTTCGGTAATCAGCCAATTTGGGAGCTGTTTGCAAGTGAAATGAACGATATTCCTTCTGTAAACTTCACTGGAAACTATGCAATTGCAAGTGATGAATCAATCAAAGCGCAATCTGAAATCATGAATGATAAGAAATCGATTGAAGAGGCATACAAAGCGGCGGAAGATCGGTTGAAGACTCGAATTCAATAATGATGATGTGATGGGGGTCAGGTACGTACCTGACCCCCTATAAAGACAAAAAGAGGAAAGTGTCCGTCTCAGGTGGACGCTTTCCTTTTATTTATTAGCGGGGTCAGAGAGGGGTCTGACTCCTTTGGTAAATTATGCAGTAAACTTTTAGTAAACATTTACTTGACTATGTTTACCCCTTCTACTATCCTATTAAGTGTAGGCGCTTTCATAGAGCGCACCAATGATCGTTTAGTAAACAAATGGAGGGGTAGTCGATGAAAAAGGTAACGGGTCTTGTTAGTATGCTACTTGTTTTGAGTATGTTTCTTGCTGCTTGTGGAAATAGCGGAAGTGACGAAGGATCAGGTGATCGCAATAAAGTAACGGCTTGGGCTTGGAACATTAACGTACCAGTTCTTGAAGAAGCCGCTAAGAAATTTAAAGAAGAAAATCCGGATTTTGAACTAGAAGTTGTAGAAATGGGAACTGACGATGTTTATTCCAAACTAACGACAGGGCTTCAAGCTGGTGGAAAAGGACTACCTGATATCGTACTTGTGGAAGATGATCGTGTTCAAGGTTATATGAATGCGTTTCCAGATGCTTTTGTAAACGTTTCAGATAAAGGATTCGATGAGATGAAAGATAGTTTCCCGTCTTATAAGACAGAGTTAGTTTCAAAAGACGGTGCAATGTATGGCTTCCCATTCGACGGTGGACCAACAGGTGTTTTCTACCGCACGGATATCTTTGAAGAAGCTGGCGTAAATGCAGAAGACATTAAGACGTGGGATGACTACATTGAAGCAGGTAAAACAATTAAAGAAAAAACAGATACAGCTATGATTGGTCTTGACCTTAATGGTGATGATGGTCTTTATCGCATGATGTTGAATCAGCAGGGAACATTCTACTTTGATGATGAGAAGAACGTTGCGCTTACTTCAGAAGAATCGAAAAAGGCAATGGAAGTACAACAGACGCTTAACGAAGAAGGTCTTGTCAAAGAAACTGTCGGTTGGGACGCATGGATTAGTGCGATGACGAGCGGCGATGTAGCAACAGCTCCATCTGGTGCATGGTTATATGGTTCCATTACTCAGCAGGGCAAAGATACATCAGGTCAATGGGGGTTAATTGAACTTCCAGCATTTGAAGAGGGTGGAAATCGCGCTTCAAACCTTGGTGGAAGTAACTACATGATTCCTAGTGCAAGTGACAATGCTGATCTCGCTTATGATTTTATGGAATTCTTCTCGACAAATAAAGATGTTCAATTATCAGCAATGGAAGGCGGCTTATTCCCTTCATTGAACACGATTTACGATAACGAGGCATTTACAAAAGAAGTTGAGTTCTTTAACAATCAGCCGATCTGGAGTCTGCTTGCTGACGAAATGGACAGCATTCCAGCCGTTAACTACACAGGAGACTATGCTGTAGCGAAGGATGAAGCTGTGAAAGCACAGTCTGAAATTGCAAACGGTAAGGCAATTGACGAAGCATTGAAAGCATCAGAAGAACGTTTGAAAAACCGTATTCAATAAGTATTGAAATCATCAGGGGTTGATTCGCGTCAACCCCTTTCATGTTAAGGAGGGGTATTAATGAATAAAGCGAAAACATTTCCTTATTTCTTCGCAGCTCCGGCCATTCTATTGTTTCTTGCATTTACTGTCTATCCGATAATCGCTTCATTTGTTCTAAGTTTTCAGGAGCGTGTTGGGGGAGAGTACGTCTTTGCAGGATTGAAGAACTATACGCGTCTTTGGAACGACGATATTTTCTGGACAGCGATGCAGAATACATTCATTATCTTTGTTGTTCAAGTCCCAGTTATGATCATTCTTGCAATGGTACTAGCCAATGTATTGAACAACCAGCTGTTAAAGTTAAAAGGATTTTTCCGCGTTTCCTTCTTTCTACCGGCTGTAACGTCGCTTGTAGCCTACTCGATCTTATTCTCAATCATGCTTCAAGAAGAAGGAATTATTAACACGGCATTAAGCTACATTGGCATTTCGGCTATTCCATGGTTGTCTGATCCATTCTGGGCGAAGGCTTCGATTATCATCGCCATGACGTGGAGATGGACAGGATATAACATGGTTATTTTCCTTGCAGCCCTTCAAAACATTCCAGAAGATTTATATGAAGCAGCTTCCCTTGATGGAGCGAACAAGTTTAAGCAATTTTTCTATATTACTGTTCCTCAACTTAAACCAGTTATCTTATTCGCTGGGATTCTTTCCACAATCGGAACACTGCAACTTTTCGATGAACCGTTTAACTTAACAGGCGGTGGCCCAGCCGATTCGACTATGACTCTTGGACTTTATATCTATCAAAGTGGATTTGAATACTTCGATTTTGGCTACGCTTCTGCCATTGCATACGCGGTAGTTGTGATGGTTGGTATTCTATCCATTATCCAATTCAAAATTGCAGGTGATGATTAATGGCTAAGAACCTAGAAGTAATTGAACAGTCTTCGAATGAATTGACGCTTGCTGAGAGACAGCAGAAGAAGCCAAAGAGAAAGAAAAAGAAGCTAAAAGCGGTTTGGATGTATACGCTTCTAAGTATTTTCCTTGTCGTTTCGATCTTCCCATTCTATTGGATGTTTATCGGGGCAACGAACGACTCTAGTAAAATGTTTACGAACCCGCCAACGCTTTTACCTGGCGATCAATTTATGACGAACTTAACGAATTTAAATGAATCCATTGGTATTTTCAGAGTACTGTTTAACTCTCTTTTTGTATCAGGACTATATGTTGTTATTGCCCTTGCCGTCTGTGCGAGCGCAGCTTACGTTTTAGCGAAATATAATTTCAAAGGGAAAAAATTCATTTTTACAGCATTCTTGCTGTCGATGATGATTCCTTACCAGGCAACATTGATTCCTTTGTTCCAAATGATGTCTGATTTTAATCTATTAAACACGTACTTCGCGGTCATTGCACCGCAACTATGTTTCCCGTTTGCGATCTTCCTATTAAGACAGAACTTCCTCGCTTTCCCAACAGAGTTGATGGAGTCAGCGCGTCTTGATGGTGCAAGCGAAACACGTATCTTTATCTCAATCGTTATTCCATCGATGCGCCCGGCGCTAGCAGCTGCATCGATCTTCCTCTTCATGACACAGTGGAACAACTTCATGTGGCCACTCGTTGTGTTGAATACGAACGACATGTATACATTCCCTGTTGCGCTGTCTAGCTTAATGGGACTCTCTTATATCGACTACGGTCAAGTGATGATGGGCGTTACACTAGCAACAGTACCGATCATCGCATTCTTCCTAACACTGCAAAAACAATTTATTTCAGGTATGCTTGGAAGCGCTTTGAAATAGGAGGAGGCTTTTATGCTGGAAGCGAGAAAGAACCAATTCTATCTAAACGACGAACCTTTTCAGATTCTTTCAGGAGGTCTCCATTACTTCCGGGTTGTGCCTGAGTACTGGAGAGATCGTCTTCAAAAGCTGAAGGCGCTTGGATTGAATACAGTAGAGACGTATATCCCATGGAACTTTCATGAACCGAAGAAAGGTCAGTTTTATTTTAAAGGAATGGCTGACGTGGAGAGGTTCATAGATGAAGCACAGGAAATCGGACTTTATGTGATTCTCAGACCGTCTCCTTATATTTGTGCAGAATGGGAAATGGGAGGACTTCCTTCCTGGTTGCTAAAAGAGGATGATATGGCGATTCGCTGTAGTCATCCTGCTTTTCTAACACATATAGAAGATTACTTTGCGGAACTTCTGCCAAGATTGAAGCCTTTCTTATTACAAAATGGCGGTCCGGTGATTGCCTTTCAAATTGAAAATGAGTATGGGGCGTATGGTAACGATCAAAACTACCTTGCCTTTCATAAAGAACAATATGAGAAACATGGCATTGAGACGTTTTACTTCACATCCGACGGACCAGATTTTATTAAACAAGGTTCAATGGATAACGTCGTAACGACGTTAAACTTTGGCTCAAGACCAGAAGAAGCCTTTGCAGCTCTTGAAGCGATGAAACCTGACTCTCCTAAAATGGTAGCAGAATTCTGGATTGGTTGGTTTGATCATTGGAGCGGTGAACATCATACGCGAGATGCAAAGGATGCAGCAGTCGTGTTCCAGAAACTAATGGACATGGGTGCATCAGTTAATTTCTATATGTTCCATGGTGGAACGAATTTTGGCTTCTATAACGGTGCAAATCATTACGAGAAATATGCCCCAACGATTACCAGCTATGACTATGATTCTCTTCTCACAGAATGGGGCGATGTGACAGATAAATACCTCGCCATGGCGGATGTGTTAAAAAGTGTTACAGACGTTTCTAAAGTAGAAACGAAAAGCTACGGAGAAGTAACGCTTACTGAGAGTGCAAGCCTATTCGATGTTATTAAAGAAGTAGGGACCAAAGTAAAGCACATCACACCGCTCAGCATGGAGAAGCTGGATCAGAACTTCGGTTACACGCTTTATCGTACAACGATAAACGACACAGGAACGTTTGAACTTGATACAACGCCAATTCGTGACAGAGCCTTCATTTATGTAAATGGAAAGCATGAAGCAACGGTATCGGTGAATGATGCTCATAAAACGATTTCGCTTTTATTTCCGAATGAGGAGAACGATTTAGAAATTCTCGTTGAGAACCTTGGTCGAGTTAATTATGGCAAGCATTTATCTGACCAGAAGGGGATTGTTAGCAATCTGTGGCTTAACAATCAGTATTGGTTTAATTGGGAAATGGTGAGCATTGAAGGAGACATGTTACCGAACACGTTCTCAGCTGGTGAGCGTTATCCTAAGTATTTGAAAGGGACATTCCGTGCGGAGTCTTGTATAGATACGTTTGTTGATCTAGAAGGATTTACGAAGGGGAATGTTTATATTAATGGTTTTAACCTTGGCAGGTACTGGCAGACGATGGGGCCACAGCAGCGCCTTTATTTACCAGGACCACTTCTACGAGAAGGCGAGAATGAGCTGGTTGTTCTTGAATTAGAAGAACATACTGCAAGTAGCGTCACATTAACAAACGAACCTAAACTCGGATAAAGGATCGATGGCAATGAGCATACTGGTTAATCAAAAACAATTTCACCTGAAAAATGGAAAGATCAGCTACGTTTTTCACATCTTAAAAAATGGGCAGCTTGGACATCTTTATTTTGGTAAAGCGCTACGTCCAGATCGCGATTATACTCATTTTGAGAAGTATCATAACCCGACACCTGCAAGTTGTCATACGTACGAAGATGATGCAGCCTTTTCACTTGAAACGATCAGGCAAGAGTATCCTGTGTATGGAAAAGGCGATTTTAGAGAGCCGGCATTTATGATGTCACAGGAGCAGAAACCTGTTGCGAACTTTGTTTACAAATCGCATGACATTCTAGAAGGGAAACCTGCCCTGAGTGGTCTTCCAGCTACGTATGCCGATTCATCTGAAGCAGAAACGCTGATTATTGTGCTAGAAGACGTGTACAGTGGAGTTGAGCTTCATTTAAGCTATACGATTTTTGCGGATGAAGCGGTCATTGCTCGAAATGTTCGTGTTGTGAATTCGTCAAGCACTGCTCTTTCTGTGGACCGGATGATGTCACTGTCAATTGATCTTCCAGATGCTGATATGAATTTGGTTCATCTGTCTGGGACTTGGTCGCGTGAACGTCATGTGAAAACACGTCCGCTTGAACAGGGAATTCAGTCTATTTCAAGTATCCGTGGTGCTAGTTCTCATCATCATAATCCTTTCCTTGCATTGAAGGCGAAGGATGCAACTGAGCATACAGGTGAGGTGTTTGGATTCCAGTTTGTTTATAGCGGCAATTTCCTTGCACAAACAGAAGTCGATCATTATGGAGTTGCGAGGGTACAGCTTGGCATCCACCCAATTGGTTTTGAATGGAACCTTGCACCTGGTGAAGAATTTCAATCACCTGAAGCGGTGATGGTTTATTCTGATGAAGGTTTAAACGGGATGAGTCAGTCGTTTCATCATTTGTACCGAAACCAACTGATTTCTGAGCAATGGAAGACAGCAGAACGTCCGGTTCTCATTAATAACTGGGAAGCAACGTATTTCAATTTTAATGAAGAAAAGCTCATTCACTTTGCGGAGGAAGCGAAGGAATTAGGTGTAGAATTGTTTGTTCTAGATGATGGTTGGTTTGGAAAAAGAAATGATGACCGGACCTCTCTTGGAGACTGGTTTGTAGACCGTAAAAAGCTCCCAGAAGGGATTGCATCGTTAGCTTCAAAAGTTAAACAAACTGGCCTTAAGTTCGGTTTATGGTTTGAGCCGGAAATGATTAGCGTGGATAGCGATCTTTATCGTGAGCATCCTGAGTGGGCTGTTGGAGTACCAGAAGAGCATTATACTCTTGGTCGCAATCAGCGTGTACTTGATTATACAAATTCTAATGTAGTTGATACGATTTTTGAACGGATGAGAGCGGTTATTCAAGCAACCGACCTTGACTACATCAAATGGGATATGAATCGAAACATTACGGAGGCCTACTCTGCAGGACTAAATCACCAGGGGGAGTTCTTCCATCGGTATATCCTTGGGGTCTATGAACTTTATGAACGCTTAACATCAGAGTTTCCAAATGTACTGTTTGAATCTTGTGCGGGTGGTGGAGGTCGCTTTGATCCAGCGCTTCTCTATTATGCACCACAGGCATGGGCAAGCGATGACACGGATGCGGTTGAGCGCTTGAAAATTCAATATGGTACGTCAATGGCTTATCCAATCTATAGTATTGGTTCTCACGTGTCAGCTGTGCCAAATCACCAAACGCTTCGCTCAACTCCATTATCACTAAGGGCAGATGTAGCCTATTTTGGAACGTTCGGGTATGAACTCGATCCTTCAAGTTTAACGAGTGAAGAGAAAGACATTGTGAAAGAGCAAATTCGTCGATATAAATCATTTAGGCCACTTGTGCGAGACGGATCGTTTATTCGTTTGCAAAGTCCTTTTGAAGGAAATGAAACAGCCTGGATGATTGTTTCGAATGATCGAAAGGAAGCCATTGTTGGTTGGTACAAAGCTTCAAGTACACCGAATCCTAGGACGAATCAAGTATTGAAATTAAAAGGTCTTGATCATGACTTGGCTTACCAAGTGGACAGCCGTACATATTACGGCGATGAATTAATGCAGAATGGTCTACCACTCCCTATTGAATTTAATGGAGCGAATGAAGCATTCGCTGAGCGTGGTGGAGACTTCCAGTCGAAAGTGTTTTATTTAAAGGCTCTCTACTAAGAGATTGTTGCTTTTGAATCAATTCTTGAATAAAAAACCACACTTCGCTAATTGTAGCGGAAGGATGCTCGACTCCTGCGGGACTAGCGGGACAGGTGAGACCCCGCAGGAGCGTAAGCGACGAGGAGGCTCAGCGCCCGCCCCGCGGAAAGCGAGCATCCTGGAGCGGAAATTAACTCTGATAGCAATAATATCTACGAAAAGAGCCTATTTAAAAGCAGAATAAGAGAATGACAAAGGATGATGGCTATGGCAACGATTAAGGATATCGCACAAAAAGTGCAATGTTCACCATCAACTGTCTCACGCGTCTTAAACTATGATGAGACGTTATCTGTTTCAGATGATACAAAAAAGCGGATTTTCGAGGTAGCAGAAGAGCTATCCTATAGTAAGAAGCGAGGGAAAAAGTCTCTCACACCGAAGATTGCCATTATTCACTGGTACACAGAAAAGGAAGAGCTGAACGACCTTTACTATATGTCCATTCGACTTGGTGTTGAGCAGCGTTGCCAGGAAGAACGACTTGAACTCGTGAAAATTTTTAAAGATCGCTACGATGAGCTTGAGAAAGAAAACATACAGGGCATGATTGCTGTAGGGAAATTTAGTACGAATGAGATCGATTCGCTTAGCAAAGTGACACCGAACATTGTCTTTGTCGATTATGATCCTGGTCACGAGAAATACGATTCGGTTGTGGTGGATTTTAAGAAAGCAACAGAAAAAGTGCTTGATTACTTTGTGAGCAAAGGTCATGAACGAATTGGGTATATCGGAGGAAGAGAAACGTTTCGTGACGCAAGTGCTGAAATTGTGGACGAACGGGAATCAACGTTCCAGTCTTATATGGAGAAGCAAGGAGAAGGAAACGCATCCTACATCTATACAGGATCCTTTACAGTTGATGATGGCTACTCCCTCATGAACAAAGCAATAGAAGAGCTTGGCGAAGAGCTTCCTACTGCTTTTTTCGTCGGAAATGACACGATTGCAATTGGGTGCTTGCGTGCCCTTCATGAAAAAGGTGTAGCAGTACCTGAACGAGTGAGTTTGATTGGCGTGAACGACATTAGCGTGTCTAAATACGTGTATCCTGCTTTAAGTACAGTGAAGGTGTACACGGAACTAATGGGTGAAACAGCAGTGGGGCTTTTGATGGAACGCTTGCTTAGACGTAAAGTTGCCAAGAAAGTCACGATGGCTACAAAGCTCAAACTAAGAAAAAGTAGTAAATAATAGGTCAAGGTCGGTGATTGATATGAAAAAGATGTACGAACAGTTTGAGAAGGTGTTTGGAGACGGTGGGGCAATGAAAAGCTTTTTCTCACCGGGTCGCGTTAATTTAATCGGAGAGCACACGGATTATAACGGAGGACATGTGTTTCCTTGTTCATTAAGTATTGGCACCTACGCAGTCGTTCGAAAAAGAGAGGATTCATTGATTCGATTGTATTCCATGAACTTTGAGTCAAAAGGGATAATTGAAGTTGAATCAGAGAACCTCATCTATGACGAGGAGCACGATTGGGCGAATTATCCGAAGGGTGTCGTATCCATCTTTAAGGAGAACGGCTATAGTGTGAGTGGATTTGATGTCCTTTACTATGGAAATATTCCTAACGGTGCTGGTCTTTCTTCATCAGCTTCCATTGAGCTTGCCACATCAGTACTACTGAATGAATTGAATGGTTTAGAGATCAATATGGTTGATATGGTTAAAATGAGTCAGCGTGCTGAAAATGAATTCGTCGGTGTGAATTGCGGAATTATGGATCAGTTTGCGATTGGAATGGGGAAAGAAAATGCTGCTGTTCTTCTAGACTGCAATACGCTTGAGTATAGCTATAGCCCGGTCCAACTGGAAAATGCTTCACTTGTGATTGCGAATACGAATAAGCGAAGAGGGCTTGCGGATTCAAAATACAATGAACGTCGTTCTGAATGTGAGCGCGCACTTGCTCAGCTGCAAGAACAGTTGGATATAGAAGCACTTGGTGATTTAACAATGGAAACGTTTGAAGCACATCAGCACCTTATTACAAATCCTGTTGATCGTAAGCGCGCCAAACACGCTGTTTCTGAAAACGTGCGTACAATTGAGGCTGCGAAGAAGTTAAAGGCAGGGGACATTGAGGCATTCGGACAATTGATGAATGAATCTCATGTTTCTCTACGTGATGATTATGAAGTAACAGGAGTTGAACTTGATGCCCTCGTTGAAGCAGCTTGGTCTGAAGAAGGCGTCATTGGCTCTCGTATGACAGGTGCAGGTTTTGGAGGATGTACGATTAGTATTGTTGCGAATAAGTTTCTAGAATCGTTCCGTAAAAATACAGCAGAACTATATAAAGAGAAAACAGGACTAACGCCTGAATTCTACGTTGTTGAAATTGGCGATGGTGCAAGAGAAATTAACCAATTAAGCGAAGCACTGTAAAGCTAACGAGGAGGGGAGAGAAACCATGACAATCGATCACGAAATTGAACGACTCCTCCACTATGCGATTAAAAGAGAAATCATTCGTGAGTGGGACGTGTCATATGCTCGAAATCAGATTCTAGATGTCCTTCAACTTACTGAGTTTCATCTAGGAAATGCTGTTAGCGATAGTCCTGAAAGTCCAGTTGAGATCCTTGAGAACATTCTTGATTGGGCTTATGAGAATGGAAGATTAGAAGAAAACACCGTTACGTACCGAGATTTGCTTGATACAAAAATTATGGGGTGTTTAACAGAGCGACCATCGAACGTTGTTGATCGTTTCGAAACGACGTATCGTGAGGTTGGTCCAGAAGCTGCAACCGCAGCTTTCTATCAATTCTCAAAAGACGTTCATTATATTCGAACGGATCGATTTGCAAAGAATGAACACTGGCTAACGGCCACAGACTATGGGGATATGGAAATCACGATTAACCTGTCTAAACCAGAGAAAGATCCGAAAGCCATCGCCGCTGCTAAGACAGCGAAGGCAAGCGGTTATCCAGAGTGTTTGCTTTGTAAGGAAAACGTTGGATATGCAGGGCGATTAACGCATCCGGCGAGGCAGAATCTACGCCTTATTCCCGTTACACTTGAAGACAAGCAGTGGTACTTGCAGTATTCTCCATACGTCTACTATAACGAGCATGCGATCGTGTTGTATGGTGAGCACGAGCCGATGAAAATTTCCCGTGGGACATTTGATCGTCTACTTGAATTTGTCAATAAGTTTCCGCATTATTTCATAGGATCGAATGCTGACCTTCCAATTGTAGGGGGATCGATTCTAAGTCATGATCATTTCCAGGGAGGAAAGCATGATTTCCCTATGGCGAAAGCAGAAATCGAGCGATCTGTTCATCTTTCTTCCTATCCGAACGTTAAGGCTGGCATTGTGAATTGGCCAATGTCTGTCCTTAGGTTACAAGGTGAAAGTAGAGAAGAGCTTGGAGAACTTGCTGATGCGATCTTTAAGTTCTGGCAAGCCTACAGTGACGAAGAAGCGAATGTTCTTGCTTATACAGAAGAACCACATAACACGATTACTCCAATTGCTCGCAGAAATGGTGAGCTATTTGAACTTGATCTCGTTCTTCGTAACAACCGTACGACAGACGAGCATCCGATGGGACTTTTCCATCCTCACGCAGAGGTTCATCATATTAAAAAAGAAAACATCGGTTTAATTGAAGTAATGGGACTTGCAGTACTTCCGGGACGATTGAAAGAAGAACTTCAACTTCTTGGTGACCTCCTCACTGGTGAGGAGCCTCTTAATCGAATTGCAGAAGATGAACGAATTAGTAAGCATGGTGACTGGGCTAAATCACTTCTAGAAAAGTACCCTGATCTTGAAAAAGCTACTATTGATAGAATTCTGCAAGATGAAGTTGGTCTCATCTTCTCAGATATTCTAAGTCATGCAGGTGTATTTAAGAAAGATCCTGCTGGTGAGGCTGCATTTGATCGTTTCACAGCAGCATTGAACAGCCATTTAAATTAATAGCTATGTTAGCTTCCATTGTTGATTTCTCAATTTTTGACTCATTAACATAGCCAAATTAATAAGAGCTGGCCGTCCCTGGCTGGCTTCTTTTCTCATTGTAAAAGAACGGATAACTATTTGAGCAGTTAAAGGAGCGAGAGCGTTGTATATAGGTGTAGATTATTATCCAGAGCAGTGGCCGAAAGAGCGTTGGGCCGAAGATGTAAGGTTAATGAAAGAGCTTGGCGTAAACGTTGTGCGACTAGCAGAGTTTGGTTGGCAACTGATGGAGCCAGAAGAGGGCGTATATGATTTTTCACTCTATGATGAAGCGATTGAGCTGCTCACAAAGAATGGGATACAGGTGGTGCTTGGAACACCAACTGCAACGCCGCCGGCATGGATGATCGAGAAATATCCTGAAATTCTGCCAGTTGATCAGAATGGAACAGTTATTTCGTTTGGAGCAAGGCGTCACTATACAGTGAACAGTGAGGTATACCGTGACTTTTCAGCGAAAATCGTAGAGGAAATGGCAAAGCGCTACGGTCAGCATGAAGGCATCATTGGCTGGCAGACAGACAATGAGTATGGACACGAGAAATCAGACCGCAGTTATGGCGATGTGGATCAAAAAGCCTTTCAGACTTGGCTAAAAGAGAAATATCAAACCCTCGATACCCTAAATGAAGCGTGGGGAACGGTTTTCTGGAGTCAAACGTACACCGCGTGGACGCAAATTCCTGTTCCGCGTAAAGTGTTCCAGGAGCATAATCCAAGCTTGCTACTGGATTTTGATCGTTTCTGCGCTCATGCGTATACAACTTATAACAAGCTTCAAACGTATCTTCTTCGTCAACATATTCGATCAGACCAGTGGATCACACATAACTTCGTTTACACTGGACAAGCGATTAACCAGTGGGATATGGCGAAAGATCTCGACTTTATTTCGTTTGATAACTATCCTGTTTGGGGTGGCTTACCTGAACCAATCGCTCCAGCTGCTATAGCGCACCAGCATGATCTCTGCCGTTCATCGAAAGACGGCAAAGGGTTCTGGGTAATGGAAGAGCTCTCAGGTGCGCAGGGGTGGAGTTCAATCGGTTACTTGCCTCGTCCAGGACATATTAAACTGTGGACATACCAGGCCATTGCCCGTGGTGCAGAAGCGATTGTTTACTTCCGCTGGCGTGCTGCTCGTTTTGGTACAGAAGAATTCTGTCACGGTGTACTTGATCATGATGGGAAACCAAAGCGTAAGTATAGAGAGGTAAAAGAAGTCATTGATTCACTTCGTGTGTTCGGAGATGACTGGATTGATTCAAAGTATAAGGCTGATGTAGCCGTTTATTATGATGTTGAGAATGCATGGGCGTGGGGAATTCAGCCACAAAGCAATGCCTTTGACTATAAGCGCGAATTCCTTCGCTTCTATAGCCCGGCACACCGTATGAATGCACTGACCGATATTGTGACGAAAGAAAGCGATCTTGATGGCTATAAAGTGCTTGTTGTACCTGTTTATTTCCTAACAGATCCTAAGGTAAATGAGAAAATCACTCGCTTTGCTGAACAGGGCGGAACCGTCATCCTTTCCTACCGTGCAGGTGTGAAAGAGCAAAATAATTTCGTTGTAGAAGACACGCTTCCAGGCGCTTTACGAGAGCTTGCTGGTGTTGAAATTAACGAATATGAATCGCTTCAGCTTGGTCAGAGCAATGCTGTGGAAGGCGTTCAGGGATCCGTTTCTGGAGTGAACTCTGTTGCATCGATCTGGTGTGATTTAGTTGAGCCAACAACAGCAGAAGTTCTTGCTGAGTATCGTAGCTGTTTCTACGAGAAAACGGCAGCAATTACGAAGAATCAATTTGGTAAAGGGACGGTCTATTATGTTGGCTCCGCGCTTGAAAATGAGATGATGGATACTCTTTATTCAGATATTTTCACCGAGGCTGGTGTGACAGTTATACCTTCTAGCGGGGAAGAGGTAGAAGCGGTTACCCGTACTGCGAATGATGGCTCATTGTTCTTGAGTGTTGTTAATCATTCTACTGAAAATAAAGGCTCACTTACATTACCTGAAGGAAAATGGGTAGATCCTGTTTCTGAAGAAACATTTACAGGTGAGATGTCGCTAGCACCGCTAGCAGCACATGTCCTTCGTTCAAGATAACTAGTATTTTCCGGGAAATAATGATCATTTTCGACGCTTATTTTACGAATTGGAGTGAAAAACATGGCGATTTTAGTCACAGGTGGCGCTGGATATATTGGTAGCCACACCGTAATGTATTTACGTGAGCAGAATGAAGAAGTAGTTGTTCTAGATAATTTAACGAAAGGCCATGAACAGGCAGTCCTTGACGTTCCTTTTTATAAAGGGGACTTAACGGATGGAAAAGTGATCGATCAAATTTTTGCAGACCATTCAATTGATTCGGTCATTCATTTCGCAGCGAGTTCACTTGTTGGCGAGAGCGTAACGAATCCGCTGGAGTATTATCGTAATAACGTAGCTGGATCACATTCACTTGTTTCAAAGCTAGTGGAGCATGATGTGAAGCACATTGTCTTTTCATCAACCGCAGCAACGTACGGTAACCCAGAACGTACACCTATTGAGGAAAGTGATGTAACTGCACCAACGAATCCATATGGTGAAACGAAGCTTGCGATCGAGAAGATGCTACGCTGGTGCGATGGCGCTTATGGACTGAAGTCAGTATCCCTTCGCTATTTCAATGCAGCAGGTGCTGATCCGGAAGGTAGAATTGGGGAAGATCATGATCCTGAATCTCATTTAATTCCGATCGTTTTACAGGCCGCGCTCGGTCAAAGAGAACAGGTGTCTATTTTTGGAGACGATTATGATACGAAGGATGGCACGTGCGTCCGGGATTATATTCATGTTCTTGACCTCGCCCAGGCGCATTACCTTGCATTGAAGAAGATGAAAGAAACGAACGAAAGTGGCGTCTACAATCTTGGGAATGGAATAGGGTTTACAGTGAAAGAAGTGATTGAGACATGTCGAACTGTTACGGGGAAAGACATTAAAGCTGAAGTTGCCCCGAGACGTGCGGGAGATCCAGCTACGCTAATTGCCTCCTCATCTAAAGCCATCAATGATCTTGGATGGAACCCGGTTTATCCTGAACTTTCTCAAATTGTTGCCCATGCTTGGAGCTGGCATCAGAACAATCCAAAAGGGTATGGTGATAACGAATGAGTATTGAAAAGGTGCGGTTGTTTTTAGAAGAGAAGAATTATGATGGTATTCTGCTACGGAGAAGGAACAATTTCTCGTGGTTAACTGGTGGAAATACGAATTATATTGTCCAGACGATGGAGGCAGGCGTTGCTGACTGGATCATTACACGTGAGAAAGCGTACCTTGTGACGTCGAAAATGGAAGAGCGACGAATCGTAGAAGAAGAATGCGCGGATTTATCCTTTCCATTTGAAGTCCTTTCTGTGGATTGGTACAACCCTGTTGATCATCTAATTGAAGAGGTTGCGTCTGGAAAGAGGATGGCAACCGACGTGATCTATTCTGACTGGGATGTTGTAGATGGGGAGCTTTCGAACGTTCGGTCAGTGCTGACAGATAGTGAACGTGAGCGCTACAGGAATCTTTGTCAAAAAGCGGCTAAAGCGGTAGAAGAGACGTGCCGAGAAATTGAACCTGGTCAAACCGAGAATGAAATTGAAGCACATCTCGCTTCTAAGGTGTTGAGCAATGGGATGTCAATTCAGGTGTTGCTTGTTGCAACCGATGAGCGAATATACCGCTACCGTCATCCAATACCTACTGAGAAGAAACTTGAGCGCCATGCGATGCTTGTTCTTTGTGCAGAGGAAGGCGGTCTTGTAGCTAATGTAACAAGGCTCGTCTATTTCGGGGAGTTGCCAGATGAACTTCGAAGAAACAGCGCAACTGTTGCGAGAATCGATAGCGTGATGAATGCTGCAACAAGAGCCGGCGTTACCGCTGGTGAAGTGATTGTAGCTGGTGTGAATGAGTATGCGAACCAGGGCTTCCCTGATGACTGGAAGTTGCTCCACCAAGGTGGTCTAACAGGTTATAACTCTCGGGAGTTTCTAGCAAACCCAGAAACTACGAAACAAGTTGTGGTGAATCAAGCCTATGCTTGGAACCCTTCGTTGCCAGGTGTGAAGTCAGAAGATACGATTCTCCTTACGGAAGAAGGAATTGAATTTATGACCCATACGGGCGAATGGGTATATCAGGATGTTGAAGTAGATGGTGTGACGTTCGTGCGTCCTGCTGTGTTGGAGCGGTGAGTGGAGAAAGAGGAGAATGAAGAGAGAATGGGGGTCAGGCTCGTGCCTGACCCCCGTTCCTTTACAGTGGTAACGCGGCGGGGGTCAGGTACGTACCTGACCCCTATTTAGTCGCTGCTTCTTCCAATAAGCTCCTCCGATTGCGAGAAGGGTTGAGAAGATGAAGCATTTGAAGAAGGTGCCGATCGCGGAGAAGCCATAGAAGAGAGTTGGTAAATCTTCTGTTCCTATAAGCGAGTCAGTGAGTGGACTACTATAGAAGTCAATTCCTATATTTGTTCCCGCAACTAGTAATGACATAAGTAAAGCGTATACGAACCCAAACATGGCAATCCGATGAATTCGAACGGAACCTTCTTGCTGCATTCGATATCCAGTCCAGATAAAGAGTGAGATGGGAATGAGTAATCCAAGCAGCATATAGAATCGTAGATCTTGAGCATTGCTCAATAATAATGTGATGTCTTGATCTGTAACAGTTGGAATGACTTTCATACCTGCTAGCGTAGAGAAATCAATTTGAACGTTTTCACCGAAACCACTCATATTAAGTGAAAGTGATGAGAGATTAAGGACGTTCCATAAGATAAAACCAAGCTGGACGATAAGAAAGACAAATATACTTGTCGGTATGTCTTCCACTCCAAGCAAACGTAAGTCATCAATGATAAATCCATAGAATACTACCATCATCACAACGATTGAGGCAGTGATTCCAATCGTGATCGTTCTTACTCCTTCTTTAAGAGGAGAAGAACTGAGTGACTGCATTGTTCCACTTCCAAGTAAGCACCCGATAAATGAAAAGATCGTCCCAATGAAAAAGGCTACGAAAAATGCTTTGAAGAATGAATAGTTGTTTTCAATGGCTAAGCTTGCGTTGTACCAATCATCCGTTATTTCCCCACTAAATGAAAAACCTGCAAAAATGGCAACGATAGCTGTTAGTCCGCCGTAAACCACCCCTATAAGTAGGGATGATACCCAATATTGCTGTGTATCCAAACGATTTCTGCTGCTGTAGAAATAGCCGCTAATTAAAAGCGCGATCAGTGGAACAAGTAGGAGTATGAGGTACCCTGATTCTAAATGAACGCCACCTTTAAAGATCTCGTCATCAAACGTAGAATCGAACGAAACCTTAGAGTTAAGCAGGTGAGAGTACATCCAGTAGTCTGACATTCCAATAATAGGATCAGTTGGGAGTTGTGAATCTTCATAACTATTAAATTCGGTTATTAGTCCGAATGGACCAAATTCTTCAGATTCTGCAACCGCTTCTTGTATAGAAGCTGTTTGATTCTGAAAACTCTCCGCAATAATAAACGACGCAATTCCAACCATGAGAAAGGCAAGAAACGCACAAAGAAGAGCCATTTTTTTATTAATACCACTGAGATCTGGGAGCGCTTGAGATGGCGCTGTTACTTTCTCTTTGGTTCGCTCAAATTTAAATGGAATGAGTGATAGTTGAAACGCTCCACATTGGAAGCAATAAAGATGTTCACCTGTATTTGATGTGCCACAGTCAGAGCAGAATTTAGGAATAGCGCCAGACGTCACGTGTGGCTGCAAATCTTGTTGCTGAAATGTCCCGTCATTTGGGCAGTAATTATCACCAAAGGGTACTTCATTTCCGCAGGTTGTACAATACATATTCCGTACCACCTCCTAGCCGTTTTTTGTACCGCAACAACCGCAGAATTGCGCTCCCTCTGGAATGTTTTCCTGACAGCTTGTGCAAGGTACGGTCGAAACGGGTGTTGGTTCAGGCACCTGCACTTTATTACCACAGCTTCCGCAAAAGGTATCCTCTTCACTTACCGTTGCCCCACATTCACATGTTTGACCGTTTGATTCCCTTCGCAATTGGAGTTCCAGTTCTTTATTAGCTTGGTAGAGTTCAAGATCATATTGGATGATTCGCTCCGCCTGCTCATTTAGCTCCGAATGTTGAACATCCCCTTTTCGGACAAGCCGATAAGCTATTTCGCCCAGTTGCCTGATGATTTTTGCTCGATTTGTAGCTGCATCACTTGCTGCTTTTCTTAATTGAGACACTTCTTGAGCTGTTTGAAGCTTGTTCTTCCCCTGTTGAAGACCATCCTGTAGTTTCGATATTCCTCCACCAATTTTCGTTTGCAGATCTGACATGACTGTCCCCCCTTTTTTAGCGTGTACTTTTTCATAGTTATGTAGAAAGTCCTGAATCATGTTAGTAAAATACATAGGAAAATTGAATCAAAAAGCGTTCATAAATTGAAATCACTGCCATATGATTTGAATTAATGGCAGGAGGTGGAAAAATGGGTTGGTGTGAGTTTTGTAACAGGGAAGAAGCCGGTGATTTTTGTGTAAAATGCGGGCGAAAGGTAGCGAAAACGACTCCGGTTAGGAATATGAAATGGACGATCTGGCTTATTAGTATAGGTGCACTCGTTATTCTTCTTGCAGGCAGTTTCTATACGTTAAGGATGCTATCATCACCGGAACGAACAATTGATCAATTTCGTGTGGCCATGTTGGAAGGTGACTATGAAAAAATGAAAAATGTTGTTTCGAAAGTAAACCCTCTTCTTTCACACGAAGCAGAACTCCAAGGATTTATTGATTTAATGAAGAATCATCCTGAGCAGCGTGCCCTTTTAATTCAGGACCTTGAGCGCCAAGCACTGACGATAAAGAATACTAAGTTTGAAAAACGAGATGAAGCCTTATTTATTGAAATGAAGCTTAGTAAGTCGGGTAAAAAGTTTCTGCTTTTCGATCACTATATGATTTCGCCTGTCCCTATCTATGCGAATGTTTATACGCAGTTTCCAGGTACGTCTCTTGAAATTAATAATGAAGAAGGAGGGGTGTTTGGAGGAAAAGAAGATGGAAAGAAAGTAGGGCCATTTCTTCCTGGTCTTTATCAGTTTGCATCTGAGTTGAAGCATGAGAGCTATACGATGAAGGGAGAAGCAGAAATCGAATTAATGACTCCAGAGGATATGGCAAACATCGATCTTTCAGTAAACGGAGCTTACGTGTCACCAGAATCCAATTATGACGATGCGGTTCTTTTTATTAATGGTAAAGATACTGGCGTTACAATCGGTAAAACTGGAGAAATTGGACCATTTCCAACAGATGGTTCAGTCGTCCTGCACGCTGAGAAGAAGTTTGAAGCAGGCGTTGTGAAAAGCCCTTCGGTTCCATTTGATGGATCGGGAGTTTACTTAACAGTTGATTATAGCGAGCCAGATCCTGTTGTCATAGAGAAAGAAGTCCCGTCCGAGCCCGCTTCTTCAGATTTTGTCTATTCAGAGCCAATTATTGATGCGGTTAATACGTATTTAAGAGATTGGATCAATGCTTATGAAAATTTAGATGCAAGTTACTTCACAAACCTTACACCAGATCTTTACTCTTATTTCGAGGATCGTTTCGTATCCGTTAGACAAAATAACGGAGCTTTCACAGGAGATGTTCTAGAAGCAGCCTATGATTTAGATAGCCTCTCCATAAGTTCCTCTGGAAAAAAAGCAATCGTAGATGTTCTCGTAACGATGGATTCGGCTAATCACGAGCCTGGAGATCAAAACGTGGAAACAGAAGTAACCTCTAGTGCTTTTCGCTACCAGCTAGTGAAAAGTGGAGGAGAATGGCTGATCGATAGTCGAAAAGAAATTGATGGCGTTGACTTAACAAACTCTGTTGTTTATTAACGTGGTAGAGCAGTGGGGGTCAGGCCCGAGCCTGACCCCTTTTTCTCTTTTTTCAAAAAACTATTGCATTTATGAATGCGTTTACAATATAATGTGATAAAAGGTTATGACGTTTATTGAAACATTACTACTTATGGTGGAGGTTTGCTATGATTGAAGTTTTGCAAGAGATGAATCGTCATCTTGAATTAGAGAGTGTCGATACGGATTCTTTCAAGTTCTATGGCAAAGTACTTACGGATTTTCCATATGAGGAAATAGCGGAGCGAATGCAGGCAACAGCAATTCCTGAAGAAGGAAATCAATACGTTCCTTCTGCTCAAGAGTTAGAAGATGAATCTATTAAAAGGTTCGTTGAGAAACGGTACTTTGGAGGTATGCCCGTTCAAATTGGTTACTGTAACGGTAATAATTCATCGCTTGGAGGACTGGAGTTCCACAAAGGGAGTGAGATCAACGTTGCAGTAACGGATTTTGTACTCTTGCTCGGTCATACGAATGATATCGTCAATAACCAGTTTAACGTCAATAAAATCAAGGGCTTCTTTGTTCCAAAGGGGACAGCTATTGAAATGTACCAAACCACGCTTCACCTAGCACCTTGCAAAGTGAGTGATGAAGGATTCAAATGCACGGTGATTCTACCAGAAGGTACAAATCTTCCGTTAGAAGACTCAGAGAAAGAATATGATCCACTTCTTTTTATGAAAAACAAATGGCTACTTGCTCATCCAGAGCATGAACGTTTCAGGAAACTTGGCGCTTATCAAGGAATTCTAGGAGAAAATCTGACAGTCACATATCCAAGTAACTAACAAAGGAGGAGAATGCATGTCTAGTATGACATTTACACTCGTATCGTGCGTATTTTTTATGGCACTTGTTGCGTGGGTCTCTTATTTAAAAACAAGGAATTCAGTTAATGATTCAGATGGGTATTTTCTTGCAGGACGGGGTTTAACGGGTGGATTCATTGCAGGGTCACTCCTACTAACAAACTTATCGGCTGAGCAGCTGATCGGATTGAATGGACAAGCTTATCGAACGAACCTTTCGAATATGGCATGGGAGGTAACGGCTGCTTTTGCAATCGTGATTATGGCACTCATCTTACTTCCGCGCTATCTCGGCGGCGCATTCTCAACACTTCCTGAATTTTTAAGCAAACGATATGATGAAAGCGTTCGCAGATACACGGTTATTCTTTTTATGCTTGGATACGTATTCGTTACGATTCCATCTGTTCTATACTCTGGTGCACTTGCCATTCTTCGTTTGTTTGATGTTCCGGAGCTTCTTGGAATCTCGTTCCAATCATCAGTTTGGCTCGTTATTTGGATCATCGGAATTATCGGAGCTATTTATGCGATTTTCGGTGGGCTTAAAGCGGTAGCCATTTCAGATACACTTAACGGAATTGGCCTTTTATTCATTGGATTAATTGTTCCTATTCTCGGCTTCTTTGCGCTAGGAAATGGAGATATGTTTGAAGGTATGAAGACGATTGCAATAGAGAATCCAGAGAAGTTAAATGCGATTGGATCAAGTACCGACTCTGTTCCATTCTCGACGATTTTTACAGGTATGATCTTCATGAATATGTTCTATTGGGGGACGAATCAGTACGTGATTCAGCGTACGCTTGGAGCGAAGAACCTTGCTGAAGGGCAAAAAGGGGTTTTGCTTTCAGGATTCTATAAATTAACGGTCCCATTTATGATGATGATCCCTGGTGTTATTGCGTTCCACCTGTACGGAGGGTCGATGAATCCAGTTGATCTCGCCTATCCAACCGTCGTTGCCAACTTACTTCCAACGTTTATGTCAGGTCTATTTCTAGCTGTTCTACTCGGTGCTGTTTTCTCAAGCTTTAACTCACTGTTGAATAGTGCCGCAACGATGTTTGCACTTGATGTGTATAAAGCTGGTATTAATAAAGAAGCAACCGATCGTCAACTTATTAATGTTAGTAAATATTTTGGAAGCGTTCTCGCACTTGTCTCTTTCTTTATTGCACCAATGCTAATGAATGCTCCAGACGGCTTATGGGACCTTATCCGTCGGTTTACAGGATTCTTTAACATCCCGATTATCGCCATTGTACTCGTAGGTATCATGTCAAAAAGGATTCCGGCACTCGGTGCGAAAATCGCCATTATTTTTCACGTCGTCACGTACTATATGCTTGTGTGGGGATTGAACCAACTTTTCAATATCGAAGTGACCATGAACTTTATCCATATTTCAGCTATTCTCTTCCTTATTGAAGTGACAATTATGATGATTGTTGGTCGCATTCGTCCCCTTTCAGAAGCATATCAATTCCAAGCGAATCCAAAGGTCGATATGGTTCCATGGAAGTTTACAATTCCAGTAGCTGTGATCCTTATTACTCTCGTCGTTATGGTTTACATCCTATTCTCACCAATTGGACTTGCTTACGCAGGAGGCATTGTATCAGGTTGGTTCTGGCCAGCAATCATTGGAACAACAGTTGCAGGCGGACTGTGCTGCCTTCTAGCTCTAAAGTCTTGGAATACGAAGTATCAAGGATTTGTTACACGAAAGCATCAAGAAGCGGTGGAAGTCGATAAGAAGTTTAGAAGTGCTTAATCAACTATGAAGGAGGAGTTCACATTGAAAACAGTAGTGACTCAGAACATCTTTGAAGTGAATCAACAAGGCGAAGAGTTTGATATTCGCCTTGAAGGACGATTATTGTTCACCCATTCTCCAGCGCGTCCGTTTATTTTTGTAGGTAGTGGTGAAGAAACAATCGATATGTACAGAGGTAATTTTAAAATAAAAGATTATGTTGTAGAGCGTGTAGCCCTTCGTTACGGGACGGTTCGTCATGAAGGAAATACGTGCAGAATCTCATTTCGTCATTTTTCTCATGATCATGAGCTACTTACAATGGTGCTTAAGCAGGATGGGGAAGGTCTCCGCGTTTCGTTTGAGCTCGTTGATCCTCTATTCAATCGTTTCTGGGTTCGAGTAGCTGCTGATGAGAGTGAAAAAGTTTACGGTTGTGGCGAGCAGCTTTCCTACTTTAATTTACGAGGAAAGAACTTCCCCCTTTGGACATCAGAGCCAGGAGTAGGACGAAATAAGTCTACTTACACAACCTGGCAGGCAGATGTGAAAGATCAAGCAGGCGGAGATTACTACAATACAAATTATCCGCAGCCAACCTATGTATCTACGAATAAATATTTCTGCCATGTGGAAACGACAGCGTTCGCGGATTTTGATTTTCAGCGCAGTGATTTTCATGAATTGCACATATGGGAAGCACCTGCATCAATTCTATTTGAAACAGGTAATACCTATAAGGCGCTTGTTGAGAAATTAACTGCTCGCCTCGGCAGACAACCAGAGCTTCCAGATTGGACATTTGATGGAATTTGGCTTGGAATGCAGGGTGGTAGCGATATTGTTCAGCGTAAAATAGATCATGCTCTAGAAAAGGGAATGAAGGTCGGTGCGGTCTGGTGTCAAGATTGGCAGGGAAAACGCATTACGTCCTTTGGTAAACGATTGATGTGGAACTGGAAGTGGAATCCGAAAGAATATCCAGAGCTTGATCGAAAAGTGAAAGAATGGAAACAGAAAGGCATTCGCTTTCTCGGCTATATTAATCCTTATGTTGCAGTTGAAGGAGACCTTTATGCAGAAGCTTACAAGAATGGATACCTTGCAACTGCATTAGATGGTAGCGATTATGTTGTGGATTTCGGTGAATTTGACTGCGGCGTAGTTGATTTTACAAACGAAGATGCGTGTGAGTGGTATGAAGGTGTTATTCAAAGGAATATGATCGATTTCGGAATGGACGGATGGATGGCTGATTTCGGTGAATATCTGCCAACAGATCTTAAGCTTTCTAACGGAGAACCTGCAACAATGATGCACAATGCCTGGCCTGTGATGTGGGCGAAAGTAAACCATAACGCGGTGAAAAAAGCCGGACGCTATGGCGATATTGTTTATTTCATGAGAGCAGGATATTCCGGTAGCGGGGGCTATTGTCCGCTACTATGGGCAGGAGATCAGAGTGTGGATTGGAGTCTTGATGATGGCCTAGCATCCGTTATTCCAGCAGCATTGTCTGCAGGGATGAGTGGAAATGGTGTTCATCATAGCGATATCGGTGGGTATACAAGCCTTCATGGCAATAAGCGTAATAAAGAGCTTCTTCTTCGCTGGGTCGATATGGCTGCATTTACGCCAGTTATGCGAACACATGAAGGCAACAGACCTGATGACTGTTTTCAGTATGATCAGGATGAGGAAACGCTTGAGCACTTTGTGAAAATGACCAATGTTTACACCACAATGAAGCCTTATTTAAAAGCACTTAGTAAAGAAAATGCTGAAACAGGCGTGCCGATTCAGCGTCCATTGTTTATGGAATATGAAAATGATGCGAAAGCCTATGATATTAAGTATCAATATATGCTTGGATCTGACCTAGTTGTGGCGCCTGTTTATGAAGAGGGGCAGGACAAATGGTCTGTTTACTTGCCTGATGATGAGTGGGTTCATTTTTGGAGTGGCACAGAAACAAAGGGTGGAAACATTGATGTGGAGGCACCAATTGGTCAAACGCCTGTTTTCTATCGAAAAGATTCACCGTTTGCCGACATTTTCCAAAAAGCTGCTGAAGCAATAAAGTAGGGAAATAGCCATAAAGGTAATTACCTATTTTAAAAGATAGTAACTTATGATACAGTATTCGTAACAAACAGGGAAGAAAGGTTGTGACCAATCATGCCAAAAACGAGCATTTTATATGTACCGATTGGAAGAAAAACGTTTGATCTTGAAGCGGGGGAAGTTCAAAGAAAGAAAAGTTCTGAGTTCCTACACAGCGTAACAGCGAATGTTATCGAGCCAGAAGAAATTATCACTTCTCCAGATGATCTTGAAGCATTTCTTGCAAACGTTAACAGCGAAGAAGTTATCGCTAGTATTTATCAAAGCGTCACATTTGCTGATGGTGAATTTGTGGAAGCGCTGATTAAAGCAGTTGAAGCACCGGTCATTGTTTGGTCTGTTCGTGAACCAAGCGTTGGTGGAAGACTTAGACTCAATTCGTTAACTGGTGGTAATAGCACAAGTCACGTCTTGCGCTGTGCCAATCATCCTTTTAGCTTCGTATTTGGCAATGCGGATGAAGCGCAGGTTCAGAAAAGGCTTAAAATCCAGCTTAAAGTACAAAAGGTCATTGAAGATCTTAAGGGACTAACGATTGGTGTGATTGGTGAACATCCTCCAGGCTTTTTCTTCTCAGGAACGAATGAGGAAGCCCTTCAAAAGCAACTGGGTGTAACTGTGAAGAATTTCGACCTTAACAAAGCGTTTGAAGAATGCGTGAAACTTCCCCGTGAAAAATGGGAAGGTGCCATTGAACGGGCAGAGCAACAGGTGATTGGGCTCAATCGGAACGACGAAACGGTGCATCGTTTTGCTCAGTTTACAACGTATGTACAAGATCAAATTAACGAAGCCGATGTGTCAGCTCTTGCGATTCGATGTTGGCCGGACTTCTTCAACGAACTAGGAGCTGCAGCCTGTTCAACACTGTCTCAATTTACGGAAGATGGCGTTGTTTCATCATGTGAATCAGATATTCACGGATCTGTCTCCATGTTCATCCTCCAGCAGTTAACAGGAAGTGCTCCGTATTTAGGAGACATGGTGCACGTAAATGAAGCGAGTAATTCTGTTGTCTTCTGGCACTGTGGAGCTGGAGCTTACTCATTAGCACATCCAGATCAAGGTGCTCGCCCTGGAGTACATCCAAACCGTAAACTAGGTTTTACGATGGAATTCGGGTTGAAGCCAGGTCGCGTTACGATGTTCCGAGTAGGTTACACACCGGAAGGCTATCGCCTTTTGGTCATGCGTGGGAATGCGCTTGATACACCACAGCGATTTAACGGGACATCAGTTGAAGTAGAACTTGAAACAGAAATCAATGACACGCTATATGGGTTAATGGAAGAAGGATTTGAGCCGCATTACGCCATTATTTATGACGATGTGGCAGACGAACTAATCGAGCTTGGAAAGCAGTTAGGATTAGAAACGACGATCTATACGAAGAACTGAAGGGAGACAGTTGCATGAAGAAGGTCGCCATTGGCCAGGCCGGGGGACCTACGGCCGTGATTAATGCTACCCTCGCAGGGTTTGTGAAAGAAATCGAACGTGATTATTCCCTGCTTTTTATTCAGAATGGTTATGAAGGATTTGCGCATGGTTCCTTGTTGGATGGCGACGAGGAAATGCTTCACAAAATCCATCTTCATCGAGATGTACCTGGCGCATGTCTTGGCTCAGGGCGTTATCCTTTATCGGATGATCACATTGAACAAGGTGTCCGTCAATTGAAAGAAAAGAATGTGGAAATGCTTGTTTTCATCGGGGGAAATGGAACGATGGAAGCATTAGCGAAGGTGGAGCTAGAAGCACGAAGACAGAACTATCCGCTTCAAGTGCTCGGACTTCCGAAAACGGTTGATAATGATTTAGGTGGAACGGACCATGCGCCTGGTTTTGGGAGTTCGGCAAGATATGTTGCTCAGGCAACAAGGGATATGAGTAGAGACCTTGCATCCATGCAGAACTTTGAGAAGATTCGAGTGTTAGAGACTATGGGAAGAAATGCGGGGTGGCTTGCCTCGGCATCAGGTCTTCTCCAAGAATACGAAGAAGAAGGTCCGCATTTCATTGCGCTTCCAGAACGACCTTTGAAACAAGAGCTTTTGCTACAGAATGTAGACTGTGCACTTCGTCGTTTCGGTCATGCCACTGTTGTGGTTAGTGAAGGCGTTCACTGGAGTGAAGAAGGTCAAGTACAGCGTGAAGTTGTTGATGGAAGACCAGTGCTTGGTGGCATTTCAAGCGAAGTTGCAGCTTTTCTCAAAAGCGAATTACGTGTAATGACAAGAGCTGAACTGCTAGGGATGAATCAGCGAAGCTTCTCCGCTGTTATTTCCGATATCGATCGGGAGGAAGCATATACGGTTGGTAAAGTTGGAGCAGAGTGGATTCGAGATGGTCTTTCAGGTGTGATGGTTTCAATTAAGCGTAAGTCCCACCACCGCTACTCTGTTGATATGATTCCTATTGAGCTCGAAAAGGTAGTTGAAGCAGGTGAAAGAGTAATGCCAGTTGAGTTCATTAAAGACCGAAAACGTTACTATGAATGGCTTAAGCCGCTCATAGGTGAAGATGTTACAACTTACCCGCCACCACTTAAAGGAAAAGAACTGTATGTCGACTAATCGATTCAAAACCACTAGTGATGAAGCTCTTTACCTACAAGTTAAAAATACTCTGATTGATCGAATACAGAGCGGTGATTGGAAAGCGAATACGCTTATTCCAACAGAAAAGGAATTAATCAAAGAATTTGGAGTGAGTCGCACAACGATTCGACAGGCGGTTACAATCCTAGTACAGAATGGTTTACTTGAGAAGAAGCAGGGCAGAGGGACGGTTGTTAAACCACATCAGCTTGTCGGTAATCTAGGTCAGTTAAAAGGATTTGCTGAAGAAGTGATGGAAAGAGGGCAAGTCCCGAGATCGAAACTTCTTCGAGCTGAATTCAGAACAAATCTTTACCACGAGAGTGACATGCTTCAAGTAGCTCAAGATTCGCCAATTCTATTAGTCGAGCGAATTCGCTTTGCTGATGATACACCAGTTGCACTTGAGCGGAGCTGCTGGCCTGAGTCAATTGGACAGCTTCTTATGAAGCACGATTTAAATGAAGCCAAATTTTATGAAATACTTGAGAACGATGAAATTTATTTAACGAAAGCGCACGAGCGAATTGCAGCGATGAATGCCACGATTGATGAAGCTGATTTACTTGCCATACGACCAGGTGAAGCTTTGCTTGAAATGACACGACTGAGCTACGGATTACAGGACTATCCAATGGAATATACAAAAACAAACTATCGAAGTGATCAGTATCACTATCATATTGAATTGAAGAGGTAGAAGGGAGCAAATAGTATGCCATTTATTAATGGAAAAACGATGCTAGATCATGCTTTTCAGAACGGGTATGGAGTAGGTGCGTTTAGCGCTCATAATGCAGAAACGGTACTTGCTATATTGGAGGCAGCTGAAGAGGAAAAGGCACCGATTATGATACAAGTAGGGCAAAAGGTGATTCAAACACTAGGTATGGAAGCATTAAAAGGACTGATCGATACGTACGAAAAGGATTTCGATGTACCGGTTGCCATTCATCTTGACCATAGTCGTCAGTTTGAACAAACGATGCAGGCCGTTCAAATGGGATTTCAGTCAGTGATGTTCGACGGATCAGGTCTTTCGTTCGAAGAGAACACAGCAACAACGAAGAAAGTTGTTGAAATCGCAAGAGCTCTAGGAATTGGATCAGAAGGTGAAATTGGGAAGATCGGCGGAACCGAGGATGATATAACCGTTGATGAAAAAGATGCATTGATTACGTCTACCGAAGAAGCCGTTGCATTTGTAGAAGCCACTGATGTTGATTATCTTGCGGTATCCATTGGCACAGCTCATGGGATCTATAAGGAGACGCCAAACCTTCGCTTCGAACGGTTGAAAGAGATTGTTGATGCTGTGAAACGTCCGGTTGTTCTTCATGGAGGATCTGATGTACCAGACGAGCAAGTTAAGCGTGCCATCTCTCTTGGAATCGCAAAGATTAATGTCGATACTGAATTACGTCAGGCTTTTACGAAGGGTGTACAAGAAGCATTTGCTGAGAATCCTGATGATATTGTACTCGCAAGCTCCCTTGGACTTGGACGTCTTCGTATGAAAGAAAAAGTGCAGGAGAAGATTCGTGTGTTTGGTAGTCAAGGCAAAGCGGAAGAACTTTTATTAAACAAAAAGGTCGTAACGTTATAAAAAGGAGGATGATGTTTGATGGTTACACAAACTTCTGTACTTACTTATGGACTATATATTGATGGTGAGTGGCGAGAAAAATCGGTCACCGATGATGTTCTTAACAAATATACTCAAGAAGTAACGGCAAGAACGGCAGCAGCAGAAAAGCAGGATGTAATCGATGCCGTGCAAGCTGCTAAAAACGCTTTAAAAACACCCTTTTCACCATATGACCGCTATTCTGTTCTAATTAAGGCAGCAGCTACACTTCGCGCTCGTCAGGGTGAACTTGGTGAAATCCTAGCGAGAGAAGTTGGTAAGCCACTTGCAGAATGTAGGGGTGAGGTAGGTCGAGCGGCACTAACGCTTGAAGTATCTGCTGAAGAAGCGAAACGCATTCATGGAGAAGGTATTCCAGTTGAATCAGCACCAGGATCTGAACAACGCCAGGCTTTCACAAGACGTTTTCCGATCGGTGTCGTTGCAGCTATTACCCCATTCAATGTGCCCCTCAATCTCGTTTGTCACAAAATTGGCCCTGCGCTTGCTGCTGGTAATAGTGTGGTGTTGAAACCGGCAGAAGTGACGCCAATTTGTGCGGTTATCCTAACGGAAATTATGGAGGAAGCGGGGTTGCCTGCTGGGCGTTTGAACCTTCTCACTGGGGATGGTGCAACTGTTGGGGAGTGGCTAGTTGAGAATCAGGATGTGAACATGTTTACGTTTACTGGAAGCCCGAGAGTTGGGCAACTGATTCGTGAGAAAGCTGGACTCCGTAATGTAGCCCTTGAACTTGGAAATAATTCAGCAACGATTGTTCACCGTGACGCAGATATCGAGACGGCAGCAACTCTTTCAGCTGAAAAGAGCTTTAATAACGCAGGTCAGGTTTGTATCTCAGTTCAGCGTGTTTATGTTCATGAAGAGGTTTACGAATCATTCCTTGCGAAAATGAAGGAAGTAACGGAAGGACTAGTTGTTGGAGATCCAATGGATGCATCGACGGCGATCGGTCCAATGATTGCAGAACGTGAAGCGATTCGAGTAGAGAGCTGGGTTAACGAGGCTGTAGAGCAAGGAGCGAGCGTTGAAACCGGCGGGAAACGAGATGGCGTTTTCTACTATCCTACGATTCTTACGAATGTAACGGATGAGATGAAAGTGTGCAGACAGGAAGTATTCGGCCCTGTCGTTGCGGTAAGTTCTTATCGATCAGAGGATGAAGTGATTGCAAGAGTAAATGATTCTGAGTATGGTCTTCAGGCAGGATTGTTTACGAATGATCTCGCTTTTACTTTAAAAGCGATTAATGAGATTCATGTTGGAGGACTGATGATCAACGATACATCAGGGTACCGCGTGGATCATATGCCATATGGTGGTGTGAAGAAGAGCGGAACTGGAAAAGAAGGGCCGCGCTATGCCATTGAGGAAATGACCGAAGAAAAAATTATTGTTTTTAACGGATAAAGTGAGAAGGGGATCCAAGTTGTTGGGTCCCTTTTTATCCTTGCAAGCCTTACGAGTTGAAGGAGAATGAGAATGTCGATCATCACGATTCTGTTACCGATCTTTTTTGTTTTTGCTGTTGGGTATATTGCACAGCGGTTTCTAAAGCTTGAAACAAGAGTCTTATCAAATCTTGCTTTATATGTATTAGTGCCCATTCTCGTTTTTCGGACATTCTATGAACAGGAAATTGACTCATCATACGGATATCTATCGATTTACATGCTCGGACTCTGCTTTGCTCTAATTGCCATCGTTAGCATTCTATCCAAATTCTATCGTTTCACAGAGTCAGAACGATGCGGGTTGGTTCTTTCAAGTGCCTTCATGAATAACGGCAACTATGGTACGCCTCTTGTTCTATTTCTTTTCGGTGCGGTGGGGATGGAAACGGCGATTGTCTTAATGGTACTTCAACAACTATTGATGAGTACGCTAGGTGTTTATTATGCTGCGAAAGGAAGTCCAGAGCATGATGGAGTGAAGGCTGCCTTACGAGCAGTGAGACGGATGCCAATGGTTTATGGAGCAATTGTTGGTCTAGCGTTCCAATGGTTACACATCCCACTAGGGACTATCGGCGAAGGGGTAGATTTAATAGCTGATGCCGCAATTCCAGTTATTATGGTAACGCTCGGCATGCAGCTTGCGAATATAACCGTTCGAGCCGTTGACTGGAGAAAGCTATCAACTGCACTTTCTCTTAAATTAATGATTGCGCCGCTTATCGCGGCTGGTATTGTCTTGTTCATGCCAGTGGATGTGATGACGAAACAAATCATGATTATTATGGCTGCTACACCTACTGCGGCGAACACAACGATGTATGCCATTCAGTTTCATACCGAACCACAAAATGTTTCAAGCGCAACGTTGGTCTCTACTGTATCGAGCCTTTTAACGATGCCTGTCGTAATTTACTTAGCGACTACGTTCATATAAGTACTCTTCGCTACTAGCTTATGAAAATGAAAGAGAGCGGTTTATTGAATGTTTGTATTAACGTGGTAGAGCAGTGGGGGTCAGGCCCGAGCCTGACCCCCACTTTTATAACAACAGCTGTGCCAGCCATCCGTCTCATTACATAATATTAAAAATAAGTGAAATTAGGAGATGGATGGTGGTTAGTGTGGCGGATAATGGGACGTTTCATGGGTTCAAAAAGGACGCGAATCATGTACTTTGGATTGAAAATTATGTAGGGAAAGCAAGAATGAAAGTGGCTTACAAAGTTAAATCTTTACTGCATTATGAGCAATCTCCTTTTCAGGAAATAAGTATCGTTGAGACAAAAGGATTTGGTAGAATGCTTGTTTTGGATGGAATTCCGCAGGTGTCTACAAAGGAAGGTTTTATATACAACGAAATGATTAGTCATATACCGATCGTGACACACCCGAATCCAAAGAACATTGGAATGATTGGAGGAGGAGATTGTGGCCACGTCCGGGAGGCGATGAAATATAAAAGTATCGAAAAAATTGATGTTGTTGAAATTGACGAGAGGGTTACATCTGTTTGTAGAAAATGGTTAACATCTGAGGAAGCCTTTAAGACAGATAAACACTTCAATATGATCCATCAAGATGGGTATGAATGGATTCAAAGGCAAAAGAAATCATACGATGTTCTCATGATTGATCGACCTGATCCTGTTGGGCCAGGTAAAAAGCTATTTAGCTCAGATTTCTATCAATATGTTTATGATGCACTATCCGAAGACGGAGTAGTGACGTTCCAATCGGGTTCTCCATTCTATAACACATCCATACTTGAGAAAACTGGACAGCAGTTAAAGAACCTATTTCCTATTGTTCGGACATATATCGTCTCTATTCCTCTATTCCCTTGTGGAATATGGAGCTTTACCATGGCTTCCAAAAAAGCAGACCCCTTGCAGGCTGATTTATCGAAATTAATGGATAAGGATACCAACTATATTAATTCAGAAATTTTTCTTTCTTCCTTCACACTGCCGAACTATATTAGAAATATGCTCTAGCTAAACGAAGGTCATGTTTTTGGAGAATGGAGGAACATTTCTCCATTCTTTGTTCGTTGCCATGGTCGATCTCAAATCCATCATTTTAAATCTACTACAAACTTCGATTGAAATTCATTTATTAAGTTGGAAAAGACTTGATTGATTTTAGAACGATGCTTTTTACGAAGCGTTCGTGATAGTTCTATTTGAAATGAATGAAAATTTTCCTTGTACCCGTTGTATTCCTCTCCATCACCAACTCGATGAAGGTGAATCGATTTATCCCCAATGAATTTATTGTCAAAAATGACTGTAGCATGAGGGAGAATGCTCTGGATATTCTCCGTAAGCATTTCTGTAAACCAATTCTTAACATCTTCTGAACACGATTTTCCTCGTAATGTGCCTACTTCAATGGCAAGCGGACCATAATGGGAATCCTTCATACCATGAAATGAAAGATGCAAGTATGGAACGGTAAGTCGATTCGTTTCCTCTTCATATATCCCTAAATGAGTCACAATCTCTTGGATTGATTTCCGATATTCCGTTACCGCCGCTAGGTTATCCATGGTAGGTGATCGGTTAAGGTCAATAACAGTTCTTGAAACAGTGCTAATAATACCAGCGCACCCGGTTTTTTGGATTAAACTCTTTACAAGTAAGTCGGTATAAAGATCAGCGGATGGAGGTGTCGCATGTAAAGCTTCCACATGGCAACACAAATATCCCTTTCCGTGGTTATACTTCACATAATTTTTTTTGATAAACTGCACTGCCATTAGAAAGACTCCTTTATTTTTGAGAAGTGGTTTATTACTAAAACATGCAAAGTAAATCAAATTTGTGAAAGGGCTAATCAGGTGTATCTCATTGCTTTTTACTCTTTGGCGTTTCATACACGTCCATCATTAATATACAGATGTACAGGAACAATGTAATGAAATCTCAATATATTAATTCCGATACGACTTTTGTAGGGGTAGGTGGAAAGCGGAATTTCCACAATGGAGGGTTATCATACATGGACCTGTTAAGAGAACAATTTAGCATTATTTCGGATAAAGAATTGATGCTTCAAACACTAGCGCTAAACAACATAAGATCTGTTGAATTAGTGGATCCAAAAACGTGCACGTATCCAATTGTTGGTCGTAAATATGGTCACTATCAGGGAAGGGACATTTCGATCATTCATACTCAGTCTGAGGCCATTGAAGAAGGATATGACTTTTTCACGAAAGTATGCATCGTTGAGAAAGAATATCTCTTTCATATTCAAAGTCTTTCGGTGGAGAACGTTTCCGTGATTGAGGAGGATGAAGTCATTTACAGTGATTTACCTATTAGGACGCAGGCTTATGGGTGGGTATCAAAGCGAGTAGAACTTAATACCGTTCCTACGGAGTGGATCAAAACTGCAACACGTGCCCTTTATGTAGTAGGACTACAACAAGGCATCGTTAAAATTGGCGTACTACCTAACGAATCACACATTGTATTGGACATAAATGAATCCAAGAATTTGAAACTAGATCCAGTTACAAAAGTGGTAAGCCCATTCACAATCGGTGCAGATATTGAGTTCATGTTGAGCTGCGATAATGAATTACTACCAGCTTCGACTTTCTTTCCAATTCAAGGATCAGTTGGCTGTGACGAGAGGCAGATTGAGAAAGATAGTGGTCAGTATGCTCTAGCTGAACTTAGACCAATAGAAGCTGAATCACCTCACGAAGTCTTTCAAAATATGAAAGCTCTTATTCAAAAAGCCTCCGAACTTGTCCCTTACGAAAACGTAGCATTTCGAGCAGGGAGCATGCCGTTTGTGGGTTATCAATGTGGAGGGCATTTGCATTTTGGAATTCCATGTTCTGTATCTCTGTTAAAGGCTCTAGATCAGTATCTCGCCATTCCGATTGCTATGATTGAGAATTCTAGAACAGCAAAAAGAAGAAGGAGAACCAACCATGGAGGGCTAGGTCGCTATCGCGTGAAGCCGTATGGAATGGAGTATTTATCGCTGAGCTCATGGGTAATCGATCCAACCCTATCGTTATCTATTCTGTGCCTAGCGAAGCTTGTGGGGAATCACCATCATGAGTTGAACGACGACTATGTTTTTCATCCCGTTATTCAGAGGGCTTACTATAACGGAAACTATCCTGTTCTTAAACAACTATGGCCGCATGTTAAGAAAACAATTCAAAATACATCCACTTACGCTCAGTATCAGAAAGAATTGATGGTGTTATTTGAAGCGATTGAACGTGGATGTCCAATTGAAGAAGAGTGCGACTTTCGCGTGAACTGGGGTGTAGAGAAAACAACGAAACGATATGAACAAGGAGCAATCATTCAAATCCCGAAAAAGTTAAGAATAAAGTATCACCTTAAAGAAGGGGATGCGACACACGTTCGAGCGGGGATTAATCTTGTGTCAGCAACCATTAAACCATACCCTTTTGCATTTCAGAACTCAGATAAGGTTCATCTTTCAAAAGCATTACGAGACCAACTCTCTTTGCCTGAAGGCTGGTGTCCAACGCTTTTCTCTTCAGATGGTGTTTTGACACTTGGTCCAATTATTGGAATTCTTGCAAATAGACCGTTTGAAAGACAAACGACCTATTTTCAACATTTGTTCCATTTAGCAAAGGCAAAACAGATGCTCCTTTATGCATTTGAACCAGATGATATTGATTGGGTTCAAATGACTATTAAAGGTACCTCAATTGATGGAGAAGGTGTTTTTCCTTTTCCTGCTGTCATCTATGATCGTTATTTGCGTATTCGTGATAGAAGTCAGGATATTAAAGATGTACGATTTAAATTTCAATTCACTTACAAAATTCCATTTATCAATTCTCCCTCTCTCTTTAAATTGACAGGAGACAAATGGAAGTCTCATCAATTACTTTCAAGTCACTATGGTAAACATTTACCCGAGACAAAATTACTAAAGACTCCTGATACTTTAATTAACATGCTAAATAAACACGGGGAAGTATTTGTGAAACCGGTAAGTGGATCTTTAAGTATGGGAATTAATCGAATTCTGCGTAAGCCAACGAACATCATCATGACAGATTTACAACGAAATACACGCCAAGATTTCACCACTATTGAGGAATTACTGGAGTACATGACCCCTCATATGAAACAAACGAACTATATCGTACAAGAAGGCATTCGGCGCAAACAATACAACGGTAAAAATGTTGAAATACGTGTTTATATGCAAAAAGGAATTAAGAATTGCTGGTTAAGAACAGGTATGGTAGCTCGTCTATCAAACGACGATGTGCTAACGGAAGAGTCTGAAATCAACATGAGGGTCAGCAAAGTGCTCCTTCATCTCTATCCAGATAGTACAGAGAGAACATCTGTATCTAAACAAATTGGGAAGCTTGCAGGGCGAATTGTTGAAACCGTTCAGGATGAAGTAGGCCCCTTTGGAGAAATCGCTGTTGATCTATGTATTGATCAGTACGACTCAATCAAACTATTAGAAATTAATGCAAAACCGGATAATTTATTCTCACAGATCAGAGCTTATAAATTGCGGAATTTAGCAGGGCATCGTCTTTTAAACTATGCAAGCATATTAGCAGGTTACGATGGGTTATGAATAAAGAGATGGTAGGTGATGACAGGTGAGAAACCTAAGATTAAGCGAAATTTTAAAGCTTATTGACGGTCAGATTATCAAAGGTTCTGGAGATCCGATGATCCACCACGTTGTAAATCGCACGAAGAAAGATGTTGATGATCATACCTTATTGTTCCATCTCGATCATGAGCGGATTAAGGGGAAATATTGGAGAGAACATGAGGTTGTGGTTGTTATAACGGATCGTCCAGACAAATGCATTGATTTAGGAGATAACATCATACTGATTCAAACTGATCAACTAAAGGATGATTATTGGAGATTCGTTGAGTATTATCGGAGCCTTTTTGATTTTCCTATAATCGGAATCACAGGAACTTGTGGGAAAACGACAACGAAAGAAATGGTACGTCAAATTCTATTGGAAGATTTCAACGTGAAAGCGACCTGGATGAGTATGAATTCAATGTCGGTGAACCTTCGCTATTTAAACAAACTAGATGATGATACAGAAGTGGCGGTATTTGAGATGCCTGTTGCATATCCAGGTTACTTACGAGTTGCCTGTAGGTACTTTAAACCCCAAATACGTGTTTTGTTAAATGTAGGAGTGCATCATTTAGCTGATTGCGATACGCCAGAAGAGTACATGAAAGCAAAAGGTGAAATTGTTGAAGGGTTAGATCCCGAAAAAGGAACACTGATACTCAATTCTGATGACGAGAATATACGTCAGGTCATTGATCTTAGTCTTTTTCCAAATGCCGTCCATATCGGTATGAACGAAACCTGTCACTTCCGTGCAATTAATGCTCACTATGATACAGGTGGAATGGCGTTCACGCTCGTTCACGAAGGAAATAGCTATGATGCATTCGTACCTGGATACGGAGAACATAATGTCTACAATGCCCTTGCAGCAATCGCTGCAGTGTCTTCAGTTGGCGTTGATATTCCGACCGCGCTTAAACGACTCGCTTCGTATAAGCAAGTGAAAGAGCATCTTGAGTTTAAAGAAGGAGCGAATGGATCGACCATTATTGACGACACATGGAATTCTGCACCTCTTTCAATGGCGACAGCTCTCGAGGTTCTTTCAGCCGTTACAGTAGGAAAGAAATCGGTAGGTCTATTAGGGTATATGCCTCAGTTAGGTAAGAGCAAGTATGCCACAGAACAATATGAACAAATGGGGCAAAAGGCAGCCGAGGCGAACATTGATATGTTGATCATTGTTGGAGAGAGAGCAGAAGAGATCGGTCATGCAGCACTAAAAGCAGGAATGGAGCAAGAAAAGGTTCACTTTTGTGAAACGGGCGATGAGGTATATAACGTATTGCAACCTCATTTGAATCAAGATACCACCATTTTGCTGAAAGTCACTCACCGTGTTATGAAACAACCGTCTTTTAAAGCGTTGAGAAATAAGCTCATCCTGTAGGGAGTTCAGATAGAGGTGACCGATATGAGAAAAACAAAACAACTTAGAAACATCATAACAAGTAGTTCGTTAGAATACATCATGGAAGCCCACCATGCTCTTTCCGCTAAAATCGTAGAAGAAGCAGGTTTCAAGGGAATTTGGGGCAGTGGTTTATCAATCTCTGCATCATTAGGGGTTAGAGACAATAATGAGGCATCGTGGACACAGATATTGGATGTATTAGAATTTATGAGTGATGCTACTTCCATTCCAATTCTACTTGATGGTGATACGGGGTATGGAAATTTTAATAATGCCAGAAGACTTGTGAAGAAGTTAGAGCAGCGTGACATAGCTGGCGTTTGCATTGAAGATAAAGTTTTCCCAAAGACGAATTCTTTTATTAAAGGTGAAGCGCAACCGCTTGCCTGTATCGATGAATTCTGTGGAAAAATAAAAGCAATGAAAGATACTCAAAAAGACGATGATTTTGTTGTTGTATCGCGAATTGAAGCGTTGATTGCGGGGTGGGGACTTCAGGAAGCTCTTAAACGTGCTGAAGCTTATAGAGTAGCGGGAAGTGATGCGATTCTCATGCATAGTAAGCGGTCGGATAGTCTTGAGATTGAAGCATTTATGAAAGAGTGGGATGATCGACTACCGGTTGTCATTGTACCAACCAAATATTACTCAGTACCGACTCAACGCTTCAGAGATTTAGGCGTTAGTTTGGCGATATGGGCTAATCATAATCTACGGGCTTCGATTAAAGCCATGCAAGAAACGTCTAACCAAATATATGTTGAAGAAAGTCTTGCCAATGTAGAGGCAAACGTCACATCTGTGGATGAAATCTTTCAACTTCAAGGAGCAGTTGAGCTTGCTCGAGCTGAAGGGAAATATTTAAATGCTTCTAGTGCAAACATAAATTCAATCATCGTTATGAAAAGCTCAGCAGATCAAGATGCCTTAATAGACCAAGTAGCACAACTTAAATCTCACAACATACATCATGTTTCTGTCATTGGGCCAACGGGTCAAAACTTAGACGGTGCTACTCAGCATGCAGAGCTATCAGTGCTTCATCGTGCAATGGACCAAATCGCAGGTAACCTGATTATAAGTCAGAGTGACTTGATGTATAAGCCTCACGTTCTGACTGAGCTACAAGCAAATGAGAACGACATTGCTATTGTTGTTGATGTGGATAGTGATTCAAGCAAAGAGTCAGGTTACTTTGTTAAAGCTGAGCTTCCATATTCTCGTGAACTATATAATCAGTCTGTGAATCTGGTTGAAGTTGTTACGAGTTTAAGTGAAGACCATAATCATGGAGAGTTTTTTGGGTTATGGAAAGTGAGTGAAAAAGGAGCGGAGATTGTAAGGAATTCTCTTGAACGTTTAGCAATAAGAGATGATTTTAATCAACTTACTCTTGCAGATCTTCTAAATCATGTTAAAAGCACTCATTCAATAGCTGTTACCTATATCAATGGTTCATGGGTAGACCGAGAAACCTATTTAACCATTCGGGATAAGGGGTGAATAGATATGATTCCACTTCCTGAGTTTGGTACCGAATTAAAAAATCTTGGGTTTGATTTCTATAGTGGTGTTCCCTGTTCTTATTTAAAGCATTTTATTAATTTCGCGATTAATGAATGTGAGTACGTAGCCGCTACGAATGAAGGCGAAGCTGTAGCGATCGCAGCAGGAGCTACAATAGGCCAAAAGAAATCAGTTGTATTAATGCAAAATTCAGGCTTAACGAATGCAGTCTCTCCACTCGTCTCGCTTATTCAACCATTTAGAATTCCGATTCTAGGGTTTGTTAGTTTGCGAGGAGAACCTGGTGTACCAGATGAACCACAACATGAATTAATGGGAGAAATTACGCCTAAGACCCTTGATCTTCTAATGATTGATTGGGCATACCTATCAACTAATCTAGAAGAAGCGAAGCAGCAATTGCATCGAGCTAATGAAAAGATTGAGCGGAATGAACCATACTTTTTTATCGTGAGAAAAGGAACCTTTGAACCTATTGGTCTTCAAGCTCAAGAGACCAAAAAAACCACTTCTTTCGCTAGTCCTCAAAGTCGTGAAGACCAGCTTCCAACGAGATATGATGTTTTACATGAGATCAACTCATTAAAAGACGATCATACACTTCAGTTAGCTACGACAGGAAAAACGGGAAGAGAGCTTTATGATCTTGAAGACGCCCCGAACAATCTCTATATGGTTGGATCGATGGGATGTATTAGCTCGATAGGCTTAGGTCTTGCGCTTGCGAGAAGGGAGAAATCAGTTATCGCTATTGATGGGGACGGTGCCTTACTAATGAGGCTCGGTAATCTCCCTACAAATGGCTATTGGTCTCCACCAAATTTGCTTCACATCCTTCTCGACAATAACATGCATGACTCAACTGGGGGACAGCAGACCGTTTCAGCGAACGTTGATTTTGTGGAAGTTGCATCAGCTTGCGGGTATAACAGATCAATTTATGTTCACACTCTGGCAGAGTTAAAGGAGTGTATTGAAAACTGGAAACAATATCAAGAATTAACTTTTTTATATATGCGGATTGCAGGCGGAAGCAAGGCATCTCTTGGACGTCCAACACTAAAGCCCTATGAAGTTAAAGAAAGATTGCAGGTGTTTTTAGGTGATTAAAACAGCTGTTATTTTAGCGGCAGGTATGGGGAGTCGTATACGGAATCGAAGCGAAGGGCGTCCTAAAGGTTTCTTAACAATCGATGGAAAGCCCCTCATTGAACATTCGATTGAAAAATTGTTGGATGCAGGAATTGAGAACATCTTTATAGGAACTGGTTACAAAAAAGAAGAATATGAAAGCTTGTCTCAAAAATATCCCCAGGTTACTTGCATTAGTAATCCTGATTACAATACAAGCGGAAGTATGTTGACACTCTATAAAATGGAACCATTTCTTAAAGATGATTTCTTGCTTCTCGAATCAGATTTACTTTATGAGAAAAGGGCTTTGCAGATTGTGCTTGCGAACAAACGGACAAATGTTATCCTGGCAAGTGAACTAACTAGATCGGGCGACGAAGTTTTTATAGAAGCGGATAAGGATCAAAATCTTATCATGATGTCAAAGAAATCTGAGGACTTAAATTCAATTTATGCTGAGCTCGTAGGGATATCGAAGCTCTCTCTCCTTACCTTCAAAACCTTATGTAAAAAAGCAAGCGTGGTATTGCAAACAAATAAGAATCTTCATTATGAAGATGGTCTTGTTCAAATTGCGCAAGAAGTAGACTTATATGTTCATAACGTTAGCAATTTAGTCTGGTGTGAAATAGACGATGAAAACCATTTGTACAGAGCAATTAGCTTAATTGCCCCACTTATTCAGTCAAGAGAATCCTCCCATCACGTTGAACGAAAAATCTTATTGAATCCTGGACCTGCAACGACGACGGATACAGTGAAACACGCACAGATTGTAGCTGATATATGTCCGAGAGAAAGTGACTTTGGGGATACGATGACATCTGTTTCACAGGCACTCACTGAATTTGTAGGAAATCCTAATGAGTATTCGACTATTTTATTTGGTGGATCGGGTACAGCAGCTGTTGAGTCCATTCTAAGTTCTGTCGTTGATAATGAAGCGATTGTTATCGTAAACAATGGGGCATATGGGAAACGCATGCTCAAGATTGCGACGATTTATGGATTAAATGTTCTTGAATATGATTCACCACTTGAGAGTGGTATAGATTTGACTAAGCTTGAATTGCTTATAAAGAATGCGAGCGTTACAATTTCTCACCTTGTGATTGTTCATTGTGAAACAACAACCGGGCTGTTAAATAACATCGAAGCAGTTGGGAACATTTGCAAGAAACACAACATTGCCATGATTGTTGATGCGATGAGTTCATATGGTGCGATACCTATTGATATGAAACGAATGAACGTTAGCTATCTTGCAGCAAGCTCGAACAAAAACCTCCAAGGGATGGCAGGCATCTCGTTTGTTATAGCAAATAACGAACAGCTTGAAAAGGCAAAGGAAATAAAGCCAAGGAATTTATATTTGAATCTATATGAACAATATCAGCATTTTGCTAAAACGAAACAAATGAGGTTCACCCCACCTGTTCAGACGCTTTATGCCCTTCAGCAAGCAATTTTGGAAACACAGTGGGAGGGAATTGAGAGAAGGTACACCAGATACTCAAAAACGTGGCAGACGTTAATAAATGGAATCAAGAAGCTCGGTTTGACGCATTTAATTGATGAAGCAAATCATTCAAGAATTATCACATCTATTGTTGAACCTTCACATAAAGGGTACGAATTTAACGCCCTACACGATTTCCTATATGAGCGTGGTTTCACGATTTATCCTGGTAAGCTTGAAGGTTTAAATACATTTCGAGTAGCGAATATAGGAGATATCACTTACAAAGACATGGAGTGTTTTCTAACTCTTCTTGATCAGTATTTTAACGGATAAGGGGGAGTGCTTAGGTTGGTTTTATACAAAATAGCTGTCGTTGTGATGGTAGTAGATGAAGAGGGTGAAATTCTACTAGTCAAGAACCCTAATCGAGGGTGGGAATTCCCTGGTGGATACGTTGATAAAGAAGAAACGTTACAGAACGCTGCTATACGAGAGGTTCGAGAAGAGTCCGGGATTGAAATAGAAGTAACAGAATTAGTCGGTGTTGAACAAAACAGCTCAAAGAAATTGAATCTATTTGTTTTTAAGGGCAGACCTGTAAGTGGAGAGCTAAGCTTATCAAATGAAACGCGGGATGTTGGATATTTTACATTTGAAGAATCACTAAGCAAAATGACACTTGAGCGGTTTAAAGAAAGACTACTAAGGTGTATGGATAGCCAAAATACGCCATTTCTGTTGGAGAGTTAAGAAGGTTTAAGCAAGGGGGAGGCATCTCACCCTTGCTTATTTTAATACTACAAAGGGTCATTATAGACGTTTCTATAAGAGTGAAGGGGGATTTCCGCTTGAGTCCATTGTGAGTTGGGGTTCTCTGTAGAGAAAAAGACTATTTTCTAAAAGATTGTTGCTTTTAAAACAATTATTGAATAAAAGAACCACACTGGCTGATTGGAGCGGAAGGATGCTCGACTCCTGCGGGACTAGCGGGACAGGTGAGACCCCACAGGAGCGTTAGCGACGAGGAGGCTCACCGCATAGCCGTCAAGCTAAGCTAATTGTTTTTGATACTCCGCCTTTAAACGTTATCCTTCCTAGAAGAATATTCTAAGGAAGGAAGATAATGTGGGTATTA
>NZ_JAFKOI010000150.1 GCF_017303315.1 Bacillus sp. NTK071
TCTTGATGTCGCGGCAGAGCTTTGTGTCTCACAATGCGGATCCGGACGTCAAGCAAGCCGGGCCGCCTGCCACGGAAAACGGGAAAATACGAAATGCCAATCGATTGGATTTGGGGCCTCGTCGGAGGTCTCATGATCGGCAGCGCAGCTGCCTTCTACCTTCTGGTTAACGGCCGGGTCATGGGGGCCTCGGGCATCGTCGGCGGTCTGGTCGACCGCTCGGGCTGGGGCACCTGGGCCGAACGTCTGACCTTTG
>NZ_JAFKOI010000151.1 GCF_017303315.1 Bacillus sp. NTK071
GCCTCGGCCCCGGCGCTACGCAGGACACGAAGGATTTCCTCGCCGGTGTCATTATTCGCGGCGATCACCAGACGCTTGCCCGGAACGAGCGCATAGCGGCGCAGATAGGTCAGCCCGGCCTGTGCCGACAGGATGCCGGGCAGGTCATTGCGGTCGAAGGGCAGGGGGCGCTCAATGGCCCCCGCCGCCAGAACGATCCGCTGCGGACGAATACGCCAAAGCAGATCGGCCTGCCCCTCGCGCCGCTGGTTCAGGG
>NZ_JAFKOI010000152.1 GCF_017303315.1 Bacillus sp. NTK071
GTTTCACCGGATCCCGTGCTTTGGGACGAGGTCATGCTGGCTGTCGTATCCCGTGGCATCAGAGGTCGAAGCTTGGCCGACAAGCGCGGCCCTGACAATGGGTTGGCCCGGACGCCGCCTGTCGCGATCATCCCAACGGGTAGCGCCCGGGCCGGGCTCATGCAACTCAGTTCCGACCGGGACGCTGCGCCATCCAGTTCAGCATTTCCTGGACATAGGCCAGCTCGTCGGGGCTGATCTCGCCATTGCGGTCGGC
>NZ_JAFKOI010000153.1 GCF_017303315.1 Bacillus sp. NTK071
GCCGGGGGCCGAGACCGAGCGGTCGACCATCGCCATGGCGAAGCTGCGGCCAAGGGTGTGCCCATATCCGCCCGAGGTGACGTAGCCCACGCGCTTGCCGTCGTGCCAGATCGGCTCGTACCCGGTGGCGTCGGCATTGGTGGCGTCAACCTCCAGCATGACAACCAGCGTCTGCGGCGGGTTGGCGCGTTCGGCAAGGGCTGCGCCACGGCCGACGAAAGCGGGCTTGTCGAAATCGATGAAGCGGTCGAGCCCG
>NZ_JAFKOI010000154.1 GCF_017303315.1 Bacillus sp. NTK071
GGCGCGGGGGTAATGCGTGGCGTAGAGGTCGTTTTCGGGGATGCCCAAGCTTTCGCCCAGGGCCAGCCCGCTGATCCAGAGGATCTCGGCCTCTTCGACCGTCAGATCGCTGGGCGTGGTGTCGCAGACTTCCAGCGACACCGACATGGCCACAACGTCATCAAGCAGGGTCTGTCGCCGCTCTTGCGAGAGTTCGGCGACATTCGGCGGTCGGACCTCGACGACATCGGCCAGACCGGGCAGCGGAGAGAAAAGG
>NZ_JAFKOI010000155.1 GCF_017303315.1 Bacillus sp. NTK071
TTGCGCGGGCGATCTGGCGCTCTCGGCCAAGGGGCAGCAGGTGCAGGTAATCGAAATCTGATCGCGCCCCCGGCGGCCACGCCCCAAAGGCAAGCAAAGAAAACCCCGGATCGCAGCTTGGCGTTCCGGGGTTTTTTGTTTCTTGCAGCAGTGCCGTGTCGAGGGTTGTTCAGCCGCCGATCTCAAGCACCTCGTTGCGGCCACTGCGGACATAGCGCAGCTCGCTCTCACCAATAGCCGCGACCTGCCCGCCATC
>NZ_JAFKOI010000156.1 GCF_017303315.1 Bacillus sp. NTK071
CCTGCTGCAACCGCACCGGCCCCGCGCGCACCACCAGCGGCGGAATGTCGATGCGCAGATCGATGTTCTGGCCGCGCAGCCGCCAGCCGAGAATCTCGCGCCCCGCGTCGACCGCCTCGGCCAGCGGGACATCGGAAAGCTGGGCATTGGGCTTGCGGGCGAAATTGCGCAGGGGTTTGGACAATTCGCTCATCCGGGCCACCAATCCCAGAATGCGGTCGATATTCGATGCAGCCTCGTCGACGCGACCGCGCGC
>NZ_JAFKOI010000157.1 GCF_017303315.1 Bacillus sp. NTK071
ATGAAAGATCAGTTCCAGAAGGGGTGGGAATAGATTGCGGGTGAGTGTGCCAATCTCCGAAATAGTGCAGCCCAGATTTGTGCAACGTGCTGATCTCCCGACGTTCCGCAAGACGGTCCGCGATAAAAAAGAAGCGTCCTCGTCGGTCGGAACGCCTCGGACCGGTTGCCAGCTTGACTTTGATGCATTGACCTTCAACCGCACCAAATAGCTGCCCACCAGCTTCAGGCATTTTCGGGTCCAATTGTCGCCACT
>NZ_JAFKOI010000158.1 GCF_017303315.1 Bacillus sp. NTK071
GGCGCCGGGGCGGCGGCGATGGAGGAACTGCGCGCGGCGACCGGCGCCTATCTGGAAGGCCAGCCCTTCGAGCCCAAGGTGCTGCCCTATCCCTATGCGTTCAACTTCTTCAGCCATAACGCGGCGGTCGATCCCGAGAGCGGCTATAACGGCGAGGAACAGAAGGTCGTGGCCGAAACCCGGCGGATCATGGGGCGCCCGGATCTGCCGGTGGGGATCACCTGTATCCGCGTGCCGGTGCTGCGCGCGCATGGC
>NZ_JAFKOI010000159.1 GCF_017303315.1 Bacillus sp. NTK071
GGGCCCGGCATTGACCACGATCTCGTCGCCCGTGCCGAAGCGCACCAGCGTGCGGTCGCCCGTCATGTCGCGCAGGTTCAGCTCCTGGCCCTGAAACTCTTTCTCGACCAGCACGCCCTGCGGCCGCGAGGCATCACGGAACGTGCCCTTGCCTGCGAAGACATAGGCGAAGGTGTTCAGATAGGTATCGACCGGCAGCACCTTGCGGGTGTTGGGCGGGACCGAGACGTCCAGCATCAGCGGTTCGGCGGCGAT
>NZ_JAFKOI010000015.1 GCF_017303315.1 Bacillus sp. NTK071
TTCTGTCATCATGTGATTCAACTCATTCAAGCGGTTCACAACATCAAGATTATTGCCTTCTCCTGTGTTCTTCGGAAGTTCTGCGTTAAAGGCACTTAAACTCTTTTCAATGCGACTAATGGACTGTTCAATTTCATTGAATTTGACTAGTAGTTCATTACTCAATTGGTATTTCTCCTTTCTAATGCTTCTTGTTCAATGCGGTGCCTTTCTTGGGTAATGTTCATTTCAAGTGCTTGAATTTCGTACCTGAGATACTTTGCTTTATTTTCCATTGTGATCATTGCTGTGTTTAGCTGGTTCGTAGATAAATCTTGGTAAGCTAGTTTCATATCTTCTCGTATATTTTTGAATGAGTTCGCTAGCTCACCTTCCCATGTAGCGGGGGAGAGTTCAGGAGTATCGATAAGCTGTTTATTCTGGAAGAATTCATTTTGTATACCTTCAAGTTTAGTTAAGCTAGATTGTAGGCGGATAAGCTGAACTTGTTTTTCAGCTACTTCGGATTGTAAATATGATAAATAGGACATTCGCTCTATCCCCTTTGTATGGTCGTTAAGAAAAATCGTGCTCAAACAGTATTATAGGGTACCAATAGTCACTTGTGTGGTAAATAGGAGGAACCTCCCGAAAATGAGACTGATGTATGGGGTCTTAGTACCTAAAAGTGAGGAAGGAGGGAAGATGCGCTCGGATTGGATTTTCCTTAATTGGATAAAAAAACCATTATATTATACAACTTTTATACCGAAAATCAATAGCTCCTAATCCTTTCAAAAGTGGAAAGGAAAAAGAAAAATAAAGTGATAAAATCATACTAAAAAAGTATTCCTAAATTTCAAATAATTAACTATAATCAGAGTAGGATGGAAATTACTAGTAGGATCTAACTGGATTGTGGGAGAAAGGGAAAAGGCCACTAGGTCATCCAGACTAGCAGAAAAGGAAGGTAATTGAACGGTAGGGTGGTGAATCGTTAGTGAACGGCATACCTAAAAACCCCAGAATGTCTAGTCGTGGCAGACTCATTCTGGGGTCGTTGTTGGCGTGGAAACCAACTTTACACTTAGTATACCGTTTTACGTGGGAAAGGGAAACCTTAAGGAAGGTATTAAGTGACAATTCATCTAACATTAGAGCGGAAGGGATACTAAGGATGAGAGAATATAATACTGAGATAATGGAAGACTATGAGATCAGCAAAACAACGAAGGCGATTGAGCTTGCGAAAGAGGTTGGTTATAGCTCTCGGATCTATGACCGTAATGGGATCTATTTATCAACGAAAACGCCGGTTGAATTAATTCGGCATGCGTGTCTTGAGGCCGGTATGACATATGAAGGTCGGAGAAAGGCTGTTATTTATCATTTAAGGTATGAGCAGCAAACGCCGATCATTGTGTCGAACTGGAACTCGATTTCGGTTTTTCCAACCGAATCACCAGAGAAAATGGATTGCTGTTGGATTTTCTATCAGCATGTGAAAGAGATGACGGCGCTGTCGAAGAGTTCTTCGAAGATTCTTTTTCAAGATGGGTTTGAGTTAATTGTCCCTGTTTCCATTGGGAGATTGCAGAAACAGATGGAGCGGATGGGGCGTTGGATCAGTCACTATTCGAACAATCCGGTGTATTCTTAAAAAGGGAAGGGGTCAGACACGTGTCTGACCCCTTTGCTTATAATTTGTTAAACTATGTAAGAGATGCTTTTTGGGGGGAGACGGTATGGAACTTAAAACGGAATTAAAGCAGTTGAACTTCGAACACCCTGATCAAGTGAAACAAGTTGATTTGGATCTTCTATTGAAGACCATGCTGAACGAGATCGGGTCTACGGATCCAGAGCTCAGGGATGAACTTATTTTTGGAACGTTTGCTGAGCTTGTGATGAAGGATTATTTAACAGTAGAGCAGCTGAAATTTGTTATGACGACTTGTTTAGATAATCAACACGTATTCTATAGACTTGGTGAAAAGGGGACGGATACTGTTTTCACCCGTTCTTTCTCAATTCTGGTTGTTGCACTTCTTTTAGAGAAGGATCGAGATGTAGCTTTTCTATCAGATGGAGAAGCAACTAAAGCTATTGATCATTGTGTTCGGTATTTGCAGGAAGAGCAGGATACGCGCGGGTATGTAGAAGAGAAGGGCTGGGCGCATGGTATTGCACACGGTTCGGATGCGCTTGCAGAAGCGGTGAAGCATAGAGCATTTGGTAAGGAGCATGTTACGCAGTGTCTAGAGACGATTCAACTTTGTTTGTTTAAAGACGGCGTGTATGTAGATGATGAGGATGAGCGGATATTGTTAGCGTTGGAAGCCCTTCTGGACAGGGGGGTGGGTGATGCCGTCTTAGTCTCGTGGATTGTTGGAATGGAGGACGAGCTTGAGATGCTATTCAATAACGAAGGGTACAGTGTGCCTTTCTTTCATACGAAAGGAAATGTGATGCATTTCTGGAAGAGCTGTTATTTCAGGCTTTTGTTTAAGAATTGCTGTGTAGACACAAGAGGTACGATCGAGAACGTGGTGAAGAAATGGACGGAGAAATTTTATGGGTAGGCATAGCTTCACGCTATGCCTCTTTTTTTATTTTTTTCGTTTAGGATTCGAATCGGGCAATCGATCTTCCTGCTCCGTTTCTAACATCCCGTATTCGCCATTCATAGCCTGTTCGTCTTGATCGACGCCGAGATCGTATTCGTTTACATACGATTTCTTCATCATCGTTGGCTGATTAGCGAATTTTTTCTTATTCAATTTCATATGAATCACCCCTACTTGTTATAGTGGCTCAAAGCGGGGTTTTTATACGGAAATGATGGAGTGTCACGATTCAACAAATAACTACAAAAAGCGGGTGGTGCCAGGCACCACCCGCTTTTTCTGATTAACTCTTAATACGCGAGCGCAAAGAGACCTTTAATATGAGAGAGGTAACGAACGCTACTTGCTTCTTTCATGACGGAAGCTGGTAGTCCTTTAAGGGACGTTGCGTTCTCGCCAATTGATGCTACAGCATCTTTACGACCAAGGCTTGCAAGTGTTCCTGAGTTAACTGGAGTAAAGTCTTGGTAGTCCTTGCCTTCAAGGTAAGCATAGAGGTTATAACCAACTAGCTCACCCATCTGCCATGCGATTTGAGCTGTTGGTGGTTGTGGACGTTCATCACCCGGTTTGAAGTATACGGCGCTATCACCTACAACGAATACATCTTCGTGTGAAGTGGATTGAAGGTAGTTGTTCACTGTTGCGCGTCCGCGATTTACGGCAATACCTGATTCAGCAACTAATGGATTACCTTGTACGCCACCTGTCCATACGAACGTGTTTGCTACGATTTTCTGGCCGTCTTTAAGCTCAATTGTGTTGCCTTCAACGTTTGTAACAGGTAGGTCAGTTAGGAATGTTACCCCGCGTTTTTCAAGGCTTGTCATGGCGCGATTAATCAATTCATCCGGAAGCATTGGAAGGATTTTCGGCATTGCTTCAACAAGCATTAATTTGATTTTATCGCGGTTAACGCCGTATTTACGTGTCAGCTTCGGAAGTTCATCCGCTAGTTCGCCTACAAGCTCTGTACCGGTTAGACCCCCACCGCCGATAAGGATCGTTGCGTCTGCTTCGTCTCCTGTTTCAGCGAAACGCTTGATGCATTCTTCGACATGAGTACGGATTTTGTTAGCATCTTCAGCTGATTTCAAGACCATGCTATGTTCTTCAAGTCCAGGAATTCCGAAGTAAGCTGTTTTGCTACCGAGTGCAACGACAAGTGCATCGTAAGAAAGAGTAGAGCCGTCTCTGAGCTTCACTTCTTTGTTGTCAACAGAGAAGGAATCAACGGTTGCGATTTTCAGGTCAACGTTAGCTCCTTTTAACAACTTTTCTAATGGAAGGGCAGCTGCTTGTTCGGTTATGTTTCCTGCTGCAAGACGATGCAGTTCTGTGATGATTTGGTGTGTTGGTGTTTGGTTGATCAATGTAACGGTTGCTTCAGATTCACCTAAGTATTGACGTACGGATAAAGCAGCAAGAAGCCCACCATAACCTCCGCCTAGAATAACGATTTGTTTTGACATGATGTTTCCTCCATTCTTAGCTGCTCTTTATGATTTTTGGTCGTCGCGTTCGCCAGAAACTTTCAGGTAAGCATTCACAAATCTGAAAAGCTTCTGTGCTTGTGGGTCTTTGAGCATTTTAAGTAGACCGAAAACGCCGATTGTTTCTGAACTCTTCTCAGCCATGTCCTTCGCTTCAATTGCATTCGCTGCAACCTCTTTGGCAGTAGATTTCACTGGATGAATAAGTTCTGATAGAAATTCCGTTGTATCACTCATTAACACGTCATCTGTTGCGATGGAGTTAACGGTGTTGTATGTGGAAGAAAGCATGTTCACTAATTCAGTTACTTTCGGAAGCTCCTTTACAAGTGTGTTCAATGATTCCTGTACCTCGGGGTCTAAGAGCTGATCGAGTAATTCGCGTTGCTCTTGTGTCGCTTGAGTTGTCTCTTTGGTTGTTGATTCTGACATAACCACTACTCCTTCTTGTAAGCAAATTTGCTTATTTATCGTGTTGAAAGAAAAATCGATAGTAAGGTATTTCCATGCATGGTCTGAATCGTTACGACTCACATGATGCATGTGCAAGCTAATAGCAAATCTGATAATTCACCTATTTTAGTGTCTACCATTGTGTAATCTTCAATACGTACTTACTTAGGTTAAGTTATCGGTAAGGTAATTTCAATGTATTGCATTTGCTTAACCGCTTACATTTGAAAAAGAGTTTTGGAGGGGGTCAGACAGGGGTCTGACCCCCTCCAAAAGACCTACTACCAATCAGTATGAATGACATATACAAAATATTGAATAAGAGTAATAAACTAGAAGTTAGACTATTTAGTTAATTAGAGGGGGAATAAGATGAAGAAGCAATTAATCGCTGGACTTGTCACGCTCGGTCTTTTTGCAGCGCCGATGACAGGTTCTGCTGAGGCGAATTGGAAGAATGTGAATTGGAATGAAACGTTACAGGAAGAGGAAGGAAGCCCTTTTAATAGTGAGAATTATGACTTTGTGAACTATTCGGAAGTCGATCAGAAACTTAAGGAAATTGACAAGCAAAGCAACCGGATAACAGTTGAGACGCCTACGCAATCTTCTGGTGGTCATGATCTTTATGTTGTCACCATTTCAGATCCTGATTCAAAAGGGAAGTATGGGTATCAGAAAGCATTAAGAAAGAAGATGTTTAAGAATCCTGAGAAAGCAGAGAAATTTATTGAAAAGCACCCTGATTTTAAAGTGCCTGTGATGATCAATGCATCCATCCATGGAACGGAATTCGTTGGATCGGATGCTGTACTTCAACTGATTGAACGCTTCGCTACAGCTGATGATGCAAAGACAAAGGAGCTACTTGAGAATCACATTCTTATTTTTAATGTGGTAGCAAACCCGGATGGTCGCATCGATGCCACACGGTTTAACTCGAACGGTATTGATTTAAACCGCGATTTCATTACGCAGTCTCAGGTTGAGACAAAGCATACGGTTAACTTGATTAAAGAATGGAATCCAATGGTCTTTCTTGATTTACACGGCTATGTTAAAGCGTACGGAGGGGAAGATCACCCTGGATTAATTGAGCCATGTACACCTCCTCATAATCCGAACTATGAATATGATCTGTATTCAAAGTGGGCCATGGATCAGGCAGAGTCAATGGAAGGTAACATTGTCGATCATAGAAGTGAATATGACAATACAAACACAGAAACGTCTAACGTCAACTATCAAACGATGACAGGTACATACATACCACAGCGGGATGATGAAGCAGGCTGGGATGACTATCCACCGATTTTCACCCCAATGTATGCGATGTACCACGGGGCATATGGATACACCCTTGAAGCTCCTACAAATGATTGGGATGGTGTAAAGTGGCATTACGATGCGGTCATGGGTGCGCTTGAATTCTCTAATGACAATAAAGAAGCGATGGTTAAAGATCAAATTGAAGTGTTTAAGCGTGGAATCCAGTTTGATCACCCGTATCACACAGAAGGATTTTTTCCTAAAGCCTACATTCTTCCAGTTGATGAAAAGGATCCAACTGCTACAGAAAAAGCCGTAGAGCACTTAATGTTCAATGATATTAAGGTGACAGAAGCGAAAAAGGCATTCACGTTCGATGGAAAAACGTATCCTGCAGGGACTTACATCGTAGATATGAGTCAGGCGAAAGCAGGACTTGCGAATACGATGCTATGGGACGGAGAAGATATAACGGACATTACTCCGGCCATGTACGATATTTCTGCGTGGAACCTTCCTGAGCTTTGGGGATTTGAAGCGACTGAAGTTGATGCAAAACGTTCCTTTGATGTGAAAACGTCAGATGTGAAAAAAGTCTCTACAGATGGAGAACTAGTTGACTCTGGTCCTTATGTTATTGAAAACTCATCCGTGCAAGCTGTGAATCTTGTGAACAAGTTAATCCAGAATGGGTTTGACGTAAAATGGGGCCAAGATGGAAAGTTTCATATTAATGCAGACCCAACTCCTGACTTGAAAAAGCTTGTGAAAGAATCTGGAGTTAAGGTTGTGAATGGTACTCAAGCGGGAGGAAAGAACCTTACCTCGAAGAAAGTAACGATACTAAAAGATGGTGGAATCTATAAAGCGCAGTCGCATGCTGGAACACGTCTATCACTTGAACGATTAGGGTTTGATGTGAATGAAATCACTCCACGTGAGCTTGCAGAGCATGGTCTTGGCGATACGGATGTCTTCTTCTATAGCGGTACGTCTCGTTTAATTTCATACTCTAATATTGAAGCTAATGCCCCGTTTGGTTTGGATGACGAAAGCCAATATCAAGCGTTCAAGCAACAGATTGAGTCTTATGTTGAAGACGGAGGAAAATACATTGCAATCGGAGCTGGCGCTTCTGATGCGACGAAAAAGCTTGGATTAACAGATGTGACGGTTAACAAAGGCTACTCAAACAGTAACGGAATTGTGAAAGTGGATTATGGTAATCACTCTTTAACATCAGGGTATGGAGCAAATGATTATGGCTTCGTGTATCAGCCAGTTTGGTATTCGAATGTTGAAAATACTGATATTCATGCATCATTCGATACCGGTGATTTCTTTGTCGCAGGCCACTGGGAGGATCGTGATGCGGCAGAAGGGCAACCTGTCATTGTGAAAGAGCGCGATCATGATATTACGTTAATTGGAATTGAAGCAGGATTCCGAGATCATACGGATTACTTGTTCCGACTGCTATCGAATGCAGTGTTTAGCGAATAGAAGTGAAAAGAGCTGATCCAATGGGTCAGCTCTTTTTTAAAGGGGGAGTGGGTCAGGCACGTGCCTGACCCACTCCCCTTTCTTGAATGGTTCCCGTCCTATAAGAATAGGTATAAGGAAAAAGAATATCTGCGGAAAGGGTTGATTGAAGTGAGGGCAAAGGTAGAATCAGAAATCAACCGAATCGTGCGAAGGTTAAAGAAGGATCAATTGCCTGGTGGGGACTGGGACTATCCGTTTGAGACGGGAGTTACAACGGATGCATATATGGTCATTTTGCTAAGAGTGATGAAAATTCATAACGAGGAGTTAATTCGTTCTCTTGTTGAACGAATTCTAAGTAAACGCGGTTCGGATGGCCTGTGGAAGCTATTTCCTGATGAAGAGGAAGCGAATTTCAATGTGACGCTGGATGCATACTACGCACTTCTTTCTTCTGGTTATAAATCAACTAATGATCCTGATATGAGGATTGTAAAGAGGTATCTTCTCTCAAAGGGAGGCCTTGCAAACGCGGGGATGTTTTCGAAGATATTGCTAGCGATTACAGGTCAAATCCCGTGGCCGAACGACTATCCATTTACACTTGAACTTATGGTACAGCCTTTAACCACACCGCTAAACATGTTTGATATTTCTGTGTTCGGTCGCTCAAATCTCATTCCGATCTTAATTCTGGCAGACAAGAAATACAGTCTAAAAAACACTGGAGGACCAGATTTATCTGATCTTACTGTTGAACGATTTTCACGTGAAACTGAGGATGGAAATGCGACAACCTTTCTCAGGAAGCCGAGGTATGACAAACCGCTTGCTTTAAAAAGAGCAGAGCAATACATGCTTGATCGCATTGAACCTGATGGAACATTCCTGAGTTATTTCAGTTCGACCTTCTTAATGATCTTTGCACTGATGGCGCTTGGCTATTCAAAAAGTCATCCTGTTATTACAAAGGCAATTCAAGGCATTCAGTCGATGCAGGTTAAAATCGATGGGCTAACACATATGCAATATACGACGGCAAATGTATGGAATACAGCGCTAATTAGTTATGCGATGCAAGCGGCTGGTGTTCTTCCTAAATCAGAAACGGTTCAAAAAGCGAATCACTACTTGCTTTTGAAGCAGCAGCTTTTATACGGCGACTGGGCAGTGCATAATCCTGATACTCTCCCAGGTGGATGGGGATTTTCGAACATCAACACAATCAACCCGGATGTTGATGACACCACAGCTGCCCTAAGAGCGATTAAGCATTTCGCGAAAAGAAATTCTGAGTATAGGGGTGCGTGGGATCGTGGGAGTACATGGATGATGTCGATGCAGAACAGCGACGGTGGGTGGTCAGCTTTTGAGAGAGGCATCGATAATAAATTGTTAAGCGCACTGCCACTTCAGGGCGCAGAATATTTGTTGCTCGATCCATCAGGCGCAGATCTAACAGGGCGTACCCTTGAATTCTTAGGAACGTTCACGAAATTAAATAAAACCCATCCAAGTGTGAGGGCTGGGGTTAACTGGTTAGTGAACCATCAGAAAGAGGATGGGTCCTGGTATGGACGCTGGGGGATTTGCTATATCTATGGGACGTGGTCTGCGTTGACAGGGCTAAGATCTGTTCGATCGATGGAGCAGGCGACGGTTGAGAAAGCGGTACGCTGGTTGAAGGAGATTCAAAATAAAGACGGTGGATGGGGAGAGTCCTGCAAAAGTGACATTGAGCGGAAATATGTGCCTCTTGGCGTAAGTACGCTGACGCACACAGCCTGGGCAGTGGACGCTCTCATTGCATGCACGGATGAACGCTCACAGGAAATCGAAAGAGGCATTCACTTCTTATTAGAAAACGGCCAAAGAGACGACTGGACGACTGCTTATCCAAAAGGACAGGGCATGGCAGGAGGCCTCTACATTCATTACCATAGTTATCGGTATATCTGGCCACTACTTGCGTTAGGGCATTATCGGAGGAAGTTTGGTTGAGTGGAGGGGGTCAGGCACGTACCTGACCCCTTTTTTTGTGAGCAACTTTATTTAACATCAATCAATTCAAACCGTTCACACACCACTAACATATCTTCCGAAAATTCCCTTTCAACTTCCTTTAATTCGGCTGTGAAGAACGCTTCATGGACATTCCACCAGTACTCATAACTTAGGTCACCTTCACCTTCAGCCGCTGCAAATTCCTCTGATACTTCATTCATGGGAACGATTGAAACTTCAACTGTCTTAATGATTGCTACCGGCTCGTTTTGACTATTGAGGATAATGCTATAGTCGTTTGTTGTTGGTAAAGGCTCTTCATCAAATTCGTAAAAGATGTGCGCTGAGCATGTAGCTGTTTTGATTCCTCTCATTACTAGATTAGCGAGCTGATCTGCATCGTCCCCGAATTGCCAGGCTGTGACAGATTGAGGCTTTTCTCGATCCTTCCAGTAGTGATCCCAGTAATTCTGTGCTGCTTCAATCATTAGTGATAACCTCCGTTAGTAAAAGTGAAATTCAACATGCTATAAATCTTAGATAATACCAAGTATTTCAAACAAACCATGATTCCACAATCATCTTTTCGGTTGTAGAGCTAGACAATCTTATAAACCATAACTTTCTTTAATGCTTTAAAGTAGCGGGGGTCAGGCACGTACCTGACCCCTTAAAGATAAATAGTAAAAAGGAATTAACCCTTTTTTGTAGAATTTTAAGGTAATGTTGCTTGTTCTGGTAAATATGTATGATTTTCGTTCAAACCTTTGCTTATGACCGGTGAGTTGTACACCATCAATTAAGACTAACAATGAGAAGGGGGAGTGGTGTAGTGGAACAGCTTAAGGGGGATAAACAAGTATCCGTCATTCAACAAGAAGCGATGTATCAGCAAATTGTCGAATATTCGTTTGAAACAACCGTTATACATTCCAATCAGAAGGTACTTTATATAAATCAGGCGGGTGCGGATTTTCTAAGAGCAACGAAAGAGAACATTATTGGGGCTAATATCGTTGATCTTTTTACCAATGAATACAAAGATTTTATCGTTGAACGAATAAGGAAAAACGAGGAAGAGAATATCATCGGGGAGCTTATTGAAACGACAATCTATCGGCTGGATGGAACGCTTGTTGAGGTAGAGTTGTACTGTCATCCTGTTTATTTCGGTAAAACAAAAGCGATACAGTCAATTGTTCGGGATATTACGCCGCGAAAAGAAGCGCAACGTAAGCTAAGGCAGGTCGTTGATGAAGTATCAATTCCACTTGTACCTGTCTTAGATGGCATAGCAGTTCTACCACTCGTTGGAATGATGGATCAATGTCGAAGCGAGCAAGTGCTTGATAGTCTACCAAAGAAAATTCAGGGGCGGAAACTAACTCATTTGATTATTGATGTTTCAGGAATCTACAATTTCGACGAAGTGGTAGCACAGTTTCTTTTCAAAATTAATGCAATCGTGAGCTTGCTTGGAATTACGTTAATTTATACCGGATTCAGACCTGAATTAGCTCAGAAAGCTGTTCAGACAGGGATTGATATTTCGTCAGTAAAGACGATGATAAATGTGAAGATGGCGTTACGGATGTTAATGGAATAGGAGGTTAAGGGAGTGGGGTACCTGATCTCACTCCCTTACCCTTTGATAAGGAGAGGATTATGATCGTTAGCCAATCGATAATCATTTCAATGTTTGTACCTGTTGTTTTTTCGTTTGCACTGTTTGTTGGGTTAATCCTGTTCTATAAGAAAAAAACGGGGATTTCTGTTAAACCTCTAATCGTCGGCAGCATTGGTTTTATCGTTATCACTCAAGTGCTTGAAAAAACACTGCACGTTGTCGTCGTTCTGAACTTCCCAAACTATGCGAATTATCCATGGCTATTCGGATTGTACGGCGGAATGGCAGCAGGTATATTTGAAGAGGTTGGCAGGTTTCTTCTCTTTATCTGGCTTCTGAAGAAGTACCGTGAGTACAAAGATGGTCTTTCGTTTGGTATTGGATGGGGAGGAATTGAAGCGATTGTGCTCATGTTAACTGTTGGACTTCCGAATATCCTGTTTGCTTATATGATTAATGCAGGGACGTTTGAAGTAAACTTGGGAGTACAGCTGGCAGCAGATGAGATAGCTACATTGAAAGAGACAATCTTGAATCAGGGAATTAGCTTTTATTTATTGGGAGCTGTAGAACGTTTCTTCGCAGTGTTTATGCAAATTGCATTCAGTCTATGGGGGCTTTATGCTGCAATAAAGGGTAAATTCATTTATGTCCTTTATGCTGTTCTTATTCATGCAGCGATTGACTTTCCTCTGGTCTTTTTTCAAACCGGTCATTTTACGAACATTTGGGTGATCGAGAGTTATGTGGCGGTTATTGGCGTTCTTTCATTTATAGTGATAGGTAGAATAAAGACAGCTATTCATAAGGCGAATGAGTAATTATAAATACGAAACGGAGTAAAAGGGGTCAGGTGCGTGGCTGACCCCTTTTACCACATGATGGATAATTTAACTATTTTTGCAAAACACTGCTCTTCATCCACACCGTTCTTTTCAATAGTCATAAACTATTGTTAAGGGAGGTGGTTGATTTGTGTAGTAAATGCAAAAAGAGTTATTCTCACAAACATGAGGGCTATTCTAAGTGTCATAAGTATGAAGAAGATTATGACCATTCATATAAAAACAAACATCATTGTTACTCTCATTGTTGTTGCAAGAAGTATGTTTGCAAGCCAGTTTACAAAGTTGAGTATTGTTGCTGTGAGGTAAAGAAATGTAAATGTTGTAAGGATTATTAAGGTTAGCACCTTTCATGTTCATGAAAATAGTCTTGTTTGTAGGAACGCATTCGTCTGCCCTTATAGTAGGTTCATATAAGACAAGCTATTTTCTTTTAGAGGTCTACAAGTGTAGGCCTTTTTTTCGTCGAGTACAGAGGTAAGAAACTATTCATCTCCTTAATGATATGAGAGTTAATTTCATTCTAAAAATGGATGTAGAAATTAATTGATCTAGAAGAAATAAGTGATGAGGCTGGGACAAAACTAAAATACATGAAGGAAATCGCGAATTTTGAATGGTAAGAGTATGACCTTAGCGTAGCCAACATACGTAGACTCCGACTGAGGCCGTGCCCGCGGAAAGCGAAGTATGTTGGCGAAGCGGTTGTTTCCTATCTGTAAATTACGAAAGACCCGATCTGATTCAAATGAATTGTTCGGGTCTTTCTCATGGTTATTTACTTATGTCCCAGCCTCATCTATGTAAGAAGAAACAAGATACTTTATCGTGTTTCTTCTTTGTGAATTATGGAGCTGTTGTGTCCTACGGGCAAAAAGGTGGTTCTTTTGTTGCTCTTAGGAATAGCGTAACGTTCTTAAAGATTTCTCGATCGTTAATCGCTTTTACAAAAACGTCTTCTACACAAGTCTCTACGCAGAAGCGATCTTCTTCTGTTGTATTTGCTGGTAGGATGATAAAAGCTGAGAATGGCACTGTAAAGTGAGCGGAATGGACAGATTGAACAGCATTCCAAGCTGTATAGACGACTTTTTGTTTAATGACGCCTTCTATTACAAGCTTCCATCCTGTTAGTTTTGTTCCTTCTGCATTCTCTTCAGTACTTATTGGAGTTCGAATGACGCGTTTCGAAAGAATTTTTACTTGAACAAATACTTTGTCAATTGTTTCGATGTCTGGTTTTTGAGGTGGAATGTGAAGTACTTCAGGTATTGAGACTTCAGTCCAGTTACGATCGTCTGTATCTAGTCCTTCAAATGTAATTGTTGATGGATCACACAATCCTACAATTTGAATAGCACTCGGGCAGCCGTTTGGCTGGCAGGAACAGCGTGTATGGTTATTGCAACCGCAGCTCATTATTGACCTCCTCCTTGTGGTGGACATACAAGTGGTGTCGCTTTAATAAAGAGTGTAACGTTTTTAAAGATTTGTCGCTCCGTCGTACGGCTAATGAAGATATCTTCAATACACGTATCAATTTTATATTGTGTTGTGAGCGGTGTACCAACAGGCAGAATAATGAATGCAGAGAATGGAACGTCGAAGTGAGCGCTATGGACAGATTGATCTTCTGTGCATGCGGTGTAGATCACTTTTTGACGAAGAATCCCTTCTACGACTAGTTTGCGTCCTGTTAAAAATGTTCCCTCTTCGTTTTCGATAGGTACGACAGTATCGGGAGCTGATTCATAATAAGGCGTACGAATAACGCGCTGAGAAATGATTTTAACACGTGCATTTACGGACATTAGTTCTTCAATGTCTGGCTTTTGAGGCGGTACACACAATACTTCTGGAACGAAAATTTGCGTCCATGTGTCATTTCCATCTGCTAATAGTGCTGCTTTTTTGGCGCTTGAGCATTCTCCAGTTGTAATGATTAATGGCTGATCATCACAAGAAGAGTGTGGCGATTCTACATAATTTCCAGTAACGGTACAATTCACTTGACCTAAGTTGGCTTTCATCATTTCACTCTCCTAATCAATGTTGGTCTTCCGGACATCCAACTGCCGGAGCTTCTACCGCTTGAAGCAGTAAGGTTACATTTTTGAAAATAGTACGATCTGTGAAATCCTCCACAAAAACATCCTCCACACAACTGTTCACTTGAAAGTTTTGTGTTAAAGGTGTATCTTCCCCGATAACAATAAACGCTGAGAATGGTACTGCAAATTGAGCTGAGTGAACAGACTGCTCATCAACATCAGCCGTATAAGAAATCGTCTGGCACAGTTCACCTTCAACAATTAATTTTCTACCAGTTACAAGCTTACCTTCTTGATTTGGTACACCATCTGAGTTAGGAGTTTCAATTACTTTTTGGCGTACGATTCTTACTGCAATATTGATTGAGTTAAGCTGTTCGATATCATATTTTTGTTCTGGCAGAATAAGAGTTTCCTGGACTGATAGTTGTGTCCAGTATTTTCCTGGGCCAGTTAAGTCAAAAGCGTCTACGTCACATAGCCCACTTACCATAATGTCTTCTTGTTCAAAATAACTCACTTTTTAACCTCCTTTTTTTTATGCGAAAATAACATCATCGATATACCAAACGCCGCCGATCGTTGCATCTGGGGATGGGTTTGTTTCTTCGGCAACAAAAACGATCGTTGCTTGTGTGGTGCCTGCAGGTACTGGAGAATCACAGCTCTGTACTGCACGATAGGATTCAAAGTCATAATTCGTAATTACTTCTGGTTCTCCATCGACTAGAGGTGCTGTCTCAATTTGATTAGGTACCCCTGGTGGGTTACATATTTTCATTGCCGCACCACTTAGGTCCATTCCACAAATATCCTGGACATCCGCTGTTCTATCTCCCCAGAAAACATATGCAGTTGTCGTTAAACTAGGGGGAGTAACATTACCGTTAAGGCGATCGAATCTAGCTCCCCAGAAGTTTAATTCATAGAAGCAAGCAGGATTGATAGTTACTACTTGAGCAAGTACAGCCTTCTCCCATTCAATTCCATTAAAAGTAGGTCTTAGGCAAGCTGAGTTTTTACCAGAGTGTGCCATGTAAAAAAGGTTGCTGGCAGGATCAAATTGAGTAGTATCTTTAGAGTTTTCAACTAGACACTGAACCGTCCAATCACTTGAAATTCTAGGTTCAAATCCGCCATTTTTAATTAAATCGCAACGTGGACAGCTGATTCCTGGAAGTCCCTGTGGTCCCTGTGGTCCCGTGGGTCCTTCTGGCCCCGCAGGTCCTTGAGGTCCCGGTGGTCCTGGAACTGGACAGCAACAATCGTTACATCCACCGGAACCTTTACATTCGCAGCACCCTGGAGGTCCTGGTGGTCCCGGAATTCCTTGAGGTCCGGCTGGTCCAGCAGGTCCAGCACACCCAGCAGGTCCCTGATCCCCTTTATCTCCTTTAGGCCCTACTGGTCCTTGAAGCCCTTGTGGTCCTGGAGGGCCCATACATCCACTGTCACCTTTTGGCCCTTGTGGTCCACTTGGTCCTAGAGGTCCTTGATCACCTTTTGGACCCTGAACACCCATTGGTCCTGAATGCCCCTGCGGGCCGGGGTATCCTGGATAACCCATTGGTCCTCCTGGCCCCATTGATCCGCCGTCCCCTTTTGGCCCTTGAGATCCTGCGTCACCTCTTGGTCCAGGATAACCAGGGTATCCTGGTGCTCCAGGAGGTCCGTAGCATCCACTATCACCTCTTGGTCCTGGATCTCCTTTAGGCCCTTGAGACGCATAATAAGAGGACTGTTGTGAGTTATGAGATTCTTCATAAATTGACCGCTTTTTACGTGGACGGTCATTAAAATTCCTATAGCCTGTCATGATATACCTCCTTTTCTTACAATAGACTATGGCAATAGAGACAAGAGTGAATAGACGAATATACTTGTTTATTGAAAATGTTTAAGGTGTCCACACTTCCCATTTCAACTATTCATATTCTAATTCAAAGGGAGGTGTTCTTTATGTGTAGTAGATGTCACAAGTCGAAATCGTGCTTCTCCTATAAGAAAAAATGTTGTACAACATACTATAAACGGAACTGTTGTTCCTACGAGAAACATTATGAGAAGAAATGCTGTTGTCGATCTTGCTATAGGTGCGAATGCGTTCGCGTATGTAAAGTGAAGTGTTGCTGCTACGACTATGAGCCATGTCACTATACGAAATGCAGTTATGAGCGAACGTTATTGTAATCACTGGTAATTAGTCTCTGCATACAGTGTTACTAGCATAGTAGATAATTGGTTAGCTAGAGGGGGGATAAAAGAATGAATGATTGGTTTTACAATATTCATGGGGTAACGCCAAACCATATGTATCCAGAAGTAACATCGAGATGTGACGTTGTAACGATTTGCGAAACAGATCTATTGAACATCCCTTGTGCTAAGCCAGACTTAGAAGAGGTACTGGACATCTTTGTAACGATTCATAAAAAGGATATTAAATTAATCAAAAAACGTTCGGGATGCAAATGGGTTATCCATGCAGTGAAAAACATTAAAATCATGTATGAAGCAAATACACCGTGTCAATCAGTTCACACCGCTCATTTTTCGATCCCGTTTTGTATCGTGATAGAAGCAGAAACGGATTGTGCAGACTTTTTTATAGCAGTAGAGGATATTCACCTAACGGAGCATAATTGCAGATCGTTCTATGTTTCTGTTGTGATTTGTGCTATTGAGTTTCCAGGGAAATTCCATATTGAAAAGCATGAAGAACACTTTCACTACCGTCGTGAAAAAAATGAAGAGCATCACCATCCTAACCATCGTCATAATCATGAGTGTGAGTGCGATTGTCATGATCACCAGCATGAGGATCACAAGGGACCTAAGCATGAACAAGAATGTGGCTGCGAAGATCATGACGAACCACTGCATGAACAGGGGTGTGGCTGCGATCATCATGAAGAACCGAAGAATAAACGTGAAGATGAGGATGATGAGGAGTACGATCACTACTCAGGTGGGAAAGATAAATTCATTCGCTATTCTGCACGAGACAATAAATCAAAGCCTTGCAAAAGTCTGTTTGAGAAAGAAGACCAATCGAAACATAATAAACAGAGCTACACTTCTTGGGTGGAGAATGAAATTAGAGATGCAAAGCGTAGAAGAAGAAAGAAATACTCACGGTTAAGATAGCAACAAGTAGAAGGAGCATTCTTACTGAACCTCTTATCTGGTTTCTAGAAGTGCTTGTTCTAAAGTATGGAGGGACACTGGTTTTCATTGCGTTTCACTTGAATCCAATGTGGGTTTCATCTATGTATCATTGTCCCTTTTCAAATAGGTAACCTGTTCATGCTTTTGCACTTTATTGGTATGTGTGTATATGTTTCACCAAACTTAGAAAGTGGGCAAGCTGTGAAGAACATCATAAATGGAAGAATTACTTAAAAAGCACACCCCTTCTTTGAAAAGGGGTGTTTTTGTTCGTAGGACTTTTGAAGGGGGTCAGGTACGTACCTGACCCCCTTTCATTGTTCATTGAAATTCTCAGTTTACGAAAGTAACGCCAACGATAATTAATAGAACAAACAACACAACAATTAGAGCAAAGCCGTTATTGTATCCAGACATAGTTATCACTCCTGTTTCTTAAGTTAAGAGGAATTGGATCACCCTCATTAATAGAATATGCAATAGAATAAAAGGGGTGAGGACAAGTAGTGAAAATAGTCTTTAGTGGTTTAATGTGTTGGGGGACAGGTACGTACCTGTCCCCCTTTTTTATGTGTAAAATAAAAATGGTAGATTAATGGTTGTTAAGTAAACGAAAAAATAAATTTAATTTGAGAAAAAGTGTAGGGGTTTATTCGTTTTGTTCGTCTATATAGGTAACGTCGCATGAAAGGGGGGAGAGGTTGGAAGAGTCATTGATTCATCGAGCGAAGAATGGCAATGAACATGCTTTTCGTCTGCTGATTGAAATGTATAAAGACTATGTATTTAAAAGCATTTACGGAGTGCTTCGTAACCAGAAGGATGCTGAGGATGCGTCTCAGGAAGTATGGATTAAAATCTATACCTCTCTCCCCAGCTATGAGGGGCAGGGGTTCAAAACGTGGATCTCTCGAATTGCGGTTCGTCACGCGATTGATTGTAAAAGAAAGAAAGCAAGACGAAGTGAGGAGCTTGTTGATGAGTTTGCGATCAGCATAGACACTGACTCCAGGAGCAGTCACCTCGTTGAACGAAGCGTCCTCTTAAAGGAGCAAAAGCAGCTCGTCTTAAAATGTCTTGAACAGGCCCCGGCTGCCTATCGCGACGTGATTGAAGGGTACTACATAAAAGAAAAAACGTACCAACAGTTAGCAGAAGAACATAACGTCCAGGTGAAAACCATTGAGACGAAGTTATACCGCGCAAGATCTTGGATTCGAAAGCATTGGAAGGAGGAGGATTTTCTATGAATCATTACACGTTGGAAGAGTGGATGCGATATGCACGAGATGAGCTAGATTTTGGGAAACAAACAGAATACGAGAACCATCTCGATCATTGCGAGCACTGTCTTACTCTTTATATGAAAGCGATTGAGTGTATAGAAGATGAGCTACCTAAGATTGAAAATCCTTCACTCTATACCGATGACCTTATGATACAAATTCCGTTTGAACCTGTCGAAGCTATTCCAATTAAAAAGAAGTGGTATGAGAATCGAGCATTTCACTATGTATTAGCTGCTGCGATGACATTCCTTCTCATGACGACAGGCGTTTTCTCGCAGCTTACAACCGTACCGAAAGAATTAGAACAGAACCAGCGTTCTTCATTTACAGAAGACGTACTTAATAAAACGACGAGCTTACTTGATCGAGTTGAACAAAAGAAATAGAGGAGGTAAGAGAATATGGTGAAAAATAAAAACCCAATTATTGCATTTTTGCTAGCGTTTCTTCCGGGAGTGGGATTGATGTATTTAGGTAAAGTCGGAAGAGGAGTATTGTTCTCTCTTGCCATTATTGGATCAATTCCCTTTGGATATGCATTGAATCAAGCGTTATGGATGCCAGAAGCTTTCATTCTATCAATTGGAGCTGGACTTTTGCTGTATGGTGTAAGCATTATCCACACAGCGTTGATCGCATCTAAAAGTGTGCAACGGACCGAGAATCAAGGTGAGCCTTTAAGCTCGGAACGCTTCTACACAATTATTCTATCGATGGTGCCGGGGCTCGGTCATTTCCAACTTGGATTAATGAACCGTGGCGTAACATTTCTAGCATCCTTTCTTGGTGTCGCAGCGATGATTCTATTCGTCACCTTCATTACAGGCACCGGGGGATTTGTTGTATTTCTTATTATTCTCCCGGTCATCTGGGTTTACAATTTCTTTGATACGATGCAGTTGCTGAACAAGAAAGAAGCGGGAGAAGATTTACAAGATCGCTCGATTCTAGAAGATTTTGAAGATCACCATCAAGGTGGCAAAAAAAGCGTTGTGCTTGCAACACTGTTATCCATGTTTCCTGGAGCAGGGCATTTGTATCTCGGATACCAGCGCAGAGGTGTGCAATTAATGGCGGCGTTTCTATTCTCGATCTACATACTGGATGCCCTCCGACTAGGTATCTTTCTATTTCTTGTTCCGATTATCTGGTTCTTTAGCTTCTTCGATGGCTTGCAGCGCGCAACCCGTCATAACAGAGAACCGATGGAAGATGAACCGATTGTCTCCTATTTCGTGAATCACCAGAAGTGGATTGGCATTGCACTGATTTTCATCGGGGTCTATTACCCGATTACGAATATTATCTTACCGGCTTTGGCACCGTATGTGGATAACTATTTTCAAGTGAATCTGTACAACCTCGGTCAATACATGCAAACGGGAATTGTTTGTGCTCTACTAATTATCGGTGGCGTTAAGCTTCTTGGTGGAAGTAAAAAGAAAACGAGTATGGGGGAGGAATAGCGTCATGAGAACATGGAGAGTAGGAACGATTTCAATGGGAGTAAGCCTTTTGTTTCTTGGCGTTATATTATTGCTATCCCAAGTTTTTAAATGGGACACTGCATACGTCTTAATTAGCTGGTGGCCAGTGTTGCTTATCGTGCTAGGGATCGAAACGCTTCTTTACTTTTTGCAATCTCATGCGGAAAAACCATATTTAACATTCGATTTTCTTAGTATTTTCTTTGTGGGAATGATAGGGACGATTGGGATAGGGTTTACTGTCTTTCAAGCATCCGGATTCCTTGATCATGTAAGTTCATATCTGGATGGTGAAGTGAAAACGACCAGTCTCCCAGCGTATAATCAGGATGTTGGAGAAGGGATTAAGAGAATCTTCGTTGATGCAGGGAATCAGCCAGTTACGATCGAAAGTTCCCCTGAAAAAGAAGTGAGTGTTTTTGGAACGTATCGTGCTCAGGAGATAAACGGTGAGCCTCTTCTAGACAACTTTGAAGAGTATCTTTTTACAAAAGTGAAGGGTGATACACTCTATGTCACGTTTCAGGACTTGCCTGAACGACAAGGCTTGGTAACACGTCAAAGCACGATGCAGGCCACACTCGTTGTTCCGTCAACGACTGAACTTGAAGTCATTAGTGCTTACGGTGGTTTAACGCTTAAACCAAGAACACTTGTTAGCTCGTGGGATGTCTCGAATGCTTCAGAAGTCTCGGTCAATCTCTCGAGAGACGACAACCTGACTGTCAATTTAGAACATGTTGAGTATATAAATGGTGAAGAATCTGAATGGGAGTATTCGGAAAATTCATCTGGTGATAACACTGTTAGCAGTACTGATGGTGATGAAGCAGTTGCACTTGAACCAAGTCAGTCTGCCTCGTTAGCGGTTGGAGATGGAGATTACCTCGTCTCGATTTCCAAAGCGTCTACTGTGACTGCTTCAATTAGAGAATAGCAAAGTTGGAAAACCACGCTCTGAGTGAAAGAGAGCGTGGTTTATTGTTTTCGCGGATAAAAGAGGTGAAATCGCGGATAAAACGAAAATATCGCGGATATATCAGGATTTTCGCGGATATATTCGGAAAATCGCGGATATCCTTCATTTAGTTGAAGAAGCGATTATTCTTTTGGAGAGTGACACAATTTAATTAGAATAAACAGTCTTACTCACTAAACTTGAATATGGTATCTTTTTAAGTATCCAAATGAAAGTTATGGAAGGTGTTTGTATGGCTACAAAAATAAAGCTAGAGCAACCGAAAATCCCGCCCGTTTTAGGAGAGGGATCGTTTCGTGATATATACCGTGATGAGGATTTGCAGTTAATGAATTGCATGATCACCGGTGAACAGTTAGATGGTGAGGAGCTTGACCAGGTTATTTTATCGAAAGTCGTTTTTAGAAATGCAACGTTTACGAATGCTGCGTTTCCTCGAATTGATATGGTGGATGTGATTTTTGATAATTGCAATCTCTCCAATGTGAGTTTTCAAGAAGGTCTTATTCACCGTGTGGCGTTTAAAGATTGCAAACTTATGGGGGCCGATTTCTCAGAAGCTACGTTGGGGAATGTATCGTTTACTAGTTGCATGGGAAACTTAAGTCACTTTACGGATGGACGTCTCAAGCAAGTGCGATTTGATCATACATCGTTACAAGGTGCGAATTACCATCATAGTAAGTTTACAAAGGTTGTCTTTTCAGATTGTGACCTGAATGATGTCAACTTTGCTGAAACCTCGCTTAGTGGTGTGGATATTAGTACTTGTACTTTTGATCGTCTTCATGTCGATTTCGAGAGCCTTGAAGGGTGTAGCGTTTCTCCTGAACAGGCGATTGGATTTGCGAAGCTGTTAGGATTGAAGGTAGTTGAATAAGAAAAACAATGGAGTAGAACTGTTCTGCCCTTTTTTTCTTTATTCGAGAAGTCACAAATAGAGTATTCTTTCTGTATTTACCATTAAACTTCAGAGATTCGGGAATAATTCCTAAGAGGAACAAGACAAAAAGACAAGGTGGTCATAAATGATGAAAGCAGTTCAAGTATCAGGATATGGTGGTTTAGAACAATTAGAGGTAGTAGAGAGAGAAATACCTAAACCGAAAGCAAGCGAAGTACTTATTCAGGTGAAGGCGTGTGCGATTAATAATACAGAAATTTGGATGCGTGAAGGGGCGTATGGAACAGAGGGTAAATCAGGGTGGCGACCAGAAGGGGTACAGTTTCCTAGAATTCCTGGCTCTGATATTACTGGACAAATTGTTGAGGTGGGAGCGGACATAGATTCGAAGCGAAAAGGAGAAGATGTAGTCCTATTTCCTTTTACATCAAGCGGTGAACCAGGAAGCGAACATATTTCGGAAGACATGTCATTTATCGGATCAGAGTACGATGGCGGTTATGCGGAATACGTTGTTTGGCCAGCTGACCTTTGTCTTCCGATGGCTCTTCCTAATTATGAAGAGAGTGCGGTGTTCTCGGTGAGCGGGATGACAGCATGGCATATGGTGGAGCAGTCTCGCATAAAGCGTGGAGAAACCGTGATGGTTACAGGTGCGAACGGTGGCGTAGGCTCACTCAATGTCCAAATCGCTGCAAACGTATTTGGTGCAAAGGTTACCGCTATCGTAGGCGATTTGTCCCTTGAAGGGAAAATGAAAGAACTGGGCGCAACGCACGTTCTATCCTATCAATCAGATAAGCTAGCTGAAGAGATCATCGAAGCGAACGGTGGTCCAATTGATGCCGTATTGGATGTTGTTGGAGATGCGCTTTTCCATACCTCTCTAGAAGTGCTCAGAAAAGGTGGACGCTTCTGTACATCTGGCTCTGCAGGTGGACAGAAAACGGAGCTCGATTTCAGAACGATGTACCTTAAGCACATTACACTGATTGGTTCTGTTCTTGGAACAAGAGACGAATTCGAACGTCTTATGAAGGCTGTATCAGAAGGAAAAGTAAAACCAATCATCGATCGCACCTTCCCACTTGAAGAAGCAAGAGAAGCACAAAGCTATTTCAAGAAGTCAGGGAAGCTTGGAAAGATCGTTTTGTTAACATAATGGGGGTCAGGCGGGGGTCTGTCCCCCGCTTCTTTAAAGCGATAAAATCCATGCCGTTTTCTTCAACACAGGTGAAGACAGTAGAAGAGAGAGGTTGGTCAGTTCCATACTGATCAATCTCTCTCTGTTTTTCTATCGATTGCGCAGTTGATTCAGAATTTCTAGCCCTGCTGTTACACCTTGGCTCATAGCGGAACCTCCCCCATAACCTGCAGCGACGACCATTGTTTCGTAGATTTGTTGATCAGAGCAGTCCATCGCTACGCATTGGTCCATATGGTAGGTGATGCTCGCTTCGTCACCGTCTTTCAGGCTAATAGCTAAGGCCATTAAATGCTTGTGTGGACGATCAATTTCTCCATCCTCAAACGATTCACCTGTGAAACGATTGTACTCGTTAATTGCATCAGGGAGATATTCGCTTAATTGTTCTATTCCTTTACGATAGTTTTCAAGGTTTTTTTCAGCGTTAATTTTCATGTTCCCACTCTCCATTTCTTTATAATTGGCTATGTTAGTAAGCAGTGTTGATTTTTGGCTCATTTACGCCCTGCGGTGACCAATCGCTTCGAGCAAATTCATTTGCTCAGACGATTGGTCACCGCAGGACGACCTTTCAGCAGAGCTGAAAGGCGAGTGAAACTAAGGTTTCACTCGAATGAGCCAAAAATTGAGAAATCAACAATAAGAGCTAACATAGCCTTATCATTAGTGAACCATTCCTTTTCTAGTTAAGAAGGTAAACATTTGGATGTGCTTTAGTGCATTAGTGAAGCGGGGGTCAGGTACGTACCTGACCCCCACATCTAAAAAGAGGAGTTTAACCATCTACGTTGTATCTAGAAGGATGGGTGATATTATTTTCATTGCATTTTATAAATTGGTGTATAAGGATGGAACGAATTGGATTGGAAATACATAATGAGTTTGGAGAATCTGATAGGGTTTAAGTAAGTGAAAACGGGAATGGCCAGGTATTTAAGTCCTGCTTTAAGAAATGAATAGTTAGAGTCTTAAATTCTGAAATAATATTTAAGCAGATAAGAGGTGCCTATGCAAATTCGAAACGTGAAACAGTCTGATTATTACGTTATATCTCCCATAATTAACGAGTGGTGGAATGGGAGACAGATGGCAGATATGTTACCTAAATTGTTCTTTGATCATTTTACGTCGACGAGTTTTGTGGCGGAAGAGGATGGCGAGGTCATCGGATTCCTTATTGGTTTCTTATCACAGACACATCTTCACGAAGGGTATATCCATTTTGTTGGTGTTCATCCAAAGTATCGAGGGCGGAACATTGGAAAGCAACTGTATTATGAGTTTTTCAAAACGATTAAGCTCTATGGTCGCAGTATTGTAAGGTGCGTAACCTCGCCAGTGAACAAAGCGTCAATCGCCTATCACATCAGAATGGGATTTGAAATCGAAGGTGGAAATCGCGTGGTAAATGGTATCGCTGTTCACTCGAATTACGATGGACCTGACCGAGAGCGTGTTGTTTTTGTAAAGAAACTCTATTGAGAAGGTGAGAGCTTTTCAAAAACGTGAGTGTTCCTTGAAAGTAGGTGCTTATTTTGCATGAGGGTAAAGTGCTTGGAGTTGGACAGACAGCTCAAGTGGTTGGACTAGATGATGGGAAAGTAGCCAAGAACAATTGACTGGCTAGATGCGACAGTTGGAAACCATGTCGCTGATGTTGCGAGAACGACGCTTTTATTAAAATATGGTGGGTTTCCCACGGAAATTTCACCGATCGCTTATAACATTCAAATCGTTATTCGCAAATTTCTAAGCAGTCTTTATCTTTCTTTTTACCGAAAATCTATGCCACTTGAGCAAAAACAGCTAGAAACATGGTTACTTCCTGTCGCTGTTGCCAGATTATCAGAATCATTACCGGATCATGAAAAAAAGCAGTTGCTTAGAATCGCCCATACTCGATTGCGGTTGGTCAAAAGAAAGGATAGATCGTTAAAAGAAGGGAGATAGTAAGGGGAAATTGGTGCGGGGTGAAGGTATGATGTTACTTATTAAAATCCTTACGATCTACTTGATTACCATTGCGATTATGAGATTAATGGGAAAGTCTACGATCATCCAGATGACACCGTATGATTTAGTGGCAATTATTATTGTTGGAACGGTCGCATCAGAGCCTTTGATTAGTACCGAATTCTGGCCAACAATTTACGCGCTAGCGATCCTCGTTCTGTTTCATATCCTCTTCTCTAAGTTGACGCTCTGGCAGGTGGGGAACCACTTTTTTCTTGGGGAGCCAACAATTCTTGTGAAACATGGGGAAATCATTGAAGATAATTTGGAGAAATCAAGATTATCTGTGGCGCAGTTGTTATCCATTCTAAGAAGCAAAGGCTATCCGAAAATTTCTGATATTGATTATGCCATGCTTGAGCCTATTGGAGAAGTGAGTATCATTCCAAAAGTGGAGAACACGCCTGTTACTGTGCAGCATTTGGAAATTTCTATTGATGATGAAGGGTTACCTATTTCGGTTGTAATCGATGGTAAAATTCAAATGAAAAACCTTAAGCTATTAGGTAAATCGAAGGGGTGGCTCATAGACCAGCTTCAAGCGCAGGATTTGCTTATAAAAGATATTATCTATGCATATGTAAATGAAAAAACGAAGAAGTTGAATATTAATAAACGAGGTTAAGTGTAGTGACAAAATCCACATTGATCTCTATGACAATAATGTATTGAGATGAACTGATAGATCGGCACTATTAAGCATTCATATAGTGACCAACTTGTCTGAGATTAAACGTAAGCTAGAAGCAAGGCGTCTTCCTTATTGGAGACGTCTTTTTTTGTTAGTTTGTTATCCTTTTATATCAAAAGTAAACGAATGTACACGCCATCTTTAATCAGATACATACAATATAAAAGCTACAGCTAGAACAATAAATTTAAAAAACAGGTGATGCTATGAGTCGTTATTTAAAATGGTCAGAGGTACCATATGGCGGTGAAACGAAGCCACCAACCGATCCTGTCAATCCCCTTGCCGGATCATGGCCTACTACCTATATTAAACGAAGGGGAAATCGATTTTATAGTCCTAGTGGTCCTATTCGTTTTAGAATTCCACACCCGAATGATATAGACTGGGAAGCAGAATTGAAAGTTGTACAAGAAACATTAGATAACATTACGCCAAAACAAATCCAAATTGCGAAGTACTGGGGGACAGGGGTTGCAACGAAACAATGGACGCCAATTATCGATAGGTTGATTGATACGTATGGTGTAACCCCGCCTTATGCTGCACGAATTTTAGAGGCAGTACAAGCAGGAATTAACGATACATTTGTTACGGGGTGGTATTACAAATATGTGTGGGATGTCGCTCGTCCAATTCAGTATGATCAGGATCTTGAACCGATTCTATGTACGCCGCGGTTCCCGACTTATATATCTGGTCATTCTGCAATAGCGGGTTGCGCTGAAGTGATGTTAAGCTACTTCTTCCCTGGAGAGGCCAAAAGGCTTCACCAACTTGCTGAAGAAGCTGCCGTGTCTAGACTTTATGCGGGAGTTCATTTCAAAGTGGATAACAAAGCTGCGCTAGAAATGGGAAGACAAATAGGAGGTATTGCTGTCGCGCAATTAAGCCGTCAACGTAACTCTAGTGGTGAGAAAATTGATACACCATACTTTAAGGATTTACATGCTAGGTTACAGCCGGCACCGTACAGACAGGCAATTCCTTACCCTTTTAAGAATACCTGCACTTCAAATACAAGAAGTTTAGAGAGTAAGCCTAAACTATTTATTCCAAATAAAAATTGGAAACGTTAAATATACGATAGACTCTATTGCCCATTGTGGCGATAGAGTCTATCTGTTTTATTAAAGAGGTTTTTTTAAAAAGAAAGGTTGTCTCTCTCCTTTTAGTCACGTATCCTTAAAAAGATGAAAATACGAATTGGGGGAGTATGATGAGTTGGCTCAATCGAAATAAGAATGACATCAAGTTCGCTGAGCTTGATGAAGAAACGCAAGAAGAGATGTTGGCGTTTGCGGGTAAAAGAAATAAGGTTTACGAAAAGAAATGGGAGAAGTTATCTACAAAGAAAACACCTATTTCATGGAATTGGGCGTCTTTTTTCTTAAGTTTATTCTGGTTTACATACCGCAAAATGAACGTCTATGCTTATGTGTTTCTAAGTATCATCGTCGTTGTGGATGTTCTATCGATTCTGTTTTTAAAGAAAACACTACCCGGCTCAACGATGGCACCTGCTTATGTTGTTTTGGCCTTGTTTGCGAATAAACTTTATTTTGATTTTGCGCTAAGTAAAGTTAAGAAGTTGAAGAATCTTTATCCAGACCGTGATGAACGACTTGAAATGCTTAGAAAACGTGGTGGCGTTAGCTGGTTACATGCTCTTCTTTTTGTTCTCGTTATGATCACCTATGGTTTTGGAAGTGTGTATCTAGAAGAGGAAGTCTATTACTCGTATATGACACCAAAGTTCAGAGAGGCTGCTGATCTACAGGGTGCAGGAAAGCTTGATGAAGCATTGACTATTTATGATGACATCGAGAATGAAAACGTGCCTGTCCCATCGATTCATTATAATAAAGCACTTATTTATGAGGAGCAACAAGAATACGATAAAGCCTTAAATCAAATGAATAGTTACCTTGATTTAGTACCTGATGATGAAGAAGCAATAGAGATCCAAAAAGAGATGATGGAGAATATGAAGTAGGATTTACATAATATTTCAAAAGAGCCTGGGGAGTTGCCCCCAGGCTCTTTCAGTGTTTCAGTCTACATTTCTTCCTGAACCATTTTCTTTCTTCTAAAACGATAGAAGACGAGATACAGCATAGGCACCATTATAAGCGTAAGAATCGCTGAGAATAGGATACCCGATATAATCGTAACTGCTAGCGGTGTGAAGAGGGCATCGCCACTTACAGCTACTGGAATTAAGGCAACAATTGACGTGATCGCTGTGAGAAGAATTGGGCGTAAACGTACGCGTCCGGATTCGATGACAGCTTCTTTCACATCCATGCCTTTTTTCACTGCTTGTTCAATAAATTCAATTAACACAACCGAGTTCCTTACAACGATACCTGTGAGTGAGACCATTCCCATCACACCAAGGAAGCTGATCGGCGTTTGCGTAACGAATAGTCCGAGTATCGCTCCAGCAATTGCAAGATAAACCGCAACGAGTACAAGGAACGGTAGTGAGAGGGAGTTGAATTGAAGAGCGATAAGCAGATACACAAGGAATAGAACAATGATGAAGAGGACGGTAATTTCTGCGAAGAAATCACTTTGTGCTTCATTTTCTCCTCCAAGTGTAATGCTGTAATCAGCTCCAAGCTGATCACGCTGTTTCTCAACAATGTCGGTTACGTTTGCTTTGTAATTCTCTTCATTCTCTGGAAATGCACGAAGCGTAATCGCGCGTTCTCCATCAATGTGAGGAATGGTTTGAAGCTTTTCGTTTCGTTCGGTTGTAACGAGCTCATCGAGTGAAATCAGTTCAGGTGGTCCACCTGCAGAAGCAGCTGGAAGCTCTAGACTTGAAAGATCCACTTTCTCGTCGCTACCTTCAAGCACAAGATTCATATCTCGCTTCACGACACCATTATCGAAAGCTTTTAATGGTATACCTGCTGTCGCAAGTCGGATTTGCTGGCTAATTTGGTTAACGGTAATGCCGTTCTCTTCAAGTGCTTCACGGTTTGGAACGTAGTCGAGTGATGGGGCAAAATCCCCAACATTATCAACGACAAGATCCGTTTCTAGGTCTTCAATTTCCGATGTTAATTCATCTCTCAGATCAATCAATTTGTCCATTTCAGGACCAGAAATGGTTACCGTAACAGGTGCACCAACTGGTGGACCTTGTTGGATCGTTTCCATGAAAATTTCCGCTTCAGGGTACTCATTTCGAAGTTTGTCTGTCCAGTCGTCAATTAGTCCCTGTGTTGTCTGGTTCTCACGATCGACGCGTGCAACGATCTGACCGGTGTTTTCACCAGTGCTTGTTAGTGAGCTATTAAATAGTCCAGGTGTACCGGTTCCGGTGAAGACGCTTGTTTCATATACGCCATCATCTGTTTGTAGTCTTTCCTCAATGTCCTGTAGCGTTTCATGCGTTTCCTCAATCGGTGTTCCAATTGGCAGTGTAATGTCGACCGTTACTTCTTCTTTATCAGCTGCAGGGAAGAATTCGAACGGTGTTAAAACAACTAATCCGAAGATCGCGGTTGTGAACACGAGACCAATAATGGAGACGAGAATAGGTTTCTTGGAAAATTTCTTAAGTAATTTATCCGCATAGACGTCTGCAAGTTTGTTTAATGGCTTGCCGAGAAGGCCAGGTGCATCTGACATTGGCTTCTTCGATCTGCGGCTCAAAAAGTATCTTAAGATCGGAACGAAAATGAGCGCGACAAGTGTTGATGCGATGATAGTAGTAATGAGTACGGTTGGCAATGCTCTGATAAAGGCGCCATTTCCGCCTGATAGAAAAATGAGCGGGAGAAATGTAAAAACGATTGCAAGAGAAGAGGTAACGATTGATACCCAAATCTCTTTTACGCCGTTTACTGCACCCATTAATCCTTTATCCCCAAGCTTGTATCTGCGCTGAATGTTGTCATTGATCACGATGGAGTCATCAACGATAATTCCGAGCGCAATGATCAACCCGATAACTGAAATCTGGTTAAGGTCAACCTCTGCGAACGGTAGGGGAATGAATCCCATTAAGACAGAAATCGGAACAGCAAGCGCTACAACAAGTGCACCGGATCCAGAAAGTCCTAATGACGTTGCCACAATAACCGCAAGAACGGATATAGCAAGTGATAGGAATAGCCCATCAAAAATATCGTTTACGATCGATGCTTGTGAGTAATAGGGCTCTAACTCAATTTCAGAAGGTAATCCTTCAGCTAGCTCGTCCATTTTTTCGCTAACTCGTTCATCCACAGTTGGAATGTCTTCACCAGGTTTCACGTAAGCAGTGAACGAGATGGAAGGTTTTCCTTCATATGTGATGATGTCTGTTAATACTTTTGGACTCACTTCTACACTCGCGATATCTTTTAGAAAGATGGAGTCGCCTGCAGGGTTCTTTCCGATGAAAAGCTCTTCCATTTGGTCAAGTGAATCATAGTTCTCAACAGAAAGCTGGACAAGTTCATCATCCATTTCCTGTTTGCCAAGCGGAGTTGGATAATACTCGTTATTAATGGCGTTCTGAACATCGATGACATTCAGTCCGGACTCTTTTAATTCGTCTTGTTTCAATTCAATTAGAATTTGTTCTTCAGGTAATCCTTTAATCGTAACGCCTGATACACCAGATAGTTCTTCGACTTCGTCTTTCCAGCGGTTTAACTCTTCCTGCATGGAAAGGAGATTATCTCGGTTGTCGCTAGTAAGGTGATAAGAAACAATCGGCATTTTGGCCGTTGATTCGTTCACTTCTGGTTCAAAAGCGTCATCCGGGAAGGATGTTGAAGCATCTGATACAGCTTGACGTACGTCACTAAATACCTCTTTCTTACTTTCACCATCGGCTACTTCTACAACAATTGTAGAAAAACCAGCTGCAGATGAAGAAGTAACTTCTGCGATACCATCAATTGAACTAAGTGAGGATTCAATTGGGTTTGTAATCGAGCGCTCGACTGTATCGACAGTAGCACCTGGATAGACGGTGTTAACTGTTCCAATATTAACGGTCGTTTCAGGAATTTCACGTTGCGGGAGTTGGATGAATGTAAATACCCCAACAATGACAAATAATAGGATGAATATGATAAATAGCTTGGATCGTTGCAGAATCCACTTAAGCATTAAAGGGCCTCCTCTACTAGTTTACGACTGGTCGGTCAGTGTGTATTCGTTTATACCCTCTATGTGTTGAAATATAAACTTCTGATCTTCTTGACTCATTAGTCATTTTACCTAGATAATAGTGGATGTCAAGAAATGAGTATGTTTCTGAGAGTGACTTCAAAGGAATACATGATGAACATTGTAATCGTATCTATCGGAAATTCGCTCTTTAAGAAAAGAAGGAGTATGATTTGATTCAAGGCATGAATTGATTGAGAACATCGAGGTGAATACATTGGATAAAAGAAAAGCAATTCTTGAAGCGGCCGTTGAGCTAATAGGAGCGAAGGGCTATACACATACATCCATGCAGCAAATTGCCGATAGCGTTGGGATCTCGAAAGGATCACTTTATTCATTTTTTCCATCGAAGGAAGACTTGATTATATCGATTTATGAGCATTACCAGCAGCTCGTATTCGAACGCGCATTTGTCGTTGGATTGGACGGCAACCTTCCACCTTATGAACGATTCGCTAAACAATTTCAGGTCCAGTTTGAAGGGATTCTTGAATACAAATCGTATATGAAGATGCAAATGCGAGGGGAAACGGCGCAAAGTAGTGAGAAGCTAGAGAGCATGGGTCATCGTATGAGGGGAAGGTTGTTCAGTTGGCTTGAGCGGAATCTAATTGAGTTATATGGAGAGGAGATCTCCCCGTATAAATGGGATTTAATGTGGATGATACAGTCAATCTATACGTCGTATACAGGACTAATGATCTCTTCAGAAAGCGAACTGGCACCTAAGGACCTGGGGAACCACATCGTGCGACAAATTGAGATTCTGGCGAATGATTATTTCTCTGGGAGTAGTAAGCCATTGCTTGATGACGAGATGATGCAACCATTCTCGGTTGGTATGGATCGAGAAGGGGCTTTCACTTCTTTCGAGAAGAGAGAGAAAGCTTGGAAAGCTGTGTATGAACAAATCCATACCCTTGATCAGGAGCAGTATTTCCTTGAAGTGACCAATCGCATCTCTGAAGAATCAAGAAAGTCAAAGCCTGATGAGCTTGTTATAAGAGGGCTGTTTCATTTATTGAAAGAAGAAGAGAGATTGAAGGCAGAAGCTGTGGCTCTAGAGGAACAGCTCCTCTCGTAAGAAACACATTAATTGGGTTATGTTTGCGTCAGTTAGGGTAAAAACGGTTTACAGACAGTGAGCGTAAACCAAAGGAGAGAAAGATATGACAAAAACATCCCCAGCAATCAATGGCAGTAGTACCTTTATTTCAATTGTATCGATCGCTGCAGCAGGACTTGCAGCTATAATAGCAGGTAGCTTCTTATCCGGAATGATTGAACTTCAGACAATACAAAAACAGTTCTTCCCGGTTATCTTACCTCTATTAATCTGTGCAGTGGGAATCATACTAGGAATCACTGCTTATCGCTTATCGAAACGTAAGATTGCTATAGCAGGGATTATACTTAATGCAGTCGTTGTTTTAATTCCTGTTACTTACTTAATTATGTGATTATATATGGAGAAAATAGCGTGAGTGGTCAGGCAAGTGCCTGACCACTTTTATTATAATTGCAACTTTCACTTTCCAAATAACGTCTAATGAGAAAAAGGTATGACAATAGAGTGGAGGTCATTCTATGAAACTGCGAAAATTTGGATCCGTGTTGCTTATAAGTATCCTTCTGGTAGGTACAATAGGGTGTACAGCGAAAGGCGAGCAACAGTCGAATGCCGCTACAGAACCAAACGCAAGCGTTGAAAAAGATGGAACGGAAGAGGAAGCCGCTCAAGCTGATCAGATAGAGATGATAGCGAACGATGAGAAAATCATTGAAATGTTGAAGTCTTCAGGTGTTATTAAAGAGAACGCAACGGCAGAAGAAATTAAAGAAGCAGTAAAAGATTACCTTCAGAAGAAAGCAGAACAGAACAAAATGAGAGAGAAGTCAGATAAGAAGAACATTGAGGAGTTAAAGAAAGAGATACAAAAAGACCTTCAAGTAGAAGGTTCATGATTTGGGAGACTCGGTTACTGAGTCTTTTTTTTTGTGGAGTTAACGGGTTGAAGCGTTATTGCGAGAAAATAAATATGTTGTCGTATAGCGGTTCTTTTGACTCATGTCTTAAGTAGGATAATTGTATTTTTATTAGAGAAAATAGATATTTTTGCAGGAAAATGGCAGTTTTTGAGACTTTTGGATCATTCATATTTTTCAGAAAACATATTATAGTGAGTCTATTGTAAAGGTTTTGTAAAAACATTTTTATAGGGGGCTTGAGCATTTGAAAGGGAAAAACGTATTGTCGATGGCAATGATTGCCGCTTTAACACTAGGTTCACTAGCAACGGGGACAAGCAGTACAGTTCATGCGGATTCAACTTCAGTCAAGCAAGAAGTGAAGAAAGAAGCCGTACATAAGCAAGGGCCGTTTGATTTAGCGGTAGCGAATGAAGAGAAACTGATTGAAATGTTGAAAGAAAACGGAAAGATTCCAAAGGATGCTTCGGCTAAAGAAGTGGAGAAAGAGCTAAACCAATTTCTGAAAGAGAAGTCGGATGCCCTTAAAGATATGGAGTCTAAGGGAGAATTAAATGACGAAAAGCTTGAACTTGAGAAAGAGATCAAGGATAAGCTGAAAAATGATAACGATAAGAAAGCAAAGGATAATGGCCGTAAAGGCGGTAAGAAACTGGGCACAGTCGTTGAGGAAGACTATCACGGTGATGTTCGCTCAGATAACGTTCTAGTTCTTCTAGTTGAATTCCCTGATTTCCCACATAATAGTATCCAACCAGATGAATCAGATATGTACTATGAGGATTATGTGAAAGAGCATTATCAAAATATGATTTTTGGTGAGAACGGGTACGAGGGGCCAAACGGCGAGAACCTAGTATCTATGAAGCAATTCTATGAAGAGCAAACGGATGGAGCTTACACGGTGAATGGAACAGTTGCCGGTTGGTATATGGCTTCAAAGAATGCAGCGGCATATGGAGGCAAGAGTCCATCTGGTGGAAACGATGTGAATGCTCGCGGTCTAGTTAAAGAAGCGCTTACTGCAGCAGGTGCAGATCCAAGCGTGAACCTAGCAGACTATGACCAGGAAGATCGTTACGATCTTGATGGCGATGGTAACTTCCGAGAAGCAGATGGACTGATTGATCATTTGATGGTTGTTCATTCAGCTGTTGGTGAAGAAGCTGGTGGAGGTCAGCTTGGTGAAGATGCGATTTGGTCTCACCGTTGGAACCTTGGAGGTATTTTCCCGATTGCAGGATCTCCAGAGCCAGAAGTTGATTACTGGGGCGAAGGTTCCATGTATGCATATGACTATACAATCGAACCTGCAGACGGAGCAGCTGGCGTATTTGCACATGAATATGGTCATGATTTAGGGCTACCTGATGAATATGACACGCAATATTCTGGAGCTGGTGAAGCTGTCTCGTACTGGTCGATCATGGCAAGCGGTAGCTGGGCTGGTAAACTACCAGGAACAGAGCCAACTGGATTTAGTGCATGGTCGAAAGAATTCCTTCAAGCTGCACATGGTGGAAACTGGTTGAAATATGATGAAGTCGATTTAGAAGAGATTGATAACAAAGGTTTGGAAGTGTACCTTGATCAAGCTAACACGAAAGGGACCAATCTTGATGCCCTTCGAATCAATCTTCCTGATAAAGAAACTCAAATCAACGCGCCTTATAGTGGAGAATTCGAATATTTCAGTGGAAGTGCGGATGGTTTGAATAACTCTGCAGTCTTACCTGTTGATCTTACAAATGTTTCAAACGGAGAACTGTCGTTTAAAACATGGTATGACATTGAAACGGACTGGGATTATGGTTCTGTACAAGTGAGTGAAGATGGTAAGGAATGGACTACTATTCCAGGTAATATTACAACAGAAACGGATCCAAACGAAGCTAATCCTGGACACGGTATTACTGGAAGCTCAGAAGGTTGGGTTGATGGTACATTCAATCTAAATGATTATGCTGGTAAAGAAGTGTTTGTTAAATTTAACTACCTAACAGATGGTGCCGTATCAAACCCTGGCTTCTATATTGATGATGTTCTTGTAACGGGTGATGGCAACGAATTGTTCTTTGATGATGCAGAAGGTACGCCTAAAGTTGACCTTCAAGGATTTACGAAAGACAATGGTGTGAAGGTTTCTGAACATTACTATTTGCTAGAGTGGAGAAATCATCAGGGTGTAGATAAAGGACTAGATCACATCCGCCGCGGGGCTAGCCTTATGTCATTTGAACCAGGTCTTGTTGTTTGGTATGCAGATAACAAATACTCTGAAAACTGGACAGGCGCTCATCCAGGTGAAGGTTTCCTTGGCGTAGTCGATGCTGACCAGCACGAATTGTTCTGGAGTGACGGCACACCTGCTCAAACACGTTACCAGATCCACGATGCTGCATTCAGCCTTCGTAAAGATAATAAAATGTTTATTGACTACTCTGGTATCAATGGCCTAACAATGACAGATAAGAAGAATCAATTTGTGAAACAATTTGACGATAGCAAGAGCTATCTAAATGAAGCGATTCCGGATGCAGGACGTAATGTAACGGAATATGGCTTGAAATTCAAGGTAACAGGCGAAGCAACTGATCGCTCTGTTGGCCGCGTTTCAATCACAAGAAAATAAATGAGTAAGGAGCGCTTAGTGATTAGCGCTCCTTGTTTTTTGTGTGTGGATAGAAGGTGGGGTCAGAGAGGGGTCTGACCCCATTTCCCTTTTTCTGCTAATTAAAGTAGAAACTTGAGCCATCGTGATAGGAAGAGAGGATTTTTTTCGATAAGCCAAGTATTTTCCTTCCCATTCATTCGCGTATTTTTCTTTGAAATTTCTTAACCCTTGAAAATGATAGAAGACGTGACCGTGAAGGAAAATTTGTGAAGCGATTTTCTCGCTTAAGAATGAGAATTTCGATAGGCCGACGTTAGAAAGGGGGGCCATCCCTAAATTGAATTTCTGATAGCCTTCTTCTTTCGCCCATGTGAATAACGAGAGGAAAACGTAATCCATCGTTCCGGATGGTGCAGGACGCTTAAATCTCATTAAATCAACAGAAATCGTTTTGTTATGATCGTATACTGGCATAAGGTTTGTAAAGGCGACGACTTCATTGTCTTTATCTCTAACAAGCGCGATGTCTGATTGGTTAAGGTAATGGTCATCAAAGAAACCTAAAGAATACCCTTTTTCTTTTCTGCCTCGCAGCCACCCGTCTGATACCTCTTTCAACTTCATCATCAACTCGTTACTGAAAGGTGGTTTCGCTATTTCGAAACGATAGTTCTCTCTTTCGAATTTATTTTTAACTGCTCTTGATCCTTTCATTTTCTTACCGGTTAGCGTGAAGAGCTGTAGATCAACATACGCCTCCTCACCAAGCTTGAAGAAGTCAAAGCCGCTTTCATGAAGATAAGAAAGCATTTCTTTGCTCACCTGGTAGAAGACTAGTGAATAGCCATAAAGATCCGATTGGTTCTGAAACTCTTCTATTGCATTCCGAAAATCGGATTTCTCCCCAATTGGATCCCCAAGAATAACTAGCTTATCTGCTGATTTTTGATAGAAGAATAGAACACTATTCTTTGAATTCCAATACATGTATTTATCATGAAGAAAACATAAATGGGTTAAGGTTGTGCCATTGTAGTTTCTAAGATGGTCATAAATTCGGTTTTCCTGCCCTCTTGTTGTTAGCATGATCCAATTCCGTGGTTTAATGACGCAATACCCAATGATAAAAAAGAGTAACGCCATTAATAAACCAATCCACGCACTATCAATTAGATTGTGAGGAGAAGTCATGATGAAAGGAGCGAGTTTTGTAGGAACTGCTTCCCTAAACGGTAATGTGACATATCCGATTCCGATGTAAATCAACGTAATAAGGACAAGGGAGGTACCGTCGAAAAGAATTCTGCTCCACGTTAACACGTAGCTCTCACGATAAAAGCGGGATTTAGACAGTCGAAGGAGCAAGGCAACAATTATTATGAAAATGGCTTCTTCATAGTCGAATCCTTTGGAAAATGTGAAGATAGCAGCAGAAAATAATACAGCGAGAGTTACGAAATAGGCCCATTTCACTTTGTATTGAATCCCTCTTGATAACCCAATCAGCACAAATCCAGCGGCAACTGAAAGCTGATGGGAGACAGTAACGAGAAATGGCAGCGAGAAGAGCTCTTCAATGATCGTTAACCGATCAATGATCCCAGGCAGTGCTGCAGACAAAAGAAGAATGAGTCCTGATAGAAAAACCAGAGTGGTGATAAGGATATGACTGATGCGCTGGATAATGTTGAGTGGCAATTGATTCCACGATTCATTCCACTTATCCCAGTACTCTTTAATGAATAGAATGACGGCAAGTAAGAAGGGGAGGAGAAAGTAGCCAAGTCGATACAAGATTAAGAGGAAGAGGACTTTCTCATCCTGTATGCCTAACAATTGGGTTCCCCATATAAAGACAAGATCAAAAGAACCAAGACCACCCGGAATCATGCTCATGATTCCAGCACAAGAAGCAACAATGAAGATTGGGAACAGCTGGCCAATAGATAGGTTTAAATCGATCGTGCTTGCTAATAACCATACTGCTAGGAACGCAGAGGTCCACTCAACTAGAGAAACACCGATGAGTTGAAATCTAATGTTCAAGCCAAAAGGTCGATTTGTTGTTTTATCCTTGCGAATAAGGAACGTGGTCAGAAGGAAAGGAAGATACATGCCGATCGCAATGACTGCAAGGTAGAGCCACTTTGTATTTGTTAGAAGGGGACTTTGTCTATAGCCTGCAAGGACAAGCCAGGATAGAAGTGAGATCCCGGTCAGATAGAACAATGAGACGCTAGCAATTGTCTTGAGTAATTTAACTCTGTCGCTTTCGTAAGCTTGAAAGAAATAAGTTCGTAGCATACCACCGATTAAACCACCGAAACCAAGGAGATTTGAGAATGAATTCGCGATGACGGACTGTTTAATTAGTTTCATTACCGGAGTGGTTCTCTTCATGATTCTTAAGATTAAGGCATCGTAGAAAATCATTGGACTGACAGCTCCCATTGTTAGAAGGAGGACGAACAGAAGCATAACGACATTAAACTGCCGAACTTCATGACGAAGTAAGTGCACATCGATATTGCTTGTAAACTGACTGATTTCAAAAGCAGCAAGCGCAAAAAGAAAAAGCGGAAATAACACTTTCAACACTTGAAATGCTCGTTGTTGGTTCATTTTTATGGTTATCCTCTCTGGTGGGGGTCAGACAGGGGTCTGACCCCCTTCTTTAGACCTATAGTTTATCAACGCAATTAAATTATGATAGGCGAACAAATTAAAGAAGTGTTCAAAATGATAAGGGTTGATGTTATAGCATCTATTCGGAGTGATCCATTACTATTCCTTTATTTTGATCATATAGATGGTTGTGGATGGAAGGGATTAAGAAGGCGGAATATTAAAAGTGAAAAGAGAAGGGGGTCAAGTACGTACCTGGCTCCCATAAGTTATTGAAGGTGAATACGTCGTTCGCGTGGAATTAATTTATTGAGCAATCGTTTAGATTTAGAAGGAGGTTACAGAGTATGTATGAATACTTCTGTCCTGATTGTCATATCTCTGAATTCTCGTTTGAAGTTGAGCCATTAAAGCAGTGCCCAGAATGCCACCTTATGATGGAGCATATCGAAACGGAAGGAATAGAGAGTAAAAACAAATTATTGTGAGAGAACATATTTCTGTCGAGGAAAGGAAAGGGATTGGAAAAATCCAATCGCTAAATTACCCCCAGCATAACAAAACACCCGCTAACGCTAGCGGGTGTTTGCTATTCATGTGTATTTTTCTCGCAAGCTTCTGCCACTCGCTCAAAATATCGTTCTACTAGAGCATCAAGTGTTACAACGGCTTCCTGATCAAGCGATTGATCTTCTTTAATTGAAAGAAGCACACTTTCAATTAAAAATTTCCTTGGCTTTTTGGAGTGTAGTAATTCATCTTGAACAAAGTCTAACAGTTGGATTGATTTAGTGTGGTTCTCTTTAGGTGCAAGGTTTTCTTTTAATGTTAGGATCGTTTGGTAAAGCGTATCTTGAAAATCTTGTTCTGATCGCATTGCATCAGGTAACCAGCTGTTCATTTGTTCAGGCATATTTAATTGATCGCCTGACTCAGTAGCACCGTTAACGACGTTCACTATACGGTCGACAGTATAACGTACAACAGGATAAATATCAGCACTTGCTCCATTTGCAATCGAATAATACTTCACATTATGATGGAGCATTCCTAGGAACATAATCGAACTATCGAGTAAATAGGGACGTTTCTCCTCTCCGAATAATTCTATAAATCGATTGAATACCCATCGTAGCATCCTCATCTGACCGACTTTCAGAAAATGTTTCAACTCTTCATCAGTTGATACAAAAACTTCTTCAAATAGTGTAATCAATTTATTCTTTTTATTCGTGTTCATTTGAAATTCAATTTGTTTGACGAAAATCTCTAGGTCAGACGGGTCTTGTCCAATAAGTAGTTCATTTCTGCTAGTCTCCATTGTTTCATAAAGCGCCTTGAAAAGAGCAATTAACAACTCATTTTTGGAAGAAAAGTAATTGTAGAATGTCCCTTTCGATATCCCGCTATATTCTAATATATCCTGGATGGAAGTTGCTTGAAACCCTCGTTCTATAAATAGTTGATGAGCCATTTTTATAACATGTTGTTTTCGATCGTTCATTGCATCACCTTTGGTTTAATAATAATTAATTTCAGATTGTACTACCTGTATAAAAATGATCATACATTACTTTTACTTCTAAGACAAATGCCTTTAAATAGGGAATAAATATTGATTGCAATTAATGTACTGATGGTATATGATGTGAAGAGTTGAAACGATAGTATAATTTATTGAACTTAAGGTATATGGAGGAATAACGATGAGTAAAACAATGACTGAAACGCCTCGTCCAAAGTACGGTATTCTTGCTGTCCTGATTATTGGTGCTTTCATTGCATTTCTAAATAATACATTACTAAACATTGCGTTACCTTCAATTATGGCAGATTTAGAAATCGAGACGGCCACGGTCCAATGGTTAACAACCGGATTTATGCTAGTGAATGGCATACTGATTCCAACGACAGCCTTTTTAATTGAAAAGTATACAGTTCGACGCCTGTTTCTAACGGCTATGGGCTTATTTACATTAGGTACAGTTGTAGCAGGAGTGGCAGATGTGTTTCCTGTTCTCTTAAGCGGACGTATGTTACAGGCTTCGGGGTCAGCGATTATGATGCCACTCCTCATGAACGTCATGCTAGTTAGCTTTCCGATTGAGAAAAGGGGAGCAGCAATGGGGGTTTTTGGTTTAATTCTTATGGCTGCACCAGCGATCGGACCTACGTTATCTGGATGGATTATTGAGCATTACGATTGGCGGATGTTGTTCCATTTCGTAACGCCAATTGCGGTTATTATTTTCTTACTTGGCTTCTTCCTATTAAAAGACAAAAAGGGGAAAGTAAACATTCGACTTGATTTCACTTCGTTACTTCTATCAAGTGCAGGTTTCGGAGGAATTCTATACGGCTTTAGTTCAGCAGGAAATAAGGGCTGGGATAGCCCACATGTCTATTTAACAATTGGAATTGGCGTTGTTTCTCTCGTAACGTTTATCGTTCGTCAATCTAAATTAGATCGACCAATGCTTAATTTTAAGGTGTTTCAATACCCAATGTTTGCTTTATCGTCTTCTATTTCGATGGTGCTCAATATGGCGATGTTCACTGCGATGCTGCTTCTTCCGATCTACGTGCAAACGATTAGAGGAATCTCGCCGTTTGATGCAGGTCTCATGATGTTACCAGGAGCACTTGTGATGGCATTTATGTCGCCAATTACTGGACGCCTGTTTGATAAGTTTGGTGGACGAATCCTTGCCATTACAGGCTTATCCATTACAGTCGTAACAACCTATCTCTTCAGTACGTTATCGATGGATACGACCTACAATTCGATTATGGTACTTCATGCTGTAAGGATGTTTGGTATTTCCATGGTCATGATGCCAGTATCGACGAACGGCTTGAATCAGTTACCTGCACGTTTCTATCCGCACGGTACCGCAATGAATAATACGTTAAACCAAGTTGCTGGTGCGATTGGAACTGCTCTTCTTGTAACGATTATGTCAAATCGGACGGAATCTGTAGCAACGGACTTAATGGCATCAAGTGCAGGTACCCAAACGGACCCTGCATCGCTTGCTACATTGCAACAGCAGGTTGCCATGCAAGCGATGCTCGAAGGAATAAACTATGCCTTCTTTATTGCAACGTTTATTGCAGGGCTTGCCCTTTTCCTATCGTTCTTTATTAAACGGGCAGGTTTCGAAGAGAAGACGGATGATCAAGACGTATTAAAAGAACAAAAACCAGGTGAATTAGTCGCCAATTAAGTTAAGTAAGCAGCTGTTCATTAACAGCTGCTTTTTCTATTTAGATATGAATGTGGCGATGGTAAAAAAGTTTTGGTGGTATTATTTTAGATGCAAATCATTTACAAATGTTAGGAAATATAGAAGCGTTTCAAACGCTTAAAACGAGCAAAAAGTCACTTCATTTCCCAATACCCAAATGGAAGATAAGCTGTATAATGTAAAGAGTGAGTTGGTCATATTACATAATTTAACAATATTACCAATTCTAAATACCGCTGTATTGTTCGGTACCAACACTATGGTGGTTATAAAAATGAGGGAGTTGAATGAAGATGTCTTTAAGAAAATTTGTAGCAGGAGCAGCAATGGCTGGCGTTATGGTTGCCTCATCTGCAAGTGTAACGGAAGCTGCAGGAAAAGATAAAGCGACTAGTGGATCAGTGGATTTAACGAATTCAGAAGTAACCCCTTTTACAACAGCTAATGTTGGTGGTGGCACATGGTCTTACGGAACGGACTACGTCTTTCCGCTAAGCAAGAAAGTCTATTCCAACTACTATCATGGATCTAAAGTTCATTCTTCAACAAGTCAAATTGGTACGCTCGTTAATAAAAGCGGGAAAATTAAGGCTGGCTCAACTTCCTATTCCGATGCAAAAGGCGGAAGTGGCGATTCAACACACGCATACTGGAATACTTATTAATAGAGTAGCATAGCAGGAGGCCGTCCCAGAGGGGAGAACCTAATGGGGCAGCCTCTTTTGTCTTGATTTTATTCATGAGAAACCGACATAGCTTTTTCGGATAGCACAATTGGAATGGAGTTGTTGAAAGTGAAGAAGGTGTTAGTTCTGTTCCTTCTCATGACATATTTCTTGTCGATGGTGATTTCATATAAAGTGACAGACAACGAGCAACTTGAAAACGTACAAAATGTTGAAAACGAAATAGCGCAGCGGTTTGTTATACCAGGTAACACGGCGATTGCTAATCCTGAGGAAGTATATCCTGTGTTGGAAAGTGTGGCTAATAAGCTCCAAGTCAATCTTTTTAGACCTATGTTTACATATCAAGATGAAGGCGTTGATATTTCAAAATATCTCCTACTAACATCGCGTACTACTTTTTATGATTCTTTCACGTTAACGAACGGGGAAGCACTTAGTAAAAAGGAAACCCAGTCGGGCGTGCACTATTTATCTACCCGTAATTCCGAAGACCCAAATCAAATTGGGACGATTAAAGATTTTGGAGGTAATGATGAGATAACAATCAAACCTCTTGCTGAATCTTATAACTCTTTACCTGTTGATGGCTATTATTATGTAGAGGCGGCTGATCAGGTATCTTATGACGAATTCTATCTTCTTTTATCAGAAGAATTAAATAAGCAATTTCAAAGTTCTTTTACACCTGAAGAGTTTAAAGATGCATCTACACCAGAAGCATTCTCTAAGTCATCCTTGGATTACTTGAATTACATAACCTACATTGTCTTCTTATTTATCTTGCTTTTCTTACTTTATTACATTTTTAGTAATGCAAAGCAAATAGGCGTGATGAAGTTACATGGAATATCAAATTTACGCATTTGGTTTACTAGTATAGGAAAGATTCTTGTGATTACTTTTGTAATATCAATTCTTATCTCGCTTGTTACTTCGTTGCTTATAGAAGGGATGAACAAAATGTTCATTTCTAATCTACTAGTGCAGCAAGCTAAGACCTTTGGTGTGTTTATCTTACTGTCTCTCATTGGTTTCTTCTATATTGCAACAATTAAAGTCAACCAAATAATCAAGAATCGTAAAGATACAAAGGGTATTTTTGTGTTCAATTATGTATTGAAAATCGCTTGTACGATAGGCGTATTGCTGATGATCAGCTCGATCATAGAGCAATATGCTACTGTGAGTGAAAAACAACACATGTTAGATAATTGGGAGATTAGTAAAGAATACGGGTTATTCTATCCTTTCGAGGTCGGATTTGATACAGATGAAGTAACTGAAGGTTTACCGCGAACGACGCTCGCTATGAATAAGGAGCTGTACCCGATTCTAAATGAAATGGGCTCTGTTCTCATCAATGCTCGTAGTTATGAGGAACAAGCCTTAACATTAGATAGTAACTTCACAGGGATTCGCTCAATTACAATAAATCCTAATTATCTAAACGAATTTAGAGTTAACGATACAGCGAATAAACCGGTAACCATTGAAGAGAGTGAAACGAATTGGATACTCCTTGTCCCTAATCAATATCGAGACAAAGAGAACGAAATCGTGAAGTACTTTACAGATCAGCGAAAGCAAGATCGTGAATATGGAAAGAAATATCTTGGTGAAACAGCTCCTCCCGTCATTCAAAACCAGGCAGTTCAGATTGTCTGGTTAGCGAGTAATCAGGAAATTTTCAGCTTTAACCCTGAGGTATTTAAAAACGAGAAAAATGTGATTGTAGATCCTATTATTCAAGTAATAACAGAAGGGAATAGCCTTGCGAGTGATCGGGATTCAATACTCGGAAACGGTGGGACAGATCCATTAAAGATCAAGTTGCTTCAAGGTGATCCTGCTGCAACGTATGAAACGTTAGCACCTGAACTCAGTAGGCTCAACTTAGATGATAATCTTAAGCATCTAGTGAATGTAAATCAGCTTGTACTCGAGGAAATATACGACCTGAAGCAAGAAATAAAGATGCTGATGTCTATTGGATTACTATTATTCTTTGGGTTATTATTTCTGATCATCCAAAGCTTACTTGTTCACTTCAATCAAAATGAACAAAAATACACGATTTATCGTTTGTTTGGAATTGGTTTCATTAGGACATATCAATCTTACTTGCTTATTTTGCTTCTGACTTGGGTTTTGCAATATAGTGTGATGTTAGTAATTAAGAAGGACGTCCAGTTTGATTTTGTCGTTGTTATGACTATTCTTATGTTCATCGAGTTCTGCGCATCTATTGTGACGGTGCTCATTCTTGAGAGTAGAAATAAAGTGCGCGTCTTAAAAGGGGGCTGATTAGCATATGGAAATCGTTTGCGAGCTTTCGAATGTGACTAAGAGCTACAAGAATCATGTCGTGATTAGAGATTTAAGTATGACTGTCGAAAGAGATGAAATGCTTGCGATTACAGGGAAAAGCGGTACAGGGAAAACAACCTTACTCAATATGATTGGCATGCTTGAGAAACAAGACGAAGGTAGAATTACTGTTCTTGGAAAGGACTATCCACTGAGCGGATCACAAAGGAACTTCGTACTCCGTGAGAAAATTTCCTATTTGTTTCAAAATTACGCACTCATTGAGAATGCGACGATCAATGATAATTTAGACATTCCGCTTCTTTATTCAAAGAAATCAAAATCGGAGAAGCAGAAGGTAAAAAAAGAAGTGCTGGAGAGAGTGGGCTTAGATCTTTCACTTAAACAAAATATCCATGAGTTATCAGGAGGGGAACAGCAACGTGTCGCGATAGCGAGGCTGCTTCTTAAACCAGGAGAGTTGCTTCTAGCAGATGAACCAACTGGCTCACTCGATGCTAAGAATCGTGATGAAATTATGAGTCTACTAAAAGAGATTAATAACGAAGGACAAACCGTTATTATTGTGACACATGATCCTGCGGTCACACAGTATTGTGATCGCATAGTTGATTTATCTCATAGTGAGGTGAATACTAACAGTGATTAGCAAATTAGTGAAGGTCCTACTTGTATTTGTATTTGTAGCTTGCTTATCTCCAACATCAATTGGAGCTATGGAAAGTCCGAAAAAGCAGGTAATTGTTCTATTTAAGGATGCAATTGATCAAAGCTTAGTTGAAAAAGTAAACGGTGAGATTCTAACAGAATATGAATTTGTTCCTGCTTTAGTTGCGTCTCTATCAGAACAAGGGATCGATAAACTACAAAGCAATCCGAACATACTAGCAGTTGAGCGTGATGTTCATGTCACGAATCACAGCAAACAGGTAGTAGATTGGGGTGTAACGAGTACGAATGCACCACTTGCCTGGCAGTCTGGATTAACAGGATCTGGCATAGACGTTGCGGTCATTGATTCAGGGATTTCTAATCATAAGGATCTTGTGATTTCTGGTGGGGTGTCCTATGTATCAGGGTCAGACTACACAGATGATCCTTATGGTCATGGCACGCATATTGCTGGAATTATTGCCGCAAGAAATAACGAGCATGGAGTTGTTGGCATAGCGCCAGAAGCTAGTCTCTACGCAGTGAAAGTATTAGATGATGAGGGTATTGGTAGTCTTTCAAACGTTCTATTAGGGATCGATTGGGCTATTCGTCATGACATGGATATTGTTAATTTAAGCTTAGGAGTCAATCTTCCAACACAAGCGTTGGAGGAAATCCTTGATGAAGCGTATAAACAAGGTATCCTGCTCGTAGCTGCCGCAGGAAACAGTGGGACTGCGGATACGAGTGAGGACACAGTCCAATATCCAGCGCGGTACGAATCGGTTATTGCGGTGTCTTCAACGAATGAGATTGGCGAGAGAGATGGATTTTCTTCAACTGGAGAATCAATTGAAGTATCTGCACCTGGCGTGAATATCACGAGTACATTTTCTAAGAATAAGTATCAAACAAGGACAGGGACGTCAATGGCAGCAGGTTACGTTACAGGAGATTTAGCATTGTTGAAACAGCTGTATCCCCACTTAACAAATGTCGAGCTTCGAAAAGTGTTGCACAAACATGTGCTTGATTTGGGGGTACCTGGTAAAGATTCATTATTTGGTTATGGGTTCATTCAAGCGCCAAGTAACTAGTCAGAAAAGCATCTCTTTTGGTTTGTGAAGACCCTAAACCAAATAGAGGTGTTTTTTCATTTTTTTCCATATAACAGCGGTGTATGTGATATTCTAATAGAAGAGAATTTTCAGAAATTATAAGGTATATAGGAGGGCTTTTTTACATGGATACAACACTACATAACAGCAATGCATGGGATCAGAAGGTAGAAGAAGGCGCGAGATACACGCAATCGGTAAGTAAGGAAACAATAGAGGAGAGCAAAAAGGGGAACTGGTCTATTTCAGTAACGACTGAAAAGCCAGTGCCTAGAGAATGGTTTCCAGCAAATTTGAAAGGCGTGAAGGTGCTTTGTCTCGCATCTGGAGGTGGTCAGCAGGGACCAGTTCTCGCAGCGGCAGGCGCTGATGTTACGGTAACGGACATTTCAATGAAACAGTTAGAGCAAGATGAATTAGTTGCAAAACGTGATGGGTTAAAGCTTAAAACGGTGCAGGCTGATATGACAGATCTTAAAGATTTTGATGACGAATCTTTTGATCTTGTTGTTAATCCGGTATCCAATGTATTCGTACAAGATGTTGCGTCAGTTTGGAAAGAAGCGTCAAGAGTTTTGAAGAACAATGGTGTACTCATATCTGGTTCTACGAATCCGCTTCTTTTTATTTTCGATGACATTGAGGAACAAAAAGGCGTTCTAAGTGTGAAACATGCTGTGCCTTCATCAACATTAGATTACTTGACAGATGAAGAAACAGAAGCGCATCTCAAAGCTAATCAAACGATTGAATATGCTCATACGTTGGAGGAGCTTATTCAAGGACAAATGAATGCCGGTTTCTTGATCTCAGGCTTCTATGAAGATGATTTCGGTGGATCAAGAATTCTTGATCAGTATATCAAAACCTTTATTGCAACAAGAGCGGTTAAGATGAGTCCGAAGGCATAACGAGAATCGAAAGCGCGAAGAGATGTTACTCTCCCTACGCGCTTTTTCTAATGGGGAATCCATAATTTCTTAAGGTCAATATGGCCAAATGACTGAAATTCAACGTCTTTAATGAGTGGATGAAACGTTCTTGTCTTGAGAGGGTGGTGTTGGAAGATTAATAAATTCTCACATCGTATTTTTTCTTCAATTCTATCCATGAGAGTCTCTCTATCTTTTGCCGTGGAGCTTGCCTTCACAAGCTCCAGCTGGTGATCTATCCAATTGATTGCTTGTTCAGGAAACATGCGCCGGAACAGTAGTGTCTCGTTATAGAACGCACCCAAAAAGGAAAGGTGAGAATCAAGGGAAGATACTTCTCCCATGAAAATCAGGTCCGCCTCATGATCCATTTTACGTTCAACAAACTCGTCTAACGAAAAGGATGTGGACTTCATCCTAATGCCATACATCTTAGCTCTTTCCACAAACCAGTCTGCTTCTTGTTTTGCTTTAGTGAAATCAAGGTGATAGAGTTGTAACGTTTCTCCTTGATAAGATGATTGCTGGAGTAAAGGTTTAATGTTTTGAGCATTCTTCGGTTGGTGAGAAGATCTTGAATAGTGAAAGCTACTCGCTTCAATCCAATTCTCCCAATTTAGTTCTCTTGCCATCCTTTCCATATCAAGAAGTTGGTAAATAGCCGCTCGAAAGATATGATCACATACAACATTCTTCTTTTTATCATTAAAGATTAAATACCGAAATCCTGATTCAATTTCTTGCTTCTGTAGTGGCTTTGTAAGTCCGTCATCATCCGATTCAACTGTATAATTGACGAGATCTGCTATTTCTTGTGAGACAACATAGAAATGAATTTCATCTAAAAGCGGTCGGTCTCTAAAGTAGCGATCAAAAGCAGCAAGGACAAGTTTATTATTCTTTCTCTCTTTTAGATAAAAAGGGCCAGTTCCAATCCAGTCTTCCTCATGAAATGGAATGTCTGCAGGCAGAATGCAAAGGTTTGGAGATGCCATATACCTTAAGAAGAAGGGGTTGGGATGATTGAGCGTAAACGCGATTTTGTAACGATTCACGCACTCAACATGGTCAATCCCACTTGTTAACCATGAGAAAGAGGCAGGTCCTTTCTTTACACGATTAATCGTTGCTTCCACATCTTTACTGGTCAGTTCTTTGCCGTGATGAAATTGAACGCCTTTTCTTAAGTAAAAGATCCACTTATGTCCTTTTTCCCTCGTCTCATAATGATGAGCGAGGTGAGGGGTGACGGTGTCTGTTGTAGGGTCATACTTCATTAGCGAATCACCGAGCTGTTCGATAACATGTGCTTCGAATGCAATGGCTACTTTAAGCGGATTGAGAGTTGTCACAGGTCTTGAAATAAAGGAACGAAGTACGTCGCTAGAAGAGGCATCTTCCTGGTAACCGAAAAGCCTGCGAATGTCCTGAGAAGATTTCGCAATCCATGACTGTGGGATCGGCAATCTTAAAATGTGTGCAGCTAAATCCAATTGCTCATTTTCAAGACACTCTTTCACATAGGATTCAACTTCAGTTTGGAAAGAAGTAGGGAAAGTAATCATTGAAAGATTTCCCCTACCTTTGCCAGGTATGTAGGTTAGCCACTGCTTTTCTACAAGGCTGTTTAAAATTCGTTTCGCATTTTTCACAGATGTATACCAGAGTTCTGCAACCTCTGATAATTTAAACGAGATCTTACAGGCTGTTTCTCGTTCATACATATACGCTCTTAGCGTAAAATAACGTTCGCTTTGAATAGAAACACCTCCTAAAAGGGGACAAGATTTCTTAGATTGTACCCTTTTTAACCCCTTTTGGAAAGATGATAATAAAGGGGAAGGAGGGATGATGATGTTCCGCACACTACATCCAAATATTAAAATACGCATTTATACCTCATTTCTCAGTCGTATTGTGGGTTCAGCCATATTCCCGTTTATGGCGATTTATTTTACAACAAGAATGAATGCTTCAATTGCAGGAGTACTTGTAGTAAGTCAGGTTTTCATTCAATTCATAACAGGGCTATACGGTGGCCATTTGGCCGATCTGGTTGGAAGAAAGCGATTAATGGTAGCGGGTGAAGTGATTAAAGTAGGGGCCTTTATTGGGATGTTGCTAGCCAATTCACCATGGTATGAATCAGCTTTGCTTACATATGTGATGATGCTTCTTGTTGGTGTCTCGGGTGGGCTCGTTAACCCTGCTGCAGAAGCGATGTTAATCGATGTTAGTACGAAAGAAACGAGGTCATTTATGTACGCCGTCAACTACTGGGCGGTTAATCTCTCCATTATGATTGGACTAAGCATCGGGGGTTGGTTTTTCGAAGATTATTTATTCGAACTCCTTATTGTTCTTATGGCACTTAGCCTTCTTACGCTATGGATGACAGTAACGTTTATTATCGATACCTATGTTGTAACTTCGGAGAAATCTCGTGGCCAATATGGACTCAAGCCACTGCTCACGAGCTATGGCTTAGTTTGTAAAGATCTTTCATTTCTAGCCTTCACACTTGGAGGCGTTGCGATCTTAGCTATTGAATTCCAACGTAATAACTATATTTCCGTTCGACTTGAGCGAGACATACAGCCAATGATGGTGGATTTCTTAGGCTTGTATGCATTCCAACTCGATGGCATTAAGCTGTTAAGTCTTCTTACGGTTACGAACACATTGATCATCGTCCTATTTACAGCAATCGTATCCAGATGGATTAAAAGGAAAGATGAACAGCCGCTGATGTATGTTGGATTTATTCTTTTTGGTGCTGGATATGCATTTATGGCATTTAGTACGCACCTTCCCGGACTTTTTCTAGCCGTTGTCGTCCTATCGATCGGAGAACTTCTCTACGTTCCAACAAGGCAAGCGATGCTAGCAGAAGTCGTTGACGATAGTCGAAGAGGAGCATATATGGCCTTTAACGGTCTCGTTTTTCAATTAGGTAAAATGCTTGGTGGACTGGGATTAATTATAGGAAACATTATCGGAGGAGTTGGAATGAGCGTTCTTTATCTCCTTCTCGTCTGCGCTGGGATTTTCTTTACAAGATTTGCTCTTCATCGGCATAAGAGTCATGTAGCGAATACAGTGGAAGTTCATTAAAGATGTATCTGTGAAGAGATTGCGAAACAAATAGTATAAACATCCAGGGGGAATGACAGATGAAATTTGTATTATTATTTGGGCCACAAGCAGTCGGTAAAATGACTGTGGGGCAGGAATTATCGAAAATAACAGATCTAAAGTTATTTCACAATCACATGACGATTGATTTTCTTGAACCTTATTTTGGGTTTAGCCCTGAAATGTGGAGGCTTTCTACGCTGTTTAGAGAGGAGATCTTTACATCATTTGCTAAAACTAATCAGTATGGCATGATTTTCACATACTTATGGGCTTTTGATCAGAAAGAAGATTGGGATTTCGTCGAGAAGGTATGTGAAATCTTCAGTGATGCTGATATCTATTTCGTTGAATTAGAAGCGGGTGTAGAGGAGAGGTTGAAGCGTAATACCACACAGAATCGACTCGAACACAAGCCAACCAAACGAGACATTGTCCATTCAGAAGAGAATCTGCTATCGACGATGGAAGAGTATCGAGTCAATTCAGATGTAGGAGAAATAGACAAGGAACATTACCTTAGAATTAATAATGAGAAGAGCAGTGCGGAAGATGTAGCACAAATGATTAAAGATCGGTTTGGATTTGAGTAAAAAGGAAGGCGCTTTGTAATAGAAGCGTCTTTTTATTGATGTTAGAAGAATTTCATTGAGTTTGGGAGTCTATTTTGAAATAATTGGTAGAAGTAGGGGGCTGAAAAATTCTCATAGTAGATAGGTGATAAGATGTATTTAACTATTTTTGATGACATTATTCAAATCTTACATCATGATTACGCAGGTTGTGTAGATAAGAAAGGCTGGGATTCTCCTTATTATTATCGTGATAAGTTGATTCATATGCAAGAAGAGGGTGCCATATCAGATCAAACATTCGTAGAATTGGTAGAAGACTATTTGTTGGATTTCAAAGATTTACATATGAGCTTTAAGAAGACCGGGGAAGAAAAGGAACGAAATACTATAGGATTCAACGTAAGGAGATATGAAGATTCTCTTTATATTGTAGCTAGCCTGAAAGAGAAAAGACTACAACCAGGAGATTTTATCACCGCATTAGATGGTTTAAGTATTACACAGGTTGTAGAAACTCATAAACGCAGCTTAATGGAAGTGAAAGCAGAACGAGAGAATTGGAATACTCTTCTTATAAAATACAAAACAGCTCTAGTCACAAATCAGAAAGGGCAAACGTTCACCCTCGACCTTAGAACCTATAATCAAGAGCCATATCAACCCGACTATACATTGGTAGAAGTAGCGCCGGGGATAGTCTTGTTAAAGCTAACAGACTTTATGGACCACCATGCGATCTCAACTTTGCTCAATGAAAAGAGTCATTTGCTTAGAGAACGCGATCACCTGATCATTGATGTGCGTGTAAACAAAGGTGGTAATGATTTAGCTTATTTCGATCTCCTTTCCTACCTGTTTGAAGATGAAGAAATCAATTTAGAAGACTTCACTTCAGATCGTATGTTAACAAATTGCACAAACCGAAACGTGGAATTGAGGGTTAGATTTCTTAAGAATCTACTTTTATCTATTAATGATGACAACACAGTGAATCAAATAAAAGCTATGATTAAGACGTTAGAAGAAAACAAAGGGAGAGGCTTTGTTGAATTAGACTTCAAAGGTAGCAAAGAAACTCTTCGCATCAAAACGAAAAAAGGTCCCAAGCAGGTAATTGTTCTAACAGATGTCTACTGTGGAAGTTCAGGGGACTCTTTTGTTGAGATTTGCAAGAATTCTTCTAAGGTTACTGTATTAGGAAGAGCAACGAAAGGACTGAATGATTATTCCAACCTTGCAGTTAGGAGTTGGAATGATCAATTTGAACTCTGGTACCCTACTTCTAAATTATCGAGGGTAGATCATGGATATGGAATGACTGGAATAGGGATAGTACCTGATTGTTATATTCCATGGTCTCCATATCATATTATGGAAGATATCGACTTAAAGAAGGCGATTGAGCTAGTTAATGAGGTAATGAGGAGTCATTAGAAATGTTCCTTGTTATTGAATGGAAATGGAAGGGGCTTTGGGATTATGAAGGTTAAAACAGTAATCATTGCGCTTTTATCATTTCTTGCTGTAAGTGGTATTCTTTTGTTTCTTGGACAAACGTACCAGATAGAAGTTTTGATGTTTCAATTCTATAATGAAACGTCTGATGGTTTCGAAGCAGGAGGCTCAATCGCTCCGTTTGTTATTGGGGGATTGGTTAGTTATCTTATGGGGAGATGGTTTGAGAATAGAAAGAGCGAGGTTAGTGGAAATGAATAAGAAGAAGCACAATGACCTATAGGTCATTGTGCTTCTTCTGCATCAGGAACACTATTTCGCAGACGTAAGAACTTTGTAGTCGTTCGGGATATGAAGCGTGGTTTCGTAAAATGCTTCTTTATTGAATTGATCTGAAATATCTCGTTCTATTGTCTTATATGTAAGATAAGGCTGTTCGATTGCTTCTTTTACAATTGTCGTTTCAATAAGTTCCTTTTTCTTAAACCCCGTTTGATTAACAACCGTTAGCTTGAGTAAAATTGACTCTGTTTTCTTATTTAGATAATGTGATTCAATCTGGGTGTCGTCCTCTTTAATGACTTGAGAGAATTCCTCTACTTCTAATTTCTGCTCTGGTAGTGATTGAATATATGGCTTGAAATAGTTCTCGCGCCATTCGTTTTCATCCATTGCGAAATCATAGGAATTCAGAGTGATCGATAAATAGCTAATAATCGTCAAAATCACCAGGAAGTAAATGCCTCTATACATAAACCCAGAATGAGAGAATGACTTTCGATCTTTTACGAGATGGACTATGAAAATAAGACCAACAAAAACCCATAATACTTCTGAAATAATAGTTAATGGTGCATCAGAAAGTCGCATTAACTCATGGTGACTATCTATTACTTTTTGGATGTTCATCTATTTTCCTCCTGAATTGAAATAACAATGTAGTAAGGTTAAAAGCACCACTTCCTTTCTTACATGAGAATTCATGAAAATGCCCTTAAGAAGTGTTATTCTTAAGGGTATTTTCTTCTTGTTAAATTGTAACAGTAGAACGGTCTTTTAATCTATAGTTAATAAAGTGATTGAATTTTCATTAGATTAACTGTGAAGTATTGAGGTATAGTACCAATTAGTTAATATCCTGAGTGCCATACCCAGTTATCGTAAAATTCACGTTAACCTTAACAGGAACTTTGCTGAATTCTTTATTCCAGCCTTTTTCGTGCCCTTTCCAATAGTCAGGTTGTTTAATTCGCACCCATGTTGAGAACTCTAAGAAATCTAATCCATATTCTTCTTGAGCAAGTGATATTACATGCTCAATTTCTTCTTTGACAACTTCTTCGCTCTCTTTCTTTATTTCTTTATCCCAACCTGGTTTAAACACATTCCTTTCAATATTCCAATCCTCACCAAGCCTTAGAGAGGAATGAACAGATAACTCAATGAATAACTGACCATTCTTTAGGACCGGTTCAATTGTTGTATGGGATTTGTTGATTTCCAGTACAACTTGATCTTCCGATGTATGTTCCTGATCAATCGTCACAAGACCACCTCGAACAGTATTTTTAATCCATTTTAATCCGCCTACCTCGTCAGGTGTTAACCAGCCTGCTATTTTATCGTCTTCATTTGAGATGATTCCGGCTCCTTCTAAGTGGATACGCCCTTGATTAATAGAAACTTCAGGTATGACGAAGCTCGAGCGGTCCGAAAGGTGTTTTGATAAATCACCGAAGTTAAGGTTATCTTGGACATTTAGGCTTCGATCGATGTTCTGAGTTAATTCTTTAATTTGTACTGCTGGAAACATTTCTTTTGTTGGTTCCACGTTAAGAATCTTTGCAACGTTTTCTTTTGTAATAAAGACAGGAACCGTTCGTCTAAATTCATGATCACGCAAAAAGAAGCTGATGATTTTGTTGATCGATTCATGTTCAATAAGATTTTCAGATACAACCATTGATTTCAGGTGGGTGTAGTTAGGCGGCCGATCTGATTCTAAAGAATTCTTTCGAATAATTTCAAAGAAGTTATCTCCACTAAGCGTGAGATTTTGAAAGGGACTCCCTTGTTGTCCACCAGCTTGAGTGCTTGGTATATTATTCGGTACAACATATTGGTTCGTCATTGAAAAGCGGCCAGTCTCTTCTTCTCCATAATCAAGCCCTACGGCCATAATGATTCCAAGATCTTCAATCTCATCACTATCCCAGCATGCAGTTAGGCTCAACAAAAGTGGGAAAGTGAGGATCAAGAGAAACCTTTTCTTCATTGGAATCTCTCCTTTGTAACTGATACAACTAATAAAATAAGAGGGATCACAATAAGAGCAGCATACGACAGATTGTTAGTATAGGTAGCGGTTGAGAATAACTCGGTTATGCCTGACGGATAGAGTGAGAGAGAGAGAATCGTCATTCCGACAATAATATTAACGAATATGTTTCGTTGGCAGTTAAAGGTTTTGCATATCCCAAGCAAAGCTGAATAATAATAGGCCGTTAGCGTAGTGAAAATAGTGATAATCCATCCAAATAGAAATAGAAGCTCAAACCGTTCAAAGAAGAAGCCTTGGTATTCAATGGTTTTGGCCATTTCAATTGTTGGGAAAGTGATGACTTTTAATTCTCCAATACTAAGAATACCGATATTGAGTATAAAGAAGAGCACATAGATCATACATACCGAACCTATGCTTATCCCGAGGATCTTTGTTACTGAACCCCATTTTGTTAGCTTTTGATACCCAGATAGCACCATGATTAGTTCGTATCCTACGAAGGAGAAGAATGTCGTGTGTGTGCCTTTTAGTAGGGAGTAGCCATCATTAACGAATATAGGACGTAAGTTGGTCGGTTCTATGCTTTTGATGCTCAAAATCGTAAGTAAGAAAAACATAGCAAGAATAATGGGGAAGTAGAGTTGAAAGAACATCACGATGTTAGATAGACCACAAGAGACAAGATACATGCAAGACAGAATCAGGACGATTAGGACGACAAACTTGGGTGTTCGATCTAACAGATAATAATTAACAATTTCAGACATTGTCCGAATGACAAAAGCTGAAATGAAGATTGCGTAGGTAACGAAAATTAAGTTAAATAGCTTACCAATCCACTTGCCGATCACGTGTGGTGCAAAATCAAATAATGTTTGATTGGGATACCTCTTAATAAGCATGAAAATGAGGAGAGCGTTTAGGAAAGCGACGCTTGCTCCAAAAATGACGCTTATCCACATATTAGGTTGCCCGACAACAACAGCTGTTTCTCTGGGTAGAGTGACAATTCCTACTCCGATAATGGTGGAAATGAGAAAGATGATCATCGGTAAGGAAGATTGATTCTCATTCATTTACTTTCTCCCCCTTCACTCCTCCCTTATAGTACAAACGAACAATACTATCCTTCCATCGCTTTAAGTCGATCGGTGCAAAAGGCTCAAGATAGGGCATTGAAAAGCTTCTTAATTTAACAAGATGAGTCGTCACAATGAAGATCGCTATAAGCATGCCGTAAATCCCAAGGATGGCTGCTGAGAACAGGACAAAGAAGCGAATGGTTCGTAAAGCTAGACTTAATTGGTAGTTCGGAATGGCAAAAGAACAGATGGCTGTAAACGATATCACCATTACCATCATGGGACTTACAATCCCAGAGCTTACTGCAGTTTCTCCTATCACGATAGCCCCAACGATACTAACAGTAGACCCGATTGGCTTAGGAAGACGTACACCTGCTTCACGCAGAATCTCAATTGTGAGTTCCATTAGAAAAGCTTCAATAACAGATGGAAAGGGAACACCTTCTCTTGTTTTGGAAAGAGATACTGCGAGACTCGTTGGAATAAGACCGTGTTGGAAAGAAACTAATGATATATAAGTAGCTGGCAGCAAAACCGAAATAAGTGCTGTGATATAACTAAGTAAGCGAATGAGTGAGGCGGGAATCCACTTGAAATAATAGTCGTCAGGCGTTTGCAAAAGCATGTTAAGCGTCGTCGGTGCAATTAAAGCAGTTGGTGAACCGTCTGTTAAAATGGCTACCCTCCCTTCTAGTAGCGCATTGGCCACTTTCGTAGGATGCTGGGTCGCTGTTAATTCTGGAAAGACGGAAAGTTTATTTCGCTCAATTAGTTGCTCAAGAATGCCACCATCTGTCACAAAGTCCACTTTCACTGAGGTAACTCGATCTCTTACTTCCTCTATTAAAGTGTCTTTGCTTTTTCCTTTCAAATAAGCAACGTAAATGTACGTGACGACATCTGTTCCAATGGTGAATTTCTCGAAAGTTAAATCCTTTGATTTGAGATGCATGCGAAGAAGCGTTTTGTTGTCCTGAATACATTCAATAAATCCATCTCTTGAGCCGCTGATTGTTGGCTCATTTACTGGCTCATCAGGGGTCCGTTTAATAAATTTAGTAGTTTCAACCACATAAATGTGTTGTACGTTTTCGTGCTTAACGATAATGATCGTACAACCGTCCATTAAATGTGCTGCAATGAGATCATGATCTATCACTTCCTCAATTGATGCAATAGGTAGAAGATCAGGAATTCCTTCTAATTGGATAGGACCACCTTCTTCAGCTGCTGAAAGCAAGGGAGAAATGATGGCTTTTTGAATTGTCATAGGATCAGAAATATCTTTAAGAAAGGCAAGCGTAATAGTAAGTGGAGCCACTTTTAACTTCTTGAATTGAAGATCATTGCTTTCGTGAAATACCTCTTTGATTTGATCCTCTAATGTAGATTGAGGTTTGCTTTTGCTATTGTGACTTCTACGTATTCTCATGTAAGGATCACCTCAACTATTGTCTACCGATTATTGTTTGCAATGACTAACGTTCTATCCATCTAGAAAGAAATTTCAGTGGAAGCTTTCGCAGATGAATGGATGAGATGATGCTGTCCTTCCAAAACCTTGTTAGGGTATCTCACGAATTATGTATTTTGAATTTTCAATCATGTTACGATTTCTGTATAGAATGTATAGAAGAACATAGCAGGAAGAAGGGATAATATGAAGAAAATTGTGGTTGTTGGGATGGGGATGGCGGCGATACGGTTCGTTGAAAATCTACTTTCTGTCAAAACAGTTCACTTTGAAATTCTGATTATTGGAAAGGAAAATAACCCAGCTTATAAACGGCATCTTCTTACACGTGTTCTACAGGGAGAATTTGGGATAGAAGAATCGATCATACATGATAAGAATTGGTATGAAAGCAATGGAATACGCTGTTTAATGAATGAAAAGGTAGTAGCAGTTGATTCGGAATCCCAAGAAGTGAAAACGGATCGAGGAAGGAAAGTCAGATACGATTATCTTGTTATGGCAACGGGTTCAACACCTCACTATTTACCAGTTAAAGGTGCAGGAAAGAAGGGGGTTGTAACCTTACGTACCATAGATGATTGTCATCACCTCATAGAAAAAGCTCATCAATACAAGAAAGCAGTCGTTATAGGTGCAGGTATTCTAGGACTCGAAACAGCGATGGGACTTGTTTCTCTCGGAGTGGAAACAACCGTTATCCACCATCAACCGAACGTCATGAATCGTCAATTAGATCGCCTAGCTGCTGAAATGCTTCAAGAGGCACTTGAAGCACGTGGAGTGAGGTTCCTTCTGAATAAACGAACCAAGGAGCTAATAGGACAATCAAGCGTAGAAGGAATACGATTCTCAGATGGTAACTCGTTAGAGAGCGACTTGGTTCTCATGTCGGTAGGGATAAGACCAAACATTGAGCTTGCTAAGAAAGCGGGACTTGATGTTCACAGGGGAGTTATTGTGAATGATCATCTTCAAACAAGTGTACCGAACATATTTGCTATAGGAGAATGCATTGAACATCGTGAAGTCACTTACGGTGGAATTGATCCAATTTATGAACAGGCCGACTACCTTGCAAGGTTGATGACAGGAATACAGGTGAATGGTTATATGGGTTCAACAGTCTCAACGCATCTTCATATTAAAGGAATTAAGGCTTTCTCATGTGGTCAGGTACTTGAAACAGAAGAAACTAGAACCTTTCAGTGGATTGATCCTATTCGGCATATCTACAAAAAAATTGTCACATTCAATGGACGAGTTATAGGGGCTATTCTGTTTGGAGATACATCGGAATCAAAGAGGATCGCAACACTTGTGGAAGAATGGGCTCCGGTATCAGAGATTCCTTCGAATCACCTTTTTCATACAAAAGATGTCAACTCTCAACCTCATCTTAAGATCGTAACGAACAAGCAACCTTCAAGAGTTTCACAACACCATTCATAATCAACACCTAATCTTACCTTGGGAGGATCGTCGACATGCCAGTTCAGGCAGTTAAAATCAATATAGGAAGAGAACGTGATTTTAAAAAAGGAACAGGTACGAAAGTGGATTTATTAAAATTATCGATTGCTGTATTTCATTTGTCAGATGGAACCTTTCGAGCGATTCATAATCATTGTCCAGAAGGGGATGAACTAGTGAGTGGTGTGCTTATTGGTGAGTATGTTTTCTGCCCTTTCCACGATTGTAAAATTCATTTAAAAAGTGGGAAGTTGCAAGGAGAGATTGAAGGTGTTGAAACCTTTTCTGTTGAGCTGCAAGATGGTTTTGTTTATCTTACGTTAGAGTAGGAAGAATGGAAAAACCGCTGTTGTCCTCATATGAGGACAACAGCGGTTTTGTGTCGTGATTTAGTTTGTTTCAGATGCTAGCTTCACAAGTACGTGAGCCATATGCTCGCGTTCTTCTTTGTTCGCCACATTCCATAGCTCGTTAAGTACCTTTTCTTCACGGTTACGTGGCTCTTCGTGATCTGCTAGATAATCCGCTACGCGCTTAGCACCCTTAGAAAGACCTTCTTCACCAAGACCAAGTTTCTCACCTTTATGAACTTGATCGCCTAGATAGTCTTTAAATGATTGGAAATTCTGCATGATATCATCTTTCTTGTCCTCGCTCATTTTTGCTACTGCTTGTTTTGCATCCTTCTCTGCCATTTTACTTCATCTCCTTTGTTTTTGTGTATAGTGAGTATGTTTCCGAAAATGGAAAGTGTTAAACCCAATTAATAACGAATTAGCCTATTGGAGGATAGATGAAACTACATTGTAAGATTTGAGATAAAACTGAAATCTGCATCTATTTTTACCGATAATGGAAATTAAAGGTACGAAACGAGGGGATGAATGGTATGTTATGGGTAGTAAAACGTTAGGAAAGGATGAACTTAGATTGAACCAAGTAGATTATGAAACATTTTATAACAGAGTAGGAAAAAAGAACGGATGGGATTTCAGTTCTTTACAGCTCACGTCAGAAGGAGTTAAGTGGGACTTCTATAATGAAGTTGCGAAAAGAGTGAAGGAAACTGATTTATTATTAGATATTGGAACAGGTGGTGGAGAAAATCTCTTGGAAATAGCCTCTTGTTTACATCTACTAGTAGGGATTGATCTTTCAAAAGGTATGATGGAAACGGCTGAAAAGAATCTACATAATTCTAATGTAAACAATGTGCGTTTTGCTCAGATGTCTTCGAATGCTTTGCAATTTCCTGAGAGCTTTTTCGATGTTGTTTCTTGCAATCATGCTCCTTTTAATTCAAGGGAAGTTTCAAGAGTGCTAAAAAGTGAAGGACTATTTTTAACCCAACAAGTAAGTGAGGCGGATAAGTTTAATATTAAAGAAGCATTTGGAAGAGGCCAATCGTTTGGAGAAGAAGATGGCTCACTAAAGGAAAAATATATCCGTGAATTACAAGAAGCAGGATTTTCAGACGTTCAATCTTTTGAGTACGATGCAACAGACTATTTTCAAAGACCAGAAGATTTGATTTTTCTTCTTACCCATACGCCGATCATTCCTCATTTTGGAGAAGAAAAAACAGACCTCGATAAGTTGAATTGTTTCATCGAAGACAATCTTACCGATAAAGGGATTCGTACGAATTCGAAAAGGTTTATGATACTAGCGAAGAAATGATTAAATTCAAAAGCGACAACGTCCTTATGAGGGGCATTGTCGCTTTTCTAATTAAAAATTGATAAATTCTCCAACTTTTATTGAAGAGTTTTTAATCGATCCAACAGGTAATTCAAGAACCGCATGAGCACCTTTAACTGGGGCAACAAAACGCCAAGGTTTTAGGTTTTCTACTACTTTAATGATTTCATGATTTTTGGTCAGGAATACGACATCAATGGAGATAGACATAAAACACATATGAATAGAGTTGCATGGAATAATTAACAGCCCTTCATCTTTTAGAGGTGTCCGACGAAACATTAATCCTTTAAATCTGGTTAGAAAGGTATCCGCTCTTAGAATGGTATAAGGAACTGTTCGATATAGTGTGTTACCTTCTTCTCTTAACATGACAATTCTCCTAACTTATGACGTTATCTTTACTATAATTGAAGTCCGTTTAATACTCAATAACGAATATATGACTAGTTTATTTGTAAAAAGAAGAAAAAATTTGAAAAAAAGGTATTTACAAATTCTTTATAACGAACTATTATTAACTCAAGGGATGTTCTATAAAAAGAACAAAGTAATCGAAATCGAATACTATATTGAACAATTCCTCAAGCTAGAGATTATTTTGGAACACCTTTGAAAGGGGGAACGGATGGGGAGAAATTTAAATGCTTTTTCAGAGAGATTAGAGGTTAAGTTAGAGTTAAAATCGTTGTCTCCATGATCCTTATCTTGTTCCAACTAGAAACACCTTACTTCAGGTAGTAAATATTCATCATACATGTTCTCCAAAACACAATAACCACAAAATACGAGGAGGAAACAATTATGTTAGAAAAAATGGCGCGTTTGGCAAGAGAAGAAGAAGGACAGGGAATGGCTGAGTATGGGTTGATTCTTGCAGGAGTAGCGGTGGTAGCGATTGTTGGTTTTAAAGCTCTAGGAGTAGAAGTTGATAAGCTAATAGACACTGTAACATCTAAGTTATAAAAGCAAGAATCTCTAGCCCCACTTACCCAAGTGGGGCTAAATTTAAAAACAAAGAGGTACTAAGATGACATACAGTATCCTGGGTATTACCTTACTTATTTCGTTTATAACTGACATTCGAAGCAGGCGTATTCTGAATATCGTCACGTTTCCAGCAATGGCAATTGGATTACTTTACTACACCGTTACACTCGGTTTTCAGGGCTTCCTTTATAGCGGTGCAGGGCTTCTTATTGGATTCTCTCTTCTTCTTATTCCTTACTTACTTGGCGGAATGGGGGCAGGGGATGTTAAGCTCCTTGCAGCTGTAGGAGCACTTACAGGTACTTCATTCGTGCTACATTCTTTTTTCTATACTGCACTTATCGGTGGAGTCATTGGTCTAATCTTACTTATGAAAAGAAGCGGGATTTGGAATGTGTTTAAATCTCCTACTTATACACTTTACTCACTGTTGAATGTTAAAGGGGTCAGCAAAAACAGTGGAGTAACGTACCCTTACGGCGTGGCGATCACACTTGGAACAGTATGTGCTGCAATACTAGGAGGGATAGGATGAAATCTGAAAAGGGACAATCGATGGTTGAGTTCGCTCTTGTCCTTCCGGTTCTCGTGATGCTGTTGTTTGGAATCGTGGATTTTGGTCGTATCTTTCATGCTTACATCACAATTGATCATGCGAGTCGAGAAGCAGCTCGAGTAGCAAGTATTGGTGAAAGTGATTCAAAGATTGTGTCCACGGCCGTTACGAGTGGTTCTAGTATTCACCTTTCTTCAGGTCAGGTTTCTGTTTCTCCAGGAGGGACGAAAACAGCTGGTAGCGATGTTAGGGTGACCATCACTTATCCTATTACGTTCCTAACACCAGTTATCTCCTCGATAAGTGGTCCAATCACCTTATCAAGTTCGGCCGCGATGAGGGTTGAGTGATGAAGGCACTGAGGTCGTTACTAAAAAGCGAACGTGGAAATGTAGCAGTCATGTTTGCGATTAGCATGACTGTTTTGTTAGGAGCAACCGCAATGGTGGTCGACATTGGCAGGCTCTATCACGAGAAAAGAATACTCCAAAATGCAATGGATGCGGCAGCACTAGCTGGGGCACAGGGCTTACTAACTAGTCAAGCGAGTGCTTCGACACTTGCGAAAGAATATGCGAATAAGAATGAATTTCCAATCGGAAGTGGAGATATAACGATTATGGGTAAGTCAATCAAAGTAGCGAAGGAATCAACTGTACCAATGACTTTCGCACGGGTATTTGGTTTCCAGCAAGCATCAGTTAGTGCCACTGCAAAAGCTGAAGTAGGTTTATTAAAATCTGTCAAACGAATAACGCCGATCGCAATAGAGTATACAGCGATCCCAAATGAAACTGAACTTAAGTGTGAGAATACGGGCGTAAACCATGGTAATTGTGGTTATCTCGACATCAATAGCAATGGCGCGAGCGGTTTAGCTACAAATATCGTAAACGGTGTGGAGCTTGCACCTGGAACGAAATTTGTACAAACAGAACCAGGGCAGAATTGGGGACCAGTGAAGAGTGCGTTTCAAACGTTGATTAATAATGATGCTTCAAAATCTCATTGCCAGAGTGCTGCTACAGCGGATAAATCATGTGATCGAATCATTATTATTCCCTTAATTAAAACGTGGGCTGGTGTAAATGGGAAGTCGACAGTTGAAATCGTAGGATTTGCCTCTTACTGGCTTGATCGACTTGATGAACCTAAGCGCATTGTTGGGAAATTTAAAGAAACTGTTTCTTCTGGAGAAATAGGAGGATCCGGTCCTGGAAATGTGTACGGTGTAAAGCTTGTTGAATAATTTTATGGAAAAAAGCAGGGGGTGGGCACATGAAAACCAAACGTATTTGGATGTGGTCGCTTATTTTTGGGGTATTCGCTACGCTAATTGTTTATGTAGGATTATTCACAAATTTAACGGCTGTAACAACGAGTTCAGAGTCAGAAGTGAAAGAAGCAGAGAAAACAGAAGTTCTAACGGAAGCTGAGGAAACCATCGCAGGGCGTGAGATGGCAAACCCTATTGCGAAGGTAAGTGAAGGAAAACGTGCTATCTCGATTAACGTCGATCTCGCTAGTGGGGTTTCAGGATATATTGAACCTAATTCACATGTAGATGTGGTTGCTTATGAACGAGAGGTAGATGAAGAGAAAGAGAAAGAATATAAAGCAGCAGTACTCGTGCTACAGAACATCAAGGTACTAACTTCAGGTAAAGCGCCAGATAGTGCAGGCGAAGCCCTACACTATGAAACAGTGACGCTTGAAGTGACGCCAGAAGAAGGGGTTATGCTTAGCCTTGCTGCGAAGGATGAAAGTGGATTCTATTTAATGTTACGGAATAAAGAAGATGATGGGGTAAGTAAGAAAGCGTTGAAAGAAAAACGTCAGGTCTATAAGGAGAGTAATTAAATGAGCTTACAGTGGTATTTTTATTCAGATACAAATGCTAGAGCTGATGAAATTGAAACGATTCTGACAGACAAGAATCAAACGTTAACGAGCTTTTACCGTTTAGAAGATCTCCTTAAACAGCTTGAAAGCACTCCAAATGCCGTTCTTTTTCTAAAAGCACATGCTACTTACAACGTCTATGAGCTTTGTCAGGAAATTTCGTTTAAATATCCGCACATTTATTTAATTGTTATTTCTCCTGAGAATTTAGAGAATACGAAAAAAGCGATGCAAGTTGGTGCTTCCGATATGCTCACTTACTCCTCAACAGCTGATGAAATAACAGAAGTTGTTTTCCAAGCTCAGGCTTATATGAAGCAACGAATAAGCAGAGAACCTTCCCTTCAATTAACGAAAGAGAATAGTCGAGTGATTGCAGTATGTAGTTCTAAAGGTGGAAGTGGCAAAACGTTAGTTACGGTGAATTTAGCTTCTGAATTGGCCAGGGAAGGAAAGGAAGTAGCTATTATCGATGCCAACTTTCAATTTGGTGATGTGGCTATGTACATTGACATTAAGCCGACAAACTCGATCTATGAGTGGGTGAAAGAAGGGGTTGAGCGAGGGAACTATGGGATTGAGTCATACTTATCTCATCATAAAAGCGGTGTTTCTATTCTAGCAACGCCTCCTAGACCTGAATTTTTTGAAATCATGACAGAAGAACATTTAGAGATTGCTGTGACTGAACTTCGTAAAAGTTATGATGTGATCCTGATTGATGCACCGACATATATCTCGGAAATCCATTTAAAGAGTCTTGCTCTAGCAGACGAGATCCTTCTTCTAACAACAAGTGAGTTGCCTGACCTTCGGAATAGTAAGCTCTATCTGGATATGATCGAAACGCTCCATTTCGATGAGAAGGTCAAAGTCGTCTTAAATCGAGATTCGAAGCACCGAACGGTTGAAGAAAAACGGATGGAAATGATACTACAGAAGCCAATATTTGCAGTATTACCGGATCAAAAGCTGCTTGCCGTTTCTTCAATTAATGAAGGAATGCCACTTGTCATCAAGTCTGCGAGAAGTCCATTTGCTAAAGGAGTCCAAACGCTTGCAACGAAATTGATGCCAACAGTTGAGCAACCGGTGAAAAAGTTGAGACGCCTTGCTTTACTAAGTAGATGAAGGAGGGATTCGGTTGTCACTGTTTAAGCGTTATGTTGACGAAGACACGTCTTCACAAATGGTTGAACGAAAAGAACTGAAGGTTGTTAAAACCGCTGATTACAGTAAATTAGAAGAGAGCTTACAAAGTTATTTACTAGATGAATTAAAGAAGCAACAATTTAACAAGGAAGAAGAATCCCAGAAAATCAGAGACTGGGGAAAGGGGTTTCTAGATAAGGAAGGCGAGCGTTTTACGTTTGAGGAGAAGAAATTGTTACTGGAGACGGTAGAGTACGAATTGCTTGGTTACGGGCCGATTTCTCCCTTATTAGATGATCCGACTGTATCGGAGATTATGGTTAACGGACCAAAGGATATTTACTATGAGCAATACGGTAAATTGAAAAGAAGTGCATCAACGTTCCGTGATGATTCTCATGTAAGTCGAGTTATTGAGCGAATTGTCGCACCGCTTGGAAGGCGCATTGATGAAAGCTCTCCAATGGTAGACGCTAGATTACCTGATGGTTCCCGTGTTAACGCCATTATACCACCGCTCTCATTGAAAGGGCCGTCGCTCACAATTCGTAAATTCTCTGATACGCCTTTTCAAATGAAGGATTTAGTTAGTTATCATACGTTAAGCAGCGAGATGGCTGAGTTTCTTGAGATGTCAGTAAAGTCCAGACTAAATATTTTTATTAGTGGTGGTACTGGTTCTGGAAAGACCTCTTCACTCAATGTCCTATCTTCCTTTATTCCAAATGATGAGCGGATTGTAACGATTGAGGATGCAGCCGAGATCAATCTTTCACAGGACCATATTGTTTCACTCGAGGCACGCCCTCCTAATATAGAAGGGAAGGGTGAGATTAATATTCGCGATCTGGTACGTAATGCACTTCGAATGCGTCCCGATCGGATTGTTGTAGGGGAGGTTCGTGGTGCTGAAGCGCTCGATATGCTTCAGGCAATGAACACTGGACACGATGGGAGTCTAAGTACCGGTCACGCCAATTCCCCAAGAGATATGCTTTCGAGACTTGAAACAATGGTTCTAATGGCTGGTTTCGACTTACCATTACGAGCCATTCGTGAACAAATTGCGAATGCGCTTGATCTTATCGTGCAACAAGTAAGGATGAAAGACGGATCAAGGAAAATCACACGCATTACGGAAGTGTTAGGAATGGAAGAAGACATTATCGTGCTACAAGATTTGTTCGTTTTTAAAGAAACAGGAAGAGGTCCAGATGGCAAAGTTCTAGGGGAATTCCAGTCGACTGGTGTTCGACCGCATGTTTCAGAGTTCCTTGAACAAAACGGCTATCAAATCCCTTCATCCTGGTTTAAAGAGGTGTGGTAACATGAGCGATCTTATTATGATTGGAGCGCTTTTGCTCACTTTTACGATCATTTTCTATTTTGTATCAATGCGCTTTGTAAGAAGGAAGCAGACGAATAAGCGAATTCACACCTTTATTCCACTCTCCATTTCAAGTGAACAGGTTGAGAAGGTAGAAAAAAATAATCTTATAAAAAAATCTGTTTCGTCGGTATCTCGCTTTTTCGAAGGAATGCAGTTAAGTTCTAAAACGAAGCAGATGTTAGAGCAAGCAGGAAGTCCTATGAAAGAGGAAGAGTTCCTGGTTGTTCGACTATTTAGTGCATTGGGTGCTAGTGTCAGTCTTTTCCTAATAGGTATTCCGTGGTATGGAGCTATACCGGCAGCATTCATTGGCTTTGTCATCCCCAGTAGTTATATGAAAAGCAAAGGGAGAAAGCGAGTAAAACTCCTTTCCTATCAGCTTGTCGAAGCGCTTGGAACGATGTCTAATTCAATGAGAGCAGGGTTTAGCTTCCTGCAAACGATGCAGTTAATAGGGAAAGAAATGCCTGATCCGATCGGTCCAGAATTTGATCGCGCTGTTCGAGAAATTGGTATGGGTTTTCCAATGGAAGATGTTTTCACTAGTCTACTAGCCCGCTTGCCAAATAAAGAGCTTGAAGTAGTCGTACAGGCGATTCTCGCTCAGCGTAAAAGTGGAGGCAATTTAGCACAGCTCATGGATACGATGGAGGACACCATCAGGGGGAGGATTCGAGTGCTAGAAGAGCTGAAAACCTTGACAGCACAGGGGAAGTTATCATCCGTTATCATTACGGGTTTACCGTTGGTTATGGCGCTTTATTTATTCTTCGTTAGTCCCGATTATTTTGAACCAATGTTAACCAATTCGCTCGGTATGTTTCTACTTGTTTCTGGGTCGATTTCACTCCTGATTGGCTGGGTTCTTATCCAAAAGATTGTTCGAATTGAGGTGTAGTGATGATACCCTTTTTATTTATGATTTGTGCCTTTCTATTCTTCGTGTTACTGTTTTCCGCCGTTCTTAATACAATCTATCGAAAAGAAATAGCCGTAGAATTTCGTTTCGAACAGTACTTTGGAAAAAGAGAAGAAACGAGTTCAAAAACTAGGAAAAAAGCGAGCCTGTTATCAAGCCCATTAGTCCAGAAATACTGGGAGATTGGTGTAGAACAGGTAAACAAAACCTTCGCAAAGAAAAACCAGAAAAAGTTAGAAATTCTTCTCCATGAAGCTGGATACGGAAACCGATCTCCGGTTGAGTTTCGACTGATTCAAATTCTGATTAGTATCACGGGTGGTTTTCTAACTTTTCTACTGATACCTTTCTCAGAAGGGAACAGTTCCTTTACGCTTTTATTAGTATTCGCAGTTGTCTTCTTATGTTACCGTTACCCACTATTCTATCTTGCTAAGAAAAAAACGAAGCGAATTAAGGTGATCGATAAGGAGATGTCAGACTTCTTCGATATGGTTAGCTTACTTCTTGAAGCAGGGGTAGGACTTGAGGGAGCAATTTCAAACGTTTGCTCAAGAAAGCCAGGCCCTTTGGCAGATGAATTCAAACAGGCACTTGATGAAATGAGACGAGGTAAGTCACGACGTGAAGCTTTCTACAGTCTTAAGAAACGAGTTCCTTCAGAACGTTTTCAAGGTGTTATGATGTCCATCATTCAGGCAGATCACCTTGGAGTTGGCATGGCGAAGGTTATCAAAAACTTAACGAACCGTATTCGAGAACAAAGACGTGAGGCAGCTCGTGAACTCGCAATGAAAGCACCGGTGAAAATGCTCATCCCTATGATTCTCTTTATTTTCCCACCACTTTTCATCGTTATTATTGGCCCTATGGTGGTGAAAATTATTGTGGATGGTTTAGGGTGAATGGGTACGTATAGATTATTTACTGAACATAATCGAAGCAAATGGAAGACACCTTCAAAAGGAGGTGTCTTTTAACATTGACTACAAATTCCAGATCTAATTAGTGATAAGATGAAAAGAAAAGAATAGATGACAATCTAGTCTAATTAGGAGGATATGATATGCAAGTGATTAAAAAAATTGGTGAACGATTCTGGTATCAAACGCCTGTTTCTGAAACGGATCGTCCGATTCTTGGAATGGTTGTTGGTGATAAGCAATCCCTTATGATCGATGCTGGAAATTCAGAAGCACATGCTAATTATTTTCTGGAAGAGCTTAAGAACAGAGAAGTTCCTAAGCCGACACTACTTGCCCTAACACACTGGCACTGGGATCATATTTTCGGTTTATCTGCTCTAGATGTTGTTTCAATTTCATCTAAAGAAACAAAGCAAGAAATGGAGAAGCTAGTTCATCTCGATTGGTCAGATCGTGCGTTAGATGAGCGGGTAAAAGAAGGGACAGAAATTGAATTCTGTGCAGCCGCTATTAAGAAAGAATTCGCGAATCATCGTGATGTTACGATCTCACTACCTGACATGACGTTCAAAGGCCAAATGGAAATCCATCTTGGTGGCGTTACCTGTCTATTGCAACAAGTTGGTGGGGATCATGCTTCAGATTCAACGGTTATTTATATAAAAGAAGAAAAAATCCTTTTCCTTGGTGACTGCTTCTATCCAGATATTTTCTCACCCAAAACGAATTACACTGTGAGTACCACACTCACATTATTAGATAAGCTAGAGGCGTTCGATGCAGAATGGTATATCCTTTCACATGGAACCGCGATTTCGAAAGAAGAATTCATGAAAGAGGTCGCTTTGCTAAGAACAATGGCTTCTTTAACAAAACAATGCAATGGAGATTGTTCTTGTATGAAAGAAGTGTATAGTAATCAAATGGAAAGAGATTTGAATGAAGATGAAACGGAATTGATTCAGGAATTTGTGAATGGGATGGAGATTGAGAACGAAGTAAAATAGTTAACGTTTCAAAAGAAAAGCCTCTCTTATTGGTAAAGTGGAGGACTGGACAAGGTGTGTCACGAAATGATTAATAGACTACTACTTTGTTGTGGTTCTATTATGGAGGTGCTCTAATGACATATAGTATGATTTCTCATCTCACGTGTCCAAAATGCAAAGAAACGTATTCATCAGATTCGATTCAACAACTATGCGCGTGTGGATCGCCATTACTCGTTGAGTACAAGCTAGATGAAGTAAGGAAAAGTTTAACGAAAGAAGCATTAATCGGCCGTCCGTCGTCTCTTTGGCGCTATCATGAACTGCTTCCTGTAAAGAAAGAAGAAAACGTGATTAGTTTCGAAGAAGGTATGACTCCTTTATCGAAACTGCCAGTCCTGGGTAAACAAATGGGAATTTCAAATCTGTACATAAAAGACGAGGGAATGGTGCCAACCGGTTCCTTTAAAGCAAGGGGAGCTTCAGTTGGTATTTCAAAGGCAAAAGAACTAGGCGTGAAGCACCTGGCTATGCCCACAAATGGAAATGCCGGAGCTGCATGGTCTCTATACGCTGCAAAAGCCAAAATTGAAGCCTACATTGTCATGCCAGAAGACGCGCCAGAAATAACGAGAAAAGAAGTGAGTATTTCAGGGGCAAATCTATTTCTTGTAAATGGATTGATCAGTGATGCAGGTAGAATTGTAGCTAACTTAGTGAAGGAGCAGGGCTTTTATGATGCTTCAACTCTGAAGGAACCGTACCGAATTGAAGGAAAGAAAACGATGGGGTATGAAATTGCCGAACAATTGAATTGGGAATTACCTGATGTCATTCTTTACCCTACAGGTGGAGGAGTTGGGTTAATCGGGATATATAGAGCTCTTCTAGAACTTAAGGAACTCGGTTGGATTGATGGACAAAAGTTCCCTCGCTTAGTAGCAGTTCAATCAGAAGGCTGCGCGCCACTTGTGAAAGCCTACCAGGAATGGAAAACAGAGTCAGAGTTCTGGAAGAATTCCGAGACGCATGCGTTCGGAATCAATGTGCCAAAAGCAATTGGTGATTTTCTAGTCCTTGATGCCATCTATCAAACTGGTGGATGTGCGGTTGCTGTTTCAGAAGATGAAATTAGAGCATCACAAGGTGAGATAGCGAGGGAAGAAGGACAGTTTATTTGTCCAGAGGGAGCTGCAACGTTTGCAGCAGCAAGACGCTTAAGGGAAACGGATTGGATCAATGAAAATGATCAAGTCGTTTGTTTAAATACAGGGCTTGGTATTAAGTATCCAGATGCATTTGATGTGGAAGCTCCCTTATTACAACCTTATGACAGACTTTCTTTTTCGGAAAAGAGATAAGAAGTACTAGAAAATTGGTGAAATGTCCTATCCATCTGAATAAATTCCTCCACTTAGGGTAATGGAATAACATAAGTATTTTGAAGTGGAGGATGAAAACAAATGCAGAAAATGAACAGAGGAATTTTAACTGCGATCTCATCGATTGCAATTGCTCAAGGGTTAAAAATTCTAACACATAAAAAAGTGACAGGAGAGTGGGATGTTAAACAGGTTGCGACAACAGGTGGGATGCCAAGTTCCCATTCGGCAGGCGTGTCAGCACTTGCTACATATATAGCCTCAAATAAAGGATCCCGACATACTGAGACAGCACTTGCAGCGATATTTGGTGTTATTGTTATGTATGATGCGCAGGGCATTCGTCGTCATACTGGTGAAATAGCACGTCTCGTAAATGATTTAGAAGATAGTTTTGCTTCTCTATCAGGAGATTTCCCGAGTTTTGAATTTGTAGAAAGAGAGAAAGAGTTGAACGAGATTCTAGGACATCAACCGATTGAGGTTCTTGGTGGAGCTATTCTGGGTGCTGTACTAGGGTTTGTTTCTGCTAAGGTTGAGAATAGAGAAGGTTGAGCACTTAGCTATAGACATGAGAAGGTGTCGAGGAATGAAGATTCCTCGACACCTTCTTTTGTTATTCTAATCGATCGGATCAGCAGATTTCCCGTACCGTAGAACATCGAATACAGCCATACCATCACTTGGACGACCATCGTCGTTTCTGAAAGGCAAAAGAGAAAAGAAAATAAAATAGATTGAGAAATACGTAAACTGATAGAAAAACAATGTGACGGGCATCATTTGAGAAATAATTAAATAGTTAATGACTAGAATGACGATGAGATTAAATAGACTTCCGCCTAAATAAATCGCGATATGAGCCCATGTTTTGTTGTATTTTAATTCCTCATACTGGCACCAGCCTTCCATAAAGTACTTTCTTCTAACTTCTAACGGGCCTATGTGAAACAGGGTGCGCCCTGTACCTATACAAAATTTAACTTTCCCGCCGAAAATTCTCGCAATTAACACGTGACCAGCTTCATGAACTAGCGTTACAATCGGTAAAATAATAAAAAAGTTCACGAGAAACATTGGGATATCATTTAAGGTAAACATGGTTAACCTCCGTGATGTTTTATCTTTTGTTGATGTTGACTCTTGAACAGAACGTTCCCGATTTGGTTTGATAAAAACTCATTTGGAGCAAGAAACATGAAACCGTAATAAAAGAAATAAACTAGATACATTTTTAGTGCTTTTTTTTACAATTGTGGTAAGAGCATTTTGTGCTCCTCTATTTAAAGGAATTGAGTTGTTAACGTGGTAGTGTAAAGTAATAAGGTAGAAAAAATGAAAGGGGATAATAGTCCATGTATGAACTGAAAACAAAGGAAACAGATAATAGTGTCATTGAATTCATTGAGAATGTGGATTCTCCTAAGAAGCGTGAAGATGCGTACCGCTTATTGGATCTTTTTGCTGAAACGACGGGGCATGAAGCAAAGATGTGGGGACCTAGTATCATAGGGTTTGGATCTTATCATTATAAATATGATTCCGGTCATGAAGGGGATGCGCCACTTGTAGGATTCTCACCACGTAAAGCAAAGATTAGTTTGTACTTTGCAACTGGGGACTCAGAACGAAGTAAACTGTTGGAGAAATTCGGTAAACATAAAGCTGGAAAGGCATGCGTGTATATTAATAAAGTAGCTGATGTTGATGAAGAGGTATTGAAACAGTTAATAGATCAGTCTATTACCTTTCTAAACCGTACCTATCCTAATCAAGAAAAATAGGATGAATAAGTTGCTATAAGCTAGACAAGAATATTGTTTAAAAGGATTGATCTGCGACCATTGGTGAACAGCGTAAGATCTTCCTTCAATTGAAGGTGAAGCAATGAATTTATCAGAACTATGCATACGACTCACGTTGACGTTTATAACGCTATTTATTCTCACTAGAATTACCGGGAGGAAAGAAATTAGCCAGATGACTTTCTTTAACTGGGTATCTGGCGTAGCCATTGGGTCTTTAGCTGCCAATATTGCAGTAAATAAGAATCTAAGTATTACTCTTGGCCTTATTGCACTCATTGGTTGGACATTGCTGACTCTTATAGTTGAGTTTCTTGATATTAAAATTAAGAAAACTCGACAGTTAATCATTGGTGATCCAATGGTAGTCATTAAGGAAGGTAAATTAATGGAGGACATCCTTAAGAAAGCGCGATTAGATATCGACACGTTAAGAGCTCTTTTACGAGAAAAAAATGTGTTTCAGTTATCTGATGTTGATTATGCCATTTTTGAGACTAATGGAAAGCTTTCAGTGATAAAAAATGCCGAGAAGCAAATGGTAACGAAAGAGGATATGAATCTGTTTAGTAAACCTAAACCGTTTCCTTTAGCTACTGAAGTCATTTCAGATGGCACAGTTCATACTAAAAATTTGGAAATGATCAATCGAGATGAGAGTTGGTTAGTTCAACAACTACAACAAGCAAATGTAGCATCAGTGTCGGATGTTTTTTATGCAGAAATTCAACAAGATGGAAGTCTCTATATTGATCAGAAAAGGGATCAATCAATAAATACTTAATAAAGAAAGGAGCAGTCAAATCGCTTCTTTTTTTGTATCAGACTACAACTAATTCATTCATTAGTCATAATCGGAATTAAGTTCCAATATACTTTTTGTTCCATTTTGTAGAAATATTTTCCACCTTTTTCACTTCTTTTGTGATTTAATAGATTTGTATATTGAATCTATTAAATGGAGGTTAGGAATGAAGAAGGTTAGTAGCGTCTTAGTTGTCGTTATGATTTTCACATTGCTTTTCAGTCAGTTACCAATGAAAGAAATACAGGCTACAGCTGGAAATGTACCAGAGAATGAGGTCAAATTAACAAGTACTTTTCCTATTGAAGGAAATTTTGACGACAGTGAGCAAGTTCACTGGTACAAAGTCCAACCTTCAGAATCTGAAATTAGGGATTATACTCATTTAAGAATAAAGCTTCAGTCCGAACAGGAGTTAAACGTTACAGTTTACTCAAGCCTTGAAAATGCTGTAGACAATCGTGCGTTTGATCGTTACATGGGATTTTCTTATGAAAATGAACCTGCGATGATTGACTTCCCATTAGCATGGATCGGCCCTTATTACATAAAGGTTGAACACTACGGCGAAGAAGGATATCCAGTAGAAGAGTATGAGGAAATAAATAGTGAAGAAAGGGCGTCATACACGATTTCTTATGACGGTGTTTCGCTTGCTCCATTCGACTATGTGATGACAGAAGAGTGTCCAGCAGAGCTAAGTACGAAAGAACGTGAGAATGGCAAGCTAATTCTGAAAGATCTCCGGTCAATTCGTGAAAACGTACTAGCCAAAACCGACAAAGGTAAGAATCTTTCAGAACTTTATTATAAGAGTGCGCCATTTATCAGTGCGAAAATGGTTTTTAGTCAATCGATGAGAGAAAGTGTTTATCAAGACTTAATTCAATTAAAGGATTTATTTGCTGATGTAGCAGAGAATGGAAGTGCAAGTAGCTATAAAGTAACTCAGCAAGATCAAAAAGCAATTGATCGATTATATGAAACAGCGTATGACTCTGTACCTGCTTTCCTTCAAAAGCAAATCGAAACAACAGGGAAGAGCGTTGGCATCTCTAATCTTACTCAATCAACTATCTCTTCTATCCTCACGAAAGCTGGTTTTGCAGCACCAAAGGCTGGCAATCGTGTAATTGTTAAATTGAAAGACAATCAGAAGGTTTCAAGTATTACCTCTAAAGCACAGTCATATGGTGTTAAAGCAATTGACCCTTCAAAGCGAATGGGGCAGGCTTTGCTAACATGTATGTGATGGAAGTAGGAGTGAGCGCAAAGGATTATCAAGCATCGGCAAAAACGCTTGAATCCGCATCTAATAACATTGCAAAGCTTCCAGAAGTAGACTTTGTTGAACCGGTTCAACAGTATACCGTCTTTACTGAAGATACTCACTATCCTTATCAATGGTCACTTAATAACAATGGGGATGACGGTGGAACAGCTGGAGTTGACATTCAATTCGAAGAGCTTCAAAAATGGACGAATGGAAAGAAGTTAAAGGAAACCGTCATTGCTGTTGTTGACACAGGAGTAGACAACACGTTAGCTGATTTAAGTAAATCTGTTGATACTAGCAGTGCTTATAATTATATCGACCGTAACTCTAATGCGTTGGATGACAATGGGCACGGTACTCACGTTTCGGGCATTATAGCAGCTGAAGCAAATAATCATTATTCCATGGCAGGTCTTAGTTCACATGCTACGATTATGCCGGTGAAGGTGCTTGATGCTTCAGGGTATGGAGATACAGAACAAATCGCTTATGGTATTAAATATGCAGTAGACCACGGTGCACAAATCATTAACCTTAGCCTTGGTGGCTCGTATAGTCGTGTGATTGAATATGCCCTTAAGTATGCAAATGATCATGGTGTAACGATTATCGCAGCAAGCGGTAACGATGGATTCGAGGAGATTTCCTATCCTGCATCGTCAAAGTATACGATATCAGTAGGTGCCACTAATCGACTTGATATTGTCTCGGACTACTCTAACTTTGGTGAAGGTCTGGACCTTGTTGCACCTGGGACAGATATCCCATCTATTATGCCTGATGGTAATGTTTCTTACATGACCGGGACATCTATGGCAACCCCACACGTATCAGCCGTTGCAGGAATATTGCTTTCACAAAACCCTGAATTAACACCGGCTCAAATACATGGGATATTAACTGAAACAGCGATCGACGTTGTATTTGATGAACAAGATAATCCATACAGTGATTATGAAGACTACTACTATGAAGAGGAAGAGCCTTATCCGATTGAGGAGCCAGTTCCTGGATACGATCTTGTTTCCGGATGGGGAAGATTGGACGCATATGGCGCTGTTCGTGCTCTTGATGGAACAAAAGCAACAATGGAACGAATTTCAGGTGCCAACCGATATGAAACAGCGGTGAATGTTTCAAAGAAAGGCTGGAAAAAGTCAGACGTTGCCATTATTGCAACAGGACGGAATTATCCAGATGCACTTAGCGCCACACCGCTTGCTCATCAAAATAAAGCACCACTTCTCTTAACAGATACGAGTACATTACCGGATGCTGTATTGAATGAACTTGATCGACTTGACGTGAAGCAAGTTATTCTAGTAGGTGGTAAATCTGCTATTACAACAAATGTTGAAAAACAGCTAAAAAGCCTAAACATTTCGTTTAAGCGAATTAGTGGAAGTGATCGTTATGAAACTTCTGTCAATGTTGCTAAGCAGCTAGCGAAATCAGAGCAGGCAGTCGTTACAACAGGAGAAGGTTTTGCAGATGCGCTTTCGATTGCTCCTATTGCCGCATCACTTAACATGCCGATTCTATTAACAAAGAAAAGTTCGCTTCCACAATCGGTCGAAAGCTATGTGAAAACAACAACGATGAAGGAGTTCTTCGTAATTGGTGGAACTTCAGCAATTCCGAACAGTGTTGCGAAAACCCTAGGCAAATACGAGAGAATCAATGGAAATGATCGCTATGAAACAAATAGTAACGTCATTCACTACTTTGCAAATAAGCTGAACATGTCTACACCTCTTATTGCTATAGGGAGTAATTATCCAGACGCACTTTCAGGATCTGCTTTAGCTGCATCTAAGGGAACTCCAGTTCTTTTAACACATGCTAAACAAGCTCAGGTGACAACAAAGAAAACGATTTCGAAGTATGGTGCTTTCGCTAACAAATACTACATTGTTGGTGGAAAGAGTGCCCTATCTGATGAGCTAGTTCAATCATTATTTGAGTAATTCAAACGAGAGTCCTGATTATCCAGGGCTCTTTTTATATAAATTGAATTTTTATTATGGAGATAACTATCTGTTATTTGTTTTAAATATTCTAAAAAATGAAACTTTATTCCATTTAAAAACGTAGAAATAATTAGCGTAGGAGGGATATTTTGAAAAAAGTCATTGGTAGGTCATTGTTATCAACGATCATACTAGGTTTAATAGTATGGGCTGCAAGCGCACTCTTTTCTTTTTCGTATCTTGAATGGAGTTTTCTAATTGGTCTCGCGATATCTGTGGTGTTATATTTTTTTAATAGTAGTGGAGGCTTGCTATCAAAAGGAACAAATTTTGAAGCCAGTCAAGCGGGGTGGAAAATTCAAAGCGACAACGAATTGAAAGTGAATGTCGGTGCCGTGTTCTATGGTGCCGTGCTATATACCATTATTAGTTTAGTTGTGACTATTATTACTTACTATTGAACTGTTGATAGACATTAGAATGTGCTTGCTTAACAAATTGTAAGTCCTCTTTGCAGGGTTAGATTAAGAATGATATTCTTCTTTTCCGCTCCCAAACCCTAAATAACAACGGCGCAATCATTATTGCGCCGTTGTTATTTATTATCCACTTATTAATGTTTAGTGCGCTAATTTACTTTGTTGTGATTCAAGCTGCACAGCCTTAATGCCTCCTTCTTTCGTATCTGAAACGAAGGAAAGCTTGTTTTCTCCAGCGTTATATACATGGAGGTATTCGTTATCAAGTTCATTGAAAACAACTTCATCTGGTTCGCCGAATTGACAAACGAGATCGTTATAAGGAACGGCTTCTCCTTCTGACAAAGCATTGTAACGAAGGTTGAATACCTCCTGATTGACTGTTAAGTACGTATACTTAGTGTCAGAGAAACCTGGCAGCCCTTCGTATAGGTCTTTCTCGTAAGACATTGATGGTTTCTCTTGTTTAAGCGCTTCTTCCGTCATTCCCAGGAAAATGGAAGCGTCTTTCAAATGACCTTGTTCCGCAAATTTCATAAGCTCGGTATGAAATGGAGAGGCAGTGCAAGATGCATCAGGCCCTGTTGATGTTAATGGTTTCTGATCCGTCATTGTAAAGCTACCACTAAAATCTACTTCCGCATCGTTTAAACAGGAATCTTCTTTAAACGTAATGACGTCACTTTCAAGTACAAATGTTCCTTTACAAGCTGGATCCTCAGCGTCCTGAAATGTTGCTTCATTGCCAGTGATGGTTGCGCTACCTGTTAGTTTACCTTCGTGACCATCATTACTTATATTGAAATCGAACTGAAAGGAATCAGGGGAAACGTTAGAAATGCTCAAATTTCCTTGTTCAAACTTAGGATCGATGTAGAGCGCTTCCTGCCAATCAGATTCTTTGCTTTCCGTATTTTCTTCAGATTCATTTGAAGTACCCACAGGAATAATTGTATAAATACCTGTGAACGATACAGCGTTGTCTTCAGTTTGACAGTCCTCACTCGTATCAATTGTAATTTGGTCTTGTTGCCATCCAAATGTCGCTTGACACTTTGCGTTATCTGGGTCAGTGAACGTAGCTGTTTCTCCATCTACTTCTGCTGTTCCTGAAAGCTCTCCAACATGTTGGCCATCGTATGCCTGAAGCATGAAGGTAAATGAGTCATCAAGAGGTTCGGTAATATCCATAGCTCCTAAAATGATGTCATTCTCTTCCCATTTGTACGTTCCTTCTTGAAACAAAGAGCTCACCTGACTGGCCGGTTCTGATTGCTTGTCCCCTGTTTCTTTCTTTGCATCTACTTCTTCAGACGAATTCGATGAAGTTAGAAAGTTGCATGACGTTACAAGAAGTAATAAGGAGAATAAGAAGATCAGACGAAGAGCTTTCATACAATTCCTCCCACTATAGATAGATTATAAAATGATTATACACAAGCTTGTTTGAAAGAAAGGACTATTGGTGTCGAGGATGAAAAATTTGCATTGTCTAGTTTAAGAGAATGTTTCTGTAAATTAGTAGACGATTTCCGGGGAAATGATTGGAAGAAGTCGAATGACCAAAATCTCCTATAAATTGACGGTGAGAAAGATCGAAATTTACTCTTTCTATTAGAATTAGAAGCAATCTCCTTATGCATTGTGTTATCATTTTCTTATTAATGTTATTCGGTTATATGAAAGGTAGATGTACTAAATTGGAACTTATATCAGATAATGTTGTGCTAATCGGAGTTTTTCTCCTGATATTTGCTTTATTACTAGCGAAATTCAACAAGAAAAAATAAGACTTGTTAAGAAAGGGGATTCAACATCGTGGGGAAATGTACAATTGATTACTCATATGGGGATGTATTAGCGAAGCTTGAAGATCAGTCAGACTTCATGCCTGATGCACTTGTTCAGAAGATCTATAAATTTCTTCATCAAACGCTTTCACAAGAAACGTTGAATGAGTTGTTTCATCTTTTGAAAAAGTATGATTTAGCTTCAAAGCCTGAAAAAGAAAAGCGAAATCATGAAATTGAGAACATGACAAAAAGATAAGGATTGATAAAGCGGTTGATGCTACATGAGTGAGTTAATTTCTGCTCCAGTCACTGAGTGTGGTTTTTCAATATTTGTTTCGAAAGCAACAATCTTTACGAAAACTGCCTTTATGTCATTGACTTAGGTTTCATTTATGTATCATTGTTTTGAATAACCTAGTATTGTAAGCGTTTTCCCATTATAATTAGATAGAAAATGTTCTGTCATATGACAAATTATTCAGTGGAGCGTATCGATTGATGGCTGTTAGTGTACCCCATTTCTATGAAGAATCATGATAATGGAGGGATATGAGATGAAGCAAGGTGCAATGGAAAAACGAATTGCTGAGCTTGAAGAAACGGTCGACTTTCTTTTGTTCAGGCAGGAGCTCCTTTTCTCAAACACGTCGATAGATCGAGTGCTGTACGAATACGGCATCAAGAGAGACCAGTATGATCGCATTATCACATTGATGACCGAATACGAGGAAAGTATTGTAGAGAGAAAACCAGTCAATCACTATGCTTTTGAACAAGCCATTTATCACATTGTTCCTGAGCAAGCAGGTAACCATCAATTTGCAGAATACTTAACAAGGGTTTTTTGGGAAAATGATTGCTGTGAAAATGTCTTTAAGGAGCTTTATGCAATGGAACTGTATTCATTGTAAAGAGTTTACTATGAATTGAAATAAAGCATAAGGCAGTTGAACATCTCAACTGCCTTTTTGCCTTTCTTTTAGGGAGCTTATTGATAATTTTATAGAAGAAACATGATACGATGATGGATATGAACAAGTACTAATAGAAAGTAGTGATGGAATATGCATCAGAAATTATTCTATGAAGATCCATACATAACAACCTTTTCAGCACAAATAGGTAAACAAACGACGGATGAAGCGGGGCGCCGTTATGTTGTCCTTAATCAAACAGCTTTCTACCCGACTGGTGGTGGGCAACCTTTTGACACAGGGACGTTAAATGGCGTAGCTGTTACGGACGTAGAGGAAATGAACGGTGAAGTTCGACACTTTGTTGAAAAAGAAGTTGAAGAAGAGGTACATGGGGAAATTAATTGGGTGAGACGCTTCGACCATATGCAACAGCATGCAGGACAACATGTTCTATCGGCTGCGTTTGAAGACACGTTTGCATACAAAACCGTTAGCTTTCATCTAGGGCAAGACGTTTGTACGATTGACCTTGATATCTCTTTATTGGACGAAGCAGAAGCAAGGGAAGCAGAAGCATACGCAAATTCAATTATTCAAACGAATCATCCAATTGAAACGAAATGGGTGAATAAAGAAGAATTAGCTCAATATAATCTTCGTAAAGAAGTATCGGTAGCTGAAGATATTCGCCTTGTTATCATTCCTGATGTTGATTATAGTGGCTGTGGTGGCACTCACCCTGCTTCAACAGCGGAGGTTGGTGCGATCAGTATTCTGAAATGGGAGAATCAGAAAAACCATATGCGTGTTCACTTTGTTTGTGGCAATCGAGTGATGGAACAGCTTCATGAAAAACAGAAGGTTGTGCAGGGGCTCACGAATATACTCAATGTCCCGCAAGTAGACCTTGTTGATGCAGCTAATCGTCTCGTCCTGCAGACAAAAGAGTACGAGAAAACGGTAGATGAATTGAATAGTCGTCTTCTTTCATACGAGGCGAAAGAGCTGTTGCAGTCGGCAGACACGATAGATAACCAAAAGGTTGTGCAGCTGATATCCAACGAATATGGGATGAAAGAAATTCAAAAGCTTGCCAAAACGATATTGAGTACAGATCCTTTTGTTGTTGTTTTTCTAATTAGTGAAAAGGAGAATAAACTTCAGATTGTATGCGGCAGAGGCGCAGAACTTGAATTGGACATGAATCGCGCTTTGAAAGAAGTGCTACCACTTATCAACGGTAAAGGCGGAGGAAAGAAAGACTTTGCTCAAGGTGGGGGAGAAGCGATCAGGTCTGCTGAAGAAATATTGATTGAGCTTGTGAAGGTGAGTCTTCAATAGAAAAACCTATAATAAACTTCTAAAATATTGAACGCAAAAAGCCACAGCATGCTGTGGCTTTTTATGTTCTTATTTATTATAGACAGCTAATCGATCAATTAACTGAGAACTTTCCTGATTTACTCCGGTTATCTCCACTTCAATATTATTCTGCCTGAACTTCGCAACAATCTTATCAACTGCTCCAACACCTGAATCATCCCAGACGTGAGCATTCGATAGATCAATTTCTACGCGTTCAACTGAGTCTTTATAATCAAAGCTATTGACTAAGTCGGTTACGGATGCGAAGAATAATTGACCATGAACATGATAGATCTTCTTTTCCGTATAGGCATCTAGCTTTTCTTCAATACGTACTTTAGAAATCTTCGATGCGAAGAAGAGGGCACTTAAGATAACACCTGCAAGGACACCTTTTGATAAATCGTGTGTTGTTACGACTGTTACGACAGTGACAACCATAACTGCTGCATCAGAGCGCGGCATTTTATGAAGATTTTTAACCGATGACCAATCGAATGTCCCGATTGAGACCATAATCATCACGCCGACAAGTGCAGCCATTGGAATCTTAACGAGAAGATCGTTCAGTACGAGAATAAGGAACATTAAGAATACACCTGCAACAAGCGTGGATAGACGACCCCGTCCACCAGATTTCACATTAATAACAGACTGTCCAATCATTGCACAGCCGGCCATTCCTCCAAAAAATCCAGCAACAACGTTTGCCGTACCCTGTCCTTTTGCTTCTCTGTTTTTATCACTATCGGTGTCTGTTAAATCATCTACAATTTGAGCTGTTAAGAATGTCTCAAGTAGTCCAACGATGGCTAAAGCCATTGAATATGGAAAAATAATCGCAAGCGTTTCAAAGTTCAACGGAATGCTTGGGATAAGGAACAATGGAAGAGCCTGTGTTAATTCACCCATATCGCCAACTGTTCGTACGCCACTACCTGTCATAATCGCAACAATTGTAATGACGACAATTGCAATCAAAGGTGATGGCAAAGCTTTCGTGAAACGTGGAACGATGTAAATGATCGCAAGCGCCCCTGCAACCATTGCGTACATCGGCCATGATTCACCAGCAAAGTGAGGCAGCTGTGATGTGAAAATAAGAATACCAAGTGCATTTACGAAACCAACCATAACCGAGCGCGGAATAAATTTCATGAAACGCGCTAATTTGAAAACACCAAGTAGGAATTGAATGATTCCGGTTAAAATCGTAGCAGCAAGTAAATACTGTAGTCCATGATCGGCGACAAGTGTAACCATTAAGAGCGCCATCGCTCCTGTAGCTGCCGAAATCATACCTGGCCTACCACCAACAAAGGCAATGACGACAGCGATACAGAAACTTGCATACAAACCGACCATCGGATCGACACCTGCAATAATGGAAAATGCTATCGCTTCTGGAATTAGGGCAAGCGCTACAACGATTCCGGCGAGCGTATCGTTTTTCACATTCCCAAACCAGTTTTCTTTAATTGAAGTTAAATTCAAAGTGGCACCTCTTTCTAAATCTAGTATAGTAGTGACTTCTAACTCTCATAGAAGTCGAGTCCGTTTACAACAAGATGAATTTTAACATAGAATCTATGAAAATGAAAATAATTATGTAAGCGTATCTCAATGTGCTTTTTCTTATTTATTCTCTATTTTACTCTTAAATACTTCGTTTTTCATTATAATGATTTCACCGCAATTTATTTAAACTTAATAGGATTAGCTAGTTTATAACCTATTTTATTATTATTTGATCTAACTCGTTATAATGAGTTATCTTATTAATGGAGATTCCTTCACAACGTATTGAATTTTGATAGACTATGGAGATAGATTGATAAGGAGCGATACAATGGATAGTGAGCATCATGATATTATGACGATCTCTCAAGTAGCCAAATACTTTCAAATAAGTGAGATGACCACATATAAGCTCGTTCAAGAAGGTAAGATACCTGCTTTCAAAATTGGTAGTCACTGGCGAATTCAGAAATCAGATCTTACAGAATTAATTCAAAAACTTAAGAACGGCGAACGGATCTGATTAGAAGTGGAAGAGACGTTACTGTGAAAAGCCCCGATCGTCTAGACGATCGGGGCTTTTCTATATTTGAGTTAAGCTGAAGCATTGCCTCTAAGGTCATTCTCAATGTCTTCAAGACTTCTTCCTTTTGTTTCAGGAACGAATTTCAATACAAAGAAGAATGCAAGAACGCCAATAATTGCAAAGAGCACGAAGACCCATGCTGTACCAATAGCGCCGAGTAATACTGGGAAAAATAATGATACAACGAGATTTGCGGCAGACAACAGTAGTGTTGTAAATCCTGTCGCCGCTCCCCTTGCTTTCATTGGGAAAAGCTCAGGAAGCATAACCCATACAACTGGTCCCCATGTTGCAGAGAAAAAGACTATGAATAATCCAAGAAAGACAACGGTAAGCCAGGCAACGGTTGTCGTTAATTCAGCAGTGAATAGAATGGTAGCCAATACAGATAGGCTGAGTACCATTCCAACGTTACCGAGCAAAAGCAGTTTCTTTCTGCCTAATTTATCGATTGTTGCAATGGCAACTAGGGTCATTAGTACATTAACGATTCCAATTCCGACTGTCCCGAGGATGGAAGCAGAGCTACCGAGGCCTGCTTTCGAGAAAATAGTCGGTGCATAGTAGATAACGGAGTTAATACCAATAAGTTGCTGAAAGATGGCAATTCCACTACCAATTAGAAGCATTGGGCGAATCCATTTTGACTTCAGCACGTCCCACGTACTTTCTTCAACTTCTTCTATTTTCTTCATCTGTTTCATTTCATTATCTATTTCACTTTGCTCTCGAGTTAACGCCATAATGCGACGTGCCTCGTCTTCACGATTTCGTTTAATTAACCAGCGTGGACTCTCTGGCATAAATAGAACGCCTATCATCAAAATAATCGCGGGTACTGATGCAAGTCCAAGCATCCAGCGCCAGCCTTCCATTGGAGCGAAAGCATAATTGACGAGATAGGCGATAACGATCCCAATCGTAATCATTAATTGATTAAGTGAAGCGAGAGCTCCTCGTGATCGTGTTGGGGCCATTTCTGATAAGTAGACGGGTACAATCGCTGTAGAACCACCAACGGCTAAGCCAAGTACAATTCGTCCAATAATAAGGATCGTCGCATTTGGAGATAGTGCTAGAACGAGAGATCCTATTAAATAAATCAATGCTATGGCAAAGACAACACGCCTTCTACCAAACCGATCAGATACATAACCACTCATTCCGGCACCAACGATTGCCCCGCCTAGTAATGAGCTAACAACAACGCCCTCTAGAAAATCAGAAAGCGGAATATCTTGGTCGATAAATAATAAGGCACCTGAAATAACGCCTGTATCATATCCATAGAGCAGTCCTCCTAAAGCTCCAAAGAAGAATATCCACCCTTTGCTAATGCTTCTGTTCATACACAAGACCACCTTTTCACTACAGTTATATCCTCAAGATTATTTCCACAATAGTAAGGAGAACAAACATCAAAACGTTCGTTTCCGTTAGTAAGTTAATCATAAGACGTTCTTTTTGACATATGACACGGTGTCGCATATAGTTGGTTTGGTGAAAGTATGACATAGTGTCACAAGATATAGAGGTGGTGTTCCCAATGCCGAAACAAACATTTTTTAATTTAAACGAAGAAAAGAAGCAAACACTAATCGATGCAGCGAAAAAAGAATTTTCAAGAGTATCACTGTACGAAGCTTCGATATCAAATATATTGAAAACAGCTGCAATTCCAAGGGGAAGTTTCTATCAGTATTTTGAAGATAAAGAGGATGCGTTCTTCTATTTGCTAAATGAACATGCAAAAGAACGACACGAGCATTTAATTTCGAATTTAAGAAAGTATGATGGCGATCTTTTTGAAGCCATTGAAGATATTTATCATTCGGTTTTGACTTCAGAAGATGCTGGGCAAAGTAATTTCATCCGGAATGTGTTACTGAATATGAATTATAAAATAGAGAACACATTCTCCAAATATTTAACAGAAGAAGCATTAAATAATCGGTATCACGAAATATATGAGCTAGTGAGTACTGAACAACTGAACTTTTCGACTGAAAAAGAATTATTTCATATCATTCAGATTTTGACGGCAATTACGTTTCATAATCTCATCCATAGTGTTTCAAATGAATTAACGATAGAGGATGCGATGAAGAAGTATCAGCTTGAAATTGAACTGCTTAAAGTTGGGTTATGTCGGTAATATCTAATGAAAAATTGAATAGAAAGAAGGGAGAATATGAACGAAACGAATCAACCAGAACAGGGCATCGGATCCTTTAACAAAAAGCCATTGTTACTTGTATTACTATCAGGTGCATTCGCTGCAATTCTAAATCAAACGTTGCTTGCGACAGCATTGCCACACATTATGGTGGATCTTAACCTTGAAGCAAGTACTGCTCAGTGGCTGACATCAATCTTTATGCTTGTAAATGGTGTGATGATTCCCATTACAGCTTTTTTAATAGAAAAATTCACCACGAGAACCTTATTCCTAACCGCTATGGGATTGTTTGCTGTAGGAACGTTAATTTGCGCCATTGCTCCTAATTTTCCAATATTAATGCTAGGTCGTATTATTCAAGCATCAGGAGCTGGCATTATCATCCCTCTCATGCAAACCATTCTTTTTCTCATTTTTCCTGTTGAGAAACGTGGAACAGCGATGGGAATGTTTGGTCTCGTCATATCTTTTGCTCCAGCAATCGGACCAACATTGTCCGGCTGGCTTGTTGAACATTATCCATGGAGGAGCCTTTTTTATGTGATTTTGCCGATTGTAATCATTGATTTTGCTATTGCTTATTTCATCCTGAAGAACGTTACCGAGCAGACAAATCCGAAATTAGATATTCTCTCAATCGTCCTGTCCTCCTTCGGTTTCGGAGGACTATTGTTTGGATTTAGTAGTGCAGGAACAAATGGGTGGGCTAGTGAGCAGGTTATCGTCGCTATGATCATTGGTGGCGTGTCATTAACATGGTTTATCTTAAGGCAGTTAAAATTAACACAGCCTATCTTACAGTTCAAAGTATTTCAATATAAATTGTTTACGCTGACGACGGTGCTTGGCATGGTTGTGTTTATCGCCATGATTGGAGCAGCTACTGTACTTCCACTTTTAATGCAAAATATGCTTGGCTTTACCGCATTGGAATCAGGATTAATGCTTCTGCCAGGGGCTCTTATTATGGGCTTTATGAACCCAATTACAGGAAGGATCTTTGATAAGTTTGGGGCAAGGTGGCTAGCGATTGTTGGACTCGTAATCGTAACTGTAACGACATTTATGTTTACAAATTTAACGCCACAAACATCATTTGCTTATCTTGCGGTCGTAAATGCTTTAAGAATGTTTGGCGTTGCCATGGTCATGATGCCGGTGACGACTGCTGGATTAAATCAGCTTCCTACTCACTTAATTCCACATGGAACAGCAATGAACAATACGATGCGTCAGGTATCAGGTGCTGTAGGAACAGCCCTACTTGTCACAGTAATGTCGACGGCAGCACAGCCTGACCGAGGCGTTGAAGGACTTGTCCACGGTGTAAATGTATCGTTCATTGTGGCGGGAATATCAGCTATTGTTGGATTGGTCTTAGCCTTCTTTATTAAAAACCCTCAGGAAGAAAAAGTGAGCACTGAACAAATCTCAAAAAACGATCCGGTTACTGAAAACTAGATTGACTGAAAACGAAAACAAGATGAAAGTGAAACGAGGCTGGGACAAAACTAAAATACATGAAGGAAATTGCGAATTTTGATTGGTAAGAGTAAGACCTTAGCGTAGCCAACATACGTAGACTCCTGCGGGAACAGCACGAGTCCGAAGCCCCCGCAGGAAAGCGAAGTATGTTGGCGAAGCGGTTGTTTCCTATCTGTAAATTACGAAAGACCCGATCTGATTCAAATGAATTGTTCGGGTCTTTCTCTTGGTTATTTACTTATGTCCCAGCCTCGTTAGTTATATCTCATAATTTCAGGATTGTAATTAAGAGAGAATACTTAAAAATGATTTCCTTTAAAAGGTAATGTTATTATTTGGGAAACTATTATCGTTATGATACGTATTAAGTAAGAGAGATATCGTACTACTTATATGATAAACGGGTATACAAAGGATAACGAATACAAGACTACGTTTTTAAGGAGGGTGAATATGCAAGAAAAGTCGATGACGTTAAGGGATGGACGGAAGCTGGGTTATTGGACTTATGGCGATCCGACAGGAATACCGGTTCTTCTTTTTCATGGAACGCCTGGATCGCGTGTATGGTTTCGAAATGATGACAAACAAGCAAAAGCTATGGGTCTCTATTTAATCACGAGTGATCGGCCGGGTTACGGTTTGTCTGAATTTCAGAAAAACAGAACGATCCTAGACTGGGCAGTAGATATTGAAGAATTGACGTCTTATCTCGGTTTAGTTAGTTTTTCCGTTCTAGGCGTTTCAGGTGGTGGAGCATTTGCCGCAGCATGTGCGTATGCCATGCCCGATCGTGTTCAGAATACAGCGCTTGTCTCATCAGCAGCACCATTTCCTGAAGGGAAAGCCCCAAAAGACATGGCAAAAGAAAACAGAAGAGCCTTTTTCCTTACAAAGCACTTTCCCTGGCTTATGAAGCAAGCGAATCTTGCTCAAAAGAAGGTTATCGAGAAAAACCCAGATAAGTATATGAAATCCATCCTAAAAGGCGATCATCCTCATCTTTCAGAATGGGACCGTGCGCTTCTGAAAGATGAAGACCTTGTGGAGCTAAGTCTCTTTCATGCGAAGGAAGCTTATCGCCAGGGAGTAGAGGGCGTCATATATGAAACCAATCTGTTAGCAAAAGAGTGGGGATTTGATCTGAAAGAAATAAGTGGTCCTGTGCGAATTTGGCACGGTGAAAGAGATACGCTTTCACCGGTGAGTGAAGTGACTAAATTAGCCCAGCAGCTTCCTATTTGTGAGGTTACATTGATTCCAGAAGGAGGTCACTTTTTAACGGAGAATAAAGAGTTATGGACTGAAATGTTAGCTTATTTAAAGGATTGGAAAGAAATTCCAGTGATAACATAGGTCATTGGGGGAAGGGCTTGTAAGAACAGCAAATAACATCTCATGATGCCATTTGCTATAGTTCTATCCCTAGTTCCCCTTGCCTGTCAGTTTTTCAGGATAATCGAAAGGAAGGCTCATCATGGGACTTACAATATTATTTTAGAAACCTACGAACGATATATTAATTAATAATGCGAAATCACTTAACCATATTTATTATATAATAATAGTATCATGTAGGCATATAGAACTAGCAGCTAACATAGAGTATCCAAGATTTATAGTTTTATGTAACTATTAACCCTATTTGATTTCCTGTTATACTTGTGACACAGAGCGAAAAAATCTTACATATATTTTGAATACTGTGAAAGGGGTGAACAATATATGGCATTACAGGAACAATTACTTGAATACTTAGATGAGAACCTCGATCGATATTTGCATAATTGGAAGTCCAAAATTCGAATATCAGAATCTGATGTTCATCAGGATAAAGTAGAAGCGAACGGTGTCATGATGTATCGCCTTGTTCAAAAAAATATAGAAGCCCCGATTAGCATGGATAGAATTGTCGCACTTGCAAAGAAAGTAGCACTCGAACGGGTAGAAGCGAACGTCAACATAGGTGACTTTATCTTTAACGTGAACGCTGGTAGAAGTGTGATGATGAAGCATATGACGTATGCAGGAATCGAAGTAAGCGAATTACAAAGTGTGTTGGACTCCATTAATGAATTGTTTGATCAATTTTCTTACCATGCTGTTACGGAATACACGAGAATGAAGAATAATGAGCTTCAAGAGAAAATCTCATTTATTGATGAAACACATCAGGAAAAACTATCAATTCTGGGACAAATGTCTTCAAGCTTTGTTCACGAGTTCAGAAATCCGTTGACGGCTATTATGGGATTTGTGAAGTTATTGCAGAAAGACCATCCAAATTTAGAATACATTGATGTTATTGATCATGAATTACAGCAACTCAATTTTCGTATTGCTCAATTTCTACATGTGTCTAAGAAGGAAATCGATGTTGGATGCGAAGAATGGTTGGACGTGAAAACTATTCTTGGGGGGATTGTTGAATTTATCTATCCAAGTATAGTGGATTGCGATGTTACGATACAAAATAATATCCCGGAGGAATTGTATATCTTTGGCCAACAGGATAAGCTCAGGCAGGTCTTCTTAAATATTATGATGAACTCACTTGATGCTCTTAAAGAAACGGCTGGTGCAAGACAAATCGAGCTGCATTGTGATCAAGGTGAGGATATGATTCACGTGCATATATCAAACAATGGTCCAAAAATTCCGAGCGAAACGTTGAAGACGATATTCGAGCCTTTTTATACAACGAAAGAACTTGGAACAGGGATAGGTTTATACGTATGTCGAAAGATCATTCAGAATCATAAAGGTACGATAAGCTGTCATTCGGTTGACGAGAAAACGACATTCACTGTGAGCCTACCGCTAGCAGATAAGGATGACATTTCGTCATCGTAACCCCTTTAGGTTTGCTACCCTTAAAGAAATCCTAATATAATAGGCATAATTGAACTAATGGGTTAGTGAGGGGAGGGAATATCATGGTTACCAAAAATGGTAGCAAGCTTAGTAAAACTTATTTTAAATCCTATATGCAGTTAGTTATAAGCTCTAGAGGATTCTCTCTAGCTGAAGCAAGAGATTATGCATTTGAAGAAATTTTTCAAAATGATAAAACGATGAACGGTGCATACTCATTCGAGCAATTCGAACAAGCTTATAAGGAAATGGCGTCTGAAGAGGGTGCAGGGAACTAAGTGAAGTAAGGTAGAAATGAGACTTTAATAGTCTCTTTTTTATTTGCAGTCGTAATGATTTTGTTTATAGGAATAAGTGAGTGGTGGCTAAGAAAATAGAGGTTATGAGAAAAGGACAGGTAAGAACCTGTCCTTTTGTGTTAGAGCATTTTATATTCTTCGTGTCTGACAACCACACGCTTTTCTTCGTCTTCTGAGTATTCTTCCCATTCTGCTACAATCGTGTTGTTTAATAGGCTACAGACTTTTGCTCTGCGATTATCGATTTCAACGACACTACCGATTTCAGGGAGAATGATTTCCTGTTCTTCCTCCATGTAAATCCCTCTTTTCTCTTTAAACTGATTTATATAATAACATAATTCATTTCGGTTTCCTAACAATCTGAAGCATTCTCCTGACATTTTTTACGGTAATTCAGAGTCATAATGAAGCGCTTACCAACATAATGTGAATTATAGCCTATTCTCTCCCCCCTCTTCTTGAGGGGATTTTTGTTGGTATCCATCTTTTTATATAGCTTGTTAGAATAGAACTGTCTAGTAGGCAGCTCTTTTTTGGTGTTTCGAAAGGTATAATGTGTAAGAAAGGATTAGAGAGGTTATAGACATGAAAAGGCTATGCCAATACATATAGAAACGAGAGGGATCACATGTGAGGGAGAACCTATTCTTGATTAATGCTTTTACGAAAGAACTATTTAAGGGAAATCCAGCTATGATCGTGCTTGTCGATGAAGAGCTGTCAGAAGAAGTAATGCATAGATATGCGAAGGAGTTTAATCAACCAATCACAACGTTTGTTAGAGTAGGCGAGGAAGTTGTTCATCTTAGATGGTTTACTCCAACTCAGGAAATTGATTTGTGTGGACACGGAACGCTTGCTGCTGCACATGTATTATGGAGCGAAGGGCATATCCCTTCTGGTCAATCCATCACCTTTTCAACGAAAGGTGGAAAACTCCGTGCAGAGCAAGTAAAGAACAAAATTCTATTAGGGTTCAACCAAATAAGAGCGGAAATGGTTAATATAACTAAGGAACTGAGAGAAGTTGTTAATGTCGATGTGAAAGCTGCGGCATGGGCGAAGGATCGTTACATTTTGGAATTCGAACAAGAGGAAGACGTTATTCAAGCTATTCCTGATTTATCTAAAATGGACCATTTGCCAGGTGCAGGGGTTGTCATAACGAGTAAAGGAACGACGTCTGATATTGTATCTAGGTATTTTGCGCCAAAAATTGGCGTGAAGGAAGATTCAGTGACAGGGTCTGCCCACTGTGCGCTTGCTTCTTATTGGAATCAGTTGACGGGGGATACAAAGTGGAGTGCCTACCAGGCATCTGAGCGGGGTGGGTTCATTGAAATGGAGCTTGATGGGGCAGATGTTACATTAGGCGGTGAGTGTATAGTACTGATGAAAGGTCATCTTCAATAAACAACACACTGAAAGAGGTTCTCTCGTATGAGGAGAACCTCTTTCAGTGTGTCGTTCTGTTTTTTACACGGATTAAGAGTCACAACAATATTTACGAAAGAGGCTTTTAATAAATAGATATAGAATATCACTCAAGAAAAGTATTAAACAGGCAATAAGCTCATTCATTGCTCATATACTGCTCGTGAAAAGAGGTGAAACAGTGGAGAGCGAACATAAAGGACCATGCAATCTTCCTAATTGCGCACAAACTACCGATAAGGCCCCTTCCTTCCGAGCGCAGGCGTTTGATCCGAAAGATAAAGAAATCAAGGAAGTAAGTCTTGAGGATTATCGAGGTAAATGGGTGATTCTCTTTTTCTATTCAAGTGACTTCACGTTTGTTTGACCAACGGAACTTGCAGCGGTCGCTGCTATTTATCCTCAGTTGAAGAGTATGAGTACAGAAGTACTTGGAATTAGTACTGATAGTGTCTATGCTCATAAAGTGTTTACAGAGGTTTCTCCTGCTGCTTCTAAGGTGAACTATCCCCTTGTGAGTGATCGAAATCATATGATAAGCAAAGCGTATCGTGTCCTTAATGAGCATGCAGGTGCTACTTATCGAGGTACAGTTATTGTCGATCCTGAGGGAGTAATTGTGACGAAGATGGTCTATCCGGTTGAAGTAGGACGGAATGCGTATGAGATTCTAAGAGTAATGCAAGGGTTACAATATAACGAGAAAACGGGTCAGGGTGTTCCGGCTAATTGGGTACCAGGGCAGCCAGGTATTGTTCGTAACACGATGTTTATAGGAAGAATTTGAAGGACAGTTGCGGAGTATGCCCGCAGCTGTTTTTAAGTTCGTAGACGGGTTACTGAACGTTCTCTTAACTACTTCAAATTAACAAAATTATACCGTAAAGAAATTTATTTCCAGTAAACGATGTCTAGTTGAGTCGATTCTTGTCTTTTTCTGGAAAGATGTTACGAGCATTAGTTTAATGTGATTTAATAGAAGTGATTGATGGTAAGGAAAGATAGGCTCAGTCCATACATAGCAATTTCGTCATGATTTGATTAAATAATAATTATGCATTAGTAAGTGGTAGGGAGTCTAAATGGCATACTATAAATAGCAAATTCCCTTCTTTTAAATGATCTGGACTGACAAACAGCCATCAGTGTACCAAGAGGTAGTTACCGTTTGGTTACAAATTTATTACAAAAGTGTTACAATACACTTATTATTCCAAATGAAAGTGTGGCTATTATTATGTGTGGTTTTGTTGGAGTGTTACGTACAGAACCAGAGAAATACGATCGTCAAGATCATTCTGATTTCGTACGAAGAAATCAAGTTATTACACATAGAGGTCCTGATGATGAAGGGTATTATACAGATCAATTTATATCTCTAGGATTTCGAAGGTTAAGTATCATTGATTTAGAAAGTGGTCGTCAGCCCTATCATTATGAGAATGAGCGTTACTGGATGGTGTTTAATGGTGAAGTATACAATTACGTTGAACTTCGAGAGCAACTAAGGAAAGAGGGTTTTACGTTTCAAACGGAATCTGACACGGAAGTCGTTCTTAGTCTTTTTGTCTACAAAGGCGAGAAAGCGTTTGCTGATTTACGGGGGATGTTTTCCATTCTAATCTGGGACAAGCATGAGAAAAAGCTGGTTGGAGCTCGTGATCCGTTTGGAATTAAGCCGCTTTATTACAAACAAGATGAGGAAGAAATTATTTTTGCCTCTGAGAAAAAGAGTATTACTCTCGTTGAAGAGTCGGAGAAGGTTAATCCAGCTGCATTGCAGCACTATTTAAGCTTTCAATATGTACCTGAACCGTTAACGATGACCGAAGGAATTAAGAAGGTAGAACCCGGCTATTATTTTGTTAAGAAACATAACGAACCGATGGTATTTAGACGCTATTTTCATGCAACATTTAAACCGATTACAACTGAACGTAACTGGACAAAATCCATTCAGGACGTCCTATATGATTCTGTAGGCATTCATATGCGAAGTGACGTACCGGTAGGTTCTTTCTTATCAGGTGGAATAGATTCTTCCATTATTGTATCAATGGCAAGAAAGGTTAATCCACAAATCAAAACCTTCTCTGTCGGCTTCGAGCATGAAGGTTATTCAGAAGTTGATGTAGCGAAAGAAACAGCCGAAAAGCTAGACGTTCCAAATTATGCTTATATGATTTCAGCGAAGGAATATGTGCAAAAGCTTCCTAAAATCATGTGGCATATGGACGACCCACTTGCAGACCCTGCATGTGTGCCGCTTTATTTCGTTGCAAGAGAAGCACGAAAACATGTGACAGTTGTTCTTTCTGGAGAAGGAGCAGATGAACTCTTCGGCGGTTATAATATCTACCGCGAGCCGCGTTCCCTTGGTCTTTTCAAAACAATGCCAACCATTATGAAACGGATGGTCAATCAAGTAGCAAGCGTACTTCCAGAGGGAATGAGAGGAAAGAGCTTCCTTGAGCGTGGCTCAACGCCACTATCGGAGCGATACATTGGAAATGCGAAAATGTTTGAAGAGGAAGAAAAGGAAAAGTTGCTCACTACTTACTTTAAGAATGAGCAATATCAGAAAATCACTAAACCATTTTATCAAAACGTAAAGCGTGAAAATCCAGTCAATCAGATGCAATATATTGATATTCAAACATGGCTTCGAGGAGATATCTTATTAAAAGCTGATAAGATGACGATGGCAAATGCTCTTGAACTTCGTGTACCATTCCTTGATAAAGAAGTATTTCGTGTAGCTCGAGAAATTCCAATACATGAGAAGATTGCGGATGGAACAACGAAGTCGATCCTTCGAAAAGCAGTTCGAGGAATTGTTCCCGATCACGTTCTCGATCGCAAGAAGCTTGGATTCCCTGTACCGATTCGACTCTGGTTGAAAAACGAGTTATACGAATGGGCAAATCAGCTAATTCATGTGAGTGAAACAGATTACTTAATCAATAAGTCATACGTGAAGGGCTTGTTGAATGCACACGCAGTTGGGAAAGCTGATTACTCTCGTAAAATTTGGACCGTGCTTATTTTTATGCTCTGGCATCAAATATACGTAGAGGAGATTTATTCGTCTGAAGAATTGCGATTAGAGGATGAAATTGTAAGTAAAGTTGCTGCGTACCGCTACTAATAAATAGAAAAGGTGACCTACGTAGGTCACCTTTTCTATGTTGAATTAGGAGTGTTGTTCTTCAATATTGAGGAGTCTCTTTTCAATTGGATCATAGTCTTCTTGGTGGTTCGTAAAGACTGCGAGATTGTAGAGCTTTTGCAAAAGATAGTCACGATCAAGATCATAAATAAATTGTTTTGGGATGTGGTCCATTGAGTTTTTTGCAAAGTCCCACACGATGTCTAGCTTGTCTTTACTAATTGATTGCGCGACCATACTAAGCGCAATAATAATCTCCGTAATGATGGGGTAGTTATCTCCTGCATAGTGTCTTAAGTAACCAAAACCTCTATATAGGTAGTAGCCAAAGTCCTCTGCGTCCATAATGACTCGAACTTGTTTGTTTTGGTCGGCAAGATAGGGAGTAAATGTGATGTCTCGTTCAACTTCGAGAAGGAGATCAGCCATCTGATGTATAACGGTGATTGTGGTCTGTGGATCATCGTTGCCAAGCGATTTTACACCGATTTCTGATAGTTTGGTCATTCCCATTTTGATATCTTGAATTTCGGTTTCTTTGTATCCTACTTCGATAAAAGCCTCGTATTTATCGGGAATTACACGTTCTGCACCTGGACCCCAGAAAGAAAAGAAGCGATTATCTTTAAGTACATAATCTCCAACTTTATTATGGAGTCTGATGATGATTTGATCTTTTTCAGCTTCATCAATCATGGATTTAAAATCAATAAGTTGAATATAACCAGATGCATTTGCTGTGATTAGCGTCTCAGTATTTTGTTCCTTTTCCATAAGGTCGTTTGGCTCTTCACAACGAAACTGTTCAAGATCATTGCGTAGTGTTTTTCTGACGATCGAGACCGATTCCTCTTTCATATGTGTTGTGATATTATGCACCTGCATCCAGCTTGTCGCATGGTTCATAAAAAAAATGAATGTAATGACCGTTACAAAAGCAAGAAATACGGTCATCCCAGGAATGGCTACGAAATATTCATTTTCTTTACTAGTAATAAATAAGAAAATGACGAGAACATACACAAAGCTAAAATGAAAAATGCCAATAAAGTGCTGGGTTGTTCTGTCTGCTACGAAATTCATTAGCATTCGAGGTGAGAACTGACCACTAAACGTTGTGAGAACAACGAGTAAGGAGTTAAGTGTAAAGGCGCTGAGAGTTAAGATACCGCCAATTAGAGCGCTAATTAACAGGCGAGTTGGTTGTGCCGTTGTGCGGAACATTTCAGGAACATATCTTGAAAGTTCTAACACAGTATCCAAATATAGTGTGATGCCCACGAAAATAAAAGAAGCGATGATATAAAGACCTGGCATATACCAAAGTGTAGACTGTAATTCATGTTTACGAATGCGTTTTGGCATTTCAAAGTATTTTCGTAGCTGCCAGGGTAGAAATTTTTTTAACACAGCAGGAGCTCCCTTCTGATTCTCTCTCTCTTTAACACTTTAGAATTACCCTTGTCATTTTGAGTTAAACCGTGAAGAAAAAAATTTTAGAATTTATTTGTATTGTTTTATCTGAAATGGAGTATCATGTCCCTGCTATTTGCTTTTTACGCTCGTTTTGATTGAAATAACTGATTGTGACAAATACTTAAAGAGAATGAAGAAATAAATAGTAAGTAGATGTAGGTGATGATAATGATGGATCAGAAAACTATGTTATGGATGTTGGCTGCAGTTGGAATCTGTTTACTCCTATTTAATCTAAGGAAACGTCCATTTAAGGATCGGCTGATCGTCTTTCTCATAACAAGTTATTATTCGTCCATACTGGGTATCATGGTTGTAGAAGAAGGGATGCTGTCTTATCCTGTTAACTTATTTAATAATCATTTCAGATCTAGCCTGACGTATGAATATATCCTGTTTCCATTACTTGGTATTTATTATTATCAAACGACTTCTTATTCAACCTGGAAAGGAATAGTAGGGTGGTCAGCTCTTTATTCAATGGGAATCACGGTTATTGAACTAGCCCTCGAGAAGTATACGGGATTTATTAAATATGAGTCATGGACGTGGACATATACGTTTATAAGCACGTTTATCTTCTTTATTATTGTTCGTTATCTAATGAAATTTATTACATTCGAAGATCACCAGGAACCATGAGCGTCATGTATGTTTTCCACCTATTCAATAAATACTATCTTCAGATATTCAATAAGGAGGTAGTAGCTTTGAAGAGAACATTTATGATTGGCTTTTGCTTGTTCATATTCTTACTTGTGCCCGTTTCTTTTGCCTCTGCACAGATCCCGTCCTACGCAAAATGGGGAAAGACAGCGATAGAAGAAACCACCAAAAAGTATCCTGAACAAAAGGTAACAGACTATCGTTATGATGGAAAAGTTTTCATTTCCGATGTGCGTGAGCAGTATGACTTTGAATTCACCCTTAAAAAAGAAAATGGTCAATTAAGAGAAATTAGAGTCTATGTTCTTGTGAATCCTAAAGCTGATCAGGTAATTGATGTTAAATATGATGAGATTGAGGAATTTCAATAATTGAGATTGAAAAGAAGGTCAGCAAGTGTGCTGACCTTCTTTTCTATGTGGGAGAGGAAAGAAGGATTTTAACGTGTTAAATCGAACCTATAGTATCTATAGAGAGAAGCGAGACCTATTTAGCAGGAGGGAGAGGAGAACCACGATGATCATTAAACGGAAACGAGATGCGGAAGCTTTTCTTTCAGATTTTCAACGCATCGCAGATTACGACAAAGCGGGAAACAAACATTACATTGTATTTGAGGATTTTGTGAGGAATGGACAATGCACTATTATGAAATATGATGATAAGTCTTTTTCGATACACGGTAAGGGTGAAAGCTATTGCGATGAGAATGAACAGTTTTTATCAACGGATGAACTAGTTTCTTTTTTATGGAAACACCGAAAAGCCGTCAACCACTTACTTAAAAATGTACAGAAAGAGAGCGTATCTTAGGGCGCTATAATCGAGAAATTCAAAGAACAGCGGAGTTCATTATGAGCTTCAGCTGTATTTTTTAGGCTATTTTCTAAAAAATTGTTGCTTTTCAAGGATTTTTTCTATAGAGAACCCCATATCATAGCTGATTAGAGCGGAAGGATGCTCGACTCCTGCTGGCTCACCACCCGCCCCGCGGAAAGCGAGCATCCTGTAGCGGAAATCAACCACTACCTTTATAGCAACAGTGTTTACGAAAAGAGCCATTTTTGTATTATGAAAGAGGTAATAGTGAGCAAAAAACAAGCGTGATGCCTGAAGTGATGTTCCATTTCATGTAGACTAGTAGAGGTAACGATACTCATCAATGATTTGAGGGACGCTTGTGATAGGTGTATTTGTAGACATTATTGTACCTGTTTTTATCCTGATAGGTATTGGAGTAGTGCTTCACCGTGTGTTTCATTTTGATTTATACACACTTGCAAAGGTAAACATTTATTTTGTAGTACCGGGATTTATTTTTCTTAAGCTTTACGAAACAGCCTTCTCCCTATCGCTATTTCTATCAGTGCTATCATTTTTCTTGATTCTTATTATTGTTCTTTATCTTATTTCTGCAGGAATTAGTCACGTGTTTGGCTATAGCAAGAGTGTACGGGCCACTTTTACTAACAGCATTTTATTCTATAACTCTGGGAATTATGGTGTACCTGTTAATGATCTCGTTTTTAAACATGATCCATATGCGATGTCAATTCAGGTAATCATTCTTACGTTTCAAAATATATTAACGTTCTCATGGGGGATCTTTGCGCTTAAGACAGTGGAGGGAAACAAATTGAGCGCGGTGCTTGGCTATTTCAAAATGCCTGTGCTTTACGCCATGGTTATAGGAATTGGCTTAAATCTACTGAACGTTGAAGTTCCAGAATTCGTCCTCATTCCAGCTAATTACATTGCAGATGCCATGGTGGCGCTAGCTCTTGTTACGCTTGGGGCTCAAGTGGCTCAGCTTCGCTTTAAGAAGAATCTTTCTGTTGTTTATGTTAGTTTAATTCTGAGATTGGTTATGGGACCTGCCATTGCACTTGCTATTATTTACATCCTTAGTCTTGATGGTGTTATTGCTCAAGCATTACTCATATCTTCCGCTATGCCAACAGCTGTGAATAGTGCGATTATTGCGCAGGAGTATGAAAATGAGCCAGAACTAGCTGCGCAAATTGTACTTGCTTCTACTGTGTTTAGTATGGTAACAGTAACGGTTGTGATATCTGTTAGCAGACTATTGTTTTAACGGGAAGTGGGAGAGCTTAATTCTACAGGAATTTGAATTGGTAACTGCATCCATTGATCTTCTGATGAAAAAAGTGTAAAGTATGATCATAAGCAACACCCATTTCCTGCAACGCACGTTTACAACGGTTGTCTCAAACCGATGCTAGTTTTCCGGGAACTCTACATCCAACTGCTGATAGCAAGCCGGCCTTCTGAGCGGGACGTTAAAGGTAGTTGTGCGGGTACCCACCTGCTTTTACGCGGGCTTTGAGACACTTATAGTGACGACGGAGCGGGTATGGGTTATATTTGCTTATTGGATTGTTTATAGAGCTTAATGGAGTTATATACATAGAAGGTGAACGTGAGAAAAGCATGTGGGCTTTTAAAAGCCCGCATGCTTTTTTTTGCATTTTCATTAAGATTCGACATCAATCGAGTTAAAGCGGGTGGTGACAGGCACCCGCGCTTTTTACGTGAAGTACTCGAGCTTGGCGTCTGGGAAGAACTTGTCGATGTAGCCACCTAGGGTGTCTTTCATATCCTGCTGCTGGTCTTTTTGGTAGACGTATTTCCCAATGCCGTATTTTCCCCATTTGTACATACGATCTTCTTCTTCCATTTCAAGTTTGGACATGGGGTAGTTCTTTTGGATAACGCGCTTCGCAGGTTTGGTGAAGCGGTGTTGAATGAGCTCAAAGGTTAGATCCTTCGTTGCGCTTTTCGGAAGTTTGTCTTCAAGCTTCTCAAATAATTCAAGGTACCCCTGTTTCCAGTCTTCATATAAATATATAGGTGCAACAATAAAACCAAGCGGATAGCCTGCAGCGGCAACTTTAGCTGCAGCTTCAATTCGTTCATCAAGCCTTGAGGTACCAGGTTCAAGGAACTTAATGACGTAATCGGCGTTCATACTAAATCTGAACCTTGTTCTTCCCTGATGATCTGCATCAAGAAGGTGGTCGACATGGGCAAACTTTGTTACAAAGCGTAGTCTACCAAGATCGGTCTTACCGAAATACTCAATAGCACGTTTGAGGGTATGCGTTAAGTGATCAATTCCAACGATGTCTGATGTACAGGATGCCTCAAATCTTGTTGGTTCAGGTGCTCGTTCTTGCATATACTTCTCTGCTGCATCAAAGATGTCTTCTGTGTTTACATACGTGCGTATGTATGGCTTACTTCCCATTGTTGTTTGCAAATAACAATAGTGGCAGTGTCCCATACAACCTGTTGCGAAGGGAATTGCATATTCAGCAGATGGTTTTGATGTATCAAATTTAAGTGTTTTACGAACGCCAACGACGAGTGTCGATTTGGCGACACGGTACTGCTGAAAATGGTTGTCGCCAGGAAGGTTGCGAACCTGGTTATGAGAAGTTGTTTCTCGAATCTCGATTCCCATTTTAGTGAATTTCTCATGTAGCTCTTTACCTAAGGGATACTCTAACGCGCGGGGCTCCATATAAACAAGCTGCGGAACAAATGGTTTAACCAATTGAAACCCCCCTATTCAGCAGAGCCGAAGTATGTGGCGTATGCCTGCTCAGCCTCTGCTTCTGATTGGTAAATCGCAATATCTGAGTCAAGTGGATAGTACGTTTCATACAGAAATAGAGCCAGTTGCCCTGGCTGGTCCGGATCATTAACGACAGCTGCTTCTTGAATATTGGCCACATTGTATGTGTGTGGATTTCGATACATGACGTACACAACATCCCCAGCTTGATAACCTTGTGGCTGTTGTAGAGAATCATAAATATCCATGCCTTATCACTCCTTTATTCGCTTCTTCCTCATTGTTCCACAATAGACAGAATTCCTTGCTGGTAATTTACGCCTGTTTTCATCATATCGAGCGAAATGCTGCATATGATGTTCTGTTGACTCAAAATTAAGGAGGTGCGTGAAGGCGTGCTAAAATATCTCATGAAACTCTTGCCTTCACAGAGCTATTGCGACAGAACTTTTTCACGTTTCAAGGTTTATAGGAAAATGAGAGGCGGCGTCTGGTATAAGGTGTCAGACCGTGTGATGCCAAAACGGAGTCTATGGGTGAGGAAGATTGTAAACCCTGAAGCCTATTATGTGTGGAAACGAGAGGTTCACTAAAGGAATAATCAAAAGCACAGGAGCATGTCTGCTTCTGTGCTTCGTTATGACATTGTTCGACATAAAGCGGGTGGTGACAGTGGTTGACCCCCTTATAATGGACACATAAGGTATCATAAAGATACGAGACAAGTGAGTCTAAGGGGGAAAAAGGTAATGGCGAGAAAACCACATTCTACATTTGAATTAAGAAAAAGAGCTGTTGAT
>NZ_JAFKOI010000160.1 GCF_017303315.1 Bacillus sp. NTK071
TTTTTCTTCTACTGCCTATTCTTTGCCGCTACGTATCTTCCCGGTGGGATGGCTGCGTTGGTGATGTCGATTCAACCGGTACTGGTGATGGGGCTGAGCTATGTACTGCTTAGCAATACGCTCAGTATGAAACAAGGGATCGCCAGCATGCTCGGCATGGGTGGCATCGCCCTGCTCGTACTCAATAATCAAGCGGAATTAAACACCAATGGAATACTGATTGGCCTGCTGGGCACCGTCAGCATGGCGTCCGG
>NZ_JAFKOI010000161.1 GCF_017303315.1 Bacillus sp. NTK071
GCTCCGTCCCCGTGGTCGCCATTGCACTGGCGATGAGCTTTGGTTTTTATGGCCTGCTGCGCAAAAAAGTCAGTCTGGATGCACAAACTGGCCTGTTTATTGAAACGCTGCTGCTGTTTCCGGTTGCGGCGGTTTATCTGCTGACCATGGCCGACAGCGCAACCTCAGACATGACAGCCAATCCGTGGTCACTCAACCTGTTGCTGGTCGCCGCCGGTGTGATCACCACACTGCCACTGCTGTGTTTTACCGGC
>NZ_JAFKOI010000162.1 GCF_017303315.1 Bacillus sp. NTK071
CTTCGTTGAAATCGAAGAAGGCGTTGAAGGTCTGGCACACGTTTCTGAAATGGACTGGACTAACAAGAACATTCACCCATCTAAAGTTGTTAATGTAGGCGACGAAGTTGAGGTTATGGTTCTTGAAATCGACGAAGAACGTCGTCGTATTTCTCTAGGCCTGAAACAGTGTAAAGCTAACCCATGGCAGTCTTTCGCTGAAGCGCAAGCTAAAGGCGATAAAGTAACTGGTAAGATCAAGTCTATCACTGACT
>NZ_JAFKOI010000163.1 GCF_017303315.1 Bacillus sp. NTK071
TGGCTGCATCTGCGCGCCTTCGCCAATGCCGACCGTCTCGGCGCACTCTATGGTAACCCGGCCTGGCGCAAACAGCTCAAATCCACCGCGATCTGGGAGATCGAGACCGGGCAGACCCTGACGATGGCCGAGGTCAAGGCGGCCAGCCTGACCCGCTCGAGATGGTACGCCGCCGCTGCCCGTTTGTTCGAGGATTTCGACGCGCTGATCCTGCCCAGCGCTCAGGTCTGGCCCTTCGATCTGTCGCTGGAATA
>NZ_JAFKOI010000164.1 GCF_017303315.1 Bacillus sp. NTK071
GGCCGTCGATCAGCGGCGCCCCGGCCTTGTCCCACGCATCCGCCGGGGTCTGGATCGTGTAGCTGTCCGCGCGGTCGCGCGTGGTGCCGCCCGGCACGAGCTGGTCGGCCTCGGCGGTGCCGCCGTGACCCGCCGTGATGCTGTCGCCATACCCGATGATCGTCAGCGGCTGGCCGGTCTGCAGCGCGCCGATCACCGGCGCCATGACCCCGGCGTTGTGGCGGCGAAGCTCGTCCAGCCCGGCGACGTGCCGG
>NZ_JAFKOI010000165.1 GCF_017303315.1 Bacillus sp. NTK071
TCGATTGTGACGGGTGTCAGAGGCTGGCGTCCAGCGCCGCGATGATCGCGTCGCCCATCTCGGCGGTCGAAACCGGGGTGCCGCCATCCGGGCCCATCAGGTCGGCCGTGCGCAGACCGTCGGCGAGGACTTTCTCGACCGCTTTTTCCAGACGGTCGGCCTCGGTCAGTTCGCTGAAGGAATAACGCAGCGCCATGGCGAAGGAGAGGATGCAGGCGATCGGGTTCGCCTTGCCCTGACCCGCGATATCGGG
>NZ_JAFKOI010000166.1 GCF_017303315.1 Bacillus sp. NTK071
GTGCGTTTCAAGCCGGTGGACGGAGCGCTGGACAGGGCCTCGGTGGTGATCTGGACCACGACGCCCTGGACCATCCCGCAAAACCGCGCGGTCGCCTATAACCCGGACATTGCCTATGGCCTGTACCGCGTGACCGAGGCCGACGAGAAGGCCACGGCGACGGTGGGCGAGATGATCCTGCTGGCTGATGCGCTGGCCGAGGGCGTGATGACGGCAGCCAAGGTGACCGGCTTCGAGAAGCTGCGCGACGTT
>NZ_JAFKOI010000167.1 GCF_017303315.1 Bacillus sp. NTK071
GGGCGTGCAGACGACGACGATGTTCTCGCCGGTGATTGCGGTTGTCTTTGGTCAGGCCGGGCTGATTGCCGGGGCCTCGCTCTCGGGCGTGCGCTATCAGCGCATCATCCCTTAAGCCACTCCGCTAGCTTCGGAAAATCGGCGCGGCCCTTCGCAGAGGCCGCGCCTTTTTTCATTCGGCTGCCACACCGATCAGACGGCGCAGCCCCAGCAGCGCGCCCGCACAGATCGCGGCCAGCGTGACCGGCGCCG
>NZ_JAFKOI010000168.1 GCF_017303315.1 Bacillus sp. NTK071
TGACCGTTACCCACAGCGTATCGACGGCGGCCATGATGGGGCCCGGCGCGCCTTCGAACCGGCCCTCGGGCACGCCGGGGGCATTGTGCAGGGCAAAGACCCGCGAGATGCCGAAGCGCTCCATGATGCCCTCTTTCACCATCACCTCGGCGCCGCCGCCCCATTCCTCGGCCGGCTGGAAAATCAGCGCAACGCGGCCGGCAAAATTGCGCGTCTCGGCCAGATAGCGCGCGGCACCCAGCAGCATGGTC
>NZ_JAFKOI010000169.1 GCF_017303315.1 Bacillus sp. NTK071
GGATGCCCAGCGCGTTCTGGCCCTTCCTGCCCGACCCGAGCCTGAGCTTCTACGACACCACCCCGCTTGAGGCGACGTTGAACGAGCTGGTCGATTTCGACCGTCTCAACGCCACCGGCCCGCGGCTTTGCGTCGGCGCCACCGATGTCGAGACCGGGAACTTCCGCTACTTTGACAGCCGCACCACCCGGATCGACGCGCGCCACATCATGGCCAGCGGAGCCCTGCCCCCGGGCTTTCCGCCGGTCGAG
>NZ_JAFKOI010000016.1 GCF_017303315.1 Bacillus sp. NTK071
ATAGAAAGCTTAATCTAGCTTTTAAAACAATTTGCTTCCGTAGAAACAACTACTTACATGGCGTTTCGTTCAGTTTTCAAAGATCGATTTGTTTCTTTCGATGTCGTTTTCAGCGACTTTATTAATTTACCACATTAACTCAATCGAAGTCAACAACTTTTTTAATTTATTTCGTTACCGCGTTATTCCTTCGCGGCGACAAGTAATAATATACCACGGAGAAAAAATACGGTCAACCCTTTTGTTGATATTTTTTCTCCGTTCTAATAATTCTTTATATAGCCTTGTACTCACGTATGAATATTCCAGAACCTTTAGTCTCACTTCGATGGACTTCAATTAGATTTTTATCAATCATATACTCAAGAAGCGCTCCAAGATCTATGCCGTAATCTTTTAATTGTTCATCTTCCATCAATTCCTGATATGTCCATGCACCCTTACGTTCATTCATGACATTTCGTATGTGAACTGTTGCATTATTAGATTTAGAAGATAAAGAGAAGTCGTTAGCTAGAAGAAGCAATTCAAGACGTTTATCTAGAGGGTCTTCTCCTGATAAGAGCTCGGTGTATAATTTGAAAATTTCTGGTTCAATATGTTTCACCTGATTCCAAACTGTAATCTCTGGATGAAAACCATGTTCAATTACTGAAAGACGAGCTAGATGGTGCAAAGCATGTAGGATAAAGTTATAAGCATCCATATACTGTTTAGAAGCAAATAATTCTTTACCTTCCGTGTATCTTCTAATAAGTCGGGCAAATTCAACACCTATTTTCCGTGTCCGCTCTTCATTAGGGAAATCACGAATCCGCTCTTTTAATCCGGCTATGTATTCATTACGGTCAAAAATAATTTTTCCATTCACGAGCCATGCAACTAGGCGACGGTGACTACCAGATCCTAACCACTCATTAACCTGTTGTTCTGATACTACGTGCATAGCAGCTTTCTTATCTTCAAACTCATAGTGTTTTACGAACCATGACTTTTCTTTATTATTTACAATGATCAATAAAACAACATCGAAATTGTCGGTCAGTGGATGAAACGGCTTCGTTTTTTCAATGACCAGTACACCGAGTGTTTCAGGATGACTGGCTCTCTCTTGATAAATCGGCCTTAAAAGGTTCTCCATCATTCTATCCTCCAGAAGTATTTATACTTATAATACCAATCATTAAAATCCATTTTACCTTTTACCGTATAATCTTAAGTATTCAACAGTAAACATTATAAATCCTGTAATAAATTAAGCAATCCTAAATTTGAAATTTGTATGTCTTCTGATAAGGAAAGTGCTTACACCCTATGCATATGCTATACTTGTGTGCAGGAGGGACACGCAATGCAACTTAAGTATACCAATAAGATTAATAAAATTCGTACGTTCGCACTGAGTCTTGTCTTTATCGGAATTGCGATTATGTATATAGGAATATTCTTCAAGACTTCTGTTTTTCTGATGACCGCATTCATGCTAATTGGATTTCTTGCAACGATCGCAAGTGCTGTTGTGTACTTTTGGATCGGAATGCTCTCTACAAGAGCTATTCAAGTAGTTTGTCCAAATTGCGAGAAGCCGACCAAAGTTCTAGGGCGTGTAGATGCATGCATGCACTGCAAACAACCACTAACAATGGATCCAGAACTTGACGGCGAAGAATTCGACGAGAAATACAATATTAAGAAGATCCAGAAAAAACAATCATAACAAGAACAAAGGCTTCCTCCATATAATGGGGAAGCCTTTGTTCTTGGCTAAATATTTAATGTTTGCTCTTCTGGCAATCAGGACACTTACCGTATATTTCCATCCTGTGATCACCAACACGGAAACCTGTTACTTGTTCCGCAAGTGTTTCTACCTCATCCAATCCAGGATAATGAAAATCTACTATCTTACCACAATCATCGCAAATAATATGATAATGATCCGTTGTAACACAATCAAATCGACTAGAAGAATCCCCATAAGTTAATTCTTTCACTAATCCAATTTCCTTAAATACTCTTAAGTTATTGTAAACTGTTGCCACACTCATGTTAGGAAACTTACCTTCTAGTGACTTATATATTTCATCAGCAGTTGGATGGGACATAGACTGGATCAAATGCTCCAGAATGGCATGACGCTGCGGAGTAATCCGAACTCCTGAATTTTTCATTGCATCAATTGCTTCGTGCAGTTTTTCTTCAGCCATTCGTCATGCACCTCACTTTCAACAAGCATTCTTACTTTGTAATGTTTATAAATAGTGTACATCCTAAAGGTGGGATTTGTCAATAATCGTACACGCAGTAAGGATTAAACTATTTTTGATCCTGATGAAGAATATTTTCTTTTTCTCCCAGGTGATAGTTAATATATCGAGCTGCTACAAATAGAAAGTCCGAGAGACGATTCAAAAATGATAAGACGAGCGGATTCGCATCTCCAATCATCGTAGTATTCCTTTCAGCGCGACGAACGATTGTACGCGCTACATGAAGACTTGCTCCAGATGCATGTCCACCAGGAAGAATAAAGTTCCTAAGTGGTTCTAATTGCTTTTCCCATTTGTCTATTTGGTTTTCCATTTCATTAATATGCTCTTCTTCAATAGTCCATCCAACCTTTTTACCTTTTGGAGTTGCAAGCTCAGCTCCAACATGGAATAACCAAGTCTGTATTTTGTGAAAGATGGTTTGCCACTCTTCTTTTCCGTCGAAATGAATGTTCTGAACATAACTCAAGGCGAGACCAATTTGAGAATTCGCTTCATCACATGTTCCATATGCTTCTACTCGTACATCATTTTTCGGTACACGTTGCCCGTACACTAGAGATGTTTCACCCTTATCCCCTGTTTTCGTATAAATTTTCATTTCAATACCCCCTATCAGGATCAATTACGTTTTTCATATCATTAGATTCTTTTAAGTATTTCCTTAAATTATACTTGAATATTTCAATCGCTCTAGGCTGATAGTTATCTGAGATAGCCGAATGATGAGGTGTCACTGTAACAGTATCCATTTCCCAGAACGGATGAGACGGGTCAAGTGGCTCATTTTCGAATACATCAAGTACGGCATGTTTCACTTCGCCAGCATTAAGACTATCGATTAGCTCACGTTCATTTACAGTATCTCCTCTACCAATATTGATAAATACTGCTGATTTTTTCATCTTTTCGAAATGCGATTTTCTAAAATAATGCTTGGTGTCCGTAGTGCTCGGCAAAACTCCAACAACGTAATCGCACTTTGAAAGCATAGAAAGGATATCTTCATTTTTAAAGATTTCATCAAAATGCTCTGCATCATGGCCTGTTCGATTCACACCAAGCGTTTTCATTCGAAATGCATGGGCAATACGACCAATTTCACAACCGATTGCTCCAGTTCCTACCACACCAATTGTGCTACCTGTGATTTCTTTCATCGGAACGTTTTTCTTCCAAACTTTCTCTGATTCATTGGCTAAAACTTGTTTCGCTTCTCTAGCAACCTGTAGCATCACAGAAATGGTGTATTCTGCCATTGGAATGCTATGAATACCTCTTGCATTTGTAATTAATATGCCTCTTTCTTTAATTTTCCCTAACGGCATACGTTCAAGACCTGCAGATAGGACCATAATCCATTTAAGTTGAGTTGCTTTTTCAATGTGATCCGAAGATAGATCTTCACCATATGTAAGAAGAATCTGTGCTTCAGATAAATAAGGTTCCGCTTCATTCATTGATTGTTGGAACTGAAAAGTTACTTCAGGATGCGCTTCTATAAGCTGTTCCTTGATTTCAGACCTTAACTTGGCTGTTGATAGAATCTGCACTTTTTCATCCCTTTCTAATCGATTAACATCTCCTCGCTTTAAGTATAGCTGATTTCCCGCTATGGTCTAAACAAAACAACCTTGTTTCATTCAAAGAATCAGCTGAAAGATCATCCCTATGACATTTCTTCGAATACAAAAAAAGAGCGCATGATGCGCCCCCAACAGAAGATATGATCTACTATACTCTATGTAAGTAAAACAAATAGGTATAGTCGGATGCCCTTAAGACCATCGTCTTACTAAAGGTTTTCTTTAATGTAAGTCAACGCTGATTCCACATGCTCTTTAACGCGAACCTTACGCCATTCTTTTACGAGGGTTCCTTCTTTGTCTATAACAAATGTTGAGCGAACAATCCCCATGTATTCTTTGCCAAAATTTTTCTTTAACTGCCATACATCATATGCTTCTGCAGCTGAATGATCTTCATCTGCGAGGAGAAGAAACGGAAGATCATACTTATCAATGAATTTTTTGTGCTTTTCGACCGGGTCTGGACTAACTCCCAAAATAACCGTATCCAGTTCTTCGAATCCTTCGATATGATCTCGAAAATCACATGCCTCTGTCGTACATCCAGGGGTCATATCTTTTGGGTAGAAATATAGCACTACGTTTTTCCCCTTATAATCGGAAAGAGACACAGTTTCCCCTGTGCTTGCTTCTAACTTAAAATCAGGAGCTTTTTGACCAACTTCAACATTCATTGTTACGCCTCCTTTAATCATCTTAAGTTAAGCGTAACGAAATTCATGCGAACTTACAACTTCGAACTATCACGATAATCAACCATGGTCGTGACAAAAAATGCGGCCGGCATTAAGTAACCAATTAACGCCTCTATAATCGCAATCCATCGTCCTATTCCAATTGGTGTAAGATCTCCATACCCAACGGATAGAAGTGTGACCGCACTGAAATAAAGCACAGATTGAATTCTTGTGAACGGCGTTAATGTCATATCTGAAAGATTCACTTGTCCTTCCTGAAGAACAGGGACATCAAGTATAACTAGACTTAAATACATACTTCCAAAAGCGATAATCATCGTTAAATAAACAAGGAATAACAGAAACATCTTATAAACAGAAAGAAGACTACCCGGTACTCTCGTTCTTTTCATAAGAGCTAACATGCTTCTCCCAACACTAATAAAAGCAAGGACAATTGCACAAGTAATTAATAAGAGCATTAGAATACACCTCATAATAGGTTTATGAGGTGTTTCTTTATTTTAGGACGAACTATTTTGATACAAGAGTCGTGTAGACGACCAGCCGCTCCTCATGTGTGCCTGCATCACGATTAAATGTACCTGTACAAGTAATCAAGTTAAGACCTGATATAGAAGTTGTTCCAAACACCTTTTCAAGTGGAGCTTCGTTTCTCGGGTACGATTCAACCTTTTGTACTTCAAATTTATAAGCCTTTCCATTCTGATCAGAAACAGCGACAATGTCACCCTTTTCTAAATCTCCAAGATGAAAGAACACCGATGGTCCTGTCTTGTTATCAACGTGACCCGCAAGAACGGCATTTCCCATTTCACCAGGCTTCGCTCCAAGCTGATACCATCCGACGTTATCATCGTTTTTCGGAACATCCATTTGCCCATCTGGTAATTGGCCTACATGTTCCACTTCAGCATCTACATTTATAGCTGGGATGGACAATCGCTTTGGAACAATCCCCTCTCCCTTAGGTTCTGGAGCATTTATATCATTAGATTTAGAGGAAGCCATTATTTCTGGAGCTGAATTAAGTTGAACTTCTTCAATAGAAGGAACTCCTTTGTCTACACTCGTATGATTAGAAAAAGAAGAGCAGCCTGCCGCTGCTCCCATAAGTAAACTAATGGTTAAGAGTTTCTTTAACGGCATCACTGCTCCTCCTTCTATTAATGATTAAGCGGTTTGCTTCTTACGAAGATAAATTCCAGTTCCTGCTGCTAGAATTGCTCCTCCAAGAAGTGTCCATGCTACTGTATTAGACTGATCAGCCGTACCACCCATACCTGTTTTTGGCATATCTGTCGGCATATTTGTCGCATCCACCATTGGCCATGCTTCAAGCGTTGGTTCACCTTCAACAAGACCAATAGCGTACACTGAGTATACATAGCCTTCTTTTAATTCAACGCCAGGGATTTCAAGGACAACATTTTCAGATCCTGCTGGTCGCACTTCAAGATCTACAGTCATTGGATCAACTTCAGCATAATCAGACGTTGATTTAAAAGCAACATCCGAGAATAGAACGTCCCCATCTTTAACAGCTACATCCACATTAGGTGCATCTGGAGAAGCATGTACAACTCGCACTTTCGCTTTTCCTTCAGACGCTTCCATATCATCTCCTAGTGCCCAAAGAGAGATGCCATCAAGCTTGCCCACAGCTGCTGCAGAATATTTCATGCCTTCTTCAAGTGTTACTGATTGACTAATAACTGGTTCGCCTTCGCCATTATTACCAGCTGGGAATACTTCAATCTTATGATCTCCTGCTGGAAGAGCCATATAATCTGTCGCCTGCTTATATTCGGCACCCTCTACAACTGCTTCACCGTCAACATACACATCAACTGCCGGTGCATCTGGTGATGCGTGGATAACTCGAACCATAGCCTCATGATGATCCGCAAACGCCTGTGTACCGATAATACCGAACATCATGACCATCGCCACGGCAGTTGCCATAACTTTCTTTAACATTTACTCCACTCCTCTGGTTTAGTTTTTGTAACACCTTTGTATAATGTTTGTTCACTAGGTGATACGACAAAAACAATGCAATTGGATCACTTTTTTTACAGTTTGTTTGTTTTTATTTTGAATTCGAGGGAATTAAGCTACTAGAACAGCTCGGAGGAGGAACGTAAAATGGATAAAGGCAATTATGCGATTGCTTATTGGGACAATGGAAATGAAGAGCATTTCAAAATCTTTTGTATCGAAAACCATCAGACACTTTTACGAATCGCCCGTCGTATTGTAAATGACCAGCAAATTGCAGAAGAAATTGTTCAGGATGTCTATTTAGAAGTATGGAACAAGAGATCTCATTTCCATCAAAATAAAGGGAAGCTCTCTTCATGGGTTAACCAAATCACCCGAAACCGAGCCATTGATCGGATTAAGAAAGAACAGCGTAATTTCAAAGAAACAGTTGTTGAAGATCACCATTTGATCGATAAAGAACATTACATTCAAGAAGACTGTGGTAATAAAGATATGGTTATTGGCGCATTGCAATCTCTGAAAACGGAGCAACGGGAAGTTCTTAAACTTATTTATATAGATGGGTATAGTCAAGCCGAAGTAGCCTCTAAGAAGAAGATTCCACTTGGTACTGTGAAAAGCCGTGTAAGACTTGGCATGAAAAAATTAAAAGAAACGATTGATTTATCACTGATAGAACTTGTCTAATAAAAAGGCTCTTTTCGTAAACATTGTCGCTATAAGAGTGAGAGGGATTTCCACTCCAGGATGCTCGCTTTCCGCGGTGCGGGCGGTGAGTATCCTTCCGCTTCAATCAGCTAAGTCAAGCTCTTTATACAAAAGTTCTTTCAAAAAGCAGCAATCTTTGAGAAAAGAGCCAAATAAAAACAAAAGAGGCTGGGACATAAGTAAATAACCATGAGAAAGACCCGAACAATTCATTTGAATCAGATCGGGTCTTTCGTAATTTACAGATAGGAAACAACCGCTTCGCCAACATACTTCGCTTTCCGCGGGCACGGCCTCAGTCGGAGTCTACGTATGTTGGCTACGCTAAGGTCTTACTCTTACCATTAAAATCCGCGATTTCCTTCATGTATTTTAGTTTTGTCCCAGCCTTTTCTAATTACCGGCACCTCTATATTTTGTAACTCCGATATTCCACATAAAAATAGCAAATCCAAAAAATGCCGCTCCCATAACCGGTGTAAGAAAAGCATACCCATACCACTCTTCTCTACCAAGAAAATAAGCTGATGGATAGACGCCAACGAATGCGAACGGGAGGATCCATGTTAATACAAAGCGTATCACTTTATTATAAATATCGACTGGATATCTACCATAGTTACCGATGTTATACATCATCGGCATGATGCTAGTTCGACTATCTGACCAAAAGCTAATGCTTGCTAGCAGAATGAAAATACCAGCGTATACAAAAGCACCACCGAGAACCATAAATAGAAATACAATTGGATCGTACCAAGAGACACTTAAATTAAGACGGTTACCCGCGTAAACCATAACAGCTATCCCTGTTATAACTCCAAACAGTGATTCAAGTTCCATGCGTTCTAGAATAATTTGGAACAAGCTGTGAACTGGTCTCGTTAGAATACGGTCCATTTCTCCCTTAACAATATACTGTTCGTTAAAATCCCAAATGTTAAAGAATGCTCCAAAAATAGCAAATGGAACAAGAAAGAATCCATAGATGAAGATAATTTCATCTTTTGACCAGCCGCTAAGCATATTAGTGTGACCAAATACGACTAGAATGAAAATAAGATTAACTGCTTGAAACAACAAATCAGACATGATCTCCATCAGCATATCAACTCGATAAGTTAATCTCGTTTTCATATATTGCGATACATATAGAAAGAAAATAGTAGCATGCTTCATTCGTTACCCTCCCTGCACAATCAGACGTTTTTTGGCAATAATCCATAGCGCTTGAATTGGTAGTATGAGAATAACAGCCCAGACAAGTTGGAACATAATGGCTTCCCATACAGCAAATCCTGTAAAGCCTTCTGTAAAGATCATACTGGGAATATAGCTGATCGCTTGAAACGGTAGGAAGTCCATAACTTGTTGAGCCCATCCAGGATAGAAGCTGATTGGAAGCAACAAGCCTGAAAATAAATCGATAACAACGCGCTTAGCACGAATCAATCCATCATTGTTGAAGAAGAAGAATGTCATCACACCAGTCAGCAGGTTGATCTGTGTATTCACAATAAAACTTAAAATAATGGCAATCGTAAAGAACATCCATGTTGATAAAGCTGCTGAGAATTCAATCGGAAAAATAAGACTTACGATAACCATCCCTGGAATGGAGAAAAAGCTTAAACGAAAAATCCCTTCTCCAAGTCCCTGCATCGTTTTCATCATTAAGTAATGGTAAGGTCGAATAAATTCAACGGCGACCTTTCCCTCTTTAATTTCCTGAGCTATTTCTCGATCAATGTTATTAAAATAAAAAGCTCTTGCCATCCATGCAACAGCAATATACGTTGTCATCTGGATAACTGATAACCCCTCGATTTCTCCTTTTCCACCGTATATCGCATTCCAAAGAAAATAGTAAGCTCCAATATTAATACTGTAAATCAGGATACCGCTATAGTAGTTTGTTCGATAGGCAAGCATCATTAAAAAACGAACGCGAATCATTTCAATGTACTTACCCATTGAGCATGCCCTCTTCATATATATTTCGAATAATCTCTTCAGTCGAAATTTCATGAATCTTAATATCCGTAATCCTGTTCGCCGCTACGACTCGACCAATCACTTCTGAAATGACATGCTCTTCATTTACAACGTTAGCGATCCAAACATTGTCACGATCGCCCTTCGTCCATTCTGCTTGGAGTTCCATTAATAATGGTTGTAGGTTCTCAAGGCTAACCTGTTCACCAAACTGAAATTCAATTTGCTTCCCTTCTCCCCAATTCGAACGAAGCTTTGCAAGCTTACCATCATAAATGATCTGTCCTTCATCAAGCATAACGACACGTTCGCAAAGAGCTTCAATATCAGTTAAATCATGTGTTGTTAGCAAAATAGTCGTTTTATATTTCTCGTTAATCTCTTTTAAGAAATTTCGAATTTTTAGCTTAACAAGCACATCAAGGCCAATCGTTGGCTCATCTAGGAATAAGAGCTTCGGATTATGAAGAAGAGCAGCTGCTAGTTCACATCTCATTCTCTGACCAAGAGATAGCTTCCGAACAGGCTTATCAAGTAATGGCCCGATATCAAGTGATTCTATGACATGATTCATGTGGTCATTGTATACGTCATCAGGTACATTATAGACCTTCTTAAGTAATCGGAATGACTCTTGAACAGCGATATCCCACCATAGCTGTGAGCGTTGTCCAAACACAACACCAATTGAGCTAACAAATTTCTCGCGTTCTTTATGTGGATCCATTCCATTTACACGAACAGTCCCAGAAGTCGGTGTTAAAATACCTGTAAGCATTTTAATACTTGTAGATTTACCAGCTCCATTTTCACCGATATAGCCAACCATTTCGCCTTCATTAACTGTAAATGAAATATCTTTAACCGCAGAAATCACTTTATAATTTCTTGTAAATAAATCTCGAAACGCTCCTTTAAGACCTGAACGACTCGAGTGAGATTTAAAATCTTTCCGCAATGATTGCACGTCGATAACCTTTTCCATACGTCTTCCTCCTTTAAACACACACCAATTTAGTTTACAAGAGCTTTCTCTAATAAACAATGAAAGAGCTTCTGTCTTAGTGGTCTTAGGCTTTCGTTTCTCGTCACTCGTGCTACAATATAAGGTGATAAATGAGCAATACAAGGAGGTAACTATGAATTTCACAAAATCAGAACAACATCATAAAGAGTCACTCGATATTATGCTAGGTGGTGTAAATAGTCCATCTCGCTCTTATAAGGGCGTCGGTGGCGGTACACCAGTATTTATGGAGAAAGCAAAAGGTCCTTATTTCTGGGACGTTGATGGAAATAAGTACATAGACTATTTGGCAGCATACGGTCCAATTATTACTGGACATGCTCACCCTCATATTACACAAGCGATTACAACAGCTGCTGAGAACGGTGTTTTATACGGTACACCAACTGTTTTAGAGAACCGCTTCGGATCAATGCTTCAAGAAGCGATTCCTTCTCTTGAAAGAGTTCGATTTGTGAACTCTGGTACAGAGGCAGTAATGACAACAATTCGTGTCGCAAGAGCTTATACTGGGCGAGATAAAATCATTAAATTCGCAGGGTGCTACCATGGCCATTCTGACCTTGTTCTTGTCGCTGCAGGTTCAGGTCCAGCGACACTTGGCAACCCTGACTCTGCAGGTGTTCCCGCAAGTATTGCGAAAGAGGTTATCACCGTTCCATTTAACGATATTGAAGCCTATAAAGAAGCCATGAACAAATGGGGAGACCAAGTTGCAGGCGTTCTTGTTGAACCAATCGTAGGTAACTTCGGAATTGTTGAACCAGAAGAAGGTTTCCTTCAACAGGTGAATGAAATCACACATCAATATGGGGCACTTGTCATCTATGATGAAGTTATCACTGCCTTCCGCTTCATGTATGGTGGTGCTCAAAATCTACTAGGCGTTGAGCCGGATATGACAGCTCTCGGTAAAATTATTGGTGGTGGATTACCGATTGGTGCCTATGGCGGCAAACGAGAAATTATGGAGCATGTCGCTCCGCTCGGTCCAGCTTACCAGGCTGGTACAATGGCCGGAAACCCGGCCTCCATTTCTGCAGGTATTGCCTGCCTTGAAGTTCTTCAAGAAGAGGGTGTCTATACTCATCTTGATCAACTAGGGGAACGCCTTGAGAGCGGTATTCAAAAGCATGCACAGGAAGCAGGCATTCCAATTACGATCAATCGTTTAAAAGGCGCATTAACTGTTTACTTTAACAATGAAAAAGTTATGAATTACGAGCAAGCAGAAAACTCCGATGGCGAAAAATTCTCGAGGTTCTTTAAGCTGATGTTAAATGAAGGCATTAACCTTGCTCCATCAAAATACGAAGCGTGGTTCCTAACAACTGAGCATACCGAGAAAGATATCGATGATACGCTTGAAGCAGTCAAACGCACTTTCATTAGAATGGCAGATTAAGCTCATGCATTAGAAAAGGCAGAATGAATTTAATTCATTCTGCCTTTTCTACTATTCTTTTAATAATTGGAAAATAGGGCTTGCTATAAAGAGCATTCCGATGTATAACTAGAACGTTCTCTTATGTTTAAATGAGTCAATAGAGGATACTCTCTATACTATAAGTACTCAACGAAAGGACTTTATTAGAATGAAGTTTGGTGCCCGTATATTTAAAACAGGGCTTGCGATTACACTCGCACTTTACATTGCAACCTGGCTTGGTTTAGAACCTCCGTCTTTTGCTGGGGTGGCTGCATTATTTGCTATTCAACCATCAATCTACAGATCTTACCAAACCATTATCGATCAGTTTCAATCCAATATTATCGGAGCCTTGCTTGCAGTTGGTCTTGTAATTGTATTTGGTAATCAGCCTATTGTCATTGGTCTTGGTGCAATTATAATCATTGCAATTAACATTAAATTAAAGATTGAGAGTACGATTCCACTTGCAGTCGTTACCGTCATACTTATCATGAATGCACCACAAGAGGAGTTTATCTCATTTGCTACAAACCGATTTTTCGTAATTATGGTTGGAGTCATCAGTTCATCTTTTGTGAACTTGATCTTCCTACCTCCAAAATACGAAACCAAGTTATTTCATAAAATCGTAAGCAATACAGAATACATTTCACAGTGGATTAGACTAGCTACAAGAAATGATGCTGAACACAAAGTGTTAAAAGAAAATTTGATTAAGTTAAAAGAAGACACAATCAAAAGCGATCAGTACTTCCTACTTTATAAAGAAGAGAGAACCTACTTTAAACGGAAGAATCTTGTCAAAGCTCGTAAGCTAGTGCTGTTTAGGCAAATGATTGCTACTACTGAAAAATCTTTAGCTATATTAAAGATTCTTGATCAACTTGATGTGAAAATTCTAATCATGCCTGATGAGGTGAGAAAGCTCATTCAAACACACCTCGATCAGCTCACAAACTACCATGAACGAATCCATTTAAAATACATTGGCAAAGTAAGACACCAGTCACCTGAAGAAATGCTCAATAATGTTGGTTCTGGTGAGACGACCTTAACAGAGCGCTACGTGGAGCTATATGAAAGTGGTGAATGCAACCGCGAGCTATGGATGACTATCTTTCCTCTAATTGGTATGATCATCGATTATCATGATCATCTTGAGCACCTGGATCTACTAGTCGATAGCTTCCACTCCTATCATCAAGAAGAGAATGAAGTTGATATCCAGGAACTTCACGCCAAATAGAAAAAAATCAGCCGGTTTCGGCTGATTTTTCTATTTCTTCATTTTTGGATCAAGTGCATCCCTGAGGCCATCCCCCAGAAGGTTAAATCCAAGGACGGTTAGCATGATGGCGAGACCCGGGAAGAATACTGTCCATGGTGCCTGGATAATATAGGAGCGCGAATCTGCAAGCATTTTTCCCCACTCAGGCTGAGGTGCCTGTGCGCCAAGCCCCAGGAAGCTCAGTGCAGCAGCTTCAAGAATAGCTGTTGCAATCGCAAGTGTTCCTTGAACAATGATTGGGGCAAGCGAATTCGGAAGGACATGATGAAAAATAATTCGCGAATCCTTCATCCCAACCGCTCTAGCAGCCATGACATACTCTTCTTGCTTCACACTCAATACACGAGAACGAACAAGTCGACCAAAGTTAGGTATATTGATAATGGCAATCGCGATCAAGGCATTTCTCAGTGATGGTCCAAGTACTGCTACAACAGCAATGGCGAGAAGGATACTTGGGAACGCTAGCATAATATCAAAGATACGAGAAATTATCGTATCAACAAGACGTCCGTAATAGCCCGCTATCATCCCAAGTAAGCTACCTACAGCTGCTGAGCCCAGTACAGCAAAAAAACCGACCCATAGTGAAATGCGAGCACCATATATAATACGTGATAAAATATCTCGTCCAAAATCATCTGTCCCAAACCAGTGACTTGCTGAAGGTGATTGAAGACGTTCGGATAATTTCTGTTCATTTATTCCTTCCGGTGCAATTACACTAGCGAAAATGGCAAGAAGAATAAAGAATAGAACAATCCCCATGCCGACCATTGCCAGCTTATTTCTCCTGAATCCCTTCCAGGCTTCACGCCATGGTGATATTACTTCTTCATCTGGTTGCTTTGATACATTTACTTGTTTTTGTGGAGCAATTTCAGCCATTTCGAAGCCCCCTTAGTTGTATTTGATTCGAGGATCAATTGCAGCATATAACAGATCGACAATTAAATTAATGAATACAAAGATAACCGCAACAATCAGGATACCCGACTGAATAACTGGGTAATCTCTGAAATTAATCGCATCATAAATATAGCGACCGATACCAGGCCATCCAAATATGGTTTCAGTAAGAATAGCCCCACCAAGTAATAGCCCCATTTGAAGTCCGATAACAGTCAAAACTGGGATGAATGCATTTTTGAGAGAATGCTTGTAAACAACCCAGAACATTTTTGTACCTTTCGCGCGAGCTGTGCGAACGAAATCAGATCTCATTACTTCGAGCATGCTCGAGCGTGTCATCCTTGCAATAATAGCCATTGGGATTGTACCAAGTGCGATCCCAGGAAGAATCAAATGCTTAATTACTTCAACAAACTGATCCATACGACCCTGAATGAGTGTGTCAATTAGATAAAGATGTGTAATGGCATCCACTGGATTCCTTACATTTTCACGACCAGTAGATGGTAGCCATCCGAGCTCAAGAGAAAATGCCCACTGCTCCATTAATCCAAGCCAGAATACAGGCATTGAAACCCCGATTAAAGCAAGAACCATAGCTGTATAGTCAAACCATGAATTCTGATACCAGGCACTAATGATACCCGCATTCACACCAATAAAAATAGCAATTACCATAGCCACAAGTGAAAGCTCCAAAGTTGCAGCAAGATACGGCCAAATTTCTCCGCTAATATCAGTACTTGTTCGTAGAGAAGTGCCTAAATTACCAGTAAACAGATTCTTTATATAATCTACATACTGAAGATACCATGGCTGATCGAGTCCGAGCTGTTTTGTTAAACTCTTAATCGCCTCTTCCGTTGCTTGCTGTCCAAGAATAACCTGAGCTGGATCTCCAGGAATCGCTCGAATCATAAAAAAAACGATCAGTGTCATTCCAAATAAAACTGGGATAAGCATTAACAACCGTCTAACTGTATAAGCAAGCATGTAACTCACCTCTTCTTCCTTATGTGCAATTCATGATTGATTTACTACTCATTATGTATTAAATAAATCAACTACTTTAAATAAAGGGGAGTGAATCACTCCCCTCCCATTTCTACTGCATTGTCACTTTTGTTAGCTTATCAGAACCAGTTGGATGTGGAGTAAATCCTTCAATAGAAGCTTTACCACCCAATGCTGGTTTAGAGTGTACAAGTGGAATCCATGGTGCATCTTCATGGATAATTTCTTGCGCCTCAGCATAAAGCTTATTACGCTCTTCTTCATCTGGTGTTGATTGTGCTTTAATTAGAAGATCATGTAACTCTTGATTTTCGTAATACGTGTAGTTATTGCTTCCGATGTTGTCCTGATCTAGAAGAACATATAAGAAGTTATCCGCATCACCGTTATCTCCAGTCCAACCAAGTAAGAAGCTATCCGCTTCACCATTACGAGCTTTTTCAAGATATGTTGCCCACTCGTAAGACTTGATCTCTGCTTTTACGCCAATTTCTGCGAAACTCTTCTGAAGAACTTCAGCTACTTTTTGACCGTCTGGCATATATGGACGTGGAACTGGCATAGCCCAAAGTTCCATTTCAAAACCATCTTCGTATCCTGCTTCTTTTAGAAGTTCTTTTGCTTTATCAAGGTCATACTCATAAGGTTCGATTTCGTCGTTATAACCACCAATAACAGAAGGCATTGGATTCTTTGCAGGTTCAGCTTGTCCTGCATAGAACGAATCAATAAGCGCCTGCTTATCAACAGCGTGGTTTAATGCCTGACGAACAAGTTTGTTATTTAATGGTTCGCGGTTCGACGTTAAACCAAGGTATCCAACGTTCATAGAAGGACGGAAGAATGTTTGAAGATTTGAATCATCTTCTACCTGTTGAACATCAGATGGGTTAAGTCCATCCATTAAATCAATTTCACCAGCCATCAATGCATTCAAACGAGCTGAGTTATCAGGAATCGCTCGGAAAATAACGCTATCAAGCTTTGGATAACCATCCATCCAGTAGTCTTCATTCTTTTTAAGTACAATCTTGTCATTACGGTTCCACTGACCAAAAACAAATGGACCGGTGCCTACAGGATTTTCACCAAACTTGTCTCCTTGCTTTTCAAGTGCATCAGGACTCGCAATAGCAAATGGTGACATTGCAATATTTTTAAGGAATGGAGCTTGTGGACGCTTCAGCTTAAATTCAACTGTGTAATCATCTTTAGCTGTTACACTTTCAATGACGTGACCTTCATCACCTTTAAATCCACCAAACATTGATTTATAGTAATAGAATGCTTCTTCTGTTCCATTCATCCAGCGTTCGAAGTTATACACAACAGCATCTGCATTGAAGTCAGTACCGTCATGGAATTTCACGCCTTCACGAAGTTTAAAAGTATACGTTTTACCATCATCAGAAACTTCCCACTCTGTTGCAAGCGCTGCCTCTACATCCGTATTGTCATCGCCGTAATCAAGTAGTGTATCAAAAATGTTCTTTGTTACTTTAAAAGATTCCCCGTCTGTAACAGATGCCGGGTCTAGTGATACTGAATCTCCACCACGGCCGAAGATCAATGTGCCGCCTGTAGCCTCACCAGAGTCGCCCCCACCATTGCCATTCGTTTCGTTTGAACCGCCACAACCAGCAAGTCCAATCGAAAGAAGCAATACAAATACTAATGAAAAAATAGTCTTTTTCATCGTCTTCCCCCTTAAGAAATGTTTTTATTTATACATGGTCTTCTTCGTACAGATGACACGCTGTATGGTGTCCCGGTTCTACTTCCCTGAATTCAGGAACAACTGAGCTGCACACGTCCATCGCCTTCGGGCACCTTGTATGAAACGGGCATCCAGATGGCGGATTCGATGGGCTTGGCACATCTCCTGTAAGTATAATTCTGTCTTTCCCATATTCAGGGTCTGGAACTGGTACTGCTGAAAGAAGAGCCTGTGTATACGGATGTTTTGAATCAAGATACAGCTTTTCACTATCTGCCATTTCAACAATACGGCCAAGATACATGACCCCAACACGATCACTAATGTGCCTTACAACACCAAGATCATGCGCAATGAACAAATATGTTAATCCAAGCTCTTTTTGTAGATCTTCTAGAAGGTTTAATACTTGAGCTTGTATAGAAACGTCAAGTGCGGATACTGGTTCATCTGCAATTATTAGCTTCGGATTAACAGCAAGCGCTCGTGCAATACCGATTCTTTGCCGCTGTCCACCACTGAACTGATGCGGATATCGTTTTGCATGATAAGAGCTGAGGCCCACGATTTCCAGAAGTTCTCTAACTCGCTTTTTGCGCTCTGCTTTGTTGCCGAGTTTATGAACAATGAGAGGCTCTTCAATAATTCTTTCGACTGTGTGTCTTGGGTTAAGTGAAGCGAAGGGATCTTGAAACACCATCTGAATATCTTTCCGCAGATGCCGCATTTCGTTCTTACTAAGCGAAGTCATTTCTTTTCCATCAAATAGAACTTCGCCATCACTAGGTTCAAGAAGTCTCATTAACATCCGACCAGTTGTAGACTTCCCACATCCACTTTCTCCAACTAGCCCGAAAGTTTCTCCTTTATGTAGCGTGAAGGTTACCCCATCAACTGCTTTTACTGTCCCTACCTGCTGTTTAAGCACGCCTCCCTCGATTGGGAAATGCTTCTTAAGCTGTTTAACTTCGAGCAATGCTTCTTGCAAAATAGGTGCCCCCTTTAGCTATTTACTCTCTCTAGCACAGCTGCTTTCTTCTCGTCTTCGTGAAGCCAGCACCTAGCTTGTTGATTCGATCCAGCATCAAGTAAAATAGGATCTTCTTCAAAACATTTGTCAAAAGCAAAGCTACAACGCGGTGCAAAATGACATCCTTTATGAATGGAACCTGGTTTTGGAACGTTACCGGGTATCGAATACAATCTGTCTTTTCGAACACGAACATCAGGGACAGATTCAATTAAACCGATCGTATACGGATGTTTCGGTTGCTGGAAGATATCCTTTGTTTTTCCTTGCTCAACGATTTTCCCGGAGTACATCACCACAATACGATCACAAATTTCTGCTACAACACCAAGATCATGGGTAATGAGGATAATGGATGTATTGGTTTCTCGATTCAACTTCTTCATTAGTTCAAGAATTTGAGCTTGAATCGTTACATCAAGTGCTGTTGTAGGTTCGTCTGCAATAAGTACCTCTGGATCACATGCCATCGCCATCGCAATCATGACACGCTGACGCATCCCTCCTGACAACTGATGGGGATACTCATTCATTAACTCTTCTGCTCGTGGAAGACCCACTAGTTTTAAAATTGAAATAGCGTGCTCCCAAGATTTCTTTTTACTCCATTTTTTATGTATACGAATGCCTTCAATTAGCTGATTACCAATTCGAAAAACAGGATTAAGGGATGTCATCGGCTCCTGAAAAATCATGCCAATTTCATTTCCCCTTATCTTCCTCATTTCTTTCTCCGATTTAGTAAGGAGATTCTCTCCTTTGTATGTAATTTCTCCTCCAACAACTTTCCCTGGAGCCTGAATCAGTTGCATGATGGATAGTGATGTTACGCTTTTTCCAGAACCAGATTCACCAACAATTCCTAGTACCTCTCCCTTGTTAATATGAAAATCTACGGAGTCGACTGCCGGAATTTCACCATCATCGGTAAAAAAGTGAGTTTTTAACTTGCTGACGTTCAAGACTGGCTGTTCCACTCTCTCACCCCTTTCGCCAATTTCAGAATTTTTTAATTTAACTAAAATCTGTTTATCATTATTACATTAAATTGTTCTCTTGGCAATGTGTATTGAGGAAATTTTCTGTCTTTTTTTGGCGTTTTTAAGCATTAATGTGCATAAAAACACAAAAAAGCACTCGATTTGAGTGCTTTTTTAATGGTAAATTATAAATTTTGTACTTGAAACAGATTATGGTATGACCCTTTTCGTGCCATTAGTTCTTTATGGTTTCCACTCTCAGAGATTTCACCATTCTCGACAACTACGATACGATCCGCATGTGTAACAGTTGCAAGGCGGTGAGCAACGATAAACGTAGTACGGTCTTTTGCTAGCTCTTCAAGTGCCTCCTGTATTAAGTGTTCGCTTTCTAAATCTAGCGCAGATGTAGCCTCATCTAGAATTAAAATTGGCGGATTTTTAAGGAAAACTCTCGCAATAGCAATACGCTGTTTCTGTCCACCAGAAAGCTTAACACCGCGCTCGCCTACTGGAGTATCATAACCTTCAGGAAGACTTGAAATAAATTCATGTGCGTTAGCTGCTTTAGCCGCTCGGATAACAGCTTCTTCAGAAGCATTAGGATTTCCCATCATAATGTTCATCCGAACGGATTCACTAAACAATATATTATCTTGAAGTACCATTCCGATATTATCGCGAAGGCTTCGCGCCTGGTAATCCCGAATATCGGTGCCATCAATTAATATTCTTCCACCTGTAACATCGTAAAAGCGAGGGATCAGGCTAACGAGGGAAGATTTCCCTCCACCACTCATGCCAACAAGTGCAATGGTTTCTCCAGCACGTACTTCAAGGTTAATTTCCTTGAGAACTGGAAGATCGTTCTCGTTATACTTAAATGAAACATCCTGAAAACTAATATTTCCTCTTACATCTTTTAACGTCCTTGCATCTTCACGATCGACAATGTCGTATTTTTCATCAACAAATTCAAATACCCGATCCATTGAGGCAATTGATTGAGTGAGCGTAGTAGATGAGTTCACTAGTCGTCTTAATGGACTATACAATCGATCCATATATGTGACAAAGGCTACCATTTCACCCACTTGCAGGCCACCTGAGATAACAAGATATGCAGAGAATGCAATTACAATTAACGGTGCTACGTCCGTAATCGTATTGACGACTGCAAATGTTTTCGCATTCCAACGTGTATGATCAAGTGCTCGATCTAAGAAGTTTGTGTTACGTTTATTGAATTGCTCTTGCTCATAATCTTCAAGTGCAAAGCTTCGAATGACCGACATTCCCTGTACGCGTTCATGCAGATGACCTTGCACTTCTGCAAGAGCTTGCGAGCGATCTTTCGTTAAATCACGCAACCTCTTATAGAAGAATTTAACTGATAGTCCATACAATGGAAGGAGAATAATTGCTGCTAGCGTTAACCAGATATTCATAAACGATAGAATGACTATGATAATGATAATCGTAATGAGATCGAGCCAAACATTCATCATACCTGTTATAACGAATGTTTTCGTTTGTTCAACATCATTGATTACTCTGGAGATAATTTCTCCTGCTTTATTATTTGAGTAAAACTTTAAGCTGAGTTGTTGAATATGTGAAAATAACTTATCACGGATATCATAGAGTATTTTGCTCCCGATCCATTGTGCATAATATTGCCTAAAATATTCGACCGGCGGTCTAACCACAACGAACAGGAAGAAAGCTCCCCCCATTAACCATATAAGCTGTTCATATTTGTCACCAACTGGCATTTCTGCATTAATAACATCGTCAATGACATACTTTAGAATCAGCGGTAATAGAAGAGGAATTGCGAATTTCAGTATCCCAATCCCAATCGTTATGCCGATTTGCTTACGATATGGCGTTACAAAGGCCATATACCTTTTTATGTTTCCCAGATGACATCATCCTTTAACTAAACCATTCCCGTTCGAAAACAGATTATTTTTATTATATAATGTGGGTTAATCTCCGCTCCAGGATGCTCGCTTTCCGCAGGGCGGGCGGTGAGCCTCCTTCCGCTCCAATTAGCTAAGTTTGGTTTTCTATACAAATATTCTTTCAATAGCAACAATCTTTTAGAGAAGAAAGAAACAATGTCTACGAAAAGAGGTTTCTTAAAATATCATTCTTTTCATGTAAAAACCTGTTGAAAAACACTCAACAGGTTTTCTACCTATATTGAAGAAATTGTTCATACCACTGATCTACAAAACCTGGAGCAAATGGTCCTTTTCTTTGATGAATCCAGTTCATTAATTCTTTTACATTTTGTTGTATGATACGATCAATTGCTTCGGGATAATTCATTTCTTCACGATGCGCTTCGTATTCATCTTCATCCAAGAGCTTAAAGGTCATATCAGGATAAATTTTAATATCAAGATCGTAATCAATGTACTTTAATGCTTCTTCGTCGTACGTGAATGGAGTACCAAGATTACAATAATAGTATAACCCATCCGTTCTAATCATACCTATCACATTAAACCAATGGTTCGCACTAAAGTAGCAAATCGCAGGTTCGCGCGTTCTCCATTGTCTTCCGTCCGCTTCTGTAACGAGAATACGATCGTTTCCCCCGATTATTTCTTTAGAGGTACCTTTAAGTACGATGCTTTCTTCCCATGTTCGATGAAGTGTACCGCGATGTTTATAGCTTTGAATTTGAATTCTCGTCCCGGTCGTTGGGAAACTCATCTTCTTCTCCTTTCCTAAGAAATCCCGGAAAACGATGAATGCCTTATGCATACAGGCAGACTCACAGTATCCTTTCTTTCTTACCGTTCAATACATGGCTATTATTTTACATCTCATCTATATTCTTCTCTATTATAACGCTTAACAAAATAAAATAAAAATAAAAGCGCCCTCCGAAGGATGGCACTTTACTATTCATTCCCTATATAGGTGTCTTTTCAAAGCTCGAAATGACCTCAGATATTAGACGTTCAAATTCAATTTCCAACTTAGATAGATCTTCTTTACGTTCAGTAATTGTAGAATTTACCTGTTCAGATCGACCCATATGATCGCATTCTAACTTTTGAATTTCATCTCTCTTTTGAATCATTTGATCTGCAAGCTTAAGCTGTTGCTGGATGAGCGCATCGAAGCGTTGCATCCTACCTCCCCCTTCTCAGCTTTATTACCGTGTCTTATTAGTGTATGAGATAAAATGAAACTTTCGACTTGAAATAACCGTTATTACGCTCAAATCTTTTAAGAGTTGTTCTTCCTGAGAAGATATTCAATAATTGAATTCGATTTCCTTTGGCAACTTCTGTAGAGAAGTAGGAGGTTTTGTCATATATCTTCAATTGGAACAATACATCCTGGTTCGTCATGATTTGGAGCGTTAACGAGAGTAGAAACTTCATACGCATTCATTTCTTCAGATGGAAATGGTTGCATACAGTTTTTGAGAACATTTATGTCATCTATTTTAGGATCTAGCCACATCTCTTCCATATCTTTTTTCAAAATTACTGGCATACGACTATGTATGTTTTCCATTAATTCATTAGCACCTGTTGTTAGAATTGTGCACGTATACAATGTTTCACCTCCGGACTTCCACTGCTCCCAAAGTCCTGCCATCGCAAAGGGCTCTCCTCTCTTCACTTGAATGTGCATTGGAACTTTGCGATCATCCTCACGTTTCCATTCATAAAATCCATTTGATAATAATAAACAGCGTCGTCTTTTTAACGCATGTTTAAAACTTGCTTTCTCATGTGCCGTTTCACTTCTTGCATTAATAAGTTTATTAGAAATTGAAGCATCCTTTGCCCAAAAAGGAATTAATCCCCATCTTAATGTGCCCAGCCGATTTCCACTATCTGCTTTTATAACAGCGGGAATTTGTTGGGAAGGAGCAATATTATAGCGTGGTGCATAGTCATCTATACTCATTTGTTCGATTTGAAATCGTTCTAATAAATCATCAAGTTCTGTGGTTAATGAGAACCTTCCGCACATCTTAATCCCTCCTTTTTACATAACATGTTCGCTGTAATTTGATAAATACCCTTTGTTAATTGAAAACAGGGCTGACTTAGTCAGCCCTGTCTGGGAAGTTGATTATTGTTGCTGCTTGTTTTGAGCAGACTTTGCGTTGCGAGCTTTTACTTCCTGTGCATCCGTTTCGCTTGCAAATTCAGCACCGTATTGTTGCTGAGCTTGACCAGCAGATGCTTGCTGTTTGTTTTGAGCAGCTTTCGCATTGCGAGCTTTCACTTGTTGAGCATCCGTTTCACTTGCAAATTCAGCACCATATTGTTGCTGACCTGCTTGACCAGCAGAAGCTTGTTGGTTCTGCTGTTTCACGTGTTGAATGCTTGTACCAGATTGTGTTTGTCCTGGTTTCTTTGCCATGGCTTATCACCTCCCACAAACAATAGAATAACCAGTTCTCGTATTGTTATGTACGATCTTAAAAAAAGAATTAGAAAACTTTCCCGATGTTTCCACTCCTCTTCTTTCATACCGTTAGCAATCCTGCTACACACTAAGGAAACAAAGGAGGTTTTCATTATGGAAGATCATCGTGATATGACCGAGTTATCGATGACGTCTAAAGAAAATTGGGCTGATGACGAACTTTCTTTTTTTCACCATAGTATGCAGCAAATTGCTCCATACCTAAATAGTGAAGGCGTTGCAATACACCGTGAAATTATTAAAGAAATTGAGCAACGTGGTGGACTTTCGGCATTCATGCCAGATTAAAAATGAACGATTACCGCTATGACCTTAAATTTCAAAAAGCACCCTGAAATTCATCTCAGGGTGCTTTTAGTAAATATTTAAAAGTTTGATTTTGACTGTCCGCCATCAACATTTATTGTGGCACCAGAAATCCAAGATGCTTTCTCTGAAGCAAGAAAGACAACGGTATTGGCTACTTCCTCAGGCGTACCAAACCTTCCGCCAGGTATTTCACGCTCGACAAATTCTTTGATTTTATCAGGATCTTCATCCAATCTTTTTTGCCAGTTGCCTGTAGGGTGTAATATAGCTCCAGGTGCCACACCATTCACGCGGATTCCAGATTCAAACAGTTCATCAGCCATCGCTTTGGTCAAACTAATCATTGCAGCCTTTGCACTATTATAAGTTGGCTTACCACCAGATTCTCTTCCGAAAATGGAAGAGATATTTACAATAGCTCCGCTTTTTTGCTTTTTCATCTCAGCAGCTGCAATTTGACTAAGATGAACGGCAGAATAGAAATTAAGATCCATTGCTTTATGAAATTGAGAGACATCTGTTTCCATTATAGTAGTTCCATTACTGCCGCCTGCATTATTAACAAGGATGTCAATTGATCCGAAAGCCATTAGAAACGATTCAATGAGTTCTGCACGTTTCCGTTCATCTGTAATATCTGCTTCGAAGATGGCCAGATCTTCTCCAATTTCACGCTTTGCTTCTTCAAGATCTTCGCGGTTTCTTGCACAAATTCCAACCTGGGCTCCTTCTTCATAGAAAGCTTGTGCAATTGCTTTACCTATTCCCTTAGAACCACCGGTAACTAATACCTTACGATTTTCTAGGTTCAAATTCATTTCTCTTCGTCCACCTCCATAATAGCTACAATTTTTTGATGGGCCACTGGAAAAGCGAATTTCTTTAGTTCACTTTTATCAACTAACTGGACATTAGTTTCTTTCTTTACTGTTCCTTGGATGGTCCCCTTGTAAACGGTTAGTTGCCACTTTAGATGGCTAAATATATGATCAAAAGCTGTCATTTCTTCTTCAATGTCAACATTACAGTTGTATGCCTCTTTTATATGTTTCTTAAGCTGTTCTTCTTTTAAGCCACCTTCAGTTAATTCAACATTTGGAAACTCCCAGAGACTAGCCAAAAGACCTTTCTCAGGGCGTTTTCTAATTAAATACTTACCTTCTGAGTCTTGAAGGGCGACTACAGCAATTGGGACTGGCCTCGGTGCCTTCTTCTTTGACTTAATAGGCAATTCTTCTTGCGAACCTTCTTTAAATGCGCGGCAATGGTCTTGAACTGGACAAAGAAGACATGAAGGTGATTTAGGTGTACAAATGATTGCGCCAAGTTCCATCATACCCTGATTGAATGAGGATGGATCTTCTTGTGAAATTAAACGCCTTGTTATTTCCTCAAATGTTTTTCTGCTTGAAGGTTTGGCAATGTCTTCCCATATACCAATAATTCTTGAAAGAACTCTCATCACATTCCCATCAACTGCTGGTTCAGGTATATTATACGCAATGCTTAGAATAGCCCCTGCTGTATATGGTCCGACACCTTTTAATGTTGCAATTTCTTTTGGGTTATTTGGTACAACGCCATTATACGTTTCTGCTACCTCTTGAACCGCACTTTGGAGGTTTCTAGCTCTTGAATAATACCCAAGGCCTTCCCATGCTTTTAAGACATCCGATTCATCAGCATTTGCTAATGCCTCGATTGAGGGGAACTTCGAGATAAATCGTTCAAAGTATGGTATAACCGTGTCAACCCTTGTTTGTTGAAGCATAATTTCAGATACCCAAATTCGATACGGGTCTTGATTCTCACGCCATGGAAGGTCTCTTTGTTCATTTTTATACCAGGAAATTAAATCGTACTGGAATTGCTTCTCATCGAAAAAATGTAGAAGCTCTGTCACTTTCTCTTTCATTAATCAACTCTCCGATATGATATAGTAAGGTTAATGTTAACAATCATTTAAATCTTCTAATAACCTTCCTCAACTTTCATCTAACACATATAATAACGTATCAATCCGTTACAATCACCTTTTAACTTTTCACTTCGCGATTATTTGGGTATAACTAAATAGAGTAGATCATTTAATTTTTCAGATCTTTACAAATTGATTTATACGTTTCATAAGGAGGATTCTTACCCTATGGATACTGGGACACATGTGGTCATGGGACTGGGGATTGGAGCTCTAGCAACGTTGGATCCAGCTATCGCTCAGGACCCAATTACCGCTCAAAGCGTTCTAATTGGAGCGCTGATTGGATCGCAGGCCCCGGACTTCGATACTGTTCTTAAACTTAAAAATAACGCTGTCTATATTCGTCACCATAGAGGAATTACACATTCTATTCCTGCTGTCCTCACATGGCCGATCATTATCAGTAGTGGGATTATGCTTTTCTACCCTGAAACAAATTGGCTTCATCTATGGCTCTGGACATTTCTTGCTGTGTTCATTCATGTGTTTGTAGATATTTTCAATGCATATGGTACGCAAGCGATTAGGCCTTTCTCAAATAGATGGGTAGCGCTAGGAGTCATAAATATCTTTGATCCATTTATCTTTCTCCTTCATATTGGTGGGCTAATCCTTTGGTACACCGGGACAAATCCTGGGTATACCTTCCTCACCATTTATGGCGTTATCATCCTCTATTACTTCTGGAGGATATACGAACAAAGAAAAGTAATTAACGCTGTTAAAGAGCGAATTCCCACTGCAGTAGAGATCATTGTATCTCCTACTATTAGTTGGAGCAGGTGGCATATTGCTGTTAAATCAGAATCAAACTTCTATGTAGCCCGTGCTGACGGAACAACGATTACTGTTCAAGATGAATTCGAACGAGTTCCTGTTCCAAAAACGCCGGTACTTGAATCAGCCAAAGAAGATCCAAACTTAAGTGCTTTTCTTTCATTTTCTCCAGTCTATCGGTGGGAGATTGAAGAGAAAGAAGTTGGTTACGAAGTACGCTTTATCGACCTTCGTTATCGCAACAAAGGTCACTATCCATTCGTTGCTGTCGTTCAAATGGAAGATCAACTCGAGATCACCAGTTCTTATACTGGTTGGGTTTACAGTGAGGATACACTAAGGAAGAAACTAGATATAGCCATCGACTAAATGAGAAACCGGCTGGACAAATTGTCCAGCCGGTTTTGGTATTAATGCTTGATACTACGATCATCACCAAAATAGCTCTTGTATTTTGGATTATTCATCATAAAGTCATGTAGTACTGGACCATAGTAATCGATCCATTGCTTTACAATTTTCTCTGTTACATCGCTACCTTTATATTCTCTTCCAGCTTTTGCTCTGGATGATTCAAAATCTTCCCATAGTAGTTCAACCATTGTTCTCGCTTGACCGTATGAGAGGTGATCATTTTTTTCAAGAAGGTTATGAGCAAGCCTTTGAAATAAATCTTCCATCAGGCATTCTCCTTTCATGTGTACTTCCATTGCTTTCCGTACTGCAAAGACGCTCCGTTGTCACATAACTTCCTTTACAAAACACATACTAACTGTGTGCCTGTTAAGGTAAAGATTATCGAAAGGGGCGCACGATGATGAGAAATAAAAAAACCGGATTTCCAGACACAAAATTCTCAGGTGAACCACGTGCTAAAGAAGAGTTTGCATCAAAGCGTGCTGACGGAACAACGAATACCCATCCAGAAGAGCGAATGAATGCTTCAAACCGTACAGGTAATCGTCAGGGATAACTCTCATATTGGAGGTGCTACTATGGGTAAAAGAAACCGAAATAGACTTCATCCGAATTATGAGGATCCATTCCAATCTCCTCGTGCAAACCCAAAACACGCTCATCATCAGGTGAACGGGGAAACCCAGCAGGCATATAACGATATCGTTCTTCAGGTTCAAACTAGAAAACGGTCGTAACCAATGATCTTATTAGAGAGCAGCACTACTGCTGCTCTTTCTTAATGAGCATTGCAATTGGGAACGCCTCAATTTCATTATTCCCTTTACGGTAACCCCATGCAAACGTACCGTTCATATAATCAATCGTAAACGTTGAACCAGGATCACCATCTATTTCATATTGTTCTCCAGAAGCAAAATCTTCAGGATTTAACAAATAAGATTTAGCAAGCGCAATTCTTCGCTCATGGACAGAGAATTCATTCACCATTCCCATTTGCTCAGCTCTACGTGCTTTTTCACTTAGCAAAGCAATTTCACTTCGTAACTCATGTTCACTCATTTCACTAAAACGTTTCTCCATTTCTGCCCTCCATTACTCATGATGCACTGTTCCCACAAGTATAGTTCATTTTCTAACACATGACAAAAATATGCTACGCTTACATATGAGGAGGAATTTATTATGAAAACAATTTTAATTTCTGGCGCGGGTTCAGGACTTGGTGCTGAACTAGCAAAGCAGTGGGCTAATCAAGGTCATCATATCGTATTGGTTGGTAGAACAAAGGAAAAACTTGAACTTGTTGATAGTTACATTAACACTCAAAACGGTTCAAGTTCTATTTATACATGCGACATTTCTAACCCTAAGCAAATTGCTCATCTAAAGGAATCATTGAAAAAGGATGGGGTTGCAGTTGATCTACTTGTAAATAATGCTGGTATAGGAACGTTTGGGGCATTAGAAGAGATTGGAATTGACGATATCCATCGTGTCATTGATACGAATATAAAAGGAACGATTTTTTTAACACAAGCTCTACTCCCTACCCTTAAAACAGTTGGTGGAAGAGTGATGAATATCATTTCCACAGCAGGACTGAAGGGAAAGAATCATGAATCGGTTTATGTTGCTTCTAAATATGCTGTACGTGGCTTTACCGAAAGCCTTTGGAAAGAGTTAGAGACCACAAACGCAAGTGCAACCGCTGTTTATATGGGAGGAATGGATACCCCTTTCTGGTCTGACACAGACCATGTGAAAGATTCGACCAGATTAAAATCGCCATCAGAGAAAGCGAGTCAAATTATACATGTTGATGAAGGGCAGAAGGAAATTTTTATTGATCGTTAAATTCTTCCAAGTATCGATTGATGAGTGGGAAAGGAAAACCTTTACGGTATAGGAATTGCTTCATTTTGTGATCAAACTCTCTACGATCTAACTTACTATAACGTCGCTCAGCTTTTTGCGCTTGGAGCACAAGTGCCTCCCATTCTTCATCATCACCCTTTTCTAACTCAATATTATCCATAACTTCTTGAATAATATCACGATCAAATCCTTTCGCTCTTAACTCTTGATTAACTTTTTGCCTAAGCTCAGTCGAAGAAGCTTTCTTAAGCTTGTTTGCCTTTTTTTCTGCTACATTCTGGGCAAGCTCTACTTGTTGTTCGTATGAGTATTCTTCAAGTGCTTTTTCTGTCATAACTTTGTTTACTCCCTTTTGTTTGAGCTCTTGTCCAATCACGAATGGACCTTTGCCGCCAGCATTTATTTTAGTTCGTACAAAAGCTTTTGCAAATTCAAGATCATTTACATATCCATACCGCTCTAGTTTCTCGAAAATCGATGGAAATGCTTCTTCAGGCACCTCTTTTTTGAGAAGGTAATCCTTCACCTCTTTTTCAGAGCGCATGCGGTAAGACAGGTAATTAAGAGCGAAGTTCATACCTTTCTTCACTTGATCTTCAAAGTGGATATTTTCAAGCATTTCGTCATCAAGCTCCACGCCTTTTCGAAGACCAAAGCTTATAAGAACATCTAGATCAACGCCGAACCCAAACTCTTCACCAGAACCTTTATCAATAAAAATTGAAAAACGCTCATTATTATTCTTTTGTGTCGTTATACGCGTAACCTTGACCAATGCACTCACCTCATGTCATATTGTAGCACTTTGAGAACCATGAAACGAAAATTTAACCTACTGATTAAAGGATTCTCTTTATGGGTAAAGAAGTAGTATTAAAAGTATATCGCGTAAGCTTAGGAGGAAGATCAAATGAACATTGCGATTACCGGGGGAACTGGCTTTGTCGGAAGCGCTCTTACAGAATCATTTGTAAACGATGGCCATTCGGTTTATATTCTGACACGTAACCCAGACAATCAGCCTGTCAAAAAAGGTGTTACGTATGTAAAGTGGCTTCAGGATGATGCAGAGCCAGAAAAAGAGCTTTCTAACATTCATGCTATCGTTAACCTGGCTGGTGAATCAATTAACAGTGGAAGATGGACAGAAGAGCGAAAAAAACGAATTCTCGATAGTCGAATTACATCAACCAGAGAAATAATATCTATCATCCAAAAGCTTGAAAAAAAACCACGTGTTCTTGTTAATGCATCGGCTATTGGCTATTATGGATCCTCATTGGATCAATCTTTCACCGAGAATAATACGGAAGCTGGGAACGATTTTCTAGCGGATGTTTCAAAGAAATGGGAAGACGAAGCAATGAATGCTCAAAACCATGGTGTTCGAACTGTGTTAACACGCTTTGGCATTGTACTTGGCGAAGAAGGAGCCCTCCCATTAATGGTGCTACCATACAAACTATTTATAGGTGGCAAACTTGGTGATGGACGTCAGTGGTATTCATGGGTTCATATTCATGATGTTATTGGTATGATTCGCTTTGCAGTTGATCATGAATCTGTACAAGGACCATTAAATGTTACAGCACCTGAACCTAAGCGGATGAATGATTTTGGGAAAACTGTAGCCGAGGTCCTTAACCGACCACATTGGATGCCCGTTCCAGAAGCACCTATGCAGGTTGCTCTTGGCGAGAAGAGTGGGATCGTTCTTAAAGGTCAATGTGTCCTTCCACAAAAAGCAAAAGAACTTGGCTATCCTTTCCGTTATATTAAATTAAAAGATGCACTAGAGAACCTGCTGGTTTAACAGCAGGTTTTATTTATCAGTTAATTTCTTAATTACCTATAATGAGATAGCATCTATTACAATAAATGGCTATAATAAGTTAACTAACTGGAGAGGGCAAAGACCCCTAACCAAAACTAACAGATGATAGGTGAGTAATTTGACAATATTAATTAAACAAGCAAGAGTTTATCCCATTTCCTCCACAGTCCTTCCATCCGCTGATGTGCTTGTGAAAGATGGACTTATTCACAAAGTATCTCCTTCCATTCCCGAGGAACCCGATATGACCGTTATAGACGGCAAAGGGCATCATCTTCTCCCTGGTTTAATTGATGCACACACTCACGTCGGGCTTTACGACGAAGGAACAGGATGGGCGGGAAATGATGCGAACGAAACTGTTGAAGCCCTTACCCCACATGTACGTGCTATAGATGGTGTGAACCCACTCGACGTTGGATTTAGGGATGCTATTGCGTTTGGCGTTACGTCTGTTCAGGTCATGCCTGGAAGCGCAAACATTATTGGTGGAACGACAACAGTATTGAAAACACATGGCAAGAATGTAGAGAAAATGATTGTACGAGAAACTGCTGGACTTAAGATTGCCCTTGGAGAGAATCCAAAGCGGGTGCACAGTCATTCAAACAATGATTCCATTACACGAATGGGGATTATGGGACTCCTGCGCGAAGCCTTCTATCATGCAAGTCGATCCGATCGTAAAGAGCATCCACGCATCGCTCCAATTATCGCAGCGCTTAACCGTGAAATTCCAGTACGAATTCACGCGCACCGTGCTGATGACATTTTAACAGCTGTTCGTTTTGCCAGAGAGTTTGATCTTGACCTTAGAATTGAGCATTGTACCGAAGGACATTTAATCGCTGACGAACTTAGTGGACAGAACCTAAAAGTATCCGTGGGACCCACCATGACTAGACGCTCAAAGATTGAGCTTAAGAACAAAACATGGGCGACTTACGGAATTCTAAATAATCACGGAATTGAAGTTTCGATCGTAACTGATCATCCGTACGTTCCTATTCAATACCTAAACGTATGTGCAGCACTGGCTGTGAGAGAAGGATTAAGTGAGGAAAAAGCACTGGAAGGCATTACTCTAAACCCTGCTAAAAGCCTTGGTGTAGACCATCGAATCGGAAGCATAGAAGTTGGAAAAGACGCGGATTTAGTCCTGTGGTCTCACCATCCATTTCATTTTGAAGCTCGCCCAATATTAACGATGATTGATGGTAAAATTATTCATAAAAAATAAGCAAAAAACCAGTATCTTTTTTATATGAAATTGAGTATGATATTTTTGTAATTAAAATAAAATGAACTAACAACTTCATAAGTGAATATGGGAAGGCAATTGGTGCGCCACCAGCAATGACTGGTCCTAGTGGGTTCGATTCCCACCCCGAATAATAATTCAACATACTATTATTCGAGGGTGGGGTTAAGTCTGCCCTCGACAGGAGGGAAACTCATGATTAAACATCGTGACCTGTCGGAATGTCATGTGCTATTTGACTTGATGGTTGACCCAGCTGTCTTCCCATTTGTACGTCATAAAGCAAGCTCGTACGAAGAATATCTGTTTCTAACGAAGCAAATCATTGAAGCTGAAGAACAAGGTGAATTAATATCCCGCACTATTCTTGATGAATGGGGTACCCCTATTGGTACGATTAACCTTTTTGATCTTGATCAACAAACAGGATTTCTCGGAACTTGGATAGGTACTCCATATCACGGGAAGGGTTACAACCAGCTTGCAAAAGATGCTTTTTTCAATGAGATGTTCTACGATAAACAAATTCAAACGATTTTCATGCGCATTAATCAGGATAACATCCGTTCCCAAAAAGCCGCTGAGAAAATTCCTTTTGTAGAGAAGGCAAATGAAAAATGGCCAGAAATTTTTCAAAAAATTAACAATGGAGAAAAAGCCTATCACTTATATGAAATAGAACGTGATAATTACCTTCTCCACACCATGCGTGAACGCTCAGAAACAGTTGAAGTTCAACTAGAAGCTTAAGTTCCTATAATAGGAACTTTTTTCTTTTCGCTTGGCTCTTTTCAGAGAGATTGTTGCTTTTGAAATAACTATTTAAAAAAACACACTTAGTGATTTCCGCTCATATAGCAACAATGTATACGAAAAGAGCCTTTCGTTTAAACAAATACGAACACCTGCATAGAACTTTTCTTGATGGCAATGCTAGTACCATCTTAAAGAAAAGAGGGTTAATTGTGGATAAACGCAAAGGAAAAGATAACAAAGAATCAAAAATGACTTTAACAAAAACTCAGGATGTGCTATTCGGTCGTGAATTCAAACGCGCTGATCGTGCTGGCCAAAAATAGGTTATCTTCTCGAATAATTTGAACACCATTTAGCCATTCTAATTAGTGGAGAGATGCTCTCCAAACTCACTTACAGGAGCTGATTAAGATGGCAAAACGTCCAAATTATTCAGAAGAAAAACAAAAACGCCAAGCAAAGAACCCGATCCCTGCAGCGCAAAATGAAGATGTAGAATTTGCAAGTGAATTTGATGCTGCTGATGCAAAAGCAGCAGAAAGAGCAAAAGCAGCTAACCAACGAGCGAAAAAGAATAAGTAATTAAAAAAGGGACCTCTTCAGGTCCCTTTTTCAACTGTGTTTCTTTACTATATCTTAACATCCCTTTGTGGAAACTTATCATCCACACATTGTTAACAATGTGGATAACCTTAAACTAATCCTGTAATACCGCTATTAGTTACAATTAGTGAATTTTGTGGATAAAAAACCACTACAGCTGTGGGTAATGTTGATAATTCTGTGTATAAGGCACGATATCTGCTTTTACACTGTGCATAACACTGTGGAAAGTGTTAATGACTCCTTTAGACAAACAGTCAAAAGGTTGAGATTAATTCTTTTTTTCTGTAAACTCAGTCCAGCTACCTTTATAGTGGCTTTTTATTTAGTTGCTTTTCTTTTTGAAAACCGCGACAACCTCAACATGAGCCGTTTGAGGGAACATATCAACAGGTTGTAATTCTTTTATTTCGTATCCTTTTTTCATTAGAAATGCAGCATCTTTTGCGAGTGTGGATGGATTACAGGATACATATACAATCCGGTCTGGTCTTGCTTTGACCATTGTGGATAACAATTTATCATCACAACCCGTCCGAGGCGGATCAACAACAATGACATCTGGTCTAAAGCCCTCTTTAACCCAGCTAGGGACTAAATCTTCTGCTTTACCAACTTCATATCTCATTGATGTTTGGTAGCCATGTTGTTTAGCATTCTTTCTCGCATCATCAATCGATTCTTTTATAACATCCATGCCTCTCACTTCTTTTGCATGATCAGCAAGCCATAACCCAATTGTTCCTACTCCGCAGTAAGCGTCAATAATGTTTTCTTTCCCAGTAAGCTCAGCTGCCTTTTTAACTTCATCATATAGCTTCACGGTTTGGATAGGGTTCAATTGGAAAAATGCACGAGCAGACAATTCAAAATGCAAATCACCTAGCGACTCTTGGATCACTTCTTCTCCATCAATTACTAGTGTTTTCTCTCCAAAGATGATCGATGTCCGCTTACCATTCACATTTTGAACAACAGACCTTACTTCTGGTAGACGCTTCTTAATTTCTTTAATTAATAATTCTTTTCGTGGGATATTTTCTTCAGAGGTAACGAGGACAAGTTGAATTTGGCCTGTTTCAAAACCAACTCTCGTTACAATCGTACGAATAAGCCCCTTATTTTTCTTTTCGTTATAAATTGAAATATTCAAGTCTTCTAGAATGCTCACAACCTGGCGAGTTACGCGATTTGTCTCCGGATGTTGGACAAGGCAATTGGTTAGTTCAACTAGTTCATGTGAACCTGTGCCATACAAACCAGCGATTATTTTCCCTTTTTGTTTCCTAACCTGAAGCTGACTCTTGTTTCGATAATTCCAGGGATCTTCCATTCCAATGACAGGCTTAATGGTAATATCCTTCTCGCCCAACTTTGCATGTCGCTCGAATGATTGAATAACAATATCCCGTTTTTCTCGCAGCTGACCATCATAACTTAAATGCTGTAACTGACATCCTCCACACTCTTCATAGACAGGACATGGTGGTGCAATACGATCGTTAGATTTCTTTCGCAATCGTTTAACTTTCGCTTCAGCACGATTTGGAAAAACCGTTGTAATTTCTGCGGTAACTTCTTCTCCTGGTAGAGCACCAGGAACAAAGACAACCGTACGCTTAAAGAAACCAACGCCTTCTCCATTTATTCCTAGTCGTTTTATTGTAAGAGGGACCGTTTGTCCTTTAACTAGACCTGATCCTTTGACTTCTTTTTTGTTCAACATTAATCTCTCCTTCTAACTACTCACTTAAACTCTCCCACAAATACATGGAGACATAGCTTGAATACGGTGACCATTTGTCATGATAAGCGTAAAGTTCTTCTTTGGTCGGTTTGGTAGGAAGGTTAAACCATTTTTTGATAGCATTTTGAATACCTACATCCCCTGCTGGTAGTATATCTTTTCTCCCTAATCCGAACAGAAGAACGCACTCAACCGTCCAGGGACCGACTCCTCTAATTGGAAGCAGCTTCTTATACACTTCTTCATTTGAAAGCGCAGACAGCTCTTCCATATTCAATTCTCCATTGATGATTTTTCGAGCAATTCCAATAACGTACTCTGCTTTTCGATTACTAAATTGCAGTTCTCGTAATTCTTCCACAGTTAGTTTACTGACTACCTCAGCATCCGGATAGAACCAAACACCATGCTTCTCTCTTCCATAACTAGTCACAAATCGATACGTAAGCGTATAGGCGAATTTCATATTAAGTTGCTGATGAACGATGTTTTTCAATAACGCACTATAACAATCTGGTTCGCAAATAATTGGCATTCCAGCATATTGTCCAACAAGCTCACCAATAGTAGTAGAATTTAACGCTGCTAAAATAGCGCGTGGCTTCATATCAAAATCATACATAGCACAAATTCGACTGACAACTTCATCTTTTTGGCTAACTTCTTCTCCTTTAATCTCAAAAGCTGGACGTTCCTTTGTACCTTGCGATTGAATTGACACAACAGCTTCGCCATGATTTAACACCAAAGGTACTTTCAACAACCTATTTTCAATTTCTATATATTGAAGCGGGTCCATACTAACCCGTCCGAATAACCTCTCAACATCATAAGGCGCCTGAGGATATATCATTTCAGACCACATTCTACCGCCCCCAACCATGTTATGTAGTCCTTATTATCGCAAACAATCACGAAAAGCGGAAGTGGCCGCTTAGACTCGACAAGCGCTGGAACCTCCCAAAAAGAACACGCTCTTTGTGTTCATTTTGGGAGGTGAAGCGATCGAGAGTCTGGCCACTGCAGCTAGATCTCGAAAAGCGGAAGCCTCCGTTCAGACCCGGCAGACACTGGAGCGATCCAACTTGAACACGTCCTTTGTGTTCAAATTGGATGGTGAAGTGGCCTAGGGTCTGGAGGCTGCAGCTAGATCTCGAAAAGCGGAAGTGGCCGCTTAGACCTTGCAGTTGCTAGAGCCATACCAAATAACTCAATCACATAAACAAAAGACTGCCATTTCTGGCAGTCTTTTGTTTATGGAGCTAGTGGTTCTGGAAGAGTTCGTTTGAGGACAAGATCATCAAGACTTTTGAATTTATATCCTTCCTTCTTTAAGTCCTGTATGACTCGTTCAAGTGCTTCAGCATTATCCTTAGATACCGTATGAAGAAGCATAATGGCACCTGGATGAACCTGTTTCATAATTGAATCATATGCATATTGACTACCCTTTTGATTGTTCGTCTCCCAATCCTTATAAGCAAGTGACCAGAAAATATTTCGATAGCCTTCCTCATGGGAGATAGCAAGAGATCTTTCGCTAAATACGCCTCTCGGTGGCCTTAAATATTGCATCGTTTTATCTCCAGTTAAACGGGTATACTCCTCTTTCACTTTACTTAATTCTTCTCTTATCCTGACATCAGAAATAGCGGTCATATCTGGATGATTCCAGGAATGATTACCTACAATATGACCTTCCTTTACCATTCTTTTTACAAGGTCAGATTGATCTTTTAAATAATGACCCGTAACAAAAAACGCTGCCGGTACCTGCTCTTTTTTAAGAACATCTAAAATCCCACTTGTATATCCGTTCTCATAGCCATTATCAAATGTCACGTACAGTTCCTTTTGATCTGTATTGCCAATAAAATAACTGTTATAAGGTTTAAGCAATTCCTCAAATTCTGGTTCTGTAGTGGCTGGGGCATGATTTTTACTTCGTTTAAAGTACCAATCATGCGATTCATTGCTCACAGCACTCGCTGTAATTGGAGTGAGTCCCACTATTAGTGCTACAACAACTGCAATAAATTTCATTTTTGAGCCTCCTTTATCTAGCATTGTTTAGTGTTTGAATACGTGCTTAGGTTCTATTCCTTATCAATCAAAATTGACTTTGTAATAAATACCTTATTGATTTAACCCAGTTATAAAAAAACCAGCATCTCTGCTGGTTAATGGCGCGTATTAAACTCAAAGCTTAAGTAATCTTGTACAGGTATCCAGGCACCAATGCCCTGCTGAGTTACATTACGCACTTCAATTTTCTTCTTACTACCTTTTAAGACGAGGTATACCTCTCCATATGTTACCTTACCTTTTTCATTTACAGCAGGTACATAGCTTGTTAACATACCATAATTTTTAGCACCAACATTATAAACATTACCTTTTTTAGTATCTTTACCAATCATTGTTTGGAAAGAAAGCGAAAGTTTTGTTTTCTCAGATGCTTTCATCATCATCATTTTCTTAACATCTTCACTATCAGGAATTGATGCAGTCAATCCGCCAGTTACTTTCTTTTCTGCTTCCTGACGATACGTCATCTGAACAGGAGCAGTTCCTCCTCTATTGTCCACTTTATTTACGTTTGCTTGCTTATACTGCCAATTAACATTTGTTTCTTGAGATTCATAATTCAAAGCCCATTTACCTAAATAAATACTAGCACGGTAGCCAATTGCAACTTTAGACGGGGATATGGAAGAGTCATTTAGGATCTGGATTAGCTCAGGGTTATCAATTTTGATTTCTGCAGATCCTGTTAGTTCTCTTGTTAACTCACTTGGTTGTAATGTAGGCAGATCCTGCGCTGGGTTCGGATATGTGTTCTCTTTAGAAATATTTACAGTTGAATCTGGAACTTGTAGAGACTGTTCTTTACCTGCCTTCTTTCCTCCTTCCGCCATCGTTTGGACTGGCAAGATGAGGGTGAGAAGGATAATCATAAGAGCAATTTTCTTCATTTGAATTCTCCTTTCAATGCATCTGTTCAACAGCATACATCTGACTCTTACCAGTATTTTTTTCTAGAAGGCTTTCTTTTATCCAAGAAATTATTAAACGAAAATTGAATATCAGAGAAAAGTGCTCATTATACTTTTCCACAAAAAAAAAAATGAACGCCTATGCGTTCATTTTTTCAAAAGTGGGATAGAAAAATTGCACCAGTGGTCCAATTCCAAACGTAATAATAATGGTTCCTATGCCAATAGGACCACTAAATAGCACTGCTGCCAGAAGTGCGAGCAACTCACCGACCGTCTTTGAGGTACGAATGCTCAATCCAGTTTTACTATGAATGGCAAGCATTAAACCATCAATTGGTATAACTGCGAATTTAGCTTGAAGATAGATTGCAATTCCCAATGCAATTAAAATCATGCCAGCTGCAAAAACAGCATATGCCAAAAATACATCTTGGATCTGCCAATTTTCAAAAACAGTTATGAGCCAGAAATCAACGAACACTCCTGTTACGACAATCGTAATAAGTGCTAAGAAGTCTGGCCAGGCCTTCATAAGGAAAGCATTGACGATAATCAATATGATACCAACAATAATGACCCAGCTTCCTACTGTGAAGCCGATTGTATGCGATAAACCAACATTAAGAGCATCCCATGCTCCAGCTCCAATGTCCGATTTAATCGTTAATGTTACGCCTGCAGTTAATATAAAAAGCCCTATAACATAGAATAAAAATCGTTTCATATTAATTGACGCATCCCCTCTATAGCTAACTAATGTCCATTACTCATTGTAACTTAGAGGCGCGTTAATAGACGAGGCTTTTCTATTTCTTCATGCTTTTTTACCTTCTGGAACCACTTCCTCAACCTCTTCCTCATTACCATTAAAGATTTCTATATCTCGCCATTTCCCGTAACGATAATATGCAATGGCAAAAATACTTGAGATGATAAAACTAACACCAATACCGTAAGCAATCCCTTCAGCTCCAAGCCACTCTGAGAAGAGATATGTGAGAGGAACACGAAGAACCCAGAAAGAGATAACATTTAGAATTAGCACCTGAACCATTGCACCTGCTGCTTTCACTACCCCGTTCAAAACAAAGTTAATACCAAGAAACGGATAGAAAAAAGCTACGGTTTTTAAGTACGTTTCTCCAAATGCAATTGTTTTGGGATCATCTATAAATAAACGAATCATTGATTCAGCACTTAGAAAGATAATAGCACTGATTGCAAAAGATACTGTCAAAATGAGAATAATGCCGTTTTTGGATATCTCCGACACCCTCCCCCATTTTCCTGATCCAATATTTTGCCCTGCCATACTGTTAACAGCAGCTCCTAACGTGAACGCAGGTAACATGATAATACGATCAAGTCGTTGAGCAACTCCAAAACCTGCGACAACTTGAGTCCCAAATCCTGCGACGATAGCCATAATTGCTGTAACACCTGCAGATACGGTCATCATCTGTAAACCAGCTGGGATACCAAGCTTAGATATTCGCTTGAGCTCTTTCATATCTGGGGAATGAGGAACCGTAAAGGGAACTTTCGACTTCCATACAGAATAAATAACACCATACAGAAAGGCTGCTCCCTGAGAAAGAATCGTTGCATATGCCGCACCCTCAATTCCCCAATCGAAATAACTAATAAAAAGCGGATCAATTGCTGCATTTAACAAAACCGCAAAAAGAACAAAGCGAATTGGCGTTTTACTATCCCCGAGTGCGCGTAGCACTGTACCAATGAAATTGTACCCAAATAAGAAAAGTATTCCTAAGAAATTAATTCGAAGGTAAACTTTCGTACTGTTAAAAATTTCTGCGGGAGTTCCAAGAAATCTAAGTATAGGCTCTGTGAAAATATAGCCAATAATTCCAAATGAGATTGATAAAACGGTCAATGCTACAACAAAAGCATTTAACGACTCAATTAATCCTCGATCATCTCCAGCTCCTTTTCTTTGAGACAGAACCGTAAGTGTTGCACTGTTTACGCCAATAATGAAGGAAAGAACTGTGAAAATAACTGGTGCAGCTATCGAGATAGCGCCAAGTGCATTAGCGCCAAGTAAATTCCCAACCCAGATACTATCTATAAATTGATAAGATGTTTGAAGTAAGTTCGTTAAAAAAATAGGTAATGAAAAATAAATCATTTGTTTTGCGATGTTTCCTTGAGTAAAATCATAACTTTTGTCCATCTTATTACCTTCTTTAGTCTGAATTAGAGTCACTATTATGTATACCCATAGGCATGAATCAAAAAACAGAAGAGTGTGCTTTAATCACTCATAGTAAATAATGGCATATTATCTGGTTTTAGAATTCGAGAATAAAGGAAGATTAAGACTAGAGTTAAATTCGAAAGGAGAATAGTTCAATGGCAATGTCCCAAACTGAAATCAAAAATAAAGTTTTAAATATCTTCGATTCACACTATGTAGGTACGTTAAGTACGATTAAAGACAACAAACCGCACTCTAGATTTATGACGTTCTTTCACAATGAACTGACGTTAATGACGCCTACAAGCAGAAAAACACATAAAGTAGAGGATATCGAGCAAAATCACAATGTTCATGTTCTTCTTGGATATGATGGTGAAGGATGGCATGATCGCTACGTTGAAGTACAAGGTCATGTTACGATCGATGATTCAAAAGAAACGAAGGAAAAATTATGGGGAGATCAGATGAAGCAATGGTTCGATTCCCCAGATGATCCGAATTACATTGTACTCAAAATTACTCCTGATACGATTCGCCTGATGAATGAAGGAGAGAATACACCAGAAACGCTTGAGTTGTAGAACTGCAAACAATAACTGAAATGGAACAGGGACACCGCGTTGGGTGTCCCTGTTCCATTTCTCTACTTAGCTAGAATATCAAATGTTTCTTTAAGTTCAATACTTCCTATAACAGATTGAGCCATTGAACAATGTTTCTTCGTTAGTTCAAGTGCTCTTTCAACCTTTTGTTCATCGAGGTCACCTATTAACGTAAAATGAAGATGGATTTTTTCTACACGATTTGCCGCTTCCTCATTTCGTGTGACATCCGCTTTGATTTTGATATCTTCATAACTCATTCGCTTTTTATCAAGAATTTGGCGAAGTACCCCTCCACTGCAGACAGCTACAGATGAGACAAGAAGCTGGTAGGGACGGTAGCCATACTGGTCATCTCCAGAAATATGCAAAGTTCCATATCCAAAATCAGCTGTAAACCCTGTTTCTTCTTTCTTCATGTTAAATTCCAATACGTTCACTCCTTTTAATTGCGCTGTATCTATTTTAGAACATGATTTCAAAAATTGCGAACGGTGGCTCTTTTTGTGCCCTTCCATTATAATTGGCACTGATTGCAACTTCTTTTTTTGGATGTGAACAAATGTCTGAATCAAATCGTTATCGTTTCTTTATTCTAATTTCAATTGTTTTCATATCAGGATATTCTCAAGGCATGCTTCTACCTCTCCTCTCTATTCTACTGGAAGAGTCAGGTGTTTCCTCAAGCATGAATGGATTAAATGCCTCCGCCTTATATATTGGAATTCTATTTGCTTCTCCGTTTATCGAAAAGCCAGTCCGCAAATTTGGATACAAACCTGCGATTAGCGTGGGACTTCTTCTTGTCGCTATATCTGTTATCCTGATTCCAATCTGGCAAGCATTCTGGTTCTGGTTTATTCTTCGTATCATTGTCGGAATTGGAGATAACTTGCTTCACTTTGCAACACAACTCTGGATTACAACTACCACTTCTAAAGAGAAACGTGGGCGAAACATCGCGATTTACGGATCGGCATTTGGTCTAGGCTTTGCTGCAGGTCCACTTTCAACGATTCTTGTTCAATTTTCGCTATACCTACCTTTTGTCATTGCATCAGGTATTTCCTTAGTCACCTGGTTCTTGCTTACAAGGATTACGAATGAATTTCCTGATCCACTGACGTCAGGTTCTGATCGCGTGTTCTCAAAATACTTGCATGTATTAAAAATCGGCTGGGTAGCTCTACTGCCTTCTTTTGGATATGGATTTCTAGAAGCTTCCCTGCATGGTAATTTCCCAGTATATGCTCTGAGAGCTGGGCTTGATGTTAAAGCTGTCTCCATCCTTCTGCCTGCATTTGTTGTAGGAAGTCTCGTTTTCCAAATGCCTCTCGGAATATGGAGCGATAAATTTGGCCGTAAAAATGTATTGCTTCTAAGTATGCTGATTGGATGGATTTGTTTTTCAGGCGCCATTTTCACGACGTCCGTCACATCTCTATTTATGTTATTCTTCCTTGCTGGCATGATGGTCGGTTCATTATTTTCTTTAAGCATTACCTATTTAGCCGATCTTCTTCCTAATAGTCTGCTACCTACCGGTAACATTCTCGCTGGCATTTTCTTTGGAATTGGTAGTATACTCGGACCGTATCTAGGTGGTTTGTTTATTGATTGGTTTGGACAGGGTAGTATTTTCTATGCGATTAGCGGTATGTTACTCTTCTTATTTATAGCAACTGCTACTCACCGTAGTCCTGAACAATCAGCAAACTATTCTACTTCATCATGAGTAAGAAACATTTTATTAGCCATTTTAATACTATAATTAAAAAACCCTTTTCATTGACTTATGAATTGAATATACTATAATAATAATTGTGATTAATTGATAATGATTATAATTAGCCTATAAAAAAGGAGTCGATACAGGATGAAATTACGAGAAGAAATGCCTGAATTCGAAGGTGCAAAAGCATGGTTTAATGGAGAAGTTTCAAAAAGCGATTTAGTTGGAAATAAGCCTCTTACACTCGTTCACTTTTGGTCCATCAGCTGTGGTCTGTGTAAAGAGGCAATGCCAATGATCAATGAATTCCGTGACGAGTATAGTGAGGACATGAACGTAATAGCTGTTCATATGCCACGCTCTGAAAAAGATCTTGATTTAGATGAAATTAAAGAGGTAGCTGACCAGCACGATATCAGCCAACCGATCTTTGTGGACAGTGACCACAAACTTACTGACGCATTCGACAATCAATATGTACCAGCATACTATGTATTTGATTCTGAAGGTAAACTTCGTCACTTCCAAGCAGGTGGAGAGGGACGCAAGATGCTTACTAAACGCATCACGAAGCTTCTCGATAAAGCGAAAAAGGAAGATTAAAAAAGGACAAATAAAGAGGCAGCTTGATGCTGCTTCTTTATTTTGTCTTTTTGATTTTTTTGTATAAGCTAAGAACAAGCCTGAAAGCCACATACCCCACTACGGCACCTAGAGCATTAAGCAAAATATCGTCAATATCAAAAATTCGTTGAGCAACAAAATATTGTAGTAACTCAATTAAAGTGCTTGTTGCAAAACCGATTATGGCAATAATTAAGCCGGATTTCCATTTATTGCTAACAAGCGGTATAAGAAAACCAAGAGGCATGAATAATAGAATATTACCGATAATATTCTTTAGAATTAGCCAGTAACTACCGCTCTCCCACATCAGTTTAATACTATCAAACAATACAAGGTTAACGGATTTACCATATGGATAATAATTATAAATAAACAAAGTAGCATAAAAAAGAGCTAGTAGGTAGATACATAAAGCCAATGCACCGCCTTTTTTTACCCACTTCTGTGTTAGAACACCTTCATTTTGAGTCTGCATAGTACATGTCTCTCTCCCTGTCAGTTAGATGCCTTATGGCCAGTCTATATGCTATAGTATTCTATACAAAATATGTTCATGTAACAAATTTGAGGTGAAAAAATGCCCGATCAGCCAAACGTCTTATCAAAACTATCAACAACTCTTAATAACTATAACATTCCTTATTCCTTTATAAATGAAACCGCACTATGGCTTCAAGAAGTGAGCACAGCTCCTGATATCCTAGCAATTTCAATTCAATGGGATGGGTTTGAGTTTGTTACCGATGAATTCAACAAGATGTTCGGACAAGCTATACCAGAGCATTCAAACGAAAAATCTGTCGCCATTTATGAAATAAATGATCAAAAGGTGCTGGTGGAATGCACCTATAATACAGTTATTCGTACAGACCCTTATTTAATTGAAGTTCCTTTTCATGGTTTTACTGTTCCTTGTATTTCCCTTTACTATTATCAACAGCTACCAGAATGGCGCTCCCTTGTAAATCAACATCTTATTATGATGCAGAATAAAGTTACAGAGCAAAATGAAAAATCATGGAATCAACAAACATATGAAGCGCTTCTTAACCGATTCGGCACTCCTGAAGAGGCAGCGACTAAGTTGAAGGCGAATCCGGTGGCACGACTTAAATCACTTATGCCTTTCCTCCCTCCAATGGAAGACAAAAATGTAGCTAATCTAATGGGCTCACATGGGATGAAGGCAACTGCTATGGGTTTGCTAGGAGCAAAATCGACTGTAATTGATTTCTCATATGAAAATGAACGGTATGCAAAGGAACTTGCAGAACAATGCAACGTGGAGTTATCTTATTATGTATCTGACATCCTTAAAATCGATGAGAAACACGATGGTACATTCGAAGTTGTCGTAATGGAACTTGGAATTTTACACTACTTTTTAGATCTTCAACCGTTATTCAAGGTTGTTAAGCGTCTTTTAATGCCTGGTGGAACGTTTATTGTACAGGACTTTCATCCAATTTCAACAAAGCTTATTACGTCTAAAGGCAAGAAACATAAAGTGGACGGGAATTACTTTGATCCTTCCATTCATCAAAGAGGCGTTGCCTTTGAGAAACATCTTGAGAATAACACTGAAGAGAGTATTGTTCTCCAAAGAAAATGGACGCTAGGCGAGGTTATAACAGCCATTGCAGAGGAAGGATTAATGATTAAACAAGTAGCAGAAGAACCCAATAGTAAACTCCATGATCGTGGCATTCCAAAAATTTTTACAGTTAAAGCAATTAAACAATAGACCTCCATACTAGAAAAGCACCCGATTGGGTGCTTTTTCATTAAGAAACAAGGGACGTAATAACTTCATCATCTCGTTTATCAGCATAATTTTTACCGATAACAATTCCCTCTTTATTCATTAGTTCATTTAATTCACTAGCTTCTTCTTTTTCACCAGCTACGTAAATCTTTTCCCACTTACGATTTTTGGCTTTCTTATCAAGCTTAGCCGCCATGGATTTATACCATCTTTCTCGATTTGCTTTAATTCGATCTTCATATAGTTCGCGTTGAGCGGTACTACCGTTACCGGATATGTTTTCGTTTCCAGTCGTACCTTCGTATTTTCTCCAGTTATCTTCATCAGGATCCCATGCATATTCTTCACTATTTGTAAGGAAACCTAGCTCCGTTTCAAGAATCCGTACATAATCATAATGAACAAGGATAATTCCTGTATTAGGATACTGATCTTCTAGTTGTTGTAATTGATCGAGCTCCGGTTCTTCTTCCCAGTATAAATTCGTTTCAACTGGTACTTGAGTTCGTTCTACAAACCAAATTTGGTCGTCTGAAGAAGCAATAATGACTAAACCACGATTTAAATCATTTTCGATTCGATCTAGCTCATTCTGTACTTTTTCTTTTACTTTCTCAAAATTTTCAAGTTCTTCTTTGTTGTCGCTCTGTTTTAAATAATCTTCAAAATTGCGGAATCCATTTTTCAGCTGAATCTTCCATTCTCCATTTTGTCGATCTGCATCACGACGGTCTGTATTTAAGTATAGTGTAAAAACTTTATTTGGCTTTTGGACCTGCGCATGTTTAAACTGTTCTAGCTTCTCTTTTAATAACATTGTTATCCTCCTCATTATTTCTTGGATATAAACTCCATTCCCGCATATTTCCTCGTATTAAACGTCAAATCATCTCGCCCATTTGTTTTCTTTTATATGGTCACTGTGAATATTATGTGATAGAATAAAATCATTAAAATATAATAATGATTCTAATTTAATGAAAATCGTTCTCAACAAATGGTTTATAAAGACTTGTTTTAATCGCATTTTAATTGCTGTAATCCGAAATCAGGTTACACATTATAGCTTTAAATGAATAATTGAGGATGCTTTTCCCAATTATTCAAAGGAGGAATGATAATGGAACAGGTTAATATTCAGTCCAACACATACCCAACGCATACTTCCTTTTGGTGGAACGTACTTAAAAGACATGGTGAACTGATTGCTGCATTAGTTAGCGGTATTATTATTGCTTTCGCTTGGTTAATGGAAGGGACATTCACACCTCCTACCGAATCCACTCTTTATATCATTGCTTTTATTATAGGGGGATTCGCTAAAGCTAAAGAAGGCATAGCGGATTCAATCGCTGACAAAGATGTTAATGTTGAACTCCTCATGATTATCGCGGCTATTGGAGCTGGTAGCATAGGATACTGGACCGAGGGTGCCATTCTGATTTTTATCTTTGCATTGAGTGGTGCACTCGAAACCTATACATTGAATAAAAGTGAACGTGAACTAGAGTCTCTTATGGAAATTCAACCTGAAACGGCTACGATACTTGAAAATGGGATTGAACGTATCGTAGCAGCTTCTTCCCTCTCAATTAATGACCTACTTCTCATTCGCCCCGGGGAAAGAGTCCCAGCGGATGGCGTAATTATAAAAGGTCAAACCTCTGTTAATCAGTCAGCCATCACCGGAGAATCACTACCTGTTACAAAGCAAATTGATGAAGAAGTTTATGCTGGTACTTTCAATATTTCAGGACATTTGACAGTGAAGATGACAAAGCGAAGCGAAGATACCGTCTTTCAGAAAATCATCACACTCGTACAGGAAGCTCAAGATCAGAAAGCACCCTCTCAATTATTTATTGAGAAACTAGAAGGTTGGTATGTTAAAAGTGTGCTCTCAATCGGAGCAGTTCTTATGGTGCTTCCTCATTACGCGCTAGGCTGGACATGGGATGAAACAATTTATCGCGCCATGGTATTTCTCGTTGTTGCTTCTCCTTGTGCTTTAGTCGCTTCCATAATGCCTGCGACGCTTTCTGCAATATCTGCAGGCGCACGGACTGGTATCCTTTTTAAAGGAGGGGTTCACCTTGAGCAACTTGGTACAATGAAAGCAGTCGCACTTGATAAAACAGGTACTCTTACTGAAGGTTCTCCTGTTGTAACAGACGTTTTTACACGGGATGATATTGAGGAAGACTTGTTTATTAAATACGTAGCATCAATAGAACGGCAATCAACCCACCCTCTCGGTAAGGCTATTGTCCAATACGCAGGTCCTTTTGACTGGTATGAACCTGACCAAATGATGGATCACTCTGGATGGGGTGTTGAAGCTAAACTAGGTGAAACGACATGGAGGGTGGGTAAATTAGGATTTTTCACAGAAACGTTGGGATTCGATGCATTCCATGAGCAATATACCTTATTACAACAAAGTGGAAAAACGATCGTTCTGGCATCTGATGACAAAGGGATTGCGGGAATGATTGCACTTAAAGATAAAGTTAGAAGCGAATCTAATGCAATGGTGAAAGCTCTTAAAAAGCGTGGTATCGAACCTGTTATGCTGACTGGAGATAGCGAACAAACGGCTAGAGCCATTGCTGAGGAAGTTGGAATTCAAACATATTACGCTAATTGTCTTCCAGAAGATAAAGTAAAGAAACTACAGGAGCTTAGAATGCAATACGGTACGGTTGGAATGATTGGAGATGGCATAAACGATGCTCCTGCCCTGGCAGTCTCAGACGTTGGAATTGCTATGGGGCAAGGTACGGATGTAGCACTTGAATCTGCAGACGTTGTTTTAATGAAAAACGATCTTGGCAAGCTCACTCAAGCAGTGAGTTTATCGAACCGATTGAATCTTATTGTAAAACAAAATATTGTTTTTTCTATTTCAATTATCCTCATCCTAATCGCCTCGAATTTCTTTCAGTTTCTAACTCTTCCTCTTGGTGTACTCGGGCATGAAGGAAGTACGATTCTAGTTATATTAAATGGACTTCGCTTGTTGAAATGATAAATTTAACCAATAAAAAATGCAGCTCTAGGCTGCTTTTTTATTGGCTTTTCTTACGGAAATAGTTTGAAGTAGCATTCACTTCTCCACCCACAATAATGACAAGTCCAGTCAAGTAGAACCAAAGCATGAGCGCAATCACTCCACCGAGACTTCCATAAGTAGCAGAATAATTACCAAAGTTATTGATGTAGTAAGAAAATACAAGTGATACAAGTTGCCACGTTACTGATGCAAAAATTGAGCCAATCAAAACATCCTTATAATTCAAGCGTTTATTTGGTGCGTAATAGTAAATAAACATAAATACAATAATCATAATGGAAAGGCTCAAAAACCATCGAATAATTCCAAACATAAAACTAAACGACTCTGGAATATCAAATAACGAGACGAAGAAACGCCAGAGCGTTTCACCAAACACCGGTAATACAAGTGCTACAACTATGACAAAAATCATAGCAAACGACAACAGGATTGACAGTCCTCTTGCAATTAGAAAATGGCGGCTTTCTTTCACGTTATACGCTCTATTTAACGACTTAATAATCGCATTAATGGCATTGGATGCTGACCAAATGGTTGCGATTATCCCAAATGAGAGAAGACTTTTACGGGCGCCATCTTCTAGAATCAAATTTTCCTGGATTGTAACAAATGATTCTGAAGGGGCATATTGGGATATTAAATCTAGAATTTGATCCTGAGAAAAATCAAAATGAGTCAAGAGGGTAATAGAGAATATTAAAAACGGAAAGAGCGATAGCAAAAAATAATAGGCAAGCTGCGCCGACAAATCCGTTACATAGTGCTCTTTCATTCTTGAGAAAAGCTGCTTTGAAAATTCACTAAACGTTGCATCCACTATTTACCCTCCTGCTGCTTAATTAATGCGTCATTGTATCTATATCTTTACCTGTTAACTCTTCACCTGCTTCAACAACTTTTGAACCGATTTCTTTAATATCATGTTGCGTTTCTTTCACAAGATTAAACGCTTCAACTGAACTTTCTTTTAGTCCATTAAATTTCTCTGATAAGGTAGAGATGTCATCTTGTACTTCTTTCATAAGTCCACTCGCTTCCTCTACCGTTTGCTTCCATTTATCAGTATAGTATGATGGGTTGTTTTTCACATCACGTAACACATTACCTGCACGCTTAGAACTTGTTTTAATCGATTCTCTTGTACCTCGATCAAGTAGCGAGATTATTGCACCTGCTAGTCCACCAATCAGGACTGCTTTAAACAATTTATTCTGTTTACCGCCTGGATATGACTGACTCATTTAATTCCCTCCTCGAGTTATAAAGATGAGACTATTTTCCCCTTATCATAAGCAATGAAACGCATTCATATGATTTAAACCGTGTATCTTTTAAGAATACGATCCACCGCGCTTCCATAGCTTTCCCCAAATAGGACAAGATGAACAAGCAGATAATATAGCTGATAAATGGGAATTCGTTCTTCCCATCCATTTAGAAGCGGATAATCAGCTTGATATTGATTGTAGAACTCCGTTGAATACCCCCCGAATAAATATGTAAAAGCAATGTCAACTTCTCTGTCACCGTAATAGACGGCTGGGTCAATTAGGTATGGTTTGCCGCTCTCACTTTCAAGCCAGTTCCCTCCCCATAAATCACCATGTAGGAGCGATATTTCCGGATTATGTCCAAGGAAAGAGCGAAGGTTATCCTTTAATACCTCTAGTTGGTGGTTACGTTCTTTAGAGAGAATATTTTTCTCATTCGCTATCCTCTGAATTGTACCAAGTCGGTGATCTCGAAAGAAAGCTACCCAATCTCTTTCCTGGTGATTGGGCTGAGGGAGTTCACCAATGTAATTGGGTTCAGCTAAACCCACAGTGGTTGCTCTCTTCTGATGCATTTCTGCGACCAGACTCCCAAGTGCCCGATCCGTTTTCCCGCTGGATGGCACGGAGGGGATCCATTCCATAAGAAAAACCATCTCCGATTTTTCACGGGGGAGAATGAGTAAGGGCTTTGGAACACGAATACCATGTTGCTTAAGAAGGCGAAGTCCTTTTTCTTCAACTTCAAAAAAATCGTCAGGAGCGGAACGATTTAATTTTGCAAAGTATTCTCGTGCGCCTGTTTTGATATAGAAAGCATCATTAATCGATCCTCCTGAAACGGCCTCGCAATTTTCAATCGATGTTTCGTCTCCCACTGCTCTTACTGCCTTATCTATTGCGTCCTTCATATTCCTTTATCTTCCCTTATATGCTCGAGCAATCTCTCGCATCCGACCGTTACCATTTCATAAACTTGTTCAAAGTTCCCATCAAAATAAGGATCTGGTACATCTTCAAACTCACTGTCAGTCACATAATCCATTAAACGTGAAATGGAATTTGCTGGCTGCATCCCTGCCATTTCATGAAGTTCCCCTAAATTGGCTGCATCCATTGCTACAAGATAATCAAACTGATCAAGATCGATTTTTTTAACCTGTCTTGCCTTTATTCCATTCGTCGTGATATTTTTCTTGCTAAGTATTTCCGTTGTTCCTTCATGCGGAGGCTCGCCAATATGCCAGTCACCGGTTCCTGCTGAATCTACTTCAATTTGGTCAGAAAGCCCAACACTCTCTACTTGAGAGCGAAATATGGCCTCTGCCATCGGTGAGCGACAAATGTTACCAAGACAAACGAATAGAACTCGTATCATCGTTATCCCTCCATTGTTTTAATGTAAACCGTACGGTTACGAGGTCCATCAAACTCACAGAAGTAAATTCCTTGCCATGTTCCTAAAACAAGTTCTCCATTTTCAACAATGACCGTCTGGGATGCTCCTACAGTACTCGTTTTCAAATGGGAAGCTGAATTTCCTTCTGCATGCCGATAATTGGAATGCTCCCACGGATAAACTTCAGCTAGTCTCATAAGCATATCATGCTTAACATCAGGATCAGCATTTTCGTTTATTGTAATACCTGCTGTCGTATGGGCAGAATACACAATTACCACACCGTTTTTAAAACCCGCCTCGCCGATAGCATGTCTAACTTCAGACGTAATATCAAGCATTTGATCCCGTTGATTCGTTTTAACAGAAATTCTTTTAAGCATCATTGTCACTCCCCAGTCTATATTTGTACTACCCTTCTTCTCGTCTTATGATACGTAAGAACGAATGAATTTCCCACCTCCAATTAACTGTTAAGTATAAATAACGCCGGCGGGGTTGCCGACGTTATACATCTTAATAGTCATCGCGTTCATAGAGATACAGATAAGGAATATCAAGAAACAAATAATGGGTGTCATTAATTGGATAGGAGTAGGTACGAATGAGTTCATTTGTCTCAATGTCACTGTATAAATCAGAAAGGATTCCTACTTGTTCATGCCTCATCCTCACGATGTTTTCGAGAAAATATGGACGCCAACTCCAGTTATTTCCTTCGTATTCAGGCTGAAATTCCCAAACTCCTTCTCCACTCCGATAATAGTTAGAAGAAACTTGATGTCCGTCTTCATCACAAATATAACCTCTGAAGCAAGCATCTCCTAAAGAACGCGCAGCATCAGACACTATATCATTCCAATTATTTTGCTTTGTACGCTTAATTTGTTGTTGTAAATGCCGATTGAAATCTTGCGATAACTCATACAAAGAAAGCAAACGCTTTCTTTCATGAACAATAAAATGATGGAATTCTTTTGCAAGAAGTGGCTTAAACTCATCATTCGAAAGAAATTCTGGGCCTGGCTTTCCAAAGTAATAACCCTGGTAATAACGGCCGCCGTTCTCCCAGGCATATTTCAATTGTCCAACTCCCTCAATCCCTTCAAACAATAACGTTGCCCCAATTTTGCGACCAAGCATGGATAGAGCATAAAGAACTTCTTTATATTCAGGAGGCATTCCTTTATCTTTGAGGTTCGTTAAACCAACTTTAATAATATTCGGATTAAGAATAGCGATTTTTTCAATGTTACTCATCATATTACCTGCATGACTAATCGCAACCTGCACACCGAGACTTTTATAATAAGTGAGAATATGTTGAAGCTTCTGAAGCTCATTATCATCAATATCATAGTCAGACACTTCAATCACAATTTTATCGAACACAATGCCGTTTGCTCCATATTCCTCAAGAGAATTTGACATTGTTTCACCATGGTCAAATAGAAGATGTCTTGCGCTACAATTAAAGAATAAGCATTGATCACTTTCTTGCTTTTGAAAATAGCGAATCGCTAACTTTCGTATATGCGTATCTATTTCCATTATGTAATCTTCTGGAATTGAGTGATCTTGAAAGAAAAACCCTAAACTTTCGATCCCATCATCTGTTTGAATTCGTCCGAGAACTTCGTATCCAATAATCTGTTGCTTGTCAGCACTAACAATAGGCTGGAAGTATGGGAAAATATCTTCTTTCTTTCCCATTACATCAAGTGCATCCATGACTAACCCCTCCCTCGGATAAAAGTAAATACTAATATTATACCATGAACCGCATAAACACTCTTTTCTTTCACCTTCTTCTCATCCTACTTAACTGAATTGATCAGTCATTTTTAATCTTCCAGCAGAATAAATGGGTTTTCATTGGAATTTATAACTAAGAGATTTATACTAGTAGTAACATTGAATGTAAAAGGTGATGATAGTATGAGAACGAATAAGTCATGGAGATGTCAATATGAGGGTAAATAAAGATCAACTCAAACGCATGAAAAAAAATGAATTCGTAAGAACAGCTATTGAATTTGTTGAAACTGGTGTTGTCATTACAGACCCAGAACTTCCAGACAATCCTATCGTTTATACAAATCGTGGCTTTCAAGATCTAAGTGGATATTCATCTGAAGAAATTCTTGGTTACAATTGTCGCTTTCTACAAGGTGTTGATACAGACCAAGAACAGATTAACAAGCTACGTTCGGCTATTAAGAACAAAGAAAAAATCAAAGTAGAAATCAAAAACTATCGTAAAAACGGACAGGCCTTCTGGAATGAATTGCAAATCTATCCAGTCTATATAGAAAGCGAGCACCAAACCTACTTTGTAGGTGTTCAGCAGGACGTTACAAAAAGAAAAGAAGCGGAGGAACGATCCGACCGTTATCTCGATCAAGTGAAGAGTTTATCGACCCCAATCGTCCCAATCGACCGCAACGTTTCCATTGTTCCACTCGTTGGTGATATTGATGATGAGCGCGTCGAATTACTTCTCCATAATGTAAGTACACATATACAGAAAAGTGGCGATGAACATTTAATTCTTGATCTGTCCGGCGTTAGTCACTTTACAAGACAACTTCATCAAGGCGTTGATCAGTTAAATCAACTAATCAAGTTAATGGGCGCTAGGCTTATGATTACAGGGGTTCGTCCAGAGTTCGTTCTAGAAGGAATGAAAGATGATCTAACTCTATCATCAGTGAAAAGCTTTCCATCTGTTAAACATGCGTTAAAGGATATTAACTAATTAATTCAAAGCCTCTCGAAAAGCTTTCGATTCTTGTTCGGAAGCTTTTTTAAGTCTCGCACCTAATTAAAATTAATTTGTTTTGGATAGAGAGGTCGTGCCAATGATGAGTTTCTTCTCATGGTCCACTAGTCGTGATTTCGTATTATTCTCCACACCACATATTCTCTCTCTCTGTATACTTGTAATTGTGTTGTTATCGATGCTTATCCTTAAAACTCAACTGAGGCATCCTTTAACGAACGTTGTTGTACGCATCAACATCGCTATAGTGTTAGCAATGTCTGAATTAAGCTTTCATCTCTGGTTTATGTATCATGAGAAATGGGATATATCTACAACACTGCCACTTCAACTTAGCAGCATTTCCCTCTTTCTTGCTGTATTCCTTCTGCTAACAAGACGTTTCGTCGTTTTTGAAATCATTTATTTCGTGGGAACTGCGAGTGCAATCCTCGCCATGATTACACCTGACCTTGGTGTATACGCCTCTCCTCACTTCCGATTCGTACACTTTTTTATAGCTCATGGTGGCATTGTAGTAACAACCTTTTTTATGATTATGATTGAAAAGTACACCCCCACATACAAGTCTGTTTGGATAGCCTTTGTTAGCTTAAACCTTTATGTATCTCTCGTTTTCATATTAAATCTGCTCCTTGATGCAAATTACATGTATTTAATGGCTAAGCCTTCAAGCAACACGTTGCTAACATACCTTGGTCCCTGGCCATTCTATTTACTCTCACTCGAAGGCATCACAATCATCGCATTTCACCTACTTTATATACCATTCACCTTTACTAAATGGATAAACACTGCTAAAGATAATTCCAAAACTACGCAGTTTAACAGGTAAACAAATAGGATATGACATAACTATCACTAATTGAAAGGTTGAGGTCATATGAAACGGTATCAATTGATTGTAAAAGGTAAAGTTCAAGGTGTAGGATTTAGAGCCTATACCCAGCAGAAAGCAGCTCAACATGAACTGAGTGGTTACGTTATGAACCACATGGATGGATCTGTTGAGATTGAAGCTCAAGGAGAAGATTCTACTTTGGAAAGGTTTGTTTCTACTATAAAAGAAGGAAGTCCCTATTCTTCTGTAGACGAAATCAAAACACAAGAAAAAGAAGTTCAAGATAACGAGCGTTCCTTTTCCATTCGTTATTAATAGAAATTGCCAAGTAGATAGACTATAATACGATTAAATGGAGTTTTTAGCTCGGGGGTAGTAAATTGACAGATACAACTTTTTTCTCACAAACGGAGACGATTAGAGCTTTAAATTGCCTTGGTGATAATATCTTCGTGTGTGACTTAAACTATCATATCGTTTGGTTTAACCAACCAGCACAAGCTTTACTAGAATCGATGTTGGGTTATCTCGGAATAGATGAGCCTAATGACCTTATAGGACGAAGTATAGATGAATTTTATAAGCACCCTTCCCATCAGAGAGGAATTTTACAACATCAACTACCTTACCAAAGCACAATTAAGCTGTTTGATCGTTTTGCAGCAAACATTGTCATCTCTGAGTACTGTGGTGAAAGTGGAGACAAAATAGGCTACATGCTGGTTTGGCGTGATGTCACTGAAGTGCAGAAAGAATTCGAAGAAAATAAGAAGCTGGTCAATGAACTATCAAACGCTATTATTCCTACTGTTATCGATAATGCCATCCTTGTTCCTCTTATTGGAACGATGACTGATGACCGCTCGGAAAACCTTATACAGAGTGCGTTAAACTACTGTGCTACAAACAGTACTGATTACGTTCTAATCGATTTCTCAGGGCTAACTGAAATGGGGCAAAGCTCAGCACATAAACTGTGTGAAACCATGACCAAATCACTAAGCTTAATGGGCATTACTGTTGTCTATGTTGGAATTACAAAACGGATTGTACAGTGGTTTATTAACATAAATCTTGATCCTTCTATCCCTACCTTCGCTACATTTCGTCAGGGTATTAATTATGTGGTTAATCTCGAAGGATACTCTCTTGTTAAAATCGATGAATAAATAAAAAGCTGACACTTATATGTCAGCTTTTTTGATTCTTCTTTAAAGGCTCCTTTCATATACACTGTAGCTATAAGTGTAGTGATTGATTTGAAGTGGGTTTCTCTAAAGAAAAATCTTATAATTGCAACAATCAAAAAGAGCCTTTAGAAACCAACTCATCCCCTTCTACATTCCCTTACTAGAGAATTGTTGAAAGACGGTATTTGTATTAATAGAGTATAGTTCTTTACCAGCTACTCGATTTAATACTCGCTTGTTTCGCTCAACGGACAGCGCAAGGTTCGTTGCACCAGTTCCATGTGAGTGGTCAAGGTTTGTAAGTGTAAACACATGATTATCACGCCTATCTTTAAAAACAAGTTGTTGGTCCATTTCTACTTTAAAACGCTTCTCATCTTCCCATTCTATTTCATCAGTAATTCGATTGAACCAATCTGGAAAGTGTGGCTTGTAACCTGTCGCAAGCACAACCTTATCTGTTTCTACTGTAAACGAATGATCCTCTTGCCATTGTCTACAATTCAAAACATAACTCTTTCCTTTCTTCTCAATTCCATTTACTTCTGTCAAAGGTTGAATCGTGACATCAGGTTGTTCTTCAGTAGAACGATGGTAAAGTAGATGATAAATATTTTTCAGAGTGGAAGGATCTACTCCTTTTCGAAGCGTACCAAGCGTTTCTAGTGCATTCGTTCTTTCTTCAAATGGAAGTCCATGAAAATAGCTAACATAATCTGGTGAGAACACTTCTTGTCCAAGCTTAGCTTGTTCAAGCTGGAAGAAACCTGAAGATCGAGTTAACCATCGCAAGCTATAGCCATATCGTTCTTGATCATGAAGAAAATCGTAGAATACCTCAGCAGCACTCTGTCCAGACCCAACCACTGTAACAGAATCCGATTTCTTCAGGTCTTTTTCACGATAGAGATAGTGATTTGTATGAAGAACATCTTCATTAGAATAACCTTCAAATCCATCCGGAATGTTTGGTACGCTTCCCGTTCCGAGAACCACATGCTTCGATTTAATCACTTGAGTTTCCAATGATTTAACATCTTCAATGGATACCTCGTAGTACTTTCCTTCTTCATGGTATATAACATCTATCACCTTCTTACCGAAGTGGCAATTAGAAAGGCTCGATGCTACCCAGCGGGTGTAAGCATTGTATTCTTTTCTTGGTATATCTAATTTATTGAAAAAGTAAAACTGATAAAGACGATTATGTTCATGCAAGTAATTAATAAAAGTATAAGGACTTTTAGGGTCTGCAATTGTTACAAGGTCCGCTAGGAAGGGCACCTGTAAATCAGCTCCATCAATTAACATTCCCGGGTGCCAACTAAACTCTTCCTTTTGATCGAAATAAATGGCATCTATTTCTGTTTGATCTGCTAGTGCTGCCATGCCTAAATTAAATGGTCCTATGCCTATTCCTACAAGATCATATAGTTTATTATCATTCTTCAATGTGTTCACGTCCTTTGATCTCCATTCCATGCTCTAATGAATAGCGTAATTTAATTCAAACAGTACTATCGCATATCTTGGTTTACCCAAAAGCTACAACTTTAAATCAATAGGCTATGTTAATGAGTGGTGTTGATTTTTGACTGATTTACGCCCTGTGATGGCCAATCAATAAGATAAACACTAAAAACAACAAACTTTTAGAAGTGAACCTAAAACAAAAACCCGCTATTAGCGGGGGCAGAGTCTTAATCAGAGCTCACAGCTTTCGACGCACTTACGGCTGAGAACGAAATGGTAATCGCACATAACAGGGCTATGACTAGAAATCCTCTTACAAGTGGCCATGGTTCCCATCCATCAATAAAAACGGAACGCATTGCTTCAAATAAATAAGTTGTTGGATTAATTGTAGCAGCTATTTTAAGCCATCCTGCTTCGATTAACTCGTACGGTACAAATGTTGTACTTAGAAAGATAAGCGGGAAGAAAACAAATGTACCCGCCTGTGCAGACTGTGCATTTTTTGTTCGGAGTGCTACTCCGACTGAGTAACCTGCAAATGCAAGTCCCCATCCGAGCGTAAGCAAAAGGACTACAATCACTCCACCAAAACCAGCAGCTACCTCTAGACCTAGAAAATAGGCAATCACTAGAATTAATATCGTTTGAATAAGAAGCTGAAGCATTCCAGCAATAATCGGCCCAAGAACAATGGCAAGCCTTGAAGATGGTGTTAACAGAAGTCTAGAGAAATACCCATTTTCTAGATCCTTCACGAGCGCTTGTCCTGCTCCACCAGCACCACCTATTGCAGCTGAGACAATCGATACTGGGAGAATAAACGCAAGATAATTAGCTCCTTCAAATGCCGGCAGTTGCGAGATTCCGCTTAAACCACCTTCATAGACAAACAAGAAAAAAAGACTAATGATTAAATTGGGAATGAAGATAAGTGGGTTTCGAATGATGGTAACGATACTTCTTTTCGTAAAAACCAATGTATCAACAAGGAAGGATCCTTTTTTCTGTTCATTCATACGCTCACGCCCTCTCCTTTTGTTCATTTGTAACGTTAATAAATACATCATCAAGTGAAGGAGGCTTCACGTTAAGCGTTTTAGGTGAGAGCTGATGTTCATCAAGCATACGAACGAGCTCAGAAAGAAGCTGAGTCCCATTTTCAGTATAGATTGTCACTTCCTCTCTTGATCGTTCCATGTTCTCGCCAACATCATTTAAGACCTCACTTGCACGTTCGGCTTCTTCTGGTTCATGAAAAACAAGCTGAATGGCATCAAATCCGAGTGTCCTTTTCAGTTCTTCTGCACTTCCAGAAGCAACAATTCTGCCCTCATTAATAATGCTAATACGATCGGCTAACTGATCAGCTTCTTCAAGGTATTGTGTGGTAAGAAAGATAGTCGTTCCTTCTTCTTTATTCAATCGCTTAATCTCTTTCCAAATGGCTTTCCGATTAGAAGGATCGAGTCCAGTCGTAGGTTCGTCTAGAAAAAGGATCTTGGGCTTATGCACTAACGTCAAAGCGAGATCAAGACGTCGCCTCATTCCTCCAGAATATTTTCCACAAGGTCGATCGGCTGCATCGTTTAAATCTACTAATGTGAGCAACTCACTCGCTCTCTCTTTTGCCTCTTTCTTAGTGAAACCAAAAAGTCGCGCCTGCATTTCAATTAATTCTCTTCCTGTCAAAACAGGATCTATGCCTGTTTCTTGCAATGCAACACCAATATTCCACCTAACACGTTCTGGTTGCTCATTTACATTAACACCGCCGATTTGTATCGTACCTGAAGTTGGCTTGACAAGCGTCGTTAGAATTTGTACTGTTGTCGATTTACCAGCACCGTTCGGACCAAGAAAGGCAAAGAATTCACCTTCAGCTACCTCAAAACTAACCCCCTGAACAGCTTTCACATCGCCTTTATATGTTTTCACCAGATCATGTACTAATATCGATCCATCCATTTTCTAACCTCCGTTGGGCGTATTGCAAGATATGATAATGAATTACATCCACACGTTACTTAAATTCTCTTCTCATTTCATTTTATCCTTTAACAAAGTCTGCTAGGTGTATAAAAAGAAAAACCTCATCAGGTTATCAAGGTTTTACATTACGAATCTGTTAATTTCGACTTATATTACTTCGATATTCTGTTGCGAAATGAATATGTCTTTTTCTAATATAAAATTCACTTTTTCCCTTTTCACAACCATGGAATAGATGTTACCATGGTTCACGGTTAAGGTTATAGAATAATCCTTATAGAATTTTCATTAGAGAAAGGATGGTTCGATGCATTACGGAAGCAAAGGCTGGTACGTTGAACAGCTTAAGAAACATGATGTACGTTACATTGAAGGACGCAAGACTGAGAAATTCAAGAAACACGTACTTGCATCTCTTCTTGAAAAACAATAAGAAACTGCCATTAAAGGGGGAGTGATCCCCCTTTATACATAATTACTATCCAAAAATACAAAGCGCTTGATACATAGGGACAAAACGGTTTTCTTTCCACTGAATAGGTGTTGAAAGAAAGCCTAGCCCATCCGCATTGTATCTCCCGATCACCCTCTGATAAATCAGTAATTCATCAACACCATCTCTTTGCAAATCAATAGGATAAACCCCTCCCGGTGGCAATACATCACCCCTAATAGGAACTTTTAATGTACCATCTTCATTATAAATCTCTGAAAGATACTCCTTCCCCTTATATAGAAGACTCACAATATAAGTTTGCTGTAAGGTTTTATTTTCTACTTTAGCCTGGTAATCATGAAGGTAGTTAACTGCGTACGAAAAGGCGTTATAGAAACTTTCCTGATCAAATAATAATCTCAACGATTGATTCAAATAAGAATACAGAAAATCATACGTAATTCCACCACTCCCACCAGAGTTAGAGCGCACAAGTATTTCATTCACTTTGTTCCCAGTAAATTCTCCTAGATAAAGGGTGGGATTGTACCCACTACTTCCAGGTAGAGCAAAAGATACTTCTATTCCAGTAGCACCGTTTGTTATCATTAACACCACTTGGTCAACGAAAGGTGTATCACTTCCAAATGGTTTAGTACCTGTCAATACAACAATGTCAGGAACTCCATCTCCTGTCACATCGCCTACTTTTTGATCTAATATGATTCGATCGTTCCGATTCATCTGCATCCCCCTCACTATGTTTCATTACTAGTCTATGTTTAATAATTCAGTCCATTATCGTTGTAATGAAATGGAAAGGAAGCTAAACTGATAAAAGTGAAACTTACTGAAACGAGGGATTGCCTATGAAGGCGGGAATAGATCAAGATCAAACAATCGGTATTATATCAGGGGCTGGTGCTTATTTTCTATGGGGAATTCTCCCACTTTATTGGAAACTAGTGGCAGATGTTCCTTCTGAAGAAGTGCTCGCTCATCGAATCATCTGGTCTTTTGTATTTATGATTGCTATTCTGCTAGTACTTGGAAAGCTATCATCTTTTCAGAAAGAACTCATTTCCATACTAAGCCAACCAAAGAAACTCACTGCGATTGCGTTCGCCTCACTGTTTATTACAATCAATTGGTATGCTTTTATTTGGGCAGTCAATCACGATCATGTTATACAAACGAGCCTCGGTTATTATATTAATCCGTTGATCAGCGTGCTGCTCGGCATCCTTTTTCTTAAAGAACGTCTCTCATTCTGGCAGATGATCTCATTCGCACTTGCGACAATCGGTGTGCTAAACCTTGTATTTCGTTTCGGCGAAATTCCATGGGTTTCATTAGTTCTCGCTTTAAGTTTTAGTATTTACGGTTTGTTGAAAAAAACTGCCAGACTTGGCGCACTAACTGGACTTACCATTGAAACGTTGTTTATCACACCATTTGCATTGATTTACCTTATCAGTGTCCGTGATAGCGTTGGAGATGCCCTTTACGTAGAAAACACGACGATTCTCGCCCTATTACTTGGTGCAGGTATCGTTACAGCTGTGCCATTATTACTCTTCGCAACTGGCGCTAACCGAATCTCGCTTTCTATGATTGGGTTTCTCCAATACATTGCACCAACTCTAATGTTGATTCAGGGAGTGTTTCTGTATGACGAAACATTTACCTCTGCTCACTTCATTAGTTTTGTATTGATCTGGGCAGCATTGCTGATCTTCACACTTTCTCGCACAAAGATATTTCAGCGCATAGAGCCAAAAGCCTTTCAAGAAAAACATTCGTTATCTTAATTAAGTAAATCCCACACGCGTGGGATTTTTTATTTACCCACCTTTTCAAACGGCCACAAATAGGTAGTAACAGATTTTGAAAAGTGTGTTATAGTTTGATGCTCTTTGTATCTGTATCCTTGTGATAAAGTATCATGAAGAACATCAGCTTTTGCGTCTTGAAGCGGCCATCTGTCGTGATCAATTTTCCCTTGAAGAACGCTTTCGTTTCGAACAATAAACAACCGATCTCGTTCAGTTAACCAGAAATCAAGATTCCCCTTCTTTGCTTCGTATGGATCAGAAGTAGGTTCATACTTAATGTGATACTTCGCTTGCTTAACACCTTTATGAGTTCGAGCCGAGCTAAAGTCCACCTCAAGTCTATCCTTCCGTTTTGACATGTCTGCTTTAAAATATGGAAGATGAAAAACATTCCTTGCAATCAATACTCCTGGCATATGACTCGCATCAAGGCTAAAGAAGTAAACGCCCTGCTTATTTCCATATTTGACGTAAGTACGCACATTGAGTTCTAACAAACGAGAGGCGAATGGCACCGCTGGAAGTCCTCTAAATCTAATGCTGTTCATTTCAAATGGGACGATACCAATCCAGGCAAGTCCATCAAACGTATCTACTTCAAGTTCAAACGGAAGCAATGATTGTAGCCACAAAGCATCAACAGGCCAATGCAAGAATAAGAGATCCTCCCACGTTTGCTTCATAATCCATCCCTTCCTTTTACTGCTTTCCATCCGGATCCCTCCATTTCTATCGTTAGCATATCCAAATACATACATTCTGTTCAATTGTAGAGACTTAACGAATGTGTGCTGTTATTCAACATCAGTCTTCTTACGTTTCCACAGCACACTATTTAAATCCATAGTGCTAAAACTTTGATCAATTTTATTAAATTGTGGTACCGTTTAGTTGTGATTTCATCTTAGACATGCAATGAATGAATGAACATTCAATCATAATTGGAGGGATAGTTAATGACTAAGCAAAGACAAATTCATCTAGCAAAACGCCCAGAAGGAATGCCTACAATGGAGCACTTTAACTTCGTTGAAGCTGATATTCCAACTCCTAAAGATGGCGAAGTGCTTCTACGCACGTTATACCTTACCGTTGATCCTTACATGAGAGGACGTATGAGAGATGCCAAGTCATACGTAGCGCCTTTCCAAATTAACGAGCCACTTAACGGTGGAGTAGTAGCAGAAGTAACAGAATCGAAGTCTTCACAATTTAACCAGGGTGATATCGTAATTGGACACCTGAGCTGGGAAGAGTACTCTGTAGCTAATGAGAAACACCTTCGCAAGATTGATCCAAATGTAGCTCCTATTACTACACACCTTGGTATTCTTGGAATGCCTGGACAAACAGCATACTTCGGCTTACTTGATATTGGTCAACCGAAAGAAGGAGAAACAGTTGTTGTTTCAGGTGCTGCTGGTGCTGTTGGCTCAGTCGTCGGGCAGATTGCTAAAATCAAAGGGTGCCGTGTCGTAGGAATTGCTGGTTCAGATGACAAAATCGACTATATTAAAAATGAACTTGGCTTTGATGAAGGCATTAACTACAAGACTCAAGACGTTTATAAAGCACTAAAAGATGCTTGTCCAAATGGCATTGATGTGTACTATGAAAATGTTGGTGGAGAAATTGGTGATGCAGCGATTAGCTTACTAAATAAATTTGCACGTATCCCTGTATGTGGTGCAATTTCTTCTTATAATAAGAAAGAAGCCGACATTGGCCCACGCGTTCAAGGTAAATTAATTCAAACAAGCTCTCTAATGAAAGGATTTGTTGTTGGAGACTATTCTGACCGCTTTAATGAAGGCGCTGAGCAGCTCGGTAAGTGGCTACAAGAAGGTAAATTGAAATACGAAGAAACAATTGTCGAAGGGTTTGAGAACGTTCCTGATGCATTCCTTGGCCTCTTCGAAGGGACAAATGTTGGGAAACAGCTAGTTAAAGTAGCAGATCCTGAATACGCAACGCTTCCAAATCGTTAATAGTACTTACCCGCTCCACAATGGAGCGGGTATTTTTTATGACTATGTGTAAACGCACATAAAAAGAAGGTTATGTCTCTGTCTAAGAAGGAATAGTATGTACCATAGACATTTTATAACAGGAGGATTCTAATGGGAAAATTTCTTCTTAATCTAGCGGCATATATACTCGTTGTCACGGTAAATGGTCTCGCCAATGCATTACCTTTAAACGGACAAACAACTGGTGAAATCTCTAATAAGCTTAACGTTCTTTTCACACCAGCCGGGTATGTTTTTAGCATTTGGGGACTTATTTACATTCTACTTGGAATATGGATTATTCGCCAATTCCCATCCAGCCGTAGAAACCTACCTCTTTATCAGGAAACGAGTGGATTGTTTGTACTAAGCTGCCTGTTAAATACCCTCTGGATTTTCATGTGGCATTATGAATTCTTTGGCTTATCTGTCATTGTTATGCTTCTTCTACTCATTACCCTTATTCGTCTTTATGTTAGCGTAAAAGCAGCCGGTGCATCATTTTTTGATCTACTACCATTCTCTGTTTATCTCGGTTGGATTAGCGTAGCTACAATCGCAAATATTAGCTATTACCTTACCTATGTGGACTGGGATGGATTTGGCATTTCAGATTCAATTTGGACCGTTCTTCTTTTACTTGTGGCAACAGTCCTAGCTCTAACCTTTTTAAAGAACGAGAACGATTGGGTATATCCACTAGTATTTGTTTGGGCTTTTATCGGCATAGGGATCAAAAATCAGAACGCAGATGTGCCACTTGTTGTTTATTCCTCTTATACACTCGCCGCCCTTATTCTTATCATTACACTTCTCTACTCTTTTAAGCCGAGAAGTTCATAAGCAAAGCCCCTTTACCAAGAGTAAAGGGGCTTTGTTCTAGCTATGCAAGTGACTTAAAGTCCTGACCAAGAATTTCTTTCATACTGTGAACAGTAATAAAGGCTTTTTGATCAACCGCACCAACATGTTTTTTTAATTTAAGAAGATCTTTTCTGCCAAGAATTGTTGTAATCACTTCTTTTTCGTCTGAAGTGAATGCACCACGTGCGGTATGAATCGTTGCACCTTTACCGATTTCTTCAACGATGAATGAGCGAATCAGTTCGCTCTCTTTACTGATAATAACAATTTCTTTCTTCGCCTCGAAAGTCTGAAGAGTATAATCAATTACTAGACCATTGAGAATAACACCGAAGATCGCATACATACCGATTTCTGGACCGAATAGAGCAACTGAGAATAAAGCAATTGAAATATCCGAAATAAGAACAGCTTTTCCTACTTCCATTGAGAAGTACTTATTCAGGATCATCGCAATAATATCCGTACCACCAGTTGAAGCTTTTTGATGAAAGACAAGGCCCATACCAGCTGCAGCGATACACTGTCCGATAATCAATTGAATTAGAATATCCTGACTAAATGGTTCAGTTACTGGAATAAATCGTTCAAATGCCCATACGGCAAGTGATAGAGCAAAACTTGCATAAATGGTTTTAACACCGAATTTAGGACCGAGAAACAGAATTCCAACTAACAAAAGCACTGCGTTCAAAATAATCATAAACATACCAACTGACAGGTCAGGGATTAGATGGTTCATCAGGATCGACAAACCACTGACTCCCCCTGTCGCAAGGCTATTAGGAGATAGGAAAAAATGAACATGGGTAGCAACACCGAGCGCCCCCAAAGTAATTAGCAGATAAGTTTTGATGTGATGAAGCATCTATTATCCCTCCCGTTGTTTTGTTTTCGTTTCATTAGCACAATCGGGATTATAATAGGGATTTAGAGCTTTGTAAACAGCCTAAACCTAAGATTTTTAATTGAAGCGGTTACAACCTGAAAATAGGTCATATGAACTATAAATTCATGCGGTTTCGACACGTATATACAAGAATTTTCGGAATTTTTGAGTCTGTTTTTGGTATTATTATAGCTTCCATAAGTATTAATGAATTGTTTAAAAACAAGCATACTAAAGCATCTGCTATCTTACAGTCCCTAATCATGGTAAAGTGAAGTCAGATATCACGGAAAGGAGCCCCGGGAATGGTTATTACAATTATGGTCATTGTGGTTGTCATTATGACGATTGTCATTGCCGCTGCTTTTGGACTTGCCGTATCAAAAGGATACAATGTAAAACATACTGTCGATCCTTTGCCAGAACAGAATCAAAAGAAATCGACAGAGAAAGAGGTTATGAATGAACGGACAGAATCGAAGTAATATCACACCTGGTAAAACGGTAGAAATCGTCCTGAAACAGGACCAGCGTACAGGAAAAACAACTAAAGGTATTGTTAAAGACATATTAACGAAGTCTCCTACTCATCCACATGGAATTAAAGTACGTCTTGAGGATGGACAGGTTGGTCGTGTTAAAACGATTTTATAATGTATCAATGCACACAAAAATCCCGCCTGACTCTAGAGCCAGGCGGGATTTTATATATTTAAGGTTTCAATGCCATCCAACTATCAATGTAATGAATACCGTAACCACTCATTGCTGGTGAAGTTCCATATGCTGTGCTTACCTTAAGAAGCTCTTGATCCATGATAGTTGAGCCATCTTCGTAAAATGACAGATAAGAAGCTTCTGCTGTTTGGCCTGTTTCCACTGCTATCGATACTTTTTTGCCGTTTCGCTCAGCAAACGTCATTTCTGTTCCCACAAGCGCAATAATCCCGTTTCCACCATCCGCACGATCGCGATATGCCATTAACGTTGTCACATCTGCTTTTTGAATAACCCATTCAGAAAGATTTCCGATTCCGTAACGATTATTATACGATTGTTCATCAAACCAGAAGGGTGTATCAACGCCGAACACAAGTCCTAGATGAACAGTACGCGCTTTTCCGTCAGAGAGACGATCCTGATAAAAAGCTACCGTTCTTTGATAATTGTTCGTCCACCCTGAGTGAAGGTATGGTTCAATGTCGAGATGTACCCCTTTAAACTGTTGAGCAACCGTAGCATTCATCTGATAATCTTCAAGCCAAGTGAATAACCGATCTTGATAGATTTCACCTTTACTCGTTGCCCAGTTTGGGGCACCGTCTAACGCATGTACGTTGATTCTTTTCATTGAAGCGTTCTCAATGAACGTATGATAGGACGAATGAGGAACTGAACGATTAATTTGCAAGTAAACATCCGTTACTTTCTTTTCCTCTAGAAATTGAAGAATTTCATTTGGCTTTGTTTCAATTTGCCTTGTATCCCACAGCCATGTAGCGAGACTTCTATCCATGTCCACCGCCTCAGCCTTCTCTTCAGGTAGAATAATCGATACCATAAAGAACGCCAGTACAAAAAAGAGAATTCCAACAGCAACAGTTCCATTCTTCACTTGTATGCTCTCCTTTTTTCTGAACCCAGCGCTCAAAAAGGAGCCTGGCGGTCTGGCAGCCATTCGCACATGTGCGGACAGGCCCATAACTTTGCGTCCCTGCTTTTCAACAGGTTTGCCTTTTTCAGTTTTATAATCCTTATACCTCTTATATCGGCTATTAAAGGATAATTGTTTAGTAGGGGGGCAGGTTGGGGTCTGACCCCCTAAAATAGTCCCATTACCATTACCATTATCTTATCAGACCACTTAAACAAACGTTTATTTAACCTGGAAGTAACGGCGAAGGCTCTTCTATATAGAAGATTTTCAGCTCGTGTAGCGCACGTGTGCATCCAACATACAAAAGCTTAGCATCCTCTGCATCTTGACGGTAATTCTCATTACAAGCATTCGCGATGATTACACCATCGAATTCCAATCCTTTTGTTAGGTAGATAGGAACAATCGATAAGCCTCCTGCGTAAGAGCGATCATGAGCTGTAACAAGGTTTACTTCTTTATCTCGTTTGCTCACTTCATCAAATAATGCATGACACTCCTGTTCACTTCGACCAACAATTGCGATGGTATTCATGCCACGTTTACTCATTTCATGTGCGGCTGCTAACAATTTAGTAACGTGTTCTTCTTTATTTACCCTCTGCTGTAGAACACTCTCACCACTTCGAAAAACTGGTACTGCCGGTTGAACAGGAATATTAGCATGTGAAATCACTTCGTTTGCAAATTCAATAATCTCCAATGTGGAACGATAGCTTTGGTCAAGCTCAATATAGAGCTCTTTGCCATTGAAAAGTTCTCTAAACTCTTCCCAGTTATGAATGCCTTTATAAGAATGGATTCCTTGTGCAAGGTCACCTAAGATCGTGAATGAACGGCTTCGATTCACTTCTAATAAAAGCGCAATTTGGAACGGAGAAAAGTCTTGTGCTTCATCAATGACGACATGTTGAAACACATCATCTTTATTAATACCATTTAACTTAAATTGAATATAAAGAAGTGGGGCAAGATCGTCAGGCGTTAGTTGCTTTTTCTTCAAGCGAATCGCTGTTTCCTTCATTAAGGAATCATTCAAAATTTGTTCCCTTTCTGAAACAGATACATAAGGAGGTGGATTGGTTTGAAATAACGATTTATAGAAAGTTAAAGCCGTTTGCTTTGGCCACGTTTTAAAATATTCTTTTAACTTCTCATTAGCTAATTTTTGATATTCCTTCTGAATGTGACTTCCATCTACAGACTTAATCTCATCCTTTATCCATACTCTAAATCGATTCACCATCATCTCACGCTTTCGCCCTACTGGGTAAGCAGCAAGATCTGATAACCACTGCTGAATCTTTTCTTCAGACAACGTTCGTCTTTCAAATGGTGTAAACGAGCTCTTTGGACCGACGGCTGCACTGTACGCAGCAATCGCACGATCAATCCATTCCTTAAAAGCTAATGACCCTTTTATTCTACCTTCTGCTTTTTCGATCTCTGGTCGCTTCTTGCCGAACCATTTTTGTAAATCATCATCGGATGAATCAAGCTTCACTTTTTCCTCAATCATACTCAAAGTCCAGTCTGTAAAAGTAGATTGCTGTATACCGCCTACACCAAGCTCAGGGAGAACGCCTGAAATATAATCTAGGAACATACGGTTTGGAGCAAAAATAACCATTCGTCCAGCTTGTACCGTATCCCTGTATTCATATAACAGGTACGCGAGTCTGTGAAGGGCAACTGTCGTTTTACCACTTCCTGCAGCTCCTTGAATGATGAGAGGCTTTGTGCGTTCTGCTCGAATAATATCATTTTGCTTCGCTTGTATCGTAGACACGATATCACGTAGACGGTTATCTTTGTTTTCACTTAGTCGGTATAGGAGAAACTCATCTGTACCACTTAAGTCTTCACTACCTTCAACATACGTGTCTACCACTCTCTGAAGCTCCTGATTTCGGATAACGATATTCCGTTTTAGTTCGATATTACCTTCAATCATTCCGTCAGGTGAAATGTAATAAACGTCATCCTCACCTCCAGTAAACGCATAGAACATACTTGCAACAGGAGCTCGCCAATCTACTACTAATGAATCCTGTGATTCTTCATGTGCTACTCCTACTTTCCCTATGTAATAGGAACGTACTTCTTTATCCTCTTCTTGAAAATCCATTCTTGCAAAATACGGTTCTTTGGCAGCAATAGCAAGAGACGTTCGACTTTCTTCCCGAATGCTTTCCAACACTTGTTCAGTTACATTGTCCCCTGAATAGCGCGGGTAGGTTGCCAACTTCTTTTGCTGTTTTGTAATCTCTGCAGCGATTTTCTTGAGTTGCTGCTTCTCTTTCTGATAGGCACTTTGATTCTTTTGGTCCAAGATCAGTTACCTCCTTATGAGATTCGCCTCAAACTGTGAGACGGACTATTAATCCTACCATAAAATACAGTTAATCACCAAAGAGTTTTTAGAAACTTCAAATAATAATACCGTTGATTTACAAGGTCCTTTTCGTTGACATTGGAGCTATAAGAGTGGGTTAATTTCCGCTCCCATTAGTTAAGTGAGGTTCTAGACAAAAATCTTTTAGATACTAGCCTTTGTGAAAAATTCCTAAATAAAAATGATCCAACTCTACGTCCAAACCGTTAGCTGAATGTAATCAAAATGACGGTTACTAAAATAAGGAGCGTGAACAGGAACATGAAACTAAAAAAAGCATTTAAAAAGTTAATGGTACCAGCATTAGGCCTTACCCTATTATTCCCTACAGTAGCAGGAGCAGCAAATGCAGAACCAACAGTAAATACACCAGCCGCAGATCTACGAGCCACACTTGATCAGCTTTTATCAGAGCATTTTGTCCTCGCTGTTACCTCAATGACGAAATCATACGATGGAGCTAAGGATGCAGAGGAAGTAACGGAAGCTCTTGATCAGAATGCTGCTGACATGACGCCAGCAATCGCTTCTGTATATGGAGATGAAGCAGCCGGGCAGTTCGAAGATATATTCAGAGGTCACAACGACTATTCTGCAGATTTGGTACAAGCAGCAAAAGAAGATAACGATAAACTTCGTAAAGAAGCCGAAATGGAAGTAGACGAATTCGTCGATGAATTCTCCACTTTCCTTGATACTGCAACTGAAGGTAATCTTCCTAAAGAAGCAGCTGAAGAAGTCTTAGAAGTACATGAAGATCAAGTACTGACAACGTTTGATGAATATACAGAAGGCAATTACGAACAAGCCTACACTACATTCCGTGAAGGACATAAGCATATGTTTGCAATTAGTAAAGCACTCTCTAACGCAATCGTAATGCAAATGCCTGATAAATTTGAGAACACAAAAGTAGACACGCCAGCTGCAGAGTTACGCTCAACACTAAATAGTCTTGCATCTGAACACTTTGCACTATCTTCTCTAGGTCTTGAAAAAGGCTATGATCAATCGGAAGACTATGATTTTGTAAACTGGGCTGAAGACAGAAACACTGCAGACTTTAAAGCGGCTATTGGCTCTATTTATGGCGATGAAGGAGCTACCCAATTCGAGAAAATATGGCAGGAAGATCATATCGCCGCACAAGCTGATCTAGTTGTGGCCTCACTTTCTGAGAACGAAGAGGCTATGACAATGGCTAAGGAACGTCTATTGGAAACTTTCCCCCAAAACTTTGGAGCATTCCTTGGAACAGCAACAGAAGAGAATCTACCAACTGAAGCGGCTACAGATGCGCTAATGGCACATGAGAAGCAAGTGGTTGGATCGTTTGACTCTTATATGTCAGGTGATTACAAAGCTTCAACAGACCAATTCCGCGAAGGCTATGCATTCATGTTTGGTGTTGGAGAATCTCTGGGTAATGCAATTGTGAAACAAATGCCTGATAAATTTGCAGGCGAGTCCATGCCAGGTGGTATGCCCAAAACAGGTATGGGTGGTGCAAGTGAGCAATCATCGAACCTGACAGCTCTTTGGATTACAATTGGTTCTCTTGCTTTTGCAGGTTCAGCCTTTGCCATCCGTAGAAAAGTAGTTAATCATTAATAGCTACCATCTTACTAATAGATATAAAAAGAAGGAGAAGCTTTCCCTGAGCTTCTCCTTCTTTTTTTGTAGCCTCTTTTCTAAAGGCTCTTTTATAAAAGATTGTTGCTTTTGAAACTATTGTTGAATTAAACACTACACTTCGCTGAGGGAAAGCGAGCATCCTGGAGCGTAAATCACCCACTACCCTTAATAATTAATTCCTTTCCCCAAAACAAAAGCGCTTCTGACTAAGAATCAGAAGCGCTTTTGTTATGCCTTATTCTTTTTTAGAACATCTATCACCGTATCGATTTTTGCATGATCCTCGGGAGATTGGTCGATATGATTCCAAATCAACTTCCCACGTTCATCATAGATCCATGTTCCACCTTGAATGTAGACATCCTGAGTTTTCATTGATTTCAACACAAAATCCTTTTTCTTCTGCTCCTTAGGAATAAAGCCATCCAATTTACGAGTTACAAATCCTAAAGCAGCCTGTCCAAGCAATTTCCATTTTGGCATCGTATGGTGTCCCATCCCACGATAAGCTTCTCTTTTAGGGTCTCCAGCGATCAGAAATGGAAACTCTCCAAATGCTTCTTGGAATTGACTGATATAGGATGAATTAGAGGGGGCGATAGCAATAATCTGAAATCCTTGTTGTTCAACTTCATTAACGCGCTTACGCAACTGCGTAAGATAAGCTCTACACACTGGTCAACCAAGATGTCGAACAAACACAACCATTGATTTCTTCTGGTTGATAAATTCCTCTAAAGTTACATTTTCACTTTGTGGTACTTCAAGTAGAAAGTTTAAGTTATTCATTCTAGTAACCTCTCCTAACTTCATCAAAACTCGATTGATTTGTCTTAACCTGTTCTTACTATTAATTTTACACTTTTTTCGATACTAGTAATAACAATTGCATCCTACAATTTTATCAAAAATATCTTAATTGATTATCATTTCGTCGATTTATGAAATATTTCCGCGGAAATTAATAGTTATAATCGAAATGACACTATGGTCAATGAATATTCTTCAATATAAAGAATCCCCCATCGCTTCATTTCCGATGGGGGTCATGATTTATCCTACAGGTACAAACTCTTTTTCTTTTTCATACTCCATTACAGCTTCTTCAAAAATACGAAGCCCTTCATCAATTTGCTCTTTCTGCACAATAAGTGGAGGAATCATGCGGATCACTTCTTGATGCTTCCCGCATAGGTAGAATAGAACGCCTTTTTCAAGAGAGAGATCCAAAATACGCATCATTCCATTACCGTCAGGAGCACCTGTATGTGGGTCAACAATTTCAATTCCAATCATAAGCCCTACTCCACGAACATCTCCAATGACATGGTGCTTATCTTTAATTACAGCTAACTTCTCTAATGCATAAGCGCCCATTTTTCGAGAATTAGCTAGTAGTCCTTCTTCTTCAATGACATCGAGAGTCGCTAGCGCAGCTGAGCAGGCAATCGGATTACCACCAAATGTTGTGCCATGCGTCCCCATTGGCCATTGGCTCATCAATTCTTTTGAAGCAACAGTTGCACTTAGTGGCATCCCTGAAGCAATTCCTTTTGCAATCGCCATAATATCAGGCGTTACATCAAATGTCTGTGCCGCGAACCAGTCACCTGTACGACCAAAGCCAGTCTGGACTTCGTCAAAGATCAGCAACATTCCGTGGCGGTCACAAATCTCCCTTACTTTTTGCAGCCATTCCTTTGGTGGAATGAGATATCCTCCTTCACCAAGAACGGGTTCTAGAATGACACACGCCACTTCTTCAGGTGTCACTTGATGATCAAAAAGTCGTTCAAAATCTTTCTCAAGTTCATTCACGCAATAATCCGCTACGTTCTCGCCTTCAGGACAACCTGCGACATCCGCATAAGGAATTTGATAAGTTAGGCCATTCGGCTGAAGAAACTTTCTATACTTACTTTTCGATGTACTAACACCTAGAGCACCAAGAGAACGGCCATGGAAGCAGCCTGTGAATGAGATAACATAAGGTCGCTTCGTGACATACTTCGCAAGCTTCATCGCCCCTTCAATTGCCTCAGTACCACTATTCGCGAAGAAAAAGCAATCAAGGTTATCTGGCATTATTCCCTGTAACCGTTCAGCAAGTTCCAGAATAGAGTCATACATAATTACGCCTGAAGGTCCATGCATTAAGGAGTCAGCACCATCCTTTATAGCCTTTACAACTTTAGGATGGCGATGTCCCGTATTCGCTACCGCAATACCAGATGTGAAATCGAGATAGGTTTTTCCATCAGCTCCATAATAATAACAACCTTCTTCCTTCACTACCGGCAAATTCGGATGATCCTTCGCCATACTAGGTGCTAGATAGTCTGACATGCGGTTGTATCTCTGTTCAAATGATGTAGACAATGTGATATCCTCCTTTGAATTTCTACTTTTAGATAAAGAAATGAGCCATAACTACAATGATTGGTAAAGTAATAACTGTGCGTTGCAAGAAAATAATAGCTAGTTCAAGTACAGAGATTGGAATTTTGGACTTTACTAGTAGAATACCAATTTCAGACATATAGATTAATTGTGTTAAGGAAACAGCTGCAATAACAAAACGGGTTAGTTCGCTTTCAATTCCAGTTCCAATAACAGCCGGCAAGAACATATCTGCAAAACCAACTAACATTGCAGGTGCAGCTGCAGTAGCCTCAGGAATTTGCATTAATTCTAGAATCGGAACGATTGGCATGGACAAGTAAGTAAAGAAAGGAGTAAATTCAGCAATAATTAGCGCAATTGTTCCGAGAGCCATAACAAGTGGAATTAGGGCAAAGTAAATATCAAGAACTGTATTTACTCCCTGAGTTGCCACATGCTTAACACTTTTTACTTCAGAAGATTTCTCAAGTGCTTTCTCCATGCCCCATTTAAAGCTTGAGACACCTTCTGGGACGTCCTCTGAAATTTGTTTCCCAGTACCCTCGTAATAAGTATCCGCTTTTCTAGATAGCGGTGGAATTCTAGGACAAATGATTGCAGCTGTTAGACCAGCAACGACTACGGTGAAATAGAATGGAACAAACATGTCTTCAAGACCTATGAAACTGATAACAACTAGACTGAATGCGATTGAATTAATTGAGAAATTCGTAGCAATAACAGCCGCTTCTCTTTTAGTGTAATAACCTTCTTCATACTGTTTTGTCGTAATCAAAACACCTACTGTTCCTGCTCCCATCCATGAAGCAAGGGCATCAATAGAGGAACGACCTGGCAACTTAAATAATGGACGCATCACCTTACGCAGTGCAGTTCCAAAGAAGTCCATAAGACCGAATTCAAGCAACAGAGGCATTAGTAGACCAGCGAATAGGAACCATGCAGCAAGGACAGGAACGAGAGCATAAAGCATCGTCCCACCTGAGACATCAGAAATAATGAATTCAGGTCCGAATTTAAGCAAGGTCATGACCGCAAAGAGTGCCCCTAGTAATCTAGTACCAATCCAGAACCAATTAACATAGAATAATTGTTTAAGGAATGGACGTAACATAATACCTTTTGGTTCGAAAAGTTTAGCGATAATTGGAATAATAGCAGAAATAATAAGTACAGCTGTCATAAATCCTGGTAATACAGGATTAAGAGCACTTTGAATGGATTCTGCCATAATCCCCACGCCAATTGTAATTTTGCCGTTAAATGGAATAGGCACTAGAAATAAGAGAATACCAATCAATGATGGAATGATAAACCACGCATAAGCACTCGAGGAATAAGATCCTTTCCCCTGTTGCTTCGCACTGTCAACGGAATACGACTTTTCTTGTTTTACTTCCATTTTTCACTCTCCTTCAACTTTTATAATAATTCATATTCTTGCATATAAATTAGAAAAGAAGCAAGAACATTTTTCATTCTTTGCTTCTTTTAATATGCAAGTATCGTGCCAAATTTATTAAATTCTGTATTTTTTAAGTTTTCTAACTACAGTAGGTTGACTTAACCCCAGTGCTGCCGCTATCTTAGTTGTTGTCCTAAATTGTCGCTTTGCAATTTGAAGACGTTCTTTCTCCACTTTTTCTAAGGACTCTTGTAAAGTTTCACTAAAATTATTCATTTCTGAATAACCTTCATCTTGTAGTCTATAGTTAATAGGCAAATCGGATGCCTGTATAGTGAATGCATCTGACGTAACGACCAAACGCTCTATTAAATTCATAAGCTCACGAACGTTTCCTCTCCATTCATATTGACTCAACTCATGAAGAACAAATTTATCAAGAATTCGTTTTCGCTTATACTGTTCACAAAAACGGTCTAGAAATGACTGAATCAATGGAAGGATATCATCTTTTCTCTCTTTAAGAGGGGGAATAATTAAAGGTACTACATTTAGTCTAAAAAACAAATCCTCACGGAAGGTTTTCTCAATAACAGATTGATCCAAGTCTCGATTCGTGGCACTGAGTAACCGAAAATCTGACTGTATTTCTTTTCTTCCCCCTAGTCGATAGAAGCGTTTTTCTTGAATAAGTTTCAGTACTTTTACTTGGTTTTGTAATGATAACTCACCAACTTCATCAAGAAACAACGTACCTGAAGACGCCATCTCTGCAAGTCCCATACGCCCCCCTTTCCTCGCGCCTGTAAAGGAACCATCTTCATATCCAAACAATTCAGCTTCAAAAAGCGCTTCAGGAATCGCACCACAATTGACTTCTATAAATGGGCCATTTCTTCGATCACTTTTGTGATGAATGTACCTTGCCATCTCTGTCTTCCCTACACCTGATTCGCCAAGAAGCAACACGTTAACATCGACACCTGCAACTTGCTTAGCTGTCGCCATCACTTTTCTCATCGCTTCACTTTTTGCAACAATTCCGGTTTCCTCCTGTTGTAGTTTAAGACGCTCTAGCTCACTTCTTACACGCTCCATCTCAATGGACATTTCTTCCATTCCCGATTTAATTTCCATTAGTTCTGTAATATCATGTGAATAACTTACAATCCTAACTAGCTGACCGCCTTCATCAAAAACAGGCAAACCTGTCACCAGAAGTTTTTTTCCTTCAGGTCCCGTTTGGACAAAGGTAACTCGTTTTTTAGATTTCATGACCATCGGCGTTGCCAAAGGAGTAAACAATCCCTCTTTCTCTAGCTCATATACAGATCTTCCTATTAATTCATCAGCCCTAACGCCATAGACCATGCCAGTTCCTTCACTCACTTTAACGATCGTTCCTTTAGGGTCTGTGACGAGAATATCTTCTTGGAGTGAATGAAAAATGGCTTTATACTCATTCCACTCTGACATTTAATCACCTCGTTTATTTATTCATTTTTGAATATTATTCCGTCGAAATTAGAGAACATTGTCTATATGCAAGGATAATCTATTCATTTTTGAATAATCAGACTGTTTTATTTTATCATACCTAACAGGACAGTGAAGCATATTACTTTTCTGATTTACAATATCCAGATAAAATGTTCAGTGGAAATGATCGTTATCAAAGGAGGAAACAACATGGTCGCTCTTAAAGGTAAAACTGCTCTCATCACAGGTGCTGCTAGAGGAATTGGTCGAGCTGCAGCTATTGCACTTGCAAAAGAAGGCGTAAATATTGGCATGATTGCACGTACAGAGGAAACACTTCACAACGTTGCCAAGGAAATCGAAGCAGAAGGTGTAAAAGCATCGTACGCAGTAGCCGATGTTTCATCTAATGAAGAAGTAACTACTGCAGTAGCTCGTATTAAGGAAGAGCTTGGCGAAACAGATATTCTCATTAATAACGCAGGAATTGCGAAATTTGGCGGGTTCATGGATCTTGATATTGAAGATTGGGAGAAAATCATTCAGGTTAACTTGCTTGGAGCTTACTATGTAACCCGAGCAGTACTTCCAGATATGATTGAACGTAAATCAGGAGACATTATTAATATTTCATCCACTGCTGGTCAAAAAGGTGCCCCAGTTACTAGTGCATATAGTGCTTCCAAGTTCGGTTTACTTGGCTTAACAGAATCACTAGCTCAAGAAGTAAGAAAGCACGATATTCGTGTTAGTGCTTTAACTCCTAGTACTGTGTCTACTGATTTAGCTGTAGAGAACAACCTAACTGATGGCACTCAGGACAATATGCTTCAGCCAGAAGATATGGCAGAATTTATCGTAGCACAGCTTAAGTTAAATAAACGCGTCTTCATTAAATCAGCAGGACTTTGGACAACAAACCCATAAGACTCTACAACCAGCCTTCATATAAGGCTGGTTTTTTTATTATTTCTCTTCATTCACTTCGATTCCTATGAAACATTTTCCCCACATTATTCTTATGGACTATGACAACCTCTCATAAGCGTATTTTGATAAAGTGAACGATTTAGTAAGGAAAGGAGTGCGGTGAGGTGAATGAACAACAGCCTCAGCTGATTAGTTCAGTTGATCCTTATGTGTATAAGACACTCAAATCTATCGAGGGAGAAATGATTACAGTCGAAACGACGAAAGGCTCGCTCCGTGGAACATTGCAAACGGTTATGCCAGATCATATTGTTATTCAGATTAACGAAACACCATTCTTCGTTCGAATCCAACAAATCGTCTGGGTATTTCCTAATTAGTTCAGACGGGAGGCTAGCTCATTATGTTTAAAAGGATTAATAAACAGTTAATCGAACTCCCCATTCCTGAGTATGGAGATGCAAATGCGGCAGCCGCCGTTCAGGATCTGCTTGGAGGACGCTTCGGGGAAATGTCGACCTTAAACAACTATATGTTTCAATCATTTAGCTTTAGGGAGAAAAAGAAGCTGAAACCGTTCTACGATTTAGTCACAAGCATCACAGCGGAAGAGTTTGGTCATGTTGAACTTGTTACAACTGCAATTAACCTATTAACAAAAGAGAGTTCCTTTCCAGCCCCGCCAGATTTAACCCCTCTTCAAAATGCTAAGGATATGAGGAATACAGCGCAGTTTGTCGCTACCGCTCAAACTGCCCTCGGCGCTGATTCGATGGGAAATTCATGGCGTGGGGACTATATTTTCAGTAGTGGAAATCTCGTGTTAGACCTACTTCATAACTTCTTCCTTGAAGTTGGAGCAAGGACTCACAAAATGAGAGTCTACGAAATGACCGATCACCCGACTGCACGAGAAATGATCGGTTATTTACTCGTCCGTGGTGGTACCCATGTCCTTGCATATGCAAAAGCGATTGAAATTGCAACAGGTACCGACTTAACCAAGATGCTCCCAATTCCGAGTCTGGATAATTCAAGCTTTGATTATGCCCGCAAATTTGAGGAGCGTGGGTTAAACAATGTCCTTTATACGTGGAGCAATGAAGATTATCAAGGAATTAAACAAATATGGAAAGGAACTAATCCAGAGAATGGTGAGAGGCTTCGTGTGATTGATGGGGTACCTAAAGGCGCTGCCATTCCTGACCTTGATGATCTCCCAGAAGAATTCGCTCCTGGTATTACGAAGGACCACTATGAGCAAATCGCAAAACGATTAATGAGAGATTTATAGAGAAAGCACCTGTCCCCATTGGAGACAGGTGCTTTTGATTACCAGATCGCTTCAACCCATTCAGGGTGATCGATAAACGGATTGCGGTTGTGCTGATATTGATCATAAATAACATTGTTCCGGTTTTCTTCAAACGAATCAACAGGGTCCATTTCATTCCATGCTTTCAGAACTGATACTTTGCCTATATAAGGTGCTGAGCCATTATTCACAAGATCGTTCACTTCAAGATCCACTTCTCCGCTGTCGCCTTCGTAACGAACTGCCATGTAGAAGATCATTCTCGCTACATCACCTTTTACGCTATCACGTGGTTCCCATGAATCACTATCATAATAGTTACCAGGTGCTTCAGGTTGAGGAGATCCACCGTTGTCGAAATCAAGATTTCCACGAGTGCCATTCACTGACACATCAGTTGGTCTTAAATGATGAACATCTGTCCCTGGACCCATTGCTGTACCAAAATCACCATGAGACTTTGCCCAAACATGCTCACGATTCCAGTCGTCGACATTCCCACCGTTTTCATATTTACTCTGAGACCTACCACTATAAAGAAGAATAACATTATTAGGGTTTGAAGGATCTTCATCAGTTACACGTAATGCGTCCCAAACATTACTATAGGAAAGCTCAGTGTGATCATCAATGATCATATGCAACTCAGCTTTAAGAGAACTCCCAGTCTTGCCCATTGCTGATTGGTAATAAGTATTATCATAAGGAGAAGTTCCATCATTCCCTGAACTATCGCCATCTCCGCTTCCACTTCCATTCAAATCCATTGCGGAAACGCTTTTCATCCCAGGATGTGCAAAATAATCTGTAAGCGATCCATTTATTTTAATCATTTTACCAAGTAATTCAGGATTGCTCTTTAATCCATAGGATGATCTGAAAGAAGATGGTACTTGAACAAATAACATATTACTCACATTTGTCTCATTTGCTTGATCTGCAATAGCTATTGCATAATCATCTGAGAAATTACTAGTTTGAATAGAAGATGAAGACTCTGGCTTACCGACAATATAGCCTTCCACTGCAACTCCAGAACTTCCTTGATTGGCAATGGCTTGATCAACTGAGTAAGGCGATGCTGCTGTCCCAGATCCATCAGCAAAAGATGGTGTAATCGAAAAATACATAACAACAAGTGACATAACAAGCATTAGACCAACGGTTCCATAAATGCGTTTTCTTGTGGTGTTAATTGTTATTTCCCTCCCCTAGTTTATAGCCAAATTATTCTAAGGCTCCTTCTAGCTTAAACGTACACTATTAAGTGGTTAGAAACACGATGTAATTGTTCCTCTATTTCCCTTAGGACTATTGGCTTATCAATCATTAATTCGTGTCTTTTTTACTACAAAAATGAAATTCTCAGTGTTTTCCACTCTCAGTGACTTTCATCAAGCTCTGTAGTCAGATATAATCAATGAGGATTGCTAAACAACAAACAAAGGGTGTTTTCCTATGAGTATATTAACCGTGAAAAACCTTACGCACGGATTCGGTGACCGTGCCATATTTGACGATGTATCATTTCGCCTTCTAAAGGGCGAGCATATTGGACTAGTTGGAGCCAACGGTGAAGGAAAGTCTACCTTCATGAATATCATTACAGGTAAGCTTGAACCCGATGAAGGTTCTGTTGAATGGTCTAAAAATGTGAGAGTAGGTTATCTAGATCAGCACACTGTTCTTGAACGTGGTATGACGATACGAGATGCACTAAAGGGTGCTTTTCAGTACCTGTTTGATTACGAATCGGAAATGAATGAACTGTTTGCTAAAATGGGCGAAGCTTCACCAGAAGAGCTTGAGAAACTTCTAGAAGAAACCGGGACAATGCAGGATATGCTAGCAAACAATGATTTCTACGTGATTGATGCAAAAGTTGAGGAAATTGCACGAGGTCTTGGACTAGATGAGATCGGTCTTGAAAAAGATGTGCAAGATTTAAGTGGTGGTCAAAGAACAAAAGTGCTTCTTGCTAAGCTCCTTCTTGAAAAACCTGATATTCTACTTCTCGATGAGCCGACAAACTATCTTGATGAGCAACATATCGTTTGGCTTAGACGCTATTTACAGGAATATGAAAATGCCTTTATCTTAATCTCTCATGATATTCCATTTCTAAATAGCGTCATTAACTTGATTTACCATATGGAGAATCAAGAGCTGACGAGATATGTTGGAGACTATGATAACTTCCTTTCTGTTTATGAAGTGAAGAAGCAGCAAGTTGAAGCTGCATTCAAAAAGCAGCAACAGGAAATTTCTCAACTAAAAGACTTTGTTGCAAGAAATAAAGCTCGTGTAGCAACACGGAATATGGCCATGTCGAGACAAAAGAAACTAGATAAGATGGATGTTATCGAGATTGCTAAAGAAAAACCGAAGCCAGAGTTCCACTTTAAGCAAGCTCGCGCTTCAGGTAAGCTCATTTTTGAAACAAAAGATCTTGTTATAGGCTATGACGAGCCTCTATCTCGACCACTGAACCTTTCTATGGAACGAGGACAAAAAGTCGCTCTTATGGGTGCGAACGGTATTGGTAAAACTACTCTTCTTCGCAGTATTCTTGGCGAAATCCAACCAATTAGCGGATCTGTTGAGCTTGGTGACTATCTTTATACTGGTTACTTTGAACAGGAGATTAAAACAAGAACGTCCAATACGTGTATTGAAGAACTGTGGAGAGAATTCCCTCATTATAGCCAGGCTCAAATACGGGCAGCGCTATCCAAATGCGGCTTAACCACGAAACACATTGAGAGCAAAGTTGACGTATTAAGTGGTGGTGAAAAAGCGAAGCTCCGACTTTGTAAACTAATGAATACTGAATCGAACCTGCTTGTATTTGATGAACCTACAAACCACCTTGATGTCGAAGCAAAAGCGGAACTCAAGCGTGCTCTAAATGAATATAAAGGAAGCGTCATAATCATTTCTCACGAGCCTGAATTCTATCAAGATATTGCAACAGACGTGTGGAATTGTGAAGATTGGACAACGAAATTAGTGTAATGATTAAGAGGCTGGGACATAAGTAAATAACCATGAGAAAGACCCGAACAATTCATTTGAATCAGATCGGGTCTTTCGTAATTTACAGATAGGAAACAACCGCT
>NZ_JAFKOI010000170.1 GCF_017303315.1 Bacillus sp. NTK071
GACGCGGTAGCCTGTCGCCTCGACCGCGGCCATCACCCTTGCGCGCGTCTCCACCCCAACGACCGCCGGGTTCGACAGCGTGCGGCTGACCGTCGCGGTCGAGACGCCTGCCGCGCGGGCCACGTCGGCGATGCGGATGTTTTTGTTCATGACGCATTGGGGGACGCCAGCGCGCGCGCAAAGTCAAGGCTTGCCATGGAGCATGTCCTGCGATGCAATCGATTACACGACGTCGATTCGCGGCTGGAAGG
>NZ_JAFKOI010000171.1 GCF_017303315.1 Bacillus sp. NTK071
TGGTCACCGTCATGGCCGCCTGGAACAAGGCTCCGGACAGCGCAAAAAAGGCAGCCGCCCTCAAGCACTACGAGGCCGCCGAAACGGCGCACTCTCGCAAGGACGAGGCAAATTGCATCAAGGAATGCAAGGCCGCGGAACAGGCTCTGGTCTGATGGCCAGCTCAACGCTCGCACCCCGCACCGGTCGCCGGGCCGCGCCCCCGGCGACGAACGAGACGCCGAACAAGGGCGCGATGATGGCCCTTGTCT
>NZ_JAFKOI010000172.1 GCF_017303315.1 Bacillus sp. NTK071
CGGTAGTTTGTAATAGGTTTGGCTTGAGGGCGTCTTTAAGAATGACGGCCATCGATCCGGCGGCGTGCAGATCCTCGGCGCTGACTGGCTCTTTGGAGCGGTTATAGCCGATGACGATACGCCCCAGGCGAGCACGCAGGTCGGACTAGGAGGTGGCCAAGGACAGGATGACGCCAACCTCGCTAGCCGCGGTGATATCGAATCCGGTCTCGCGGGGGACGCCGTCGACCCTCGATCCAAGACCAACAATG
>NZ_JAFKOI010000173.1 GCF_017303315.1 Bacillus sp. NTK071
GGCGCGCGGTCGGCCAGAGCCTGCACCATCAGCGTGCGGTCGGTGGCGGTCTTCATGCGGTAGAGCACCGTCGACCCCATGAACTCGGCCTCGGTCACGGTGGCGTCGATCCCCTCGGCGCCGGGTGCGCGGATCTCGATCCGTTCGGGGCGCAGCGACAGCAGGGCCGTGTCGCCGGTTTTCAAACCGTCCACCGGGATCGACAGCGTCTGGCCGTCCACGGCCAGCGCGGCGCTCGGGCCGTCGATGCT
>NZ_JAFKOI010000174.1 GCF_017303315.1 Bacillus sp. NTK071
TTTCTGCCGCCGGATCGCGGCCAGAACTTCGCGTGCAGAGGCACCGGGAACGCCAGCCGCCTCGGCCACCTTTGAGAGGTGACAGCGCAAATATGGGTTCAGAAGCCGCTCACTTTCAAGGGTGGTGCCGGTTGTGGGCAGTTTTTTCTCGGCCAGAACGGGCAATTCGGCCTGCCGCGCGGCGAGCGCATCAGCATCGGGCGCGTATTTCGCGGCGAAGGTCAGATTCGCGGCGGCATAGTCGTGGCCCG
>NZ_JAFKOI010000175.1 GCF_017303315.1 Bacillus sp. NTK071
CGCGCGATCTAGCGCGGCGACAGGCGCGATCCAGCCGGATCAGCCGCGCCTGTTGCCCGCCATCGCGACGAATTTCTGCGTTTGCGCCCATGCCGCCTCCAGCTTTTCGGCACCGGGCTGCGCGACGATCCGGGCAAAGGCATCGGCCACGTCCTCGGGGCGGGGGGCAGGACCCAGATCGATGCCCGGCGTTTCGGTGATCGCGGGCAGGGCGACGATACCGGCCCCGGCGGCAAGGATCGTCTTGGTG
>NZ_JAFKOI010000176.1 GCF_017303315.1 Bacillus sp. NTK071
CGCAATCCCCTCAATTCGATCAAATATCCCCGCATCATCATCGAGGCGAAGCTTTTGCCGTATCTTGAGACGCTCCAATGTCATCGCATAGAAAGAACAATGAAACCAATTGGAAATGCCATGGACCAGGGATTGCATCTTCATCCCGAGGGACTGCGAGAAATGCCCACATTCATGAGCGACGATCCCGCCAATGGAAGTGATCGATAACACTGGAAATAAACACATACCCAGCCGCAACACACGCTTT
>NZ_JAFKOI010000177.1 GCF_017303315.1 Bacillus sp. NTK071
GAACTGACCCCGAATGTCACGGACAAGCCGCACGTCTTGCTCTGGTGAGCGTGCAAACCCAGAAGAGGTCAACAATTGTCCGATCTGCCCAAATTTTCCCGTCGCTCTGTTGTCGGACCCGCCTTCGCGCTGCCGCTGGCCTTCGCCGCCTGCAACCGCGAACCGTCGGTGCACAATCTTGTCGGGCGCGCGATGGGCACGTCGTATTCGATCACCGTCATCGATGAGACCCGCAAGCTGACCGAAGCCG
>NZ_JAFKOI010000178.1 GCF_017303315.1 Bacillus sp. NTK071
AAGACCCGAACAATTCATTTGAATCAGATCGGGTCTTTCGTAATTTACAGATAGGAAACAACCGCTTCGCCAACATACTTCGCTTTCCGCGGGCACGGCATCAGTCTCCTCAGAAAGCATGGGGACACAGGGACAGGTACCATAGCCGTCAAGCTAATGGAAACATAGAGTATGAAATGATCGTTCTGTTATGGTTTGTTCAATATTTTTCCAGTTGAGATCCCATCC
>NZ_JAFKOI010000179.1 GCF_017303315.1 Bacillus sp. NTK071
CAGAATTCTTCTTTCTTCCATGACAATGTTTCAGTGTCGGTATTATTTGTATCAAAACCATCAAAAAGAGATATCCGAATACAAGGCCATGGATCTAATTAAAGGGTTCTTTCCTTACTTAGAATCCGCGTTGTGCTCGGGCATAAAAGCAATATATGAACTTCTACTAACGGTCTATGAAAATACAAAGAGACATGGGATTAAGGACCATAGGAAGAGGCACCAA
>NZ_JAFKOI010000017.1 GCF_017303315.1 Bacillus sp. NTK071
TTCCGCTCCAATCTGCTAAGTGTGAAATTGTCAAAAATTATTCTAAAAGCTTCAAACTTTTTTAAGAAAAGCAATATAAAAGAAGGCTATAGATTAGCCTTCTTTTATAAGTTATTGAGCTTCTTCTATATCATGTAGGCGGTGTTCTTTTACAAACAACAACCCTAGCTCATGGTGTTCGTTATGATACAACGCTTTTTGTTCAAACCTTACTTCACCATTAAAATCGAGCACCTCTAATTTGCAATGTGCTGCATTTCTTTGAAGTGCTGTATAAAAGTCAGTTCCTTTTCCTAGTGGAATTCCGTTCACTTTTGAAATTACTTCACCAACTTGTAAATTCATATGGTCTGCTGGAGACTCAGGTAGAATGCCTAGAATGACTAGTCCTTCATTTCGTTCGTTAAAATAAGCTGCCTTATTCTTTCCGCGATGAAGAAGGAGGATCGTTGCTCTCATAACAACAACAACACCCAACATAATCAATGCAAGCCATTCATTATTCATAAAGTAACTTACTAGTCCGATAACCACAGCACCTACACCTAGAAGTAGTACCTGCCTTCCATTTCTCTTAAGTTCAGGAACAGGGAGAGCATGGTGAATGAGCTTCTGAAAACCTATTGGTAGTGGTAGAAGAATAAAAGAATAGGTCTGATCTCCAAAATTTAAAAGAGGCCACCATGAGAATGCCTCGACATTGCCGACAGGAAGAAAAAGAAAGAGTGGAATGAGCCAAAGTCTTTGAACCTCATGACCTCCCACAAGCTTGCCACGTTTACTTTCAACCAACCTTGGAGATGTCTGACTGACAGCATTCCTAGAGATGAGTAAACCTTCCATCAACACCAGAAAACCAACTAAAAGGACAACGGCTGTCATTGACGTTGAACCTATACCCTCTTGGAACGAATTTAATCGTTCGCTTCCAAAATCAATTGGTGTATAAAATAATGCAGCTACAACAGGTAAGATAAACGTAAATGCTGGGGAAAGAAATCGAATTTGTCCTGTAACAAGAAGTAAAAAAGCAGCGATACTTATAGCTATCGTACTACTGAATGGTAGTGTAATACCGAGAAACATATTAACTATCATAAATGCTGCTCCCGCTATTATTCCTGGTACGATAGCAAACGCCACATCGTCGAGAGCATCGTGAACGCGCGTATGAAAATCTCGACGATCTCGCTTTACCCGTGAGAGCCCAAGAATGAATGCCCCAATTAGCGTGATATACGTTAAAGGATGTAAAAATAAGCTGATTATCCCTTTTAGTATGGAAAGACCAATATTGTCCATTTTATATTCCTCCATGCTTTTGCCCCTGTCAGAAAAAAATTCCGCAGGATTTCCTGCGGAATAGCTTCGACATCAACAGTTTGTTTCCTTCTTGGAATTATTTAGCAAGAAGTTCTACAGCTGTTTCAAGCTGAACATCGTTATCAGAATTACGAATTGAATCTACGATATTTTCTTGAAGTTTCTGTGCAGTCTTCTCATCAATTTTTCCAGATACATTCATATTGTTTGAGCGCTGGAATGCTTTTACTGCAGTAACTGTTTTGTCACTATAATAGCCGTCCGTTCGTCCAGGTTCAAACCCAAGACCTTTTAACATCACTTGTGCTGATTCCACCTGTTTATTGTTTTGGTCAAACTCCAGAGTTTTCTCTGCTGACAAAGGATTTACGTAGAAATAAGCTGGCTGTTCAGCTTCTACAGTTGGTTCAATTCCTTTTTTATGAATCCAATTCCCATCTGGTGTGAGCCACTTGAACATGGTGAGCTTAATATTACTTCCATCACCTAAATCTACAGTTGTTTGAACCGTCCCCTTACCGAACGATTTCTCTCCAACAAGATCATATCCACCAGCCTCTTTAAGAGCGCCTGCTAGAATTTCAGCTGCAGATGCACTCCCACGATCAATCAAACCAACGATCGGATAATCTTTTTTCTTTTCTAATGAAGAGACAGAACGCTGTTTCTCTCCCTGACGATCTTCAATTTGAACATATGGTTTATCACTAGGAATAATCTCTTCAGCCATATCAGAAACAACGTTTAAGAGTCCGCCGGGATTATTACGAACATCAAGTACTAGTCCATCGATTCCTTCATTTTCAAGTTTTTTAAGTTCTTTGGAAAAGCTTTTCGCTGTATTTTCTGAGAAAGAAGTAACCTGGAGAACTCCAATTTTCTTGCCATTTTTCTCAACCGTATCCGCATATACGGTCTCAATTGGTATCTCGTCTCTTGTCACCTTCACTTCCATTACTTCAGAAACACCTGGACGTTGGACACCAAGCTTCACAACCGTCCCTTTTTCACCGCGAATTTTCAAGACAGCATCATACAGATCAAGTCCCTCTGTACTTTCACCGTCAATCGTCATAATTTTATCGTTTGGACGAAGACCTGCCTTTTCAGCCGGAGAGTCTTTATAAGGTGACACGATCGTCACTCGACCATCATCCATATTAACCTCTGCACCAATACCTTCAAACGAGGATCCAAGTGATTGGCTAAACTGTTCTGCTGTCTTTGGATCCATATAAACGGAATAAGGATCATCGAGTGTATCAATCATTCCTTTAATAGCCCCATCTAGAAGATCTTTTTGATCGACATCTTTCACATAGCGATCAGTAATCAGCTCATACGTTTTATTTATTTTCGAAAGTTCCTCTGACTCAATGTCATTTCCTGAGCCAAGTGTCATCGACTGTTCACTTCCTTGAGACTCGTCCTGAAAGAGTGCGAAAGCCGCATATGTACCACCCGAACCCACGAGTAAGGCAATCACGACGAGTAACGCGACAACTTTCCCCTGTATCTTCAATGTACTCACCTCTTCTGATTTGAAGGAAAAGGCACCCCATCATAACGATGCGATGCCTTTTCATCTTATTGTACTATATGATTCAGTTGTTTTCATTATGTTTCCATCTCAGATTGTGACAGGGACAGAACAGTCATTAACCGTCTCGAGATTAACGGAGGTAGTTCATTGGGTTAACGGCATTAGACTTGCTTGCATTCCATCCACCTTTATGGATTTCAAAATGCAAATGCTGACCTGTTGAATGACCTGAGTTACCCATTGTTCCAAGATATTGACCTGCACTTACTGATTGGCCAGTAGACACAGCACGATTTCTCAAATGAGCATAAACAGTTGTATACATTTGACCGTTAATGCTATGCGTTAAGAACACAACATTTCCATATGATGAAGATTTATATGATCTTAGTACTGTACCTGCAGCAGCCGCTGATACAGGGTTAGCCCCACCTTGTGCAATATCAATTCCTTCATGCATTCTACCCCAACGGCTTCCAAATCCAGATGTGATTGGACCAGCTGCTGGTTTTGAGAAGATTGCACTGCCAGATGGTTCTGGAGCAGGTGCCGGTGCTGGTGAAGATTGTGAGCTGCTTTCATTCGAGCTAGAAGATTTCTTAGATTTTTTTGCTGCTGCCGCTTCGGCTGCTGCCTTCTCTTTAGCTGCTTTAGCTGCGGCTTTACGTTCTGCTTCTGCTTTACGAGCTGCTTCTTCAGCACGTTTAATCTCTTGCTGAACAGCTTTCTCTTGTGCTTCTAAAAGCTCAGCACTTTCGTTTAAATCCATCATGTGATTATGAAGCTCGCCTTCTTCTTCTTCAAGAGACTTCATAAGCTTATCTTTTTCAGCCTTTTTAGCATCAAGTTCTTTTTTAAGCTCTTCTAGTTCAGCTTTTTTATCTTGTAGTGATGCTAGCTTATCTTCGACTTCCGCTTTCTTCTCTTCTACAGCAAGCTTGTCCGCTTTGTGCTCTTCAAGAATCTTTTTATCTTGATCTGCAATTGTATTAAGAGCAAGAACACGTTCAACTAGATCTCCAAAGTCTTTTGATCCAAGTAATACTTCCATGTAGTCAACAGTTCCTCCACCGTTCTGCTGCATGGAACGAACGCGATCCTTCAATAGCTTGTCTCTTTCAGCAATGCGATCTTCAAGGACAGCAATTTCTTCTTTAAGCTCATCGATTTGTTCATTAGTCTTTTGGATTTCATTTTCTTTTGTTGAAATCTTATCGTCTGTTTCAGCTACTTCTTTATCAAGTCGTTCAATTTGAGAACGAACATCTTGTTGCTCTGCCTTCACATCAGCAAGCTCAGACTCTTTCTCTTTAAGCTCCTGCTCATTTTTTGACTGCTTATTTTTCACATCATTTAATTGCTCATCAAGACTTGCTGCGATCGTAGTTTGTGGAACTGCTGCTGATAGTCCGCTCAATCCTAGAGTTAATGTTAGTGCAGTTGCGATCATTTTACGCTTCAATCTTTGTTCCTCCCCCGAAATAGATGAATCTATTTATCTAGTAGTTTTCATTAAACTTTCAAGAACTTACGCATTGACGTAAGGCTTCCCCAGACCCCGATGATAACTCCCAGGACAACTAGAAGTCCTGATAGTTGATACACAAAAGGTGTTACTGGTAATAAGTCGATAATAAAAGTTGGAAAACGGTTTGCAATCAATTCTATTAAATAATAGTAACCGTATATTAACAAACCGATTGGTATGAGTGCACCAAGAATCCCAATTAATATGCCTTCTATTAGAAAAGGCCAACGAATAAACCAATTTGTTGCACCTACTAATTTCATAATTTCAATTTCATGGCTTCTAGCAACAATTGTAAGTTTAATAGTATTTGAAATGAGGAACATAGCTGTAAATAGTAATCCAATTACGAGTGCCAGTCCAACATTACGTGCGATTTCCAAAACTTTAAATAGTTTATTGACGGTATCTTCTGCGAACTCCACGTTCTGTACATACTCTAGCTGTTCAATTTCTTCAGCGACTTTATTGACGTCTTGAGGATCTTTTGTTTTGACAAGAAAAGCATCGCTCAATGGATTTTCATCTCTTAATGATTCAAAAACTTCGCCTTCATCGCCAAGATTATTAATTAATTGATCAAGCCCTTCTTCTTTCGATTGGAAGGTAGCTGATTCAACCTCTGAAATGTTTTCAATCTTGCTTTTCAATTCGTCCTGTTGTCCTTGGTTAGCTGTAATATCAATAAACGCGCTTATTTCAACGTCGCTTTCAAGTTGATCTCCAAAGGCATTTAAATTGAGCAGTAATGCGAGACATACACCTACAAGAAGTAAGGTGACGGTTACAGCTGATATGGAAGCAAACGTCATCCAGCCATTTCGACCAAGATTCTTAAAACCTTCTTTTCCATGCCGACCAAACGTTTTAATTTTCATACCCGTATTCACCTCTTGCTTCATCACGGGTTACTAAACCACCATCTATTGCAATAACACGTTTCCTAAATGTATTCACAATATCTTTATTATGAGTTGCCATAATAACAGTCGTACCGCGATTGTTAATTTGATCTAATAAATCCATAATCCCCCACGCCGTTTCTGGATCCAGATTACCAGTTGGTTCATCTGTAAGTAGAATGCTAGGATTATTGACGATCGCTCTTGCTATTGAAACCCTCTGCTGTTCCCCTCCAGATAGCTCATCCGGTAAGAACCTCGCTTTGTTCTTCAAATTAACGAGACTTAGAACTTCCATGACCCGCTTGCGAGTTGATGCTTTGCTTTCTTCGATGACTTCAAGAGCAAAAGCGACGTTTTCATATACGGTTAGCTTTGGAAGAAGTTTAAAGTCCTGAAAAACAACGCCGATTTCGCGACGAAGTTTAGGGACGTGTTTATTCTTCATCTTGCCAACATCTTTTCCATTGATGATGATTGTTCCACTTGTAGGCACTTCTTCCCGATACATCATTCTCATAAAGGTCGATTTACCGGCTCCACTTGGTCCTACTATGTAAACAAACTCGCCTTTCCCAATCTTGATATCAATGCCGTTAATAGCTTTTATTCCGTTGTTGTATGTCTTCCATATATCTTTCATTTCGATCAAAATGTACCACTTCCTACTTGCTTAAATTCTCGATGCAAACTCTTAGAATGTAGGTTTAATAGAATAGTGAATATGTGTTTGTTTTTACATCTGTAGATATTATAACAAACAAATTCGCTAATTTAAGACAAATTTTTATTACATTTCTGTTTCAGCTTCGGCGCTATATGACATCTTTTGCAATGATGTATTAATATTTCATAGAAACTTACACAATCTCAGTCTTTATACATTTTGTTCGATTTAAACTTCATTAATTTTTGTTCACGAACAATGTTGATTTTTGACTCATTTACGCCCTGCGGCGACCTTTCGAATGAGCCCAAAATCGAGAAATCAACACTATGAGCTAACATAGCCTTATTTTAAAGCTCTTTTCTAATAGCTGTTAAATTGTTGATCTTGAGTTGGTTCTAAATATAATCCACCTTCCAAAGGGGATTGGAGTGGAAATCAACCACCTCTCTTGTAGCAAAAAATTCTATGCACAAAATCTACTTATAAAAAATCAACAAAAAAGCACGCGCTGCTATGCGAGTGCCCACTGTTCCTTATTTCATATCTGCTAGCCATTTTGCTACGTTTTCTTCTTTTTCCGTATCGCCTCTAAGGATATTACCTGGCATTTGCCCTTTGCCGTTTTGAATAATGTTCAAAATTTCATCTTTTGAGTAGCGTGAACCGACAGCTGTTAAACTAGGTCCAACTTTACCTTGTAAATTCTCACCATGACAGCTTAAGCAATTGGCATCATACGTAGCACGTGCTGCTTCAGCATCATATTCTCCAGAAGATTCACTCGTCTTATCTGAAGAGTTATTTGTGGATTCCTCATTCATAGAGCTTTCATTTTCACCGTTTTCGTTACCGCCACCACATGCAGCTAATCCTAAAATAAGAACCAATCCAAGCACCATACTCATCCACTTTTTCAATTATTCCACTCCTAATGAATCTTTTTACATTACTATTACCTGCTTACTCTCTTTTAAAACCTTCCCCCAACACTTCAGTTGCATTTGAAACAATTACAAATGCAGAAGGGTCAACATCCTTAACAAGTTGCTTTAATTTCGTTACTTCGTTTTGTGCGACAACGACCATTAAGATCGGGCGCTTATCGTTTGTGTAGCCACCTTGTCCTGATATTCGAGTCACACCGCGATCGACCACTGTTATAATCCCTTCACGAAGCTCTTCCTCTTTATCTGAAATGATGAGAGCCATTTTGGAATAGCCTAAGCCTAGTTGTACAACATCAATGGTTTTTCCTGTTAAGTACATTGCAATGAGTGCATAAAGTGCTTCTTCAAGGCTGAAAACAAAAGCTGATGCGACGACAATCATCCCATCAATCATAAAGACACATGTTCCAAGCGAAACACCACTATATTTGTTTACAATCTGTGCAGCTAAATCTGTTCCACCAGTAGACGCTTTCCCTCTAAAAACGATCCCAAGTCCAAGTCCTACTCCAAGACCGCCGAATAATGCAGCTAGTAACGGATCTGTCGTAGCTGGTTCAACGTTCTCTGTCAATTTAACGACAAATGGGAGAAAAAGAGTACCCACAAGGGTTTTCGGACCGTATTTCTTACCAAGAAAGATTAATCCACTTATAAATAAAGGAATGTTAAATGCCCACTGGACGTATGCAGGTTTCCAATCGAACACCCCTTTCGTAATCGTACTAATTCCGCTTACGCCACCTGAGGCAATACTATTCGGTAGTAAAAAGAGGTTAAAGGCGATCGCAACAATGGCAGACCCTACTATAACGCTTATGTACTCTAATATTCTGTGTGATAATGAAACTCTTTTGGCTGTAAACTTCGCTAACGTTGCAATCATAAAGGCATTCACTCACTTATTGTATGTTTTTCGTCACTGCCGAATTTTCAGCAAAATCCTTCAGTAGTATATCACCGGTCCGATAGGGTGTAAACCGCATTGTAGCAGCGCGTTATCAGATTGAAGTGTTGAATTCTCCTCATCAATTTGGACGTTTTTCATGAGTATTTCACTATCCCATTTCCTTTTCTTACTTTGCCCCATCTCACTTAAAATTAATTTGGCAATTGAAAAAGCCTCCGTTAAAAACAGAGGCTTTCAGATCTTTAATTATTCTCATTTAAACGTGAACGTAGGTAAGCATCAATAAATGGATCAAGGTCCCCATCCATTACCGACTGAGTATTACCAACCTCAACATTTGTTCGGTGGTCTTTCACCATGCTGTAAGGATGAAAAACATAAGAACGAATTTGGCTTCCCCAACCGATCTCCTTTTGTTCTCCTCGGATCTCATCAAGTTCTGCTTCCTGTTCCTCAATTTTCAATTGATACAGTTTAGCTTTCAGCATTTTCATTGCTTGTTCACGGTTTTTAATTTGAGACCGCTCTCCCTGACAACTTACCACAACATTTGTTGGCAAGTGCGTAATTCGTACAGCAGAATCAGTTGTGTTAATATGCTGTCCACCAGCACCACTTGCACGATACGTATCGACTTTTAAATCTTCTGTCCGAATATCAATTTCAATTTCATCGTTAAATTCAGGCATAACCTCACAGGATACAAACGAAGTATGTCGTCTCCCACTTGAATCGAATGGAGAAATTCGAACAAGACGATGAACGCCTTTCTCAGCTTTTAAATAGCCGTATGCGTTATGTCCTTTAAAGTTCAGCGTTACACTCTTCACTCCTGCTTCATCACCAGGAAGATAATCAAGCGTCTCAACTTTGAATCCTTTTTTCTCTCCATAGCGTGTGTACATACGCAGAAGCATAGATGCCCAGTCTTGAGACTCGGTTCCACCTGCGCCAGGGTGAAGTTCAAGAATTGCATTATTCTTATCATGCTCTTCACTTAAGAGAAGTGTTAATTCGAATTGATTAACTGTTTTCTTCAGATCTTTAATTTCTACTTCCAGCTCCTCGAACAGTTCCTGATCGTTTTCTTCTTTGACTAGTTCATATGAAACTTCAAGGTTTTCATAGCCTTCTTGAAGTGAGTCAAATTCATTAACAATTTCTTTCAAGCTATTTGATTCATTAATGACTTTCTGAGCAGCATTCTGGTCATTCCAGAAATCAGGATCTGTCATTTGTATGTCTAATTCATCAATGCGAGCTCTCTTATTTTCGAGGTCAAAGAGACCCCCTAAAATCATTTAATCGTGTTTCTATTGTGTTAAGTTCGCTACGAATTTCATGCATTTCCATTGCGTACACCTCAGCTTCGTTTTTTTCCATAGAATCGTGTAACCCTTCCGAAAAGGGTTAAGTTCATTCCGCACACTTCAAAACCGATTCGTTTAGCGGCAAAGTTGAACCCCACCTAAACGCATTGGTAATACGTTTTAAGGTGGGGGTTACTTCCCCTTATGGTTGGGATAGGCAGGTGTTCATCGTTGAACACCTACTCTAAATTATTCTGCTTTGCCGTGACAGTTCTTATATTTCTTACCACTTCCGCAAGGACAAGGATCATTACGTCCAATATCCTGCTTCTTCTTAACAGGTTTTGGCTTAGTGCTTCCTTCTTCTTTTGGATTAACAGCTTTTCCTTCAGCTACTTTTTCACGCTTTAGGTTGCTTTCAACCTGTGCTTTCATAATATAAGTAGCCACTTCTTCTTCGATCTCCGAAACCATATCTTCAAACATTTCATAACCTTCGAATTGATACTCACGAAGAGGATCGTTTTGACCATATGCTCTTAGATGAATTCCCTGACGCAACTGATCCATAGCATCAATATGATCCATCCATTTACGATCAACGCTTCGAAGAAGGATAACTTTTTCGAACTCGCGCATGCGCTCTGGCTCAAATGATTCTTCCTTCTCATCGTAGTTAACCTTCATTTTCTCAACAAGCAACTCAACGATTTCCTCTTTATCAAGACCTTTAATATCTTTTACAGTAACCTGACCTTCTTGAAGGAAAATTCCTTTCGCATGGTCAATGATTGCCTGATGGTCCCATTCTTCCTGAATATCTTCATCACCTGTATGCGCATCAACAATGCGTGTAATAACAGAAGTTAGCATTGTTTCAACAATTTCACGTAGGTTATCAGACTCGAGCACTTCTGCACGCTGTGCATAGATGATTTCACGCTGTTGTCTCATAACATCATCATATTGAAGGAGCTGTTTACGAGCATCGTAGTTGTTACCTTCTACTCGTTTCTGTGCCGATTCAACTGCTCGTGAGACAAGCTTTGATTCGATCGGTTGATCTTCTTCCATACCAAGTCGGTCCATCATATTCATCATGTTGTCTGAACCGAAGCGACGCATCAGTTCATCTTCCATTGATATATAGAATCTTGATTCACCCGGGTCACCCTGACGACCTGAACGTCCTCGGAGCTGATTATCAATACGTCTACTTTCATGACGCTCTGTTCCCAGAATAAACAGTCCACCAAGATCAAGTACACCAGTACCAAGTTTAATATCTGTACCACGACCGGCCATGTTTGTTGCGATCGTCACAGCACCTTTTTGGCCCGCTGATTCAATGATTTCCGCTTCTCGAGCATGGTTTTTTGCATTTAGAATGTTATGCGGAACACCGCGTTTTTTCAAGAATTGTGAGATCAATTCTGATGTTTCTACGGCAACCGTACCAACTAGAATAGGTTGCCCCTTACGATGACGCTCTTCAATTTCTCTTGCAAGCGCATGAAACTTACCATTCGTTGACTTGTATACAAGATCAGGGTAGTCCATACGAGCAATTGGTTTGTTCGTAGGAATAGCAATAACATTCATATTATAAATGTTACGGAACTCTTCTTCTTCCGTTTTAGCTGTACCTGTCATTCCAGAAAGTTTGTCGTACATTCTAAAATAGTTCTGGAATGTAATTGTAGCAAGCGTCATGCTTTCACGTTGAATAACAAGACCTTCTTTTGCCTCAATGGCCTGGTGAAGTCCGTCACTGTAACGGCGGCCAGCCATTAAACGACCAGTGAAGGAGTCAACAATGACAACTTCTTCTTCTTGTACAACGTAATCCATATCCAGTTGCATAATGAAATTCGCTTTCATTGCCTGGTTAATATGATGATTTAGCTGTACATGTTTGTAGTCGTACAGATTTTCAATGTTGAAGAATTTCTCTGCTTTCGTAATTCCATCTTCCGTTAACTGAACGTTCTTCGTTTTAATATCGACGTTATAGTCTTCTTCTTCTTTTAGTGTCCTAACGAATTGATTCGCTTGGATGTAGAGCGTTGTTGACTTTTCAGCACTACCAGAAATAATAAGTGGCGTTCTAGCTTCATCGATTAAAACGGAGTCTACTTCATCGATGATCGAGTAGTGAAGCGGACGCTGAACCATTTCTTCTTTATAAAGAACCATATTGTCGCGAAGATAATCGAATCCAAATTCATTGTTTGTTCCGTAAGTGATATCAGCGGCATACGCTTCAGCTTTTTCTTCTTTTGAAAGGCCACTAACATTTAACCCAACAGTTAAACCAAGAAAGTGGTAAAGCTCACCCATTTCTTCTGCATCACGCTTAGCAAGGTATTCGTTAACTGTAATAACGTGAACGCCTTTACCAGTTAAAGCATTCAAATATACGGGCATTGTTGCACTTAGCGTTTTACCTTCACCAGTTTTCATTTCAGCTATGTTTCCTTCATGAAGAGCCGCAGCTCCCATAATTTGCACAGGAAATGGACGCATACCAAGAACACGTTCAGATGCTTCGCGAACTGTGGCATACACTTCTGGTAATAGTTTATCTAGCTTTTCACCTTTTTCAATTCGTTCTTTGTATTCGTCCGTTTTATTGCGGAGTTGATCATCTGATAACTTTTTCATTTCATCTGAAAAAGTCTCCACTTGATCTGCAATCTTTTGCAAACGGCTTATCTGACGCTCATTGCCATTCGGTATAATCTTACGTAATAAACCTTTCATAGAAACGCTCCTCTTTTGTTGTCAGTAGAGTGCTATCATATATCTAACTAAACTAAATTTTTTATACTATGTAGTTATTTTAACAATTAGTTGCTAGAGGTACAAGAAAGTAAAAAACGAAGTCCCTTATCAATATATTCATGAAGGAAAAGAACGAACGCTACTAGCATATATAAAGGGCAGGGGGAAAGCCCCTGCCCTTGTTCATTTATTCTTTAATCTTGCTCAATTAATCCATATTTCCCATCTTTACGGCGATAGACAACGCCTGTGCTTCCAGATACAGCATTTGAGAAAACGAAGAAACTATGACCAAGCATGTCCATTTGAAGAATTGCTTCCTCTACGTCCATTGGCTTGAATGTAAAGCGCTTTGTTTTCACTACCTGTAATTCGTCTTCATCTAGATCAGCTTCAGCAACGCTTGTTGTTGTAGGGTTGAGTTCATCGCGGAACATATATTTAACGCTGCCTTCCTGACGGAATTTGCGGTTAACTTTTGTTTTATGCTTGCGAATTTGACGCTCTAGCTTTTCTACAACTAAATCAATTGCTGCATACATATCTTGATGCTCTTCTTCAGCTCGAAGTAGAAGGTTAGGCATTGGAATCGTTACTTCGATCATTTGCTGATCGTTGTAAACCTTCATATTGACATGAACATCAGAGTTAGGTGGAGTATCGAAATACCTTTCAAGTTTACTTACCTTCTTCTCAGTATATTCTCTCATTGCAGGTGTAACCTTAATGTTTTCACCACGGATGTTGAAATTCATCATGTGGCACTCCTCCTTCCATGCTATAACTATATTATTCGATATACCCTTCACGTTACCCTCTATAAACTTAAAAAAATCACAATTATTTTTACGTTTTTTTCACAAAACCCTCTATTATCCGACAAATTTTTACACAGTTACTTTTTATTACCTTTTTTAAGCATATAAAAAGCTCCTATCATAGACGATAGAAGCTTCATTGATTGGAATTTTTATTTAAGATACTTTTTCTACGTTAGCAGCCTGTGGACCACGAGCGCCTTCAACGATTTCGAATTCAACAGTTTGACCTTCTTCTAATGATTTGAATCCTTCACCGCTGATTGCAGAAAAGTGAACAAATACATCGTCACCGTCTTCTCTCTCAATAAATCCGAAACCTTTTTCATTGTTAAACCATTTTACTTTTCCCTGCATCTTGTTCAACATTCCCTTCAGAAATCTTCATGGCATTGCCATACTTCAACTATACGCCCAGCTTAAAGTACTGTCAAAGGGGTGTTTTTGTTGATTTAGCTCGAATGAAGGCGTTTTCTTATAAAAGTTTCGACAAAGGCATTAACTACGGCATAGGGTTAGTGAACATACGTGGGATGCACCTGCATGTTTCAGCGTTTTCGCAGCATAGTGAAGTGTCGTTCCGGTCGTATATAAATCATCAATAAGTAAAAAAGCCTTGCCTCTAATCGTGGCATTTGGAGAGATCTGAAACATATCCTCGGTTCGCTTAATTCGTTTTTCTCTTGATTTCTTACTTTGTTTTTCTTCATGGTTGATTCGGCACAAAATCTGATCTTCTAGAAACTCAGTTCCTTCTATCCATACCTCACATTGATTAAAGCCTCTTTCATACAGTCTTTCCTCACTAGAGGGAATGGGGATTACGCCATCAACGTACCCATAGGACTTCTCTATTTCTTCCCTAAAAATAGCTGAGAATACTCGTCCTGCTTCGACGTCACCACGAAATTTATAAAGAGCAAGAATGTCTTTCAAAAAATCATTGTATTCATAAAACGACTTATTAGACTCAAGCACATCCCCAAATTCACTATTACCCCACCTAATGCAATCGGAGCAATAATGGTCGTGGATATATTCAGGTTTTAACTTTGAGAGTGGGCGACCGCATGTTAAACAAAGTTCACCTGTGATTGGAATGAGCTTACCCTGACAAATTTCACAAATAACTTGTTGTGCTGCTAAACCCAATATGAATCGCCATGATAGCTGTCTAGTCAAATCTTCTCCACACCAGACACACCTCAGTAATTGAGCCATCCTCGTTCCTCCGCTTCACGATTCATTCCGTTAATATGTCGTACTGCTGATACCATTGCATTTGTTTTTCCATAATGAAAGAACTTCACAGATCCACCAGGAAATTCCTTGCTTCTTCCTGCTCTTCCAGCAATCTGAACTAGCGCACTTTCTGTAAACACATTATCTTCAGCACCGATAACAGCGACAGAAACATTCTTAATGGTTATCCCGCGTTCTAGTATGGTTGATGAAAGAAGGACTGGTAGTTCATTGTTGCGAAACCGAATCACTTTATTTACGCGATCTTCATCTTCAGAATGGACACCCTCGCACTTAACATATTCGTTCATTAAAGGTGTTACTTTATCTATTAAGCTAATAGAAGGTAGAAAAAGCAATACGGGCTTTCCATCCTCCACTTGTTTCTTAATCCATTTTATTAAAATTGAAGGGAGTAGCTCTTTCTCTATTTTCTTTCTCCAATTCCCAATCCAAGTTAAAGATGGAATTGGAAGAGGGAAACCGTGAAACCTTGATGGAATACGCACGATAGATTGCTGATTCTGAATCATTGACTTTGAAGGGGTAGCCGTTAAGTAAATGAGGGAACTATTCTTTTTTCGTGATTTTTCAACTGCATACTGAAGAGATGAATCATTGTTATAGGGAAAGGCATCTACTTCATCAATAATTATGACGTCAAAGAATTCTTTAAACCTGATTAGCTGATGAGTTGTTGAAATGACAAATTGTGTAGAGTCTTTTGAACTGCCACCGTAAAGAGCTGATATATCTATAGAAGGAAAGGCTTTTTTCAAGCGTGGGAACAATTCAAGAACAACATCTGTTCTTGGCGTTGCAATGCATACCGTTTTATTCTGAGAAAGAGCTACTTCTAAGCCATGAAACAACACTTCCGTTTTTCCACTACCACATACTGCCCAAACTAGTAGCTCCTGATTCGTTTTGATTGCACGAGTGACAGCTTGAGAAGCTTCTTGTTGGCCACTCGATAACGTTCCTTCCCATTGTAATGAGAAAGGGGATTCTTTTGGCAAAAAAGGAATAGAAGCAGTATAAAGCGGTGAACAAGAAGTAACTTTCCCCATCACTATACAATTTCTACAGTACTGACAATCCTTTCTACCACATCGTGCACAAGAAAAGTGGGAAAATGCCTGGTTGCTCCCACATCTTATGCAAGTGAGTTTTCCTTTTATAAGTTGAAGTCCTGCTTCTATATGAATAAATCCCTTGAGATAATGACCATGTATATCTGATAGAGGAAAAGGGATTTCATCTATTAAAAGATGCTTCCCTTTTAGAACCTGTAGAAGTTGAAGGTTGGTCTTGAAAGAATTGTCTATTGGTTGAAGAGGGAACGACGTGTAGTGACTAATGGGGTGAAATGGTAAAGGATCTTGTGATAGGGAGAGTTGCTCAGGTATGAGGACAGTTTGATTATTATGTTGAAGGGAAGCAAACCTCATCAGCATGCTCCCCTTCTCAATTCAGTAGTCATATTCGATACCATCCAAGCCCAAGTGAACCTTCACCAAGGTGTGTTGCAATAACAGGGCCAAAATAGCTTAGGATAATCTCTACGTTCGAATATTTCGCTTCTAATTCAGATTTCAGTAGTAAGGCTTCTTCTTTGTTATTTGCATAAATGACAGTCGCTTTAATAGGCGCGCCATCCTTTGCGGACTCATCAAACAACGAAAGAATTTTGTTTAAGGCCTTTTTTCTCGTTCTAATTTTTTCATAGGGTACGATTTGTTTATCTTCAAATGTAAGAACAGGTTTAATCTGTAGGAGGTTCCCAACAACAAGCTGTGCTGCATTTAATCTTCCTCCTCTATGGAGGTTACTTAAATCACTTACTAAGAAATAAGCATGCATTCCCTGGTGTTTCATTTCATTGAGTCGCTCTAGTATACGACCACTCGAGTAACCCTCCTGCGCCATTCGAGCAGCTTCAAGTACATAAAATCCCTGCACCATGCAACTAATCTCCGAATCAAACACATGCACATCGACACCTTCGACCATTCCACCTGCAGAAAAAGCCGACTGGAAAGTGCCACTTATTCCACTTGAAAGAGTGATCATAATAATTTCTTCATGAGTTTCAGCTAATTTCTCGTATGTCTCTATGAAACTACCTATAGATGGTTGGGATGTTTTGGGGAGCTCATTTTCACTCCTGATTTTTTCAAAAAAGTCGTCTACACCAATTTCTTTCTCTTCTAAAAACGATTCATTTCCAAAAACTACATTAAGCGGAATCATGCTAATGTCATATTCAGAAAGCATGTCGTCAGGTAAATATGCGGTACTATCAGTAACGATCGCTACTGTTTTCATAAAAAACGCCTCTCTTCAATCTAATAAATGCTTGTGTTCATTCTAAACTCAGTCAAGTTAATGATAGAGTATTTTCTTAAATGTGCCAACAGGAGCTTATAATATTTTTGATAATATTTGTCAACCATTATCCCCCACATTTTTTAATGTAAATGTCGTAAAATGATGCATTTAGTAAATTAGGCAATTATTTTGTTACGTGATTGTAATCTTATATTCATCGTTCTGTTATCTCAATCATGTAGACTAGCAATTGTTGATAGAGAAAATTTAATGTTTAAACTTATAAATCAGGGGGAATTACATAATGTTTAAGAAAGTCGTAATCACTACTACACTCGCAGGTACTCTTTTATTAGCACCAAACGTAAGTGAAGCAGCTTTAGGCGACCGTACCCTATACAATGGCATGAGCAACTCTGACGTAACTGAACTTCAAAACGTATTAGACGATAAAGGTTATTTTGACTACCATAAAGCAACAGGATATTTCGGAACAATTACAGAAGACGGCGTACGTGATTTCCAACGTAATGCTGGAATTTCTGTAGATGGTGTTGTAGGTCCACAAACAGTTAGCGCACTTACAGGGTCTACTTCTTCTAAATCTAGCAGCTATACTTCTACAAACAGCGGAACAGTTCGCTATGGCGACCGCGGACAAAGCGTTACAAATCTTCAAAGCCAACTTAAATCCAAAGGATATTACAACTATTCAGTAGACGGTGTTTTTGGATCAATTACACAACAAGCTGTTCGTAACTTCCAAAGTGCAAATGGGTTAAGTGTTGATGGAGTAGCTGGGCCAAACACATTTGGAGCACTTTCTGGTGCTGCATCTGCAAAGCCATCTTCTTCAGTGAAGAGCGCATCAACTTCTAACGCTTCTGTTGTATCAATTGCAAAACAATATATTGGCGTACCATATGTATGGGCAGGAACTACACCATCCGGTTTTGACTGCAGCGGTTTCCTACAATACGTATTTAACAAATCTGGAGAATCAATCCCACGTACTGTAGCAAGCATCTGGAATGCAACAGATAGCGTTTCTTCTCCATCTGTTGGTGATCTTGTATTCTTTGAAACTTACAAATCTGGCCCATCTCACGCAGGAATTTATATCGGTAACGGTCAATTCATTCACTGTTCTTCTTCTTACGGAGTAACAATCAGTGACATGGACAACTCTTACTGGGCTCCTCGTTACCTTGGTGCTAAGCGCGCATAAGGTATAGATTAAAGAACCTCCAAAGCGGAGGTTCTTTTTTTGTGATCTTTTCTACTAACAATATCAATTAAAGCATTCCTTATACTGAACTATACTCCAAATAAAAAAGCTCTTTTTAAAAGATTGTTGCTTTTGAAAGAGTTATGTATAAAGAACCACACTTCGCTAATTGGAGCGGAAGGAGGCTCAAGCGTCCCGCCCCGCGGAAAGCGAGCATCCTGGAGCGGAAATTCCCCCACTCTTATAGCAACAATCTATAAGAAAAAAGCCAAATAAAAAGATGCGCCTCAGCGCACCTTTACCCAACCTTTTTTAATTGCTTCAACAACAGCTTGCGTACGATCATTAACATTCATCTTTTGAAGAATATTAGATACATGGTTTTTAACTGTCTTCTCACTAATAAACAGATCTTCACCAATTGATCGGTTGCTCTTTCCATCTGTTAATAGCTGTAGGACTTCGCATTCTCTTCGCGTAAGAATATGAAGAGGTTTGCGATATTCAACTTCTTTATAACCAATTTGCGTAGAAGGTCTTTTTCCTTCTGTTGCAAGACGTCTGTATTCATTCACCAGGTTATGCGTAACTTTAGGATGAATGTAAGCTCCACCAGAAGCGACAACTTTCACTGCTTCAACAAGGGAGTTCGCATCCATTTCTTTAAGGAGATAACCTGCTGCTCCAGTTTTAACAGCATGCGTCACATACGTTTCATCATCATGAATAGATAAAATGATGACCTTCGTTGCTGGAACCTGATCAATGAGCTGTCTGGTTGCTTCAACTCCATTGACGTGTGGCATATTAATATCCATTAGAACCACATCAGGTTTGTAGTCTTCGACAAGACGAAGAGCGTCTCCGCCATCATCACCTTCAGCGATTACTTCAAAATCGTCTTCCATATCTAAAATACGTTTAACTCCCTCGCGAAACAAGCGATGGTCATCTATTATAACAATTTTTGTTTTAGTTTTTGCTGCATACATCGTTTACACGCCCTCCTGTTCATGTATCGGGATTCTGATTAGTATATATGTACCCTTTTTCGGTGTTGAATGAACCTGAATCGTACCATTTAATAATCCTACTCGTTCTTTCATCCCGATTAACCCAAATGATTGATCTTTCCGTTCATTTACATCAAATCCAATTCCATTATCTTCAATGGCTACCACAATCTTATCACCATCAAGACTCAGGTCAACATTTATTTCACTTGCTTCTGCATGCTTCAAAGCATTTTGAACCGCTTCTTGAACAAGACGGAATATCGCCGCTTCTAATCGAACATGAAGTCTTTGAATCCGTTCATTATAATCAAAGAAAATAATGGCATCTGAACGGTCATCTACTTTGTTCAAATATTTCAACAATGTGGGTATTAACCCAAGGTCATCCAATGCCATTGGACGAAGATCATAAATGAGTCTCCTTACTTCTTTTAATGCATCTTCAATTAAAGATCGCATGTCCTTAATTTCCTTAAAAGCCTCGTCTTTTCCCTTTTTCTCGTAAATTCGTTCAATCAACTGTGAACGCAATAGAACATTTGCTAACACCTGAGCTGGCCCATCATGAATTTCGCGCGATAGACGCTTTCTTTCTTCTTCTTGTGCCTCGATAATTCGAAGGCCATACTCTTGCTTTCTTCGAGCATCTTCAATCACTTCTCCATAAAGTCTGAGCTCCCCTCCCAAGTAACTAAGGACGGTAGAGATTTGACTCATAAACGACTCTGCTTTTTCTGAAGTGTTTTGGAGAGAACTTATACGGTTTTCGAGGTCAGAAATTTGATCTTTTAATCTAAATTCCTTCTCACTACTTACCGACAGCTGTATTTGGGCGTTTGAAGCGTCCTCATAAGCTTTTCTGATCACTGGTTCCCCATAGTCATGAAAGTTCTTACTGACCTTCACAAGCTCTGCACGAGCGATTTGATCCTGTTTAATATGTGCGTGCCTCTGGTTCTTTACGGTTTCCAGCTCTTCTCTCAATAATTGAAGCTGTTTATTAATCTCTTGGCGTTCATCATGTGAATGCTCTCCAATTTCGAACAATTTCGACTTACTGGTATTGATACTCTCCATTGTCCTGTCTAGAATGACATCTAATGCATTTGGATCCAGCTTTTGAATATCCAAGCTAACTCCTCCATTCCTTCAAGGTACGGTCATCCGGAAAAGAAAAGATAGTCCAAAAGTACTTCTTTTACAAAATTCGTATGTGACCGTCTGTTTATGACTTGAGGATATATATTTGATGGATTTATTTAAGGCACTTATAATAAGAATGACACACGCCGGTCTAATTCTTAGTGGTTCAATTATTGAATAAAAAACCACACTTCGCTAATTGGAGCGGAAGTTAACCTGCTATAGCAACAATGTCTATCAAAATAGCCTATCCTTATTCATTATAGATAACCTTTAATTATGTAGTATTCGATGATAACAAACAAATCCCTTTCATTCATAGTAATGTTCAAGGATTATCTGGAGGTTTCAACATGCTCACTTCATATTACACTGTCAAAGGTGATGGGGAAAATGAAATTGTGATTCAGAAATCACGTTTTATTGCTCACGTGAAAAGAACAACAACAGAAGAAGAAGCTCAGGATTTTATTCAACTGATCAAAAAAACCCATCATAACGCGACACACAATTGCTCTGCTTATTTAATTGGTGAGCATGATCTTATACAGAAAGCAAATGATGATGGCGAGCCTTCAGGTACAGCGGGAGTACCTATGCTTGAAGTATTGAAAAAGCGTCATCTAAAAGATACTACTGTTGTCGTTACCCGATATTTTGGAGGAATCAAACTCGGAGCCGGTGGATTAATAAGAGCTTATGGACAGTCCGTCTCGGAAGGGCTTAACGAAACAGGGATTGTTGAGCGCAAACTAATGACAAGAATGACGACAAAGATTGATTATACTTTATTAGGTAAAGTCGAAAATGAAATTCGATCATCGAATTATTTATTAGACGATATTCATTATTTAGAGCAAGCCCAACTCGTTACATTTGTGGAAAGCGGTTTTGAAGAGGCTTTTCGAGAGTGGATGACAAACCTGACAAGTGGCCAAGCCACAATCATGGAGGACGGACAATTATATAATGAATATGATGTCTAAAATGGTTACTTCTTATCATAAAAGGGTACTGGGAATTAAATGAATCGCTGTATTTCAACATGAAAGTCCACTATCAGGGGAAACTAGTAGTTAATTGACGAATTTCGGTAAAAAGGACCACAAGAAACACCTTGCAATAACTACTTATTTTGATATGATATGGAAGGAATGAGTTACTATTCCTCAATTAGAGGGGGATTTCATTGTATTCGTTAACGGAATATATTATTGCGTTCTTACTTTCAATAGGAGTTGCAATTATTGCTACACCTATTGTTAAATATTTATCACTTAAATTTAAAATTGCTGATAACCCAAATCAACGTAAGGTTCATAAAGGCCTCATGCCTTCAGCTGGCGGTCTTGCTATTTTCGCCGGTACTGCAGCTGGATTTCTTTATCTCATGCCTTATTCACCTTATATGACCGAAATCGTTATTGCTGGAACACTTATTATTGTCCTAGGTGTCTTTGATGATAGATTTGTTATTTCACCCAAGGTAAAACTAATTGGTCAAATTATTGCAGCTGTTATCGTTGCAACCTCAGGACTGCAAGTCGAGTTCGTTTCACTTCCATTCGTTGGTCGAATAGAATTTGGCTTTATGAGCTTCATTATTACAGTTCTTTGGATTGTAGGAGTCACGAACTCCATTAATTTAATTGATGGATTGGACGGATTAGCTGCAGGCGTATCCACAATTGCTATAGGATCTATATTAACCATGGCTGTACTTGATCAACAGTTAGTTGTTATTGCCCTTGCCGTAATCCTCATTGGTAGTACGCTCGGATTCTTGATCTTTAATTTTCATCCAGCCAGTATTTTTATGGGTGATACAGGAGCACTTTTTCTTGGTTTTTCTATATCGGTCATTTCGATGTTAGGATTATTCAAAAGCGTTACAGTATTCAGCCTTATTATACCCGTCATTATTCTTGCAGTTCCCATATTTGATACATTCTTCGCTATCATAAGAAGAGTTATGAAAAAGCAAAAAATATCTACTCCAGATAAATTTCACATTCACCATTGTTTATTGGCAATCGGTTTTTCACATCAATCTACGGTCATTATCATTTATCTACTGAGCTTTTTCTTTGGAGTATCAGCCATTCTTTTCTCGGCATCTACACTTTGGGGATCACTCTTCTTACTGATCTTACTTTTAGTTGTTATCCAGTTTACTGCTGAGCTTATCGGTGTTATCGGGAATCAGCGTAAACCACTGATTAATACTCTCAAGAAAATTTTGATCTTTACAAGCACGATGAAACGTTAAAAAGCATCCGCACATGTGCGGATGCTTTTTATTATTGGCTATTGAGTTAAAAACGAATCATTGTGTAAGAATTGCGTTTAGCTCCTGACTGACTGAAGAAATACTCTCATCAGTTGGGATAAAGTAATACACACCGTCTAATCTTTGATCCGTACCATCGAACGTAAGGCTTTCAATGTTGGATGAGCTAACACCTGAGTACGCTTTTTGCAAAGCAAACAATTCAGTTGGCTTCAGGTTCGTTTCTATGTTGTTACCGATATGCTGTGCGATATCATCTAGCTTCATTAAACCAGAAGCTGAGGAGACTTCATCCATAGCAGCTTTAATGACTTGTTTCTGTCGATCGCTTCTTCCGAAATCGCCTCGTGGATCACTTTTCCGCATTCTCGCATACGCCAAAGCTTCCGTCCCGTCAAGATTCATTGGACCTTCCTTGAACTCTGCTCTGCCACCTGGGACATCTGTGTGGGCAATGAAGTCAAATGGAACGTCGACAGTTATGCCTCCGATTTCATCAATAACATCTTTAAATCCTTCGAAGTTTACTTTTACATAATAATCAATTGGTATATTAAGAAAGTTCTCTACTGTGTTAATTGTCATTTCGGTTCCACCATAAGCGTGGGCATGAGTAATTTTATCTTCGATTCCCTTACCGACGATTTGTACTCTTGAATCGCGAGGGATACTTAGTAATTTTACTTTTTTCGTATCTGGATCGATCGTTGCGACCATCAGCGTATCTGTACGTCCATTCTCGCCGCCTGTTGAGTAATCTTCAATACCCATAATAAGGATCGATATAGGGTCTTTCGTAACTGCGACCTGTGCATCTCGTAAAGCTGATTTTTCGCCTCGTGAGAGCCCCTGATAGGAGCCTGAAGCGGCATCATAGGCGTTATAAGCAAGATATGCGCCATATCCGATAAGGATCAAAACAACGAGAAGTACAAATGTTAAAAGCCTGCGAAAAAAACTCTTTTTTCGCCTTCTTCTCATTCTTGATTGCTTCTTTTTCATTATTCATTCCCCGTTCCAAACTCATTCTTTACCGTTACCTGCGTAACAAAGCATGGTAAAATTCAAGCAGTTTTTTTTCTTCGCATGACCAATTATACTTATTTTCAAAGGCTTTTCTAGCGTTTTCGCCGAGTTGTGCCGTTTCGTTAGGTTGATTTAATAGTTGTGTGATTTTTGCCGCAATGTCTGCAGAATCTTCAGGATTAATAACCAGTCCACCTCGACTATCCTCAATCACCTTCCTATAATGAGGAAAGTGTGAAGCAATAATCGCATTGCTTGCCGCCATGTATTCAAATAACTTGTTAGGTAGAGCTACAAGATGATTCGGATATGGCAGATAAGGGAGAATCCCAATTGATGAGCGATCAACATAAGAGGATATTTGTTCGTAGGGTACCCTGCTTATGAAGGATACATTCTCTTCAATCCCCTTTTCACCAATCAGATTATATACTTCTTCTTTAAACGCATCCGATTCAAAACTTCCTAGAAAGAGAAGCTTTGCTTGAGGGACTTTGTCTACTACTTTGCTAAAGCCACATAAAAGCTCAAGCACTCCTCTTATCTTTGTAATTCCACCTAAATAAATAAGTTGATCAGGATCTTTCTCTCTCATTCCTTCTGGAAACATTCCTTTAAGCGGATAATTCTCGATTTTGCATCCATTATAAGATGCATATCGGCGACCAATTTCCTCCGTTGTATAGATCACACCGCTTATTTTCATAAGCGCGATTTTTTCTACTGCAATATAAGCAAATTTCATCGGTACTTTAATGACGGAAGGAATGTATTCTCTTCCCATGATTGTATTAGGATAATGTTCATGAACATCATAAATAACGGGCTTCTTTAGCACCATTTCAATCATTACGCCTACAATCATAAGTTCTGGATCATGAAAATGGTAGATGTCCGCTTTTGTATTTTTAGCTAATTTATAAAGATGGAAAGTCGACAAAATACGTTCCTTGATGCTTGAAGGACGCTTGAAAGTGATGAGAGGGATGTCCTCAGACTCCCAAACTTCTGGTTCAGGAGCAATTAGAACAACATCGTAACCTGCACTTTTTAAACTTTTACACTGCTTGTGATAAATACGTCCATCATAAGGTGAATGGATCGAAGTGATGACACACACTTTTTTCATTGAGACCAACCTTTTACACTATAGAGAGTAGATTGCAGTAATTGCGCTAAGTTCTTCGATAGATCCTGACGGTTATACCTTACGAGCATTTTGCTTCTTACGTCTTTATCAAGCATGTCCATGATCTCAGGATTGGAAGCTGCTTCAATAACGACATTCGCAAGCGACTCAGGATTTTCCGGTTCAAAAAATAAGCCTGCATTTAAGCTTTTAACAATATCCTTTGATTCGCCACCAATTCCTAGAAGAACAGGCTTATTCATTGCAAGACAATCAAATAATTTAGATGGTATTGTGATTTCGAAAAGCGGATGATTCTTCAAAATCACTAAACAAAGATCTGCTGCTGCATAGAAGCCATTAAGCTCCTGTTTCGCTCGGCTATCCAGGATTAATACATTCTGAAGCCCTCGTTCAGCTTTGTAAGACTTCAATCGTTCTTTCTCAGCACCTTCTCCAATTAGCACAAACGTAATGGAATGGTCATTTTTAAGACGCTCAGCTGCTTCAAGAACCGTGTTCAGCCCCTGTGCAATACCCATGTTTCCTGCATAAAGAACAATGAATTGACTTTCTAATCCATATTCACTCCGTATGGCTCTTCCATCTTCAGGCACGAGATCACAGGCTTCTTTAGGGTTTACACCATTTGTAATCACATCTATTTTGTCCGCAGATATCCCTTTTTCCACAAGATAGCGCTTGTATCCATGAGTTACGACAATAATGTGATCTGCCTGGTTAAACAAGAACCACTCAAGCTTTCGTGCAAGCTTTAATAACTTTTTATTATTTATTTGATTTAAAACCTCTGCAAAATCCACCCATAGATCTCTGACTTCAATTACGAATTTTGCACGTTTAAGTTTGCTTAATACATATCCGGATAGTCCAGCAAAAAGCTGAGGTGTCGTAGCAAAAACTACATCAGGCTTGCTTACAAATAAACCTGAAAAAATGGACGTCACCATAAACGATAAATAATTCAGCATTCTACGTAGCGTACTTTTCTTCGTATCTTGTACGACAAAAGAACGAATAACCTTCAAACCAAGGTGTTTGCTGGATTTGATGAATTTTCTAGAAGACATGTGATTAGGAAAAGCAGTAACAACCGTTACATCACAACCTTCTTCTACTAAATTCATTGACATATCATAAGCACGCGCTTGTGCTGCACCAATCTCCGGGGGGAAATGTTGAGATATATATAGAATCTTCATAATAAATCCTTTCCCTCTTAACAAGAATACGACATTTAAACACTTCTTTCATTATACTTCCTTGGGAATCGAATGAAAAGTTGATTACTGAAACCATTGAAGCTGTAAAGGAAAATTTACAGCTCGTTAACAATTGTTTCTATAAGTGTGAGTTAATTTCCGCTCCAGGATGCTCGCTTTCCGCGGGGCGGGCGCTGAGCCTCCTCGGCACGCTTGGGCGTGCCTGTGGGGTCTCACCTGTCCCGCTAGTCCCGCAGGAGTCGCGCATCCTTCCGCTCCAATTAGCTAGGTGTTGCTCTTTAGTAAAAATCCAATTTCAAAAGAAACAATCTATTAGAGCAGAGCCATACTAAAAGAAGAAATCTGGTGAGGTCACCAGATTTCTTGCGTTTTGGTTAGCTTTTGAAGTAATTCATAATAGCGGGAAACCACACGGTCAATCGAATAGTTTGCACGTACTTTTGTCATGCCATTCTTTATTTGTTCACTTCGTTCATTAGGGTCATCAAGAAGACGACTTACAATAGCTGCACATGAAGAGATATCATGTAGTTCATAGGTTAGTCGTTCAAGCGTTTCGGTATAAATCTCAGGAATCGCACCAACAGATGGCGCAACAGCCGGGCAGCCACAGGCCATTGCCTCAATTAAGCTCATTCCGAACGATTCTCCTTTAGAGGTACTAACAGTGCAACCGCCACTTTGCGCTACCATAGAATAAAGTTCAGGCATTTCACTGTACTCCATACGGTCAATCCAGTTGATACTCACATTACGATTATTCACTTCTTCAAAAAAGTGCTTCGTTGCTTTCATGGAGGCAGTTTCACCACCTACAATCCAGAAAACGCAATCATCGCGATTGTGAGCCAGTTTTTCTGCTAGGTCTAGAAATCCAATCCAATTCTTATGATCATTTAACTTTCCAACCCAACAAATAATTTTCTTATTGGTTATTAGCTCTGTCTGCTTTGGAGTAAAGAGTGTCGTATCCAGACAATTCGGGATCACATAGGTCTTTTCTTCAGGTGCATGATAATCTACTATAATTCGCTCTTTACTAAATGATGAAGGCACAATGTACCCCTGAAAATCACTCGAATCTTCTTCGACTAGGTAGTTCAGCTTGTATGATATACCGTGAACTTCCTGAATAATTGGCGTTTGACACTGCTTTTCAATCAAATAGTCTGTTATTTCTTTCGTATCAATCGCAATTATTAAATCAAATTGCTGCTCGCTTATATATTCGTATATAGGAGCTGGGTCTGACAGAACTTTTAATTTATCATAATCTTTAAAAGCCGTTCTTCCCCCATGATCTGATAAAAAGATAAAGTGGGGATCGCTAACATCTCGCAAGAAACCAAGTCTGTTGGCTAGTTGCGTTGTTACACCGCCAAGCAGTAAATAGCGATAGATATATAGTATTTTCATAGATTGCCTCCCCTTCCACCTGAATGGAGACACTGCTCTAGTACATCAGCCATTGTTTCAGTGTTCGTTGAAGGTAAAAAAGCACTCTCTTGAATGAACTGACTCCCATCCTTGATATCATAAATAGGGAATACAATCGCATTCATCAATTGAATAGCGGCCGTTTCACCTTGATCATGAAGAGGTAGTATGCCACCCATCCATCTTTGTATCCGCTTCGTCACTTCATCACAATGGGTGTATTCTCGAATCTTCAATCTGCTTGAGCGAATTGGCTTTGTTTCTGGAACATTGTAGCCGATTAGTTCAATGATTAGATCTGCATTTGCTACTAGCAATTGCTTTATGATGTTGTAGTTAACATGACCAGTATCCAAATCGCCAATAAAACCTACTATTCGTTTTGTAGTCTCAGTAGTACCGCTATATTTCGGAAGACGGCTTATTTCTATTGCACTAAACGGATACCTACTCCCCATTTCAGCGATAAAGTTCTTTGGTTCAAGGGTATCAATTAAAAATGAGTGCGCTTCATTCTGAAAAGGAATACTTGATCCATTAAAATAGTAGATGCTCCATCTTTTCCATTGGAGCCTCCCCACTTTCTTTGCTAGTAGAAGATCTGGTTCTGTTATAACTAAAGTAGGTTCATTGAAGAAAGGAACCAGTTCCCAGAAATCTTTCTGAGTGATTTGCCATAATCCAGTTGATTCATTATAAATTGGTTTTATACTATGGGGCTCTTCACTAGGAACATAAATAACTTTAGCTCCTTTATTCAGAAGAGAGCGCGTTAGTTGATGAGAGAATTTCAGACTACTATCACTGTAATATTCTTTCTCACCTAGGACAATTGTTACGTTCTGTTCGCTGAAATAGTTAGACACTAATGTACGTTGTTCAATTGCTTTTGTATGTATATCGACTTCTTTTAATTGAGGGATAAGGTCTAGTTTTTCCTTTTTGGTAAGCTCCATTAACTCAATTCGGTCTTGCTGTTTTTTCCTCAAAAACGGAATACTCATTTTAAGCTTACTTTCTTCTTCTAACCGTGCTAACTCAGCATCTTTTTTATGTTGTAGTGCTTGTTGAATCTTTTCTTCTAGCTCTATATTCGTTTGATTGATCTGCTCCTTTATTTCCGTTAGGAGGTGCTCTATTCTTACTTCTGTTTCAGTTGGATCTGCGTTTCTCCCAACCCAGCTCACATAATGAGCGTCGACTCGTTTATCAAGTTCTTCAAATGTAGTAAGAAGAGATGTCCATTGCTTTGTTAAATGAACTGCTTCGTTAAGTTTCTGAGTAAGAATAATTTTTCCGTTTGGTTTAAGTAGTCTTTTTAAGTTCTCCATAACTTTAGTGTCCGTTACAACCTCAAGACGTTCATCAACAATCACCGTATCAAAATAGTTTGTAGGAAAAGAAATGTTATGTGATAAATTTCCTTCCCAAAAAGAAGAAGAACAGTCAAATGACTGATCAACAATGCCAGCGTCATCTAATTCTAATAGGTTAACCATATCTAAATCATTATCTTTGTTAATAAGAGTCAAGATTCCTGGTGACTGACTAACTTGGAGGATATGGCGACCTGAAGCTCGAGAACCGCACCATTTTAAACGGGCTATTTGAGATTTAGGCAACGAAAGACGTTTACTTTTCAGGTGTTCTAACTGATTTTTTAACATGCCATTCTCCTGTTTATACTGCTCATGCAGCTTAATAATTAGATACCATTTATTAGCATTATATATGATTCAGCATGTTCAAAAAAGGCTAGCATCCTAATTTGTTAAACTATTGACGTTATTGATTGAAAAAGCTGCCGGATTACTTATCCGACAGCTCTCTCTTTCAACGAATGTTCTAGCCCCAGAAATTACTGAGGATTTGATTCTTCTCATTCTCATCTTCAATCAGTCCATCAATATATCGGTTCTCAAATGAAGTCGACATATTATTAGAGTGAATTACCTGAACATAGTTCCTCGGCTCTAATAATTCATGTTTCAAATTATGAACGGAAAGATGACCTTTTACAGGGTGACGCTTCCCTTCAAGATACTCAGCTACATTGTAAATTAAAGTGTAGAAAGGAGGAGACTGAATCTTTGCAGTCGCCACTTTATCTGAATACTCGTCATAGAAGTAGCCAAACTGATTGATAAGAGCCTCAGTACCTTGCTGTGGTTGATGATTCTTTAGAAATTCAAAATAACCTTTATGGTACATATCATCAGAGTCAATTCGAGCAAAATAAACTTCGTCATAATCCTGAATTTCTCGTTCAAGTGTTTTGTTGTATGCATTCTTAGGCACAAACTTAATGTTTTCTGGAAGTGGATCATGTTGTTTAAGAGCGTTTAATACATGTTCTTCTGAGCGTTGATCATATTGAAGGATCGTAGTGAAGTCTTGATTTGTTTGAGCTTTAAGACTTCTACACGTATATTTCATAAAGATCCCCATGCGATGGTCAATCCATTCCTTCGTTAAACGATTGTCATTCACGTCTGTTAACGCCCAGTTATTAAATGCGATTGGTACTAAAATCTTACGTTTCACCATCATCACTCTCCCGAGAATATTCTAGTTGTTTGCTACGACATTTGCCACGATCATTTCAGCCATTTGCTGAGCACCATTTTCTTTCATAAGGGCAAGCGCATTCTTTCTCATGTCGCGATTGTTATCTTCATCTAACGCTTTTTCAATCGCTTGTTCAAAGTCAGAAGCTCCAGGCTCTCTTAACACAATAGCCGCTCCAGCATTTCCTGCAATCATTGCTCTAGCTACTTGGTCATCCGTCTTCGTGTTTTCATTTGGAATTAAGATAGAAGGAACGCCAAAGTACATTACTTCATGGAACGTGTTGTACCCAGTCGCTGTAACGATTAAATCAAACGCATTGAAATAAATTGAGTTGGGATAGTCCCTTAGCGTGAGAACACGATCCATTTTAAGATCCATTCGGTTACCGATAATGGATTCGCCAATTACAACAAAGACATCTTCTCTCTTCAGTAGCTCATTTAGCAAGATTGAAATGGTCGAATGGATGTCGTTGATTTTACCTGCACCTAGTTGCACGTACACCATCTTCATGCCTTCTGGAATATTCCACTGACGACGTACGCTTTCTCTGTCCTTAAGTTCTTCTCGGTCAAGATAAAGCACTGGCTCACAGTATGTTTTAATGCCCTCTTTACGCAAACTGTTTTCCCCACCAGCTTCACCAGGCACATACACTTCATCAAATTCACTTTCCTTCGATTCAACAAGCTCTGCCTTTCCTTCTTTATGCTGACCTCGTTTAACCCAAATTTTCCTAAGACCATCTTTTTTACGCATGGAAGCAACAAGCCCTGCATATGGAAATGCACCATCAAACACAATCGTTTCTGGTTGGTGGATACTAATGACTGTTTCAAGATGGTCACGCAACATAGCATTCCATTGTTTCGCACTCATTTCTTTTGGAAATAGCATTTTCGAAGGTAAATGATACCCAAGAAAACCTTCCTGTAGAATTAGGTGCATGGCTGAACTTGTTGTGTGGAAAATGATTTTCTTTGAAGGATCAATACGCTTCACTCGTCTTGCTATCGCAAGCAAGCGAGTCAAATGACCGAGTCCAGCACCGTTTGTAGGGACAAAAAGAATCGCGTTGCCATCATCAATCGGTTCAACTTCAAACGATCCTGATCCATTTTTAATACGCCCTAATTTACCATTCTTCGCATCACGGTAAATTTGAAGCAAGCGCTTCGGAAGGCGAATGGCTCGACCAAAGGATTTCGAAGAACCCATAACAGCATCACCAATTAGGTACCTTGCGGATGCATTGGAATTCATATGGTTAACGATATGTTGCGCTCGATTATATTTCTGGGTTACTTGCGCAAGCTGTTTATCTTTCTTTCTCGATTCATTGGTTACACTTTTCAACTGTTCGTTGAGTTCGCGAATCTGGAATTGCTGTTGAATAACCTGATCAAGATTTTGATTCGCTACAGCTTTCGCAATAACGTCTTCCTGGTCTTCACTTTTCGTTTGTACTTCCTGCTCGCTTACACTCAACTTTTGAAGAGCTTTCTCCAATTTGAGAATGGATGCTAGCAGGTCGCTTGTCACTTCTTGCTTAATACGGTCTTTTGACACGACAGTACGTGGTTCACCAAAGAAGTAGAAATAACCGTCTTCGAAGCCCATTGAAGTTGCAACAAAAAATTGATTTAAACAAAGCACAACTTCTGAAATGTCTTCAGTACCACTATTCAAAGGTAATTTCACAACAAGCGACCCGTTCAGTTCTTCTGCTAGAAGTGTATAAACACCTTTCAGGAAAGCTTCTTCAAAGAAACGTTTTGTAAAAGTTCCCTCCAGAATAATCATATCCGATTTGTAAGACCTGAGCCTCTCTGGATCATAGAAATTAATCTGCTGAAGTGTTAACTTCTCCTGAAGCTCACGTGGCAATGAACGATAGGCTTCACTTTTTGATTGCAATTCCTCATCATAACGAACGAGCTCAAAGACCTGTTGATCAAGCTTTACAAGTTCCAGTGAAGATTGTGTTTCCCCATTTCCAGAAAGAACAAGAAGGGAATTTGCTTTTTTCCCGTGTGAAACCAATTTATTATTTAAGCTACCCTCATTAATAGAAACTTCGATATTTTCTGTATAAAATGGGCTAACATCAAAATTCATTCAGAATTCTCCTTTTACTTCAATTACTTTGGATTGACGCTTGAATTTTCTTCAACATTCGTAGGTAAATCAAAGTTCTGCTGTCCGCCTAAAAGCGTTACTTTACCTTTCGAATCTTTGTAGTTCTTCGTCACATTCCGTGTGTCGTATATAAGCTTCGAACGTTCGATAACATAATCATAGTCAACTGTTGTATGGTTAGTTGCAATCACAACCAAATCAGCATCATCTAGATTCTGATCGTTCAGTTCCACGGAATAAACCACTTCATCTCCATTCTTGAAGCTAGAAACGAAAGGATCATGATAATACACATGAGCACCTTTGTCTTCAAGAAGGCGATAAATTTCAAGTGCAGGAGATTCACGGAGATCATCGATATCTTTCTTATAGGCCATACCGAGAATAAAGATCTTAGAGCCTTTAATAGATTTCTCATTATCGTTCAATATATCTGCTGCCTGGTTAAGTGCGTATCTTGGCATATTACCATTTACATCACTTGCAAGCTCGATGAATCGATTGTAGAAGTTAAACATTTTTGCTTTCCAAGAAAGATAAGCTGGATCAAGTGGGATACAGTGTCCGCCAATTCCTGGTCCAGGATAAAAAGGCATATAACCAAACGGCTTGGTCGCTGCTGCATCAATCACTTCCCACGCATTAATTCCCATGCGATCACACATCATTGTAAGCTCATTAACAAGTCCGATGTTTACACTACGGAACGTGTTTTCAAGTAGCTTCACCATTTCCGCAACGCTTGTTGAGCTAACAGGAACGATGTTTTCGAGGAAAGAGCTATAAAGAGCAACACCAAGTTCAAGACATGGTTTTGTTGCGCCACCAAGTACTTTTGGTGTGTTCTTTGTATTGAACTGCTGGTTACCTGGATCAACACGCTCAGGTGAGAAACAAAGGAAAAAATCTTCTCCAGCACGGAAAGAAGTTTGTTCTTCAATAACAGCTTTGATTAACTCATCCGTTGTTCCTGGATACGTTGTACTTTCAAGAACAACAAGCGTTCCTTCTGTCATATACTCAACTAACTTTTCTACAACAGCATTGATATACGAAACATCTGGTTCTTTCGTTTTCGCAAGTGGTGTAGGTACGCAAATGCTTACGGCATCAAGTTTCGAGATAACTGAAAAATCATCTCCCGGGAAAAAGTTTTTACCGATGATTGCTTCAACTTGCTCATCGGAAATATCCATTACGTAACTCTTCCCTTTACTTAGGATGTCCATCTTCTCTGTAGATACATCGATTCCATATACTTCAAAGCCTTTTTGAGCCATTTCGACAGCAAGCGGAAGGCCTACATATCCGAGTCCAATAACTCCAACACGTGCATTACCTGTTTCAAACTTATTTAACAAAGATTCCTTCATCTCATTCATCCTTTATAAATGTAATAAATTCGTGTTGATTTGGGATTTCCCCACTTTTTCATACTGAAATCCAGCATTTTCTGCCTTTTCTTTGTCAATCATATTCTTAGTATCGTATAGCAAAGCATGACGCATAAGAGGCGTTAGTGCTCTAAAATCAAGCTCTTTATACTCATTGTGATCGGTCAACAGAACAAGACAATCGGCATTTTGAACAGTTTGTTCGACTGTCTCACATTGATTGTCAATTCGTTTATCTAACACATATGGATCATGAACCGAGCAGCTAATTCCCATCTCTTTTAAGTGCTGCAAAATAGTAATCGACGGACTTTCACGTGCATCGCCAATGTTTCCTTTATAAGCTAGTCCAAGCAGCGCAACTTTTGGTTTATCAATACCCTCAATACGCTCCTGGATTTGTTCTGCAATAATTTCTGGAACACCATCATTAATGGATCGCGCTGTCTTAATAAGCGTCGCATCTTCCGGACTAGCTTCAACAAGAAACCAGGGATCTACTGCGATACAGTGTCCACCAACTCCAGGACCAGGCGAGTGCACATTTACTCTTGGATGGCAGTTGGCCAATTCAACAGCTTTCCAAATATCGCAACCTACATTTTCTGCAATCCGAGCAAGCTCATTTGCAAGTGCAATATTCACATCACGATACGTGTTTTCCATTAATTTTACCATTTCTGCTGTTGTTGCATCCGTTTGGTGGATAATTCCTTTTACAAAGATTTTGTAAATTCGCTCCGTCATGATACTCGACTCAGCATTAACTCCTCCAACAATGCGGTTATTATTAACAAGTTCCTCTAGCAGCTTACCAGGTAAGACCCGTTCAGGAGAGTAAGCTACATGAAGATCCTTACCAACTTTTAACCCTGTTTCCTCAAGAATAGGGGCAAGAACCTTTAACGTTGTTCCAGGTGGGCTTGTTGATTCAAGAACAACAAGATTTCCCCTTTCTAGAAATGGATTGATCATCTCTGTAGCAGACCTAACATAGTTCAAGTTTGCACTTTTGTCAGGATTAACAGGTGTCGGTACTGCAATAATAAAGCCATCTGCAGGTACCGGCGTTGTGCCAAACGTTAAGTTACCAGAATCAATCGCTTCGATAAGCATATCGCCTAGTCCAGGCTCTTCAATATGAAGTGCCTTATTCTGTAACGTCTCAACTACTTGCTCATTTATATCGACACCATGGACCTGAACTCCATGCTTTGCGAACATCACAGCAGTAGGTAGGCCAATGTATCCTAAGCCCATTACGACAAGTTTCATAATTTACAACTCCTCACTTACGGTCCTCAATTTCAGAATTAGCGCTGCGTTTGTGTTTCTTTTAAGGAAGCAGCTCATTGTACATATGAATGAGCTTGCGTGATTCATTTGGCCAATTCAACACTTTACTTGCTTCGTGACATTTTTGAACATAATAGTTCCTTCTTTGCCCAATCGCCTTAATTGCCCTTACAATGGCCTCTTCCGTTTCGTCGATGGCTAATCCAAAATCATATTCCTCTAATAGATAGGCTTTCCCTGGATGATTAGAAGATACTACAGGGAGTCCCATAAGCATGTATTCGAAGATCTTGTTCGGTGTCGAGTAATAATTATTTTTACTAACATTCTCATACATCACGAGACCGATATCCGCTTCTTTTGTGAGTGAAAGAATCTCTGCAGGAGATACTTTAGGATGAAAGTGCACGCGAGAATCAAGTTGCTCTTCTTTAACCAGTTTTTCAAGATCTCCTTTTATGTCACCATCACCAAGTAGAACAAGATGAAAATATTCATCCAACTGCTTCATTGCTTTCACACAAAGCTCAATACCTCTATTCCTTGAGAATCCACCTTGATACAAAAGCACAATCTTATCAGTGCTTAATCCATATAGATGGTGAAAATAATGATCATTCTTTCGTTCCTTCTCATGGCGTAACAGCGGAATATTCTGCAAATAAATAGCAGCCGGTAATTCACCATACCGGCTCTTGAACTTATCTAACAAGAATGGATTAACGGAAATGAGCCGATCGACTTGTTTAAGCAGCTTTCCTTCAATAAAGTAACCGTAGCGTCTATCTAGCTTATTTCGTCCTGTCATTTCGTTAAAAAGCTCATGTGAATCATACACTAACTTACATCCAAAATGCTCAGCCAACCGTTTGCCTGCAGGAAGCGTATTTAAATCATGACAGTGAACAGCATCAATTTGATGAGACGCCATCACCTGCTTCACTTTTTTGTAGAATTCGTACCCGGCATACTGATCTTTGGCAAGTTTGATTAGTGGACTCCTCACTACTTTCGTTACAAAGGATGGCTTTCTTGATGGTCCGTTCGCCATTCCTTTCTTTGCTTGCTTTGTTGAGATCGATAACTTGATAATATCGATCAACTCATGCAAGAACGTGGGCTCAGTATCGTGCTCATTCAAGCAGCAGATCGTCACCCTATAACCACTTTCTGCAAGCGCAATAGCTTCACGCTGAACCCTCGCATCGTAATCAATGTCTTTAAACAAAACCATAAGAATCTGCTTCATTTGCGTTTAGCCTTCATAAATTCATCATACTGCTCAACGATTTCTTTTGTATCTCCCACAGCTTTCTGTTCACCGCGATGAATCCAAACAACCCGGTCGCAAATTTGCTTCACAAGTCCTGAGGAATGTGTCACAAGAATAACTGTCCGATCCTGTTGAATCTTTTCTAGAATCGCATCCTTGCATTTCTTTTGAAATGCAGAGTCTCCAACGCCCAAAACCTCATCAATTAATAAAATTTCTGGATCAAGCATGATGGCAGTCGAGAAGGCGAGTCTAGCCTTCATCCCAGACGAATAAGTTCTAACAGGCTTATATATAAAATCGTCTAACTCTGAAAACTCAATGATGGATTCGAGATTGTCATCTATCTTCTTTTTGCGATTCCCTAAAAGCAAAGCATTAAGATAGATATTCTCAATCCCTGATAATTCCGGCTGAAATCCTGCCCCAAGTGAAAGCAACATTGGACGCTTTCCTTCCACATGGTAATCGCCCTTATCAGGTTCAATTAAGCCACTCATCAGTTTCAAGAGAGTACTCTTACCCGATCCATTCCGTCCAATAATACCGAGTACTTCACCTTTTTTCACTGTAAAATCCAGGCCTTTTAACGCCCAGAATTGCTTTTTATTCTTGCTGATTAATTGTTTAATTGGATTATCTGAGTGCTCCGGATACGAAACCCATATGTTATTAAGTTCAATGATGTCCTTTTTCAATTAAATCACCTTAGCGTATTGTTTGTCGTATTTGTTCAAAATGCGAAGTCCAATAAACAACAGGACTAATGAGATAGCTAATATAATGAAGAGATTTTCCCAAAGCGGTTGTCCCTTATATAAGAAAATATTTCTGTAGGAGACTAGAAAGTCTGTGAACGGATTAAAGTAAAGCAGATCTCGCAGTCTTTCAGGAACATCTTCCATTCTGAAAAGTACTGGTGATAAATAAAGCAATGTTCGTGAAATGTATTGCATCATATTCTTGATATCCTTCATGTACACTCCGATATGAGCCATAATGATCATGATCGGGAGTAATAGAAGAAGGTTAAATACGATTAATATAAAGAAATTCAGGGCATTGACAGTTAATTCCACTCCGCTAAAGTAGAGGAATAAAACCATAATGACCGAACTTACAAGAAACTTAAATGTATTCACGCCAAGCCTAACCAAAATAAACGTTAACTTTGGCACGTATACCTGTTGAAGAATTCTCGCTTTTGACGAAATCGCTGTAGTGGCATCGACCATACATGCCGTTGCCCATTTAAGTGGAATTAACCCCGTGAATAGATAAACTGCGTAATCGTCTCCACCTCTATTTAAAATAATACCAACGAGAAAATAATAGATCGCCATATAGAGAATAGGATCAACAATCCACCATAACGTTCCGAGATACGTTCTTGCTGTATTCGATTTCAGTTCAGAAACTGTCAGATGATAAAGCAAATCTTTATTGTTTCGCCAATCATTGAGTAATTTTTTTACCATCACTTAACTCCTAATCTAACCACATTTATAGTTACAAACGTCTTGTTATATTTTATATAATTACACTTAAACCGTCTACTAAAACAGAAAAGGCTCAACTTTAATCGAAAAGCCTTGATGTATCGGCATTTCTCTACACTTTTTCGTCAATACTCCCCCTTATTCAACCGTAATTTACAAAAACTTAACGTTTCCGTATAGTAGCAATCATCAACTCATTCTTACATAATTAAACCTGAATTACCATCTTTTACAGATTCCATTGTTAACACATGAGCCAATAAGAAAAAGCAACCGTAAAGGCTGCTTCTCGTGTTTTACTTGATGGAAGAGAGTTCTGCAATTTCTTTTTGTGAGTTTTCACCCGTGGTTTCATAGACCTGCTTAATGAGACCGACAGATTGGGCGTAATAAGTTGTGATCATCACGCCATCCTCTCCTGCTGCTTTTCTCACCTTCAAGACATCCTCAAAACTTCCGTATGGAACCTCAACGCTGTCGACTTTCGTTATTTCCAAATCTGCATTCTCACTTGTTGGCTGTTCAACAAGAGTAGCTATCTCTTCCACCGCTTCAAATTCACCAAGAACACTTTCAATATCCCCACCAGAATTCTCGTCTTCATAGACAACTGTTACATTCTCATCAGACCATTTTAAGATTTGCATCGTCTTCATGCTACCAAGCGTGATCATCCGCTGAACATATTCATCATTCTGATTAATAATCGTTTCTGTAAAAATCGTTTCATTATTTGATGTGAATACTTTAGTATCACCCGTCTTAGGACGATAGGTTGTTAATTGAACTTCTATTTCTTTTGCCTCACCATTTGCTTCAGTTGATGAGTTGCTCTGATCATGAGCACCAGTGCCTTGAGTCGTTGCACTTTGATTCTCTAACGATGCTGTTCCACAACCGGCCATAATTAGAAGAAGCAGAATAACTACAATTCCTACTTTGTTCTTCATAGATCCCTCCATGCGATCAGACTTTCATATACGTTGAAATTAAATCAATACAATCGATTCACCACTTGATTTTTCGCTCGTTCTTCCACTCTTCCTCCAATGGTGAGTAGGGACGTCACACGATTATCCATGCCATATTCCCATAACACATCTTGAACAGACGAATTTAGGTCATTATTTACAAGAATAAGTGGCGCACCTGATTTAACTGATAAAGAGGAAGAAACGAGAGCGTCAGGGAAATCTTTCCCAATTGAAAGGAGGACTGTATCTGATTTCATCTCATTTCTAAATTCACTAACAACAGCTGCAAGTGTTTCATATCGGTTTTCCCCCGCTAAACGTTCCACGCTTGATCCACCATTTAAATCGGAAATCTGGCGGTCAATTGTTGGGGACATAACCGCTTCTCCACCAAGAACTTTGGTTTGCTTCCCATCGAGGTATTCTAAGGCTTGATCAGATAGTCCATCTTTATCGGACAAAAGAATAGACCAATTGGCGGATGAAGCGATGGGGGCACTAGCTAATGCGTCTGCATAGCTATAGCCATTTGCCACAAATACACCCTTTAAATCTTTATCTAACTTCTTATTAATCATTAAATTCGTTTCATAGCGATCCTCTCCACCTATACGCTCAACAGCTACACCCAACTTCTTCACTTTAGTTTCAACGGAAGGTGAAATGGCATTCGGACCACCAATTAAGATAACCTTATCTGCTTTCAATCGTTTTATTTCTTCTTCAGTAAATGGATCAAGTGCTGAAGATCTTGTCAGAAGAATTGGCGCATTACCTAATTGGGCTGCAAGAGGTCCAACTGAGAGCGCATCAGCATACCCAAAGCCATCAGTCAGAATGGCCGTTTTCTCTTCTTTATTGGACTTAAAACCATTTGGATAGATTTGCTTTGATATCTTCACTGCTGTTTCAAAACGATCAATACCAGCAAGTGATGCAACATCCACTGACTTTGTGATCTCAACGCCTGATATGTTCGTCCATAGAATATCTCCTGAGGAACGTTTGACGATTTTTATGTTTTTCATTGAACTAGCAGCATTTTTAGCCTGACTCATTTCGTAGTAATTACCCTGGCTAAATCCGTTTTCGTTCTGAATTTGATAAGGTCGATTTAAATAATTGGACCACTCTACTGTACCCGTCTTTTGATCCATGACCTTGGCATTTTCTTGATCGTCTGCATACTCGATTGCATCCGAAAGTTCAGTAAAGGCTTTAACAGAATCTGTTCCTTTAACAAATACTTCGTACCTTTTATTAATAGAATCATAGATTGTTTTTTGCTTATCTTTATCGAATACCGTTACGTTCATAAGCTGTTTGGCATAGTTGATAGCTTCATCTCGTGAAGTAAACTGCTTAATGACCTTGCCTTTTTGATCTTTCACTTCAAATACTTTAAAGAAATTGATCGCAGCTTTGGCTAAAGACTCAGCTGCATCATTTTGAAAACCACTTGATTTAATTAGGCTTTCTTCAGAAGGATTTGACATATACCCTAATTCAACAAGTACTGAAGGCATTTGTGTGTTTCGAATAACATAAAAAGCTTGATCGTTATGTATATCTTTGTCTTGTAACCCTGTTCCTTTAAGGACGAGAGGATGGACAAGATTTGCTAGACGACGACTCTCTGATTCAAACCCAACTTGAATAGGGTCTGGTGGATATTCTTCGTCCCATGCAGCGGCTTTACTATAATAATAGGTTTCATAACCTCTAACAAGTGTGCTATAAGGATAGGCATTGTGGTGGATGGAGATGAATAGCGAATTATCATTATTTCCTTTAGCATATTGATTAGCGATTTTCGTTCTTTCAATAAGATCTTCTTTCTGATCATTTGCGAAATCCCGATCGGTTGCTCGCGTCATGAAAACTTTAATATCTGTTCCTTTCAGTTCTTCCCTGAGTTTTAACCCAATCTTGAGAGTACCTACTTTCTCATAGAATCCTGTCTTGTTCCCTGAGTAGCCTGCAGTACCAGTGAAGCTCCCTCCATGGCCGGGATCAATCACGATAAACTTCTCTGCATTGGCAAATGACGGCAGCTGAAAAAGCATCAAAATGAATGCAAAACTACTTATAATAAACCGTTTCTTCATAGTTCACTCCCCTATCATGGTTTTCTATACCATTTTATTACAGAGAGAGGTGAAGTTCTATGCTAGTTTAGGAACTTTTCCAAAATAAGAGTATTCTACTAGAGATCTAACATAACTATAAGAGTGGGGGATTTCCGCTCCAATCGGCTAAGTGGGGTTCTCTATAGAAAAATTTTTTAAAAGAAACAATCTTTTAGAAAAAACCCTTTAGAAATAGCATATTAAAAAGAACCATTCTGATAAACCAGAATAGTCCTTTACATAGATTATTCAACAAATGATGTTGGTTTTGTGTTAGATAACTCGAAATAATAGAGGATGGCATCGACAATTCGTTTAGATGCTAATCCGTCACCATACGGGTTCGAGGCTTTTGACATCCGATTGTACTCTGCATCATCTGTCAGTAGTGTTGCTGCTGCCTTATAAATGGTGTTTTCATCTGTTCCAACAAGCTTAAGTGTTCCAGCTGAAACTCCTTCTGGCCTTTCCGTATTTTCTCTTAGCACAAGTACCGGGCTACCGAGGGATGGCGCCTCTTCTTGAACGCCGCCAGAGTCTGTCAGAATGAATGAAGCTCTTGATGCGAAGTTATGAAAGTCGATGACGTCCAGCGGCTCAGTGAGATGTATACGTGGGTTGCCACCTAATACGTCATCTGCTAATTCCCGAATCATTGGATTTAAATGAACAGGAAAAACGACATGCACATCTTCGTGCTCCTTCACAATACGATTAACCGCTTTGAAAATATTCTTCATTGGTTCTCCGTGATTCTCCCGTCTATGGGAAGTAAGAAGAATCATCCTCTTACCTTCTACCTTCGTTAAAAGCGGATGAGAATAATCAGAACGAACCGTATTTTTCAACGCATCGATTGCTGTATTGCCTGTTATGTAAATTTGATCTGGTTTTTTGCCTTCATTTAATAAATTATCATACGCTCGCATCGTAGGAGCAAAATTAAGATCTGCGAGCGTACCTGTTAACGTACGATTCATTTCTTCAGGAAATGGAGACCATTTATCATTAGAACGGAGCCCAGCCTCTACATGACCCACAGCAACTTGATTATAGAAAGCTGCCAAACTTGCAGCAAAAGTCGTTGTTGTATCACCATGCACAAGGACAAGATCTGGTTTTTCGGTCTTCATGACTTCATCAAGCCCAGTAAGAGCTCGAGTAGTAATATCCGCAAGTGATTGCTTGCTTTTCATAATATTTAAGTCATAATCTGGTTCTATATCAAAAATAGAAAGAACTTGATCAAGCATTTCGCGATGCTGTGCTGTTACGGCAACAAGCGGTGTGATGAACTGTGGATGCTTTTTCAATTCATTTACTAGCGGTGCCATTTTAATCGCTTCAGGTCTTGTCCCAAAAACACTCATTACTTTAACAGGTGCCATGTTGACTCTCCTTTTATCCGAATGATGATGCATGTTCTGTTCCATCTTATTAAAACAGAACCAAAAAAGCAAAAGCCTTCCTTAAGAAAAGGAAGGCTCCATTTTATTTACCACTCATATAATCTACAATAACGTCTCCCCATACTTCAAACCCTTTATCATTTGGTCTTGCGTCAAGTAAATAGTCATCGATCTTTTCCCCATCTACAGGTGGCCATTCTTTCCAATGATCCAAATAAACATAATCCTTCGCCTCTGCATATTTCGCAAGAGCACTAATTTGATAGGAATAATACTGAGGATCAGAAATAGGATTTGAAGGCATTAAAATAACGCTAACTCCAGGTATGCCTTTGTTCAATTTAGAAATAATCGCTGAGAGATTCTGATGACCTTCGTCAATCGTCACGTTTCCATTATCATTAAGCGTGAATGCTTCCAGAAATACGACATCGGGATTTTTTTCAATTACGTCTTTGTATAATTTCTCCTCAACAATCGTTTCTGTTGTTTCCTTCTTAAAGGTTAATTGCTCTACAGTAAAAGCGCCTTTCCAATAGGAAGAAGCTAAGCCCTCTTCTACAATAGTTTGAAGACCGGAATCCTTTGTACCAATTGATTCAGAACCCACCATAACAACTGAAATTGGATCATTAGAAGCCATCATTTTTTCTTGAAGCTGTTCTGGAAAATTAGCTACTAATTCTTTCAGTTCATCATTTGAAATGGGTTGTTCAATTACCTTTTCACTTTCGTTTTCAAGTTCGGATGAAGACTCTTCTTCAGCACTTACCGGATGTACAGACTGTTCAATTTTCTCATCCCAATGAAATTTACCAGCAACCACTAGTGCTATGCACCCAATGATAGCAAGTAGAAACACTACATTCTTCATACCTTCCCCCCTAGAAATCTGTCGAATAATGGTATCTATTAGTATTATTGTAATAAAAAGAAAATGATTGCAAGTATAAATTAAGGATCTTTTCTAATAGATTATTGCTTATGAAAGAATTATTTTATAAAAACCAAACTTAGCTAATTAGAGCGCAAGTTGCTCACCGCTCGCCCCGCGGAAAGCGAGCATACTGGAGCGGAGATTCCCCCACTCCTATAGCAACAATGTATACGAAAGGCTCTTTTCTAAAAGATTGTTGTTTTTGAAAGTACTTTCGTAAAAGAACCTGACTACGCTAATTGGAGCGGAAGGATGCTCGACTCCTGCGGGACTAGCGGGACAGGTGAGACCCCACAGGAGCGTTAGCGACGAGGAGGCTCACCGCCCGCCCGCGGAAAGCGAGCATCCTGGAGCGGAAATTAACCCACGCGTATAGCAACAATGTATACGAAAAGAGCCTAAATTAAAAAGCCGCTCACGAATGAGCGGCTTCTAAACGATTAGTTATTTAACCACTTATTAAACTGATCTCTTACTTCTTTGTTCACTGCGTTGTCTCCACCAAGCACTGTAGCACCTGATACATCTGTTGTTGTAAAGTACTTAACAAGATAAGACTCAATTTCTTTAGGAATCTTATTACTTTCTACAAGGAACATGCTACCTTGATCCTTTACAACAAGCGGGGAAGCTGCAAGGGCATCCGGGAAGTTACGTCCATTTGCCACAAATAGGTTATCTGTATTCGAACCAAGCTCCTTATGGATTTCAACAAGCGTTCCATAACGGTTCGCACCAGCAAGACGTTTGGTTGTTGCAATTTTATCAGCCATTTCCACAACTTGATCTGAAATGACAGCATCTCCACCAAGAACATAAACCATCTTACCTGTCATTAGCTTTTTCGCTTCGTCAGTAAGTGATTGACCATCTGTTAAGATAATCGGCATATCATTCGCACCAGCAATGGATGCTGCACTTAAGGCATCAGCAAAGTTTTTGCCTGTTGCAAGGAAGACTTCTTTACTCTTTGACCCTTTTTCAGCAAGTTTGTTGATGATTTGGACGTTTGTATCATAACGATTCGCACCGCTTAGACGTTCAATATCAGCTGTACTTACGCCAATGTTAGCAAGCTGCGTGTTTACTTTCTTAGAAATTGCATTCTCTCCGCCAAGAATCATGACATTCTTCGCTTTCAGACGAGAGATTTCATTTAGAACCTCATCAGATAGCATACCTTTGCTTCCTGCAAGAAGGATCGGCGCATCATAAGCACTTGCAAGAGGTCCTGCTGAAAGGGCATCCGGGAAGTTATAGCCCGTTGCAATGAAAACTGTATCAGCAGTTGTACCTTCTGGATACATTTTCTTCGACACTTCAATAGCTGTCTCTATACGATTCTCACCAGCTACAACATCAACTAGTTCGCCATCCGTTTCAACTGGAATAATAGATAGGACTTCTCCTGTTGCTTTATCTTTTAAGAAAATACCGGCTGTATATTGACCGCTTTCTTTTGGAGTCGTAATTTTCACATCCGTTGTTGCCTTTTTACCAACACCAAGATCAAAGCTTGATTTTCCAGTTACATCAATGCTACCAGCGCCTTTTTCACCTGGTTCTAAAACTTTTGCTTCAGTAATGGAAAGATCAAAATCAGTTGAGTCTTCGACAGTTGCATATCCGTCTACTCTGACTGTATATTCACCATCCGGAAGATTTTTGAGAGAAATAGATTCTTCCGAGTCGCCATCAGCATCGATTGCAATATAGTCTCCAATAACCTTTCCGTCCTTAGAGCGGTAAATATATAGGTCAAGATCATCTTCGGCATTATTTGTGTTACCGATTGAAACATCTAAAGTAATATTATTTTTCACTGTAATTGTTCGGTCAAATGTACTACCTTCAGCAACATTTTCACGAGTTTTGGATGTTTCCCCTTTACTAAAGTCCCCTCCTACCACTTCAACAGATCGCTTAGTAGATAGGTAGTTTTCAAACGTTACTGTTTTAGAGACTTCAGTACCAGGCATTGCGCTTCCAAGCTCAACTTTTCCTGGACTTGATACGACATCTTGAACGAATGCCTCTAGTTTAAACTTGTTCATAGCATAGCCATCTTTAGGACCAGCAGTTCCATATACCGCTACTTCCCAAACACCGGATTTAGGACTCTTCGCTACGTAGTCTTCAACTCCAATACCATCATAGCCAGCATATCCTTGGAATGCATTAACTTGATCACCATCAGGGTTCATAACTAACATACGAACGCGGCCCTGGAAGTCGTCGTTTTCTTTAAGTGCTTCAAGTGCAAAACGGATTTCCTGTGCACCAGGTTTAACATTAAAGAAATAGCTCTTCGTCTTAGAAGATTGTACTTCACCTTCATGCGTTAAGCGGAAGCGATCTTCTGATGTGAAATCTTCACCTAGAATAATCGTTTGGAATGAGCGTGCTTCTGCATAAGCTGTATCTGGGTCATCGATTAATAATGTACCCGCATTAACACCGACATTCATTTTGCTCTTATCATAGCTTACAGTCATTTCTTTGAATTCACCCGGCGCTAACTTAATCTTATCAACGGAAGGTGTGAACCATTCAGAATCTGATGAGATGGTAAGGTTCTTTGTTTCATCAGTTGGGTTTTCGACCATTACAGTTACTTCTTCTGGTACGTCTTTGTTACGTACATAAAGTCCAGGACCACCAGAAACTTTTTCACCATGGTACACAGTCACATTCACTTCTTTAACTTCGTTGATGTAGTGTTTACGAATATATTCATAAGCAGCTGGAACATCAATGAGTCCTGCTCCTTCAGCTACACGAGTATAGCCGTCAATATGAACAGAAGTCTGTATAAGCGCTTCGCGAGCTAGCTCGTAATCAAATGGAATACGATCTTTCAATGCTGCTTGCTTCAATATAGCTACAGCACCTGCTGCATAAGGAGACGACATACTTGTCCCTTGAAGCACTTCATAATTACCTAAATGAACAGGGAATGAAGCATAGGCAGATCCTGGTGCTACGAAGTCTGGTTTTTGTTGTCCATCTTCAGTAGGTCCATTAGCTGAAAAATACCAGAGCCCTTCACCTTGCACAGGAGATCCATCTGCGTTTTTACCATATGGATAATAGCCATATTCCGTTGCCCACATTTTACTATTAATATATGCACCAATGGACAAGGCCTTAATGCTGTCTCCAGGAGCTCCAACTGAATCCACGCCTGGACCATCGTTACCAGCAGATGTGACATAGATGGTATCGAATGCTTTACCCATATCTTCAATAATTTTGCCATAAGTACCAGAGCCATCGTTAAGATCAGGTGATGAACCAAGACTCATATTAACAACGTCTGTTCCAAACCCACCTAGCTCTTCTGGGATAGCTGCTAGATACATTGCGTTTGCAATAGCCCATGCGCCAGTTCTACCAGCTGAATCAAATACTTTCAAACCATAGAGGTCTGCTCCAGGAGCAACCCCGTCAGCCGCAACAGCACCTGTCTCATTCTCTCTTGCCGGACCATTAGCAGCCGTTATACCTGATACGTGAGTTCCGTGTCCATCGCCATCAAAAAAGACTGTCTTTGTCGGGAAATTTGGATCTGGGAATAATGTATCAGCAACTCTAAAGTTAGCTCCAGCTATCTCATCATCTTGATTTACATCTAAATTAGCAGTCTCTCCCACAGAGTATGATTTCTCATCTGTAAAATCCATATCCTGATCAGAATCAATATAGATCTCATCGTCTACATGAAGAATACCAAACTCTGAATCACCTTTTTCATCACCATTGATATCAAAGTAAACTGCTTTACCATCTTCATTTACACTGTAAGGAGAAGGCTCTAGTGTACCGAAATAATATGTATCATCAGAAGCATCGATACCATCAGTATTATATGTTCCCTCCTCTACTGTTAGCGTATTGGATTCTGGTGCTTTTTGATCAAATACAACATCACCTTCACCAACAGTATCTACAACGCCTTTAACTTTTGAATAGACAATGTTGCCATCCTCATCATACTGAGTAAATGCTTCATGCCCTGGATCAATTCCTGTATCAATAATCCCTACTTTAACTCCTGTACCATCATATTTACTATGAAACTTATCAACACCGGTTGCTGAATGAGTTTCTTCTGTTGCAGGTTTCACAACTTCTTCAGGATTTTTATCAATTGGTTTAAGATCTGTATCTTCTTGATTATTTTTATCTAGCACAATTTCATTGTTAGCTCCAAGCATTCCAACTGAGTCTAAACGATATACTTGTAAAATTTTGCGAGTTGGTACATCAGCAAGGTACAAATAATTGTTCGTATTTTTCTTTACAGTAACGCCTAGGCTTTCAAGTTCTTTTGTTAGATCAGGACCCCCGTGCTTATTCGCTACAATAATAAGTTCCTGCTTTGCTTGTTCGCTCGCTGCAAGGGAAGCAATTTCCTGTGTGACAGGAAGCTTGAATTTCTTTGTTTCTGATAAAGCCGCTTCAGCTTTATCTGGGTTATAAGTCATGCCCGCGAATGAAGAAGCAACTAACGAAGCACCAGCAACAACTGTAAGAAATTTTTTCTTAAACGTCATTTATAAAAATCCCCCTTTTAATTTGTGAAAACCTGGTAATCGCTCCTCCTCAAGCGATATATTATTATAATAATTCACTATTTTCAGTTTAATTTGAAAATAGGAGGTAGTCAATTAATAACTGTAAAAATTGTGAAAAAATTTGATATTTTGTAGATAATTTAGGACTTTTGTCCATAAAAGCGTAATAGTGGAAGGTGATGTTTGACCTAAATTCGACTTAGAAATGACAAAAAAACGCCAGTATTTAGCTGGCGTTTTTATCTTTCACTATTCTATTGTTCTAGCAATTGATCAATCGACCAAGCTTTCTTAGGTAAGATAGCTTCAGGTCCACCTAAAATACGATAGTCAATAATGCCATTGTTGGTTAAGTACAAAATCGACTTTCCTAGGGGTTCTGTATACCTCTTTGGATGAAGCAAGACGATAGCATCGCCTGACAATGACGCAGCAGCTCCTCCTGTTAAAGCATCCGGGAACTTAAGACCTGTAGCAAAATACGTCTTCTTACTCGTTGAAGATGCCCCGAACCGTAGCAGAACTTTAAAGTTCGTATCATAACGGTCGTCTCCTCCGATACGTTCGAGATCTTTAGAAGGAATAGAAGAATAGGTAGCCTCACTAACCACCTCTTTACCACCAATTACGTATGCTCTGTCCGGGACCTTTTGATCAAGGTAGCTTTTTGTTTCCTTAGGTAAAGTACTTTGCTTTGTAAAGAGAACGGGCGCTCCGAACCTTGCCGCAAATGATGATATCGAGAGAGCGTCAGGAAATTTTTCACCAGACACGATAAATGCTTGATTAACATTATCACGATCGACAAGACTTGCGATTTCAGTAGCAGTTTCGTACCGATTTGCGCCACCTATGCGAATTGTATTGATTCCAGCTGATTTAATTTCATTTGATATCTTTTCTGGAATAGCGTTTTCGCCACCTATGATAAATACGTGATCAGCTTTTAATCTGTTTAATTCAGTTAATACTTCAGAAGATACACCAGTTTTTTTTGTTAACAAGATCGGACTCTCAAGTTTAGAAGCGAGTGGAGAAGCAGCGAGACTGTCAGGAAATTCGTCGGACCTTGCAAGGATTACAAATTTACCACTGATCGGTTTCCCATCCATTTTCAAGGTTTGTTCCTCTAACTCATTCCAGTTACTCTTGGCGATTTCAACTGCAGTTTCAATCGCTGTGTTTCCGTAAATCCGGTTATACTCGGTGATGCCTTGAATAGCTGAGTCGACATTTAACAATCCACCTCCGAGAGAGTAACTCGAATTGACTGCATCTGCCGTCTCTTTCATTAGTTTAATTGTTTGCTTATTCGTTAAATAAGGGGCAGATTCATTTATTAACAAGGCTGATGAGGTTGCAATTGGTGCCGCCATGCTCGTTCCCTTATCAAAAGCATATGTACCATTTAGAGAAGTACTATAGATTTCAGTTCCTGGCGTTGCAAGATCAACAAGTGAACCGTAATTTGAAAAGGCAGCTTTGTCATTTGTTCCTGTTTCAACGGCAGCAACTGCTAAAACGTCCTGGTATGCTGCAGGATAGACTACGGACGATTCATTATCATTTCCCGCCGCCCCAACGACTAGAATATCTTCTGCTACAGCCTCTTCGATGACTGTTCTTAACGCATAAGAATGATCATAGCTTCCTAGACTTAAGTTAATAACATCTGCACTGTGATCAATCGCATAACGTATTCCTTGTACAACGTTTGATAACTCACCTTTTCCGTTTTCAGTAACCTTAATTGGCATTAGCGAAGTTCCTCGCGATGGAGAAACTACTCCTAAATTGTTGTTTGTTTCTGCTCCTATAAGCCCGGCTACTCTAGTACCGTGACCATCAACGTCCTGAGCCGTTTTATTAGGAGTTACCAAATTAACACCATCCACTATGTTTGCCCTCAGATCTGGATGAGTTAAATCTATTCCCGAATCAATGACAGCAACCGTCTGGGTGCTTTCCTTGGTAGTTGCTAGATTCCAACTTTTTAATAAATGGATTTGATTAATCCAAGGTTTTTGGTAAGAGAAGAATGGATCATTTGGTTCAGAGGCCCCCATAAGAAAAACAGGCTGATCTTTTTCAACATGTTTCACTTCTTTCTTTGAGGTAAGATGATCAATGGTTTCTTCCACTTCCGTTTCTGGTACCTCAATTACATCCACTTTCGAAGGCTGTTCAGATGAACGAGATGGAGCTTTTGTCGTTTCGTATGTAACGAGTAACCGTTCTGTGTTATTCTCTGTTTCTGCTCTTGAAACGTCAGGATTTAAAGAAAAAAGTAAACTTGAAAGAAATAAAAATAGAATTTGTTTAGACTTCAGTTGTGACACCTCTCCCGTGGTTTGTTTCTTATCCATTATTACGAGTATATAACGAATTTTTCGACAAATCACTAGAATAGTATCACATTGGGGTTTAGAAAAAAAATGGTGAATTGTATCGATTTTAACTGAGGCTCTGCTGTAGGTGAATGAAGGATTAGACGCGTTCGTGAAGTAGGTGTTGCTGCTGTTGCTGGAGAGTTTGAAGTTTTTCTTCGAGGATGTGCTGTTCTTTACGCATGCTTCCAATAATTAAAATCAAATTTGTAATCATATTTTCTACTCGCTCAAGTCGATCTTCCTGCAATTTTTGTCACCTCCTTTTCATTTTCATCATTCTACCATATAATGATCTGTATAGTTCGAAAATTCATTCGACAAAGCTATGTTGGGAAACACGACTAGAAAAAGGGCCTTAAAACGTCAAAAAACGATGTATATTTCCCAACCTCAAAACTATTCTCTTTTCTGAGAATTTTTAGTAAACTGTAATCAAATAGTTCTAGGAGAAAGGGAGCAAAGAATGATAGGGGCAAAAATTCGTTATTTTAGACAAATGAAAGGCATCACGCAAGAACAACTTGCTTCCGGGATCTGTTCTATTCCATATTTAAGCAAAATTGAACACGGACTTGCCCAACCGAGTGAAGAACTTGTCGAACACTTGTGTAATGAATTAGGCGTTTCTCTTGATCAAGTGGATGATGAGGATAAAATGAAAAGGCTTCATAACGACCTCGATGCGTGGTACAAAGAAATGCGCCTACGTAATTTTGAAGAAGTAACGAGCTTCAAAAAGCGTATTGAGGAAGAGATTGAAGGTGTAGAAGATCCTGATATGCTAACAAAGTATCTACTTCTAACTTTCAGATATCATATTCTCTTCAGGGAAACGGATAAGGCCAATGATATTCTAGAAAGACTCTACCATGTGCAGGAAAGATTATCTGAGAACCTTGAATACTTCTACTTTTACTTTCTAGGGTTGTACTATTACCAAAACCGGAAATTCCGCGAAGCTGGAGAAAAGTATAAAAAAGCTAATAAACTATTAACTTCTATGAAATCAAACAACGCAGAGTGGGCTGAATTCTATTATCAGCAGGCTTTAGTTCATAATCGACTTAGTCAAATTACGCTATCCAATAACCTTGCTATAAAATGCTTGGACTTGTTTAATAAAGAATATAACTTTAAAAGAGCAGCTGATACTGAGATTCTGTTAGGAGTAAATAACAGAGTCATCTTAAATTACGGTGAAGCTGAACATCATTTTCAAAATGCATTGAAGTATGCAGAATCCTTTAATGATAAGAGACTTAAAAGTATTATTTATCACGATTTAGGGTATGTCTATTCTTGTCAAAATGAATCCAAAATTGCATTGGAGTACTATCAATCTGGTCTCCAAAACAATGAAGAGCACGAGATTGAGGATCGTGCAAAAACCGTTTATCTTATAGCATCTGAATACCTGAAAATCAATGATTTGGAACTAGCTAAACATTGGATTGATGAAGGAATGAGGATTGTTAAAAAAACGGAGTTCTTGGAGTACATCTATCACTATAACGTGCTAGAGTTGAAGCTCTCCAATTCTGAGGACGAGCATACTGAATCCTCTTTGAGAGATGCTGTTAATTACTTCGAGACAAAAAACTACTGGAATTACGTTTCTGAATATGGGGAAATGCTGGCTGATTACTATTTTAATAGTAGTCAATATAAAAACTCCAGCTTTTACTTTAAACTAGCGAATGATGCTAGAAAAAAAATTATGAATTAGAAAGGAAGAAGATCTATGAAGAAGTTTCTTGTTAACATGTTATTAGTTACTGGTGTAGTAGGAATCGTTATTGTACCAAATCATGACAAAGTACCAGATTCTCATGATAAGGTACCTGATTCAAGCCCAGCAAAGACTGAAATTCACATCTAATTAACTAAACCCGGCGCATTGCGCCGGGTTTTTATTTGCCCTCACTTCCCTTATAACGCTATAATACGTGTCATACTATCAGAACAGGAGCGTGCTGAAATGGCATTTTATATGTTTGATGTAGACGGAGTTTTAACAGATGAGAATGCTAGACCTGATCAAGATTCAGTAAAGATGATTGAGAAACTAGCAGAAGCTGGACACGTTATCTCGTTTGTGACTGGACGTTCTAGGGGATGGCTTGGCGACAATTTATTCCCTCTTTTCAGAGACGATTTAGATTGGTCTTCTCTTTATTGCGTATCAGAGCATGGTGCTATTAAAGGCCGCGGCACTGATATTTCTTCATGGAATCTCGATGACCATTATGTCGTTACCAATGAGGTTAAAGAACAGTTATACGATGTTAGCCAAAAAGACGATTACAACGGATTGATTCAATGGGATCAAACAAAGGAATCCATGGGTACGGTAGAAGCAGTTCATGGCGATCCGGAAGATAAAGAACACTTAAATAAAACACGCCAGGCTCTAAGCGACTACGCAGACGAAATTGAATCGATTGCAACAAATTCTGGTAACAAAACAGTTGTTTCCACATATGGTGTAGATGTTATTCATCCAGACTTATCTAAAAGAATTGGTGCTAAATGGATACTAGAGAAAATATCAAAACCAGAAGAAGTATTTGTTTTCGGTGATAGTGGCGGTGATATAGTGATGGCGGTTACGGCAAGAGATCATGGACTGTCTAACATTACATTTCATTGGGTAGGCGAAGGCGATGCCCCTCATGAAGAGAATATCACGACTGTAGCGAGTTCTAATTCATATTCAGAAGGAACAAAAGAATTACTTAGAAAGCACATTGGCTCTTAAGCCAATGTGCTTTCTCGTTAAGTCATCTCAATTGGGCTATTCGTGTCTAGTGATCGATAACAAGCTTCAATTGCTTTCAGGTTGTTAACCGTTGCTTCACCTGAATAGGATGGTGTCTCCCCAGTCGCAATACAGTGAGCGAAATGATCAATCATTAACGTATACTGTTCCCTGTTAACGGTTTCTTCTCTTACTTCACCTTTACTGTTTGTCACTTGAACAATGCCGCTAGCTCCAGGTGCATCTGGACGATAAGCATATGGAACTTTAATACTCCCTTTGGTTCCTAGTACTTCGTAGGTATTACTCATCTGACGCTCAAAGCTACAGTCGAATGAAGCGGTAACACCGTTCGCAAATGTTAAAATACCTGTTGCAGATAGATCGACACCTACTTCAGTAGGTACATTCCCTTCTACGTATACCTTAGTCGGTTCATTTCCAAGGATGTTACGAGAAGAGTGGATGCAATAACAACCAACATCCCAGATGCTACCTCCGCCCAATTCTCGGTTCAAGCGAATATTATCTGGTCTATCGCCTAAAAAGAATGAAAAGGTAGAGCGCATGTGTTTGACGTCACCAATTTCACCTGAAGCAATCACATCTCTCACAACATCGTGCTGTGGATGAAATTGATACATGAAGGCTTCCATGAAGGTAACTCCATTATCTTCACAGGCTTGTACCATTTCCATCGCATCTTCAACGGTAATAGCCGCAGGCTTTTCACACAAAACATGTTTCCCTTTTCTAGCTGCCTCAATTGTCCACTTTTTATGTAGTGTGTTTGGGAGTGGAATATAGACTGCATCGATTGAGTCATCCTCAAGCATCGCTTCATAGCTATCATGAAATCCTTCAATGCCCATCTCCTCTGCAAACTCTTTCGCGCGTCCACTACCACTTGCAACACTGACTACTTTTGCATGTTCAGAGTTCGTTATGGCTGGAATGACTGCTTTCCTAGCAATATTTGCTGTACCCATAATGCCAAATCTCAATACCAATTCAATCTCTCCTTTCGCTATCCTTAATCATACTAGCATGAACCAATCGTTCTTTTGTTCTCATATGCTAGATTTATCTTCCTTTTTCATCTACCCCCAACACCTAGTTCAATAAACCGAAACATTAAGTAATCCCTTTAATCCCCCCTTTTGATTATAAGGATAATAAGAGCCGGCCCCATTCCCTGGGACCGGCTCTTTTCTTCAATCTACGAATCGTCTAATCACTTCAATTAATTCAGGACGTATGTGTTCCTCAAGATCTCTGATTTGTGATTCATTACGGTATTTCTTCTCGATGATGTCTCTTTGCTTACTATTTTCGAGCATCCAGTGTAACCAATTTAGATCATCGGTTTCTTCAAATGCTTCTTCTTTTTCATACTTATCATGTAAATCCTTCAATAAATGCCCGAGATTCTTCTCAGGATGTTCATTCCAATAAGTACGTAAAGCATCACAAAGAATTTCAATTTCTTGCTTCTCGTGCACGACACCACATCCTTATTCATTCGCCAATGTGCCCCCTGAATAGCCTTTCCTATTCGAGAAGTACTCATAGCTGTATTTTTATCATTTATTCCATAATAACATAAACACCTCCCACTCATTTCTTTATGGGAGGTGTTTCTATTCTACTTCGCTAATTTACTCACACGATCTTCTATTGGTTTACTAATTGCAGCCTCTCCGCCAAGGAAATAGAATTCTCTACTTAAAGTTGACTTAAGGTACTGCTCCACTTCTGTTGAGAGAGTATTTTGCTTTGTTAAAATAACTGGTGCTCCTAATGCTGCTGCAAAAGGTGATCCAGGAAGGGCATCGATGAATACATCACCATTTGCAAAAAAGACACCTTTGTTCTCAAAATCAAACGTCTGTGCAATTTTCACACTTGTTTCATAGCGGTTTGCTCCAGCTACACGATCAACAGTAGAAGAAGTAGCAAGCTGATCTCTAACCGCGTTGGATACTGCATTCTCTCCACCGATAATCGTGGTTTTAACAGGATTCGCCGCAGTCATATAGTCTGCTGTTGCGCTACTTAGCTTCTCAGTTGCAGTTAAAATAATCGGAATTTGCTTTGAGGCCGCGTAAGGAGCAATGGAAAGAGCATCCGGAGATTTTCCATCCCCAGTTGTTACAAATACCTGATTGCTATTCCCAATTTCATTCGCAACAGCAACAGATGTTTCATAGCGGTTTGCTCCACTGATTCGATCGATTTTCGCAATATAATCTTTCGTTGAAAGCTGCTTGTAAACCTCTTCTGAAATAGCAGCTGGTCCCCCAAGAATATACACTTTTTCTGGCTTTAATCGATCTAATTCTGCCTCAACGACAGAAGGAAGTTTGTTACTTGTCGTTAATAACAAAGGCGCATTGTGCTTTTTAGCAAGTACACTACCTGTTAGAGCATCTACAGATAAGTCTCCTCTACCAAGCACGACAACATCAGAAGCTTGTTTCCATCCTGCCTTTGAGATCTCAACACTCGTTTCATAACGATTATTCCCAGCAAGTCTATTAATAAAGCTGGAGCTTGCTTCAGTGACTAATTCTGTCCCTGGATAGTAGAATGATAGAATTTGATCATGAGTACGTCCTTCTTTTGACTGCTGATATGCACCATATTGGCTCATCCCAATTCCATGGCCATACCCACTACCAGAAACTACAAAAGAGTCACCTTTGTCTTGGATATTCTTTACATATGGACTCTTCATAATTGTAGTTCCAACCATGAAACGAATATTGTAAGAAGAGTCCTGTATTGTCATTGTATGTTTCTTCAAATCACCATTTGAGTCAAATACAAAACCATCTTTGTTTTTAAGGAAATAGTTAATTGTCATACTACCCTTTAATACCTCATCTGATTTAAATGGTGGAAGGGTAAATGATATATTCGAAATATCGGTAATCTTAATTTCATCCGTTTTTCCAATTTTACTTTTAGAAGTAAGCCACGTTTTAATATTCTTCATTTCAGTTACGTTTGAACTTAATTCAGAAACGTTTGCCCACCATGTTTCTGGCTTTTTCAAGTCTAGTTTACTCGCATCAATTTGTTGCTTCCCAAGCGTATACTCCCAATAGTCATATCTAGTGACCATTTTCTCATCATACGGATCGGCTTTAGTTTGTAAATAAGGAACTAACCTACTTCCCCACGAGTTTGTATTCGACATAACCATTCCGCCGTTAGTTGAAGAATAGAAAGCACCTATGTACTTATTGTCGTGCTTCAGTACTTGACCAGCTGTATCATCAATCGCCTCATTTGTCGTTGCGTACCAATCATAACCTTTGTAAACCTGACTTGATTGACTATCTGTCAACGAGTCTTTGCGTGGTAAAGCAAACGTTCTTGCTGCAACTACTTGAGCTTTTAACGCTTCCATTCCCCCATTGTTCCCCCAATAAGCAGGCATTTCACTTGGAACTACGCCTTTCAAGTACTCTTCCATCGAAAGCGTATTAACGGGTCGAATGTAATTTCCTTCTACTTTAAATTCCATCCCCCCGAGGTATTGCTTGTCCCCAAGTTCTACGTAGCTGTCCATTGCGTTGGTAACTGTAGGTACCAACTTCATCGAACCTCCAAAATCCTTTAGCTTCGAGTCGCCCATGTAAAGAACAACATTGCTACCTTCAGCCTTAACATGGTATTGATCTAAACGATTGCTGTCCAGCACAATCTCGCTATCTTCAATTTGGTAGCTACCATACACATTGAATGACAAATCATTACTGTTCTTAATATAATTTACTAGTTTAACAGAAACCGTATCCCCCGCTGCTTGAACGCCATGCATCGACAAAGAAAATGCTAGAATGCCAACCAAAAGTGACGTAAAAATCTTCAAATCCCTTTTCCCCCTATACTTTTTTAAAGAAAATTTTAGATATATTCTCCCTTTTTAACACTTTAGCATAAATTTGCCATAAAACAGCGTCCATTATGCTAATTTTATAAAAATAAAATAGAAGACCTATGAACTTTGTCGAATTAGTAGGATGTTTTTACCATAAAAGTGTTACATATACCAATTGGATGACCAAATAAAAAAACTCTCTTTTAACTGAGAGTTTTTGCTGAATAACATTTTTTCCATATGCTATACAAAATCACTCCGTGTAGACTTCCTAAGAGATCAACAAATACATCCATTACTAAGGACGTTCTACCTGGAATAAAGGCCTGCACAAATTCATCTGTAACAGCAATCGTGCAAACAATCATAAAAACAAGTATTGGTTTAAGGAAAGAGGATTTCGTAAGAGGAAAATAGAGTAGAGAGATTGTTAGGAAGCTATAAACAAAAAAATGACCTAGTTTCCGAATGATAAAATGTGTTAATCCTAGCTCACCATTGTGGATGACACTGAGTGTAAGTGGACCATAGTGAAATTCCTTTGCTTTAACAATTGAAGTAAAAAAATTCACCAATAAAGGAGATGGCTCATGGCCCACTAATGTCAACATGGCTACAGTCGATAGAAATAGCCCAATACATAGCCAGCATCTTACCAACACTGTCACGAACATAGATACACTCGTCATCAGTCTCCACTCCTTTCAAAGCAATTCAAGTATTGCCTCAAAGGAAGGGTTTTATTCAGCTATTTTCAGCCATGATTTTTAACTGTATGGCTCTTTTTTCTAGAAGCACTTTCATGTATTTTTTCAAAAACAGTACATTTGCAAGTGAGCCTAATACGCCAAATGGAGCTTTATAAATAAACTGATCAATCATGAGCGTCACTTGTCCCATGTCCTCGAACCGATGTGTATGTACAAAAGACTGAAATGCGCCAGAGACCATTTCATCAATAAACCAATCAGGTTTGTGCATTGCCGTTATTTCAGCAGTTAGACGTTGCTTTATTCCAAAATGAACGGCTTCCCATGTAACAGAATCACCGTTCTCCATTAAACCAGTCGTTACTCCACCGACCGCACGTTCCTTTGTCTCTTCAGTACTTTTCATATGTGCTTCAATATTTCTAGCATTATCGAAGCACGTTTCAATAGGCGCTTCGATAAAGGTTTCAAGATAAATAACAGGCATTTTTCCACTCTCCTATGTCAAACGACTCTATTAACTTCCAGTAATTTGAATATAAATAGGCTATAAAGATTATTTCTTATAATTCGACAAGAAGATCTATATCTATACACGGAATTAGCCGATAATAGAAAAAAATAGCCTAAATCGCTTCATGATTTACCTGAAATTATATCAATAAATAACAGGTGCGATGAGACGATCTGTGCGAAAACATAGGGCGGGATACAATGAATAGAAACTGGAGAACACCAGAAGAAATCCAATTCCAAAAAAAACGCAAGGAAAAAATGCTTTTCCTTGCCATTCCGATTATTTCAATCTTACTGGGTGTATTGATTGCCATTATTTCTAATCAAGGAATCTAATGACTACGATTACTGCTCATATTTGGGAGCGGTTACTTCCTTATGTTTGCTACGCTTGTATTCTGATTCAGGGTTAGGAAGACTTTCTACAGGGGTTTGATTATTTGTTATCGCTGCATGTGGTTGAGCTTTGCGTTTTTTCATGAAAACGACCTCCCTTCGCACCTTAGTTTGAACTTACTTTGCACTTTCATGTACTCCATTAAAATATCTAAATATTCTTTCAATAACGCCCATAATTCTGAATTCTCAAACGAAATGGCTATATATGCGGAAATTCATAAATTCAGGGGGGAAGATGTATGGAAGAATCAATCATTCACCTTACGTCATTTTCTGAGTCGCGTTACAGAGAATTGATTTATGAATTTGAAATGAAACTTGGTCGTAACCTTCAAGAAAACGAATGCCATTTAATCGAATTTATCATAGAGCGGGAGCAAGATGACGCAACAATTTAACGGTCGCTTAAGAGGACGATGAGCCACTAATGGCCCATCGTCCTCTTCTTTCGATCCCAATATCCTGTAAGGAAATTAAGCATCACATGGACACCAGCTTTTACAGTTGCTTCTCTCGTATCTAATCGTGGATCGAGACAAACAATATCCATTGCCGAAGCTTTTGGTGCTTGCCCAGCAAGAAACACAGCTTCAAAAAGTTCATCGGTTCTCATTCCACCAGGAGTTGAAGCTGGAGCACCAGGTGCATAGGCCGTATCTAGTACATCCATATCGACGGTTATATAGATAACATCAACGTTCTGATTTAAAGAGTCGATCGATTCTTTCACCGTTCTAGAAATTCCATTTCTTCTCATTTCGTTCATCGTTCGATACGTAACACCAACTGAATCAGCATATTCCTTTAGTGAACGACTATTAAAAAAGCCGTGTATACCAAGGGTATGAAGATGTTTTCCCTCCACGATGCCTTCTTCAATTAGAAGGCGCATTGGTGTGCCATTTGTGGGTCCTTGGTCAAGCGGACGCAAATCAAAGTGTGTATCAAACTGTATAATCCCGATCGTCTGCTCAGGATGGGCACGTTTCCACCCCTGAATAAGGCGAGCTGTAACTGAATGATCTCCACCAATGCATACAGGTAAAGCATTGGGATGGTTACTTCTCATTTCATACATTGCCTCACAAATGGAACGATGAGATTGGGCGATATCGGTAATGGACTGCTTTACATCTCCTAAATCAACGATTTTCATATCATCTAAATCAATATTTGACTCAATATGATATGTGGAGAAATATTTCCATGCGCTTCTCATTGCGTTTGGAGCTTCACTAGCTGCAGATGCACTAATAGATGAGCGTGAAAGTGGAACACCTAGAAGAACAGCATCATATTTATCCAAACTATAATGACCTGATGTCGGTAACGTTTGGATCCACTCACTCACATTCTTTTCCTTTTTCTCATCGTCTTTACGGTAAACAGCAAATGGCCGATCAAGCATTGGATAAGGATACTGACTCATTTCAACATCCCTTCTTTAACTCGTACGACTCCACTTTTAATGACACGATTCAGATGGTTTTCACCAAAATGATAATGAAGATGATGATGTGTTGGAACGGAAAATAGTAGAAGATCTGCCTTTTTTCCAACCTCAATACTTCCTATCTGATCCCCTCTGTTAATCGCATGTGCAGCATTAATTGTTACAGCAACAAGAACTTCAGCAGGGGTCATCCCCATTTGCAAACAACCAAAATTCATCATCAACGCGGTCGAAACAGTAGGGGATGAACCAGGGTTACAGTCCGTTGAAAGGGCAACAGGTACACCGCGATCGATCATCCTTCTCGCATTCGCCATCTTCTTCTGTAGAAAGAAGGCTGTCCCAGGGAGTAGAACAGCTACTACTCCTGCTGTTGCCATTTGATCCATACCTGCTTCAGAAGCACATAATAAATGATCTGCAGAAACTGCTCCGAGCTCTGCCGCTAGCTCCGCTCCACCATATGACTCCAATTCATCTGCATGAATTTTAGGGGAAAGTCCAAGACGTCTTCCTGCTTCTAACACACGTCGTGATTGTTCAACTGTAAAGACGCCCTTCTCACAAAAGACATCATTGAATTCTGCTAACCCTTCTGTTGCAATAACTGGCATGACGTCATTGATTAAATAAGTAATAAACTCCTCTGGAGCTGCTTTGTATGAAGACGGAATTGCATGTGCTCCCATAAAAGTACTAACAAGATCTAGAGCGTGCTTTTGATTTAATTCTCGAGCAACTTCAAGCTGCTTCTTCTCATTTTCAAGGTCTAGACCATATCCACTTTTTGCCTCGACTGTCGTTACACCCTGTTTCATTAATCGATCTAGGCGCTCGAAACTTTGCTCAAATAATTCTTGATGACTAGCTAACCTTGTCATCTCAGTCGTCGCATAGATTCCTCCACCCGCGTTCATAATGTCCATATACGAAGCACCTTTTAATCTCATCGCAAATTCCTGTTCCCTCGATCCAGCAAACACAAGATGTGTATGAGGATCGACGAACCCTGGTGTCACAAGCATTCCTCTTGCATCAATCACATCTGCTTCACTAATCTTTTGAGGATAGTGTTGCTTCAATTCAGATGTTTTGCCAACTGCTAATATGGTTCCGTTATCAATTAACACACTTCCGTTTTGGATAATTGATAAATCTGATTCAATAGGTTGCACTAGAGGAGCAGAAGACGATCCTTTAAGTGTAATCAATTCACTCGCATCTTGTAGAAAAAGTGGTTTTCTCATTGGACTCCCTCCTAATCAAGCGATGGCATATCGATCCCATTGTCATGGGCGAACTTAATCGCTGTTGGGTAGCCCGCATCCGCATGCCGGACGACACCCATTCCGGGATCTGTCGTTAGTACTCGATTTAACCTCTCTTCTGCAGACTTCGTTCCATCAGCTACGATAACCATACCCGCATGAAGCGAATACCCCATCCCTACGCCTCCTCCATGATGGAACGAGATCCAGCTAGCTCCACCTACTGCATTTACGAGTGCGTTCAATATCGGCCAGTCTGCAACCGCATCGCTTCCATCAAGCATATTTTCTGTTTCACGGTTGGGTGATGCTACTGATCCGGCATCAAGATGATCCCGACCAATAACAATTGGGGCAGCTAATTCTCCTGAAGCAACCATATCGTTTATAATTGTTCCAAATCTGGCTCGTTCTCCATATCCAAGCCAACAGATTCTAGCTGGAAGTCCTTGAAAAGCGATTTTATTCTGAGCCATTTTAATCCAATGACAAAGATGCTCATTATCCTTAAATTCCAAAAGGATTCGCTCATCAATTTTTCGAATATCCTCTTCGTCACCAGAGAGCGCGACCCAGCGAAATGGGCCTTTGCCTTCACAGAACTGTGGACGAATGTATTCAGGTACAAAACCTTTGATTGAGAAAGCGTTTTGAACCCCTTGGTCATAAGCAACTTGGCGAATATTATTCCCATAATCAAAAGCGATTGACCCTTTTTCCTGCATCTCCAGCATCGCTTTTACATGGATCGCCATGCTTTCATTTGAACGTTTACAGTATTCATCCGGCGACACTGTTCTTAACCGACTTGCTTCTTCAACATTAAAACCTGATGGAACATACCCATTAAGCGGATCGTGAGCGGACGTTTGATCGGTGACAATGTTAGGTACGATTCCCTTTCTCAATAGTTCTGGAAGGAGATCGGCCGCATTACCTGGAACGCCAATCGATAAAGCTACCCCGGCCTCTTTTGCCTCAATCGCTTCCTTTATGGCCTCATCTAGATTTTCAATCATCTTATCAAGATAATTTGTCTCAATTCTTTTCTGTATTCGGAGTGGGTCGGCTTCAATACAAAGGCTAACGCCACCATTTAGAGAAACGGCTAGCGGTTGCGCACCTCCCATGCCGCCGAGTCCAGATGTTACCGTTAGCGTTCCTTTCAACGTCCCATTAAAATGCTGCCGTGCACATTCTGCAAACGTTTCATACGTTCCTTGCACTATTCCTTGACTACCAATATAGATCCAACTACCTGCCGTCATTTGCCCATACATCATCAGACCCTTGCGATCTAACTCGTGAAAATGTTCCCAAGTTGCGCTTGAAGGAACAAGGTTAGAGTTGGCTAGAAGAACTCTGGGAGCTTGTTCGTGTGTTCGAAAAATAGCTACTGGTTTTCCTGATTGAATCAGGAGCGTTTCATTTGATTCTAGTCTTTTGAGAGATTGAACGATATTCTCGAACGCTTTCCAGTTACGTGCCGCTTTCCCTATCCCTCCATAAACGACAAGTTCCTCTGGTCGCTCAGCCACATTCTCATGTAGATTATTTAATAACATTCGCAATGCGGCTTCTTGCTCCCATCCTTTTGTATGAAGTTCCTTACCCGTATAAGAATGGTTGACTACATATTGTTCATAAGTTCCTGACATCCCTACACCTCTTTTAAGTGAAGTTAGATATTGGGAAACAATGTTTACAAAACCTTAATATGTTAAAGCATATTAAACCCATTTTCCCAATATACACCCCCATAAAAATACGCTATACTAGTAAATGAAGTCATTTTTCGACAATTTCTACATCTAAATGTCCTTTATTCAAAACAACTAATATGCATATCGTACGAGAATGGCAAAATCATTGAAAAATGATGACGCAAAGCTAAAGGGACTTCGCGGCCGGGGATCACCGAAAGTCAGCCAGTTGCCGAATACGGCCTCCACTGCGATTGATGCAAAAACAGGGGGAAATGATATGAAAGGTACATGGTTAACACCAGAAGAAATTCAATACAGAAGAGAGCGCAAAGAGAAGATGATTTATCTTCTTTTACCTGTTTCCGCAATCGTAATTGGAGCAGTTATTGCTTTCCTCACTCAAATGACATATTAAAGATAACCGATGGAGAGCTCATAGGGGCTCTCCTTTTAATGTTCCTAAATCTCAATATATTATAGAAAATTCAGAAATTAATACATACTTCTTATTTCTACGCCAATCATATCCAATCCTTTTTTCTCCATTTTCAATAACACGATAAAAAAAGAAGACCCACATGAGGACCTTCCCTTAAGATTTATTTTGTATAACTCTGCTTTTTGCTAAACGACTGATACAACCGTTTACTCCAAACGATTAGAAGACGAATGACTAAATACACTAGAAATAAGACAATAAATCCTTGGAGCCCAATAACAGCATCAGCAAATTCCATATTTCCTCTACCTGTAATCTTCTGTTGGATTTCAATCGCAAATACGATGACTAGGAGTACGGTTATCGTATAAATAAATGAAATAGCTGTTATGCTCCATTTTGAAAGAACGCGAAATAGAAATTGAACGACTATGAATCCTCCCATTCCGAGCAAACCAATAACCCAGAAATGAAGCTGCTTATCGGTGACGTTAAACCCAAGACCGTACATAATAGATATGACAATGTCATGAAGTTCATTGACGATCGCCACGATAAACTTAATAATTTCTCCCATTTTCCACGTTCCTTTTCATTCGATTATCTCTATTTTAGACAGGGAATGAGATTGTAGCAATAGTAGGATTCAACAAAAAAAGAAGCATAAATTGCTTCTCAAGTTTTATTTCTTCACTACTTGCTCATTAATATAATCTTCATTGTTAACAGGAACCTTTGTCATATCCACTCCACAATACGGACAGATCCACTCTCCCTGATAATTACTGCTATAGGAAGGCTTATTACATTTCTCACACGTTTTCTCTACCATACTCCCACTCCATTCGGTGGCATTCTTCTTCACTAGTTTCTATATTAGAATGCAATTCGTAAGTCAACAAACATATTTTACCAGAGTGAACGATTAATTCAAGTACCAATATTCTGAATTAATGAGTAAAATATACTATTCGTGTGCTGTAATTGAATTTAAAAAGCACTTTTAATATACTTTGTTGCTAGAAGAGTAGATGTTGATTTGGGGTTCTCTATAGAAAAATCTTTCACAAGTACCAATTCTTTAAGAAAAGACCATTTTTAAAAGATTGTTATTCTTAAAAGGTTTTTGTAAGAATCCACAATTAGCTGATTGCAGAATAAATCAACCACTACTCCAACAACCTATATAAAAGCAGCCTTTTAAAAACAAAAAGCAGGCATTACCTGCTTCTTTCTCTCGTTTTGGCTGTAGGTGTTACAAAGCCGTTCTTAATTGGAGGACGTCCGATCGAAATGTAATGAATCGGGTACTTTGCTACTTCCTCTAATGAATAACAGTTCCTTCCATCAATCACAATAGGAGATGTCATAAGGGTTGTATATGTCATTAAATCTATTGATTTAATAACATCCCATTCTGTAACGATAAGGGCAACATCTGCTCCACGTATCGTCTCATCAATCGTATCTTTGTACTGAACTTCTACTGGTAGAAACGTTCTGGCATTAGGAATTGCAATCGGATCAAAAGCGATTACTTCAGCTCCCTGCTTCACAAGCTCTTGGGCGATTGGAATGGATGCAGCTTCACGCATATCGTCTGTATTTGGTTTAAATGCAAGACCAAGTAACGCAATTCTCTTACCACATAGATCACCAATCGCCTCTCTTGCCCTTTGAACTAATTTCATTCTTTGTGAATTATTAACTTCAATAACGGACTTAAGAAGCCTGAAATCATGCTCGTTATTTCCAGCGATTTGAACTAATGCATTCGTATCTTTCGGAAAACACGATCCCCCATATCCGATCCCAGCGTTTAGAAATTTGTCACCGATTCGGTTATCTTTCCCCATCCCGAAAGCAACATCTTCAACATTTGCACCTACTTTTTCACAAATGGCTGAAATTTCATTAATAAAGCTAATTTTTGTAGCGAGAAAAGCATTTGAAGCATATTTAATCATTTCAGCACTTTTCAGGTCTGTGTGATAGATTGGAAGACCAAATGGAGCATTAATTTCTTCTAGAATTTCTTTCGCTTCGTTATTTTCAGTTCCAATCACTATGCGATCTCCATTGAACGTATCATAAACAGCTGAACCTTCCCTCAAAAATTCAGGATTTGAAGCAATTGTAACCTTTATCTTCTTAGGTGCTGCTTCTTCAATGAGTGTCTTAATCCAATGATTTGTTCCTACTGGCACTGTACTTTTCGTAACTACAATCGTATCTTTCGTGAGGGAGCGGGCAATATCGTGTGATGCTTGTTCGATATACTGCAAATCTGACGTTCCATCAGGAAGTTGTGGTGTGCCAACGGCAATATAAATGACATCTGTTGAAGAGAAATTAAACTGAGTTGTAAAAGATAAATGTCCTGCTTGAATATTCTTCTTCATCAAGTGTTCCAATTCTGGTTCATAAATGGGAGATACTCCGCTCGACATCAGCGCCACTTTCTCTTCATCAATATCGATACAGGTGACCTGATGTCCTATCTCAGCCAAACTAACTCCAGTCACAAGTCCTACATAACCGGTTCCAATTACAGAAATCCGCATCAAACGTCTCCCTTCGTTTTTATCTACTTTCTATTATAAAAAGTCTTAATCTAGTTAAGAGCACATTCACTGTTTTCATACAATACTTTAACATTTCTCATATCATCCACTACCTATTATGCACAAATTTCGATATGATTGTGACTAAACTGATTTAGAATTAGAACAGAAAGTGTGTTGATGACTATTACGGTTATTATGAATTGGAAATGGTCTATCCTCTCGATCATGATGATGGGAATCCTCTTTATTTCCTCTCATACACCTTATCAGCAGCAGGATATGAAACCATTTTTTAGAGATTACGTCACTCTTACTCAGGATGACTTACCACAAGTTGAGTTTACTTACGATGGCACGCTCGTTACACCTACACAACCTTATCAGTATGTAGAGTTCTTTATTAGAAAAGCGGCTCACGTTGCTTCCTTTGGCCTTCTTGCATTCCTTTCTGTGATGGCTTTCAGGGAACGAGGACACCAACAACACTTACTGCTTGGTTCTTTCACAGCATTTGCTTATGCCATGGTTGATGAGTTTCATCAGAGTTTAGTTAAAGGGAGAACAGGCCATTTAATTGATGTGTTCATACCAGACACATTAGGCATTCTCTTAGCAGCATTTCTTTTTATCAGTGTCCGTCATATCCACACCAAAAAGTCCCGCTAAGCGCGGGACTTTAATAGTACTTTATTGTAAAACTCTTTCTAATGTTGCTGTATTAATCTTTAAGCTGTCCTTCGCTTTCAGTATCCTTTCCCATCCCTTTAAGAAACGTAATGAGGATCGTTAGCGAACGATTAACTTCAGGGTCTTTTAATGTACGTAGCAAATCTAAGTATCCTGTTTTCTTAGTATCTTCTCCATGCTCTGCAACATTTTCAATACCAGCGTTTACTTTTAATAGAAGAGGCTCGAGCTCCTTAACGTTGAGGTTTCCAACCACTCCAACTAGCAGCAGCATATTCTTTAGGGCGGCTGTATTTTCTGGTTGGTTCAACAAATCAACCATCACTTTCAGAACGCGATCTCCTTCTCCAAACAAGCCGTTGAGGAGGGAGAGAATACCTCTATCCTTCATCCCTCCAACAACTTGAAGCGTTTCAAGAAGTGCATCTTTATTTTCAAGCAGAGCATCCTCGATTTCTCGTAAGTCATTCGCTCGTTTTTCCTCTTCAGAGACTTCGATTCGTCTAATCTGCTTAATGGCTTTTGCCATAATTGGTTGCCTCCTTCGTTACCATATCACCAGGGAAGATATAGTCTTTTCGTGCCCATTTCCGCTCAACCATTACACCTTTCTGCGGCTGCGGATTACCGTAACGATGATTAACTTTTGGAAGCGGCGAAGTACCTCGATCTTTCAAAATCTCCATCTTTGCTTTTACTTCTTTATAGACAGGCGTATCCGTATCTTTATCCGCTCGACTACTTGTTAATAAATTAACTGCCGCATCATCTGTATCATTGAGCGGAATATAAATTTCTTTACCTTGAACACGATCTGTTACGAGACACTTAATTTTCACAGCACCATATGGAGAAGTTAGTCTTACAAGTGTTCCGTCTGTAAGCCCACGTTCTTCCGCAAGTTCAGGAGACACCTCAACAAATGTACTCGGCGTTTTAGATTTAATTCCTTTATTCTTATATGTCATATTGCCTTCATGAAAATGCTCGAGCAAGCGACCGTTATTAACGTGAAGATCATATTCGTCATCATACTGTAGCGGCTGTGTCCATTCAACGGGGAATAGACGTGCTTTGCCATCTGGGAACGGGAACTCATCTTCAAATAGAAGTGGTGAATCTGTGCCATCCGCTGCTACCGGCCACTGTTGACTGTTATACCCTTCAAGACGCTCATAAGACACACCTGCAAACATATCAGCAAGTTGAACAGCTTCTGCCATGATTTCACTCGGGTGGGAATAATCCCATCCAGCTCCCATTTCATTCGCAATGTCCATAATAATCTGCCAGTCTGGTTTCGAATCACCAAGCGGTTCAAGTGCTTGGTAAAGACGTTGAAAACGACGTTCTGTGTTCGTAAACGTCCCTTCTTTCTCAAGACTTGGACTTGCTGGAAGAACAACATCTGCGAATTCTGCCGTCTTTGTGAGGAAGAGGTCCTGCACCACAAAGAAATCTAATTTCTCAAATGCTGCGTGCACATGATTCAAATTGGAGTCGACAATTCCCATGTCTTCTCCTTTTAAGTACATCGCTTTTAACTTTCCTTCATGGATATGCTCGACCATTTCATGGTTATTTAGACCTGGTTCTTGTGGTAATGGAGTACCCCAGGCTTTTTCGTACTTGTCACGAACGTTCTCATCCGTTACATTCTCATATCCAGGCATTTTATCTGGCATACTACCGAAATCACTTGCTCCCTGAACATTGTTATGTCCGCGGAGCGGGTAGGCACCTGTACCAGGTTTACCGTAGTTTCCTGTTACAAGAAGCAAGTTCGAAATCGCTGTACTCGTATCTGCACCACCACTATGCTGTGTAACACCCATTGCCCATAACGCCACAGTCGTTTTCGCTTCATGAATCATTTCAGCAATTCGAATCAACTCTGCTTCATCGATTCCAGTCACTTCTGCAGCATAACTCATTGTGTATTTCTCAAGACTTGCAATATAATCATCAAGACCGTTAACGCGATCCTTCAAGAATGCTTCATCAGCCCATCCCTGATCTATGATGTATTTCGTAACAGCTGAAAGCCAGATAAGATCTGTTCCAGATGAAGGACGAATAAATAAATCAGATCGTTCTGCCATTTCATGTTTTCTTAAGTCGGACACAATCAGCTTCTGACCATGAAGTTTGTGAGAGCTCTTCACTCTTGTTGAAAGAACTGGGTGAGATTCAGAGGTATTTGAACCAATGACGATCACGAGTTCAGACATTTCGATATCTTTAATCGATCCAGCGTCACCGCCATGCCCAACGGTTCTGAATAAACCTACCGTAGCAGGAGTCTGGCAATAACGTGAGCAGTTATCAATATTGTTCGTACCGATAATGCTTCTGCCTAGTTTCTGCATTAAATAAGATTCCTCATTTGTACACTTTGAAGAACTAATGAAAGATAGCGCATTTGCACCATGGTCGTTTTTAACCTCTGCAAATTTGCTGCTAATTAGCTTAAGCGCTTCATCCCATTCCGCTTCTCTAAAGGAATCCCCTTCTCTTATTAATGGTTTAGTAAGACGTTCTTCACTATTAACGTAATCCCAACCAAATTTACCTTTCACACACGTTGAGATGCCATTTGCCGGCGCTTCTACTTGTGGCTCTACCTTGAGAATATCTCTTCCTTTTGTCCAAATATCGAAACTACATCCTACCCCACAATACGTACAAACGGTTTTTGTTTTCTTAATTTCATTCTCTCGCATAGCAGATTCCATATCAGATATAGCAAGAATCGAATCATATCCCGTTTCTACGTTTTTCGTAAGTTCAATCATCGGGCGAAGAGTATCCTGTTGAATTCCTGTTAGAAATCCTGTTTCACCCTCCATGCCTTTCTCCATCATTGCGTTACATGGACATACGGTTGAACAGTGTCCACAAGAAACACATGAAGATTCATTAATATCAACGTCATTGTCCCAAATGACGCGTGGACGCTCTCGTTCCCAATCAATGGTTAGCGTTTCTGTTACCTGCACGTCCTGACAAGCTTCTACACATCGACCACATAGAATACACTGATCGGGATCATAGCGATACCAGGGGTTCGAGTTATCAACGGGATCCGGCTTTGTTTCGAACGGCACGCTTTGATGATTCTTTTTCATTTCTTTGACTGTGTTATGTACTTCACACGTTCCATTATTGTAATCACATACTGTACAATAAAGTTCGTGATTGTAAAGAATACGATCCATCGCAATGTCTTGCGCTTGCTTCACATGAGAAGCGGTCGTATTAATATTATCCCCGTTTGAAAGGTTAGTAGAGCAACCTCTCACAATTTCTCCATTTACCTCTACCATACACGTATCACACGTTTCAATTGCACCAAGACTAGGGTGATAACAAACACTTGGCAAATCTAGATTATTTTCATTTAACGCTTGCAATACACTTTGTTCCTTAGACACAGCTACACTTTTACCATTAATAACGACCTGGATTGAATCCTGCAAATCACATCACCCTTTTTCGTATTCTGAAGACCTATTGTATTCGTTTCCCTACTTGAGTAATTTTTAGACAATAATTTATGAAAAAATTCTCAAAATGACACATTCATAATTTTAAACACTTCAACTATCTACCGCATACCAAGATGACATTATAGTATAGACAAAAAAACAGCTCGCCATGAGCTGTTTTGAGCAGTCTATTCACCTTATTTCTTTCTTCGATTAAATAGAAAACGGGCAGCCTGTTTATCCGCTGACCCGCTCTTCTAAATTTTTCACTCCTACGCTCACATTGAGTGTATGTGCCCCGCCAATATAAACACCTTTTAAAGGCGAAATGTCGCGGTAGTCTCGACCGACTGCGATACGAATATGCTGCTCAGCAGCAACCGCATTGTTTGTAGGATCGAGACCAATCCATGGAAGTCCAGGAATCTTCACTTCGAGCCATGCGTGAGTAGCTGCATCCCCACGGAAAGCTGAATTTTCACCAATGTAGATGTAACCACTAACATAGCGAGCCGGAATTCCTCGGTACCTACAAAGCGCAAGCATAAGATGAGTATAATCCTGACATACGCCTGTTCTATGCGTTAATATTTTCTCAGCAGTTGTTTCGACATTTGTGGCTCCCGAAACATATTCCATCGTGTTATAAATATGCTCGTTCAACTTAACCGCAAAATCGAGCTCATCACGAGCATCTCTCCACAGATCTTCTGTTTCAGCTTCCATCACACCATTGGAAATGGTTGTATAGTCCGTTTCAATCATGAACTCCGTATGCGTTTGCTTAAAAGCCTCTGAATGAAGTTCTTTAAGCTGCTCATCTGTAAGTGGTAAGCTAACATCAATCTCAAAAGGCTTTGTTTCGACGGTAGATACGGTTTCAATTGAAAGGTCTTGATGCTCTCCCCAAAGATAGAACGTTTCAACATAATTACCCCAATAATCAGTATGACCATACGTTTGACTAGCAGGATTAATCAGTACGTTATACGCATGGAGTGTTTGCTGCTGATCGTCTAGTGGTTTTAACCTGAACTGATTAATGCTCTGCCTTACTGGCAACTCATATTGATAAGTGTTCGTTTGGGTAACTTCGTATTTCATGGTATCACAACTTCCCCCAGATAATAGGTTTTGGTAATGTGCATGCCGATTGTCATGCACCTGTGTTGAAAGCTTTGAAGAAACGCATGTGCTCCCTGACCTAGAATTTCTTCAATTGAGAAATCGAATAAATCATTGGCAAGGTGCTCAAGTTCCTGTGCAAGCGATTCTGAGTAATGTTCAACATGACCATCTTCAAGAGCTACGAAGGCATTCCTTACTTTTTGAATACAATAAATCATTGATCGAGGAAACTCAGCGTCAAGAATGAAAAATTCAGCTACATTACGGCTCTTAATTAGGGGTCTGTACGTTTTAATATACGCTTCATGACCACTAACAGACTGAAGAACGGACCACCAGTGATGATACTCAACGATTTCTTTGTTCTGATAGCTTTCTAAATCTTTATGATAGTAGACATCCAATATACGTGCTGCTTTTTCCGCTCTTTCCAGATGTTTACCCATTTCCATGAAAAGGTAAGCATCTCCTCGTGGCATTGTTGCTTCTACAATTCCCTGAAAAAGGAGTGACTCCTTTTTCACAAACTCACATAAATCACTAACTTCCTCCATTGTCCACGGTGTATGACTATGACGCTTCAGTTTCAAATAAAAGGAGTTTATGCTTTCCCAAAGCTCGTTCGGTATAATTTCACGAACAGCTCGTGCGTTTTCTCTTGCGATTGTAATCGTATTAAGAATGGAATTAGGGTTCTTTAATGAAAAAAGTAAAAACTCCATCACATTACGATCGCTCGAATGGGTATACACCTCATCAAATACGTCCTGAAAGCCACTTATTTCAATCAATTCATACCAGTTTTGGTTCGTTTCCTCAATTGGATTTGCATTCTCCAGACGACTCGTTAACTTAACGGCAATTAGCCTGGCATTGTTTTCAGCACGTTCCACGTTTCGCGTTAACCAATACAATGAATCAGCAACTCGGCTGAGCATAATCGCTTCTCCTCTCTATCGTTGAACTTTCACTGGATTTTCTTCAAGTACCCACGTATCTTTTGCACCGCCACCCTGAGAAGAGTTAACGACGAGTGAACCTTCTTTTAGAGCAACTCGCGTTAAACCACCAGGAAATACATGTGTTTTCTCTCCACCGAAAATAAAGACGCGTAGATCGACGTGACACGCTGCAAAACGATCTTCTTTAAATGCAGGAAGACGAGAAAGCTTGATTGTAGGTTGGGCAATAAAATCTGAAGGATTCTTCAAGATTTGCTCTTTGTACGCTTCAATCTCTTCTGTAGATGCGTGTGGACCAATCAACATGTTATACCCACCTGAAGCGTTCGTATGTTTTACGACGAGTTCAGAAAGATGATCGAGAACATAATCGAGCTGATCCTGATATCTCAGAAGATACGTATCGACATTCTTAACGAGCGGTTCTTCATTAAGGTAATAGCGAATCATGTCTGGCACAAAATGATAGACTGCTTTATCATCTGCAACACCATTTCCGATACCGTTTAGAATTGAAACATTTCCTGCTCGGTAAACATCAATAAGCCCCGGTACACCTAATAGCGAATCTTCGCGAAATTCAAGTGGATCAAGGAATTCATCATCAATCCGACGGTAGATCACATCGACTTTCTTTAAACCACGAGCGGTTTTCATAAAGACCTGTCGCTCACGTACAACAAGGTCTTTCCCCTCTACTAGCTCAATCCCTGTTCGCTGAGCAATGAAAGAATGATCATAATAAGCTGAATTATGCACACCGGGCGTTAGTAAAACGATAGTAGGATTTTTGCTATGAGGTGCAAGAGAAGCCATAGCCGAATGCAGATATGAAAATTGTTGTTCAAGTGATTGAACGGAATACTCATTGAAAAATTCTGGGTAAACCTTTCTCATGACATATCGATTTTGAAAAACATAGGAAAGACCTGAGGGATTGCGAAGGTTATCTTCAAGTACACGATATTCTCCATTATCATCTCGGATTAAATCAATACCTGCCATAAAGATGTGCTGTCGTCTTGGCAAATCAATGCCCGCGACCTGCTCGAAGAAATGCTGACAATTGACAACAAGATCTCTTGGAATAATGCCATCCTTTAATATATTTTGTTCATGATAAACATCATCTAAAAAAGCATTAAGTGCATCAAAACGCTGTATTAAGCCACGCTCAAGTACTTGCCACTCTTCTGGCGGAATGATTTTAGGAACAAAATCAAACGGCATTGTTCGTTCAGTTCCTTCATTATCGCTATAAACAGTAAATGTGATGCCCTGACGAAGAAAATCACTTTGAGCAAGCTCATATCTTGTTTGAAGTTCATCAGACGCGATATCGGTTAACTTCTCATGGAACGGTTTGCAATGCCCTCTCGGTTGTTGACCTTTCTCAAGCATTTCATCAAAAAACCCTTCCAGCTTGTACGAATGAAACACTGACACTCCCCCTCCACATATGTAATAACACTAAAGTAATTTTACCATTTTTCTAACTTTTCTAACAAATTTCAATATGGAAGATCGAAATTCCTCTATTTAAAGGGAAATAAGGATGATTTTTTTGCTAACCGTTTCAAAGTAATAGCGCTTGAGTCATGGTTAATTCACTTTATTGTAATCTTACTCATAAGCTAGTACATCCCTTATTTTAAAAGGTTCCTTACCACAAGAAGCGAATCAATATGATGAGAGGAATTTATTGTCCAGATCGAGGTGAAGTAGCAATGCGGTTATCTGAGTTGAATCCTGATCGTCTTTCAAAAGAGCAAATCACATCATTTATGTTTGATGAAACGCGAGATAACGGAAATTGTGGCGACTGCATACTAGTATTTGGAGCCAAAACAATCCATCGAGTTGAAAAGGCAGCAAAGTTATATCATGATAAACGCGCACCTTCTATTCTCGTAACAGGATCCGCAGCAAGGTGGGGTTTGAACGAAACACCAGAGGCGATTTGGATGAAGGACCATTTAACAAAGCTAGGGGTACCTGAAAAAGATATTCTTATTGAACTTGAGGCTAGTAATACGACAGAAAATGTGATTGCCTCAATGATGGTACTCCAACAAAAATATGGGCTTCATACGATTAAGAGACTGCTTATCGTAAGCTCCCCATTCCACATGAAACGGTGCTTGTTGACGCTTAGAACATATATGCCGGACTGGATTACCTATACGTATTGCTCGGATGATCGAAAAGTCGGTCAACGAGACAATTGGTGGACAGATTCGACCGAAAAAGCAAGAGTAATTAAAGAAGTTCATTCCATCTCAAAGTATGCAGGACTTGGGATTATTGAAGACGTAGATATTCCATCACTTTAATTCCGTTTCAGTAGCATTATAAAAAGCTCTTTTCTAAAAGATTCTTGTTTTTGACACATTTTTTTAAAAAACCACACTTTGTGATTGGAGCGGAAG
>NZ_JAFKOI010000180.1 GCF_017303315.1 Bacillus sp. NTK071
CAGAATTCTTCTTTCTTCCATGACAATGTTTCAGTGTCGGTATTATTTGTATCAAAACCATCAAAAAGAGATATCCGAATACAAGGCCATGGATCTAATCAAAGGGTTCTTTCCTTACTTAGAATCGGCGTTGTGCTCGGGCATAAAAGCAATATATGAACTTCTACTAACGGTCTATGAAAATACAAAGAGACATGGGATTAAGGACCATAGGAAGAGGCACCAA
>NZ_JAFKOI010000181.1 GCF_017303315.1 Bacillus sp. NTK071
AAGCTACTTTGCACCAACTAAATGCATTAATACCTGAGCTTTCGGTTTCAAATATTGAACGAAGTTTAGAATTCTATTTGGAAATTCTTACTTTCAAAATTGAATATGAGCGACCAGAGGACAAGTTCGCTTTATTATCATTAAGTGATTGTCAGATAATGATAGAAGAAGTAAATGGTCACTGGGATACTGGGAAGTTATCTTACCCTTTTGG
>NZ_JAFKOI010000182.1 GCF_017303315.1 Bacillus sp. NTK071
TTCTGTCATCATGTGATTCAACTCATTCAAGCGGTTCACAACATCAAGATTATTGCCTTCTCCTGTGTTCTTCGGAAGTTCTGCGTTAAAGGCACTTAAGCTCTTTTCAATACGGCTAATGGACTGTTCAATTTCATTGAATTTGACTAGTAGTTCATTACTCAATTGGTATTTCTCCTTTCTAATGCTTCTTGTTCAATGCGGTGCCTTTCTT
>NZ_JAFKOI010000183.1 GCF_017303315.1 Bacillus sp. NTK071
CCACTTTAATAAGGCTGGGGTGGCTTGAATATTGGATCGTTCAGATTTATTCAACCTCCTTCAATTATCTCGAATTCAAGTCTTACATAAACTCGGAGCTATTCAAGAATAACCTTTGCCTGGAGGAACTACTTTGATTTTCTTTAAATCTATGACTAATAGACAAGTGATAAATTGGAAAAAGGGAGCGATCATTGGCTTTTATACCTATT
>NZ_JAFKOI010000184.1 GCF_017303315.1 Bacillus sp. NTK071
AGAGATGATGAGGTAGATAGGTTCGGGGTGGAAGCGTGGCAACACGTGGAGCTGACGAATACTAATCGATCGAGGGCTTAACCTAAAACATTATTGGAAAACGTTGTGAGTGCTATCTAGTTTTCAGGGTACAAACCTGAAACAAGGAAGTTCGACTAAGTTCCACCACGTCCTGTGGTGAACATCGAACGGCTAACATC
>NZ_JAFKOI010000018.1 GCF_017303315.1 Bacillus sp. NTK071
CGAACACGGAAGTTAAGCTCTTCAGCGCCGATGGTAGTTGGGGGATCTCCCCCTGCAAGAGTAGGACGTCGCTGGGCAATAATGAGAAGTCAGAGATCATATGGTCTCTGACTTTTTTGTATGGTTTAAAGTTCTTTTACACCATGAATAAACAAGAGAAACATCTTCGAAAGCTACGTAGGGGTGGGAGAAGCAAGAAATTCGAGGAAGCAAGTGATGTCAGACCGGAGTGGATATTCGAGAGATCCATGAGGATCTGGCATCGCGCAGCTGACGAAGAAGTTCGCCGCTTATCGCGCCCCGTGTGAGAACACGGAAGTTAAGCTCGCGCGCCGATGGTAGTTGGGGGATCTCCCCCTGCAAGAGTAGGACGTCGCTGGGCAATGATGAGAAGTCAGAGATCAAATGGTCTCTGGCTTTTTTGTGTTCTTTACTACTAATAGAATAGCTTTAATTTTATTCAAACCCCTTAACAAATTTTGAATGATAGTAATTACATCATGAAATAGAAGTTAATCACATAGAACAAAAGGGTACTATAAAGAGATAGAGTGGTATTAGAAAATCTATATAAAATAATCTTCCTTTAATAAATTGAGTTTTAATGTATGTCATGATAAATCCTGAAATGAGAGTTTTTATTTTATCTAAATTGGTAATGCTTAAATAGGACAGATGCAGAAGCCTTGTCTCTTTGCAATCCTACATAAACGCGTTATAATATACTCAACGTCAAATATAGTCAAAGTCAGTATGGAGACGGAGAGGAGGGAAATAAGTGAGGAATGTTTCCGATATAATTGAAGCTTATTTAAAGAAAATATTAATGGTAGATGGCAGGGATGCTGTTGAGATTAAGCGAAGTGAGATTGCGGATAAATTTCAATGTGTTCCCTCTCAAATTAATTATGTAATCAATACTCGCTTTACGATTGAAAAAGGCTACATTGTGGAAAGTAAGAGAGGTGGAGGGGGATATATAAGGATAGTAAAGGTTAAACCTGAAACCCATGCTGATTTAGTTGATGAGATGTTACACCTCGTTAAAAATCAAGTTCCACAGGTAGTATCAGAAAATATTATTCTTCGTTTACTAGAAGAAGAGGTAATTTCGGAACGAGAAGCGAAGTTAATGTTAAGCGTACTTGATCGTACAGTGATTACAATAGAACTACCTTTACGAGATCATTTGAGAGCTAATATGTTGCGTGCAATGCTTATAGCATTAAAATATAAATAATATCTACCTTTAAGGATAGAAGAGGAGGGTTGCCGGATGACATGCCAGGAATGTGGTGAGCGCCCAGCTACGCTTCATTTCACCAAAATAATAAACGGTGAAAAAACAGAATTTCACATTTGTGAAAAATGCGCTAAAGAAAAAGGTGAGGCTGAGCCAGGCACTAACCATTTTTCTATCCATAACTTATTATCGGGATTACTTAATTTCGAAACACCTATCGGTGATAGTCCCGCACACTCTTTTTACAAACAAGAGCAGGCCAATTGTCCTAAATGTGGTTTAACATACCAACAATTCACTAAAATAGGTCGATTTGGTTGCTCGGTTTGTTATAAGACGTTCGCAGACAAACTAGATCCAATACTTAAAAAAGTACATGGTGGCAATACGGCTCATACTGGAAAGGTACCTGTACGAACTGGAGCGGCAATTCAAATTGAGCGCAAAGTACAGAACCTTCGTAGTAAGATGAAAGAATATATCGAACATGAAGAGTTCGAAAAAGCCGCTGAAACAAGAGATATCATTCGTTCCCTTGAGCAACGAACGTCATGGGAAGGAGGAGAATAATGTCACTTCAGCGATTTATCAGTGAAGCTGTAAGTCCATGGATGAAGGATGAAGGTCCGGATTCAGACATTGTAATGAGTAGTAGGGTTAGATTTGCACGAAACTTAAAAAATTATGTTTTTCCGATCCTTTCTGATCGTGAACAGAATTTAGAGGTTATTAAAGAAGTTCGAAGTGAATTTAATGATGTGCCAGATGAACATATTGGTGAACTTGAACTACTTGAAATGGAAAGTCTAAAACCTATTGAAAAAAGAGTACTTGTGGAGAAGCACCTTATCAGTCGTAATCTGATAGAGCAATCAAAAAATGGCGCTGTTCTCCTAAGTGAAAATGAAACGGTTAGCATTATGGTTAATGAGGAAGATCATTTTCGTATCCAATGTCTAGTAGCCGGATTTGAACTCAAGAAAGCATTTACTTTAGCAAACTCTCTTGACGATTGGATTGAGAGTAAAGTTGATTACGCTTTTGATGAAAGAAGAGGATACTTAACAAGTTGTCCAACTAATGTTGGAACTGGAATGAGAGCTTCTGTTATGTTGCACTTGCCAGCATTGGTTCTAACGCAACAGCTTAATCACATTATCCCTGCTATTAATCAGCTTGGCCTGGTTGTAAGAGGAAGCTATGGAGAAGGAAGTGAGGCGCTCGGTAATATTTTTCAAATATCAAATCAAATTACCCTTGGTAAAACAGAGACTGATATTATCGAAGATCTCCAGGGCGTCGTAATGCAAGTCATCGAGAAGGAACGAGCTGCGAGACGCGCATTACTCGATAACTCTAGAATTGAGCTTGAGGATCGTATTTACCGTTCACTTGGTATCCTTGAGAATAGCAGGATTATACAATCAAAAGAAGCAGCTAAGTGTCTTTCAGACGTTCGATTAGGAATAGATATAGGACTTGTAAATGGGTTATCCAAATCGATTCTGACTGAGTTGCTCATCTTAACTCAGCCAGGCTTTCTACAGCAGTTTGCTGGCGCAAGCTTAACCCCGACAGAACGGGATATCAAACGAGCTACTTTAATAAGAGAACGACTTGAACTAGAAAATCAACTATCGAAGAAATCGGAGGGTGATGAACAATGATGTTTGGACGATTTACAGAACGTGCCCAGAAAGTACTTGCCTTAGCACAAGAAGAAGCGATTCGCCTCGGTCATAACAATGTAGGTACTGAACATATTCTTCTAGGCTTAATTCGCGAGGGTGAGGGAATCGCTGCAAAAGCGTTAACAGCGCTAGGACTTGGTTCAGAAAAGATTCAGAAGGAAGTAGAAAAGTTAATTGGCCGCGGTCAGGATTCCGTTCAATCAATCCATTATACACCAAGGGCTAAGAAAGTAATTGAGTTATCAATGGATGAAGCTCGTAAATTAAGTCATTCGTACGTTGGTACAGAGCACATTCTTCTAGGGCTTATCCGTGAAGGTGAAGGTGTAGCTGCAAGGGTGCTTAATAACCTTGGCGTAAGCTTAAATAAAGCACGTCAACAAGTATTGCAATTGTTAGGAAGCAACGAAAGTTCTTCTTCTAGCCATCAAGCTGGAGGTGCGAGTGCAAATACTCCGACACTAGATAGTCTAGCTAGGGATCTAACGGTTATCGCACGTGACAATGGCCTTGATCCTGTAATTGGTCGAAGCAAAGAGATTGAACGTGTTATTGAGGTGCTTAGTCGCCGTACAAAAAATAACCCGGTTCTTATTGGTGAACCAGGTGTTGGTAAAACAGCCATTGCTGAAGGCCTTGCTCAACAAATTATTAATAACGAAGTACCAGAAACACTTCGTGACAAGCGCGTTATGACCCTGGATATGGGAACGGTTGTTGCGGGTACGAAATACCGTGGTGAATTTGAAGATCGATTGAAGAAAGTGATGGACGAAATTCGTCAAGCAGGTAACATCATTCTATTCATCGATGAACTTCACACACTAATTGGTGCTGGGGGTGCAGAAGGTGCAATTGATGCATCGAATATTCTTAAGCCGGCCCTAGCACGTGGAGAGCTACAATGTATTGGAGCAACTACGCTTGATGAGTATCGTAAGTACATTGAGAAAGATGCTGCTCTCGAGCGTCGCTTCCAGCCGATTCAGGTTAACGAACCGACAAGTGATGAATCAGCTTTAATTTTGAAAGGTCTTCGTGATCGTTATGAAGCTCATCACCGCGTAACGATTACTGATGAGGCAATTGAAGCAGCCGTTAAGCTATCCGATCGATATATTTCGGATCGTTTCCTACCAGATAAAGCGATCGATTTAATTGACGAAGCAGCTTCGAAAGTTCGTCTTCGTTCTTATACAGCACCACCGAACTTGAAAGAGTTGGATAAGAAGTTAGAAGAAGTCCGTAAAGAAAAAGATGCATCTGTTCAGAGTCAGGAATTTGAAAAAGCTGCTTCCCTTCGTGATTCAGAGCAACGCTTACGAGAACAGCTTGAACAAACGAAGAAAGAGTGGAAAGAAAAGCAGGGTAAAGAAAATCAAGAAGTTACTCCTGAAGACATTGCCATTGTTGTTGCTAATTGGACTGGAATTCCAGTTTCTAAGCTAGAAGAACAGGAAACTGAGCGACTTCTAAGAATGGAAGAAATTCTTCATAACCGATTGATTGGTCAGGAAGAAGCTGTTAAATCAATCTCTAAAGCCGTTCGTCGCGCACGTGCTGGGTTAAAAGATCCGAAGCGTCCTATTGGATCGTTTATCTTCCTAGGGCCAACTGGTGTAGGTAAAACTGAACTTGCTCGTGCAGTTGCAGAAACGTTATTTGGAGAAGAAGATTCTGTTATCCGCATTGATATGTCCGAGTATATGGAGAAACACTCCACATCACGTCTAGTGGGGTCACCTCCAGGATATGTTGGATATGAAGAAGGCGGACAATTAACCGAGAAAGTACGCCGCAAACCTTATTCTGTTATTCTTCTAGATGAGATTGAAAAAGCACATCCAGATGTATTTAATATTTTGCTACAAGTTCTTGAAGATGGACGCTTGACAGACTCTAAAGGTCGCGTAGTTGACTTCCGTAATACGGTAGTCATTATGACTTCAAACGTAGGAGCTAGCACACTTAAGCGTAATAAATACGTTGGCTTTACAACTGGTTCTGAAGGTCAAGAATATAGCGATATGAAGGGTAAAGTTATGGATGATCTAAAGAAAACCTTCCGTCCAGAATTCTTGAACCGTATTGACGAAACGATTGTATTCCACTCTCTTGAGAAGAAGCACCTGAAAGAAATTATTGTATTAATGGTCAAGAGTCTTAAAACACGTTTGTCAGATCACGGTATTGACTTCGAACTAACTGATTCTGCTCTTGAGAAAATTTCTGAAGAAGGTTACGATCCAGACTACGGAGCGCGTCCACTTAGAAGATCGCTTCAACGCAATATTGAAGATCGTCTTTCTGAAGAGTTATTAAAGGGTAATATTGAAAAAGGTCAGAGAGTGAAAATTGACTACCGAAATGAAAACTTTGAAGTAGAAACACTTTCTGAAGCAAAATCATCCTAGAAGAAACAAACCGGAAGGCAATTGTCTTCCGGTTTTCTAATTATTAAAGAGTGGTTATCCTTATTTAAGGGAATGGGTATAAAAGTACTACTATTTCCCTTTAGTATTTTAAAGTTTTATTCAGTATAGCCACTTCAATAAGTTCATAGGAACTTATAATTTATGATAAACTTAATTAAAACAACATGTGCGGCAAGACCGAAAGTGAGGAAGATAAATGGCAAAGAAAAAGACGAAATTTATGTGTCAGGATTGTGGCTATGAATCTCCAAAATGGATGGGAAAATGCCCTGGATGCCATCAATGGAATACGATGGTTGAAGAATTTCTACCTTCTGATAATGATCGTAGAAGGTTTGTAACCTCAGATGAAGGAACAATGAGCAAAGCGACGTCAATTCGAAGCATACAAAAAGAAATGGAACCAAGAATTTTTACGCAAATAACGGAGCTAGATCGTGTGCTCGGTGGAGGAGTTGTCCCGGGGTCCCTCGTACTTGTTGGAGGAGACCCGGGTATTGGTAAATCAACGCTTTTGCTTCAAACATCATCAAAGCTTGCTGATCAGGATCATCCTGTTTTATATATATCTGGTGAGGAGTCGGTCAAGCAAACGAAGATACGCGCAGACCGTTTAGGAGTCGATGCAGAAAAATTATTTGTATTAGCGGAGACCGATCTTGAGTATATTAGTAAAGCGATTGAAGAAATAAATCCCCAACTTGTCATTATTGACTCAATCCAGACAATTTTTAGATCTGAAGTCACTTCAGCTCCGGGGAGTGTATCTCAAGTACGAGAATGTACATCACAACTTATGAGAATTGCTAAGACGAAAGGTATTGCTATTTTCATTGTTGGTCACGTTACTAAAGAAGGGTCGATTGCAGGACCGCGACTTCTTGAACATATGGTTGATGCTGTTCTTTATTTTGAAGGAGAACGTCATCACACGTTTCGAATTCTCCGGGGGGTTAAGAATCGTTTCGGTTCAACAAACGAAATTGGCGTTTTTGAAATGAAGGAAGAAGGACTTGAAGAAGTGCTCAATCCTTCAGAAATCTTTCTGGAAGAACGATCTTCCGGTGCAGCTGGCTCAACAGTTGTAGCCTCGATGGAAGGAACTCGAACAGTTCTGGTAGAAATTCAAGCACTTATATCCCCGACTAGTTTTGGGAATCCGCGTAGAACTGCTACAGGAATAGATCATAATCGTGTATCACTACTAATGGCGGTTCTAGAAAAACGGGTTGGTCTTCTTCTTCAGAACCAGGATGCATATCTAAATGTTGCAGGTGGGGTTAGGCTTGATGAACCGGCTATTGATCTTGCTATTGCTGTCTCAATTGCGTCAAGCTTTAGGGATAAGCCAACAAGGCCAACAGATATAGTAGTCGGGGAAATTGGGCTTACTGGGGAGATCAGACGTGTTTCACGTATCGAACAGCGAATAATTGAAGCGGCGAAGCTCGGATTTGAACGTGCAATCATTCCAAAGAAAAATATAGGTGGATGGACTTTCCCAGAAGGGATTCAAGTGATTGGTGTCCAAACTGTAGATGAAGCATTAAACGAGGCGTTAGGAGGGCAGTAAATGGAGATAGATAAGCAGCAAGAAGTTATCAATGAAATCTTAAAAATAGTAGCTCCAGGGACTCAGCTGAGGCACGGCATTGATAATATTCTCCGAGCTAAGACTGGTGGATTGATCGTTGTTGGATATGATGGGAAAGTTCAAGACCTTGTCGATGGTGGGTTTTCAATTGAATGCCGGTTCACACCAGCATACTTATATGAACTTGCTAAAATGGATGGAGCCATTATTCTAAATAAAGAAGCTTCTAGAATTCTATATGCAAATACTCAGCTCATTCCTGAAACCTCAATTTCTTCTACAGAGACTGGGATTCGTCATCGAACAGCAGAACGAGTTGCCAAGCAAACAGGTAATCTAGTGATTTCAATTTCTCAAAGGCGTAACGTTATTACACTCTACCAAGGTAATATTCGATATTCTTTAAAAGAAATTGGTGTTATTCTTACAAAAGCAAATCAAGCAATGCAGACGCTTGAGAAATATAAGTCGGTACTGGATCAGGGAATAACAGACCTAGGAGCCCTAGAATTTGAGGAGCTTGTTACTCTTCAAGAGGTGTCTCAGGTTATCCATCGTATTGAGATGGTTCTTCGAATCAAAAAAGAAATCTTAAATTATATTAACGAATTAGGAACAGAAGGTCGCCTTATCAGCATGCAAATGGAGGAACTTGTCTCCAATCTTGAAGCAGAAGCCAAATGGTTAATAGGGGACTATGTCAAAGAAGTAGATGAGTCACCTGCTGACGTCATGAAGCGACTGAAGAAACTAACGAGCGATGATCTCCTTGAGGAAAATTCAATTATGAGAATACTCGGCTATACTGATCAGAATGTGAATGTAACGCCAAGAGGCTATCGTATTCTACATAAGATTCCTCGTTTGCCTTCAAATATTATTGAGAATCTAGTGGATAGCTTTGAAACCCTGAATGCTATTTCAAAAGCCTCTATAGAGGAACTGGATCAAGTAGATGGAATTGGTGCTATACGAGCGAAAAAAATTAAAGATGGCTTAAAGAGAATTCAAGAACAGTTGTTTGTAGATCGCCATATCTAGTGCGATGAAATAGACATTCGATTGGGGCTGTGCTAATCTATAATTAATTTAGAGTAATGAAAGCTAACATATAATCATACTATAAATTTCGCAAAATTCAAGGATTTACGTTTCAATTTTGATAATTTGTTAATAATGTTAAAAGGAGGTGAAAACGTCAATGATAAAGTGGATTGTGCAGTTGTTTTTTATCATTTTAGGCGGAGCGCTGGGCTTAGTATATTTACCAGATTTAATACAATTACTCAATATAGGGGATCTTCCCTCGGTATTTAGCAACTCTTATGCAGGTGCTGTAATAGGGGCTGTGCTCTTCTTTCTAGCAACTTTTTGGGTGACAGATTATATTGTTGACTTTATTCGACTTATTGAAGAAAAGGTTGTGAAGGCACCGGTTGGAGATGTGCTATTTGGGTCAATTGGACTGATTATTGGACTTATAGTTGCATTTTTAATAAACGTATCTCTGGCTGAAATTAATCTCCCGGTTGTTAGTAATGTTCTGCCAATCTTTATTTCTGTTCTTTGTGGTTACTTTGGTTTCCAGGTAGGTTTCAAAAAACGTGATGAACTGATTAATCTGTTCATTAATAACAAAGGCAAGGATAAGAGAAAAGATTCTGATGAAGACGAGATTGATTCTGGGTCTTCTAAGCTTAAGATTCTTGATACAAGTGTCATAATTGATGGTAGAATCGCAGATATTTGTCAAACCGGTTTTCTAGAAGGAACTCTTGTCATTCCTCAGTTTGTACTTGAAGAATTACAGCATATTGCTGATTCGTCTGACGTTTTAAAGCGAAATCGTGGTAGACGTGGACTCGATATTCTGAACAAGATTCAGAAAGAGCTTGAAGTGAACGTGGAAATATATGAAGGTGACTTCGAAGAAATACAAGAAGTAGACAGCAAGCTTGTTAAACTCGCTAAACTCGTTAATGGTATGGTTGTTACAAATGATTTTAATTTGAACAAAGTCTGTGAACTACAAAAAGTTCAAGTGTTAAACATTAATGATTTAGCAAATGCTGTGAAGCCAGTTGTTCTTCCAGGGGAAGAGCTTAACGTTCAAGTGATTAAAGATGGGAAAGAATATAACCAGGGTGTTGCTTACCTAGATGATGGTACAATGATTGTAGTAGAAGAAGGAAGAAACTATATTGGTAAAACAATTGATGTGCTTGTAACGAGTGTATTGCAAACATCAGCAGGGCGAATGATCTTTGCTAAGCCCAAACTTCTTGAAAAAGCACTTTAAGCGATAGGCGACGGGGGTTCTAGGTTTGAAGTATTCAGTGGTTATTCCTGCGGCTGGTCAGGGAAAACGGATGAACGCAGGGAAAAATAAGCAATTTATTATGCTAGAAGAAAAACCGATTATCGTTCACACGATATCGGTTTTTCAAAGTGATGAGCATTGTGAAGAGATTGTGCTTGCTGTGAATGAGCTGGAACATGAGGAATTTCGTTCGCTTATTCAGGCTCATGGACTAACTAAAGTAACGCAGATTGTAACGGGTGGTAAAGAACGACAGCAAAGTGTTTACGAAGGGCTTAAAGCACTGGATGGAGATAAAATAGTTTTAATTCATGATGGTGCTCGTCCATTTTTCACGCATCGAGTTGCAAGAAAAGCCGCACAAGCAGCAGAATATTATGATGGTGCAATAGTAGCTGTGCCTGTTAAAGATACAATTAAACAGGTAGAAGAATTAGAAGTCCAGCAAACCATTGATCGATCAAGCTTGTGGGCAGTGCAGACTCCGCAGGCTTTTCGTCTGTCTGTCATTAAAGACATTCATCGCTGGGCTGAAGAAAATCAAATTATCGGTACAGATGATGCTAGTCTTGTAGAAATGAACGGTCGTTCTGTGCATGTGATCGTCGGTGATTATAGGAATGTTAAGTTAACGACGCCTGAGGATTTAATTTTTGCGAGAGCGATTTTGCGAGAGAAGAAGGAGAGTGGAGTTTAATGCGAATTGGTCACGGATTTGATGTTCACAAGTTAGTAGAGGGGCGCCCTTGTATAATTGGCGGGGTAACCATTCCATTTGAAAAAGGACTTTTAGGTCATTCGGATGCCGATGTGTTACTTCATTCTGTTGCAGATGCATGTCTAGGTGCTATTGGCGCGGGAGACATCGGCAAACATTTTCCAGACACAGATGAAGCTTTTAAAGATGCTGATTCAAAAGAACTTCTTCGTCAGGTCTTCGAAATTGTGAAGGATAAAGGCTACATTCTTGGGAATGTTGATTGTACAATTATCGCACAGCTTCCAAAGATGGCTCCTCATATAACAGCGATGCGTGAAGTGATTGCAAGTCTTTTAGAAGCTGAGCTCAGTCAAGTGAATGTGAAAGCAACGACATCCGAACAATTAGGGTTTACAGGTAGAGGGGAAGGGATTGCTGCTGAGGTTGTTGTCTTACTGGAAAAGGCTTGACCGATAATTTGACTCTAATGGTAAAATAATAAGACAGATAAAGATAAAAACTTAATGGTGGTGTATAGAATGGGAAACGAAGTAAGGGTACGCTATGCCCCGAGCCCAACAGGATATTTACATATTGGGAATGCTCGAACGGCTTTATTTAACTATCTATTTGCGAGAAGTCAGAATGGTAAATTCATTATTCGTATTGAAGATACAGACCAGTCGCGTAATGTGGAAGGCGGCGTAGAGAATCAGCTTGATTACTTAAAGTGGCTTGGCATGGATTGGGATGAAAGTGTTGATAAAGAGGGAGAGTATGGCCCTTATAGTCAAATGGAGCGTCTTGATATTTATACAGAACATACAAAAGAGCTTCTAGAAAAAGAATTAGCATATAAGTGTTATTGCACTGAGGACGAGCTTGAAGCAGAACGTGAAGCACAGCGCGCGCGAGGTGAGATGCCTCGTTATTCCGGAAAGTGTCGCCACCTTACAGAAGATCAGCGTGAGAAAATGGAAAGTGAAGGTAGAGAGCCTAGCATTCGATTTGCCGTTCCACGTGACAAGGAATATGCTTTTGATGATGTTGTAAAAGACCGTGTTTCTTTTGAGTCAAATGGAATCGGTGATTTTGTTATTGTGAAGAAAAACGGCATCCCGACATACAACTATGCTGTTGCACTTGATGATCACCACATGAAGATTTCTCACGTTCTACGTGGAGACGATCACATTTCAAATACACCAAAGCAGCTTATGATCTATGAAGCATTTGGTTTTGAGCCTCCTAAGTTTGGTCACATGACTTTAATTGTTAATGATCAGAAGAAGAAGCTTAGTAAGCGGGATAAGTCGATCGTTCAATATATTGAGCAATACCATGATTTGGGTTTTCTTCCTGAAGCGTTGTTTAACTTTGTAACGTTACTTGGTTGGTCACCTAAAGGGGAAGAAGAACTATTCACTAAAGATCAACTTATTGAGATCTTTGATCCTGAGCGATTATCCACGTCACCTGCTGTATTTGATTCACAAAAGTTATACTGGATGAATAACCAATATATTAAAGAAGCGAGTATCGAGCGCGTAGTTGAGCTTGCCCTACCGCATTTAATCGAAGTTGGTAGGTTCCCGCTTGAGATGACGCCTGAACAAATGGAATGGGCAAAAGAGCTTATTGCACTTTATCAGGAGCAACTTCACTACGGCCGGGAGATTGTCGAGCTTACTGAGTTGTTCTTTAAGCAGGAAATTCAGTATAATGAAGAGGCAATGACCGTACTAAACGAAGAACAGGTTCCTGAAGTTATGCAAGGGTTTATTGATCAGCTTGAAAATGTAGAGGAGTTTGAGCCAGCTGCAATCAAGTCTGCTATTAAAGCAACACAGAAGGCAACAGGTCACAAGGGTAAGAAGCTATTTATGCCAATTCGTGTTGCAACTACCGGCGAAACACATGGACCAGAGCTTCCACAGGCTATTGCCCTTCTTGGAAGAGAAGCTGTTAATGCTCGCTTGAACCAAGTCATTTCGATGAGTAAAGCATAAGGCTTTGATTAAATACAATCGTTGATGAGGAGAAGTAAATGAGTTGAGTTCTTCTTAGAGAGAGTCGCCTTGGCTGAAAGTGACTTAAGAATTCACCCATTGAAATGCACCTCTGAGTCTCCTGCAGAAAGCCATAATGGTCATTATGTAGGAGCGGCGCCGCCGTTATCGGTGAAAGGGATTTTCTTACTATAAGAGAATTCGAAGCAGAGTGGAACCACGCAAAAAGCGTCTCTGTGTGATGGAACGATCACACAGAGACGCTTTTTTTATTAGGTATTAATTTCAAACGTATCTCGTGGAATCATGAGAAGAGAGGAGTGGAGGATTTGTGGAAGACATTGAAACAAGATATTGATGTTGTCTTTGATCAGGACCCCGCTGCAAGAAGTTACTTTGAAGTAATTTTGACCTATGCAGGGCTTCATGCCATCTGGTCACATCGCATTGCTCATTGGTTCTGGAAGAAAAAATTCTTTTTTCTCGCAAGAGCAGTTTCTCAACTTAGCCGTTTCTTTACAGGTATAGAAATACATCCAGGAGCAACAATTGGGGAGCGGTGCTTCATTGACCACGGGATGGGTGTTGTTATAGGTGAAACTTGTGAAATTGGTAATAATGTTACGCTCTTTCAAGGTGTGACCCTTGGTGGAACAGGAAAAGAAAAAGGAAAGCGACATCCAACACTTGAAGACAATACACTTGTCGCCACAGGGGCTAAAGTGCTCGGCTCTATTACGATAGGACAGAATTCAAAAGTAGGAGCGGGATCAGTTGTTCTGCAAGATGTACCAGAGAATTCGACGGTAGTAGGTATACCAGGACGTGTCGTTATTCAAAATGGTGTTAAAGTCCCTCATAATCTTGATCATCATAAAATGCCGGATCCGGTTGCAGATAAATTTAAATTAATGGAGCAAGAAATGCTCGAATTAAAAGAGGAAGTTCAAAGCCTAAAAAAGAGGAGTGAAAGTTATGGCGATTAAGCTATACAATACATTGACGCAGAAAAAAGAATCTTTTCAACCGATTGAAGAGGGAAAAGTGAAGATGTATGTGTGTGGGCCGACTGTTTACAATTACATTCATATTGGAAATGCTCGTCCTGCTATCGTTTTTGATGTTGTTCGTCGTTATCTTGAGTATCGTGGCTATGACGTGCGATATATATCCAACTTTACCGATGTAGATGATAAATTGATTCGAGCTGCTAAAGAACTTGGTGAAGAGGTTCCTGATGTCGCTGAACGCTTTATTGAAGCTTATCATGAAGATACAGGTGCACTTGGCGTTAAAAGAGCAAATGAGCATCCAAGAGTAACAGAGAATATGGAGGAAATCATTGCATTTATCGAAGCTCTTATAGAGAAAGACTTCGCGTACGAATCTGATGGTGATGTTTATTTCAGAACGAAGAAATTCGAAGGGTATGGTAAACTATCTCATCAATCGATCGATGAACTGAAGCTTGGTTCACGTATTGGCGTAGGTGAAAAGAAGGAAGATCCACTTGATTTCACACTATGGAAGAAAGCTAAAGAGGGTGAAATCTCATGGTCAAGTTCGTGGGGAGAAGGGCGTCCGGGCTGGCATATCGAATGCTCCGCTATGGCGCAGAAGTATCTTGGAGATACAATTGATATTCATGCCGGAGGAAAAGACCTTGCGTTTCCACACCATGAGAATGAGGTGGCTCAAACGGAAGCGTTAACTGGGCACACTTTTGCGAATTACTGGCTTCATAACGGGTATATCAATATTAACAATGAAAAGATGTCAAAATCACTGGGCAACTTCGTTCTAGTGCATGACTTAATTAAACAACATGATCCAGAAGCTATTCGTTTCTTCATGTTATCGGTTCATTATCGTAACCCGATTAACTTTAATCATGAATTACTTGAAAGTGCAAAAACAGCATTGGACAGAATTAAAGATACGGTAGAAAATATTGAACATCGATTAGAAAACAGTGCGGATCTTGCTGAAGACGTGCAAGGTTGGAAAGAAAAGGTTGAAGTGTATCGCGAGCGATTTGTAGCAGAGATGGATGATGATTTTAACACGGCTAATGCCATTTCTATTCTTTTTGAGTTATCCAAAGAAGCGAACCTCTATCTACAAGGATCCAATTCTTCGAAAGAAGTGCTTGAACTGTTTATTGAGCGATTTAATGATTTTGGTTCAGTACTTGGTGTTTCTTTTAGAGAAGAGAAAGTCCTTCTTGATGAAGATATTGACCAACTTATTGAAGAACGGAATGAGGCAAGAAAACAGCGGAACTTCTCTAGAGCAGATGAAATTCGGGATGAGTTAAAAGAACAGGGCATTCTTCTTGAGGATACACCTCAGGGCGTTCGCTGGAAGAGGATGTAACCAATGAAGAAATTAGATGTTAAACAACTAAATTCTTTGGCACTTGCCTATATGGGTGATTCAGTCATTGAGATCAATGTTAGGAAGCGACTTCTTTACCAGGGGCATATTCGACCGAACCAACTACACCGTACAGCAACGAAATATGTCTCAGCAAAAGCACAGGCAGCATTCCTCCATCAGGTGCTTAATCAAGGAGCTCTGACAGAAGAAGAAGCGGGTGTAGTACGCAGAGGACGTAACGCAAAATCAGGTACCGTGCCGAAGAATACGAGCGTTAGCACCTACAAATACTCAACGGCTCTTGAAGCCTTGTTTGGTTATCATTACTTACAGGGAAATGAAGAGAGAGTGGATGAGTTATTGAAAGATCTATACAAATTCGTAGAAGAACCAAAGAAAGAAGTGAAGTCAGATGGATAAAGAATTTATTGTTGGACGTAATGCGGTGCTTGAAGCGTTACGCTCAGGACATGAAATTAATAAGATTTGGATTAATGAAGGTTCACAGAAAGGGCCGCTGCAAAACCTTATTCAAAAAGCTAAAGAACAAAATGTTCTCGTACAGTTCGTGCCAAAACGAAAGCTTGAACAATTGTCAGGTGAAAGTAACCACCAGGGAGTCGTTGCCTCAATTGCTGCTTATGAATATGCTGATTTAGAGGACTTGTTTAAAAAAGCAGAAGAGTCAGGTCAACCTCCTTTATTCCTTATCCTTGATGAAATTGAAGATCCTCATAATTTAGGATCTATTCTAAGAACAGCTGACTCAGCTGGAGCACACGGTGTTATTATTCCAAAGCGTAGAGCAGTAGGGTTAACATCGACTGTTGCTAAATCTTCTACTGGTGCTATTGAGTATATTCCTGTTGCGCGTGTAACGAACCTTGCACGAACAATGGATGAATTGAAAGAGCGTGGAATTTGGTTTGTAGGTACGGATGCAAAAGGCGGTCAAGATTACCGAGAAGCTGATTATGATATGGGAATAGGTCTTGTGATTGGTAGCGAAGGAAAAGGAATGGGTCGACTAATTAAAGATAAATGCGACTTTCTTGTTAGCCTTCCAATGGCAGGAAAGGTTACATCACTTAATGCATCTGTAGCTGCAGGGTTAATGATGTATGAGGTTTATCGCCAACGTCATCCTCTGGGGGAGTAAATCATGGACGTGCTGTTAGTTGACGGCTATAACATCATAGGTGCTTGGACTGAGTTAAGGTCTCTAAAAGAAAAAGACTTCAGTAAAGCCAGAGAGCTCCTTATTGAAAAGATGGCTGAGTACCAGGCATATACAGGCTATCAGGTGATCGTCGTTTTCGACGCTCACCTCTCACATGGTATCGAGAAGCGGCATAGCCAGTATCGGGTAGAAGTCATTTATACAAGAGAAAATGAAACAGCGGATGAACGAATTGAAAAAATGGCTAGAGAACTTAAAGGTATTCGAACTCAAATCCATGTTGCTACTTCTGATTATACAGAGCAATGGGCGATCTTTGGGCAGGGAGCGTTAAGGAAATCTGCACGAGAGTTGTATAACGAAATGCAGCGGATTGAAAAAGGAATCGAAAAAAGAGTAGATACCGAGAATCGGAAGAATCGTTCATCAGGCCTGTATTTATCAGAAGAAGTCAGCGAAATATTCGAAAAATGGCGAAGAGGTGGAAAATAGTAGGTTGACGATTTTTCGACACGTGCTGTATAATATTTCTATATAGCGTACTGGTCGGGGGGAACGCATATTGAGCACAGTAGACCTCAAAGAAACCACGGTAGATCAAGAACAACTGACAGTAGACCAAAGAAACATGGAACACGTAGCATTCGATCAACTTGATGATGAATTGCTCGTCATCATGGTACATGAAGGTCACAGCAGAGCGTTGGAACATTTGATTACGAAGTATAAAAATTTCGTACGCGCTAAAGCGAGGTCGTATTTTCTTATTGGAGCAGACCGAGAAGATATCATTCAAGAAGGGATGATTGGTCTCTACAAAGCTATTCGTGATTTTAGAGGAGACAAGTTCTCATCTTTTAAAGCGTTTGCCGAACTTTGTATCACCCGGCAGATGATTACAGCTATCAAAACCGCAACGAGACAAAAGCATATTCCGCTGAATTCTTACGTATCGCTCGATAAGCCTATTTACGATGAAGAATCAGACCGGACATTACTAGACGTCATTTGTGGCACCAAAGTCACTGATCCTGAAGAATTAATCATTAATCAGGAAGAATTTGATGATATCGAACTTAAAATGTCTGAAATTTTGAGCGATTTAGAGAGAAAAGTGCTTATGCTTTATCTTGATGGCCGTTCTTATCAGGAAATTTCGGTTGATTTAAATCGTCATGTAAAGTCGATTGATAATGCTTTGCAGCGTGTGAAACGAAAGCTTGAGAGGTATCTTGAGCTTCGTGAAGTCAGCCTTTGATAGGGACAGGCTTATAATAGGTTATAAATAAGGCAGGGGATCTCCCCTGTTTTTTTCTTTGTACAGCCTTTTGAGGCTTTATTGACACGCTGAAACGCGCTGTGATAAAGTGATAAAAGTAAGAATGTCAAACTTTTTGTAAGGTTTGTAGAAACGTCACAGTGTCGCTGAACGTTTTTTTATTTTGGTCTTTTTTAGTTTAAGAGAGCTTATTTAAATACAAACTTCACAACTGCGCGGCTTAGGAAGGTGTCATTATGCGTAAAAAAGCAGTGCTAGCATGTGTTCAATGCAACAGCCGAAACTATACAACTATGAAAAACTCACAGACAAGCCCGGCCCGCATCGAAGTTAAAAAGTATTGCAAATACTGCGATGCACATACTGTGCATCGTGAAACGAAGTAATGCCTCAAAGGGGTCGTTTGCCATCTAGAGGCAAACAGCATCAAAATAGATTCTCGGGGGAGTTTTCCGCCAGATTAATTGGGGGTAGCAAGTAATGGCAAGTATTGTTCAACGTTCTGGTAAGTTCTTTCGTAATGTCGCAAGTGAAATGAAGCGGGTGAGCTGGCCAACACGTAAAGAATTAACTCGCTATACCATCGTTACAGTGACGACGGTTATCTTTATAGCAGTGTTCTTTGCGCTAGTTGACCAGGGTATTTCCTCGTTAATCCGCCTCATTTTAGGATAATTCGTTATAAAATTTCATTCTCAAGGTTAGAATGAGAGAGTAAATGAGCTGGGGAGGGAAGGACAGCAGTCCTGCATATATGGAAAAAAGATGGTATGTTGTTCATACGTACTCGGGGTATGAAAACAAAGTAAAAACCAACCTTGAAAAAAGGGTTGAAACAATGGGCATGACAGATAAAATCTTTCGTGTACTCGTCCCGGTAGAAGAAGAAACAGAAATCAAGAATGGTAAGAAGAAGACAGTTATGAAGAAAGTCTTTCCTGGCTATGTTATTACAGAGATGGTCATGACAGACGATTCTTGGTATGTTGTGCGCAACACGCCTGGCGTAACTGGATTCGTAGGATCTAGTGGTGCTGGATCTAAACCTACTGCTTTGCTTCCAGAAGAAGTAGAATCACTTCTTAAGCAAATGGGAATGGAGCAACCAAAAGCTGACGTGGACTTTGAACTGAAAGAGAAAGTTAAGGTTAAAGAAGGACCGTTCGCAGATTTCGTAGGTTCCGTTGAAGGCATTGATACAGACAAAGGTAAAGTGAAAGTGCACGTTAATATGTTCGGCAGAGAAACTCCTGTTGAGCTTAATTTCGGGCAGGTTGAGAAGTTCTAATAGAAAAGTCCTTGCTTAACTTTTCGATTAATGATAGAATTTTAATGTTTCATGAGTCTCATACTAATCGAGACATTCTATTGATATATAAGGTGGGAGGGTGTAAACACCCAAATACCACATCACGGACTTAAGGAGGTGTGTCGCGTGGCTAAAAAGGTAATCAAGGTTGTTAAATTGCAAATCCCAGCTGGGAAGGCAAATCCTGCACCACCAGTAGGACCTGCACTAGGTCAAGCTGGAGTTAACATTATGGGATTCTGTAAAGAGTTTAATGCTCGTACTTCTGACCAGGCTGGTATGATCATCCCAGTAGAAATCACGGTTTTTGAAGACCGTTCATTTACATTTATCACTAAAACTCCACCAGCTGCAGTTCTTCTTAAGAAAGCAGCAGGTATCGAGTCAGGTTCTGGTGAACCAAACCGCAACAAAGTTGCGACTGTGAAGCGTGATAAAGTGCGTGAAATCGCTGAAACAAAAATGCCAGACCTTAACGCAGCGAATGTAGATTCTGCAATGCGTATGGTTGAAGGTACTGCACGTAGCATGGGAATTACGATCGAAGACTAATGTTACACAAGCCGTTGCGATTAAAAGGGATTCCTGCCTGTATTTTACAGGTTCGCAACTTTTATTATGATGTCGACAATTTGGCGTCATAAATAGTGGGAGGTTAATCCGCTAAACCACATTCAAGGAGGAACACAAAATGGCTAAAAGAGGTAAGAAATACCAAGAGGCTGCAAAGCTAGTTGAACGTACAACTTTCTATGAGCCTCAAGAAGCAGTAGATCTTGTTAAAAAGACTTCTGTAGGAAACTTTGATGGAACTGTTGAAGCAGCAATTCGTCTAGGAGTAGACCCTAAGAAAAACGACCAGCAGGTTCGTGGCGCGGTTGTACTTCCAAACGGAACTGGTAAAACTCAACGCGTTCTTGTTTTCGCAAAAGGCGAAAAAGCGAAGGAAGCTGAAGCAGCTGGCGCTGACTATGTTGGAGAAGCTGACTACATCCAGAAAATCAACGGTGGTTGGTTTGACTTTGATGTGATCGTTGCAACTCCAGATATGATGGGCGAAGTTGGTAAGCTTGGTCGTGTACTTGGACCAAAAGGCTTAATGCCAAACCCGAAAACTGGAACAGTTACTTTCGACGTTGAAAAAGCTGTTAATGAAATCAAAGCTGGTAAAGTAGAATACCGTGTTGACCGTGCTGGTAACGTCCATGCACCGATCGGTAAAGTATCTTTCGAAGCTGACAAGCTTGTAGAAAACTTGAACACACTTGTAGAAACACTTGTGAAAGTTAAGCCTGCAGCTGCAAAAGGTACGTACCTTAAAAACATTTCGGTTACATCTACAATGGGACCTGGTGTTAAAGTTAACGCATCAACTTACCGCTAATTAAATTAGCTGTTGACATTTGCGTAGCTATTAAATATACTTGTAAATGTTGTTTGATAAATTAATACTTTCTGTACCGTAGACAGCAGGGGTGCATTTGCACTTAATATCCTGCCGAGGTGTGAAGTGATTCGATACGTATGTAATCGTAAAGCCTTCATGTCTTCGGATGTGAAGGCTTTTTATATGACCTCATATTCCAGGGCGGTATAGATACATTTCTTTAGGAGGTGGAACTATGAGCAGTATAGTTGAACAGAAGAAGCAACTAGTTACGGAAATTGCAGACAAACTACGTGATAGCCAATCAACAATCCTTGTTGATTATCGCGGACTTGATGTTTCTGAAGTAACTGAGCTTCGTAAGCAATTGCGTGATGCAAACGTTGAGTTCCGTGTTTACAAGAACACAATGACTCGTCGCGCAGCAGAAGAGCTTGAACTTACTGATTTGAATGAACACCTTGTCGGCCCTACGGCAATCGCGTTCAGCAATGAAGATGTTGTTGCTCCTGCTAAAATTTTGAACAACTTCGCTAAAAATCACGAAGCTCTTGAAATCAAGACGGGCGTAATCGAAGGCGGCGTTGTTTCAGTAGAAAAGATCAAAGAACTTGCGGACCTACCAAACCGCGAAGGACTACTTTCTATGTTGCTATCTGTGCTACAAGCACCTATGCGCAATATGGCACTTGCTACAAAAGCTGTGGCTGATCAAAAGGAAGAACAAGGCGCGTAAATACACGGCCTATCAATTGGTATAAATAAAACAAAAATTAAGGAGGATTTACTCATGGGTAACGAGCAAATCATTGAAGCAATCAAAGAAATGACAGTTCTTGAGCTTAACGACCTAGTTAAAGCTATCGAAGAAGAATTTGGTGTAACTGCAGCAGCTCCAGTAGCAGCAGCAGGTGGCGCAGCAGAAGGTGCTGCTGAAGAGCAATCTGAATTTGACGTAGTTCTTGAAAGTGCTGGAAGCAGCAAGATCAAGGTTATCAAAGTTGTTCGCGAAATCACTGGTCTTGGCTTGAAAGAAGCTAAAGAACTAGTTGACGGCGCTCCAAGCTCTATCAAAGAAGGCGTTGCTAAAGAAGAAGCTGAAGAGCTTAAAGCTAAGCTTGAAGAAGTTGGCGCAGTAATCGAAGTTAAGTAATTAATTGCCTGAAACAAAAGCTCGCTTTTAAAAGCGAGCTTTTTGTTATTGGGCGCTACTATTTTCGGTTATGATGAAAAGCTAGAATGGGAAGGCTTATAGAAATGGCGATGGAAAGAGGGGAAGCAATGGGAGAACATTATTATACGAAGAATCCAAATGTGAAAAGTGATCGGATGCGTATCGCTGAAGAGCTGCGCGGACGCCGTTTTCAATTCACGACTGATTCTGGTGTTTTTTCAAAGAAAGAAGTCGACTTTGGGAGTAAGCTCCTAATCGATACATTTGAAGAACCTGAGATTGAAGGAGATATTGTAGATGTTGGTTGTGGCTATGGCCCAATCGGCATATCGCTTGCTTCTGAATTTTCAAACCGCCGTTTTTATTTGCTAGATGTTAATGAGCGTGCGACTGAGCTTGCGATGAACAACGCGATTAAGAGTAGCGTAAATAATGTTACTGTTATGGCGAGTGATCAATTGAGTGCGGTGAAAGACAAAACTTTTGCCTCAGTCATTACAAATCCACCTATTCGCGCAGGTAAGCAGGTTGTTCATGGGATTCTAGAAGAAGCACATGAAGTTCTAAAAAAAGATGGAACGCTCTGGGTTGTTATTCAAAAGAAACAAGGGGCACCATCAGCTATTAACAAGCTAGAAGAAATGTTTGAGCATGTTGAAACCGTTGTGAAAAAGAAAGGATACTATATTCTTAAAGCAGTCAAGTAGTTTATTAAATTATCCTTTGACTTCATAGACGGGCTATGCTAATATAATATAATGCCAATGATGGATTTTCCAGGCCTTTTTCCTATTGCTATGGAGAGAGGTATAAAATACCGTCGTCTGGAAAAACTAATATAATCGCTTATAGTTAAGGGGAAATTTATTTATGCCCTTTTTCTTTTTTTGTCCAACGATAGATTCTGTTTACCAGAACTCACTGGATGAAGAAAATAAATACGCTGGATTTGAGGGGTGAATCATTTGACAGGCCAACTAGTTCAGTATGGACGCCACCGCCAAAGAAGAAGCTACGCGCGAATCAAAGAAGTGTTGGATTTGCCAAATCTAATTGAGATTCAAACGGCTTCTTATCAATGGTTTCTTGATGAGGGTTTACGAGAAATGTTCCAGGATATTTCTCCAATCGAAGATTTCACAGGTAATCTTGTGCTGGAATTTATTGATTACAGCCTTGGTGAACCTAAGTATCCCGTGGAAGAGACCAAAGAGCGAGATGTAACATATTCTGCACCTTTACGTGTGAAAGTACGCCTGATCAACAAAGAAACAGGTGAAGTAAAGGAACAAGAAGTGTTCATGGGTGACTTCCCATTAATGACTGAAACAGGTACCTTTATTATTAATGGGGCAGAACGCGTTATCGTATCTCAGCTCGTGCGTTCTCCAAGTGTCTACTATAGTGAAAAGATCGATAAGAACGGCAAAAAAGGATATACAGCTACTGTCATTCCAAACCGAGGAGCATGGCTGGAATTTGAAACTGATGCCAAAGATATTGTCTATGTACGAATTGATCGTACTAGAAAGCTACCGATTACGGTACTGCTCAGAGCGTTAGGGTTTGGGTCTGATCAAGAAATCATAGATCTCCTAGGTGAAGATGAATATCTTCGCAATACCCTGGAAAAAGACAACACGGACGGCACAGAAAAAGCGCTTCTAGAAATCTATGAACGCTTACGTCCTGGTGAGCCTCCGACTGTCGACAACGCTAAAAGCTTACTTGATTCCCGCTTTTTTGATCCGAAGCGCTATGATCTTGCAAACGTAGGCCGTTACAAGATTAACAAGAAGCTTCATATTAAAAACCGTCTATTCAATCAACGCCTTGCTGAAACGCTCGTTGATCCTGAAACAGGCGAAGTGATTGCAGAAGAGGGCGCGATTCTTGACCGCCGTCTACTTGATCGTATTCTTCCCGCTCTTGAGACAAACGTTGGCTTTAAAGACGTAGAACCTCATGGTGGAGTAATTGAAGACGAATCAATAGGCTTGCAATCAATTAAAGTTTACGCACCTGATGATCCAGAAGGAGAGCGTGTAATTAATGTGATTGGAAATGGTGGAGTTGAAACAGGAGTGAAAAACATCACGCCTGGCGACATCATTTCTTCTATTAACTACTTCTTTAACCTACTTCATCAGGTTGGAAACACCGATGATATTGATCACCTTGGTAACCGTCGACTTCGTTCGGTTGGTGAACTACTTCAGAACCAATTCCGTATCGGTCTTTCCCGTATGGAACGTGTGGTTCGTGAACGTATGTCTATCCAGGATACGAACGTCATTACGCCACAGGCGCTAATTAACATTCGTCCTGTTATAGCATCCATCAAAGAGTTCTTCGGAAGCTCTCAGTTGTCTCAGTTTATGGATCAGACGAACCCTCTTGCTGAATTAACACACAAGCGTCGTCTATCTGCACTTGGACCAGGTGGTTTAACACGTGAACGTGCTGGATTTGAAGTTCGTGACGTACATTACTCTCACTATGGAAGAATGTGTCCGATCGAAACACCAGAGGGTCCAAACATCGGACTAATTAACTCGCTTTCTTCTTATGCACGAGTTAATATATTTGGTTTTATTGAAACACCATACCGCAGAGTAGATCCTGAAACAGGTAAAGTAACAGAGTTTATTGACTACCTAACTGCTGATGAACAGGATAACTACGTTGTGGCACAGGCAAACGCGAAGCTAAACGATGATGGTTCATTCCAGGACGAAGATATTGTTGCTCGTTTCCGTGATGAGAACATTATCATTGCTCGCGAAAAGATCGATTACATGGACGTATCCCCGAAACAGGTTGTTTCCGCTGCGACGGCTTGTATCCCGTTCCTTGAGAACGATGACTCCAACCGTGCGCTAATGGGAGCGAACATGCAGCGTCAAGCTGTACCTTTGATGGTTCCTGAAGCACCAATTGTCGGTACAGGTATGGAACACGTTAACGGAAAAGATTCCGGAGCTGCTGTAATTTGTAAACACGAAGGTATTGTTGAGTTTGCATCTGCTGCAGAAATTCGTGTGCGCCGTGTATCTGTCATTGATGGTGAGGAAGTTAAAGGCGACCTTGATCGCTACAAATTGCTTAAATTCATTCGTTCCAACCAAGGAACGTGTTATAACCAAAAGCCGATTGTCGTTGAAGGCGACCGAGTTGTAAAAGGAGAAATCCTTGGAGACGGACCTTCAATGGAAAAAGGTGAAATGGCACTCGGGCGTAACGTTCTTGTCGGATTTATGACATGGGAAGGTTACAACTACGAGGATGCTATTATTATGAGCGAACGTCTCGTAAAAGATGACGTATATACTTCAATTCATATCGAAGAGTATGAATCCGAAGCTCGCGACACTAAGCTTGGACCTGAAGAAATTACTCGTGATATTCCAAACGTTGGGGAAGACGCACTTCGTAACCTCGATGAACGCGGAATTATTCGTATGGGTGCTGAGGTAAAAGATGGAGATATTCTTGTTGGTAAAGTTACTCCTAAGGGTGTAACAGAACTAACAGCTGAAGAACGTCTACTTCATGCAATCTTTGGAGAAAAAGCTCGTGAAGTTCGTGATACATCTCTCCGTGTACCTCACGGTGGCGATGGTATTGTACTTGATGTGAAGATCTTTAACCGTGAAGACGGCGATGAGCTTCCTCCGGGAGTAAATCAACTTGTTCGTGTTTATATCGTACAGAAGCGTAAGATTCATGAAGGAGATAAGATGGCAGGTCGCCATGGTAACAAAGGTGTTATCTCAAGGATTCTTCCTGAAGAAGATATGCCATATTTACCAGATGGTACGCCAATCGATATCATGTTGAACCCACTTGGTGTTCCTTCTCGTATGAACATTGGACAGGTACTAGAGTTGCATATCGGTATGGCTGCACGCGCACTTGGTATTCACGTAGCAACACCAGTATTTGATGGAGCGCGTGAAGAAGATGTGTGGGAAACACTTGAAGAAGCAGGTATGCCACGTGATGGTAAAACTGTTCTTTACGATGGTCGTTCGGGTGAACCATTCGACAACCGTATTTCTGTCGGAGTTATGTATATGATTAAACTTGCTCACATGGTTGATGACAAACTTCACGCACGTTCTACTGGGCCATATTCACTTGTTACTCAGCAACCGCTTGGTGGTAAAGCACAATTCGGTGGACAGCGTTTCGGTGAGATGGAAGTTTGGGCACTTGAAGCATATGGTGCTGCATACACCCTTCAAGAGATTCTGACTGTGAAGTCGGATGATGTTGTTGGACGTGTTAAGACTTACGAGGCAATCGTAAAAGGTGAAAATGTTCCTGAGCCTGGTATTCCAGAGTCGTTTAAAGTTCTAATCAAAGAGTTGCAATCACTTGGTATGGACGTGAAAATGCTAGCTAGTGATGAGCAAGAGATTGAAATGAAAGAGTTAGACGATGAAGAAGACCAATCCAGTGAGAAATTGAACTTGAATGTTGGGTCAAATCAGGCGAGTGAGTAAGGGTTAAAGCTGAATTCTAAAGGGAGGTAGGCCCCTTGATAGATGTCAATAAATTTGAGTATATGAAAATCGGTCTGGCGTCACCGGATAAAATCCGCTCTTGGTCAAGAGGAGAAGTTAAAAAGCCAGAAACCATTAACTACCGTACCTTAAAGCCAGAGAAAGATGGTCTTTTCTGTGAGCGTATCTTCGGACCTACAAAAGACTGGGAATGTCATTGTGGGAAATACAAACGTATCCGTTATAAAGGTGTCGTTTGTGATCGCTGCGGAGTTGAAGTAACACGTGCGAAAGTACGTCGTGAGAGAATGGGGCACATCGAGCTTGCTGCTCCTGTCTCTCACATCTGGTACTTTAAAGGCATTCCAAGCCGTATGGGACTTGTTCTTGACATGTCTCCACGCGCACTTGAAGAAGTAATATATTTTGCTTCTTATGTAGTAACTGAAGCTGGTGACACACCGCTTGAGAAGAAACAACTACTTTCTGAGAAAGAGTACCGTGCATACCGTGAAAAGTATGGCAAAACTTTCTCTGCAGAAATGGGTGCGGAAGCAATCCGCAAACTATTGTTTGATATCGACCTTGATAAAGAAGTTGATATCCTGAAGGAAGAGCTTAAAACAGCACAAGGACAACGTAGAACTCGTGCAATTAAGCGTCTTGAAGTACTAGAGGCATTCCGTGGTTCTGGTAACAACCCGTCATGGATGATTCTTGATGTTCTTCCGGTTATTCCTCCAGAGCTTCGCCCAATGGTGCAGCTTGATGGTGGACGATTTGCGACATCAGATTTAAACGATCTGTATCGTCGTGTAATCAACCGTAATAACCGTCTTAAGCGACTTCTAGATCTTGGTGCACCAAGCATTATCGTACAAAACGAAAAACGCATGCTTCAGGAAGCTGTCGACGCTCTTATTGATAATGGTCGTCGCGGTCGTCCTGTAACAGGTCCGGGTAACCGTCCATTGAAGTCTCTTTCTCACATGTTGAAAGGGAAGCAAGGACGTTTCCGTCAGAACCTACTAGGTAAGCGTGTTGACTATTCAGGTCGTTCAGTTATCGTTGTAGGACCGTCACTTAAGATGTATCAGTGTGGACTTCCAAAAGAAATGGCGCTTGAACTATTCAAACCTTTCGTAATGAAAGAGCTTGTTTCAAAAGGTCTTGCACACAACATTAAGAGTGCGAAACGTAAAGTAGAAAAAGTTCACCCTGAAGTTTGGGACGTATTGGAAAACGTAATTAAAGAACATCCAGTTCTTCTTAACCGTGCACCAACACTTCACAGGCTTGGAATTCAAGCATTCGAACCAATTCTAGTTGAAGGACGCGCAATTCGTCTTCACCCACTCGTTTGTACAGCATATAACGCTGACTTTGATGGTGACCAAATGGCCGTTCACGTACCGCTTTCTGCAGAAGCACAGGCAGAAGCGCGTATCTTAATGCTTGCAGCACAGAATATCCTTAACCCGAAAGATGGTAAGCCAGTTGTAACACCATCACAGGATATGGTTCTAGGTAACTACTACCTGACTATGGAACGTGAAGGAGCAATCGGTGAGGGTTCTGTATTCAAAGATACTAACGAAGCATTAATTGCCTACCAGAATGGTTATGTACACCTTCATTCTCGTGTAGCAATTCCAGCTGCTTCATTAAATAAATCTGCTTTTACTGAAGAGCAGAACAAGCAACTGCTTGTAACAACTGTTGGTAAGTTGATTTTCAACGAAATCCTTCCGGAGTCGTTCCCATATATCAATGAGCCGACAACAACTAACCTTGAAATTGCGACACCAGAGAATTACTTCCTTCCTCACGGCGTGAATGTGAAAGAAGAAATTGCTCAGCGCGAATTAATCTCACCATTTAAGAAGGGTATTCTTGGTAAGATCATCGCAGAGGTGTTCAAGCGTTTCAAAGTTACAGAAACATCTAGAATGCTTGACCGCATGAAGGACCTAGGCTTTAAGTACTCTACTAAAGCTGGTATTACCGTTGGTGTTGCTGACGTTGTGGTACTTGCTGAGAAACAAGAGATTGTACAAGAAGCTGAAGAAAAAGTTGAAAAGGTTCTTAAACAATTCCGTCGTGGTCTCATTACGGATGATGAACGTTACGACCGTGTTATCGCAATTTGGAGTAGTGCAAAAGATCGTATCCAAGAAAAACTAATGACTCGTCTAGAAAAAGATAACCCAATCTTTATGATGAGTGATTCAGGTGCTCGAGGTAACGCATCTAACTTTACTCAACTTGCTGGTATGCGTGGATTGATGGCTAACCCATCTGGACAGATCATCGAACTTCCGATCAAGTCCAGCTTCCGTGAAGGTCTAACGGTTCTTGAGTACTTTATTTCTACTCACGGTGCTCGTAAAGGTCTTGCTGATACGGCACTTAAAACAGCTGACTCAGGTTACCTTACTCGTCGTCTTGTTGACGTGGCACAAGATGTCATCGTTCGTGAAGACGATTGTGGAACAGATAGAGGCCTTGAAGTTAGCGCAATTAAAAACGGTAATGAGTTAATTGAAGGACTGTATGATCGTCTTGTAGGCCGTGTTGCATTCAAGAAGGTTAGACATCCTGAGACGAACGAAGTTCTCGTTGATAAAAACAACCTAATCACTGAAGACATCGCTACTGATATTGTAGAAGCCGGTATTGAGAATGTTTATATCCGTTCTGCATTCACATGTAGTACGAGTCACGGTGTATGTAAGAAGTGTTACGGACGTAACCTTGCTACAGGTACTCGCGTAGAAGTTGGGGAAGCAGTTGGAATTATTGCTGCACAATCAATCGGTGAACCTGGTACTCAGTTAACAATGCGTACGTTCCACACTGGTGGGGTTGCCGGAGATGATATCACTCAAGGTCTTCCTCGTATCCAGGAGCTATTTGAAGCACGTAACCCGAAAGGTCAGGCTGTTATTTCTGAACTTGACGGTAAGGTGATTGATTTAGCTGAAGTTAAAGAAAAGAAAGAGATCGTTGTTCAGGGCGAAACTGAAACAAGAAACTACCCTGTACCTTACGGCGCTCGTCTTAAGATCGTTGTAGGTGATGAAGTTAAGGCTGGTCAAGCTCTTACAGAAGGTTCGATCGATCCTAAACAACTTCTTACAATTAGCGGAATTGACGGCGTACAAGAGTATCTTCTTGCTGAAGTACAGAAGGTATACCGTATGCAGGGTGTTGAAATTGGTGATAAGCACGTTGAAGTAATGGTCCGTCAGATGATGCGTAAAATTCGCGTTATTGATGCGGGTGATACTGAAGTGTTGCCAGGATCTCTTATCGACATTCATCAGTTCAAAGCAGTTAACCGTAAAGTTCTTAGACAGGGTGGTCTTCCTGCTACAGGACGTCCGGTACTTCTTGGTATTACAAAAGCATCTCTTGAAACTGAATCATTCCTATCTGCAGCATCCTTCCAGGAAACGACTCGTGTCCTAACTGATGCAGCAATTAAAGGTAAACGTGATGAACTACTTGGTCTTAAGGAGAACGTAATTATCGGTAAACTTGTTCCGGCAGGTACTGGTATGCAACGTTACCGCAGGATCAATGTAGCAGGTGAAGCACAAGAGGCAGAACAGCTTTTAGAAGAAGAAGAAAGTGCTTTGGTTAGTCAAGAATAAACAGGGAAGTGTTGACATCGGGAGTGCAGGGTGATATTATATCCAAGGTGCTCCCGATAATCCTGTTACTTTGGAGGATATGTTCTTGTCTTATGAAAAAGTATCGCAGGCAGATGAATTAATTATCGGGACGAAACAAACTCTAAAGGCCCTCCAGATTGGGGAAGCGAAGGAAGTTTTCATCGCTGACGACGCTGATCGCAGGGTAACTTCTAAAGTTGTTGCATTCGCCGAAGAAAAAAGCATTCCTGTACACCGAGTTGATTCTATGAAGAAACTAGGTAAGGCTTGCGGCATCGAAGTAGGCGCAGCAACAGTTGCGATAAAAGCATAACCGTTTTTGCCGGGCGAGGCTTGCCCTGCCAGGCAAAAACTTTCCTTTTATCTATACATGAACCACCTGGATGTGTGGGCTTGCTTATTAACGAAAGAAGGGAGGAAAACAAAATGCCAACTATTAACCAACTTGTTCGCAAGGGACGCGTTTCTAAAACAAAGAAATCCGATTCTCCGGCATTGAACAAAGGATATAATAGCTTCAAAAAGTCTCATACAGACCTTTCATCTCCACAAAAACGTGGTGTATGTACTCGTGTTGGTACGATGACTCCTAAGAAGCCGAACTCCGCATTGCGTAAATACGCTCGTGTTCGTCTTACTAACGGAATTGAAGTAACTGCTTATATTCCTGGTATCGGGCACAACCTTCAAGAGCACAGTGTTGTTCTTATCCGTGGAGGACGTGTTAAGGATTTACCGGGTGTACGCTACCACATCGTTCGTGGTGCGCTTGATACTGCAGGTGTTAACGACCGTAGACAAGGTCGTTCTAAATACGGTACTAAGAGACCGAAAGAAGCTAAGAAATAATAGCTTACAATTAACTAAAATATGAAAGGGGGTTAACCCATGCCACGTAAAGGTCCAGTAGAACGTCGTGACGTATTACCAGATCCAATTTACAAATCCAAGCTAGTTACTCGCCTGATCAACCGCCTTATGGTAGATGGTCAGAAGGGTAAAGCTCAGCAAGTGCTATACAAAGCATTTGATCTTGTACAAGAACGCACAAACACAGAGGCTATGGAAGTATTTGACCAAGCGTTGAAAAACGTTATGCCAGTACTTGAAGTACGCGCTCGTCGTGTTGGTGGTGCTAACTACCAGGTGCCGGTTGAAGTTCGTCCAGAACGTCGTACAACTCTAGGTCTTCGCTACCTTGTGAACTATTCCCGTCTTCGCGGTGAAAAGACTATGGTAGAAAGACTTGCTAATGAAATTATGGATGCAGCTAACAACACAGGTGCTTCTGTTAAAAAGCGTGAAGAACAGCACAAAATGGCTGAAGCAAACAAAGCGTTTGCTCACTATCGCTGGTAATCAACAAACAACACAAATCCCTTTATAAAAGGAAGGAGAAATACTAATGGCAAGAGAATTCTCCTTAAGAGATACACGTAATATCGGCATCATGGCTCACATCGATGCTGGTAAAACAACAACTACTGAGCGTATTCTTTTCTACTCAGGGCGTATCCACAAGATCGGTGAAACTCACGAAGGTGGTTCACAGATGGACTGGATGGAGCAGGAGCAGGAGCGTGGAATCACGATTACTTCTGCTGCTACCACTGCCCAGTGGAAAGACCACCGTGTTAACATCATTGACACACCTGGTCACGTAGACTTTACAGTAGAAGTTGAACGTTCATTGCGTGTATTGGATGGAGCAGTTGCGGTACTTGATGCACAATCTGGTGTTGAGCCGCAAACAGAAACTGTTTGGCGTCAAGCTACTAACTACGGAGTGCCTCGTATCGTATTCATTAACAAAATGGATAAGCTCGGAGCAGACTTCATTTACTCCACAGGTACACTAACTGAACGATTGCAAGCTAATGCACACCCTATTCAGCTACCAATCGGTGCTGAAGACGATTTCGAAGGAATCATTGATCTTATCACAATGGAAGCATTCTACTACCTTGATGATCTTGGTTCTCGTACTGAATCACGCGAAATTCCTGCTGAATACAAGGAACAAGCTGAAGAGTACCGTACGAAATTAGTTGAAGCGGTAGCAGAGCTTGAAGAAGATCTAATGATGAAATACCTTGAAGGTGAAGAACTTACAGTAGAAGAAATCAAAGCTGCAATCCGTAAAGGTACTTGTAACGTTGAATTCTACCCTGTACTATGTGGTTCTGCATTTAAGAACAAAGGCGTTCAGCTCGTTCTTGATGCTGTACTAGATTACCTTCCTTCACCACTAGATGTACCTGCAATTAAGGGTCATCTAAAAGATTCTGAAGAAGAAGTAATTCGTACTGCTGACGATAATGGTCCTTTCTCTGCACTTGCATTTAAAGTAATGACTGACCCTTACGTTGGTAAGCTTACATTCTTCCGTGTTTACTCAGGAACGCTTTCAGCTGGTTCTTATGTTAAGAACTCAACTAAAGATAAGCGTGAACGTGTAGGACGTATCCTTCAGATGCACGCTAACTCTCGTGAAGAGATCTCTACTGTATATGCAGGGGATATCGCAGCGGCAGTTGGTTTGAAAGATACATCGACTGGTGACACTCTATGTGATGAAAAGGATACAGTTATCCTTGAATCTATGGACTTCCCAGATCCGGTTATCTCGGTAGCGATTGAGCCTAAAACAAAGAGTGACCAGGACAAAATGTCTGTAGCTCTAGCTAAGCTTGCTGAAGAGGATCCAACATTCAAAACTGAAACAAACGAAGAGACTGGTCAAACGATTATCTCAGGAATGGGTGAACTTCACCTTGATATCATCGTAGACCGCTTGCGTCGTGAGTTTAAAGTAGAAGCTACTGTTGGTGCACCTCAGGTTGCATACCGCGAATCCATCCGTAAAGCTGGTAAGGTTGAAGGTAAATTCGTACGTCAGTCTGGTGGTCGTGGACAATTCGGACACGTATGGGTTGAATTTGAGCCGAACGAAGAAGGCGCTGGATTTGAATTTGAAAACAAGATTGTTGGTGGTGTAGTTCCACGTGAATACATCCCTGCAGTTGAGTCTGGACTACGCGATGCAATGGCAAATGGTTTGCTTGCAGGCTACCCACTAATCGACGTAAAAGCTCGCCTTGTTGATGGATCCTACCATGACGTTGACTCAAACGAAATGGCATTTAAGATCGCTGCATCTATGGCTTTGAAAAAAGCTAAGACAGTATGTGACCCTGCTCTTCTTGAGCCTATGATGAAAGTTGAAGTTGTAGTGCCAGAAGAATACATGGGCGACATCATGGGTGATGTAACAAGTCGTCGTGGACGTGTTGAAGGTATGACTGCTCGCGGTAACGCTCAGGTTGTCAATGCATTCGTTCCACTTTCAGAAATGTTTGGTTATGCGACTACACTTCGCTCACGTACTCAAGGCCGTGGTACTTACACTATGAGCTTTGATCACTATGAGCAAGTTCCTAAATCAATTTCTGAAGAAATCATTAAAAAAGCTACAGGCGAATAATTGTAGCAAAGTAACTTTTGTTGTAATCTAAGATAGGCGAGATTGATTCACTCATACGCCTATCTTGGCATAGATAATTTCAACGTAATTAAAGGAGGAAACACTAATGTCTAAAGAAAAATTCGACCGCTCCAAGCCCCACGTTAACATTGGTACAGTTGGACACGTTGACCATGGTAAAACTACTCTAACAGCTGCGATCACTTCAGTGCTTCACAAGCGTTCAGGTAGCGGTACTGCTATGGCTTACGACCAAATCGATGGTGCTCCTGAAGAGCGCGAACGTGGAATCACAATCTCAACTGCACACGTTGAGTATGAAACTGAAAACCGTCACTATGCACACGTTGACTGCCCAGGTCACGCTGACTATGTTAAAAACATGATCACTGGTGCTGCACAAATGGACGGAGGAATCCTAGTAGTTTCTGCTGCTGATGGTCCAATGCCACAAACTCGTGAGCACATCCTTCTTTCTCGTCAAGTTGGTGTACCTACTCTTGTTGTATTCTTGAACAAGTGTGACATGGTTGACGACGAAGAACTACTTGAACTAGTTGAAATGGAAGTTCGTGATCTTCTTTCTGAATACGACTTCGATGGCGACGATGTACCAGTAATTAAAGGTTCTGCTCTTAAAGCTCTTGAAGGCGACGAAGAGTACGAAGCTAAAATCTTCGAACTTATGGACGCTGTTGATGAGTTCATCCCAACTCCAACACGTGACACTGACAAGCCATTCATGATGCCAGTTGAGGACGTATTCTCAATCACTGGTCGTGGTACAGTAGCAACTGGTCGTGTTGAGCGTGGACAAATCAAAGTTGGTGACGAAGTTGAAATTCTTGGTCTTGCTGAAGAGAACAAGAAAACAACTGTTACTGGTGTTGAAATGTTCCGTAAGCTTCTTGACTATGCTGAAGCTGGCGACAACATTGGCGCACTTCTTCGCGGTGTTTCTCGTGAAGACATTCAGCGTGGACAAGTTCTTGTTAAGCCGGGAACTGTAAAAGCTCACACTAAATTCCAAGCTGAAGTTTACGTTCTTTCTAAAGAAGAGGGTGGACGTCACACTCCATTCTTCGCTAACTACCGTCCTCAGTTCTACTTCCGTACAACTGACGTAACTGGTACAATTGCACTTCCAGAAGGCGTTGAAATGGTTATGCCTGGAGACAACATCGAAATGACAGTTGAACTAATCGCTCCAATCGCAATCGAAGATGGAACGAAGTTCTCTATCCGTGAAGGTGGACGTACTGTAGGCGCAGGCGTTGTAGCAACAATCACTGAGTAATCTATCTCTATGATTTAACAAAACACCCGGATTTTTCCGGGTGTTTTTTATTTTGAATCTATGTTAGATTAGAGAAATGAGTTCGATAGAGATCGATCCAAACCTTAAACGGTTTAATGAATAGTCTGAAATTGCTTTTAGGCCTTGCATTTTTCGGCCCAGGCCGTTATACTATCAAGAGTGTGCGATCGACATACTTTTGAATTAGCAGAAGTCCTTGCATTTAGGCTCTTGCTTTAGTATAATATGAATGTTGGTCATAAACAGCGATGATGTGGAAGGTTGCTGACACACCCGGCCCCTTTGCCATGGCGAGTGTGTTGGGTTTATTTTCACGGAGAACTGTCTATAACAATATGGGCGATAAAGGAGGGGAAATAATGGCAAAGCAAAAGATTCGTATTCGTTTAAAAGCATATGATCACCGTATTCTAGATCAGTCTGCTGAGAAAATTGTAGAAACAGCAAAACGTTCAGGTGCACAAGTATCCGGACCAATCCCGTTGCCGACGGAAAAATCTGTTTACACAATTCTACGTGCGGTACACAAGTACAAAGATGCTCGTGAGCAGTTTGAAATGCGTACGCATAAGCGTCTAATTGACATCATCGAGCCTACACCACAAACGGTTGACTCGTTAATGCGTTTGGACCTACCGTCTGGCGTTGACATTGAAATTAAACTTTAATAGAACGCTAAATAAATTATTTAAAAACAATTAGGAGGTGTGACGAATGACCAAAGGAATCTTAGGAAGAAAAGTAGGCATGACACAAGTCTTTGCTGACAACGGAGATATTATCCCGGTAACTGTTATTGAAGCAGAACCTAACGTTGTCCTTCAAAAGAAAGTTGTTGATACAGATGGATACGAAGCAATTCAAGTTGGTTTTGCTGACAAGAAGAAATCTCGTTTCAACAAGCCTGAAGAAGGCCATGCTACAAAAGCGAGCACAACACCTAAGCGCTTCGTGAAAGAAATTCGTAACGCAGAAGGTAGTTACGAAATTGGTCAGGAAGTCAAGGTTGATATCTTTAACGAAGGTGACGTAGTTGATGTAACTGGTACGTCTAAAGGGAAAGGTTTCCAAGGTGCAATTAAGCGCCATAACCAATCTCGCGGACCAATGACTCACGGTTCTCGTTACCACCGTCGTCCAGGTTCAATGGGACCTATCGATCCAATGCGCGTAATGAAAGGTAAACTTCTACCTGGTCGCATGGGTGGCGAACGTACAACTGTACAAAACCTAGAAATCGTTAAAGTTGATGTAGAACGTAATGTACTTCTAGTAAAAGGTAACGTACCTGGAGCTAAGAAAAGCTACGTAACTATACAAAGCGCGGTTAAAGCAAAAGAAGCTAAGTAAGAAGGGAGGATATCCAAGTGCCTAAAGTAACAATGTTCAACCAAACCGGAGCACAAGTTGGCGACATCGAACTCGCTGAAGCAATCTTCGGGATCGAACCAAACGAAAGTGTTATGTATGATGCGGTTATCATGCAGCAAGCATCTTTGCGTCAAGGTAACCACGACGTGAAAAATCGTTCAGAAGTACGCGGTGGTGGAGCTAAACCATGGCGCCAAAAAGGAACAGGTCGTGCTCGTCAGGGCTCAATCCGTTCACCACAATGGGTTGGCGGTGGAGTAGTATTTGGTCCGACACCAAGAAGCTATTCTTATAAGCTACCTAAAAAAGTTCGCCGTTTGGCTATCAGATCTGCTTTGTCTTCTAAAGTACAAACAGAGGATATGGTCATCGTGGACAGCATTTCTTTTGATGCACCAAAAACAAAGGAAATGAAATCAGTACTATCAAGCCTTTCAGCAGAAAGCAAGGCGCTTATCGTTACAGGCGACTATAACGAAGCTGTCGCATTATCTGCACGCAATATTCCTGGTGTTACTGTTGTAACTTCAGCTGGACTTAATATTCTTGATGTCCTTAAAGCTGATAAACTAGTTATGACAAAAGACGCTGTGGAAAAAGTAGAGGAGGTGCTAGCGTAATGAACGCTCGTGATGTTATCAAGCGCCCCGTTATTACTGAAGCTACTACTGACGTAATGGCAGACAAAAAGTATACGTTCGAAGTTGACACTCGTGCTAACAAAACTCAAATCAAGAGTGCTCTAGAAGAAATCTTCGGAGTTAAAGTTGCAGGAGTAAACACTCAAAACTATATGGGTAAAAAGAAACGTGTTGGCCGCCACAGCGGATTTACACCACGTCGCAAAAAAGCTATCGTGACGCTTACACCAGAGAGCAAAGAATTAGATTTCTTTGAAGGCGTCTAAAAAATAATAGAGAAGGAGGGAAATAAGAATGGCGATTAAAAAGTATAAACCGACCACAAATGGTCGTCGTGGTATGTCAGTATCTGATTTTGCTGAAATCACTACAGACCAGCCTGAAAAGTCGTTGCTTGCACCTATTCATAGAAAAGGTGGACGTAACAACCAAGGTCGCTTAACTGTTCGTCACCAGGGTGGCGGTCATAAGCGTAAATACCGTGTAATTGACTTTAAACGAGACAAAGATGGAATACCAGGACGCGTTGCTACGATCGAATACGATCCAAACCGTTCTGCTAACATCGCTCTTATCAACTATGCTGATGGAGAGAAGCGTTACATTCTTGCTCCAAAAGGACTTAAAGTAGGAACTGAAATTATGTCTGGCGTTGACGCTGACATTAAAGTAGGAAACGCTCTTCCACTAATCAACATTCCAGTTGGTACAACAATTCACAACATCGAACTTAAGCCAGGCCGCGGCGGACAACTTGTTCGTTCTGCTGGTGCAGAAGCTCAGCTTCTAGGTAAAGAAGGTAGATACGTACTAGTACGTCTTCGTTCTGGAGAAACTCGTATGATTCTTTCTACTTGCCGCGCAACAGTTGGTCAGGTTGGTAACCTTGAGCACGAGCTTATCAATATTGGTAAAGCTGGACGTTCTCGTTGGTTGGGTATCCGCCCTACAGTTCGTGGTTCAGTAATGAACCCTGTTGATCACCCACACGGTGGTGGTGAAGGTCGTGCGCCGATCGGACGTAAATCACCAATGTCACCATGGGGCAAACCAACCCTTGGATTTAAGACTCGTAAGAAGAACAAAGACTCCGACAAGTACATCGTACGTCGTCGCAAAAAATAATGGGATTAACCTACGGTTCCAAGGGACCGTAGCTTAATCACAAAAGGGAGGTTCACAAATGGGTCGTAGTTTGAAAAAAGGACCTTTTGTCGACGATCATTTAATGAAAAAGGTCGAAGACTTAAATGAAAAGAGCGACAAAAAAGTTATCAAAACTTGGTCTCGTCGTTCAACAGTATTCCCAGAATTTATTGGACACACTTTTGCAGTATATGATGGACGCAAGCACGTACCGGTTTATGTTACAGAAGACATGGTCGGACACAAGCTTGGCGAATTTGCTCCAACTCGCACATACCGCGGGCATGCTGCAGATGACAAAAAAACTAGACGTTAATTTGAGGGGAGGTACAACGAATGCAAGCTAAAGCTGTTGCAAAACACGTGCGTATTGCTCCTCGTAAAGCACGCTTAGTCGTAGATCTCATTCGAGGAAAGCAAGTCGGTGAAGCTATTGCGATTTTGCGCAACACAAACAAAGCTGCTTCTCCAGTAGTTGAGAAAGTGCTTAACTCTGCGATCGCTAATGCAGAGCACAATCTTGAGTTAGAACCAAACAATCTTACGGTTTCTCAAGTGTTTGTGGACGAAGGAGTAACAATGAAACGTTTCCGCCCACGTGCTATGGGTAGAGCTAGCCGCATCAACAAGCGCACTAGCCACATCACAGTCGTGGTATCAGAAAAGAAGGAGGGATAACGAGTGGGTCAGAAAATTAATCCGGTAGGACTTCGAATTGGTGTCATTCGTGATTGGGAGTCTAAATGGTACGCAGACAAAGATTACGCTAACCTTTTACACGAAGATATTAAAATTCGTGAATATATTGAAAAACGTTTGAAAGATGCATCTGTATCAGCTGTTGAAATCGAGCGTGCAGCAAACCGAGTGAATGTAACAGTGAAAACTGCTAAGCCTGGTATGGTGATCGGTAAGGGTGGTTCTGAAGTTGAGTCTCTTCGTAAGTCTCTCGCGGAACTAACAGGTAAGAAAGTTCACGTTAACATCTTTGAAATTAAGCAAGCTGACATTGACGCAACACTAGTTGCAGATAACATTGCTCGTCAACTTGAAAACCGCGTTTCTTTCCGTCGCGCTATGAAGCAAACTATTCAACGTGCGATGAGATCAGGCGCAAAAGGAATTAAAACGCAAGTATCTGGCCGTCTAAACGGTGCTGATATTGCTCGTTCTGAATCATACAGTGAAGGTACTGTACCTCTTCATACACTTCGTGCTGACATCGATTATGGTACTGCAGAAGCAGATACTACTTACGGTAAGCTTGGTGTGAAGATTTGGATCTATCGTGGTGAAGTCCTTCCAACGAAAGGAACGCAAAAAGAGGAAGGGGGAAAATAAATCATGTTGTTACCTAAACGTGTTAAATACCGTAGAGAACATCGCGGAAAAATGCGCGGACGTGCTAAAGGTGGCACTGAAGTAGCATTCGGTGAATACGGTCTACAAGCTCTTGAAGCTAGTTGGATCACAAACCGTCAAATCGAGGCAGCTCGTATTGCTATGACTCGTTACATGAAACGTGGCGGTAAAGTCTGGATTAAAATTTTCCCATCAAAGCCTTACACTGCTAAACCACTTGAAGTACGAATGGGTTCCGGTAAAGGTGCTCCTGAAGGTTGGGTAGCTGTAGTAAAGCCAGGGAAAATCTGTTTCGAAATTGCAGGTGTTTCTGAGGAAGTTGCGCGCGAAGCTCTTCGCCTTGCTTCTCACAAATTACCTATTAAAACTAAGTTCGTAAAACGCGAAGAAGTGGGTGGTGACACAAATGAAAGCTGAGGAAATTCGTAACTTGACCACTGCCGAAATCGAGCAGAAAGCGAAATCTTTTAAAGAAGAACTTTTCAATCTTCGCTTTCAACTTGCTACAGGTCAACTGGAAAACCCAGCCCGCATTCGTGAAGTCCGTAAATCAATCGCTCGCGCAAACACTGTTTTGCGTGAAAGAGAGTTAGGAATCACAAACGGTTAATATGAGGGGAGGTTTGCGAAAATGAGCGAACGCAATAATCGCAAAGAATACACTGGGCGTGTAGTCTCTGACAAAATGGATAAGACAATTACTGTTATGGTTGAGACTTATAAGATGCACCCGTTATACGGTAAACGCGTTAAGTACTCTAAGAAGTTCAAAGCGCATGATGAAAACAACACTGCAAAAATCAACGACGTTGTAACAATCATGGAAACTCGTCCTGTATCTAAAGACAAACGTTTCCGTCTTGTAGAAGTAGTTGTAGAAGCAGTTATTATCTAAATGAACTCGGATCATTTACTAATGTCCGAAGGGAGGTCTTTCTAGATGATTCAACAGGAATCTCGTTTGAAAACAGCAGACAACTCTGGTGCACGTGAATTGCTTTGTATCAAAGTGCTTGGCGGCTCGGGTCGTAAAACTGCTAATATCGGTGATGTAATTGTTTGTTCTGTGAAACAAGCAACACCTGGCGGCGTTGTTAAGAAAGGTGAAGTCGTTAGAGCTGTTATTGTACGCAGTAAAAGTGGCGTTCGTCGTCAAGATGGTTCATACATCAAATTTGACGAAAACGCAGCGGTTGTTATCCGTGATGACAAAGGACCGCGCGGAACACGTATTTTCGGACCAGTTGCTCGTGAACTACGCGACAGCCAGTTCATGAAAATCGTTTCTCTTGCTCCAGAAGTTCTTTAATCATTTGAAAATAGATGCCTTGTAAGGAGGTGCGCGACCTTATGCACGTAAAAAAGGGAGATAAAGTAAAAGTTATTTCTGGTAAGGACAAAGGTAAACAAGGTGTGATCCTTGAAGCTTACCCGAAAAAAGATAGAGTTATCGTTGAAGGTGTCAACCTTGTTAAGAAACACTCGAAACCATCACAGGCTAATCCTCAAGGTGGAATTATCGAGCAGGAAGCAGCGATCCACGTTTCTAACGTAATGACGCTAGATCCGAAGTCTGGTGAACCTACTCGCGTTGGATACAAAGTAGACAACGGTAAAAAAGTTCGTATCTCAAAAAAATCCGGTGAAGTACTCGATAAGTAGTTCGTAGCGAAAGGAGGTCAATCCGATGAATCGTTTCCAAGAAAAGTATCAAAATGAAACTAAACCTGCACTAATGGAGAAATTTAATTATTCCTCTGTTATGGAAGTTCCAAAGCTTGAAAAGATTGTAATCAACATGGGTGTTGGTGACGCTGTTCAGAATCCTAAAGCTCTAGATACAGCAGTTGAGGAGCTTCAGTTAATCTCAGGTCAAAAACCAATAATCACACGTGCGAAAAAGTCAATCGCTGGCTTTAAGCTTCGTGAAGACATGCCAATCGGTGCAAAAGTTACATTGCGCGGAACTCGCATGTTTGAATTCTTAGACAAACTTATTTCTGTATCACTACCACGTGTACGTGACTTCAGAGGTATTTCTAAGAAATCATTCGATGGCCGTGGTAACTATACACTTGGTGTTAAAGAACAGTTGATTTTCCCTGAAATTGATTACGATAAAGTTAACAAAGTACGCGGAATGGACATCGTTATCGTAACGACAGCTAATACGGACGAAGAGAGCCGTGAAATGTTGACTAACCTAGGTATGCCATTTCAAAAGTAAGTAAGGAGGGAAAATTGTGGCGAAAAAATCTATGATCGCGAAGCAAAAGCGTCAAGCTAAGTTTAAAGTACAAGAGTACACTCGTTGTGAGCGTTGCGGACGTCCACACTCAGTTATTCGCAAATTTAAACTTTGCCGTATTTGTTTCCGGGAACTTGCACACAAAGGTCAAATCCCAGGCGTTAAAAAGGCTAGCTGGTAAACCCGAAATAGGGAAGGAGGTAATTACTAATGGTCATGACTGATCCAATCGCAGATATGCTTACAAGAATTCGTAATGCGAACACTGTTCGTCACGAAAAGCTTGAGTTTCCTGCATCTAATTCGAAAAAAAGCATCGCTGAAATCCTCAAACGTGAAGGTTTTGTACGTGATGTTGAAATGATCGAAGACAGCAAACAAGGAATCATCCGTATCTTCTTAAAGTACGGTTCAAATAACGAGCGCGTTATCACTGGATTAAAGCGAATCAGTAAACCTGGTCTTCGCGTATACGCTAAAGCAGACGAAGTACCACGTGTACTTGGCGGTCTAGGAATCGCTCTTGTTTCTACTTCTAAAGGAATTATGACGGACAAAGAAGCTCGTCAACAGCAAGTAGGCGGAGAAGTTCTAGCGTACGTTTGGTAATTCTTAAAGCAGAATGGAGGTGTAATTATGTCACGTGTCGGACTTAAACCGGTTGAAATCCCAAGTGGTGTAACAATCGATATCAAAGGAGACGTTGTAACGGTTAAAGGACCTAAAGGGGAACTTTCTCGTACATTCAGCTCTGATATCAAAGTAAACATTGAAGAGAACGTGCTAACAGTAGCTCGTCCTTCAGATCACAAAGAGCACCGTGCACTTCACGGAACGACTCGCAGCCTGATCGCTAACATGGTTGAAGGTGTGACTAAAGGCTTTGAAAAAGGTCTTGAAATCATCGGGGTTGGTTATCGTGCAAGCAAATCTGGTGAAAAACTTATCCTTAACGTAGGGTACTCTCACCCAGTTGAGATGGTTCCTGAACAAGGTATTGATATTGAAGTTCCTTCAAACACAAAAGTGGTTGTAAGAGGAATTGACAAAGAACGCGTTGGAGCTGTTGCAGCAAATATCCGCGCTGTCCGTACTCCAGAACCTTACAAAGGTAAAGGAATTCGCTACGAAGGCGAGTATGTACGTCGTAAAGAAGGTAAAACAGGCAAATAGGTAAAAACCTAGCGGAAAGGAGTGACGTTTAATGATCACTAAAGCCGATAAAAACAAAGCGCGTCAAAAAAGACACGCTCGCGTTCGCCGCACAGTTACCGGCACTACTGAACGTCCGCGTCTAAACGTATTCCGTTCTAACAAGAACATCTATGCACAGCTTATCGATGACACTAAAGGTGTTACTATCGTATCAGCTTCTAGCATGGAACAAGGAATTGACGTTGAGCACGGAAGTAACACAGAAGCTGCTGTAAAAGTCGGAGAAACAATCGCAAAGCGTGCAGTTGAAGCTGGATATTCTGTAGTGGTTTTCGACCGCGGAGGATACCTTTATCACGGACGTGTAAAAGCTCTTGCAGACGCAGCGCGTGAAGCAGGACTGAAATTTTAATAAAAAGGAGGTTGACCCATGCGTAGCATTGATGCTAACAAACTAGAACTTGAAGAACGCGTTGTTACCGTTAACCGCGTAGCGAAAGTTGTTAAAGGTGGACGTCGTTTCCGCTTTGCAGCAATCGTAGTTGTCGGAGACAAAAACGGTCACGTTGGATTCGGAACTGGTAAAGCGCAGGAAGTTCCTGAAGCAATTCGTAAAGCTATCGAAGATGCGAAGAAGAACTTAATTACTGTTCCTGTTGTAGGAACTACAATCCCTCACCAAATTACAGGTCATTTCGGAGCTGGTAACGTACTATTGAAACCTGCTTCTGAAGGTACAGGAGTTATTGCTGGTGGACCTGTTCGTGCGGTACTAGAACTTGCTGGTGTAGGTGACATTCTATCTAAGTCTCTTGGATCTAACAATCCGATTAACATGGTGCGTGCAACTCTTAATGGCCTTGAAAACCTTAAGCGTGCGGAAGACGTTGCAAAGCTTCGTGGAAAATCTGTAGAAGAGCTACTAGGTTAAGGGAGGGAAAATAGATGGCTAAGCAATTAGAAATCACCCTCACACGTAGTGTGATTGGTCGCCCTCAAGACCAACGCGTGACGGTAAAAACACTTGGACTAAACAAGATGCATCACACGGTTGTTCATAACGACAATCCTGCGATTCGCGGTATGATCAACAAGGTATCTCACCTTGTAACTGTTAACGAAATTGATGCGTAAAAAATCTATACATTGAGGAGGTGCCCACAATGAAACTACACGAACTAAAACCATCTGAAGGTTCTCGTAAAGAACGCAACAGACTTGGTCGCGGTATTGCTACTGGTAACGGTAAGACATCTGGTCGCGGTCAAAAAGGTCAAAAAGCTCGTTCTGGCGGCGGAGTACGCGTCGGTTTCGAAGGAGGACAACTTCCAATCTTCAAACGTCTACCTAAGCGTGGATTTACAAACATGAACCGTAAAGAGTTCGCGATTGTTAATCTTGATTCGCTTAACCGTTTCGAAGATGGAACTGAAGTTTCTCCAGAGCTTCTTTTGGAAACTGGCGTAGTAAGCAAAGAAAAAGCTGGAATTAAGATTCTAGGTAGTGGTAAGCTTGAGAAAAAGCTTACCGTCAAAGCCCATAAGTTCTCTGCTTCTGCAAAAGAGGCTATTGAAGCGGCAGGCGGAAACACTGAGGTGATCTAATGTTCCAAGCAATCTCCAACATTATGCGCGTAGGTGATATTAGAAATAAAGTAATATTCACCCTACTCATGCTTGTCGTGTTCCGAATCGGAACATTCATACCAGTTCCAGGTGTGAACAGAGACGTACTACAATTTCAAGATCAAATGAGTCTCTTCGGAGTTCTCAACACCTTTGGCGGTGGAGCGTTGCAAAACTTCTCCATCTTTGCCATGGGAATTATGCCTTACATCACTGCTTCTATTATTGTACAGCTATTGCAAATGGACGTTGTTCCTAAGTTTACCGAATGGTCTAAACAAGGGGAAGCCGGACGCAAGAAGCTAACGCAGGTTACTCGTTATGGAACGATCGGACTTGGACTTATCCAAGGTATTGGTCTTTCAATCGGGTTCAACAATATTGTTGGTGGACAGTTGATTAGTAATCCAGGCGTACTAACGTATCTTAATATTTCTCTTGTTTTAACAGCCGGAACGGCTTTTTTGATGTGGTTAGGCGAACAGATCACAGCAAAAGGCGTAGGAAATGGAATTTCAATCATCATTTTTGCTGGTATTGTTGCTGCAATTCCACCAGGGCTTAATCAGCTCTATGCACAGATGTTTGAAGGTTCTCAAGATGAGTTGTTCCTTAACATTGTTACACTTGTGATTCTTGCACTTGCAGCACTCGCAATTGTTGTAGCTGTTATCTTTGTTCAACAAGGTCTTCGAAAAATTCCAATTCAATATGCCAAGCGTACTGTAAACCGCAGACAAGTTGGTGGACAATCCACACACTTACCAATTAAGGTCAATGCAGCAGGTGTTATTCCAGTTATCTTTGCAATATCACTGATTATTACTCCACCAACAATCGCTAGGTTGTTCGGAGATAATACGGTAACGGAGTGGATCGTACGGGTATTTGATTATACGCAACCTATTGGTATGGTCGTGTATGCGTTACTCATCATTGGATTTACGTATTTCTATACGTTTGTCCAGGTTAATCCGGAGAAGATGGCTGAGAATCTTAAAAAGCAGGGTGGATACATTCCTGGTATTCGTCCGGGTAATGCAACGGAAACGTACATTACTCGCATTCTCTACCGCTTAACATTTGTAGGAGCACTTTTCCTTGCTGTTATATCGATTATTCCGGTATTTTTCACAACCGTAGCAGGACTGCCGCAAACGCTGCAAATCGGCGGAACAAGCTTGCTGATCGTTGTTGGGGTAGCGCTTGATACGATGAAGCAAATTGAAAGTCAATTAATTAAACGTCATTATAAAGGCTTTATTAAATCTTGAGGATAAATCGGGAAGAACTTTCTTCCCCTCCTTCATCCTCGATTGGGTGACGTGCGGAGGGATTAGATGAATCTAGTATTAATGGGGCTTCCGGGTGTCGGAAAAGGAACCCAGGCAGAAAAGATTGTCGAAAAGTATGGCATCCCTCATATCTCTACTGGAGATATGTTCCGAGCAGCGATTAAAGAAGGAACGCCTCTTGGTCTTAAAGCAAAAGAGTTCATGGATTCCGGAAACCTCGTACCTGACGAAGTAACAATCGGTATAGTACGAGAGCGTTTAGGAAAAGATGATTGCGAAAAAGGTTTTCTCTTAGATGGTTTTCCAAGAACCGTCGCACAAGCTGACGCGCTAGAAGAGATCTTATCCGACTTGGAGAAAAAACTCGACTATGTAATTAACATTGCAGTTGAGGAAGATCAACTCATGCAGCGTTTAACTGGACGTCGTGTTTGCCGTAACTGCGGAGCAACCTATCACGTAATCTTCAACCCTCCTAAGGAAGAAGGAGTTTGTGATAAGTGCGGTGGAGAACTTTATCAACGAGATGATGATAAAGAAGAAACTGTACGCACTCGCCTCGAAGTCAACAAGCAACAACAGCAACCATTGTTGACCTTTTATGAAGGCAAAGGCTATCTTAAAACAATTGATGGCAATAAAGACATCAATGAGGTGTTTGAAGATGTAGATCAACTCCTCAAAGGGTTGTCGTAATGATTATTTGCAAGACACCTCGCGAACTTGATATCATGCGAGAGGCAGGCAAAATTGTCGCACTAACTCATCAAGAGCTACAGAAGCACATCAAGCCTGGAATTACGACAAAAGAGCTGGATACGATTGCCGATCGGTTTATTCGTCAGCTTGGTGCAATTCCTTCCTTTAAGGGTTACAATGGATTCACTGGAAGTATATGCGCTTCAGTTAATGAAGAGCTTGTACATGGTATTCCAGGAGATCGCGTGTTGGCGGAGGGAGATATAATTAGTATCGATATCGGTGCTAAGTATAAAGGTTATCATGGCGATTCTGCCTGGACCTATCCTGTTGGCACTATCTCAGAAGAAGACGAACGGTTGTTAAAAGTTACCGAGGAATCGTTATATAAAGGATTGGATGAAGCGAAAGCTGGTAAGAGGCTTTCAGATATCTCTCATGCAATTCAAGCATATGCCGAAGCTGAAGGTTTTTCGATTGTACGAGAATATGTTGGTCATGGTGTAGGTCAAGACCTTCATGAAGATCCTCAAATTCCCCATTATGGTCCTCCAGGAAAAGGACCGAGGCTAAAGCAGGGGATGGTCCTTGCAGTAGAGCCGATGGTGAATCTGGGCTCTCGCTATGTTCGAACACTTTCGGATAATTGGACTGTAGTAACAACTGACGGCAAAAACTGCGCTCACTTTGAGCACACATTTGCTGTTACGGAAGAAGGATATGAAATTCTAACAAAGGCCTAAGTGAAGGTGATGGTTCGTGAAAGAGTCGGATACCGTTCCCGAGATCGGTCAGATCGTTCGGAATAGACGGGGAAGAGACGCTGAACAATATAGCGTGATTGTAGGAATCGTTGATAAACGTTATGTTTTCTTAGCAGATGGTGACAAGCGTAAGTTTGATCGACCAAAGCGGAAGAACCTCGCGCACCTTGAGCTGATAGATTATGTATCCCCTGAGGTAAAGCGAAGTCTTGAGGAAACCGGTCGTGTCACAAATGGCAAGCTGCGTTTCGCGATCTCAAAATATATGAATGAACATGTCATTGATTTAAAGGAGGGAGAGCAAGTAGATGGCTAAAGAAGAAGTAATTGAAATGGAAGGCAAGGTTATCGAACCTCTGCCGAATGCAATGTTTCGAGTAGAACTCGAAAACGGTCATAAGATTCTTGCTCACGTATCCGGAAAGATACGTATGCATTACATTCGTATTCTGCCAGGTGACAAAGTAACTGTTGAGCTTTCTCCATATGACTTATCACGTGGTCGAATCACGTATCGATATAAATAAGCAGTTAATCTCCGTATACAAGGAGGGTTAAAACAATGAAAGTAAGACCATCAGTAAAACCAATGTGTGAAAAATGTAAAGTTATCCGCCGTAAAGGTAAAGTCATGGTTATCTGTGAAAATCCAAAGCATAAGCAAAAACAAGGCTAATATATAAGGAGGTGCAACGTAATGGCACGTATTGCTGGTATTGATGTTCCACGCGAAAAGCGCATCGTAATCGCGTTAACTTACGTTTATGGAATCGGTAAAACAACTGCGAAACAAGTTCTAGTTGACGCTGGTGTTTCTGAAGACACTCGCGTGCGCGACTTAACTGAAGAAGAGCTCGGAAAAATCCGTGAAGTAGTAGACAAAATTAAAGTTGAGGGTGATCTTCGTCGTGAAATCTCACTTAACATTAAGCGTCTAATCGAAATCGGTTCTTATCGTGGTATCCGCCACCGTCGTGGTCTTCCTGTCCGAGGTCAACATACGAAGAACAACTCTCGTACTCGTAAAGGCCCTCGCCGTACAGTAGCTAACAAGAAGAAGTAAGGGAGGTAATTAACAAATGGCTAAGCAACGTAAAGCAAATACGCGCAAAAAGCGCGTGAAAAAGAATGTTGAGAGTGGAGTAGCTCATATCCGTTCCACTTTTAACAATACAATCATTACGATTACTGATACTCACGGAAATGCGATTTCTTGGGCAACTTCCGGAAACATGGGCTTTAAAGGTTCTCGTAAGTCAACTCCATTCGCTGCTCAAATGGCTGCCGAAACTGCAGGTAAAACTGCACAGGAGCATGGTATGAAAACTGTAGAAGTTTCTGTTAAAGGCCCTGGAGCTGGTCGTGAAGCTGCTATTCGTGCACTTCAAGCTGTAGGTCTAGAGGTTACTGCGATCCGTGACGTAACTCCAGTACCTCATAACGGCTGCCGTCCGCCAAAACGTCGTAGAGTCTAATTTAGTAGAGAGTTCAAAAACGTAGATGTTCCCTTCGGGTGAATGCCTGGTTTTGAACAATCTCTTATGGAAAGATTCAATCTATCGGTATACAATTGATGAACATGTCAATAATGATAATGTATAAATTGTTGACGGTTGACGAATCATAATTAGGTTGTTGGTATTTGAACCACCTAAAGGGATTATTCGGTTAGACTCCTTGTCTAACCGAAGTTCGACGTTTTGAAGGAGGGTTTGTTGGATGATCGAAATCGAAAAGCCAAAAATTGAAGCGGTAGCTATCAACGAGGATGCTAAATACGGAAAGTTTGTTGTCGAACCACTAGAGCGTGGTTATGGAACTACTTTGGGTAACTCCCTACGTCGTATACTGTTATCTTCACTACCTGGTGCTGCTGTTACATCTGTACAAATTGAAGGAGTTCTCCATGAGTTCTCTACAGTTGAAGGTGTACACGAGGATGTAACGACTATTATTCTCAATCTTAAGAAGTTAGCTATGAAAGTTTACTCTGAGGAAGAGAAGACACTAGTAGTAGATGTTCAGGGACCTGGAACAGTAACAGCTGGTGATATTACTCATGACAGCGACGTGGAGATCTTAAACCCTGACCTTCATATTGCTACCCTATCTGCAAGTGCACGCTTCCAAATGCGAGTTACTGCAATTCGTGGAAGAGGTTATGTACAAGCGGAAGGAAACAAGAATGATGAACAGCCAATCGGTGTTATTCCGGTTGACTCAATCTTTACTCCTGTTTCCCGTGTTAACTACCAAGTTGAAAATACACGCGTTGGCCAGGTAACAAATTATGATAAACTAACCCTTGACGTTTGGACAGATGGCAGCATTCGACCTGAAGAAGCGGTATCGTTAGGCGCAAAGATTTTAAATGAACATTTAAACATTTTTGTTGGTTTAACAGATCAGGCTCAAAATGCTGAAATCATGGTCGAAAAAGAAGAGGACCAAAAAGAGAAAGTGCTTGAGATGACCATCGAAGAGCTCGATCTCTCAGTTCGTTCATATAATTGCCTGAAACGTGCTGGAATTAATACAGTTCAAGAGCTAACTCATAAGTCTGAGGAAGACATGATGAAAGTTCGTAATCTTGGACGTAAGTCACTTGAAGAAGTACAAGAGAAGCTTGAAGAGCTTGGACTTGGGCTTCGTAACGAAGAATAGATATAGTAGTTGTTGATTTTATAAACAACAAAGGAGGGAATACTTCATGGCATACCAAAAGTTAGGTCGTACAAGCGATACGCGTAAAGCGCTATTCCGTGACCTTGTTACAGATTTGATCATCAATGAACGTATTGAAACGACAGAATCAAAGGCGAAAGAGCTTCGTTCTTTCATCGATAAAATGATTACGCTTGGTAAACGCGGAGATCTTCACGCACGTCGTCAAGCAGCTTCTTTCATCCGTAACGAAGTAGCGGATGCAGAAAGCGGTCAAGATGCAGTTCAAAAGCTATTCAGCGATATCGCTCCTCGTTATGCTGAGCGTCAAGGCGGTTACTCACGTATCCGTAAACTTGGACCTCGCCGCGGTGACGGTGCTGAAATGGTTATCATCGAGCTAGTATAAGACGCACTTGATTAAAAGGGCGGGACAGGATCTCGATATTGGATACTGATTCTATGCCCTTTTTTCGTGCGATTTTATGTAAATTAAAGCGCATGTTCCAAGTGATCGCATGCTGCTTGCCATTACTGAAAGCCTGGCAGATGCCAGGCTTTTTTTGCGAAATAAAGCAAGTGACGGCTATACAGCAGCTTTAAGCGTATGCTGATAGGAAAAAGTGGCGGCTTATTCATACTGCCCCGCCATTTTTTCGCACCAGCATACTAGTACTGAAGAGACAGTATGAAACTAGCAGAGGCAGGAGGAAAGAGTATGGAAGAACTGATCTCCGTTCAAAATGTATCATTTCGATATCAGGAAGAGCATCCTTACGTCTTAAAAGATGTTGGCTTATCTGTTCAGAAAGGTGAATGGCTTGCGATTGTAGGGCATAATGGTTCTGGTAAGTCTACGCTTGCGAGACTTCTTAATGGACTGCTTCTACCTGAGAAGGGTGATGTTCTTGTTGAGGGATTTAATAGTAGAGATGAGGAAAGTATCTGGGAAATTAGAAGAAGAGTAGGGATTGTTTTTCAGAATCCGGACAACCAATTTGTTGGCACATCTGTTCAGGATGATGTAGCTTTTGGTCTTGAGAACAGTGGAATGCCACGTCAGAAGATGCTTGAGCGGATATCTGAGAGTGTTAAAAAAGTAAGGATGGAAGATTTCCTTGATCAAGAACCGCATCGCTTATCTGGTGGACAGAAGCAGCGTGTTGCTATAGCAGGTATTATTGCATTAAGACCTTCCATCGTTATTCTAGACGAGGCTACATCTATGCTTGATCCTGCAGGACGCAAAGAAGTTTTACAAACGATGCGTGAGTTAAAAGAAGAAGAAGGTATGACGGTAATATCAATTACTCATGATCTTGAAGAGGCGGCTCGTGCTGATCGAATGATAGTGATGAACGCTGGCGAAGTAATTGATGAGGGTCTACCTGTGGATGTGTTCGAAAAAGGTGACATGCTTGAGAAGATTGGACTTGATCTTCCGTTTCCATTGCAGGTGCAACGAGCTCTTCGTGAAAAAGGGTATGATTTCTCGAAGCTTACTTTATCACAGGAGGAGCTGGTAAACGAGCTATGGACATTACAGTTAAAGGGTTAGAGCATTCCTATAATCGAGGAACACCTTTCGAACGAAATGCACTTATGGACATTAATCTTTCTATACCATCTGGCACGTTTCAAACCATTATAGGACATACAGGCTCAGGTAAGTCTACGTTGATTCAACATCTCAATGGGCTTCTTAAACCAACAGCAGGAAGTATTCAGATTGGTGACTTTCTTATTCGAGCGGGTGAGAAGGATAAGCGGTTAAAGGCTTTAAGAAAGCATGTAGGCATCGTGTTCCAATATCCTGAACATCAATTGTTTGAGGAAACGATTGAGAAGGACATCATTTTTGGCCCACTTAATTTTGGTGTGCCTATTGAAGAAGCAAAAGAGCGTGCTGCAAGACTTATTACTCAGGTGGGGTTAGATGAATCTTATCTTGAAAGATCACCTTTTGATTTAAGTGGTGGTCAGATGAGACGTGTGGCTATTGCAGGTGTACTTGCAATGAAGCCATCCATTCTTATTCTCGATGAACCGACTGCTGGACTTGATCCACGTGGAAGGCGAGAGATTATGGGGCTATTTTATCGTCTGCATCAAGAAGAGGGGCTGACTACAATATTGGTCACTCATAGTATGGAGGATGCAGCGCGTTATTCTGATAATATCGTGATTATGGAAAAGGGCGGAGTTGCTCTACAGGGAAATGCAGAACACATTTTTGCTGATTCAGAGGCCTTGAAGGCTTTAAGTTTGGATGTCCCTGAAACGGTGCAATTTATCCATCGTCTCGAAGAGCGTTTCAATCGAAAGCTACCTCAAAGTGTATTTACGTTGGATGCAGCTGTAGATGCAGCGTTAACTATTTTGCAAAAGGGGGAAACGTCCTGATGCAAAACATAATTATCGGGCAGTACGTTCCTGGGGAGTCTTATATTCATAAACTAGACCCCAGGGCTAAGCTTTTAACTGCTTTTCTATTCGTCATTATTGTATTCCTAGCTAACAATTGGTTAACGTATGCGTTACTCGGAGCGTTTACATTGATTGCTGTTTTGGTATCAAGACTACCATTACGATATATTTACAACGGATTAAAGCCTATTCTTCTTGTTATCATACTCACCTTCCTGCTGCATGTGTTCTTAACAAAAGAAGGTCCGTTACTGTTCGATTTGGGATTTCTTAAAGTGTATGAAGGCGGTGTGCAGCAAGGGATATTTATTTCATTACGTCTTCTTTTCTTAATTATGATTACATCACTCTTAACTCTAACAACAACACCGATTGATATTACGGTTGGTATTGAAACCTTACTTGGCCCGATGAAGAAAATCGGCCTTCCCGTTCATGAATTTGCATTGATGATGTCAATTGCACTTAGGTTCATTCCGACACTTCTTGAGGAAACCGAGAAAATCATGAAAGCACAATCTGCACGGGGGGCGCAGTTCTCCACAGGACCAATTAAAGACCGCTTGAAAAGCATTGTTCCTCTTCTCGTTCCACTCTTTGTCAGTGCGTTTAAACGTGCAGAAGATTTGGCGATGGCGATGGAAGCTAGAGGGTACCGTGGTGGTGAAGGCAGAACGAGCATTCGGTTACTGAAATGGTCTGGAAAGGATACAACTCTATTTATTATATTACTGATCCTAAGTATTGGTTTACTTCTGTTGAGAAGTTAAGGGGGATGTCATGCAAAGGATTAAAATGACGATATCGTATGATGGTACTGCATTTAATGGTTATCAAATACAGCCCAATGGCCGTACAGTCCAAGAAGAGGTGCAGAGAGCTTTAAAACAGATGCACAAAGGGCAATTGATTCACGTGACTGGATCAGGCAGAACGGATGCCCGTGTGCACGCTGCAGGGCAGGTCATTCATTTTGACACACCGCTTTCTATCCCGTTGGATAATTGGACGAGAGCGTTAAATACGCAGCTGCCAGCGGATGTGCGTGTGTTACGAACCGAGACAGTACCTGAAGATTTTCATGCTAGGTATCACGTTGTGCGAAAGACGTATCACTACCGTGTGAATAACCGTGCCGCCTTTGATGTTTTTCGTAGAAACTATGCAGTGCACGAGGCTCGTGAATTGGATATAGGCGACATGAGAATGGCTGCTGCACATCTTATTGGAGAGCATGATTTCACATCATTTTGTTCTGCCAAAACAGATGTGAAAGATAAAGTCCGCACAATCTACCGGATTGATATTGAAGAAGAAAATGATGAACTCATTTTTACATTTGAAGGTAGTGGATTTCTATATAATATGGTTCGCATTTTGATGGGGACGTTCCTAGAGGTTGGTAGAGGAGATCGTCAAGCTGATGAATTGCCTTCTATCCTTGAAGCTCAAGATCGTAGTAGGGCTGGTAAGACTGCGCCTCCCCACGGACTCTATTTATGGGAAGTCTCTTATTCTTAGGCTATGTTAGCTCATATTGTTGATTTCTCGATTTTTGGCTCATTCGAGTGAGACCTTAGTTTCACTTGCCTTTCAGCTCTGCTCACTAACATAGTCTATTCTTAAAAAGGAATAGAAAGTTATCAAACACTTGACATTTCCGCCCACGTATTATAAGATATTCTTTGGTATTTCTACATCCACTTGCCCCGGATTTAGAAATCTGACTGACAACTGACAATGAATATTCTGTGCTAGTTTTAAAATAAATTGGATTGATTTTAGGAGGGAAACTCATGCGTACAACATTTATGGCTAAAGGCCACGAAGTAGAACGTAAATGGTATATCGTTGACGCTGAAGGTCAAACACTTGGCCGTCTTGCAAGTGAAGTAGCAGCGATCCTACGCGGTAAAAATAAAGTAACTTTCACACCTCACGTGGACACTGGTGATCATGTGATCATCCTTAACGCTGAGAAAATTGAACTAACTGGTAACAAACTTAATGACAAGATGTACTACCGTCATAGTGGACACCCAGGTGGTTTGAAATCAAGAAATGCTCTAGAAATGCGTACTAACCGTTCTGAGCAAATGCTTGAACTTGCAATCAAAGGCATGCTTCCAAAGAACAGCCTTGGTCGCCAAATGATTAAGAAGCTTCATGTATTCGCTGGTAGCGAGCACAATCACCAGGCTCAACAGCCTGAAAAATACGAACTAAGAGGTTAATTAAAAGGAGGGAATCAACTTGGCACAAGTACAATACAACGGCACTGGCCGACGTAAAAACTCTGTAGCACGCGTACGTTTACTTCCTGGTAACGGACGTATGGTTATTAACAACCGTGAAATCGATGACTATTTCGATCTTGAAACACTAAAGCTTATCTCTAAGCAACCACTAGTTGAAACTGGTACTGAAGGCACTTACGATATCTTTGTAAATGTTAACGGTGGTGGATTCACTGGACAAGCGGGCGCAATCCGTCACGGTATCGCTCGTGCACTACTTCAAGCTGATCCGGAATCACGCGCTACACTTAAGAGCGCTGGCTTCCTAACTCGTGATGCTCGTATGAAAGAACGTAAGAAATACGGTCTTAAAGCAGCACGTCGTGCACCTCAGTTCTCGAAGCGTTAATTCTATTATTTCAAAACCTCTGGCTTTCAAAAGCCGGGGGTTTTTTGTTGTTTATTAATGGTGTGAACTGAATGAATTACCAGTTCATTTACCGCATACTCTATGACGCTCGAAAGAGACTAAAGCATAATAAGTCGAGAGGATGGGTGACATGGACAACGTTATTACCGTCTTTAAAGAACGCCAGCGTCATAAGCGCCTTGAATTCGAGCGGAGAATACTAATTGAAATATCACTAAAAGAGTTATCAGATAATATTACAGAAATGTTTTCTCCTTTCTTCTCTGAAGCGATTCTTTATAAAGGCGATGTTGAGAATGTTTGTATGGACATTGCAATCGAAGCCTATTTATTAGGAGCGGAGTATAGTAAATTCTCATGCAATGGTGAATCAATGGAAGCGGTACACCGGCGTTGTTTTAAACTTGAAAAAGCCCTTATTGATGCCTTGTTCGATTATTGGCTCTTTTGGAAGACTTCTGCTGGATATGAAGAATCACTTCACTTAACCTGTGATGTGTTTGTTTCGAACTGGTGGAAGGCAGGGTGTGAAAAAGGGGTCATGAGACGTCGTCTTCGTCTTCAATAAACGCTCAGGTTCCAAGACTATTTCCCTCACTTGTCCCATATAGATACTATAGGACAGAATAGAGGGTGGTGTTGGTATGAAAAAGTGGTCGAAGCGGTTGGGGGTTGCGGCTGGTGTATTTGTATTGTTATTTATTATTAATTACAAATTTGCGATTGATTCATCCTGGGATGCCTGGCATCTTCCCTTATCCGGGCAAATCATTGTAATTGATCCGGGTCATGGTGGCCCGGATGGAGGTGCAGTAGGTAACAATGTGGTAGAGAAAGATATTGCGCTAAAGGTATCTCTCAAATTGCGTGATTACCTTCAGGAAGCTGGAGCACTTGTTATCATGACTCGTGAGACTGATACTGACTTAGCATCAGAGAATACGAAGGGTCTTAGCAATCGTAAATCAGAAGATCTAAGAGAACGTGTTAGACTTGTGAATGATTCAAGTAACGATTTGTTTATTAGCATTCATTTAAATGCCATTCCTTCTTCGAAGTGGAGCGGTGCACAAACGTTTTATAATCCAACCAATGAACAGAGTCAAGCGCTATCGCGGTTCATACAATCTGAGATTAAACGAAACCTTGAGAATACTAATCGTCTTGCTAAGAATTTGGATAGTGTCTATTTATTGAAGCAAGCTGAGATTCCTGGAGCACTTGTAGAGGTAGGGTTTCTATCAAATCCTACGGAGCGGGAGTTATTAAATACAGAAGCATATCAAAATAAAGTTGCGGCTTCCATATATCAAGGGATCATTCGCTATTCCACAAACGAACCAGTGCCTGAAGAATAGGTGCTGGTTTTGCTTACTATTCAATAAAACATCCAATAAACAGGAGGGTCAAAGTTCTCTGAATGATGTGTTATACTAACAATGTAATCGAATTCAGAGAAGGTGGTGCCTCCATGTTAACGAAAGATCAGGTCGTTGAATTATTACAAAAGGTGCAAGATCCTATTATACATAAAAGTATCACCATCCGTGATGTGAAGACTAAGGAAGGCTATGTTAGTGTAAAAGCTGCCCTAGCGCAAACGGAATCTGCTGAGCAGATGAAAGTACAGCAGGAGATCGTGAACATCTTGAAAGGTGCTGGAGCAGAATCAGTAGGACTACGTTTTGAGCAACTTGCTGATGAGGAGCTTCCTCAAGGGACTTCAGCAAATCCTAATCTACCGCCATTGTTATCACCAGAGAGTAAGACACAGTTTATTGCCGTCGCGAGTGGTAAAGGTGGGGTTGGAAAATCTACTGTAACAGTTAACCTGGCAACTTCGCTTGCTCGATTAGGGAAAAAAGTTGGCATTATTGATGCTGATATTTATGGTTTTAGTGTTCCAGATATGATGGGAATTGAAAGTAGACCCAAAGTAGTAGATGGTAAAATCTATCCTGTTGAACGTTTTGGCGTAAAAGTGATGTCTATGGCATTTTTTGTGGAGGATAACGCTCCGGTAATCTGGCGTGGGCCGATGCTTGGGAAAATGCTTAACAATTTCTTCAGTGAAGTTGACTGGGGTGAGTTAGATTACTTGCTACTTGACCTCCCACCAGGAACAGGGGACGTAGCACTTGATGTCCACACGATGCTTCCGGCTTCTAAGGAGATCATTGTTACTACTCCACATGCAACTGCTGCTTTCGTAGCAGCACGAGCAGGCGCTATGGCCTTGAAAACCAAACATGAAGTTCTTGGAGTAGTTGAGAACATGGCTTATTTTGAAAGTAAGGTAACCGGTGAAAAGGAATATGTTTTCGGTCAGGGTGGTGGCGAAAAACTTGCCTCTGAACTGTCCACCGAAATTCTAGGGAAGTTGCCCCTTGGACAACCTGATTTCAATGACGAGGAGTTTGCCCCTTCCGTTTACCAGGCTGATCATCCGATTGGAAAGCAATATTTAGATATAGCGAAAGAAGTTATTGCTAAAACAGAATAACAAGAAAGGACACTCCAATTGGAGTGTCCTTTTTCGTTAGGATGATCATTGTTGATTGTCTGAGCTATCACTCTGTTCATCACCTGTTTTTTCATCCGATTTCTGTTCTCCACTACCTTCAGATTCTTTTAATTGCTCTGAAGTGATTTTGGTTAACATCTGCTGGATTTTAGCCTGGAATAATGGACTCTCGAATGTTTCAGAGATCAAATCCTTAATTTGCTTTCTGGATTGCTTACTTTCCAATAGCTGCAAGTATTGTTTCTCCATTTCAGGGTCTTGCATAAGATCCATCATTTTTTCTTGATACTCCGGATCGTCCATTAGTGCTTTAAACAGTTTTTCGTTTTCCCCTTGAATGTTTTTCGCGAAGTTCTCAACGAAAGCAGGATCTTTCAGCATTTCTTGCCAGTACTTCTTACCTTCTTCGGTTGTAAGGACTTTCTGTATGGTTTCTTTCACAAAAGGTTCTTCCATCACAAGCTGTTGTTTCAATTTTTCATCTGACATGATTTCCTGAATGGCTTTTTTGCCTTCATCTGTTTTTAGCAGATCGACAAGCATTTTCTTCGTTTCATCATAATTAGCCTGAGAGCCCTCAGCGGAACCTGTGGCGCAACCAGCAATGAGAAGAAAAGCTAATCCAAGAGCAAGCAGTTTGAATCGCTGACTCATTTGCTCATGCTCCTTTCTCATATTCTTATCCTTAATATTAGGCGAAACTGTGAATTTATACCCGGAGAATAAAGGAAGGGTGGCATTTTAAAAGTGGCATTGGTACAATTCAACAGAGAAGCATCATTAACATTCACGGGGGTTTGATTGTGAAAACAAGAAATCTTGTTTACTTATTCTTTTCAACCCTTCTGATTGGATCAACAGCGGGAATGATTACAGGTATTGTTTTAGACTGGTCGCAATATTGGGCAGATCTAAAAAACGGTGAATTTCTTTCATTCCTGATTGTCATGCTCTGGTTACTTGGAGTATCCAGCATCTTTAGTTTGATCAGTCAGATGGGATTTTTCGCATATTTAACCATTCATCGGTTTGGCCTTGGTATTTTTAAATCTGTTAGATTATGGAATACTATACAAGCCGTCCTAATTGCAGTTGCGTTGTTCGACTTAGTCTATTTCCGCTATGCCGTTTTCGCGGAAGCGGGAGAAAGCATTTTAAGCTATGTCCTTGTTGCTCTATTTCTTCTTGTGGTAGGTGTTACAGTAGCATACATCAAACAAAAAGAAACGAACAAGCAGGCCTTTATACCGGCTCTCTTCTTTATTGTCGTTGTAACAACGCTTGAATGGATTCCTGGGTTACAGAGTAATGATCCTAAATGGCTATGGCTTATTTTAATACCACTTCTAGCCAGTAATGTATGGCAATTGCTAACACTTCATCGTCTGATTGGAAAAGAAGTATAAACAAAAGCAGCTCTGCACAATAGCAGGGCTGCTTATTTAATTTCTTTACTTTTGATATCTGCATTTGACACAAGTTCGCTTACTGTATAGAAAGTATAACCTTTCTTCTTCAAAGTCGAGATGATGTTTGGAATCGCATCAGCCGTTTGCTTAGCTGAGTCAGAAGCATGCAGGAGAATAATATCACCAGGATCTGCACCGCTTGCAACATTTTCTACTATGGTTTCCATACCAGGGTTTCTCCAATCTTCTGAATCGAGACTCCAATGGATGACTGTATAGTTCATTTTATCTGAAAGAGTGAGAACCCTCTTATCAAAATTACCATTAGGTGGTCTGAGAAGTTCTGGTTGAGTACCAGATACTTTTTTAATCGCTTCATGGGAGCGTATAATGTCTTTTCTTATTTCTTCATTTTCCATCGTTGTGTAATTTTCATATTTATATCCCAGGTTTCCTATTTCATGCCCATCTTTTACAATTTGCTCAACGATTTCAGGGTGTCGTTCAGCCCATGCCCCTGAAATGAAAAAAGAAGCCTTTACTTTGTTCTTTTTTAATTGGTCAAGAATAGGAATGGCTTTTGTTTCTCCCCAGCTAATATCAAACGTTAGCGCAATTCTTTTATCTTTGCTCTTTACTTGGTCAATGGCTAGAGGGATTTCGTTTGAAGTGAAGACGGCTAGCTCGCCACCTTCTGTAAATAGAATAATGGCTGTAAAAAAAGCAGCAACTACAATAACAAGTCCTTGTTTTATACGCTTTCCATTCCAAATCCAGAAAAAATTCATCATGCACCCCCTTTGTCCCATTCATATGCGAACAGTTTCATAACTATGTACAAAGTGTTTCCTGCACACATATTTAGGTATAGGTTAGGCGATACTGGTTTGAGGAAGGAGGAGTTAAAGTGATAGGACTTCTTGTTAACAATAAAGAAATGAAGGAAATCGAGTACTTACTTAAGCGGGAGATGGAAGAACTTCTGTTGGATTTGGATAATAGTCGCATTGATGGGCTTATTAAACGAGCTATGGAGGAACGGTATCAAATTCTACTTGGAATCTATAAAAGAACTGCTACAAAGGCTGAAGTTTTAAAGTATATGCGCATTTTAAAAAAAGGTACAAATTAATTTCAAAAAACCCTTGCTAATTACAGAAACAACCTGTATATTTATATAGGTCGCCGATACGAAACGGATGACGCACACAAAAAGAATAAAAAAAGTTGTTGACGCTAACTAAGTTGATATGGTATATTAATAAAGTCGCTGAAAACGACATCGAAAGAAACGAATCGATCTTTGAAAACTGAACGAAACGCCATGTAAGTAGTTGTTTCTACGGAAGCAAATTGTTTTAAAAGCTAGATTAAGCTTTCTATCGGAGAGTTT
>NZ_JAFKOI010000019.1 GCF_017303315.1 Bacillus sp. NTK071
GATCAAACTCTCCGATAGAAAGCTTAATCTAGCTTTTAAAACAATTTGCTTCCGTAGAAACAACTACTTACATGGCGTTTCGTTCAGTTTTCAAAGATCAATTTTTCTTTCATTACTGTTTTTAGCGACCAAACAATCGTATCATTTATGTTTAGTGCTTGTCAACAACTTTTTTTCAGAAAAGATGGTGGGCCTGAGTGGACTCGAACCACCGACCTCACGCTTATCAGGCGTGCGCTCTAACCAGCTGAGCTACAGGCCCATCTTAATTGGAGCGGGTGATGGGGATCGAACCCACGACATCAGCTTGGAAGGCTGAGGTTTTACCACTAAACTACACCCGCGAAATCAATGGTCGGGAAGACAGGATTTGAACCTGCGACCCCTTGGTCCCAAACCAAGTGCTCTACCAAGCTGAGCTACTTCCCGACATTTATTTAAATAAGAAATGGTGCGCCCGAGAGAAGTCGAATCCCTAACCTTCTGATCCGTAGTCAGACGCTCTATCCAATTGAGCTACGGGCGCATATTATATTTGGTGCGGTTGAGAGGACTCGAACCTCCACGGGGTTTCCCCCACTAGCCCCTCAAGCTAGCGCGTCTGCCATTCCGCCACAACCGCACATCGTTACTTGATGTAAACTATTATAAAAAGAATTGGTGCGGGTGAAGGGACTTGAACCCCCACGTCGTAAGACACTAGATCCTAAGTCTAGCGCGTCTGCCAATTCCGCCACACCCGCAAATAAGTGGTGAGCCATGAAGGACTCGAACCTTCGACCCTCTGATTAAAAGTCAGATGCTCTACCAACTGAGCTAATGGCTCAACATGGCTGGGCTAGCTGGATTCGAACCAGCGCATGACGGAATCAAAATCCGTTGCCTTACCGCTTGGCTATAGCCCAACAATTTATATAATCAGGATTGCTTTTTAAAGTTAATGGCGGTCTCGACGGGAATCGAACCCGCGATCTCCTGCGTGACAGGCAGGCATGTTAACCGCTACACCACGAGACCTCTATAACTGATTACATATCATGTTGATGAAACAAATATTCAAAAATAAGTTGGTGACCCGTACGGGATTCGAACCCGTGATACCGCCGTGAAAGGGCGGTGTCTTAACCACTTGACCAACGGGCCATAAAAATGGCGGAGAAGGAGGGATTTGAACCCTCGCGCCGCTTGCGCGACCTACACCCTTAGCAGGGGCGCCCCTTCAGCCACTTGGGTACTTCTCCGTTTGGCTCCACAGGTAGGATTCGAACCTACGACCGATCGGTTAACAGCCGATAGCTCTACCACTGAGCTACTGTGGAATAATATGTGTTTTGTTGTCTCCGTTATCGGCGACATTTAATATAATATCGCATCCAGCAATCAAAGTCAACAGTTTTTAATAAATTTCTTAATCTGTTATGTAAGTGATTGGGACGCGCTCTCCGAAGAGACTTTATTAATTTACCACATACCTTAAGGAGCGTCAATGACAAGTTTCAAGAAATTTTGCGTAACCTGCCCCTGCACCTGCCGCATACGTATTTCGATGTATTCATCCTCCTCTTTCTCATATACCTTGTCTTACAGTTTCGACATTCATAGAGGTGTTTCCATTCCTCGATACGCCTTTGACCAGGAACTACCTGACAGTAACGTGAGCCCCCAACTTGATTCAGTAGTTTTTTAAAATCCTGATCCTGATGCTTATATCCTTTACGTTGAAGATGTAAATGATAATGGCAGAGCTCATGCTTAATAATCCCAATAAGTTCTTCCATACCAAATTGATCGTAATGCTTTTTATTAAACTCAAGATTATGAGAGCGCAGTAAGTAACGTCCGCCTGTTGTTCTTAACCTTGAATTGAAAGTTGCAGAATGATTAAAGGACAGCCCAAACCATTCTTCTGAGATTGCTTCCACTAGTTTTTGCAAATCCTCTTCCTTCACATTCTCACCTCTTAACTTATTGAACACATACAAGCAGCACTTCATAAACTAATTTACAACATCATTACGAAAGTGTCATCTTCTAAAGGAGGAGATTCTGATGCCTGTCTGGTTTAAAAGACAGCTAAAGCAAGCATACCTCGATAAAGACCGTCGTCAAATCAAACTATTAAACCAATGCTGGTTTTTTTATAAAAGAAAACACCGCCCCTGAGGGCAGTGCTTATGAAGGATTGAGCATCGTAAGGGCAATTCGCTCTCTTTTTAAATCAACGCTATCTACCCATACCGTTACAACCTGTCCTACATGGACGACTTCCATTGGGTTTTTCACAAATTTATTCGTTAATTTCGATATGTGAACAAGCCCGTCTTGTTTTACACCTATATCTACAAAGGCTCCAAAGTCCACTACATTACGCACTGTCCCTTCGAGCTCCATTCCCTGCTCTAAGTCTTCCATCTTAAGAACATCTGTCTTTAAAATAGGCTGTGAAAGTTCATCCCTTGGGTCTCTTCCTGGTTTGCGAAGGGAAGCAATAATATCTTCAAGCGTCAATTCTCCAATTTCAAGCTCTGCTGCAGTGTCTTTAATTGAGAGGGTGGCAAGTGACTGGATGAGTTTTTCAGATCCAATATCCTCATGCTTACAATTCAATTGTGCTAGGAGCGCTTTGGTAACTTCATAACTCTCAGGATGTATTTCTGTTTGATCAAGAGGTTGCTTACCTCCCATAATTCTCATAAATCCAATACATTGTTCATATGTTTTAGCGCCAAGCCTCGGGACCTTCTTCAATTGAACACGACTTGTAAACTTTCCTTCTTCATCTCTTTTTTTGACGATATTTGTTGCAACCGCTCGAGATAGACCCGCTACATATTGAAGAAGTGATACAGATGCGGTGTTTACATTAACCCCTACTTGGTTAACCGCCGTCTCGACCACAAAAGTAAGCTGATCATTTAGCTTCTTCTGAGATACATCGTGTTGATATTGTCCAACACCAACTGATTTGGGATCGATCTTCACGAGTTCAGCAAGTGGATCCTGAATTCTTCTCGCAATTGAAACCGCAGAACGTTCTTCAACCTGTAGAGATGGGAATTCTTCTCTTGCTAGGTCCGAAGCGGAATAAACACTTGCTCCAGCTTCATTAACGATTAAATAAGCTAAATCTACATCGACTTCTTTAATAACGTTAGCAATAAATTGCTCTGTTTCGCGAGATGCTGTACCATTTCCAATCGCAATCATTTCGATATCATAGTCCTCAATCATCTTCTTTACGATTGCCATCGATTTATCCACCTCTGATCTTGGAGGTGTAGGATAAATGACTGAAACGGTCAACATTTTCCCAGTATCATCTACAACAGCTAACTTACACCCAGTACGATAGGCCGGGTCAACGCCAAGTACTCGTTTTCCTTTTAGTGGAGGTTGAAGTAAAAGGTGCTTTAAATTCTCAGAAAAAATATGAATAGCCTGATCTTCAGCTTTTTCTGTTAACTCTTTGCGTATCTCTCTTTCAACAGATGGCTGAATGAGACGCTTATAACTGTCGACCATTGCTTCCTCCAGAAGATCAACGCAAGTCTTCTGAAGAGTGTTAATCGTTTTTCTTCTTAAATAATCATGGATTGAATCTACGGGCGGTGTAATAGATGCCCTTAAAATTCCCTCTTTTTCACCTCTATTGATTGCTAGAATACGGTGAGGAACAATTTTGGAAATTCCCTCCTCATACGCATAATACATTTCAAAGATTTGCTTAGGATCATCTTCCTCTGATTTCACAGCGGTTTGAAGAAGACCATATTGAAACGTCTTTGTACGAATCCACTTTCTCGCTTCAGCATCATCTGAAATCCATTCTGCAATAATATCTCTCGCTCCCTGAAGAGCGTCTTCAACGGAAATTACATCATTCTCTTCAGATAGAAAGTTAACCGCTTCTTCAGATGGCTCACGGTCTGCTACCGTCATAATCCAATTCGCCAGGGGCTCTAATCCCTTTTCCTTTGCGATTGTCGCTTTTGTCCGCTTTTTTTGTTTATAAGGACGATATAGATCTTCTACCTCTTGGAGCTTTGTTGCTTTCAGAAGTTGAGCCTTCAGTTCATCTGTTAATTTATCTTGGTCATGTATAAGACGAATCACTTCTTCTTTACGGTTCTCCAGGTTTTGCAAATAAGTCCATGCTTCCTGGATATCCCTAAGCTGCACTTCATCTAGACCACCAGTAAGTTCCTTACGATACCTCGCTATAAAGGGGACCGTATTCCCACCATCTAAAAGAGTGATCACTTCTCTCACACTGCGTTCAGCAATATTCAATTTCTGTGCTACTTTATGAAAATGTTCTGCCTGTTGTTTGTCTGCCGTATTTCCCAAAATCATTCCTCCTTAGAACCATTTCAATAATAGTATAAGTTTACCGAATAAAAGGTCTCGTTAAAAGTCTCCCTTTTACAAAATGACTCTTTTCGTAAACATCGTTGCTAGAAGAGTGGAGGTGATTTCCGCTTCAGGATGCTCGCTTTCCGCAGGGCGGTGAGCCTCTTCTTGGCTAACGCTCCTGTGGGGCCTCACCTGTCCCGCTAGTCCAATTTTTTATAAAGCAACATTCTTTTAGAAAAGAGCCATTAGTATAGAAATGATTTCCATTACCGGCTCAGCCAAACATATTGATACCTCGTACAATACATCTAATCCTCACAATGAAATAAATTTCGTCTATGAACAAAATAAAAAAAGCTCTTCCTTATGGATACGGAAGAGCTTTTTAAACGGTTTTACCTACAAGCAGGGTAATGTCATCATTTGTTGACGGAAGCGAATCTGTTAAATGTTGAAAGGACTCTTGTACTGAATCAAAACGAGCAATCATTGCATAATTTTTGGAGCTAATTTGGACACCGTCAGAATAGGTGACAAATGAAGATCCTGATGGGTAATCAATTGTTTGAACTTTTACTTTTTGAGACTTTCCAGATAAATAGCCAGAGTATGAGATCGGGCGATTGATGCGTCCGTCGGGTTGATAGATAATTAAGTTAATATTACCTATGCCGCTAAACTCCATCTTTCTAGTTTCAAGATCAAGCTTAAAAACAGACAGAACACAACCTCGTTTTCCTCTCATCTCTTCATTCGCACGCTTCATTAAGGATTCAACATCTTCATCTTGATGCTCTTTTACTACATTAATTGCAGCGAGAGATGAATCTTTTGCCATATCACCACTTCCAAGACCATCAGCTACTGCACAAATAAAATATTCCGAAGTTTCCGTTACATAATAGCTGTCTCCACACATCTGATTGCCAGCTTTCGGTTTCTGGTAAGCAGCTACAGTAAGCCGTTTAAAATCATGATGGTGAATCATAGCTAAAATGCCTCCGTTGGTTCTATTCGAATGGCTTGTCTAAGTTTCTCAAGCGCTCTACGCTGCAAACGTGAAACATGCATCTGTGAAATGCCTAGTTTCTCTCCAGTTTCTTTCTGGCTCATGTTCTCGAAATAAGTGCAATTTAGAATTTCCTGTTCTCGCTCTGTTAGTACAGCGAAAGCTTTCTTAAGAAGCATTTGTTGATCCACTAAATCAAAGCCTTGTTCTTGATCGCCAACAAGATCCAAGAGAGTTACTGTACTGCCTTCCTGATCAGCTTCAATAGAACTATCTACTGAAAGCGCCTGGTAGCTCTTGCCCATCTCCATCGTCTCAAGGACTTCTTCTTCAGAAACGTTCAAATACTCTGCAAGTTCATCAACCTTAGGAGAACGTTGCAATTCATTTGTTAGTTCTTCAACTGCCTTCTTAATACGTGGACCGAGCTCTTTAATCCTTCTTGGTACATGAACACTCCACGTTTTATCGCGAATAAAACGTTTAATTTCACCAACAATTGTTGGAACAGCAAACGATTCAAAGCTTCTACCAAACTCTGGGTCATAGCGACGCAGGGCGGCTAGCAATCCGATCATCCCAACTTGTGCAAGATCATCATGTATGCTTTTCCCTTTGGAAAACTTACGAGCAAGTGATTGAACAAGATCCTGATACCTTTCAACCAGTTTCAGTTGAACAACTTCATCAGTAGGATCATTTTGATATTGTTCAATCCACTCATAAACTTCATTGTTGTTATTATTGCGGGGATGAGGAGATTGTGTCGGCATCTACTTCCACCCCATCTCTATGGAGGAACTTCGTCATCATAACTACTACTCCGTCCTCTCCACTGATTTCCACTTTGTCCATCAGCGATTCAATCAGAAAGAGACCTAGTCCTCCCTCACTGAGTTGTTCCACAGACTTATCACTATCAACCGGACCTAACTTCTCCGAAACCTTTGTGTAATCAAAGCTTTGACCACGGTCAAGTACCATCATTTCAAGACGGTCTTCGTAAATACCAAAACCAATTGTAATTTGTCCTTTTTCATCTTCTTTATAAGCATGATTCACTGCATTCGTACAAGCTTCTGAAAGGGCAATTTTAATATCTTCAATTTCATCATAAGAATAACCCATACGGTTTGCGATACCAGAAACGGTTAATCTTGTAACTCCAACAAACTCTGCCTGAGCAGGGATTTTCATTTCAACAAAATCTGAAATGTTTATCACTTGGATCCCCCCTTTACGTCTTCGATATCGATCACTTCATCAAGGCCAGTGATTTCAAAGAGACGCTGAACGCGTGAAGTCATACCAGTCAATTTAATCGAGCTACCGTGCTCTTTAGATGATTTAAGTGCACCTACGAACACACCTAATCCGGTGCTGTCCATATAGTTAACATCACCAAGATGAACTAGTGTTTCATGACCTTCTTTTCCGGTTAGCGGAAGTAAAGCTTCACGTAGCTGTGGTGCTGTATAAGCATCTATTTCCCCTGCTATATGTAAATGATGTGTATTCTCATGATCTTCTTGTTTGATCTGTAAATTCATAACATTACCCCCTGTAGGTTGCTTCAAATAATAAATAATATCATTATTCCCTTATTCCACTAGCTGAGAGAAGTTAAACCTCTCGTCGTAAAATCACGAGTGTGAAGTCATCACGAAGTTCAAACTCTTGCAACCGCTCAAGTTCTCTATACACTTCATCAACGATTTCCTGAGCTGAAAGGTGAATATATTTACGAATCATTGCAACAATTTCATCTCGCTCAATAAATCCGTTACTAGAACGACACTCTGTTACGCCATCAGATAACATAATAACCATATCATTCCCATGTAAGACACGCTGATATTCCTGATATGACGTTTTCTTAGAAACACCAAGAACTAATCCTTTTGTAAACAACTCTTCAAATTCATCTTTCCCTGCATCGTAAAAAAAGCCCGGCTCATGACCGGCGCCAGCATAATAAAATGAATTGACCCTAGGATCGTACAATCCGTAAAACATTGTAATAAACATATTAGGATCTACATTCTGCTCTACCACTCGGTTAAGATTCTCAAGAACTGCCCCTGGTTGCATACGCTGTTCAGGAGCACTATCCATTGTGTATTTAATCATGCTCATACATAATGCTGCAGGTATACCTTTTCCAATTACATCAGCAATTGCTACACTCATGCAATTATTCTCATCCTGAACAAAATGGTAGTAATCCCCACTCATTTTCTGAGCAGGTTTACTAATAGCACCAATATCAAGACCCCTGACATCAGGCTTATCACCCGCCAACAACGTTTGCTGCATATTAGCAGCAATTTCAATTTCTGATTCAAGCTGTTGTTGACGGCTTCGAAGACTCTGATGTTCCCTGTAAGCAAATCCATAACCAATCATCATCTCTAGCAAGAAATCATAAGAGTTTTTAAGCGGCTGAGGAATATCAGGAAATAGTTCTTCAAGTACGCTCACATGAAGGCTAACAGCTTCTTCAGGGGAAATTTTTTGCTCAATCATTTTCCTGCTAAACTGCTGTCCTTTGTAAAGCGTTTGCTCCGACTGCTCTTGTAAATAATTCTCTAATATAGATTTGTATTTTTGATATTGAAGATCTCGGTCATCCATAGTGGCCTATCCTCCTTAACGGAGCCATTTAATAGAAGTTATAATTGTTCCTTCATTTTCTTTTGAATCAATCGTAAACTCGTCCATTAAGCGTTTAACTCCTGGAAGACCTGCTCCAAGACCACCAGAAGTGGTAAAACCATCTTCCATTACTTTTCGTATATCTTTAATTCCAGGTCCCGAGTCAGACGCTTCGATTTTAAGCCCTAATTTACCACCGTTTTCCACACGCTCAATGGCAACTTCGCCATTTCCAGCATAAAGGTATATGTTACGTGCGAGCTCGGAGATTGCTGTAGTTATTCGAGCTTGGTCAACTGTGCCAAACCCAAGTTCTTTAGCAATGTTTCTACCCGACTGCCTCGCTTTAACAATATCCCATTCATTTCTAACTTCCACACAGGATTGGATATTCATAGCTTATCCCCCCAATTCCTGTTGTAATTTCTCTAACCCCTGTTCTAAATCTAATGCAGTTGGGACATTCTTCATCATGATGCCTAGATCAATCAACGTTATAGCAACAGCAGGTTGAATTCCTGTAAGCACCACTTTTGCCCCCATTAAATTCGACATGCGTACAACATCACCTAGTACTTTGGCGATAAATGAATCAATCATATCGACAGATGTCAGATCAATTACAACGCCTTTTGCTCCTGTCTCATGAATCTTTTCGAGCAAATCCTCCTGAAATTGAAGTGCTGTTTTGTCGTCAAGGTCTACCTGAATAGTAATTAACAAATATTGATTTAGTTTCAATATAGGAATTCGCATGGTCTTCCCCCCTTACTCAAGCTCAATCATTTTTCGTTTAGTCATTTCTAATGCTGTTTTCATACCTTTAAATAACGTACTCTTGGTTGGGAATTGGCCGAGGTCGATCCCCAGATTGACGATCGTTTGAGCAATCTCAGGTCTAATGCCAACTAGAATACATTGTGCTCCAACAAGGCGAACTGCTTCAGCAGCCTGAATAATATGGTGAGCAACCATTGTATCCACTACAGGAACACCAGTAATGTCAATGAGAACAACTTGAGATCTATGTTTAATAACACCAGTCAACAGATTTTCCATTATAAGTTTCGCGCGTTCTGTATCAATGGTTCCGATAAGTGGCATTACACTGATATTCTCAAAAACCGGAATAAGAGGTGCAGATAATTCTTGAAGAGCAACTTTCTGAATGGATACTGTATTCTCCCAATTCTTAGCACTCTCATTGATTAGCTGATTAACAATTGGGTCAATCCAGCGATCAATTTCATCGTACATAGCAAATACTTTTTCATTTGACTGGTTGGCATCTAGAATCACTGCCAAAATAATTCGGCGGAAATTTTGCAACCCTTGCGTAATATAGCTAAGTCTCCACCCTATCTTCATTAAATGTTCAGCGAACTCGGTCATCCGATCTGTTGGCTTATGAACATTTTGTTCAATATGCGTATAAATAATTTCAAACAATTCTTGGTTTGTTTCCTCGTAAGCTTTATCGGTTATTGACTGTAGCCGGTGTTCGTCCCGTACTCTTTCCATCTCGTCCATCCATCTGGTATAAATACGTTCACGGCTTTCATTCAATAATTGTATGACTAACTTGTCCATCTTGCTCCTCCCTACGATCTTACTGCGTTCATTTATCTTCTCATTGCCAGGAAATCCTCGCAATCATTATGCTTTCCCAATTTAAGCGCATCACATCATTTTTATCTTAACACACTTTTCGACACAACTAGAATATTACCTGCCATACCCCATACGAAAAGCCTTAAAAGATTTCATTTAGGATACAAAAAAACTGCTCATAAGAGCAGCTTCGCTTGGGTACTATTCTATGCGTTTTCAAAAATCAATAAGTCCAAGGCTGATCTGCAGGGCTTCTTGCACCCGTTGCATCATACCCTCATCAAGGTGAGTGATCTTATCAGTTAGACGCTGTTTATCAATGGTACGAATTTGTTCTAGCAATATAACCGAATCCCGTTCAAATCCATAGCGCTTGGCATCAATTTCCACATGAGTGGGAAGCTTTGCTTTTTGAATTTGAGCAGTAATTGCGGCAACAATGACAGTAGGACTAAAACGATTCCCAATGTCGTTCTGAATAATCAATACAGGCCTTACGCCACCTTGTTCAGAACCTACAACAGGAGAAAGGTCAGCAAAATACACATCACCTCGTTTGACAATCAAGTCATTACACCCCGCTTACTAAGCGGTCCACGGTGTGCTCTGCTTCCTCCTCAACAAGAAAGGCTTCTGCTGCAAGGTTCAAGTTAATCTTAGCCATCTCCATGTACCCCTGGCGCATGGCGTCACGAATTTGTCGCTTCTTGCGCTCGCGAATATACATTGTCGTGGCCTGTGATATGAACTCGTTACGATCGAGCTGTTCCTGTTGAATGATACCATCCACCTCATTTAAAATATGTTGTGGGAGAGTTACAACAATCGATTTTTTGTTTGCCTCTGACACAAACATACACCTCCGAAGCACTGCTACTCATATTGTATTCCACCATTAATCTTACCATTGCAGACGACGCATTGCAAAACAACTTTCCACAAGACTATTTCATCATATTCTTGCAAAATCCTTCTTTTATTTTACTATTTTTTTAAAATTGTATTCATTACGCCCTTTTTTTCTTCATTCTCTCGAAAAATTCGCGGAACGCGCGGTCCGATCATACAAGGAATTTCATAGTTTATCGTCTCAAGTCGCTTAGCGATGTCATCTATTGTAATTTCTTCTGAACCCTGTCGACCTATTAGCGTGACACGCGTCCCAACTTTAGTCGATGCAGGGAGTCGAACCATAAACTGATCCATACAAATTCGACCTACAATTGGTGCTTGTTCACCATTTATTAGTACATATCCATCTCGTAACTTGCGGATCCAACCATCTGCATAGCCTATTGGAACTGTTCCAATCCATTCGCCTTCAGTCGTATGATAAGTCGATCCATAACTAATCGGCTCCCCTTCTTTCATTTGCTTCACATGAACAAGTTGACTATGAAGACTGAAAGCAGGATTAAGATTAAAAGGTTGAACTGATTTCATTTCTTGAGAAGGACTGAGACCATACATGGAAATACCAACACGGATGATATTCCCAATTCGTTCAGGCATTCTGACAGCCCCTGCGCTATTGCCAAGATGAATCCAGACAGGGTTTATGCCTTCCGACTTTAGATAAGATGCCATTTCTTCAAACCTGTTACGCTGCGTTTCAATAAATGGATTATCTGGTTCATCCGCCGTTGCAAAGTGTGTATACAGTCCCTCCACTTTAAATGAAGAATTCTTTTTTAAACACTCTACTATCAGTTTAGCTTCCTTTTCTTCCTTTATACCTAGTCGTCCCATTCCGGTGTCGACTTTTAAATGAATAACAAGAGATAAGCCATTTAATATAGCTTCAGCTTGCTTAAGCCATTCCAATTGAAAAACTGTCAGCGTGATGTCCTGTTCCGCTGCCAATTTGGCATGAACTGGTGGAACCCAACCTAGTACTAGAATTGGTGTAGTAATTCCTTCTTCACGGAGCGCAAGTGCCTCGTCGAGAATCGCCACTGCTAGATAAGATGCACCTGACTTTATTGCCGTCTTAGCTGTCGCTAATGCACCATGTCCGTAACCATTCGCTTTTACGACTGCCATTATTGAAACATCTGATGGAACATGGTTTTTATAAGCATGTATATTTTGTTTAATGGCATCGAGATTAATTTCTGCCCATGTTTCTCTATAAAAAGGTTGATTCTCCATACTTTATTTCCTCCTGAAACAAATCACTCTGCTTTCTATTTTAGGAGTTTTTAAGAAAATCGCAAGCGCAACTATCTAAAGTATGTGAATAACACTAGCCTCGATTTTATGATCCACATAACTTCTAAAGAAGGTTCAGCCGTGACAGCTGAACCTTCTTGGAGTGTTATTTAATTTCTGTTGTTCCGTACACTGACCTTGCAACAGAGACCATTTCTTCGATTGATAGATCATCTGAAGCAAGGAAGAAGTCAACCCCGTTATGGTTCCAGGTAACTGTCGACTCGGTCATAATTCCCATTGTGAAACCAAGGTCGACAGGTTCTCCTTCACCAACTGATACAGGTGCACTTGTCTCAAGTGCAGCTTCACTCTTCTCCTCAATCAATGTGAATGATTTTTCACCAGTAAAGGTTAATATCACTTTATCGGTCGCTACTTCTTTCTCGTCTGTAAGGCCAGTCCCTTGAGGCTCATACATTGGGTAGACGACTTCAAAAGGCTCATTGGTAGCTGCAATGACTGGCACTTCAAGCTGAGCTGCTGTCATATTTCGCTCCATATCAAAAGCACCTTTGTCGAACGAAGCATTAAATTTCATATTGGAGAATTCAATGTTCACTAACGGTTTCATATCCTGATTCATAATTGTTACTTTCTCTGGAGCAAGATCCTTCTTATTTAGCTTAATTGATTGCTTAGATAAGTTTTTGTTTTGATAGTTTGTTTTAGTCGTGAAGACATAGTCATTATCTTTTGCTTCAAACCCCGCGCTTGAGTCGTTTAGAATATCAGACACGAGTGTGTTATAGAGATAAGCCTGACTACCGTTCTCTGGCCAATTACTTTGGAATCTGAAACTTTTATTAAGAGCTGGGGTAAGCACAAACACCCCTTCATCATTTCTTAAAATAATTTGGCTTTGCTCTTTCGTTGCATTTTTCAATTCTACTCGATAATAAGATGGCTTCTGATACCAAATTTCTACATCATAACGTTGAGGCTCTTCCCCTGTTTCAAGTGTCATCTTTGCATTTACTTTATAGCTGTCCATTTCATTTAACTTTTTATCCAAAGCATCCACTACGTCCTGCTGACTTTTTTGTCCGCATCCAGAAAGGGCAACAAGCATCAGTATTCCGATAAGTAAAACAGAACCGAACCTTTTCACTGTATCCAACTCCTTTGCCTCATTTAAAACGACAAAGGAGGTTCCTGTGTGGTGAAAAACCTATCCGTGGTTTTGCTCAAGAAATGAATGCAGAACAGCTGGTATAGTTGCAATAACATCGGTTGCCAATACGTCCAGGGTTGAATGAGCTGTTTGAACCAGGGTATCAGCCGCTTTACCGTGAACAAGAACGGCATTGCTTATCCCTTCTTGAATGGACTGACTATGCATGACAAAAGCGAGTACCATTCCTGTCAGCACATCACCAGATCCACCTTTTGCTAAAGCTGGATTACCTGTTGTGTTGACAAACTGACTTCCATCAGGTGTGGTCACAACTGTATATGGACCTTTTAAGACAAGATATACACCAAACTCACGTGCAAACGACCGAGAGATTTCGAATCGTCTACTTTGAATATCTTGAATAGAAAGCCCAGTCAGTCTTGCCATTTCTCCCGGATGCGGAGTCAAAATAGTCGGTGACTTTCTTGCTTTCAATTCATCTTTCAGTTCATTCAAATGATAAAGTGCATCGGCGTCCAGAACGAGAGGTACGTTCGTTGCAAGCATAGCTTTTACAACCTTGCTACACCCCACTTCCCTTCCAAGACCCGGCCCAACCGCGATACCATCGAATTCAGAAAGATCACCTGACACCTCTCCAGAGAAATATCCATTATCTGAAGACCACCCTTGAAACATCGCTTCTAACATAGTACTTGTTACTATTGAAAGGATATTATCCGGCACAGCGACCTGTAATAAACCCGCTCCACTTCGATAGGCAGCTTTTGTTGACATTACAGGTGCTCCAGCCATTCCCCTTGATCCGCCAATCACCAGACCTTTTCCATGGCTTCCTTTATGGGAGGATGACGTTCGATCGGTAAGTGTACGCTTAACATCTGACTCGAGCCAGAGTTTTCTTTGTAAAGCTTTTGAAAATGCGTTTCGAGGCAGTCCAATATCAATCACTTCTAGTTCTCCATAATAATCAGCATCAGGGTAAAGGAAGGCGCCTAACTTCGGGCACTGAAGTGTATAAGTTCTGTCAGCACGAATAGGCTGACACTCTCCTTCGAACCCTCCATTAGCATGTAAGCCACTTGGCAAGTCGACAGAAATGACCGTAGCAGAAGACCGATTTACTTTCTGAACAACTTCATCATATGGCGAACGAATCACTCCTGATATGCCAAGCCCTAACAGACAATCGATTATAACGGTATAACTCGCAAGATTTTGTTGAAATGCTTCTCCATCTTTATAAGCATTCCATTCATAAGACAAGTTGGTATAAATGCCAAAATGAGTACCCGCATCCCCCTTTAGTTTTGAATGTGGGGGAATCACCCATACATCAACATTGTAACCCTTCTCTTTTAAGTATCTTGCAAGAACAAAGCCGTCTCCTCCGTTATTCCCTGAACCAATTAGCACAGCCACCCGTTCATTTTTGTGTATCCTGCCCTTCATTGCTTCAAAAAGCGCTTTACCTGCATTTTCCATAAGTAGTACGCCACTTAGACCAATCTCCTCCATGGTAAACCGGTCCGCTTCATACATTTCTTCTCCGGATACGATTCTCACAACAGGTCCCTCCTGACCGTGGTAAAATATATGAGCCAAGTCCCAAAGTTATGCAGACTAGCTTGACGAGCTTTCGATAATGATTTGCGACACTGCATGTTGCCTCGTGTGTGAAATTGAAATATGTATGCGTTCACCTTCGCCTATTGTTTCAATATAGGGTGCTCCTTCTGGGGACTTTTGGATTGTGATATCCTGAAAGCTCAGTTTCCCGATTCCTGTCCCTCTCGCTTTCGCATAAGCTTCTTTGGCCGCAAACCGACCAGCAAGAAATTCCACACTTCTCCGTCCACTAAGTTTGCAATACTCCTCTTGCTCACTACTCGTCAGAATTCGTTCTGGAAAAGAAGGGTTCCTTTCAACAGCTTTCTGAATCCGATCGAGTTCAATCAAATCGATTCCAATTCCTATAATCATGAAAAACCTCCTTAGTACTATCTCATTAAGATTTAGCATAAAGTTATCAATAGTGCTCAGGTTGAAAGCTATGCTAAACTAGTAACAAATAAATAGATAGTTCGTTTTATTTAAATGCCGTTCACTTCATAAAAGGCTCTTTTCTAAAAGATTGTTGCTTTGAAACAATTATTGAACAAGCCGTACTTAGTGAGTGGAGCGGAAATTAACCCGCTATAGCAACAACGTCTACGTAAAGAGCCAAACAAAAAATTAAATCTTTAGAAAAGGTGGTTAATATATGTTTGTGCGAAATGAAGATTTTCGCTCATTTATCCGCTATTATCCTATCATTTCCATACTTATTGGTATACATATCCTCCTCTTTATTATGGTAAACCTTTTTGGGATGTTTTCCATTTTCAATTTAGGAGTAGGCTCCAATCGAGCGATTGAGGCAGGGCAGTACTGGAGACTTGTCACACCAATCTTTCTACACGGCGGTTTCGCTCACGTGTTGTTCAACTCTTTCTCACTCTACCTTTTTGGTCCAGCACTAGAGCAAATGCTCGGTAAAACAAAGTTTTTAATTGGTTACTTCGGTGCTGGTATCATTGCGAACATCGCTACTTTTTACTTACAGGATAGTACATTCAGTCATGTTGGTGCATCCGGTGCGATCTTCGGCTTATTCGGCATCTATTTCTATATGGCCTTCTATCGAAAAGAGCTAATCGACCAGGCAAATTCTCAGCTCATTTTAATGATTCTTGGGATTGGTCTTGTCATGACGTTCATTAGCCCTAATATTAACATTCTCGGTCATTTATTCGGCTTCCTTGCAGGTGCAGCATTAGCACCTATTCTTCTCATAGGAGCAAAGCCATTTATTAACCGTGGTATGATTCGCGTTCGGCGCGCACCAGATACTAGTGGGGATATCCGCTTTAAACCTAACAGATGGCAGAAGCGTAGAATTCGTTCAGGTTCTGGCACAGGTGGCAAAATCATCTGGGGAGTTTTCGTTGTTCTCGTTGCTCTTGGTTTTCTCGCACGCTATTTCTAAAAATAAGAAGAACCGGTGATTTGAATACACAATCACCGGTTTCTTTATTCCAAAGGAGCAATCATATAATATTGAATAGCATCTTTTAACCTGCCCATTATATCGAAATTCTGGTTTAATTCGAAATCAAGGTCTACTAGGTTAAACACATGTGATGGCTTTAAACCGCATAACACGGGTGTCACACCGATCACATTAACCATTTTGCAGAATGAGTGTAAGGCTTGAGCACCGCTCTCCTCTACTTCTCCAACCCCACTAAAATCAATAATAACGTGATTATAATCACCATTGCGAATTGAATAAAGCAACTCATTCTGATTCAATTCAAATAACACCTGTTCAAGCGTTCCGAATAAAGGAATGACCCCAATAGTTGAAGAGATTGGCAGGAAAGGACTGGATAACTTTTTAATTCTTGTGAGTGCTGCTTCCAACTCTTCCTTTTTATCAAGTAAGTCAAAATTGGTTTCTGATAACCTTTCTCTCTGCTTTTGAATCGACTCACCAAGCTTTGCAATTCTTTTATCCTGTTTAACACAAACAAGCTGTGCTAATCCTTCATTTGACCATTTTACATACACATTATATAGAGAATAAGGAAAAAGTATCGTGTTCAATACCAACTCAATCTCTACTTCCTTTTGAAGAGGTGTCAGATACTTTTTCGCCTTTGTCCTGCTGTCCTGGTCGACAAGCTGTAGAAAAGAAGTGGAGGAAGAAAAGGATTCGGTCGCTAGTTGTGACCTCTCAATAATTTCTAGATTGTCATTTATGATAAATGCAGGGAGTGGATGATTCTTAATATCAAACATGATTGTGCTCCCCACCCTTCCGATCTTCTAACCATAAACGTATCTGCTCGAGATCTGGAACTAATATCGTATGCTTAGAGCAATACTTTGATAAATCATATTGTGCAGCAAGTCTACCACCAACTAACACCTCAGGAGTCTTTTCTAACCCTTCAAGCTCTGTCACATAGTGGTTAAGTCGCTCAACATGAGACATAATTGAGACAGAAATGCCTACGACGGAAGCATCCCATTTCTCAACCGTATCTATGACGTGCTCAAGCGGTAGATTTGCTCCAAATAACTTTGTTTGCCAACCGTACTCTTGAAAAAGTAACGAAATCATTTTCAACCCTAAATAATGTTGCTCTTGTTCAATACATAGAAATATAGCACGTGGACCATCAGCTTTTTCATTCGTTATTTTTTTAGAATAGGCATATCGAGAAAGCACATAATCACAGGTTGTCGTTGCAAGGTGCTCATCTGCTACAGAAATTTCATTTTCTTCCCATAGCTTTCCTACTCGCTGCATTGCTTTCGTTAATACTTCATAAGTTAGATGACTATTTTCCATCAAATTCTCTTGTTCTTCAATTCTTTCCCACGCTCTATCCTGATCGCCTTCAAGGAAGTCTTCTGTTAATCGTTGTATATCAATTGTCATTCTTTCACCTCTCCTTCTTTGAAGGCTTGTATTATATGTTCTTTAAAAGTATCTATTCGCCCTGTTTCAATTCACTAGTACGCTCACTTGACTCATATGAATACCAATCCAGAAGTGATTGTCCATCAAGCTGATCAATTTCTCTTACTCGAAATTGTTTACCTGCAAAGCTTGAAAGAATTGATAGTTGGAATGTCGTTAATAATCGTCTTTTTTGAAAATAAGTGGTTTGCATTTCCATGGCCTGAATCCTCTTACGCGCTACATAGACTCTCGTTCTGCCAATTTGCCTGAACTGCAAGAGTGCAATCCCGTTCTTTACACTCCACCCCGCATCACGATAATGAAAATAACCAATTAGACAGGCAAGTGGAATCAATAGAACTGATAGGTACCCATATGGAATGAAATAGCTAAGTGCACCTACTGGTATAAGGGTAGGTAGAGTAAATCGAATCATATAACGCCGTCTTGCACGCGTCGAAAGAGGTTTCACCTCGTTATGAATAGGAATTTCCGGTAGCACCTCTTCAATAAACGACTTAATGCGTTTGCGCTTCATTAGAGGGTACATAACCGTTGAGAATTGCTCATCTTTCCCACCGCCCCCACCACTTTCTACGTAAATAGCAGCATAACCAAAAGGCTGGCGTAGAAGACCTTCAACAACTCTAATCGCCTGAATTCTTTGGACAGGTATTGTTAATTGTCGCTTTTCTAGAACACCTCGATGAATAATTAAATCACTCTCTTGACGAGAAAAAACGAAGCCTCCATATTTCAATACCGTTCCTACAACTGAGAATAGCCAAGACAAAATAAGAATAAAAGCCACGCTGAACAGAATAAGTGGGATTGTGGCATCCAAAACCGTTTCTGTTGCTTTCGTATAGAATTCATCAGGGATAAGGTTATCAAGTTGTGAACCAATCGCGGCTAAAAAAGAGAGAACGACGCCTATTCCGCCTGAAGTTGATGCTGCTATAAGAAGCTGACGCCAAGTTAATTTATACTGTAGAACAGGAGCAACTTCTTCATTATTTTCTTCATTTGTACTTTTCTTGTTATACAATTCTTCTTTTAATCGCTCCGCATCAAGACGACTTAACGCCGGCATAACGACCTCAGGTTCGCCCCCTCCACCAGCCGTCTCAATTTGAACTTTAACTAGTCCAAAAAGACGTTGAATAACACCCTGAGAGAAATCGATAGATTGAATCCTCTCTCTAGGAATAAAACGCTTTTTGCGAAAGATAAAACCTTGATGAATTCGTAATTCATTATTTTGTACTTGATATGTATAAAAAAGCCAGCCCATAACACCATTTAAAAGCGTGAAAACAAGCAGCCCTCCAATTGCGATAAAATGCCACCAGGAATAGCCACCACGTCCAACAAAAATGAAAAAGATGAGTGGGAGTGCAGCCTCTTTGATAGAGCTAATGAATGATAGAAGCATTGCTACAGGATGAAGACGCTTGCGATCAAACATCATCTTCTGCCATCCTCGCAAGAATTGAAATTCGATCCCTAAGTTCGTCTGCTATTTCATTAGAAAGAGCTGGTATCTCATGTGTTGTTGCTGCAGTTGAAATGGTAACAGATGATAGCTGATTTGCACGTAGCAACGGTCCTTGCCTCGTATCTACATGTTGAACTCGAACCATTGGTATCAATGTACGGGTCACCATAATAACACCATATTTCAACTCGACTTCATGCTCGCTCACTTCATAACGCCACTTTCTCCACCTAAGTTTAGGAAGAACCCAGACTTGTAGAATGGTAAATATAATGACTAGTATACAGCTCACTACTAAAACCCAATAAGGTATGGCGCGAACGAATAAGTGGAATGTAAATAGACCAGCAAGAATGATCATGCTTACAAAAGATACAATCCCGCCTGTAATTTGCCATACTTTTAACCCTTTTGGGTCAATTTTCTTCGAAGGTTCTGGTCGCATTCTTTTCCTCTCTTTCACATTTCTAGTGAATTAAATCTTGGTCTTCCAATTAGTATAGCATTGTTGCAGTTCGCCTTCTATCTTCACACTTCATTAAAAACTCCTGTACTTTTACCTTTCTTTCTCTAACCTCATATTCTTTTTAACAACCAAAAAACCTGAGCATATTCTGCTCAGGTTCATTGTTTTCTTTTATTAAGGATTTGTTAAATTACATTGTTGATTTCTCTATTTGTCTTAACATTGCCTTTATCAAAAATGATTCGAAGCATAGGGCCGTTCTGCTTCTCTCATGCTAATGATTTCTTTATCTTCATGATCCCAAATCGCCAAAATTTTAGATTCAGCATTATAGAACGTAATGTGTTGATCCGTACATTTTAATAGCTCGCTACTTGGAATCGGGAATTTTTCCTGCTGACCGGTTTTAGGGCAGATGTATACGAGCTGATCACTTTTCCCTGTTCTACCGTTTATGCCATGGACAATTAATAATCCATTCCATGAGTGAATAGTACGGGGAGAGAAATCAAGCTTAAACGAATTTTTCAATTGTAAATCATCGTCAAGGAGAAGAATCTGATCCTGTCGAGCAGAAGAGATTGATAGCGCTGCTACATATAAACCCTCATCAGCAATCATCATGTTAACAGGTGAATAGCCTTCTTCAAGAGGAGTCACTTTTTTACCAGTATCACCAAAAGTGGTTAAAAGCGCTTCGTCCCCTTCAACATGATATGACGATACAATCAGCTGGTTTCCTTTGCGCTTTAGATCACAGAAAATCCCTTTTACATGCCATTGATGTGTCATACGCGGATCGCTCTTTGCGAACTCATAAATCCACCCATTCCATTCTTCACCTTCACATGCAATACAAACTGAATCAGGATACTCATAGAAGCTCGGTTTCCCGTTTACCTGAAAGGTTCTCAGCTGAGCAAGACTGTGAACAAAAACATAAACTTCAACATGATTCGATGACAGTTGTTTAGTGAACCAATAATTCTGATTCGAATCTCTGACAACATTAGAAAAACCTTCATCACTTGCAATCGGTAGTTTGGGCACATTGACCTGCTTAGTGGTATAGGCAGTGATAGAAGAATCATATTCATCAGACTTTAGTGCTTTGTTCCCTTGCTCAAGCTGCATTCTAAACTCCCCTTTCATATTCAGCTGCCTTCTCCCATTCAGGCAAGTAGGAAAAAGGATGGACTTTTATAACCGATCCTTGCTGTTAGTACTAGTTTAACAAACAATTGACCAAGGGGGTATTGGGAAATAACAATATCTTTCGTAGGATTAATAGCATCTTTTGTTTCCTACTTTCCCAAGTCCCCATCACAGAACAAGGACTTAAGTCCCGAACACCCTTGCGGAATTAGAACTAATTTACATTTTTGTGTTTACTTTGTTAATTTAGCGATTTATTCACCATATTTATTCTTCCTTTATCTATTTTACATTGCTTAAGTCTTGACAGTCCATATCCACTGCATAACAATAAAAACGAATCGACAATTTATTAGGAAGGGTGAGATCTGCTTGGCTCGTAATCACGATGAGTATATTCGCAATCTTTTTGGTAATGAAGACACAGCACTACAAACCGTTAATGAAAGCATTCGAAAAAACGGTATGCCTGCCATTTCAGTTCAGCCAGAAGTTGGACGCTTCCTTTCCCTACTTGTAAGCATTAAAAAACCTAGATATATTATGGAAATAGGGGCACTAGGTGGCTATAGCGGAATTATGCTTGCTGGTGCACTAGAGAATGATGGTTCTCTAACGTCGCTAGAATTAGAAGAATCCTACGCTACTGTCGCCAAAGATAACTTAACAGAAGCTGGTCTTGGAGATAAGGTGAAATACGTTATTGGACCAGCGCTACAAAACATGGAATCTCTGCTTAGTGCGGGTCAGCAATATGATTTCTTCTTTATTGATGCAGATAAAGTAAACTACCCAAATTATCTAGATATGGCTTTAAAACTGGCCTCCCCAGGTGCTGTAATCGTAGCCGATAATACCCTTCAGGGAGACCGAGTCTTTGATGACAAGGTTAACGACGAAAATGTAGAAGCCATCCGAACGTTTAACAATAAAATGGCAAACGATGATCGCATCGAATCGATTATGCTTCCACTTTGCGACGGTCTAACGGTCGGAAGAGTAAAAGCCTAATAACATACAATTTCAGAACATAAATGAAAAATAAAGAAGAGAGAGCGACGCTCTCTCTTCTTTCTAGTATTTTACGATTGTTCTACCACGGACTTTTCCACTTAATATTGAATTTAATACTTCTGGAAGTTCCTCAATCGTCACCTCATTGTGAATTGACTCAAGGTGTTCTGTAGGCTTATATTCATTTGCAGCTTTATTCCAAATTTCTTTTCTTTTTTCCATAGGACAATAGACGGAGTCAATCCCTAGAAGGTTAACGCCTCTCAGGATAAATGGAAAGACAGTAGTCGGAACTTTCGGACCACCGGTCAGCCCGCTAACAGCAACAGCTCCTCCATACATTGTATTACTTAATACTGCAGCAAGAGTAGAACCACCAACAGGATCTACTGCACCTGCCCATTTTTGCTTTCCGATTGGTTTAAATCCTTCAGGAGCAACCTCGTCTCGACTTAGAATACTCGTTGCGCCCAGTTCCTTCAAGTACCCATGTTCTGATTCTTTGCCTGTACTTGCTGCAACTTCGTATCCTTTTTTAGCAAGCATCGCAATAGCCATACTTCCAACTCCACCTGTAGCACCAGTCACAAGGACTGGCCCTTTATCAGGTGTGAGACCTGCTTGTTCAAGTTGATAGATCGAAAGTGCGGCCGTAAATCCTGCCGTTCCATAAATCATAGCTTCTTTCAAAGAAAGGCCCTCTGGAAGTGGTACGATCCACTCTGATTTCACTCTTGCGTATTCACTAAACCCACCAAAATGAGAAACGCCAAGTTCATAGCTTGTGACAATAACTTGATCTCCCTCTTTCCAATTTGGGTGATCGGATTCTGTCACAACCCCAGCCAGGTCAATGCCCGGAACATGTGGGTATTCCTTAACGATATTTCCTTTAGGATGTGTTGCTAACCCATCCTTATAATTTACGCTAGAATAATGAACTTTAATTAGAACGTCACCTTCAGGTAGTTCCTCTTTTGTTAATCCTTTTAATGAAGTCTTTGTATCATCGTCAATTTTATCTACTACTAAAGCTTTAAATGGTTCCATTACAAGATCCTCCTTTAACGTTAGTTCGATACTACCTTAACAGAAATTATTCTGACCGGTCAATTAATCTGAATTCTTTCCTATCAATTATAGGTTGTGTATAATAAATTTGTAAGGAGTTGTGATCGGATGAGTCGAAAGACAGAGTTACGACGAAAACAAATTATTAAGGCCGCTTACCAAGCAGTTGCAGATAAAGGGTATGAGACTGTCACCCTTCAGGATATAGCTAATTATGCTGATGTTAGTAAAGGAGTTCCAAATTATTACTTTCAAAACAAGGAAGATGTTCTAGCACACCTTCTTGAAGAAATCACGGAGCGAATTTATCAAAAAGAAAAAGCTGCTGTAGAGCACAAAACCTCTTTTCAAGAAATGCTTGAGGCATATATTGATGCTGTTTTCATTAATCCTCGGGAGAACAAAAAATTCTTTAAAGTGTATCTCGATTTTCTTGCCCAGGCCACAAGAAACGAACGGTATCGTGAAATTAATGCCCGCTTCTATCAAAATTGTTCTTCCATTAGCCAATTGATTTTAATTCGTGGTGAAAGCGAAGGTCATTTCCATAATAGAAACCATGATGATGATGGAAAATCCATTAGGTCAATGATTGATGGCTATATGATCCAATGGTTGATGACAGGTGATGAGAAGAAGCATGCAACATATAAAGAAAGCTGTTTAAAAGCCATTACAACTTATTTAATAAACTAACGTTCCCATGCTCCCCAAATTGATAAACCTTCCTTTCGTATAAAGACAGCCTCATCGGACACGCTAACATCAAGTAAAGGAGGGAGTCTTTTTGGCAAAGGAGAAGAAACGCGGTATGAAGAAAGAACTTGCCCAAGCTGTTGAGCAAGCCAACCAAACAAACCCTACAACAAAACAAAGAAGCAAAAAAATCACAGAATAAAACCGGGCTATCGTGCCCGGTTTTTAATTTAATTTAAATGTAGATCCATCGATGATTTCAACGTCATTCCTTTTCTTGATCTCATCCATTAGTCGAAATAGGGCAGCGTCTTTTTGCTTTGCTTCAATCATGCAGTCAATCTGTGGGGTACTCCCTTTCACTTCATTTAGAAATTGAAAAAACAGATCAACATCTATGTAATCAGCATGGCTACGAAATTCCTTATCGCTTTTAGGTGAGGAGATATGCATCTTCACAGGTAAAGGAGATTCATTCCACGTATCTACTACTCTCGCCCAGTGCGATTCCCACTCCTCTGTTTCATGGCAGGCAAGATGGTGGTGATAATCGAAAACCATTGGGACATTCAACTTCTCGCATAAATAGAGCGTATCAAGTAGCGTAAAGGTCGTATCATCGTTTTCGAGAATAATGGTTTGCTGTATTTTTTGTGGGGTATACATCCAATTATGAATGAAACGCTCAAGAGATTTTTCCTTATCTTTGTATCCTCCACCAACGTGCAATACGCAGCGATGCGTTGGGTCTAATCCCATTCCTTCCAAAAGTCTTACATGTAGAGCAAGCGTGGCTGTGGAGGCTTTCAGAATTTCTTTTTTGGGGGAATTTAATAACACAAAATGGTCAGGATGAAAATCGACACGCATCTTTTCTTGCTTTGCAAAGTCACCTAGCTCTTTTAACTCACTTGTTAATGGTTGTAGGTAGTTCCAGTCATTCAACGCTTCATGGTTTGCGAGGGGAATCAACCTTGAACTGAAACGGAAAAAATGAATGTCATTGCCTTTATTATGCTTAAGAAGGCGGAGACAATTACGCAAATTTGATTTTGCAATTCTCTCAAGCTTACGAATCGCTGCATTTCTATTTTCTAGCTTCTGAAATTGGGCAAATGTCATTGTTTGAGAAGGTGAACTGTTTACAAGCTCCATACTCATTGCAACATAGCCTAGTCGAATAATTGTCATTGGCATTTCACCTCACATAAATTCTTTTATTAGACTGTCCAATGAAGCTTCTTTCAATGAGTTATATCCAACATCTATTTCGTGTTGAAGCATGGTACAATAGAAATAATACCTGGATGCGGGTAATTTGAATAAAGGGGTAATTGTATGGCAACTCAAATTATTACGGACAGCAGTATTGACTTCCCTGAAGAACTGCTAAATGAATTAAACGTTAAGGTGGTCCCACTTAATCTTCTCTTTGGTGACAAAGAATATAAAGCTGGAGTTGATCTCGATTCACCAACGTTTTATCAAAAATTACATGAATCAAAAGAGCTCCCTAAGTCCTCTGCCCCCTCACCACAGGACTTTCTTACAAAATATGAAGAAACTAGCCCGGAAGATAATATTCTTGTTATTGCCCTGTCCGAATCGTTAAGTAGCACTTATGATAACGCTGTATTAGCAAAGAAAATGTTCCATGAGGAACATCCTGATCGGATTGTAGAAGTGATTAATGCAAAAACAGCCTCATCTGGTCTTGGAATTATCGTTTGTCATGCTGCTGAAATGGCTCGTGACGGAGAGAGTTTTGAGTCAATCGTTAAACAAGCCCATGAATATACAGAAGATACGCTTACTATGTTCCTACTCGATACGCTTGAGAACGTTATTAAAGGTGGAAGACTTGACCGTGTTAGAGGAACAATTGCCTCAGCGCTAAATATTAAGCTTTTAATGAGAGCAAGCAATGAAGACGGATCACTCGAAGTACTTGATAAAGTACGAGGGAACAAACGTGCAGTGCGTGAATTCATCAAGAAAATTGGAGAGTATGGCCATAACCTTGAGGACAAAGTAATTGCCGTAGCACACAGCAATTGCGAAGACAAAGCCAAAGCGCTAGTCGCACAAATTCAAGAACGGTACAAATTCAAGGATGTTATTCTATCTACAATGGGACCACTTATTGGAACATATGCAGGTGAAGGAGCTCTCCTTGTCGCATTTAAAAAGAAATAAATAGCAACATTGTCTTCAAAAACAACCAATAAAAAAACGTGCGTAAGCGCGTTTTTTTTTAATGAAGTAAAAGAAAAAACAGGAAATGAATGACCATTCATCGAATTGTGTTCAAAACGAAGAAGTGTGGTGAATAGAAATGGAATGGAAAAAGTTATTTGAACCAATTCAACTGCGAAGATTAACCTTGCCTAACAGAATTATGATGGGTTCCATGCACCTTGGTATGGAAGGAAGCAAAGAACAGGAAGAAGCACTGATTTCTTTTTATACTGAACGGTCAGGAGCTTATGGTCCAGGAATTATTGTGACTGGTGGTATCTCGGTTTCACCTGAAGGAGATGGTGGTCACCACTTTCTTGGGTTTTACCGTGACGAAGACTTAGATGTAATGGAACGATTAACGAACCGCGTTCATACAGCCAATGGACGAATTGCTGCTCAGCTTTTTCATGCTGGACGTTATGCCTATTCAGAGATGAATGGTGTTCCATCAGTAGCACCTTCTCCAATTAAATCACCGATACACAGAGAAACACCAGTAGAACTAACTGAGCTTGATATTCTTAATTTGCTTGAATCTTATGCGGAAGCGGGGAGAAAAGCAAAAAAAGTAGGATTCGATGCAGTAGAAATTATGGGTTCTGAAGGGTATCTTATCAATCAGTTCCTCTCTCCTTCAACGAATAAACGGACAGATAAATGGGGCGGAGATTTTGAGAGAAGAACGAGATTCGCTATTGAAGTACTAAAATCGGTGCGTAAAGCTGTTGGAGATGATTATCCTATCATTTTTAGAATGTCAGGGCTTGATCTTGTACCAAATTCCTCAACACCTGACGAAACAGTTGAACTCGCGAAACGACTAGAAGCAAACGAAGCAGATCTTCTAAACATTGGTATTGGCTGGCATGAATCGACTGTCCCCACTATTTCTATGATGGTACCTAGAGCTGGATTTATAGAACCTTCCCTACAAATTAAACAGGCAGTAAACATTCCTGTCGTTGGAAGTAATCGTATTAATGACCCTGTACTCGCAGAAGAGCTACTACACAAATTGGATATGGTTTCAATGGCAAGACCTTTTCTCGCTGATCCTCACTTACTGAAAAAAGCAAATGAAGAGACACTTGATCAAATCAATACGTGTATTGCATGTAATCAAGCATGTCTTGATCATGCATTCGAAGGTAAAGCAGTCTCATGCCTCGTGAATCCACGCGCTGGTCGAGAACATAAATGGCATATTAAACAAACTGAAAACCCAAAGAAGGTTGTTGTCATCGGTGGTGGTGTTGCTGGAATGGAGGCAGCACGTGCACATGCTGAATTAGGTCATCAGGTAGCACTTTACGAAGCCGGACCTTCAATTGGTGGACAGTTCAATCTCGCACGCAAAATACCCATTAAGAAAGAATTTGACGAAACGATCCGCTTCTATACAACAGAAATAAAGCGTTTAGGTGTTCAAGTTGCTCTCAACCATAAACCAAGTGTTGAAGACATCCTTTCACACTCACCTGATATGGTCGTTCTAGCAACTGGAGTTATCCCAAGAGAGCCTGTTATCCCTGGAATTGAACATGCCATTCGTTACCCTGATGTCCTTTCTAGTAAAGTTTCAGTTGGTAACAAAGTTGTCATCATAGGCGCTGGTGGTATCGGGTGCGACGTCTCCCATTTCCTAATTGAAAAAGGAATTAACGATATCCTCTTACTCAGACGAAACGGAAAAATGGGTGATGGGCTTGGCAAAACAACGAAATGGGCTATGCTTCAGGAATTAAAACAAAATGGTGTACGTTTCCGCACTAACCTTGTGTATGAAGAAATTACGGATAAGGGAATTCGAATTACTGATACAAAGACCGGGGAGCAGGAAGTGCTTGAAGCAGATACGATTATTCTAGCGGCAGGACAAGAATCTAACGTCCCGAAAGAATATCGAGCGCTTGAACAGAAGGGTATACAACTTGCCATTATTGGCGGCGCTCGACTTGCAGGAGAACTTGATGCAAAAAGAGCGATTTATGAAGGTGCGAAAATTGCCTTTGAACCAGAGACAATCCCTGTTAATCACTCATAATGCAAGAAAGAAGAGGTGCCATCAGCACCTCTTCTTTCTACAAAATAGATCTACGAATTGCAACCTACTCACATTCAATCATCTTGTTAAGAAACCCCTGCGTATATACAGTTTCTTCGATTTGTTCCATGATCCACTTTTTCTCTTCTTTCAACCAGCTTCTAATCAGCTCTGCTGCTGTTTCATAATGATCAATTGTTAGGTGACGGAAAACCATTTCTAGCTTTTCAATTTGTTCACCATCTAACGTTGAATCGAGTGTTTTCAGCCCGAGTTGTGCTCTATTTGGATGGTAGTGATGTAAAAGAACTCTTGCAAAGTGAACCATGACGTTGTTTAGCATTTGAACAGACCATACTTTATTCCCTCTTCTTTTCGCTTTCTCATATTGAAATAAGAAGAATGCCGTATCATCGACATCATTAATAAACTCTTGAGGAGATAATGTTAGATGCTGATTATAGTTGGCCATGCGATTTTCTGGGTCATATAAGATCGTAAAGTAGTCCTTTTCAATAAGTGTCTCATTCGTTACTGTAAATAGATCCAGGTGGAGCATATTATCGTACACCGCAATAATTTGCGGTGCAATGATAAAAATTTCATCATAGAATAAAAGACTTGTATAAGCTTCCACATGTGCTTTTCTATTTTTCATAAAAGCTTCTTTGTCACCCTCTTCTACCAGGCAATATAGATCGACATCCGAATTCCCATCATGCTCATTTCGCCCCATTGACCCTTTTAGAAAAACAGCTTTCACGCATGGGTCTTTCATTAACGATAAGGTAATGACGTCTACCGCTTCTTCTTGTTTCACCATCTAACACCTCTCTCACAGAAATAGATATTACACCATCATATCCCATTTTTAACATTATCTACAACAAAAAAAAGGATGCATCGTAGCATCCCTTTTATCCCAACTTATCTCCATTGTTCACTCTATGATCCGGTTGAATCAGAACCACACCATTATCGCCATATACGCCAAGCACCAAAACCTCTGACATGAAGTCTGCAATTTGCCGAGGTGGGAAGTTAACTACAGCCAGAACTTGTTTCCCTATTAGCTCCTCACTACTATACAGGTCCTTTATCTGAGCGCTGGATTTTTTGACGCCAATCTCTTGCCCGAGATCTACTTTTAATTGATAGGCCGGTTTTCGGGCTTTTTTAAAATCGTTTGCTTCTACAATTTCGCCAACTCGTATATCTAACTTCATGAAGTCTTCAAATGTAGCCATTCTTTTCACCTTACCTTAAATTCGATACCTACTTTCTTTTACTCATTCTCTTTCTATATGTAGATACCTTCTGCTACAATCGTTTATTTAGAAAAACGTCCATAACACTGCGAATTTCATCTTCACTAACAGTTCTATCCCTATATAAGTAAGAGGAATAATACTCAACAAGCAAACGATTATTTTCCTCAAATTGAATCGAATACAATTCTGATAATGTTAATGGGTATTGAGATGTTAAGAGATATCGTTCAATTCGGAGCAAATACATGACATCATTAAGGATTTCATATTGATCAACCGTGGGCAGAGCATCTTTTAATCTTTGCTCAGTGGATATGAGAAGCTTTAAGACGCCTTCCTTTATTTGCTTTCTAGATGGTAAGACAAAAGGCGTCTCTCCAAAAACAGAGAGTTGCTCAAAGTATGGAGCTACATATTCTCTCGTTCCATCAGCATCAATCAAGAAATCCTTAAGACATACTTCTCTCATATCAAGAGTGATACCCATTAATTCAGGAAGGGATGACGTTTTTTTTTTCTTATCATTGTAGAAACACCAGACATCTAGATCAGAAAATGGACCGCCTTCCCCTCTCGCAAAGCTTCCGGTCAAGACAATCCCTCGTAAAGTTGATGTTTTTAATCGATCAACTAGCCTCTTTGCATATTTTTCAATCATTAATGGGGTCATGAGTGGATTTAACATAGTTTTTTTCTCCTTTGTAACGAGACCCTAAGAAGGAGCGAGCAAATATGATTCCGGTCCGTATAAACAATTTGATATCGGATACATCAATTCGTAAGAAAAGCAAACACCTTATCTATAACGTCATTCTGGTCTTCACCGTGACAAATCAAATGCTTTGATTTCTCCATTATACACACCTGCTTCTGATCTGAATCAATGAGATGATAGATTGTGTGGGCAGTCTTATATGGAACCATTCCATCTAGCTTCCCTTGAAGAATAATTGTAGGAACGGATACACGTTTAAAAGATGGTTTGAGTCTTTGAACAAGCTTACGAAATTCAATCGATGCAAGCACAGGCGTTGTTTTCAGTTTCTTACTGTACCTACTAAATAGTTCGTTATGAAGAAGCTTCCCCTTCCCCAAGTCCGTTATCATTCCACCAATGTCTTTAATCATTTGTATAGGGTGAATATAATGAATCGCTGCACTCAACAGCACAAGCTTATCCACTTGATATTTTGTAGCTAAATAACCCGCTAGTACACCACCCATGGAAAAACCAATTAAATAAATCGTATCGCATTTTTCCATTAACTCTTTTAAGCTTGCTTCTGCTGTAGCAATCCATTGATTATAAGTAACGCCACGCAAAGTGTCTGCTTCTCCATGTCCAGGAAGCGTTGGTACAGATAGGATCCAATTGGTCTGGCTTTTAAAATACTCTGCTAATGGTTCAACTTCATATGGGGCACCAGTAAAACCATGTATGAGCATACATCCGACCATACTTCTCCTCGCCTTTCGTTCAGTAGTTTTATTTCTATAATACCACTTCACAAAAGATGTTAATCATTAGGAGTGCATGGACAATTTGCTCAAAACAGAGGAAGCTATTTATTTTCTAGATGAAGATGATTTATTAAAATAAAGTGCTAGCTTCGCTTTCTCCTCTTCCTTTTGTAGGGAGGTTGCGCAATTTGGACAAATGACAGCACGAGATGGAATTGGCGTGCAACAGTATGGACACTCCTTACGAGTCATTGCATTAATTGGATCCTGTCCCGGTTTCCTCCAGCGATTCAATTGACGAACGACTAGAAATACGGCAAAGAAAACAATGATAAATCGAATAGAAGTAGTGAGAAATAAGCCATAATTAATCGTAGCTGCACCAGCTTCTTTAGCATCTGACAAGGATGGATAGTAATGACCATTTAAGCTAATGAACATATCCGAGAAGTTAATTCTTGCTAAGACTAGTCCTACCGGCGGAAGGATAATATCAGATACGAGTGAATTTATGAAATTACTAAACGCCGCGCCTAACACAATACCAATTCCCATATCAGCTGCGTTCCCTCTTATTGCAAAGTGACGAAATTCATTTAATATACCGATGGGAACTCACCCCTTTATGCTTACTCTCCACAATATGTATGCACCAATTATACAAGCTATGATTTTTAATCATTTTAATTTTCCTATAATTCTTATTGAAAGCAATAGACAGATAAGAGGTGGTATAATTTATGTTTGTGACTAGAGTTAACATCAAGGAGTGATCAACATGATATTTGCACTTTCCTGGTCAAAGGCTTCTCCATTAATAGAAGATCCTATGGCTGTATTTGTTTACCTAACGGTAGTAGTAGGACTTATCTTTATGTTGGGGGAATCAAAGAACCATGTTCTTAAGAAACTATTCCACTATGCACCGCCGTTAATCTGGACATACTTTATCCCTATGCTTTCTACGACCTTTGCAATCATTCCGCAAGAGTCGTCCCTATATGGATTTGTTGCCACATACATTCTTCCAGTCGGACTGCTGCTACTCTTGTTATCAGCTAACGTTCCTGCAACGTTACGACTTGGACCTAAAGCTTTATTAATGTTCCTCGCTGGTACACTCGGGGTCATTATTGGCGGTCCCATTGCGCTTGCCATCTTCCAGCCATGGTTACCTGAGGACGCATGGAAAGGCGTAGCAGCATTAGCAGGGAGTTGGATTGGCGGTTCAGCGAACATGGCCGCTATGATTGAAGCTGTAGGAACACCTAAAGAGATTCTGTCTCCAATTATTGTAGTAGATACTGTCGTGGGTTACAGTTGGATGGGAATCATGATTTTCCTAGCTGGGTTTCAGGATAAATTCAACAAATGGAACAAAGCGGATGATTCGATCATTCAAAGTGTAAATAAAGAAATGAACGACATTCAACGCAAAAACGAGCGACCTATTCAGGTACCACAACTACTTGGTCTGCTTGGATTAGCTTTTGGTGTATCTTATATTGTTCTTAAAATTGCAGAGAAACTTCCTCAGTCAGCTGTTCTCTCAACGACAACTTGGACAGTTATGATTATTTCTGCCATCGGAATTCTTTTCTCATTCACACCAGTGAAGAAACTAGAAGGCTATGGTGCTAGTAAAGTAGGTTACACTGCCATTTACCTTTTACTCGCAACCATTGGTGCAAGAGCCGACCTTACGTACGTCATTGATTCCCCACAATATGTTCTAATGGGAATTGTCTGGCTCAGCATTCACATTCTCGTAATCTTTATCGCAGCAAGATTACTACGAGCACCTTTATTCTTTGTTGCCGTAGGCTCTCAAGGTAATATTGGTGGCACAAGCTCCGCTCCTATCGTTGCGTCCGTATTCCAACCTTCTCTAGCTCCAGTGGGACTTTTGATGGGAATAGTAGGTAACGTTGTTGGTAGCTACGCAGCCGTGCTCTGTGCACAACTCGCTAAGATGGTTGCAACCATGCTTTAACTTATAATACCATTAAAAAATCCGTGCTCTCTTTAAGAGCACGGATTTTTGGTGTTTGTTAACCTTGTGATGTTGGACGAACTAGTACTTCATTAATAGAAACACTATCTGGTTGACCAACTGCATAGTAAATAGCATCTGCAATCGCCTCAGGATCAAGTGGATCAAGACCCTTTGGACCACGGTTGTTTAATTTCTCTTGCACATCTTCATCTGTAATGGTGTTTGTTAATTCTGTCGCAACAGCTCCTGGAGAGATAATTGTTGCGCGAATGTTTGTAGAAGGGGACATCTCTTTACGAAGTCCTTCTGTAATAGCACGTACTGCAAACTTCGTACCACAATAAACTGCTCCTGCTGGCATAATTTCATGACCTGCTACAGAAGATACGTTGATAATATGACCTGATTTTCTTTCTTCCATATGTGGAAGAACGCCTGCAATACCATAAAGGACACCTTTAATATTAACGTCTACCATCTTGTCCCATTCATCAATCTTGAGCTTATTTAAGAATGAAAGTGGCATTAGACCAGCATTATTGATAATAACATCAATTTGGCCATACTCTTCAATTGTTTTATCAGCTAGAGCCTGCATTTGCTCTCTAGAAGTGACATCGGTCTTTTGAATAATCGCTTCGCCACCGTTGTTTGTAATTTCTTTTTTCAACTCTTCCAGGCGATCTTCACGACGTGCTGCAAGTACAACCTTCGCTCCATCACCTGCGAGCTTTTTAGCTGTAGATTCGCCAATTCCACTACTTGCTCCAGTAATAATAACGACTTTTCCAGTAATATGACTCATGAATATCCACCTTTCGTTTTATCTTCACCTCTCTAGTTCCCGAGAGTTCAGTAACTAAACATTTGAATGTTCTCTTTCCATTGAAAAAAGCACCCTTATCAGGTGCTTCTATCTTACTTATTCTTTTCAATCCATTGTTTGAAGGTCTCTTCAGACTGAGATCCAACAATACGATCGACTTCTTTGCCATCTTTAAATCGTACTAGCGTTGGAGTCGATTCGATGGCATAATCGTTCCAGCCATTTTCAAATTCAAGAAGGTTGAACTTCTTAAGGTCAATCCCCATATCTTCTGCAAGTGGGACAAGGACTGGTGACGTATTTTTACAGTGAATACAAGTAGGACTATAAAAATATACAAATGCATCTTCTTCATCAGATAGCATCTCGTCAAGTTCATCAGGCAAAATCTGATTCTGATAGAGTGGATCTTCTAACTGATCAACTGTTGCAGGATCAAGCGAATCCTTCCCGTAAGGATTACCCTCAGCTTTCTCACTATTACTTATATTCGTGACAACTGCTAGTGCTCCAAATATTACAATGACAATTCCAAGAAAAATAATGGCTTTCTTCATATGTTATTCTCCTTTTTCGTTTGTTTATAAAGGACGATCATTAGAATAGAAATACTCGTAAAAGCTAGTAAAGCAAGAAAAGGAATTGTAATAAATCCAAGTAAATTAATGTATTCCCCTGTACAAGGTACTCTTCCACAAGCAGGTGCTGAATCAGCAAAAAATGCCGCTTTTTGAATGAGGTAATGATAGATTGAAATACTACCTCCAATAATGGAAAGTGGCAGAACATATACCCACTGTCTGGAATCTTTTTTCACCATCGCAATACCTAATAGTAGAACGAGTGGGTACATGAGAATTCGCTGGTACCAGCATAATTCACACGGTTCATATTTAAGTACTTCTGAGAAATATAAGCTTCCTGCAAGCGCAAAAACGGATACCGCCCAGGCACTAAAGAGCAGATACTCTATTTTTTTCTCTTTATCCATTCGTTAACTTCACTTCTTTCACACTGAAAATGATAACCCCATTATACACACCAAAAACCATGATAAATAGATTAATCGTGACAATCCCACTACTTTTTTAAGGCTCTTTTCTAATACGATAACGTTAAAGTCTTGTAAGAACGTATATAATGGTACCAGTTTGAGGCTCTTTTCTAAAAGATTGCTGATTTTTAAAGATTTTTCTATAGAGAACCTCACTTTGTTGATTGGAGCGGAAGGTGCTCGACTCCTGCGGGATTAGCGGGACAGGTGAGACCCCACAGGAGCGTAAGCGACGAGGAGGCTCACCGCCCGCACCAAGGAAAGCGAGCATCCTGGAGAGGAAATCAACCGCTCTAAAGCAATAGTGTCTACGATAACAGCTTTTTGAAAAGCCGACTCTTGTAGGGAGCCGGCTCACTATTACCTTATAATTTGTAACTCTTTCGGATACTTTGTTAGCGTCTCGTAACCATTATCCGTAACAAGTACATCATCCTCAATACGAACTCCGCCGACTTCAGGAAGATAGATACCCGGTTCAATCGTATAAGTCATTCCCTTTTGAAGAAGGCTATCATTTTTCTCACTCATCGACGGGTACTCATGTACTTCAATACCAATGCCATGACCGATTCGATGAGGGAAGAAATCTCCATAACCAGCCTCACTTATGACATTGCGGGCAGCAAGATCAATATCACCAAGACGTGTGCCAGGCTTAGAGATCGAAAGTGACTCGTTCTGCGCTCGTAACACTGTTTCATAAATTTCTTTTTGTTTCTCATTAATATTACCGAAAGCAACAGTTCTTGTGATGTCTGAACAATAGCCATTCAAAACGACACCAAGATCAAATAACACTAAATCGCCTGTTTTCAGTTTACGCTGCCCTGGGTTCCCATGAGGTTGGCCCGACTTTTCACCAAATAAAACCATTGTGGAAAACGACATTTCTCGGATTCCTTTTTTCTTCAATTCAAATTCAATTGTCGCCAGAACTTCCATCTCAGTAATGCCTTCTTGAAGAGCTTCTACCCCAGTTTGAACGCCAAAGTCAGCGAGCGACGCTGCTTCTCTTAAAATCTCAATTTCCTTCTCATCTTTTATGAGGCGCAGTTCATTAAGCCCAAGTTCTGCTGAATGAAACCCAAGCTCTGAGAAGTGGTTCTGAAGCTTTTCAACTCGTTCATAAGCTAGTGTAGATTTTTCAATTGAAGCAGATTTAGGATTTTGTATACCACGTGCTTTCAATGCTTCATGTATAAAATCAAACGGTTCTTCTGAATCACTATATCCAATAATGTCGTACTGCCAACCTGCATCGCGTGCTTGAGACTCTTCCATGCCTGGACAAACAAGAAACGGCTCATGATTTGGAACGACAAAAAGACCAAGTAACCTTTCATGTGGTTCACAATGGAAGTTTGTTAAGTAGAATACATTTGATGGTGAATGGAGGAAAGCAAAATCCTGATTCTGCTCAGTAAGCCACTCTGTAAATTTAGTTAAACGTTCGTTCATATTAGCACATCCTTTTTCCATTACTTCGCTATAAACTACCATTTATGTAGTTGTATTCCCCACTAGCTTATCATAAATAACGATAACGCAAGGCGAACAAGTCCCCTCACCTTTATTTGGTTCAGACCAAACCAAAAAAATAGCTGCCTACGATGGCAGCTATTAATTTCAAACAATTGGAGAAGGGGGAACTTCTTTCGCTTTGTTTGAGCTATGCAATTTGAACGTGTCGGGGAACACAATTCATGTTTATTTCTTTTATGCTGATAATGATAATCTTTATCAATTAAAAAGTCAATACGATTTTCTGAAAATGAATTGGGATGCTTTTTCTGGGCGATTTACTTCTTTCTTACGGATATATCCACTTTTAATAGCTTCAGCTCTAAGTACAACTGCAAACGCACCGAATGAAAGAACCAAGATCAAAAAGAACATTGAGATTTGTACGAATTCAATCATTTTACACCCCTAATTTCATTAGTTTTGCTCATTATAGCACGGCTTAATGATAATGAGAAGCATTATCATTAAGGCTGAGGCTTCATTATAAGCAAAGACCTTTTGGTTGTGCAAGCGGTTTTATTACACTATTATGAAAGGTGTACTTATACGCAATCAGGAGGTAACAATATGCAACGTGTTGATATTACTAATGATTTATCATTTTCCCGCATCATTCATGGATTATGGCGTCTTGCGGATTGGAATCAGTCTAGCGAAGAAACACTCTCTTTAATTGAACATAACCTTGAGCGCGGTATAACAACGTTTGACCATGCCGACTTATATGGAAGTTACGCGTGTGAAGAGCTTTTTGGTAAAGCCCTTGCGCTTAAGCCTTCCCTTCGAGATGAAATGGAAATTGTAACGAAATGCGGTATCGTGATTGAATCACCTAATCGTCCAACACATCAATCTCATCATTACAACACGAGCAAAGAACATATTATTGCTTCAGCTGAACAATCTCTTAAGTCGCTTGGCATTGATTACATAGATGTTCTATTGATTCATCGTCCAGATCCATTTATGGACCCTGAACAAGTTGGAGAAGCTTTTTCTACTTTAAAACAGGATGGTAAAGTTCGTCATTTCGGTGTCTCAAACTTTAAGCATCATCAATTTAACATGCTACAGTCATATGTTGACCAGCCGTTAATCACGAATCAAATTGAACTATCTGCTTATAACCTGGAAAACTTCGAGGACGGTACACTAGACCTTTGTCAGGAAAAGCGAATGAAGCCAATGGCATGGTCTCCTCTTGCGGGTGGTAAAGTTTTCACTGCCAATGATGAGAAAGCAGTCCGTCTTCGCCAGACAGTTGAGAAAGTGGCATCTGAAATTGGCGCAGAAGGCATGGATCAAGTTCTTTACGCATGGCTTTTAAACCACCCAGCAAACATAATGCCAATTGTAGGTTCAGGAAAACCTGAACGAATTGACAGTGCGGTTGATGCGCTAAATTACTCATTAACACGCGATCAGTGGTTTGAGATTCTTACAAGCTCAATGGGATATGACATTCCTTAAACACATTTGTCTATTAAGATCAAAAGCTTCTTCCCTCAAGGGAGGAAGCTTTTTTAATAGGCTGTTTTCGTAAACATTGTTTCAATAATGCTGTTGATTTCCGCTCCAGGATGCTCGCTTTCCGCGGGGCGGGACGCTTGAGCCTCCTCAGCGCACAAAAACATTGCTCCTGTGGGGTCTCACCTGTCCCGCTAGTCCCGCAGGAGTCGAGCACCTTACGCTCCAATCAGCTAAGTTTGGTTCTTTATACAAAAACTCTTTCAAAAGCAACAATCTTTGAGAAAAGAGCCTTTTATTATGAACATCATAAGTCAGCACTCATTAAACAAACGTTTATTTAATTCATTCTTGTCACTAAAAAATCAGCACATTAACCGTGCTGATCTATTTCTTTATTTTTATTTAGTAGCACCCCAGAAATAGCAAGTTTTCTACTCCCTGTAAACGCAAGAATGAAAGATAGGCCAAGAAGAGAAAGCGGGAATTCGTAGCCACCGATTAAACCCATTCGAAACTTTACAAGTACGATGGCTCCCATCATCGTAAGTCCAAGGAGAATAGCAGACGGAACGACGAAAATGCCTAGAATAAGAAATGCTCCTCCCAAAGCTTCAATGATCGCTGTAGCGTAAGCAAGCCAAGCAGGCTGACCAATTTTTTCGAACATCGCAATCGTGTTCTCCATTCCGCCAAGCTTCTGTATACCATGAGCTAACATAATGATTCCAAGAGTAATTCTTCCTCCTAGTAAGCCCCATTCTATTTTTGATTCCACTACTAGCACCCCATTTTATTGTTTCTTAGCTAACGTGCGAGAAGCGTAATTAGATCACTTTACACCCGAGCAGATGGACGATTACTTTGTAATAACCTTGCTTGAACAAGTCGTTTACGTACCGTTATTCCTAACCAGCTAGCAAGAAATGCCTTGATTAAACCCACAATAATAAAAGGATAAACCCCAAAAACAAATGCATCACTCCAAGATAATTCTGCAACAAATTTTAACTGAATTGTTCCAAGACATAAGATCAAGACCATAGCAACGGTATTCGCTATGAGAGCGTTCGTAAACGAAAAAGATGTTTTTTCTAGAATTAGTCCAGTTATATAAGCTGCTACAATAAAAGCAAAGATATATCCTCCTGTTGGGCCAAACAGGACGCCTAGTCCTCCCTTTGCTTGTGCAAATACAGGTAGCCCAATTGCTCCAAGTGCAGCATAACAAATCATGGTTATAGCACCGTAACGGCTACCAAGAATAGTAGCCGTTAACCCTACAGCTAGTGTCTGACCGCTTATAGGAACAAGAGGTAGTGGAATTTCAATTTGGGCAAGGATTGATGTTATGGCTGCAAAGATTCCACATACTATCGTCATTCGAAGCTTATTCGTGTTTCTCATTCTTCTCCCCCCTTTAATGTTAACCAATATAATTAATAAGTTAACATTAAAGTAAAAGACATGAAAGTTTTTTTATGGCATGCTTTCATCAATCATCTCAAATCCAGGAATCATCTCGGATAACCTCACAATAACAGCATCATCCTTATAGATCGGGATATACTCGGTTAGAACAGCTACCATCTTCTCGCCAGCGATACCTACGTGTCCAATGGCTATATGAGCATCATTATCTTTCAAGCGTTCAGCGAGCTCCTGCGCCTTTCTACTCATATGTCGAATTGTATAAACGTCATCAAAGAACAGTTCATTTTCAAGATACGGAACTCCGATTTCTTCTGATAACTCTGGGATCACGGTTTTATCGGTTGTTCTACTATCAAGGTAATAAAGACCTCTTTCACGACAAACCTCTAGTACAATTCTCATAACCCGCTCATCAGCTGTTGCTTTTGAACCCATATGATGATTCATTCCAACTGCATGTGGCACAGCATCAATAGCAGCATTAATACGCTTTCTAATCTCTCCATTAGATAAATTTGTTGTTATAGCCCCTGGTCCAAGCCAGCTTTTCTTGCCTTTAATTGGCTCCATTGGAACATGGACAATCACTTCATGCCCAAGACTGTGAGCAAGATTAGCATCACGCTCAGTGGTTTCGAGAAATGGCATAATCGCAACCGTCAAAGTAACGGGAAGCTTTAGCATTTCATCCGTACCACCCATGTTATTCCCAAAGTCATCAATCACAATTGCAAGCTCTCTATCACCTTTGGTACTTTCAGCTGACACTTGATTGGGAAGTAAGGTAATGAATAATAGGACACATAAGAACATTCTCATCGACTCACACTCCTTTCATTTCTTAACATCCCCAATCATTAGAAGCTTAATGAGTTTGTGGTAATTTAGGCTTTTTCTATACAACTAGATGAGATTTAATGGAGAAGGGTAAATAAATTCTTTTTCCATACTCATTCTGAGAAAGGTTTTTCAATACTAATTCAAGGGCATAGTAAAGATAGACTACAAGAAATGCATACTTAAAGGAGAGACAACCATGGAAAACAAATATATTCGCGAATCACGTGTTGTCAAAACAAGCCACGTATTCCCTGAAGCAACGAACAATCACAAAACTCTTTTCGGCGGCCAGCTCATGAGGGACATCGATGACATCGCATCAATAGCAGCCATGCGTCATTGCCGGAGTGAAGTCGTAACGGCCTCAACTGATTCAGTTGATTTCCTCTATCCAATTACTCCAGACGACTCTGTTTGTCTTGAAGCATATGTTACGTTTACCGGTAAATCTTCGATGGAAGTGTTTGTAAAAGTAATCGCAGAGCATCTTTTATCTGGCGAACGAAAGATTGGAGCTACAGCTTTCCTTACATTCGTTTCCCTTGATGAAAATAAAAACCCACTTAGCGTTCCAAAAGTAATACCTGAAACAGAAGAAGAAAAGAACCTTCACGAAACTGCACCAGCCCGTGCCCAAAAACGCCGTGAACACCGTCAAGCAAGTAAAGAACTAGCCGGCCTCCTAACCACCCAAAAACCCTGGGAATAACAAAAGCGGAAGTGCCCGTTTAGCTTCGACAAGCGTTGGAGCCATTTAAAAAGAACACGCTCTTTGTGTTCATTTTAAATGGTGAAACGATCGAGAAGCTGGGCACTGCAGCTAGACGATACAAAAGCGGAAGTGCCCGTTTAGCCTCGACAAGCGTTGGAACCATACAAAAAGAACACGCCTTTTGTATTCATTTTGTATGGTGAAACGGTCGAGAGGCTGGGCACTGCAGCTAGATGATACAAAAGCGACGGCCATAATCGGCCGTCGCTTTTGTTCGTTTTTTTCATATCCTGTTACTTACTAGATTATGTCGTATCCGATTGAAAGAATAATTAGAAGAAGTACAATAACCGCGATCCAGTAAACTTTTGTTGATTCTGAACGCTTTCTTCTCCCTACAACGACTTCCATAAATCCAATTAGGACAATTGCTAGGATACCCTTGAATACATAGAGCAGTGGGAAACCGATCATCACTAACATACTAACCCCAGTAATAATCATAATCAGGTAGAATAAACGCTGAATCATCGGCGTGATTTTTTGATTAGGGGCAAAATAACTGATAACTAATAGTAGAACAAGAATCGCCCATGACCCCGCATGAGACTGTAGTAAAATATTGTACATTAATGTTCCCCTTCCAATTCTTTATGGTTATGACAATTGCCATACCTTAATAGTAGATAGGAAGTAGAACGGACACAAGTCCTAATATGAAATAGTCTCAAAAAATTTATGCTAATGTGAACCTATAATGACTAATTTAGTGAAAATAAAAGGCTCTTTTCGTAGACATTGTTGCTTTTACTGTATAGCGTTTGATTTCCGCTGCAGGATGCTCGCTTTCCGCGGGGCGGGCGGTGAGCCTCCATAGCCGTCAAGCTAATGGAAACATAGAGTATGAAATGATCGTTCTGTTATGGTTTGTTCAATATTTTTCCAGTTGAGATCCCATCCACTTTGTATT
>NZ_JAFKOI010000001.1 GCF_017303315.1 Bacillus sp. NTK071
CCTCGGTCACTTCACCCCCCAACTCGAACACAAAGACCGTGTTCAATTTGGGGGGGCTCCAGTGCCTGCCGGGTCTAACCGCCCACTTCCGCTTTTCATTAGATCCAGCTGCAACTCGCAGAAACTACGATATTTCACTCTTTCACCAGAACACAAAAGGCGTGTTCTAGTTCAAGAGCTCCAATATCTCCGTTTCTAAACGCTCGTTTCCGCTTTTCGTTAGATCTAGCTGCAGTGGCCAAATCCTCCGGCTGTTTCACCCAATCGAATGAGACAAAAAGCGTCTCAGTCTCATGGGCTCCAACATCCTGCGGATTTAAACAGGCCACTTCCGCTTTTCGTTAGATCTAGCTGCAGTGGGCAGCCTCTCGATCGCTTCACCTCCCAAAATGAACACAAAGAGCGTGTTCTTTTTGGAAGGCTCCAGCGCTTTTCGAGGCTAACCGCCCACTTCCGCTTTTCGTTAGATCCAGCTGCAGTGGGCAGACCCTCGGTCACTTCACCCCCCAACTCGAACACAAAGACCGTGTTCAATTTGGGGGGGCTCCAGTGCCTGCCGGGTCTAACCGCCCACTTCCGCTTTTCATGAGATCCAGCTGCAACTCGCAGAAACTACGATATTTCACTCTTTCACCAGAACACAAAAAGCGTGTTCTAGTTCAAGAGCTCCAATATCTCCGTTTCTAAACGCTCGTTTCCGCTTTTCGTTATTTAAATTTAATCCCAGATTCTTCTACTTTGCCGGCTTCTGTTACTTCGACTAGTGTGTCGAGGGCTTTGTTTAGGACTTGTTTGTGTTGTTCTTTGTTGCCTGGTTGTCCTACTGCGCTGCCGAATGGGAAGCGGTTGTAGAGGGAACGAGGGATGTTGACTTGTTCGCTGATTTCTTTTGACATTGTAAGGGCAATTGTCGGGATGCCGTGTTCTTCAAGTACGCGTGCGACCAGACCGGCCGACTGTTGACAGACTGGTCATGAAGGGACCAATAAGGCAAAGTCTACGTTTTCTTGAAGGAGTTTAGTAGCCACCTCTTTAGCTGTTACGTTTTTGAGTGGGTGAGGTGTTGGGATATAACCCATAAAGCTGTAGTGCGTATTGGCAAGTTCACCGATGCGTCCTTCTGATTGTAGCTCTTTCATCACATCTAGTGGGAAAAGGATGTTTGGATCTTGCCTTACATTTGTTTGGTCATAATGTTCATGAGAAAAGGACACGTCTTTAAGATCTGTACTAACTGGAATTTCTCGATAAGATGGATCACCTAATCCATAGTTATCATTGAAAGGTGTCTGACCTTTAACATATACTCCGCCAGTTGTAATGACGACGCCTTTCGCTTTGCTAAGATCTTTCGTGAAAGGTGTAAATGGGGCAGTTTCATTTTTTTCAAAACGAAATGAAGGCACCCAGTTCTGTTGAACGGCTTGTTCAACTTTTTCAATCATGCTTACTCCTCCTTTCAATACAATGTAGTTTACCTTTTGGTTTTAGCATGTATGTACAAAAAACGAAAGTAAAACGGCTTGACGAGCATAATTATGTCTCTTCTTCAATAGGATGAGTAGTAAACGAGTGAGGAGGGACAGGCCGGTATGAAACAAAGAAGAATTGCCTGCAGCATATGATCGTGCGCTTCTTCATTTTTCTCGTCGGTTTTGGACTCTCTGTTGCAGGTGGTGTGACGTTAATTCTTGAACTTAATTTAATTATTATTGGACATAGTCTCATTGACTATTTCGTCTATATCTCACAAACACCAGAGTTATATTTATTTGCTTCAGGGATCCTAGTGGTTTGGTTTAGCGTGTATTGGCCACGTTTCTAAATTAAGAAGAATTGCGGTTTCTCCGCTAATGTCCCTTCCCGATATAGCATATGACCATACCTTATACTGTAGGCAATTATCATGATGCCCATCAGGAAAGGGAGGACACATATGAATAATTACATTCCCATGCAAGGGATTTATCATAGTGCTTATCCGGATACCAGACTATCTCATGAAATGAGGCAGTACCCTTATGAACGACCATTTCCAATCATTGGCGCTGCTTTTGCTGGTGGTCTTGCGGGAGGTTTATTGGGAGCTCTTGTCATACCAGGGATATATGGCGGCTACGGCTATCCAGGAGGTGGGTATGGTTATCCTCCAGGTTATGGCGGCGGATACCAGGGCTACGGCTATCCAGGATATTATGGTGGACGACCGCCATACGGGTATGGTCCCTATCGTTAATGGAATGGAGAATGTCTAAGAATAAAAAATGCAAAAGCAAAGGCCTAATCACCTTTGCTTTTTGCATTGTGTTAAAACGGTTCCCATGTAATCGTTCTTGCTTTCTCGAAACGTTTATTGACTTCTTCCCAGTTCACCACTTTCCACCAATTGTCGATATATTGCTTTCGGTTATTCTCATATTGAAGATAATAGGCATGTTCCCAAACATCAAGGGCTAGCAATGGAACAACGTCCCACTGGCTTAAATTCTGATGTTTCTCTCCCTGAAGAATTTCAAGTCTTCTCGAAACAGGTGACCATACGAGAATCGCCCAACCTGAACCTTCTACTTTATTAGCGGCATTTGTAAACTGTTGTTTAAATTGATTAAAGCTTCCAAAGCTTTTTTTAATCTCTTTTACAATTCTCCCTGTGGGTGTCCCCCCATTTGGACTCATGATCCTCCAAAAAAGCGTGTGGAGATAATGACCTGCACCGTTAAAAGCTAATTCACGTTCCCAATGTTTAATTAAGTCGAAGTTTTCGTTTTTTCTTGCTTCTTGTAAAGCTAATTCTGCTTTATTTAAGCCATCTACATAGCTTTGGTGATGGATATCATGGTGTAGTCTCATAATTCGTTCAGAGATAGAAGGTTCAAGACTATTGTAAGCATAAGGGAGAGGAGGGAGTGTGTGACCACCTACTGGAACAGTTTGTTGTACTCTTGAAGCGGCTTGAAATTCATCATATAGTCTTTGCGCTTTTTTATAAACATTTTTATCAATTACTCCTGTTCGAAGTTCTAACTCCTGAAGCCATTCTTCTGTATTAGAAATTAATTTATTTTTTATTTCATTTGAAATGAAACTGGAAGTAAGGTGATTTCGAAATGTGTAACCCCATGACAACAACACTTGTGTCCTATTCATATCCAAATACATTCCCCCTTATTAGACGTTACTACTATATGAAAGTTGTTAATAAAATGTTTCTATCTCGTACATGATGTTTTTAATTTGAAACATTTGGGTAACAACCCTTTATGGGATTTGAAATAAGGGGGATTATTATGGGGAAAAAAATAAATGATAATAGCCGTGAGCAAGGTCAAACGAAAGTGAAAACAAAGAAACATTTTGCACGTAACGTTCTACTATTAGTTGCTTTCTTAATGATATTCGTTTTGTCGTTCGGTAGTTATCAAACTTATGCTTATATAGATAAAGCGCCAGCGCTTGAAGAAAATAAATTGAATTTACCGCAATCATCTACACTTTATGATGCAGAAGGAAATAAAATTAAAGATATTGTGGGGAAGGAACACCGAAAAATAGTTGCGTTTGATGAGATTCCTGATGGTGTGGTCAATGCGTTTATTGCAGTGGAGGACGTTAGGTTCTTCGAGCATAATGGCGTCGACATTAAACGCATAGGCGGAGCCGTTATTGCGAACGTTAAAGAAGGTTTTGGAGCTGAAGGTGCAAGCACTATTACTCAACAAGTAGTGAAGAACATGCTGCTTGAACCCGAGAAGACTATGAAGCGTAAAGTACAAGAAGCCTATCTAGCAGTTCAATTAGAGAAAAAGTACTCAAAACAAGAAATTCTTAGCATGTACTTAAATAAAATTTACTTCGGGCAGGGTGCTTACGGGGTTGCAACTGCAGCTGATGTATATTTCAACAAATCACTAGATGAATTAACCACAGGGGAAGCGGCTCTTCTTGCAGGTTTGCCTCAGAGACCATCAGGTTATGACCCATACAAGCACCCTGAACTTGCAAGTGAGCGACGCGCAACTGTGTTAAGTTTGATGGAGCAACATGGCTTTATTTCTGAAAGTGAAAGGAAAGAAGCAGCATCTATCTCCATAAAGGATATAATTGTTGAACAGAAAAAACAGCCAACAACAAATGATGCCTTTATTGATCAAGTCATTAGCGATTTAGAGAAAGCTGGAATTTCCGAAGAAGCGCTTTACTCAGGTGGGTTAGAAATTTACACAACTTTAGATCAGGGCGCGCAAAAAATTGTGGACAATGCTTTGACAACTGATAGTGCCGTTAACTATCCAGATGATGATTTTAGAGCGGGTATTTCTCTTTTAGATACACAAACAGGAGCAATTAGAGCTATAGGTGGCAACCGTCAAACTGGTGAAAATGATGTCCAAAAAGGCTTTAACTATGCTACACAATTACAGCGATCACCAGGGTCAACGATTAAACCTATCCTTGATTATGCGCCTGGTATTGAAAAACAAAAATGGTCTACAAATAAACAATTTATCGATGAAGAACTAGAGCTTAACGGGAAAGAATTTAGCAATTGGAACGATGAATTTCAGGGGAGTGTTTCAATCCGTGAAGCATTGCAATGGTCTTACAACATTCCTGCCATCAAAGCATTTATGGAAGTTGGTGGAGAAGAGGCGCAGGCTTTTGCTAAAAAGCTAGGAATAACAATCGACAAAACGTATCCTTCCTATGCAATTGGAGGGTTCGCAAAAGGTATTTCGCCACTTCAGCTGTCGGGTGCATATGCTGCATTCGGATCAGGCGGTACGTTCCATGAACCGTATAGTGTAGAAAAAGTAGTTTATCCAAATGGAAAAGAATTAGCTTTAACATCCGAACCTAATCGTGTGATGAACGAAGGTACAGCCTACATGATAACGGATATGCTTAGAACGGTTGTAGAAGACGGAACTGGTATGCAAGCAGCGGTAAAAGGACTCGACATTGCTGGTAAAACCGGAACAACCAATTTACCTGAAGAAATCCATGGCGATGGTACATCGGATGCATGGTTCTCGGGCTATACGACAAACTACACTGCTGCTGTTTGGACAGGCTACGATGAAACAACGCAAGAGAGCTACATTCATAAGAAAGATGATGATATTGCCAAACTCCTCTTCCAACATATTATGAGCAAGGTTTCAGAAGGGAAAGAAACGGTGCCTTTTGAAAAACCTGAATCAGTCGTTGAACTAAAAATTGACAAGAATACTGGATTACGTGCGAATGAAAAAACACCGTCTAGCGAGATCATTAAAGAATTGTATTTCAAAGGTGAAGAACCGAAAAAAGCTGTTATACCAGAACCGAAGAAACAGGAACCAGTAAAGAAAGAGAAGGAAAATAACTCTAACGATTCAAAACCGGATAAGAAACATTCTTCTGATCAACCAACTAAAGAACAAGAACCGGATAAAAAAGAATCGACTAAAGAAGATAATAAGGTAGATCAACCTGAAGAAAAACCTGATAAGAAAGAACCTGAAAAAGAAAAGAAGAAAGAACCTGCTACGGAAGAAGTAAATAAAGAACAAGATCCTGTAGAAGAAGAACCTCAATCGACAGATGGTTCAGAGCAGGAAAGCGAACAGGAAACTCAAGAAGATAATGCGGGTAACTCAGACGACACTAGTTCGGGTGACACCAATGCAGATAACAACGACGATGGTGGTAGCACTGGTGAAACTGATGAAGAATCTGATACCGGTAGTAGCAACGAACAGAGCGGAAATGGGAATACATCTTCCAATAACGGTGGAGATCAGAGTAGCGAAACAAACGATAATAGCGGTAGCAATGAAGGTGGAGGAAATAACGAAGAAAGTGAAAGCAATCAGAGCAATGAGACAACAAGCAGTAAAGAAGGTAATGGCAAGAATCAAGGTAGTGGAGCTAAAGAAAGTACTAGTAATTCATCTAATGATTCTTCCAATGTTAGCATAAAGCAATCTTCCAATAATGAGGATTCTTCACAAACTGAGACTGCTGATACGGAAACGAGTCAAAAGAAAAAAAGCAACACGAAATCGTAGTTTTCTCAGGTGCAAAGCAAGCTTTCCATTAAAAGAATTAGGACATAGAAATAGCCGCCATTTGGCGGCTATTTCTATGTTGGTGGCGCTAATGGTACGTAAGTTGTTGTTTCACTTTGTGTAGCTTCAAGTTCAGGAGCAGGTTCCGTGTAGGCACCCGTGTTATATAAATTTGAAAGTGGTTTAATAATACCTGCACTTCCAATTTGAAGGACTGAAGAATTCGAAATTCCTTCGACTCTTAATTGATGAATAACGATGTTTTGATTCACAAAGAAATTCACGAATTTTCAGCTCCCTAGTTGTTAGCGGTGATATCTTGATCAGCTACGTCAGGATCAAGTGAGTTGGTTAAACTAAAGCCGTTGTTCACTACATGAAAATCGCCTGTATTAAATGCACCTGAACCAGCGTATGTTTTGGCAGTTGATTTAGGTGTTGTATTAAAGCTATCTCCAAAGTTAACGACGCCGCCCGCACTGTTAATTTTGACTGGTCCTACAATTGAAGGCATGATGAACATCCTTTGCAATGATCGTAATACCGTATTGTATGTCTGTTTATAACGATGCGTTCTTGTTATTCATGACTTTCGCTCGGATCGGTAAAAAACTGTCGAATGTTTTTAACTCTCGATTCTGACTGAATTGTTCTAGTTGACCCTACATGAATAACTCCTGAAGCTGCAACCCCAAGTACCTGAATGCTGTTTACTTTAATAACGGGATTCTCGTGAACTGTCACATGGTTAATGGCTTCTGTTAGAAGTGGAATTGGTAGTTGCTGGCTATAGATAGAAAAGGGTGAGAGGTCTTCATACTCATTTCCTTTAAAGATCGGCTTTTCTCTTTGTATAGCAAAAATCTTGGTTTCAGGTGTAATTTGATTACTGTCACCAATTTGCACTGTCCCAGAACTATCCACGGACAAAATGTTGATCCAGTTAACTAAAGAAGATCGACTATACATAATCAAGATGATAGTGGTACGAAAGGTCTTGTGACAATTAAAGATTCTGGAGGAGTGTCGAAAATAGATGAGCAAGCAATCGATTCTGTATCACCTACAAGCAATATCGAGGAACTTGCTACAGCAGTTACCGTAATATTTCCCACCGAAAGGCCTCTGTTAATGACAGTGTAGTTCATAATCAATCAGTCCTTTTAGGTAAATTTTTAATGAAGGCTTCCATTCCATTTATAATATCTCGTTTTAATTTGTTCTCTATCTCTTCTGATAGTTCTTGTGGAGATGTATTAGGTGAACGGTTTGTTTGCTGATTAAGGTAATAATTAATTCGCTGATCTAATTGTTTTTGAATGTCATCTAAAATAAATTGTCTATAGGGATCGTCAAGAGGATAATTGTATTTTTGCTCAAGTTCTCCTAGTTGTTTTAGTGCGCCATTCTGCATATATGAATTTACATTTTGCTGAATGGATTGTATGGTCTCTGGGGCTAGTGAAGGGGGATGCATTCCATTTGTACCATTCACTGTGAAATCCTCAAGCATATCAGCACCACCATTAGGGGTGAGTCCAATATTAAGCGTTCCATCTAGTCGTTCTATTTTTAATTGATCGAATTTGTATTCAATTTTTTCTATGTTCGTTTTTGGTGCTTTCGATAATTGTTCATAACCGTCCTTTAAATCATCTACCATATTTTCAAGCATTTTGATTCGATGGTTTTGTTGTTCAATGTGTTGTTGCATCCGTTGCAGGATCCCGTAAATATTATCGTTTGGATACATTGACCACCAACTCCCGTATCAAAATGTATATTCTACTGTATGCGAGGGAACAAAAGTAGGTGAATGCCCTGTTAAATGTTTGCGACAACATTTTGATCAGCAACATCACTGTCATTTACGCTTGTTACACTATATGAACTGCTTACGTTCAGTCCATTACCAGTATTAAATGACCCCGCACCTGCAAAGGTTCGGATAGCACTGGTAGGAGATACAATAAACACATCACCGACGTGAAAGACGCCACTGCTTCCGATTGTATTAACTTTGATTGCTCCGACTAATGCCGGCATGTTTTCACATCCTTTTTGACTGTATTCTTGTAATACTGTATGCGGAACATTAGCGTATGTTCGAGCGTTCAAGGGTTTCTGGTTTTCAAAAACAATCCGTCTTGTGAGCTATAATGATCATTCGTGAACAGATCTTTAAGAGGTCTGTTTTTATATTGAAATGAGAATTAATGAATAATTACTTTATCTCTGTAAAAAAATAGGCAGGTCTTCCAATAAATTAAAAGGTAGTGATGAAATGAAATGGATTCTTTCTGCCCTAATGTTCGCAGTACTTTTCGTAACTGCATCACCTCAAAGTCTTGCAGCTGAGAACAGCAATGTTGCTAACGTTCGAGTGATTCACGCTTCACCTGATGCTCCATCAGTTGATGTTTATGTTGATGGAAAGCCAGCCTTTAAAGGAGCGTCCTTCAAAGATGTGACTGATTATGCAGCATTAGCACCAGGAGAGAAAACGGTTCAAATTTATGCTTCTTCTGCAAATGGTGAAGGAAAGCCTGTTCTTGAGCAGAAATTATCTGTAGAGGCAGGTAAAAATTATTCCGTTGTAGCTATTGGGAAATTAGATAATCTATCGGTACTCGCACTTGAAGATCAAAAAGGGTCAGGTGATAAAGGTGGACTAAGAGCAGTTCACGCTTCTCCTGATGCGCCTCCTGTAGATATTGCGGTTAAGGATGGCGATGTGTTAATTAAAAACCTTGCCTTCGGACAAAATTCAGATTATCAAACGGTTAGCCCAGATTCATACAACCTTGAAGTTCGTGCAACAGGAAGTGATACATCTGTTCTAGATCTTCCTAATGTACCAGTTGAAGCCGGCGTCAATTATACGGCTATCGCAATTGGCTTTCTTGATGGTGACCCTGCGCTTAACGTTATTCTATTAAAAGACGGTAAGTAAAAAGCTCCGCAGCGTAAATCGCTGCGGATGTTTTTGTCTACGGTTGTTAATACTGTAAGCATTTCTAAAAGGAGTGAGTAAAGTGCATACCAAACATACAGTTCGATATATCTGTGAGCGCTACCCAAGTGGCAATCATTATTATTACAAACAGGAATTGATCACGCATGATTCCTGGCAGAATCCTTTATCCATTCAATGGTCAGCAAGAAGACCCATCTCAAGTAGAACCTTCTACTCGAAAGAAAAAGAAGGATTTAAAACGATTCATACATTTATCGAGAAGCAGCCTGCTGATATTCTGATGTTTTCCAAAGCATAGTTGCTGGTTTCAGTACCTAAGCTTAAAGGAATTATTAGTTTGAGGAGGGAATTAATATGAAAACAGTTTATCATGTACAAAGCGGAAAGAATGGTAAATGGGAGCTTAAGAATGAAGATGCTGAACAAGCAACCAAAACCTTTGAAACAAAGGAAGAAGCCTATCAATATGGAAGAGAGATTTGTGATGAAAAACGTCCCTCTGAATTAATTGTTCACCAGTTAAATGGAGAAATAGAAGACAAAAGTCTTTATAATTAGTAGAGTTTTCGGTTCTGACGTACATATTTTTCATCTTTTGAATAAATATAGTACTAACTACTATCCTGAAGAAGGAAGGGAACCATATGGATTTTATTAGTCCTACAGCTGGAAAAGTAACAATAGATCAAGTCACTCAGCTTATTGAAAGGTATACAGAAGAAGATCCGAAAGGCAAATATAGGATTGTAATTGGGACAGATTCTCAAACTAGTCGAAAAACGACCCAGTTCGTAACAGCGCTCATCATTCACCGTGTTGGTAAAGGAGCAAGGATATTCTATCGAAAAGTGAAGCATAAACCGATCCATGAGCTTAGGCATCGCATCTATAAGGAAACTGAAATGAGCCTTGAACTAATGGAGTTGCTAAAGGAAGAGGGATTTTCAGCTTTGCTTGAGAAATGGCCAATTGAGATCCATCTCGATGTAGGTAAACAGGGAGAAACTCGTAAAGTGATACAGGAAGTTGTAGGCTGGGTAACGTCGGTTGGTTATATTGCAAGAATTAAACCAGAATCATATGGGGCAAGCAGCGTTGCGGATCGCTATACAAAATCAATAAGCTGAACTGGCTGAAAAAAAGCCAGTTTTTTTGTGTTAGTTGAAACCTTAACGGAACTCTTTCGTATTAGATACAAAGGAGTGATGAAATGAAATTAAAGATGTATTCATTGATCGTAACGCTATTTGTTGTTCTAGCAGCCTGTAGTGGCACAACGGATTCTGGAGGAGAAATTAGTGTAGATAAGGGGATCAATGCGCAAGAAGTATTCGATAAATCAATTGCTGCTCAGGAAAATGTCACTAGCTTTAAGATGATGGCAAACATGAACCAAACCATTCGTTCTGGTGAAGAAGAGATGGAGGTTACGAGTAAGATCAATTCTGATATGGTGATGGATCCAATGGCTTTTCACCAGATGATTGATATGAAAACACACGGTGAGTCTATGCAAATGGAGTCGTATTTTACAGAAGAAGGTTTTTTCATGAAGCAGAGAGAACAGTGGATGGAATTCCCAGATGAAATGACGGATACCCTCCTCACCATGCAGCAATCTCAAGCGGATCCTTCTGAACAAATGAACATGCTTAAAGAGTATGTTGACGAATTTACCCTAACAGAAAATGATGATACATATGTTATGACAATGAAAGCGTCTGGAGAGAAGTATCAGGAATTGTTAGACAAAACTGTTGAGAATATGGGTGCACAAAGTGAAGTGCTTCAGGGAGCTACTCAGCAAATGAAAGTGAATGAAATAGAATATACTCTCACAATTGGAAAAGATGATTTTCTAACAAAGGAATTCCAAATGAAAATGGATAGTGACATGACAATGGAAGATGAAACGATCTCTATGTTAATGGAAATGGATTCGCGTTTTGAGAACTACAACGAAATAGAAGAAATAACAGTACCAGAAGAAGTACTTCAACAAGCAAAAGAGATGCCTAGTATCTCATAATGAAATGATTGGAAGAGTACTGCTCGTTTCGTAAACATTTTTTGCTTTTGAAATAATTCTTTTTAAATGAACTACCAAATTTAACAATTGGAGCGGAAATTAACCCATCATAAATCAACAATGTCTACTTTGCGCTTTAATACTGGAAAAAAGTGTTCATAAACGTTAACATTAGCCTTAATCATTGATTTGAAAGGAGCAAGGCTGATGTCTACAGAATCACTCGTACTCGATCAACTTAACCGCCCTCTAAGGGACCTACGCATTTCTGTAACAGATCGATGCAACTTCCGATGTCGTTACTGTATGCCTGAGGAGACATTCGGCCCTGATTATGAATTTCTTCCTAAAACGAGTCTCCTTCAATTTGAAGAAATCACTCGACTTGCACGGCTCTTCGTTGGAATGGGTGTTGAAAAGATACGCTTGACCGGGGGAGAACCACTTCTTAGAAAAGATCTCACTGTCCTTGTGGGCATGTTATCTGATATCGACGGACTTGAAGATATAGCGCTTACGACAAATGCTTCATTATTAAAAAAGCATGCAATGAAATTAAAGCAGGCAGGGTTAACACGAGTTAATGTAAGTCTTGACGCAATTCACGATGAAACGTTCGGCAAAATGAACGGTAGAGGTACGAAGATCAAACCTGTATTAGAAGGCATTCAAGCCGCGTCAGATGCTGGCCTCAAAGTAAAAATCAATATGGTCGTTCAAAAAGGAATCAATGATCATGAAGTTGTTCCAATGGCAGAGTATTTCCGCCATAGTGGCCATATTGTTAGATTTATTGAATACATGGATGTAGGGAACTCAAATGGCTGGAAATTCGATCATGTAATGAGTAAAAAAGATATTGTCGAGTCCATTTCAGAAGTATATCCACTTCAGCCAATTGAAGCAGCCTATTTTGGAGAGGTAGCTAGTCGTTATCAATTCAGTGATGGTGCTGGTGAGATAGGTGTTATTTCTTCGGTAAGTGATTCGTTTTGTTCAAGCTGTACAAGAGCAAGGTTATCCGCTGATGGAGCACTATATACATGTCTATTTGCTTCACGAGGGACAAGTCTTCGTAATCCAATGCGCAATGGTGCAACAGATGATGAGATGCAAACAATGCTTACAGAATTGTGGAATGGTCGCCAAGATCGATATTCCGATGAACGAACTGAAGAAGGCGTAGCGAACCGTGAAAAAATTGAAATGTCATTCATTGGTGGGTAATGATGGAGAAGGAAATGAACAGACACACAACAGAACGCAACGTTATTCGCTATCTGGACGGGCAATTTATTGAACAAGAAGATACCATTGCATTAGAAAAACCGCTCACGATTCGAATTAATCAGGTTGAATTTGCGACGGTCGTTTGCACGCCTGACCATCTAGAAGATATGGTGATTGGATTCCTCGCTTCAGAGGGCGTGATTCGATCTTATCGAGATGTGGAAGAGATGCTGTTCAATGAGGGTCAAGGTGTCGTAAATGTAAAAGCGTCAGTCACGATGTCTCTTGCATCTGAAACATATACAAAGCGCGTAATCAGCTCCTGCTGTGGTAAAAGCAGACACTTTTATTTGGAGAGCGACTCTCGAACGGCTAGAACGATTATGCGCGCACCTACGCTAACAGCTAATAACTGTCTCGCTAATATGAAGAAACTTCAAGAACAATCAACAACTTTTAAATCAACTGGTGGCGTTCATAATGCGGCTATTTTTAAAGGTGATGAAATGATTGCTTCTCGCACTGATATTGGTCGTCATAATGCGCTTGATAAATTGTATGGTTTTGCTCTTCGCCACCATATTCATCCCTCTGAACTTTCCGTTGCTTTTAGCGGGAGAATATCATCAGAAGTAGTCATAAAGCTTTCCAAAATGGGAATTGGTATACTTCTATCCAAATCTGCCCCAACTGATCTAGCCCTTCAATTAGCTGAAGATCTTGAGATTACAACAGTAGGCTTCATACGAAAAGGCGGATTTAACATCTATACAAAGCCTGAAAGAATTATTATTTGAAACACCTTCAGCTTGGAGGTGTTTTTTTGGGTTAAGTCGTTCATACTACAGTACAAACATGCTTTAATTGAAAGGCGGGTTTATGATGGGTTGGACGATAGCGTTAATTTTTTGGGTGGCGGGGGTAGTGATTGTAGGAAGTCCTCGGTTTTTGTTCCATCGTTTAGAGGCAATGAAGTCGGAAACAGCTGACCATTCGAGAGCATCTGAAGCTTCAAATAAGAGAGAGAGTATTTTTTTCTTTATCGAAACAAAAGCGCTTGATTCAATTCCGTGGTGGATTGTAACGGTAACTTGTGTAACAGTAGGGCTGTTTTTGATTGCGTTTGGTGTTATTGCTCTAGTTTTTTCTTATTGATTTGAAACTTTATGGCTAATTAGGCCGTATCAATTAGTAAGAAGAAAAAGTGAGTTACTGTTTGGTCGACGATGTTTAGTGGTAAAGAGAGAGAGAATCACATAAGGATGAGTTAGGGAGATGTAAGGGGTGGAGGAACTATGGATTTAGAAGAAAGACAAGCAACCTCAGTCTGGCGGTTTTATCTACTATTAGTAGCGCTGCTAGTGCTGAAAACGTACCTTGTTTATCGATTTGAATTTTCATTTACACTTAGAGGTGCAGGAGAAGAAGTTTTTCTTTTGATTAATTCGATAGGATCGATTGTATTACTGCTAGGTATAGGGCTATTTAGAAAGCATTCCAAACCAGGCCTGATGCTTGCAGTTTATTTTATTTTGTCTGCTATTCTTTATGGGAATATACTTTATTATCGCTTCTACATAGATTTTATTACAGTACCAGTTCTTTTTCAATTTGGGAATGTTGGGGGACTAAGTCAGAGTACAGTTGAATTACTTAATATCTATGATCCCATTCTTATACTTGATTCAGTCATCTTATTCTGGGTTATTAGAAGACAGAAGCTAAGTTCAAGTGTACTTTCCGCAAAACTTAAAAAGCGAACGGCTGCTACTGGAGTATCTATCTTACTCGGAACTACTGTTATAGCTCTCCTAATGAATCCGTTACTTTTCGAAAAATCCTATGATCGAGAACTATTCGTTAAATCACTTGGATCGTATTCTTATCATGCATATGATATTTTATTTAATTCATTTACTTCTATTACAAGTGTTTTTGCTGATGATACGGATATTTCTGAAATACAACAGTATGTCGATAATAAGAAAATTAAAGCTTCTCCATATGAAGGAGTTGCAAAAGGGAAGAATTTGATTATTATTTCACTTGAATCGACACAGGCTTTTATGCTTGATGAGAGTATGGAAGGCAAACAAGCAACTCCATTCCTTAACAAGTTGAAGGAAGATAGCTATTTCTTTCCTAACTTTTATCATCAAACAGCTCAGGGTAAGACGTCTGACGCTGAATTTATGATTGATACTAGCTTGTACCCGCTTTCTGGCGGATCTGTTTTTGTTAGGAAACCAGAGAACGAATTCTTCTCCCTACCAGAGACGTTGAACTCGGCTGGTTATTCAACGAATTCTTTTCATGGTAATGACCGAGAGTTCTGGAATCGAGAAGACATGTATAAGACGCTTGGATATGATCGGTATTATTCCAAAAGAGATTTTGAAGTCACTGATGAGAATTCAATTAACTATGGGTTAAAGGATATTCCGTTTTTTGAACAATCTATCCCATATCTTAAAGACTTGAAAGAGCCTTATTCAGCAAAGTTCTTAACCCTTACGAACCATTTTCCGTACTTATTAGAAGAGAAAGATCGGATGATTTCAATTCCCGAAACGCAGGAGGAAGTAGTGAACCGTTATTTTGCAACAATTCGTTATGAAGATGAAGCCATTAAGCGATTTTTTGAAGAAATGAAAGCTGCAGGACTTTATGAGGATTCGATCTTCGTTCTTTATGGTGATCATTATGGGCTATCCGAAACGTATAACGAAGCACTTGGCGATTACTTTGGAGAACAAATCGGGCCAGTCGAACACGTTCAACTACAGAAAGTTCCGCTTATCATCCATATACCTGGTGAGGAAGGAAAAGTATTTGAAACAGTAGGCGGTCAAGTTGACTTAAAACCTACCATTCTTGAATTGCTAGGTGTGAAAGAGAGAACAAGCTTAAATTTCGGTACTAGCTTATTGTCCTCGAAAAGGAAAGACTTTGTTATATTCCGAGATGGAAGCTTTGTAACAAAAGGACTAATATACACAAAAAATACTTGTTATAATAAGGAAACTGGTGCGAAAACAAATCGTAACAAATGCAGCAAATATTTCGGAAAAGTTCAAAACGAACTTGATTATTCAGATAAAGTTATCTATGGTGACTTGCTTCGGTTTGTTGAATAGCTTAAGTGTTCATTCTTTAACATTCATGATATTCTTGAAAATGAACTCTTGATAAAAAGGGATGAGCGAAGATGGATTTACAAAGACTGCAAATTCTAACAGAAGTTGTACGTGAATACAAAACAGCGATTCATATGGATCAAAAGAAGGAAGAGGTTGGAAGGGAAGTACTCGATATCGTCATGAATTCACAAGACCTTGTTTTATATGGCCACGTGAAGCGAGCAAAGGATAGTGATAAATTTCCAGGCGAAGCGATTAAACACCTTGATCAAGCTACCACTTATCTTCATCAGAAAATTGACGAGCAGTTGTAGCACTCCTTACCGTGGAGTGCTTTTTGTTTGGAAAAATGAGAATAGTATGTCTTTGGTTTGATATGCTGTAATGGTTGCAATAGACTGTAACATAATGATATGTTTTTACTGTTTACTAGATTAAAGGAGAGTGAAAAAATTGACTAATTTACTAAAGCGACTAGCTCCTGTCTTCCTTATAGGACTCGTTGTTTTTGTCATAAGCGCTTGTTCAAACGGTAGTAGTGAACCTGATAAATCAGCTGATAAAGAGCAGACTGCTTGGGAAAAGATTCAAGAAGAAGGTAAGCTTGTCGTTGCAACATCTGGAACGCTATATCCTACTTCTTATTATGAAGAAGGTTCTGATCAGGTAACTGGTTATGAAGTAGAAGTCGTGAAAGAAATGGCAAAACGTCTTGATCTTGAAATCGAATTTGAGGAAATGGGCTTTGATGGAATGTTAACTAGTATTAATTCCGGTAAAGTTGATCTTGCAGCAAATGATATTACGATTACGGATGAAAGAAAAGAGAAATTTACGTTCTCTGAACCAATTAAATATTCATATGGTACAGCTATTGTAAGAAAAGATGATCTATCTGGAATTAAGTCACTTGATGATCTTGAAGGCAAAAAGGCAGCAGGTGCATCGACAACCATTTATATGGACGTTGCTCGTGAGAATGGTGCAGAAGAAGTGATTTACGATAATGCGACAAATGAGCAATATTTACGAGATGTATCCAATGGTCGTACAGACATTATCTTGAATGATTATTACCTTCAAACCCTGGCACTTGCTGCATTTTCTGATTTAAATATAACAATTCACCCTGATATTAAGTATTATCCAAATAATCAAGCGATAGTAATGAAGAAAGACAGCGGTGAGCTAGAAAGCAAAGTGAACGAAACGCTGAAAGAAATGAAGGATGACGGAACTCTTAAAGAATTATCGGAGAAGTTCTTTAATGGAGCTAATGTTTCTGTTAAACCAGATCTTGATATTGAGGAATAAACCAAGTGTTTGATATACAATGGGAATACTTATTTGATGCGGGTCTTGCGATAAAGTCATTTCCGTATGTTATTCAAGGACTTGGCCTAACGCTTTTAATTTCATTTGTAGGAATGATCATTGGTTTAGTAATGGGGCTATTTCTTGCTCTCGGAAGAATGTCGAAATGGAAAGCACTTCGCTATCCTGCTCGACTATATATTTCCTTTATGAGAGGAACGCCTATTCTAGTCTTTCTTTATATTCTTTATTTTGGACTTCCGGTAGTAGGAATTGAATTCTCCGCTCTGACTTCAGCATTGATTGGCTTTAGCTTAAACAGTGCTGCATATATAGCAGAGATTCAGCGCTCTGCCCTTTCATCCGTAGAAAAAGGACAGTGGGAAGCATCTACTGCGCTCGGTATGTCTTACTGGACGACGATGAGAGAAGTTGTCCTTCCGCAGGCAACGCGGATTGCAATTCCTCCTCTTTCAAATGTGATGTTGGATTTAATCAAAGCTTCTTCACTTGCAGCGGTTATTACTGTCCCTGAATTGCTTCACCATGCAAAGATTGTAGGAGGCAGAGAGTTCGACTTTATGACAATGTACATTTTGGTCGCACTTATCTATTGGGCAGTTTGTGTATGTGTATCATTTATACAGGAGCTATTAGAAAAAAGATATCATTATGTACATTAAACCCCTGAGAATTTCAGGGGTTTTTCTTAATTAATGGCTCTTTTCTAAAGGCTCTTTTCTAAAAGATTGTTGCTTTTGAAATAATTTTAAAAAACTAATCTTAGTGATTGGAGCGGAAGGATGCTCGACTCCTGCGGGACTAGCGGGACAGGTGAGACCCCACAGGAGCGTGAGCGACGAGGAGGCTCACCGCCCGCCCCGCGGAAAGCGAGCATCCTGGAGCGGAAAATAACTCACTATAGCAACAATGTTTACGAAAAGAGCCTTTCTAAAAGATTATTGCTTTTAAAAGATTTTCTATAGAGAACCCCACTTTGAAGCACCGATGTCTTCGAAAACTTCCTATCAAAAAAACAAAAATATCCCATATTCTTCTTAAAGCATTTTTATGAATGTTATAATAACGAATATAATCAACTCAGACGATTTGTCACAATTGGAAGGGAGTCTATCATCTGCATGAAAAAACAATTTAGCTTATTAATGCTTGTGGTCATTCTTCTCCTTGCTGCATGTTCTAACACCAGCGACGAGAAAGATACCGAAACAACTACCTCTGAAGATTCTGCATCAATGGACCAAACGAAGAAAGAATTAGAAGCGATGAAGGTCGATGAGGATAAAGTGGTTGCGACGGTGGACGGTACGGAAATTAAAGGGAAAGATTATAACTCCATGCTGGTACAAACACAGCTTCGCTATACAATGAGTGGGAAAGATCCATCTAATGATAAGGTGGCTAAATCGATAGAAGAAGAAGTAATGGATAACTTAATTGGACAAGAACTTTTGCTTCAGAAAGCAAAGGACGAAGGTTTCTCAGCTTCTGAGAAAGAAGTGCAAACGGAGTTAGAACAGATTAAAGCTCAGTTTTCAACTAAAAAGGAATTAAATGAAGCGCTGAAAGCACAAGGAATGACATTAGAGAAGTTGGAAAGTCAATACGCTGACATCGTTGTAGTTGATAAATTCGTAAATGAAAAAATCGCCAAGCCTGAAGTGACTGAGGAAGAAATGAAGTCATTCTATGACGAGCAATTCACAAAAGATGCTGAGAATCCTCCATCCTTCGATGAAATGAAAGATCGAATAAAGGACTACTTAATCGAAACAAAAACACAGGAAAAAGTTCAAAAGATGAAAGATGAGCTGAAGCAAAAAGCCGAAATAGAAAAAATGTTATAGGTCAGCACAGAGCTGGCCTTTTTCTTTGGTAAAGACTGATACAGAACAGGAGTATGAGTAAATGAATCAGATATTAAATAACATAACGCATTATGTGAAGCGGAAATTAGAGAAAGAAGGAAGTGGCCACGATTGGTACCATATTAAAAGAGTAGTCCAACATGCTGAAGTTATTGCTAAGGCAGAGGGCGCGAATGAATTTGTCTGTAAAGCTGCAGCTCTCGTTCATGATCTCGTTGACGATAAAATCGCTTCATCAGAGGCTGAAGGCTTAACGGAAGTATCAAATTTACTTGCCGATGTGAACGAAGTAGACCGTAAGCATATCATTGAAATTATATCTTCCATCTCGTTTAAGGGAGGCAATCGCCCACCTGTTAAAACGCTTGAAGCACAAGTTGTTCAAGATGCAGACCGATTAGATGCTATTGGAGCGATTGGAATTGCTCGTACGTTTGTTTATGCTGGAGCTAAAGGTGATTTGATCTATGACCCTAGTATTGCAGTTAGAGATCGAATGACGCCTGAGACATATCGAAATGGACAATCTACTGCTATTAATCACTTCTATGAGAAATTATTGAATTTAAAAGAGTTAATGAACACACAAAAAGGAATTGAATTAGCTAGAGAGCGACATGAATTTATAGAAGAATTTCTTATTCAATTTCACGATGAGTGGTCTGGAATAAAATGATTTTTTCGACTAGCTTTTAACCAGGGCACCTTTCACTCGAATGAGCCAAAAATCGAGAAATCAACATATAGAAGCTAACATAGCCTTATCCAAAAAAGGAGAATAGAAACATGTATCATATTCAGCCGATGACTCTAGAAACAGCAAAAGAAATTCAAACATGGACTTATACAGAGCCTTATTCGCTTTATAGTTTCTCTGAAGACGAAGAAGTGCTTGAAGAATTAATGGACGGTTCCTATGTATCAGTTTGGAATGGAAGAAAGCTGTTTGGATACTTTTGTTTTGGAAAATCTGCACGCGTACCATCAGGTCATGATGCGGGTGTTTACGAAGAAGATCTACTTGATATCGGTCTCGGTATCCATCCTGATGAGATTGGTAAAGGAAATGGGAAGCTGTTTCTTCGAACTGGTCTTCAATATGTAATCGAACAGTTTGGCGAAAAAGATATTCGACTGTCAGTAGCTTCATTTAATATAAGAGCACGGAAAGTATATGAACGAGAGGGATTTGTAGTCTATCATTCATTCGTTAATAGGACACAAAGTAGCAAAGTGCCTTTCGAAGTAATGATAAAAAGAATTGAGAATTGATATTTAGCTTGCCCATGTTGAAACTGTGGATTAAACGTTGAGAAAAAGGGAATAAGAGAAATATACAAGCACGAAGGAACAAGAGGACGGTTTCTAAGCGACTGAACTAGTACCATACCATCATAACTCGGATAGTAAAAAATATGTCTACTTATTGCTACTTCTGCCATAGATTAAGAAGTTTCGTCGAAAACGTTTTGATTTCTTCTGGAAATGGGCATAATGGTTATGTATTGGCATGAGGAGGAATGAGAGATGTATGATGCAATTGAAAAGAAACGTAAAGAAATGTTTGATATTGCAGGACGTTACGGCTTTGCATCAGAGAAAACCATTCGTTGTAGTCAGGAGCTAGACCGGTTGCTAAATGCATTAATGCAAACGAAACACCATAATGAAAGAGTACTATGAAACTGGATTCTGTTTTTTTCTTCCTGTTTTGTGAAGTAAAGGAGGAAACCCAATGAAAATTGATCTTAAAGCAATTCTCACAAAAGAGTTGTTTGATTGGATAGAAGATCATCCAAAACGCAATCAGCTTATTGAGTCGATTCAAGGGGAGATCTTTCAATCAATTGTTCATTTTAGAGAATGGAATGATTCTAATTATAATGGAAATGAGGACTGGCTTCAATTTGCGATTCGGAAGGAAGAGGCATGGATAAATGAATCTGATCAACTGGATCAGTACAAGAGCCGTTAAGGACGGCTTTTTTTGTTGGTTTTCGTAACTTTATGGAGAACAGAGAAGGAATAGAGAACAATAAAGTCGAAAAGTTACATGATATGGAATTTTCATGCTCGGGAGGAGGGAATAATGGTGAATCATTCAGATAATATTGTAATCGATAAACACGAATTCTATCAACTTTACAAAGATTTTCAGAAATTCGAATCGCTATTTGCCCATTATCCTGGCGTGATGTATTCACTTGACTTGAACGGCCATGTAACAGACCTCAATGAGTTTGGTCATAAGCTTTCTCGGCAAAATAGAGAGGATATTATTCATAAACATTATACGAGGTTTATTCTCCAGACAGATCATGAGCGGGTAACAAAGTCATTTCGACTGACAGTGGAAGGACATGTTACACACCTTCAAACAACTTTTCTTAACAATGAAGGAGTTCCGTTTGAGGTGGAATTAGTCAATATTCCAATCTATATCGAGAATTCTGTTGAGGGTGTATTTACGATTGTCAGGGATATTACAGATGAGAGAGAGAATGCTTTAGCACTTCGAGATAGTCAAGAAAAATATAGATTAATCGCTGAACATACATCAGACTTAATAAGTCTCGTTAACGTAGAGAGAGATCTCGTTACTTACGCATCACCTTCTCATCAGAATATTCTTGGATACCCGCCTGACTATTATACTGGAAGTTCAATTAAGTTAGATGTACATCCCGATGACCAGAGTATTGTTGCGGATTTATTGCAAAATACTAGTAGATATCCGCAAGTAGTTGAATTTAGAAGGAAACATGCTAATGGTTCCTGGATCACTCTTGAAGATCGAACTACTCTTATTCCGTTTGGTATAAAGGGTGAGCGATTGTTAGTTGTTGTGTCAAGAGACATTACAGAAAAAAAACGAGCAGAGAGAGAATTACAAAATACCTTGAAACAATTAAAAGACTTGAAATACGCACTTGATGAGAGTGCATTAGTTTCTGTCACGGATGAGGAAGGCAAGATTACATCTGTAAATGATAAATTTTGTGAAATCACAGGTTATAAAGAGAAAGAGCTACTTGGGAATGATCACCTTCTTCTAGACTCAGGTTACCACCCACCATCTTTCTTTGATGAGATGAGAAGCACAATTCATTCTGGTGCCGTCTGGAAGGGTGAAATTAACAACATAACAAAAGAGGGGAAAGATTTTTGGGTTGATACCACGATCGTACCATTTCTAAATGACATAGGAGTGCCCTATCAATATGTTTACATACGGAAAGACATTACTGATAGGAAACAGGCAGAGGAACTTCTTCGAACATCAGATAAATTATCCGTTATAGGGGAGTTAGCTGCTGGTGTTGCGCATGAAATACGAAATCCATTAACCTCTCTAAAAGGATTCACGCAAATATTAAAGTCAAGACATCAAGATGATGATGATCAAGAATTTATTGAAATTATGTTATCTGAGCTTGATCGAATTAATATGATTGTAAATGAGTTTATGGTACTAGCGAGACCCCAAGCTGTTACGTATGAAGTGACAAACATTCAAGATCTTATTGCAAATGTGCGTACCCTTATTGAAACACAGGCTATTTTAAACAACGTCCAGATTTATACGAGAGTCATCCATGACCTTCGAGAAATTTCTTGTAGTGAGAATCAAATAAAACAGGTTCTGATTAATGTCATAAAGAATGGAATTGAAGCGATGCCTGAGGGTGGTGAAATCATCATTTCTTTGTATTCAACAAATGATGAAGTCATGATTGAAATACGTGATAATGGCCCTGGTATCCCTGAACACCAACTGTCACATTTAGGTGAGCCTTTCTACACAACAAAGAAAAAAGGAAACGGACTTGGACTGATGATTTGCCGTAGAATTGTTCAGAATCATCAAGGCACATTCTCTATTGAGAGCAAAGAAGGAATGGGAACCGTCGTTACAATAACGTTACCAAATGAGAAAATGATTCGAGAGCGCTAATTTAGCGCTTTTTTTCATGGGGATATTCTTTACACAATAAAAGAAAGCGCTTACAATAACAACAAGTGATAGTTAGAATAATCTAATAGAGGAAGTGTTGAGGATGAAAAGCGAGACGAACTATCGGATGCTTGCCTTTGAAAAATTCAACGCTGAAACGAATTGGTCTGAGAACAATCGCCTTTTTAATTATTCGATCGCTGGCCTAGGAGCTATTATCTCTTTTATTTCCATTTTCATTTGATTTTGTTACTTTACTTGAATGATATAGAAAAGGAACTTCTCGAAAGATAGAGAAGTTCCTTTTTTAATAGGCTCTTTTCAAAAAGATTGTTGCTCTTAAAGATTTTTCTATAGAGAACCTCACTTCGTAGTTGATTTGAGCGGGAAGTAACCACACCTCTTATAGCAACAAAGTTAACGAAAAGAGCCTTTTAATAAGCTTAAGAAGCAATGTTATTTGATTTATTCTCGGACAATTTGTTCATTAACGTTGAACTTGCTTCATTAAGTCCAATAAATTTAACAGAAATTCCATTTTGGACAAATTTCGAGTGAATTTTATCAATCGCTCCAACAGCGGAATCGTCCCAAAGGTGAGCGTCCGTTAGAGAAATTTCTACTCGGCTAATGTTTTCTTTATAATCGAATTCTTTTAATAGATCCGTAACAGACGCAAAAAAGATTTGTCCAGACACTTCATAAATACGGCGATTATTTGCGACGTCTAGCGTACTACTTACATGAACTTTGGAGATTTTAGCTGCAAAGAACAAAGCACTTAGTACAATACCAGCAAGAACGCCACTGGCAAGGTTATGGGTGAAAAGAACTGTTAAGACGGTGACAACCATAACAAGTGCATCTGACTTCGGAAGGCGGTGAAGATTCATAAGTGAAGACCAATCAAATGTTCCGATCGATACCATAATCATAACACCAACAAGCGCTGCAAGTGGTATTTTACTCACTATGTCGCCCATCACGAGAATTAAAAACATTAGAAAAGATCCTGCCACAAGTGTAGAAAGACGCCCTCTTCCTCCAGATTTAACGTTGATAACAGATTGACCAATCATCGCACAACCAGCCATTCCACCGAAAAATCCACTAACAATATTTGCAATACCCTGTCCCTTTGCTTCACGGTTTTTATCACTTTCCGTATCTGTCATGTCATCAACAATTGATGCAGTTAAGAAGGATTCTAGTAATCCAACAAGTGATAATGCAAGTGAGTAAGGGAAAATGATCATTAGTGTTTCTATATTAAATGGAATGGTTGGAATTAAGAAAAGGGGAAAAGCTTGAGTAAGCTCACCCATGTCTCCTACTGTTCTAACGCTACTTCCACTCATAATTGCAATAATTGTAATGACTATGATTGCAATTAGTGGAGAAGGCACAGCTTTGGATACGCGAGGTAGGAGATAGATGATGCCGAGAGCTCCAGCTACCATTAAATACATAGGCCATGATTCACCTACAAAATGAGGTAGCTGTGAACTGAATATTAGAATCGCAAGAGCATTCACAAATCCTACCATTACCGAGCGCGGAATGAATTTCATGAATTTCCCGACCTTTAAAACGCCCATCACTATTTGCAAAATACCAGTTAGTATCGTAGCAGCAAGTAAATATTGCAAACCGTGCTCAGCTACCAGCGTAACCATCAGGACAGCCATTGCTCCTGTAGCGGCTGAAATCATTCCTGGTCTACCGCCAGTAAAAGAAATAACAACTGCGATACAGAAGGAGGCGTATAATCCTACCATTGGATCGACACCTGCCATTATAGAAAAGGCAATCGCCTCTGGAATAAGGGCCAGGGCAACGACAAGACCCGCCATAACGTCACCACGGACGTTCGAAAACCATTCATTTTTAAGTTGTTGCGTTGACAAATAGTACACTTCCTTTTATCTACGTATTCCTTTCCACCTCGGAAAGGTAAACCGTTCAAAACAAAATGAATTATACGCAGGAATAAGAAATATGACGATTCTCTTTACATTCAGTGTAAGCGTAAACATTTGTGTCATACACTGTTATTGGCCTGATCCCTTTATTTTCTGTTTCATTTCATTTATGAGACTGACAAAGATTAACTTTAAAAAGTCTAATGGGAGGGTTAGCCTGTTTAATATAGATTAGAACAAAAAAAGCCTATCCTTATTCAGGAGAGCTTTTTTGAATTTCTTTAAAATTAACTCGAGCATTTGTTAAATCAATACGTGTGATGACGATTGGCTTCGTGATCGCTTGTGTCACCATCTCATCTTTTTTAGGATCGGTATAGTATTAGGAGACAGTGAGTTGATTTCCTTCCTCCACTATACTGTCGACTTGAACAGAATAGCCACCGGTCGGCATTTCGCCTCTTGTTATAATAATATAAAGATCATCTCCAGATGGTACCGTAAAGGTTGACTTCTCAAGCCATTTTTGTTGAACGGTAGCTTGAATATCTCTTGGTGCATTTTGCATTTTGACTGTTTCAAAAGATAGTTCTTTTTTCATTTGATCCCCTCCGTCTGATTCAGTTGAAGATGATTCTGGAGAATTATTTCCGCAGCCTGCAAGGACAACGAAAAGAATAGATAGTATTAATAAGTATCCGCGCACTCTGTGTTACCCCTTCCTAAATTCACTTTACTAAGTATTGTCCTACTAGTAAGTTTAGCGAATTTTATTAAAGTTGGGAAGACCGTGATATTCTTGACGATTACAATCTGTGTTGGAGGGTAATGATTAGATGTAGACAATTTACCTTGGTTGAAAGGAGAATTCACATGCAGAATGAAATTCTAAGTTTTTTAAGAAATATTGAGGAACCGGTTACAACAAGAGAAATAATGGAGTATTTATCGGAAAAGGGATACAATCCTGATGAAGAAGAACTTGTTCGCATGATTAAGGACATGCCAAAGGGCACGGTGAAACAAGAATATGACGCATCAGTCATTGATCCTTCTCCATCGGTTGTATACAAAGCTGGTCCTAATGCATAAGCTATTTTTTTCGAAATAGATCTACAAAATACAAACCAATTAGCATTAGAAACACAATACCGACACCATAGAGGATATCAACAATAAAAGACATCGGGTAACATCCTTTCCTTGTTTCTTTTTATTTGGCTAAGTTATAGCTCTTATTGTTGATTTCTCGATTTTTGGCTCATTCGAGTGAAACCTTAGTTTCACTCGCCTTTCAGCTCTGCTGAAAGGTCGTCCTGTGGTGACCAATCGACTGAGCAAATGAATTTGCTTGAAGCGATTGGTCACCGCAGCGCGTAAATGATCCAAAAATCAACACTGCTCACTAACATAGCCTTTTAATTAGTGTATCAAACGTCAACGAATGAATGGGGAATTTCTATTTCATGAAGAGGTGGAAATGATATAATGTTGGCATTCAGTACATTGGGAAGGATGTCACCATGAAGAAGATAAAGTTTAATAGCTCAAAATTCATTATTCTATTTTTTGTTGTTTTCATTATTGTAGGTGCTGCAAATGTTCTATTTAGTGACCGGAAAATGAATACGAGCGAGTATTTACTTAGTGAAAATCAAAAAGATGTTGTGTCTAGATCAGAAACACAGCCAAAAATTCCATTCGGAGCTCTAGTTAACAGTAAACTGAAGGATAACGGAACCATTAGCTTAGCTGCTAAGATTAAGTATCAAGGAGAAGAAAAGGAAGAAATTGAGGTTGTGGATGATGGTCTACTAGATTATCAAATCACCAACCAAGAAAACGACCAGATTGTAATTCCTTATTCTTCACAAGTTCCTTCAACTAAAAAGAGCGTATCAAATGATGACATTATTGAAGGCGATACCATAACAACTGAACAGTTGGAATCAGGTGTCTATCAGATTGAAGTGAAAGTTCCAATCATTTTAAAGGGGAACGAAGAAGTTTTTATTTTCCGTATACCTGTTGAATTGTAACGCTACACTCGATACATCAAAATTAATTTTAATTTGTAGTTTGGTTTTTGGATGATCGGGAATAGTTACTATCAAACCCCCTAAGTAAGTTTGAAAATGATTTTCCCCCTATGGACCGCGCTCATGGAGTGCGGTTTTTTTATGCCTAACTCTTAATTAACTATTAAGCCATGATGAAGCGTTTCCATTATGCAGTATTCGTGGTAGTCTTTTAGGAAAGAGTAGAGAATAGGTTCGAAAGGATGAGACGTTTGGCTAAAAAAGAAGATATGACACAGTTAACTGATGAATTAGTTGCATTTTTGGAGGGCGAAAAGCTTGTGATGCTCTCAACTATTGATTATGAGAACGATACCCCTAATGTATCTGCGATATCGTGGGTCAAAAGTGTTAATAAAGGAAACATTCGCTTCTCCGTTACGACTAACTCAAGAACAGTTCAGAACGTAAAACAAAATGCTGGTGTTGTCTTAACCGTCATAGGGCTTGAAACAGTTTATTCTATCCAAGGTAAGGCAACAATCTTAGAAGAAGCAATGGCTGGTGTATCCTTAAAATTAGCCAAAATCAATGTTGAAATCGATCAGGTTATGGAAACGATGTTCTGGGGAGCAAAAATTACGACTGAGCCTAAGTACGAGAAGACCTATAACAAAAAGAAAGCAGAAGAGCTTGATGAGGAAGTATATAAAGCACTTATGGATTAATGAGAAACTTTCTTCTCGAATTCTTTTATGATTTAATAATAGCAATAAGCATCTTGTGCTGTCATTCTGACTTAGGCACCATGAAACGAGGTTGAATCCCATATGGAATGGGAAATGATCAAAGATTTCTTGAATGAAGAAACAATAAGAGCATGGCTTAGCCAGTACAGAGCGCTTGGTCCATTACCCGGTATTTTGCTTCCTATGTTAGAAGCTGTTATTCCTATTTTACCTTTGTTTCTTTTTGTAGCTGGAAATGCAGCTGCGTACGGATTCTGGTATGGATCGCTATTGTCCTGGATCGGTGCGTCTCTTGGCGCATTAATCGTTTTTGTGGTAGTTAGAAGATTGGCTAGACAACGATTTATGCGTGTTGTTACAAGACATCCCAAAATTGAGAAAACACTGCGATGGATTGAACGCCATGGTTTTGGCATGGTTTTCCTTCTTCTTTGCTTTCCGTTTACTCCTTCTGCCTTAATTAATGTGGTAGCGGGGTTATCGAATATGAGCATACGAAGTTTTGTGTTGGCTGTACTGCTTGGAAAAATGGTGATGATCGCAATCGTGTCATTTATAGGACATGATGTGTTTGCTTTAATTCACCGACCACTAGAAATGGTCTTAATATTGCTTGCGATCTTCATTCTTTGGGGAGCGGGGAAAATGATTGAATATAAACTGAACCAACGACCGAGGAAGCATCAAACCGAGGATCAGGCGAGGTAATGGAGAAAACCATGCAGAATGCATGGTTTTTGTGTTTAGTATGGTTCTACTATAAAAAACGTGTTCCAGTCCAAGAGTACCAATATCTTCGTTTCTAAACGCTCGTTTCCGCTTTTCGTAGATCCAGCTGCAACTCGCAGAAACTACGATATTTCACTCTTTCACCGGAACACAAAAAACGTGTTCCAGTTCAAGAGTTCCAATATCTCCGTTTCTAAACGCTCGTTTCCGCATTTCGTAGATCCAGCTGCAGAGCCCAGCCCCTCGATCGCTTCGCCTTCCGCGATCTGAACACAAAAAACGAGTTCATTTCGTAAGGCTCCAGCGCTTGTCGGGTCTATACGGGCTCTTCCGCTTTTCGTAGATCCAGCTGCAGTGGCCAGACCCTCGGTCACTTCACCATCCAACTCGAACACAAAGAACGTGTTCAATTTGGATGCTTCCAGTGCCTGCCGGGTCTAAACGGCCACTTCCGCTTTTCGTAGATCCAGCTGCAACTCGCAGAAACTACGATATTTCACTCTTTCACCGGAACACAAAGAGCGTGTTCCAGTTCAAGAGTACCAATATCTTCGTTTCTAAACGCTCGTTTCCGCTTTTCCAACTAAAAGATCTTCTTTTTATCTTTTTCTTCTTTCAATATTTCAACAGCTTCTCTAAAGCGTTGGGAATGGATAATTTCTCTTTCTCTTAGGAAGGCGAGAGAGTCGTTAAGGTCAGGGTCGTCTGATAGGTCGATGATCCATTGGTAGGTTGCGCGGGCTTTTTCTTCAGCTGCGATATCTTCGTATAGATCTGCGATAGGGTCGCCTTTAGCTGCGATATAACTTGCGGTCCATGGGACGCCAGCTGCGTTGGAGTAGAAAAGGGCGCTGTCATGATTGGCATAATGTGCTCCAAGTCCTGCTTCTTTCATTTGATCAGCGGTAGCATCTTTTGTTAGTTTATAAATCATTGTTGCAATCATTTCCAGATGAGCGAATTCTTCTGTACCAATATCCGTTAACAAACCAACGACTTTATCTGGAATTGTGTAGCGCTGATTTAAATATCTTAGAGCGGCAGCAAGTTCCCCATCGGCTCCACCGTATTGTTCAATTAGAAATTTAGCAAGCATCGGATTACATGTGCTTACTTTCACTGGATATTGTAATTTCTTCTCATAAACCCAAATGATTACTCATCCTTTCGTGCCTAGACTTGCCATGGCCATGGTGTATCGTCCCAATTCCATGGATAACTTGAGTAGCTGTTCCCATATTGTTGCAATGGACCGTATTCTTTTTCATAGCGCTTCTTTAGCTGTTTTCTCATTTTGGCGTATTCATTGAATTGCTGAATCGCATCGTAATCATCTGGGTGTGTGTCAAGGTATAGAGTTAGTTCGACGAGAACAAAGTCACATGCTTGTAGTTCTTCAAGAAGCTCATAATATTCTTTAGGAAGCTGTTTTTGAGACATTGCTACTCCTCCCGTTTTGAACGATATGGATCACAAAGTGCTTTCCAGAGTGTACCTCGATACAGAGCTTCCCTGGCAGAATATTGTTCAAGACCTGGAGGCTGAAAGCCCATGTAAAGGTTAGGTGGAGTTGAATAGGACTTCACTCGAATGGGGGGACAGGGATCAAAAGGACCAACATAAGGTTCATAATATTTCCTGTTTGTATACATGTTCGACCTCCTTCAATACAACCTTCATTCTCTAGTTGTATGAGTCTCGAAAAGAAAAAATGTATAAACTTAAGAAGCTGCAATTGTATAAGTAAAAGAGCACTTCCGCGTCTGGAAGTGCTCTTTTACTTACATTTTATTAACGGTGTCATTCCATTTAGCAACCATATTTTTTAAGTCGTGAAGATCTGAGGTAAAAGGATAATTGTCTGCTACACTTCGCTTTTGTCCATCATCAAGTTTTTCATAACTGTGTACGAATTCTGACATATCTCGTGTCAGTCGATTCAATTCCCATTTAAACGTTTCAAATTCTTTCTCCATGATCAAAACTCCCTTATAAATATGTTCTTACGTATGGTATACCCTTGCTTCAATACCTAAAAACATCATGTCTGCTTTTTACAATATTTAGTCGTTAGAAATGCGAACGTATTTTCCTATCGATCCTATTCATTTTCATGAAAACATGAGATAATAGTGATAGAAAATAGGGTTTAGTGACTAGGAGGCAAAAAAATGACGGTTCAGTTTGTCATTGGCAGGTCGGGGAGCGGTAAAACGGACCATTGCTTATCAGAAATTCAGAATGAATTGACCGATCGACCAATCGGTCAGGACATGATTTATTTAGTTCCAGAACAGATGACGTTTCAATCAGAATATGAATTAGTACATAACCGTGGATTGAAGGGTATGATTCGAGCGCAGGTATTCAGTTTTACAAGACTTGCATGGAAAGTCCTTCAGGAAACAGGTGGAATGGCACGCCCTCACCTTACAAGTGTTGGTACAAGCATGATGCTTCGCCATATTATTGAAGAGAATAAGCAGAGACTTAGAATATATCAACGTTCTTCTGAGAAAACAGGCTATATTGAACAGTTGAATGATATGGTAACGGAATTTAAGCGCTATTGTCTTGAACCGGATGATATTAGAAGCTATGCAGACGATTTATATACTGAGGATGAACGCAGTTTACTAAAAGATAAGCTATTTGATCTTCATCTTGTTTATGATGCATTTCAGAAGGCGATGATTGGTCACTATCTTGATTCGGAAGACTATCTTGCGCTTCTTGCTGAGAAGATAGAAGAATCAAGCTATCTTGATGGCGCTACGATTTTGATTGATGGTTTTCATAGTTTTACACCTCAGGAACTACTAGTGATTCAGGCGCTGATTAAAAAGGGGGCGAATCTCTCATTCACTATTACGATGGATCCAGAAATGAACCTTTCTGCAATTCATGAACTTGATCTGTTTCATGAACCTGCAAAAACGTACCAGACCCTTTTAGGAATGGCGAATGAAGAAGGCGTCGAGGTCAAACAACCACTTGTTCTAACTTCGCAAAAGCGATATCGAAATAGTGAACTTGCTCACTTAGAGGCGAATTATGGTGAAAGACCACCTATTCTTTACAGTGGCCAGTTGGAACATATTCAATTGCACCATGCTGTTAATATTCGTTCAGAGGTAGAAGCAGCTGCCAGAGAAACACTTAGGCTTGTTCGAGATGAAGGCTACCGATTCCGTGATATTTCGGTCATGGTTAGAAATATGGCATCCTATTATGAACTTGTTGAAACGATTTTTGGTGATCATAACATCCCAATTTTCTCAGATCAGAAAAGAACAATGCTTCATCACCCTCTAATAGAGCTTCTTCGATCAAGTTTGGATATTATTCAATATAATTGGCGCTATGAAGCTGTTTTCCGCTGTGTGAAAACAGAACTATTATTCCCCGATGACACTGGAGAGACCGTAGAGAGAATCAGAGAGCGAATGGATGAACTCGAGAATTACGTCATTGCTAGGGGAATTAAAGGATACCGTTGGAAGACAGAAGAGCGATGGAAGTCGAATATTTACCGGCAGCTTGAAGACAAAGAGGCGATCACATCGGATGAGCTTGAGAAAATGGAAGATCGCCTCAATGAGACGAAAGAATGGGTATCTACACCTCTCGAGAAATTTGAAAGAAGAATGAAGAAAGCAAATACGGTGAGAGATATGTGTGAGGCTCTTTATTACCTTCTTGAGAATAGCAATGCAGCAGAAAAAGTAGATCGTTTGAAAGAGAAAGCTGAGCATGCAGGTCAGCTTACTAAAGCAAGAGAACACGATCAGGTTTGGGATGCGGTCGTATCGCTTCTAGATGAAACGGTAGAACTAATAGGAGATCAGAAGCTAACTGTCGAGGAGTTTACGAAACTACTTGAAGCAGGAATTGAAAGCATGAAATTTGCCCTCGTTCCAGCATCGCTTGATCAAGTAGTAATTGGTAGTATTGACCGGACTAGATTCACAAATGTAAAGTGTGGTTTTCTACTAGGGGTGAATGATGGTGTCTTACCAGCGAGAATTCAAGAAGATGGCCTCTTAAGCGAACAGGATCGTGAGAAACTAGAAGAGCAGGGCATACAGCTTGCACCGGGTCTGAAACGTCGACTTTTAGACGAAGAGTTTCTCATTTACCACTCTCTTTCTACTCCGTCTGATTCGTTATGGGTTAGTTGCCCGCTAGCTGATGAAGAAGGAAAGGGGCTCCAACCATCGATTGTGATGAATCGGTTACAGGAAATGTTTCCAGAACTTGAGGTTGGTTTAAAGTTTGCCGAGCCAGGCGAGGAATCAATAGACGAGCTCTCATTTATTACAAATCCTTCCAAGACAATTGGGAGGCTAACAGGGCAGCTTCGTCAGTGGAATCGAGGATACCCAATAGATCCAATCTGGTGGGACGCATATAATTGGTTTGTCATGAATCCGTCACAAGAAAATAAGTTACGGCTAATTGACAGCTTGTTCTATCGAAATAAAGCTCGGAATTTATCTGACGAAACGAGCAGGAAACTATATGGTTCAAATATTCAAGCGAGTGTATCACGAATGGAGCGTTACAAGTCCTGTGCATTCTCGCAATTTGCTTCACATGGATTAAAGTTGAAAGAGCGATCAACATTCAAACTTGAAGCTCCAGATATAGGTCAACTCTTCCATGCTGCACTTAATATGATGGCTGAAACCATTAAGCAACGTCACTGGGATTGGGGTAAGCTTTCATCCAATCAATACTATGAATTGTCCGGTGAAATAGTCCAACAGATAGCTCCCAAGCTTCAGAATGAGATTCTATTAAGTTCAAACCGATACCATTACATTATGAGAAAGTTAACTCAAGTTGTAGGTCGTGCATCTTCCGTACTCGGTCAACAAGCCCAAAAAAGCGGTTTTCAACCAGCTGGTCTTGAACTAGGGTTTGGACCGAATCAGGAATTGCCACCGATCGAATTTACGTTAAAAAATGGTGTGAAGCTTCAGCTAATTGGTCGAGTGGATCGGGTTGATCAAGCGTTTAATGGCGATGAACTTCTGCTTCGAATCATTGATTATAAATCGAGCGGTACGTCACTTGATTTATCAGAAGTGTATTTTGGACTTGCGCTTCAAATGTTGACATATCTTGATGTGGTTATTTCGAATGCGAACATCTGGCTCGGTCGGGATGCCACAGCTGCAGGGATGCTGTATTTCCATGTGCATAATCCAATTCTTCAAACATCAGCTCCGGGACAAGCAGCGATTCAACAAGAGTTGTTTAAGAAGTTTAAGATGAAAGGGCTTCTTCTTGCTGATAAGGATATTGTGAGTTTAATGGACAGTGATATTGAAGTGAAGAAATCAGATATCATTCCGGCTGCGCTTAAGAAAGATGGCAGCTTTTATAAAAATTCATCTGTGCTTTCATCTGATGACTTTAAATCCCTAAGGGCATTTACACGAAATACGATCCAAGAAATTGGTACAGATATTTCCGATGGACGTATCGATATTGATCCATACAAAATGAAAGACAGAATACCGTGTACATTCTGCTCATACCGTTCGTTTTGTCAATTTGATCAGGCGATGGAAGACAATGTTTACAAGCAAATACCGGTTGAAGATGATGAAACAATTCTAAGACGGATGAGAGAGGGGGGGAACAAGAATGAATCCAATTGATAAACCAGAAGGATCTAGATGGACAGATGAACAATGGGATGCGATTGCTGCTCGAAATCAGGACGTGCTTGTTGCAGCTGCAGCTGGATCAGGGAAAACAGCGGTGCTAGTTGAGCGGATCATTCGGAGACTTGCAGATGAGAACGACCCTGCTGAAGTTGATCGCATCCTTGTCGTGACGTTTACTAACGCTGCTGCAGCCGAGATGCGTCATCGAATAGGCGAGGCACTTGAAGAAAGATTAAAAGAAGATCCTTCTTCTCTTTATCTAAGAAGGCAGCTTTCAATGCTGAATAGAGCTTCGATTTCAACATTGCACTCCTTTTGTATGGAAGTACTGCGCAGGTATTATTATGAAATTGATCTTGATCCAGCGTTCCGAGTTGCGGATCAAACAGAGGCGGCCCTTCTTAGAGAAGAAGCAATGGAAGAGTTGTTTGAAGAACATTACAGCAAGAAGGAAAACGAGGCATTCTACGATCTTGTCGACCGGTATAGTAGTGATCGTAGTGATGTAGATCTCCAGCTCCTTGTTGAACGACTTTATCATTTTTCATCGAGTCATCCTTGGCCAGAGCAATGGTTATCTGATAGCGTAAGATTATATGAAGAAGCGAACAAAGTAGGATTTAACGAACTCGTTTGGGTGAAAGAACTATTGAAAGACGTGGTACTTCAGCTTGAAGGTATGAAAGAGGTCCAAGAAAAAGCGATTGAACTAGCATCCGCGCCAGGGGGACCTGAGCCATATCTTGTATCACTTGAAGTAGAAAGGGAAATGGTTTTAGGACTACTTCAAGCGGCTTCTGAGTCATGGGAAGCATTAAAAGAAGCCTTTGATAGCACATCGTTTGGACGTTTGAAACCGTGTAAAGGCGATCAATTCGATGCTAGTATGATTGATACAGTAAAAGCGATGCGAGACCGAGTGAAAAAAACCATTCAAAGTCTTAAGGAAGACCTTTTCCAAAGGGAACCAGAAGAGTATGTAGACGATATCGTCAAACTGGCTCCGGTATTAGGTACCCTTTCTTCACTAGTGAATGAATTTCGAGAGCGGTATTCCTTATTGAAAAAAGAAAAAGGTTTAGTAGATTATAGTGACCTTGAGCATTACTGCCTTTCCATCTTATTAGATAATGCCTCCACCCCTGATAACCCGATCCCTTCAAGCGCGGCTCGTGAGTATCAAACGCAATTTGCAGAAGTGCTAATAGATGAGTATCAGGATACGAATTCAGTTCAGGAAACGATTCTTAATGCCATCAGCAGAAGCGCTGAGTCAGGTGGGAATCGCTTTATGGTTGGCGATGTGAAACAAAGCATCTACCGTTTTAGACTTGCAGAACCTGGTCTTTTCCTTTCAAAATACAAAACGTTTGGGCGATCTTCTAATGATCCTTCAAAACGAATTGATCTTGCACGAAACTTTCGGAGCAGAGAAGAAGTATTGAACGGGACGAATTTTATATTCAAACAAATCATGGACGAGCGTGTAGGTGAAATCGAGTACGATGAAGCAGCTGAATTAATCCCTGGAGCAAGCTATCCTCCTTCTGATACGGTAGTTCCGGAAGTGCATGTTATTGACCAAAGTTCAGACACTGAGGAAGATGGAGAAGAGGTTGAGAAAGTTCAATTAGAAGCGCGTCTTATTGCTTCAAATATCAAATCAATGATGGGGAAAAGTGAATCAGACCGTGTAAAGGTTTATGATCGTAAAGAAGAGCGAATGAGACCAATTCAATACCGTGACATGGTAATCTTACTTCGTGCAACAGCTAGCTGGGCACCTGTTATCTTAGAAGAATTGAAGCAAGCAGGAATACCTTCTTATTCAGACCTTGCCTCTGGCTATTTTGAAGCAACTGAAGTGGCTGTGATGATGAGTCTCTTGAACGTGATCGATAATCCGTATCAAGATATTCCACTTGCATCAGTCCTCCGTTCACCAATCATCGGGTTATCTGAGGAAGAACTTGCTCTTATACGAATTAATGAGAAGCATTCAAGCTATTTCACAGCCCTACAGAGTTATTGTGAAACAGAAAGTAATCGATTGTCAGAAACGCTTGCAACATTCCTCTCTAATTTGAACCGCTGGAGAGAGCAAGCAAGACAAGCGTCACTAAGCGAATTAATTTGGCAACTTTATAGAGAGACTAATTATTTCGAATTTGTTGGAGGGATGCCTGCAGGGTTGCAACGGCAAGCTAATTTACGTGCCCTGTATGATCGAGCGAGACAATATGAAGCTACATCATTTCGAGGATTGTTCCGCTTCCTGCGCTTTATTGACCGAATGAAAGAACGTGGTGGAGACCTTGGCACAGCACGAGCTCTTGGTGAACAAGAAGATGTAGTACGCGTAATGACCATTCATAAAAGTAAGGGACTCGAATTCCCTGTCGTCTTTATTGCTGGAATTGCAAAGCAGTTTAACATGAGAGATATGGCCAATCAAATGCTTGTACACAAAGAATTTGGGCTAGCTACAAAGTTTATTGATCCTCATGATCGAATCAGCTATCCAACTCTACCTTACTTTACACTTCAAAAGCGGATGAAACTTGAAATGTTAGCAGAGGAAATGCGTGTTCTTTATGTCGCGTTAACACGTGCGAAAGAAAAGGTTATCCTCGTTGGTACAGTGAATGATTGGGAAAAAGAGATCTTATCCTGGACAGGAGCAGCGAGCGAAGAGTGGCTTCTATCAGACTATGAGCGGTCAAAAGGGAAGTCTTATTTAAGCTGGATCGGTCCATCTATTATTAGACATCGAGATCTTTCTTCTATAATGGAAGGGAGAGCGAGTTTGCCTTTTCATGAGGAGGTCCATCAACATCCATCCAGATGGACGCTCATAGTTCATGAAGCAGCGAGTTATGCAGAAGTAGAAACTGAAGAAGTGCAGAAACACGAGGAATATGAAGCGCTTCTTCAACAGAGGAAACTGATTCCGGAAGTGAGCATTTATAAAAACCATGTTGAGAAAAGGTTAAACTGGACATATGAGCATAAGGCTGCTACTGAAACAAGGTCGAAGCAGTCAGTCACAGAAGTGAAGCGACAGCGAGAAATCTTTCAAGACGACAGAAGCGATAATCAGCTTGTTAAGGGATTTAGTCAATCGTTGAAAGAACGGCCTCGTTTTCTTCAAAGCAAACAGCTCACCCCTGCTGAACGAGGGACGGCTATGCATATCGTGATGCAGCATCTGGATCTGAAAGAACAACATGATGAATCATCTATCCGAAATGTCATTGCAAAGCTTGAAGGTAAAGAGTTGTTAACAACTGAACAGGCTATGGCAATTGACGTTCATCAGATTCATAGGTTAGTCGAATCAGATCTTGGTGAGAAAATGAGGAATGCTTCAGAAATTTACAAAGAAGTCCCGTTCAGCCTTGGTGTTGATTCGAAATGGATCTATGCTGATTTCGAAGGAGAGCAGGAAACGGTCGTTCTTCAAGGTGTAATTGACTGTATTCTTCGTGATGTGAATGGAGAATTAACGTTAGTCGATTACAAAACGGATGTCATTCATGACCGTTTTTCCACGGAAGAACAGGCAATGGAAACGATGAAGCGCAGGTATACAACGCAGCTTCAATTATATGAGAAGGCGATCAATGAGATTTGGAAGATGCCGTGCAAACAAAAAGTGCTATACTTTTTTGATGGCGGTCGTACTCTTGCGATCGACTAACTAGCTGGCCGGGCTCCTTGTCCGGCTAGTCTTATTTTAAAAAGGCTCTTATCTCAAAGATTGTTGCTTTTGAAAGAACTTCGAATCAAATTTGGCTGATTGGAGCGGAAATCCCCAGCCTCTCTCTTATAGCAACAAAGTATGCGAAAAGAGCCTTTAAAAAAGATTTGATTATTATAAAGAGTTTAGATAAAGGAGTGACTGTCATGAGATTACTTCATACCGCAGATTGGCATCTTGGAAAAACATTAGAAGGTAGGAGTCGTTTGCCTGAACAGAAAGAGTTTCTAGATGAACTGAATTCGATTGCAGAAGAAGAGAATGTTGATGCCATTTTGATGGCGGGAGACGTGTTTGATACGGTTAATCCACCTGCAGCAGCTGAAACACTCTTCTATGACGCTGCAGTGAAGTTGACGAGTAATGGAGAGCGCCCGCTTATTATTATTTCAGGCAATCATGACAATCCAGAACGCCTTTCTGCATCACGACCACTTGCGAATATGAATGGCATTACAATTATAGGATTTCCAACAACTGAAGCGGTTGAAGTAAGAGTCCGCAATGGACAAAAGCTCTCAATAGCTGCCCTTCCTTACCCTTCTGAATCACGATTGAATGAATGTTTAACTAACAGTCAAGAAGAGGGGACTCTACAGCTAGCTTATGATGATCGTGTGAAAAAGCTCTTTAGCGATCTTTCTACCGGTGATGAAGAGTCTGTTCAAGTTGCCATGAGCCATATTTATGTAGCGGGTAGTAGGGAGAGCGACTCAGAAAGACCCATACAAGTTGGTGGTGCATATACCGTCTCGGCGAATTCATTACCTGAACAGGCACAGTATGTGGCGCTTGGTCACCTTCATCGTCCACAAACGATAACGAAAGGATCGTCACTTGCTCGTTATTCAGGCTCGCCGCTAGCGTATAGCTTTTCAGAAGCGAATCAGACTAAATCGGTTACAATTATTGATGTGGAACCAAATGGGTTAGCACATTTGAACGAGATTCCGCTTCAATCAGGTAAGCCACTCGTTCGATGGATTGCAGATAAAGGGATTGAGCAGGTCTATACGTGGCTAGAAGAGGGTAGAGACGCCGATGCCTGGGTCGATCTTGAAATCCATTTAAATGATACTCTTTCGATTGAAGAAATTCATCGACTTAGAAGTCAGCATGATGGGTTTATACATATTAGGCCAGTGTTTGAGAAGAAAGAGAATCAAAAGGAAGCATCTTACGCAAGTTTACCGATTGATGAGCTATTTAAGCGATTTTACGAGCAGCAGACGGATGGAGCAGAACCTGATGAGGAGCTCATTCAGCTTTTCTTAGAGATATCAGAAAATGATGAGTAAGGAAGGAGGAAGAAAATGAAACCGATTCGTCTATCCGTATCAGGATTGCATAGTTTTAGAGAAAAGCAAGAGATTGATTTTGAAACACTTTGTCAGGGAGGAATCTTCGGCATTTTCGGTCCAACTGGAAGTGGTAAGTCGTCCCTGCTCGACGCTATGACGTTAGCTCTTTATGGAAAAGTAGAACGTGCAACTAATAATACACAAGGGATTATGAATCATGCAGAGGATACATTATCTGTTTCATTTACCTTTGAGCTAGGTAGCGAATTAATGTATCGTGTCGAGAGAAGTTATAAGCGTTCGGGAGATATTTCAATACGCTCAGCGAATTCACGTCTAATCGAGATCGGGGAAGAGAATACTGTTCTGGCAGATAAAGATCGAGATGTTTCTCAGAAAATCCAGGAAATTCTTGGGTTAACGATTGATGATTTTACACGTGCGGTTGTTCTTCCCCAAGGGAAATTCGCTGAGTTTCTTTCTTTAAAAGGAACAGAGAGACGGCAAATGTTGCAACGGTTATTTCAGCTTGAAAAATACGGTGATCAATTCAACAGACGTTTACGCGCTAGAGTAGATGAAAAAAGAAATCACCTAAATCAAATTACAGCAGAGCAAACAGGGCTTGGTGAAGCTTCAAAACAGCACCTAAAAGAGGCGAAAGAGTCTCTTACCTTAGCAGAAAAAGCTGCAGAAGAAGCAAGGTTGAACCTCGTGCAAGCAGAGAAACAAAAAGAGGACGTTAATGAAAAGTGGTCATTACAACAACAGCTTGCTCAAGTAGAACAGAAGCGAGATTCCTTAGTGAAGAAAAGTGATGAGATAAAGGAGCTTCAAACGAAACTGAACGAAGCCCAAGCTGCTTTACAGGTCAAGCCTTATCTTGATGCAGTGGAAGCAACAGAGAAAGAAGCAAAAGAAGCGTACAATCGTTATCAAGAGGCGAAGAAACACCTTGATGAAGCAAGTGAAACCTATCGCTCTAGGAAACAGACTCACGAGGATTATCGATCAAGGCAGCAGGAACATGAGCCAATTCTAATGAAACGTCTCAATGAGCTTGAACGTGGAATAACGCTTGAAAAAGAGTTAGCAAGGCTCAAGGAGCAATCGACTAATCTTGAGGAACAGCGCATTTCGCTACAGAAAGATGTGACGATAGCGGATAATCAGAAGGAGAAAGTACAGAAGGATCTAAGCAAAGCGCGCACACTTCAATCCGACCTTAATCAGGAGCTTACTAGTTTACAAGTCTCACCAGAAGATCGAAAGCGAATCTCAAAAGCTCAAAGCTTGAAGCAAGAATTGCATTCCATAACTACGCAGCTAAATGATGTGACTAAGGAAGAAAAGGCACAGCTGACAGAGCGTGATCGAATCTATCCTCTGCAACAAGAAATGAACAAGCAACTAGATAAGACGAAAGAAAACTATCATCACTATTTTAGTAGACTCCTTTCGGTTTATAACCAGGTTTCGTCATGTAAGCTATCGCTTGAAAAGCATATTGCAAAACTTCAAGAAAGAGTACAGGATGCTCATCATAGGCTTGAAGAAAGTCGTACGCACGCTATTGCCATTAAGCTTGCTTCAGAGCTAAAAGAAGGAGAGTCGTGCCCAGTTTGTGGTTCAAAAGAGCACGTACACCTTGCTGAAGGCGACGATGATTCTTCTAAATTGCAGGATCAAATCCAAAGAGACGAACAGAAGCGTGAAAAGTTAAAAGATCAACTTCAAAACGCCAATCAGCTTCAGTACAAGCTTGAACAACTTTCCGATTTAATGACGGAACAAGAAGATTTAAGCGGAGTTCAGCAAGCCTCCGAAAGGGAGATAAAGGCGGACATAACCGATGATGAGGTTATAACAGAAGTTAAATCCCTGACTCAGGATGTTCAAGAGCTTGAGGAGAAAATTAAAAATGCAAGTAGGTGGCTTCAAGAACATCAAACGAAAGCATCTGAGTATGCTTATCAACTCAAGCAAGTGAAAGAGAATCTTGTTTCACGTGTTGAGAAACGAAAGCAATTAACCACTCGGACGAAAGAAATTGAGAAAACCATACAGGATGAATTTAACCTGAATGTAGAAGAGGTTGAAACTGAGTTGAAAAAGATGGAGGACATGGATGAGAAGGCAAGTGTTGTTCGCGAGCGCCTAAACAAAAGTGTCCCTTACATTGAAGATCAAGAAAAACGTCTCGTTGACTTACAAGAAAAAGTTCAGCAACAATCCGTTCAGTATGCTAAGCTAACAAGTTCTATAGAACAGCTTTCCGAACAGGTGAAAAGAGCAGAATCAGAGTATGAGGGGATTGTAGGCGAATCAACTGCTCAAGAAGGATACAATCAAGTTAACAGGCAGTTGGAATCACTTCGAAATGATGAAAAAGCGTCTGCCAACATATTAAAAGAAGCTGATGAACGTTATCTGCAAACTGAAAGGCAAGCTGCTGCTGCAAAGAACTACGATCAAGATGTTCAACTACGGTTAAAAAAGGCAGAAGAAGCTTATGGAGAAGCTGAAAAAACCTCGATCTTCTCTGATCGGAAATTTGTGAGATCTGCTGAAGTGTCTCTAGACCAAAGGAGAGACTGGGAAAATCAGGTCGAAGAATACAGGAAAGAGTGGAACCAAACGGAACATAACATGAATGAGCTTGAATCAAAGCTTTCTGGAAGAAAAGTTTCTGAGGATGAATATAAGGAATCTAATCAAAACGCAGAGCTTGCAAAAGAGACGAGAGAGGAAGCTCTTTCTCACTTTGCTGCGAGGCGTCATCATCTTGAAGATGTTACAAGAAGGCATAAGCGATTCAACGAGCTTGAAGAAGTTAGGAAAACTTCAAGCGCTGAGTTAGAAAAGCTCGGGAAGCTTCAAACAGTTTTCCGAGGAAATAGTTTTGTCGAGTTTATTGCTTCAGAACAGCTTGAGCAGGTAAGCCTTGATGCATCTCAGAAACTTGGTGATTTAACGTCGCAGCGATATGCGATAGAGGTAGATTCTAGCGGAGGCTTCTTAATACGAGATGATGCAAACGGAGGGGTTAGACGACCTGTGTCAACTCTTTCAGGTGGAGAAACTTTTCTCACTTCGCTAGCACTAGCTCTTGCGCTTTCAGGCCAAATTCAACTAAGAGGTGCACATCCACTTCAATTCTTCTTCTTAGATGAGGGGTTTGGTACGTTGGATGAATCTCTCCTGGATACCGTTATAACATCTCTTGAGAAGTTACAGAATGAAAGCTTAGCTGTTGGTGTCATCAGTCACGTGCCAGAGCTAAGAGCAAGATTACCACGTAAAGTCATTGTCTCACCATCAGAGCCATCAGGTCGTGGAAGTCGAATTGAAATGGAAACATTGTAAGGAAGGATAACATATCCGCAAGGGTATGTTACCTTTTTTTTTGAAAGATACTGTCAAAATACGAGAGTTTATGTAAAAATATGAATAGTAGATGAGGTTATTTTACATAGGAGGAACATGGATGTCACACTCTATGAGACTAGTTTTGGGAAGTTTTAAGCCGTTCTCACATTTTCGACCGCTTCGATCGGCTTATCAATTAAAAGGAACATGGTGGAGGTTAATTTTACTTGGCATTCTTGCATTTATTGTCGTAGGATTAACATCGTTTATGAACATTAAATATGCTGGAGAAGTTCCTGAATATGCAGGATTAGCTTCAAATGACCGACTGCTTTTTCTGATGAGCGAAGTCATTACAGATGGAGTACTTGGTCTGTTGACGTTTGTTATACTTGTATTAGTTGGCTCACTCCTTTTCTGGTCGTTCTTTCAGGAGGTAGGATATAAGAGGCTTACATATATACACAGTTATGTGGTGTTCATTCTTCTAATTGGTATGTTGCTTCAACTGCCATTTATTCCATTTCTTAATGAATCATCGCTTATTTCACCATACAGCCTTGGTATATACGTGGATTTACTAACGAATAATACTTTCTGGCTCTATTTCGGTTATAGTCTTTCGATCTTTCTTTTGTGGGGGACATTTGTTCAGTATGCAGCCATTAAGCAAAGTACCACTTTGTCGAAAGGGTATATTTTGTTCTGGATTGTTATATTGAATTTACTTATTGTAGCGATTCTAGCATACATAAGGACGGCATTTTAATGAAAAAGTTGGAGGGTCACACTGTGAATCGTAAGTCACTTTGGATTAGTGTAAGTGCCGGCCTATTTCTTCTCCTCTTCATAACGGTTAATACGCTCCTGATTCAGCGCGTTTTAGCAGATGAGAAGAAGGTAGAAACGGTTACGGTAAAGGGAAAAACGTATCAGGAACTTGTATCCTTTAACGGAGTTCTTATACCTGAATTAGAAGAATCGTATTATTATCAATCATCACGTGGTGAGATTTCAGAAGTACTCGTTAAGGAAGGAGATGATGTATCTTCTGGAACAACACTTTTTGAGTACGAAGAAGTGGAAACTGTTAATGTTTCCGAGCTCGAAGCCCAGCTAAATAAAGCAGAAACAGCCGTTTCTGTTCTTGATGATCAGCTTAATGACCTTTCTTTGCAATCATCTCGGGTTGAATCTAACACAGATCTTGAAGAAGAACAGAAACTTCAGTTACAGCTTGATGTGGAAGAACAAGTGAGAGATACAGAATATAGGAAAAGACTTGCTGAGCTAGATGTGAAGGAGCTAGAACGTCAAATTCAAGAGGCCGGTACTGAAGAGATTGATAATACAGTCGATTCAAGCCTTGATGGTTTGGCTAAAGAGATCAATCGCACTCCAGAAGATGGTGAACCTGTTGTAACGGTACTATCTAACAAGTTAGCTGTACAAGGTTCAGTTTCGGAATTAGACTATCCAACGCTTACAGCAGATCAAGAAGTCACTGTTCATGCAACGGCCTATCCTGGCAAGCCTCTATCAGGCAGAATTACAATGGTTGAAAATCGTCCATATAAAGTGGATGAAGAATCAGGTCTTAGCTACTATCATTTTACTGTAGTGATGGAAGGCGAGAATGAGATGGCTTCTGGCACGCATGTAACAATCGAGGCACCACTACATCAAAACAATAATGCTCCGTCTGTACCAGAAGAGAGCATTATTCAAAAAGGTTCAATTAGCTATGTTGTAGTTCTTGATGATACGAAATTATACCTGAGAGTAGTCGAACCTGGACGCATAGAGGACGGTAAGATAGAAATTCTTTCAGGACTTAAGCTGAAGGAGAAGGTTTTAACTAAACCGAAAGAAGCATTCACTGAACTACTATCTGAGAAAAAAGAAAAGGAAGATAAAAATAAGAAAGAGCCCAGCAAAGGGTGAGTAAATAGGGTCTGCAGAAATGCAGATCTTTTATTTAGATAACATTAACTGAATATTCATTATTCTAATAAGGAGTGAATAAACTGTGAGATTTATTTCGTTTACAGTGGAACAAGAAGAGCGCTTTGGTATCTGGTATGAAGAAGAAAGTATTGTAGTCGATTTATACTGCTATTATCGTGATAAAGGTGTGGATTTGCCCACGCTTCTTTCCTTCATTCAGGCAGAGGACATTAACATTGAAGAGATGAGAGGCGTATCAGAAGCCTACCATTTATCAATACAGGATGTTGACTTACAAGCCCCTATTCCAAGCCCTTTGAAAAACATTTTTTGTGTAGGTAAGAATTATCGAGATCATGCGATTGAAATGGGGAGTGAGAAAGACATCCCGGAGCATCCCATGATCTTCACGAAAGCTCCGACATCAGTTAGCGCCCCGGGAAAACTACTATCGTTTTCAAAAGATGTTTCTGAAGCGCTTGATTATGAGGGTGAACTAGCCGTTGTAATTGGGAAAAAGGGTAAGCGTATTTCGAGAGAACAAGCGATGGACTATGTATTCGGGTATACGATTGTAAATGATATTACCGCTCGAGATCTTCAAAAAAAGCACGGTCAATTTTTCTTAGGAAAGAGCCTAGACGGTTCATGTCCGATGGGTCCTGCTATCTTACATGCTTCTGAAGTTAGCAATCCCCATGATTTTAATCTTAAAACACTGGTTAACGGAGAGGTTAGACAGAATGGTCACACATCTGATTTAATTTTTGATATTCCTGAACTCATTCACGTTCTATCTAAGGGAATGACACTTGAGCCGGGGGATCTAATCGCAACAGGAACGCCATCAGGTGTAGGTAAAGGTTTCAAGCCACCTAAATATCTTGTTGATCGAGATATTGTTGAAGTTCGAATAGAAGGAATTGGTACATTACGAAATGAAATTAGTAAAAGATAGCGTTTCTGTGTTTAGCTGGTTGTTAGAAAAGGAATTGTTATCCAGAGAACCTACTAGGAGGGTTAGCAAATGGAAAAGTTTCATTATATTAATGGTGAGTGGACAGGACAGAATCTAGAAAAACTTGAAGTAAATAATCCAGCAACTGGTGAAGTAGTCGGTACAGTACCGGTTGGTGGAAAGTCTGAAACGAAGAAGGCTATTGATGCAGCACATAAAGCGTTCCCTGAATGGTCAAGCCTAACCGCATATGAGCGGTCATCATACTTAAAGAAACTCCATAGTCTTATGCTCGAGCATGAGGACGAGCTAGCAGAACTGATGACAAAGGAAATGGGTAAGCCACTTCATGAATCTAAAGGAGAAGTTGCTTATTCTGCGTCTTTCGTTGAGTGGTTTGCAGAAGAAGGAAAACGTGTATATGGTCGTACGATTCCTCCACATAAAGAAAAGCGGATGATGGAAGTGCGCAAACAACCTGTAGGTGTTGTTGGAGCGATAACGCCATGGAACTTTCCAGCAGCTATGATTGCTAGGAAGCTCGCGCCAGCGCTCGCTGCAGGGTGTACCTTTGTTGTTAAACCGCCTTCCGCAACACCACTAACAGCGGTAAGACTTGTTGAATTGTGTGAAGAAGCTGGGTTACCAAAAGGTGTCGTTAACCTCGTCACTGGTAAATCATCTGAAGTGGCCGGTGAGTTAATGAGTAACCCGCATGTTCGTAAAATAACATTTACTGGATCGACAGAAGTAGGAAAGAAGCTCATGGAACAGTCTGCCGAAACCGTCAAAAATATTTCGCTAGAGTTAGGTGGCCATGCTCCTATCATTGTTCTTGATGATGCCGACATTGATAAAGCTGTGGATGGAGTTATCGCTTCAAAGTTCCGCAATGGTGGACAAACTTGCATTTGTGGGAACCGCGTGTATGTGCAGGAGAAAATCTATGACGAATTCATTTCAAAATTTGTTGACAAGGCAAAAGAACTTCAAGTTGGTAACGGCCTTGAAGAAGGAACCGATATCGGTCCAATGATTGATAAAGATGGATACGATAAAGTCGAGAAGCACGTGCAAAATGCCTTAAGTCAGGGAGCAGAATGTGCTTTAGGTGGAGAAGGTTACGAAGAGAATGGCTGTTACTTCTATCGTCCAACGATTCTTAAGGATGTTACACCAGGCATGTTAATTATGAATGAAGAAACGTTTGGACCCGTTGCACCAATTCAAAAGGTTTCAACGGATGATGAAGCGATTAAGTTTGCTAATCAGACACCATTTGGCCTTGCCGCTTATGTATTTAGTGAGAGCGTACGTAGAGGGAATCATGTTGTAAACGGACTTGATTATGGAATTGTTGGCTGGAATGATGGCGTACCTTCCGCAGCACAGGCCCCGTTTGGTGGGATGAAACAAAGTGGTATTGGCCGTGAAGGTGGGCATGAAGGAATCGAAGCGTATCTTGAAACCAAGTATGTGTCTATAGGATTGTAATTGAAAAAAGAACCTCGCTTGGTTTTATCAAAAAGCGAGGTTCTTTCATTGCTATACGATTCTTTTAAACTGATAATACATCTGTAATTTGCTCAATCGCCCAGTTTAAGTCGTCCTCACTTATAATTAGTGGAGGTGCAAAACGAATGACTGTTTCATGCGTTTCTTTACACAGAAGTCCTTTTTCTTTCAATTTCTCACAATATGGTCGAGCTGCTTCATGAAGTTCAACGCCAATGAAAAGACCGCGACCGCGAACTTCTTTAATGAGTGGGTTATTAATTTCTTTTAACTTATTCTGGAAGTAGTTTCCTAGTTCAAGAGATCGATCTGCTAAATTCTCATCTTCAAGAACTTCTAGGGATGCTACAGAAACTGCACAAGCAAGTGGATTTCCACCAAAAGTAGAGCCGTGTGACCCTGGAGTAAATACACCTAGTACTTCTTCGTTCGCAGCAACACATGAAATTGGGAATACCCCGCCTCCGAGCGCTTTTCCAAGAATGTACATATCTGGTTCTACATTGTCCCAGTCACAAGCAAAGCGCTTTCCTGATCTACAAAGCCCTGCTTGAATTTCATCTGCAACGAACAGCACTTTCTGATCTTTACAATAGTCATAGGCTTCTTTAAGGAAACCTTCAGGTGGAATATTAATTCCGGCTTCACCTTGAATTGGCTCAAATAAGAAACCAGCTGTGTTTGGTGTGATGGCTTTTTTCAGAGCATCAATATCACCATAAGGGATCAGCTTAATACCTGGGAGCATTGGACCGAATCCACGCTGATATTCCTGTTCTGAGGAGAGCGAGACGGCAGTCATTGTACGACCGTGGAAGTTTCCTTCACAAGCGATAATCTCCGCTTGGTCTTTCGGAACGCCTTTCACTTCATATGCCCAGCGACGCATTGCTTTAACAGCCGTTTCCACTGCTTCAGCACCAGTGTTCATAGGTAGAATCATATCTTTGTTTGTGAATTCTGAAACTTTACGATAGAAAGGGCCAAGTTGGTCATTGTGAAAGGCCCGTGAAGTTAATGTCACACGATCCGCTTGATCTTTTAGTGCTTGAATAATTTTGGGATGTCTGTGTCCCTGGTTGACCGCTGAGTATGCACTAAGCATATCCATATAGCGATTACCTTCAGGATCCTTAACCCAAACACCTTCCGCTTCTGCAATAACGATTGGTAGTGGATGATAATTGGGTGCACCATACTGCTCTGTCATCTGAATAATATCTTGTGTTTGTACCATGTTACCTGTCACTCCCATCTTTTTGTTAATGCCACGTTATCATTATAACAATGAAATCGCTTGCTTCCTATGATTTGTGAGAAAATGGCATAAAATATTCTGACAATGTCGAAATTCTTGTTTCGTGATATGATAGTAAGTAGTTTGTACATAGATAGAAGGAGAGACTGCAAATGCTTCATGCACATTATACAGCCTGGGGATTGACCCTTATCCTTTTTATGAGTAGTTACTTTTTAATGAGAGCAGGCAAGGGAAAAGGACAGAAGATAACACATACCGTTCTACGTATTTTTTACATCTTGACTGTAGTATCAGGAATGTTCCTTGTTGTTGGCTACAATTTCTGGGGGCCATCACTTGTGAAAACTGTAGTAGCTTTATGGTTAATTTTCTCAATGGAAATGATCCTAGTAAGAGGTGTAAAAGGGAAAACAATCTGGCCGTTTTGGCTACAATTTCTGTTTGCTTTTATGCTTGTCTTTTTTTATGGGTATTACGTACTGCACCTCTATCAGTTATAAGTACCAAAACCACCTCTATTTAGGTGGTTTTTTTGTATTAAAAGGTGGAACAACATCTGCCGATATAACAAGTAGGGTAGAATGGCATATTTATGGAATAGCTGTGTTCCTATTCTCTCCTTTTTGATATTATGGATATAATAGAAAGTTGCGATTTAAAGGTTTTAAGGAATGAGGTGTATTGAGCTTGAAAACATTTTCAGTCGTGATTCATCAAGATAGTCAGTTGAGCGAGTGTGTAAACAATCATCCGGAACTGTTTCAGGCGAATGCCGTGCTCATTCAATTATTTTCATTATCCAGAGAAGTCGATCAAGCAGCAGAAGTGTCCTTAGAGTTAGAAAGACTTCTTCCTGAAGCTTTCATAATCGGTTCAACCGCTGCTGAAGCTTACTTTAACGGATCAAGTGTAACAGAAGGGATATTACTTTCTTTTTCGCTATTTCAACATGCGATAGTTAAACCATTTTTGATAGATGGTCATGCGAATGACTTTAAAAATCACATTACTGAAAAAGATGGAATCGTTTTGCTATTTAATTCTGGCGTTAACGATGAAGATGCTCTTTTAAGTGGAGCTCCATCACTAGTAATAGGAGGAAGAGCATTTGGGAACGAAAAATCCTTTGTTCTATCAGGAAGTCAGATTCTATTAAACGGAGTTGTGGGTGTCCATCTGACTGGGCATAAGTTAGACATTACTCCTTATTATGAAACATTTTGGAAGTCTGCTAGCCGATCATACGAGGTTACTAAATCTTTTGGTCAACGTGTATTTGAGATCGAGGGGATGAGCGTTCTTCACTTTTATGAGAAGTACCTCGGTCAAGAAGTTGCGAATAAGCTTCCAGAAGCAGCATCCCATGCTCCATTGCTTCATGAAGTGAAAGGACAATTAAAGCCATTTTCAGTTACCGAATTGCATCGAGATGGTTCAGTTACAGTTGACTCTTTTCTTCCAAAAGGTACTTTGGTAAACTTCTCTTATTTTGACGCTATTACGTTCCAGTCTTTCTTGCAACGGCTGAATGACCAGGCGACCTTGTTTCCCGTAGAAGGTGTCTTCTCATACTCGTCAGTACCTGCTAAAGATCTTTTTTCAAATGGAATGAGCCTGAATGCCAGTCACTTATCTAGTGCTATCACATCTGTATGCTTAGCTTCAGAATACTTCTCTGACGGAATGAGTTGTCAGCATTCAAATAACAGTACAATTATGGCTATGCTTAGCGAAACGGATGCTGAACAGGAGAAGGTTCAGCCTCAACCATTACACAATCAGGAGATGAAGGACTTGGATGGTTTAATGGCACTATCACATTTAATTAAAGCTTCCACGGAAGAATTGGAAACGTTGAACGTAAGTTTACAGCAGTCTGAACAGCGTTTTAAGTCTCTGTTTGAGCAAAATCCGAACCTTGTTTATTCTGTTGATAACTACGGGAAAATTACAAGCGTTAATCCTGCTCTTAAATCATTATTAGGCTATTCATCAGAAGAGGTAATGAGTAAGCATTCTCTTCAATTCGTAGCCTCAGAGGATGCTCAAATGACGAGGGATAAGTTCTATCAAACGTTTCAGGGTGTGGCTCAAACGTATGATGCTTATCTAGTAGATAAGTCAGGAACAAAAGTATTATTTACGATTACGAACATCCCGATTATTGTGAATGGAGAAATTATAGGAGCATATGGGATTGGTAAAAGCATCATGAATCAACGAAAAGCAGAAGAAAAAATTGCGCATCTGGCTTATTATGACGTGCTAACTGAACTGCCAAACCGTTTGCTGTTTGAAAATTTGCTGAATGAGTCTCTTAAAAACACTAATGAAAAGCTTGCTGTTATGTTTATTGATCTTGATCGTTTTAAGCTTATTAACGATAGCTTAGGACATCAAAGAGGTGACCACATTTTAAAGCAGGTAACGGATCGGATTAAAGAAGCGATTCAAGACGATGCTGTACTTGCAAGGTTTGGTGGAGATGAATTCACAGTATTATTACCTGGATTGAAAGATGAGAAAGAAGCACTAATGCTTGCAAAACGGGTTATTGATCAATTGAAGGCTCCTATTGTCTTTCATAATGTAGAATATTTTATGACTGTTGGAATCGGCATTAGTATATTCCCACATGATGGAATGGATCTTGATACGTTAATGAGAAATTCTTATATTGCGCTTGATCGGGCAAAGCAGCAGGGTGCAAGCTATATTGAATTCTATACAGATGAAATGACGGATCAAGCGTTTGAGCGTCTTGAACTTGAAAGTTATTTAAGAAGAGCAATTGAGAAGGAAGAGTTAACGCTGTACTATCAACCACAGGTGAACCTGGATGAACAAAAAATTTATGCATGTGAAGCTTTGATTCGCTGGAATCACCCGAAGCTTGGTCTCGTCTCACCTGCTCAGTTCATACCTCTTGCTGAAGAAACAGGCTTAATTGAAGAAATTGGGATATGGGTTTTAAATGAAGCTTGTATGCAAACTCGTAAATGGCAGGAATTGGGCTATGATGATTTGTCCATAAGCGTAAACGTATCAGGAAGACAGTTCCAAAGTGCGAACTTCGTAGAAACAGTTCGGCACGCACTTGATGCATCAGGACTTTCTCCTCAATCCCTACATCTTGAAGTGACAGAAAGCACGACGCTTGTTAACACAGACTATAGCATCTCGATGCTTAACGAGCTTAGAGGGATGGGGATGAAGGTGTCTATTGATGACTTTGGAACAGGATATTCTTCTCTTAGTTATCTCAAAGATTTCCCGCTTGATATCTTAAAGATTGATCAATCCTTTATAAGGAATCTTCAAGAAAATAACGCAGATGCTGCGATTGTAAAAGCTGTTATTACGATGTGTGAAGGATTGAATCTTTCTATCGTGGCGGAAGGAATTGAAACGAAGGAGCAGGGTGAAATTATTAGAAGTTTCGGCTGCAACTTTGCGCAAGGGTTTTTCTATAGTAAGCCACTGAATAAAGATCGTTTCGAGAAGCTGCTTTTATCAAAGCAATTCCCGTTAGCAACTTAGACCAGCCATTATTGGCTGGTCTTTTTTTAATAAATATGGGCAGATAACATACTTAAGGGGCTTGTTCTGTTTTAAGGGGTGATTGCAAGGGAATAGGGGAGTATCGAATGAGGTGATGGAAGATGGATTACGATGTCATGATTATAGGGGGAGGCATATCTGGTCTCACACTCGCTGTTAAGTTAGGACAAAATAATGTAAAGACGCTTTTAGTAGAAAAGGACAAAAAGAGCGGACTAATTTACAAAGGCGAGTTGCTTCAACCTAAGAGTCTTGAAATTCTGGATCGAATAAATATGCTTGAGCAAGTGAAGGCGAATGGATTTAGCTTACCATCTATTCAATTCTATGAATATGATCAAAAAGCTGATCAGACGATGACTCAGCTTAGCACTAACGAATTTCGATATGACCTTATTGATTCGCCTTATAATACGTCGCTTATGATTCCACATGAAAAATTGAAAGAGCTTCTATTCATGGAAGCTTCCAAATATGAATCAGTTGATTATATTCAACCTGCTAAATTTACGGGTTTCACAAATGATGATCCTCAAAATAAAAAAGCGATCATTCAAACGAAAGAAGGCGAGCGTAATATTCATGCCTCTTTCTATATTGGAGCAGAAGGTAGAGCATCTCCTACAAGAACAGCGATGAAAGTAGAAATGAAAAACACAAAGTATAATCATCACTTTTTAACCGTTTCATTCCCACGACCTAATTCGCTTAATCAGTCTACAATTATAACAACACAGAACAAATTTGTTGGATTGTTTCCTCTTCCAAATAATGAAGTTCGTAGTGTGCTATTAATTAAACCTGGCGAGTTTAAAACAATGCGTGAAGAGGGGCTTGAGTCATTCTATCGAGCATACTGCGAATTGATGCCTGAGCTTGAAGGATATGTGCATCAGATTGATACGTGGAAGAAAATCCAACTAATGATTCCGGTAAGACATAATGTATCTAGCTATGTGAAAGACAATATGATTTTAACCGGTGATGCCGCACACAGTGTGCATCCTATGGCAGGTGAGGGAATGAATCTTGCAATCCAGGATTCGGATGTTCTAGGAGAGCTTCTGTGTTGGATGTTCAAGACGAATCAAACAGAATGGTCACATTTAGAATGGTACGAAAAAGTTAGAAAGCCGAGAGCGGAATATGTATCAAGGCTCAGTCATCAGGCTGCGTTGCTATATTCTTTCCCTTATCGTGCATTTCAGAAGCTTAGAGTAAAAGGTGTAAAGCAAACGGAACACTCGCCTACCTTACATTATAAACAAATGCTGAATACTTCGGGATTGGGAATATGGAAATTTAATTTATTGGATCGTATGAAACAGGCAGGACTATTACCTGCAAAATCAGGACGTGAAAAAATTACTGAAAAGCAAAAAAAGAAGATTATGTTTACAACTTATGATGATTATCCATGGTATCGCAAATGAGACGGGAGGAAACAAAATGAAGGAATTGAAGAAGATTTGGCGTGCAAGGAAATGGATGAAAAGCAATGAACCTTTTCTTTATGCCTGGCATGCACATGTTGGTTATGTTCACGATTTATTTGATGAATTTGAGGAAGGAACAACCGTCTCTGCTGTTGCGAAGAAGAGAGATATGAATGAACTTCTTTTAACAAGGTGGGCAGACGTTGGCATAGCAATCGATCATTTGAAGCTCGATAAGTATGGCAAAATTCGTTCAAAGAAGCATATGGTTGAATCTATTTCCAAGAACAGTGATCAGTCTGTCGGAATTCTTTTAAAAGAAATGATGGAGTTACATATTCCGATTCTCCTTTCTTATCCAGATTTATTGAACAGTGAAGATCACGCCTCATATCAGGATGAAGATTACGGTGGAACGGTTGCTGCAACGTCAAGCTTCATTGAAAGGTTTGCTTTTCCTAAAATTCATAAGTGTATTAAGAAAACGAATGCAAAATCAGTTATTGATTTTGGGGCAGGCTATGCAGGGTACCTTTCACGTATTGGGGCAAAGCTCGAGGATATGAAGCTAGTAGGAATTGAAAAGAACAAATCGGTTTGTCTTGAGGCAGAAGAAAACATTCACTTTCCATTAAAATCGTCAATTTCGCTATATCCAGACGATATGATGACATGGAAATGGGATGGAGATCCTTTCGATGTTGCCATGATGAACAATCTACTCTACTATTTTGCGCCTGAGGATCGCTATCGCTTATTCGAAAAAGCGCATGAAGTAACAGGGGAGAATGGGAATCTTATCGTCATTACACCATTACATGAGTCGAAGCATGGACTTGCATTTTCAGCAGCATTTAATAGTTTCATGAGTGCTCATGATAACCTGTTTCCGTTACCTAACCGTGCTGAAATGATAAGCCTTGCGTCTGAAACAGGATTTAAATTAAAGGAAATGAAGCCGGTTGTGAAAGAAGGAGCATGGTATTTCATGCGATTTCAAAAAGCCTGAAACCCTCTATATGGGTTTTAGGCTTTTTTTGTATAAGTCTAATTGGCAACGCAGGAAGAGATAAAATAATGCACAAAAAGTGGGCGGAAGCATAAAGTGAAAAGAGAGTATTGATTGGGGGGAGAGCTTTTGTGTGGCATAACAGGATGGGTTGATTGGAAACGGGATTTGACGGGAGAAAAGAAAGTTCTCCAAAAGATGGCCAATACGTTATCAAAACGCGGTCCGGATGCCTCTAATTGCTGGGTTCAAGGGCATTGCGGGTTTGGGCATACGCGTTTAATTGTCGTTGATCCAGCTGGTGGAGGTCAACCGATGACGCGAAAACATCGTGAGAAAAGCTATACTATTTGTTATAACGGAGAATTATACAATACAGAAGATTTAAGGAAAATTCTGCTTGGCAAAGGATATACGTTCCAATCACATTCAGATACAGAAGTTCTAGTAACGTCTTATGTTGAGTGGGGGGAGGCTTGTGTTGATCACTTAAATGGTATCTTTGCATTTGCGATCTGGGATGAAGATCGTTTGTTTCTGGCACGAGACCGACTGGGGGTCAAACCATTATTCTATCGAAATAGCGGCAGCTCCTTTCAATTTGGTTCTGAGCTTAAAGCTATTCTTGCCCATCCTGATGTGAAAACTGAAATTGATAGGGAAGGCTTACAAGAAATATTCGGGCTTGGACCTTCAAGAACACCAGGTCATGGTGTTTTCCGTGGTATTCATGAGCTACGCCCGGGGTTTGCAATGAAATTTGATCGTAATGGTCTAAAGAAATGGCGCTATTGGAACGTAAGAAGCGAAGAGCATACCGATAATTTGGATACAACAGTTGAAACAGTAAGTGAGCTATTAAAGGATGCAATTAAGAGGCAGCTCGTGGCTGATGTTCCTGTTTGTACATTTTTATCTGGTGGAGTGGATTCGAGCGCGATTACGTCTGTTGCTCAAACCGCATTTAAAAATGAGGGCAAAGGAACACTGCGCTCGTTTTCAGTAGATTATGTTGATAATGATAAGTTCTTCGAAAGCAGTGAATTCCAACCAAATGCTGACGCGCCATGGATTAAGAAAGTATCCGCAGAACTTGCTACAGATCATACGAACTGTGTGATTGATACGGATCAGCTCGTACATCATTTAAAAGAAACGATACAATGTCGTGATCTTCCAGGTATGGCAGATGTGGATTCTTCGCTCCTGTGGTTCTCAAAGGAAATTAAAAAACATGCTACCGTTGCACTTTCTGGTGAGTGTGCGGATGAAATATTTGGCGGCTACCCATGGTTTCATAAACCCGAGCTCCTTGATCAAGAACAGTTCCCTTGGATGCGTTCAACCCTTGAACGTCAGGCTATGTTAAGGGAAGATGTTCGAAATAAGTTAAAACTTGAACAATATGTAACAGCTAGGTATCGAGAGTCTATTAATGAAACGCCTCGTCTAGATGGGGAAGGTGAAATAGAAGCCAAAAGACGAGCGCTCTTTTATTTGAATTTAAACTGGTTTATGACAACGTTACTTGAACGGAAAGACAGAATGAGCATGGGAGCAAGTCTTGAGGTCAGGGTTCCTTTTTCAGACCATCGAATTATTGAATATGTGTGGAATGTGCCATGGGATATGAAAATGCTTGATGGAAGGGAGAAAGGTTTGCTTCGGAGAGCGATGACAGGGACGCTATCTCATGATGTGCTTTACCGAAAGAAAAGTCCTTATCCCAAAACCTATCACCCTGCCTATACGAAGGCTGTATCAACCTGGCTGCAGCAAACGCTTGATAAAAAGCAAGCGCCTCTACATGATCTTATTGATCGTCAAGTTGTTCAGGACATTATTGATTCAGAAGGGAAGGCCTTCAAGGTACCGTGGTTTGGTCAGCTAATGGCTGGGCCACAGCTAATCGCACACCTCGCTCAAATCAATTATTGGATGGAACAAAAAGGTGTAAATATTGTTGATTAACAAAAGAACCGAAGCTATGAAACTCGCTTCGGTTCTTTTATTTCCCGTTCCTACAGAAAACTATTATCTACGTTTCATAACGCTCAAAAAGAAGCTCCTGGTAGGTATCTGCTTTCTCAGGATTAAACCGATATTATGTCATATCCAAATGGCTCAAGACTAAGCGTACTGTCTGTTGTGATTCTGTTTCTGAATAGACTTCTTGCATCACTAGAAAAATGAGGAATTTCAATTGTTGCGTTTTTTTCAGAACTGTTTATAAGGAATAACAATGTTTCGGTATTTGTTTCCTTCATATATTGAATAACACCATCTTTTGCTGAAACAAAATGAAATGATCCGCTATTTCCGAATGCTGAATGAGATTTACGTAGTGAGATAAGCTTCTTTAGAAAATTGAACAATTCAGTGTCCTGCTTCTCTTTATCCCAGATCATACACTCACGACAGCCAGGATCTGCACCACCTTGCATGCCGATTTCGTCACCGTAATAAATACACGGTGTACCAGGGAATGAGAATTGTAGCATATACATAAGCTTTACAAGCTCTTTCCGTTCATTTGCGAGCGTGAGCATACGAGGTGTGTCATGACTTCCTAATAAGTTGAAGGCAACTTCATTCACGTTATCTGGATACGAATGGAGTAGAGATGTTAGGCGATCGGCCATTGTTTCAACTGTAATCGTTCCATGTGCAAAATGGTCTAGTAGAGCAGATGTCATCGGATAATTCATAACTGCATCGAATTGATCCCCTTGAAGCCATGGCATGGAGTCGTGCCATATTTCCCCTAGAATATATAGCTCTGGCTTAATTTGTTTCACTGTTCTTCTGAAATCTCTCCAAAACTGGTGATCGATTTCGTTGGCAACATCGAGTCGCCATCCATCAATATCAAATTCTTCTACCCAATACTTACCAACTTGAAGTAAATACTCTTTCACTTCAGGATTTGCAGTGTTTAATTTAGGCATTGATGCTTCGAAAGCAAATGTATCATAGGAAGGTAACGTCTTCGTTTCGATTGGGAATGAACGAACATGGAACCAATCCTTGTATCTAGAACCTTCACCGTTTTTCAATAAATCTTGAAATGGTTCGAAATAATACCCGCTATGGTTGAAAACTGCATCAAGCATAACTTTAATACCTCGTTCATGGCATGCTTTAATCAATTGCTTAAACGTTTCTTTATCACCAAACTGTGAATCGATTTCTAAATAATCGATCGTATCATATTTATGATTCGATTTTGCTTTGAAGATAGGTGTGAAATAAATCCCGTTCACCCCAAGGTCAGTGAGGTGATCAAGATGGTCAATAACCCCCTGAAAATCTCCGCCGAAGAAATTATCTCTTGCAGGAGGATACTTTCCCCACGGCAGTACTCCAGCAGGGTCTAGCGAAGAATCCCCATTCGCGAATCGTTCCGGAAAAATTTGATACCAGACTGTTTCTTTCACCCATTCAGGTGCTTTAAAAACATCAATTTCATTCATAAAAGGAAAGCTAAAGTAATCGTTTGTATCAACTGGCTGCTCAGTTAAAAAGCCTTTTTCGGTATATACGACCGATTCGGTTTGATCTTCTAAATAGAAGCCATATCTCAAGCGCCGATATGGAGGTTTTACAGAAATTGTCCAGTAATCAAAAAGGTCATCTGAACCAGTTAGAGACATCTCTTTTTTATAATATTGCCAGGCGTTGTCTTTCCAATCATATGGATCACCAAAAATCAAGAAGACATTCAATGTATCGTCTTTTTTTGTTCTTAAGCGTAAATGTAGGGTTGTGGAGTCGTAGGCATAAGCATAATTGTTCTTAGGGCGGTGGTAGATCGCTTCTTTCTGCATCATTCGTAACCTCCATGTGCAATCGTTTGCATATTAAGTTTAGAAATTATCTGTTCACATTCTTTAGCATTCAATCTAACGTTTCTGCAACTTCTTTCTATATAAATGTAGAAGATAATAGAGCGGCAGTCAAACTATAAACCAAACAAAAATTAATATTTTGAAAAAATGCAAAAAAACTTTGTGCAAACGGTTGCGAAAATTTCGGGGGCATGTATAATAAGTTATAGAAAGCTAGTGCAATCGTTTTCATTAACGGAATGAAAGCGCTTGTATCGCTATCGCAAATTAAGAGGGGGTTAACACATGAAACGTTTTTTCGCCTTATTTCTAACACTGGTTCTTGCGATTGGTGTCCTTGCAGCATGCGGACCGCAAAATAACCAAAGTTCTTCTAACAGCAACGAGGGAAGTAGCTCAGGCGACGATGCAAACAAACCTGAGAAGCTAGTTGTATGGGAAGATACAGATAAAGCAGTTGCACTTGAACCTGCCATTGCGAGTTTCGAAGAAGAGTATGGTATTAAAGTAGAATTTAAAGAACTTGGTATGGCTGACGAAATTAGAGAGCAAATCCGTCTCGACGGTCCAGCCGGTACTGGTCCTGACGTTATTACACTTCCACACGATCAGATTGGACAAGCTGCAGTTGAAGGTCTTATCTCTCCAATTGAAGTAGAACAATCTGTCGTTGATACATTTACTGAATCTTCTATTCAAGCAGAGAGCTATGAAGGGAAGCTTTATGGACTTCCAAAGGCTACTGAAACACCAGTTTTTATTTATAACAAAGAGTTGATGGACGAAGCTCCAGAAACAATGGATGAAGTCTATGATTTTGCTACAGATTTCACAAAAGACAAGAACTATGGTTTCCTTGCGCTTTGGGATAACTTCTATTTTGCAAACGCTGTACTAGCTGGTTATGGCGGTTATGTGTTTGAGCGTACGGATGATGGTCTTGATCCGCAGAACCTTGGTTTAAACAATGAAGGCGCTGTAGAAGGTACAGAGTATATCCAGAAATGGTATGACGAGAAACTATTCCCTAAAGGACTTATCGGTGAGAATGGTGGATCTTCAATGGATGGTCTCTTTAACGAAGGGAAAGCTGCGTCAGTAATGAATGGACCATGGTCTTTCCAGGGCTATAAAGATGCGGGTATCGAAATTGGTGTTGCTCCAATGCCTAAGCTTCCTAACGGAGAGAATTTCCAAACATTTATTGGTGTTAAAGGCTGGCACGTAAGTAATTTCTCAGAGAACAAAGAATGGGCTACTAAGCTAGTAGAATGGATTTCCAATGCTGAGAACGGTAAAATCCGTTTTGAGAAAACAGGAGAAATTCCTCCAGTTAAGTCTCTTATTGAAGATCCAATTATTGCTGACAATGAAGCAGCGAACGCAGTTGCAGTTCAATCATCATACGGTGTTCCAATGCCAAACATTCCTGAAATGGCAGAAGTTTGGGAGCCTGCAGCATCAGCACTTCAACTTGTAGCTACTGGTAAGCAAGAGCCTAAAGCAGCACTTGATGAAGCTACTAAAACAATTAAGTCTCAGATTGAACAGAACCACAGCAACTAGATTCTTGAAAAATCAAAGCGGTACTTCGGAAACGGAGTACTGCTTCTCACTTTAGGGATAGAGGAGTGAGGGGAGAAAGGGGATTGCCATCACGATGGAGGCAACTGAACGTCAAACAAAGCATAGAAAAATAGCGCTCGCTTTATCTTTGATTCCTGGATTCGGTCAGTTCTACAACAAGCAACTACTCAAAGGATTAATGTTCTTTATACTAACGGTATCTTTTGCAGTTGCATTTGCTGACCTAATCAATATCGGGTTATGGGGCATCGTAACGCTCGGGGAAGAACTCCCAAGAGATCATTCGATCTTCCTATTAACACAGGGGATTATTGCTGTCCTAGTTATCCTGATAGGGCTGGTGATTTATTTCTTAAATCTTAGGGATGCGTACTTGAACGGAAGAAATCGTGATCTTGGCATTCCTCTTAATTCTGTAAGAGCGCAATACCGTAATGTAACTGAACAAGGTTTCCCGTACTTAATGTTAACACCAGGATTCTTCCTGTTAATCTTTGTTGTTATTTTTCCGATATTGTTTGTTATTTTACTATCGTTTACGAACTACGATCTCTATCATTCGCCTCCAGCGAACTTAGTTGACTGGATTGGCATTCAAAACTATATTGATATATTTAAACTTGATATTTGGCGTAATACATTTATCGATGTATTCTCATGGACGATCGTATGGACATTTGTAGCAACAACTGGACAAATTGCCATCGGTATTTTCCTAGCTGTCTTAATGAATCAAAAAGACCTTAAATTCAAAGGCATTTTCAGAACGATTTTTATTCTGCCATGGGCCGTGCCTGCGTTCGTTTCAATCCTTGTATTTGCTGGAATGTTTAATGAGACGTTTGGTGCGATTAATAACGACATCTTAGCTGCTTTCGGTATTGACGCCATTCCTTGGCTGACAGAACCATTTTGGACGAAGGTTGCTTTAATACTCATACAGTTCTGGCTTGGCTTCCCGTTCATTTTTGCAATGGTAACGGGTGTCCTACAATCCATTCCAGAAGAGCTATACGAAGCTGCAACAGTTGATGGTGCTAATATTTGGCAGAAGTTCAGAGGCATTACGCTTCCAATGATTCTTTTCGCAATTGCACCAATCTTGATTACACAATACACGTTTAACTTTAATAACTTTAACGTCATTTATTTATTCAATGGCGGGGGTCCTGCTGTATCAGGTCAAACTGCAGGTTCTACTGATATCTTGATTTCGTGGATATATAAACTAACATTTACATCCGCACAATATGGTAAAGCGGCTGCCATTACAATGATTCTTTCCGCTATCGTAATTGGTGTTGCATTGTGGCAGTTTAGAAGAACGAAATCATTCCAAGAAGAGGATATGATGTAATATGAGTCCAAAAATGCAAAACACAGTCCGTTTAACCCTGTCCTATATCGCTATTGCAATCGCATGTGTGATCATCTTATATCCTGTCTTATGGATTATCGGTTCATCATTTAATCCGGGAGATAGCTTATCAGGTTCATCGATTATTCCAAAGGATGCAACGCTTGAGCACTATAAGTCGTTATTTAATACGGCGGAAAGTGATTACCTTCTATGGTATTGGAACACGCTTAAGATTTGTATCATTACGATGGTACTTGCAGTAGCCATGATTTCTTGTATGGCTTATGCTTTCTCTCGTTACCGTTTCGTTGGTCGTAAGAATGGTTTAATGACGTTCCTTATCCTGCAAATGATTCCGAACTTTGCAGCACTAATTGCAATTTATGTGCTTGCATATGTTACTGGATTATTGGATACACACTTTGCTTTAATTCTTGTGTATGCTGGTGGTTTACTGCCGATGAATACATGGCTTGCAAAAGGGTATTTTGATACAATCCCGAAAGAGCTTGATGAATCAGCTCGAATAGATGGTGCAGGGCATTTTCGTATCTTCTGGCAAATCATCTTGCCACTTGCAAAACCAATTCTTGCAGTAGTGGCGTTGTTTAGCTTTATCACACCATTTACTGACTTTATTCTTGCACAAGTTATTTTAAGAAGTGAAGAGAAATTCACACTTGCTGTAGGGTTGTATAAAATGATCTCTGATCAGTTTGGTAATGAATTCACCACATTTGCTGCAGGATCCGTTCTTATCGCAATACCAATTTCTATTCTTTTCTTATCGCTACAACGTTTCTTTATCTCGGGCTTAACGGCTGGAGGAACGAAGGGATAAAATTTGTAAGAAGGAGAAAGAAGATTAAGAGGGAAGCGACTCTTGTTACTTCTTTCTCCTTTTTATATGTTCTATCATTCTGAAATGAGATCGTTTACAATTAAACATTGTGGATCATTATAGGGAAAGAGGCGCTCAGACTTATGTTAGAAAGCTTATTTCTAAAAAATTGTTGTTTTGAAGATTTTTGTATAGAAAACCACACTTCTCTAATTGGAGAGGAAATTAACCACTAATCTAAGTGCAACAATGCCTACGAAAAAAGCTTTTAGAAATTATGACTTAAGACTGTTAATATGTTAGAGCATTAGAAAGTGTAAGATAGGAGGGGTCCAAATGGCGGTAACGATCAAAGACGTGGCAAAACTCGCAAATGTTGCACCTTCAACAGTATCTCGTGTTATTGCGAACAATCCACGTATTAGTGAACAAACAAAAAGACGTGTTAGAGAAGCAATGGAGTATCTCGGTTATCATCCGAACTATAATGCACGGAGTTTAGCGAATAAAAGCACACAAACAATAGGTCTTGTGATGCCTAGTTCTGCAGATAAAGTTTTTCAAAATCCATTTTTCCCAGAGGTGCTTCGGGGCATTAGCACGAAAGCGCATGAAAAGGAATTTACCATCTATATGTCAACAGGTTCGAAGGAAGAAGATATATTAGAAGGTGTTATGGGTATGGTACATGGTCGACGGGTTGACGGAATTGTCATGCTTTACTCTCGAATCGACGATAAAATTATGAAATTCCTACAAGAGCAAAATTTCCCTTTCACAGTGATTGGAAAGCCGTTCGCTCTTCCTGACAACATTACACATGTAGATAATGATAACTACAGAGCAGCGAAAGATGTAACGGAGCATTTTATCAGTAAAGGACATGAGTGTATTGCATTCGTTGGTGGTAATTTAGATCTTGTTGTGACCGTCGACCGCTTGAGTGGGTATGAAAAAGCGCTTCGTGAAGCAGGAATTCCACATAATGATGATTATGTTGTGCATGAGGAGTTTCTTAAAGAAGGTGGACAGGAAGCTGTGATGGAATTGTTCTCCCTTCCAAAGCCGCCTACTGCTCTCGTCGTTGTAGATGATTTAATGGCGCTTGGCATTATGAGTAAGCTTGATGAGATGGGGCTTTCAGTACCAGAAGATGTTTCAATTATTAGCTTCAATAATGTGATGTTAGCAGAATACGCAAGCCCACCTTTAACGTCTGTTGACATTAACATCTTTCAGCTTGGTTATGAGGCAGTCAATTGTTTACTCGAGAAAATTGCAGACCCTGATACTGACAATAAACGGGTTTGTGTTCCACATAATGTAGTCGAACGCTGGACAGTGAGAACGCTTACTGAAAATGGAATAGAGAATGTCAAATAGCCATCCATAAGGGTGGCTTTTCGCTTATTCTTTATTATTTCTACTTAGCCACTCGAGAATCGGTTTAAAGGGTTGTTTGTCTCGTACTAGGTCGAAATTTGAAAAGGGATCTAAGGTACGTTTACTAACATACTTCATCGTATAATTTCTTGGTGTTAGAGTAGAAGTGAGCTCATCCCATTCAATTGGGGCTGCTATTAGCCCTTCTGTGTTACCTCGTGCTGAATAAGGTGCGATAATCGTTTTCCCTGCTGCATGCTGCACATAATCGATATAAAGACGTCCTTTCCTTTTTTCTTTCAGTCGCTCTGTTGTAAAAGAGTCAGGATCTACTTCGGTTAAGTAATTCGCGATAAAACGAGTGAAACGTTTTGTTTGATCATAGGAATAGGTTTTGTATGGAAGTGGGATATGAATTTGAATGCCCTTATTCCCTGAAAGCTTAATAAAGCCAATTAAATGAAGTTGGTCTAGAATGGTCTTGATTTGCTGAGCAGCTTTAATGGCTAAATGAAAATCATTTTTCGAAGGTGGATCGAGGTCGAAAACAATTTCAGATGGCTTTTCAGTGTCATAAGCGGAAAACGGCACATGGAACTCAATCGCTGCTTGGTTGCCGAGCCAAAGGAGGGTCTGTCGATCAGAACATACGATTTGATTATGGTCTCCATTTTGAACAGTCTTGATATAATAGGGCGCATACTCTGGGCAATTCCGCTGATAAAATGCTTCTCCATCTAATCCGTCAGGAAAACGTATGACAGTTAACGGTTTATTGTGCAATCCTCGGAGCATTAGTGGCGCAATTGTCGATAGATAGGTAAGATACTCTGCTTTTGTAATAGCAGACCAGAGCAATTTATCTGGATTCGTTATTCCAACTTCTATGTCATTAACGATGATTGTATGGTGTCCCACGTACATACCTCCCAGGAAGTTTGGAAACAGAATTGCTTAAAGCGAGGTTGTCTTAATTTCTCGTTATAGAGATCCAAATATTCCAGTTCCAACACAATCCTTGGTTGAACATATATAAATCCATTCGCTTCTTTCGTTTTATTCCGTTTTATCACTTCAAGTAACGCTTCTCTTTCTTCTGAAGAAAGCCCATGTGAGAAATGACCAACCTCATAAATTTCTCCTTCTCGTATAACTCCTGTATAGAAATACCCATTTGCTTTTTCGTAAGCGTAAAGGAAGACGAATGCGATTTTCCAATTCTTTACTTTAAGCCAGTTCTTCGTTCTTTTTCCTACTTTATATAAGCTGTCTATCTTTTTACAAACGACACCTTCGCCTTTATGACTATTAACTAGTTCAAAAAGGTTTTGTGCAGAGGCAGAAAAGGCGATCTCAATTAGTACATTTTGATCAGTGCCGTTATCTAAGAGATGATGTAGCTCTTTCTTCCTAGCTAGTAAAGGAGAGGATGTTAAGAGCGCTTCATCTTTTTTTAGGAGATCAAAACTGATGAATGATAAGTTATTTTCTTTCCGTTTATGAAGTGATTCAAAATCAGCTCTGTAGTTATTAGTAAGCATACAAATTTCCCCGTCCATGATACATGTATCAATCTCCTGCTTTTTAAGGAGAGAGAATAAATTGTCGTGTAATGTAGGGAAGCGACTGTTTAAATTATGACCGTTACGACTGGTTAGGAATAGAGCTTTTCCATCCCATTCTAGAATGGCACGGTATCCATCATATTTCACTTCATATATCCATTCATCCTCGTTAGTTGGAAATGAGTGGGAAAGCGTAGGAATCATAGGAAGCATTGAGCTGCTCATTTTGCGACTTTCTTCTTTTTAGGCGCTGCTTTTTTCTTTTTCTTTGGAGCTGATTTAGGTGGTGATGAATCGAGACTTGCTTGAAGAGCATCCATTAGATCAGCAACATTCTTCTTCGGTTTCTCTTCAACCACTTTAATTTCGTCACCCGATATTTTACTTTCAATTAATGCAAGCATGGCTTCTCGTCGCTCATCTTTGTAATTGGACGGTTCAAATTCTGTCGTTAGCTGTTCAATTAATTGCCTCGCTAATTTCTTTTCCTTCTCGCTTACTTCAAGTTCTTCTGGTAGATCAGGAACGTTGTCAATCGACCTTACTTCATCGGGAAAATACATTGTTTCTAACATGAGACCTTTACCATAAACACGAACAGCGGCCAAGTGCTGTTTAGAACGGATCGTAATCTTTGCAATGCCAATCCTTCCTGACTCTTCCATCGCTTGTTTAAGAAGCATGTAAGGTTTACTGCCATTATCATTTGGACCAATAAAATAGGACCTGTTAAAGTAAACAGGATCTACATCAGCTAATTCAATAAAGTCAACAATTTCAACGGACTTGCTTTTTTCGTGAGCCAGAGCTTCAATTTCATCTTTTTCCATAATGACATATTTACCTTCTTCGTATTCATACCCACGAACAATTTCCTCAGATTCAATTTCGCGATCACAATGAGGGCATTGTTTCTCATACTTAATCGGTGTATGACAGTCTTGGTGAAGATAACGCATCTTAATATCTTTATCCTCAGTTGCCGCATAAAGCTTAACGGGAATATTAACTAGCCCAAAACTAATCGCTCCCTTCCACATTGTATGCATGTTCATCATCCTTTCTTTATGGTTAGTTTCTCACTAGATCTCAATTCAATAACTGTAAGTCTCTTCCTAAGAAAGAGATGTAACATAGAAAAAACCTCCTAGAAAGGAGGTTTTAGGTTGATAAAAATTGTCCACCATTGATATGAATCGTTTGTCCTGTCATGTATGAAGAATCATCTGAACCTAGAAGTACATAAGCGGCGGCCAGTTCTTCGGGTTGTCCTGGACGTCCCATCGGCGTATTGGTTCCAAAGTTCTTCACTTTATTCTCAGAAAAAGTTGATGGAATAAGCGGAGTCCAGATTGGTCCGGGAGCAACACTGTTTACTCGAATACCTTTACCAACAAGTGATTTCGCAAGACTTCTAGTGAAGGCTGTAATCGCTCCTTTAGTACTTGAATAATCAATCAACTGCTCGTTTCCTTCATAAGCAGTGACAGAAGAAGTGTTAATAATCGCACTTCCTTTTTTAAGGTGTGGAAGGGCGGCTTTGGTTAAATGGAACATAGAAAAGACATTTGTCCGAAACGTTTTCTCTAACTGTCCGGAAGTAATATCCTCCAGACTTTGCTTAGGGTGTTGCTCGGCAGCATTGTTAATTAGAATATCAAGCTGCCCATAGTGTTCCATTACCTGGTTAATAACGCTAGCACTAAACGCTTCGTCACCAATGTCCCCTGACAAGAGAAGACATTCGCTACCTTTATCTTCAATTTGTTTCTTTGTATTTGTGGCATCGTCATGTTCATCAAGATAAACGACCGCTAACTTCGCACCTTCTTTGGCATAAGCAATTGCTACTGCTTCACCAATACCACTATCACCTCCAGTGATGAGGGCTACTTTGTTCGTTAACTTTCCTGATCCTTTATAGTCCTTGTTCTCCGTGAGCGGAGGAGGGGTCATTTCCTGCTCGGAACCTGGTTGGTGATTCTGATGCTGTGCTGGTTGACCACCCGTTTGTCTATCATCTGGACGCATAAGCTTGCTCCTTTCAATTGGCTATATATGAAAGGATTTACCAATACAGCCCTGTTTCAAACATTTATTTTATGAAGTTAATGATGACAAGTTTGTTACATGATAAAATAGAGCAAACCCTAATGTAGTTTGTGAGGCGAATGTCATGAGTAGTGATCGAGTTGAATGTCAATTTGAAGAACAGCTTGCAGGATTCCTTGAATCAAGTCAGCCTATTATCGTAGAGAAATGGTTAGCCATTGCAAGGCTGTCTCCTGACGATCCTTATTATAAGGAAGTTATAAAAAATGGAAAGCGAACGGTGGAACTCATTTCACACTACATTCGCAATCCCGACGAAAACTGGATCCAAAAATTGACAAAAAAAGTTGCGGATGAACGAATTAAAGCGAATGTTAATATCGGTGAGTTTGTAGCCAATATTAACTCAGGTCGTTCAGTAGTCATTTCTGTGCTAAATGAATCTTCGTTTGACCGTAATGAGCTTTCGAGGGCGCTTGAAATCATTAATAATTATTTTAATGCGTACTTGTATCATTCGATTACAGAGTACACAAATATAAAAGATAGCATTATTCAAGATAAGAACAAATTTATACAGGAAATGCACAGTGATCGTCTGACAATCCTTGGGCAGTTAGGTGCGAGTTTCGCCCATGAATTTCGAAATCCTTTAACCTCTATCAAAGGTTTCCTAAAGCTTCTTGAAGATGATTATGAAGAGAGTAATCAAGTCAGAAAGCATTATTTTGAAATTCTTAATGGAGAAATGAAGAGTCTTGAAGAAAAGGTTAGTCAGTTCCTTTTTCTTTCAAAGATGCGAGCCATTGATGATAAGCCATTGTCACTTAATTTAAGTGGACTATTGAAGTACACGATTGAAATTGTGTATCCACGCCTTCTTGAATCAAAGATTGAAGTAGAAACGTTAATTGAACCAGATATTCCTCTATTCGGAGTTGAGGAACAAATCAAGCAGGTTATTCTTAATATAATGATTAACTCGATTGAAGAGCTGAGTGAAAGTAGATCAAAAAACAGGAAGATTAAAATGAAAGCGAAAGAAGATCGTGGCATAATCGTTATTGAAATATCAAATAATGGACGACAAATTCCGTCTCACCTGGTTGAAAGTATCTTCCAACCATTTATAAGTACAAAGAAGCTAGGAACGGGTCTTGGACTATCCGTTTGTAAACAAATCATTGAAAAGCATGATGGGCAGATCTCAGTTCGGACGAGCAGGAAAGAAACAACCTTTGTGATCGAACTTCCAATAATGGTTGACAAAGGTGTGAAAGAAGCGTAGCTTAATACGTATAATTACGAATTTTAAAAATGCTTTTATATATCCACTAGGGGAGTCATTAACGTGACTGAGACAGGATTGCCTGGACCCTTTGAACCTGATCTGGTTAGCGCCAGCGGAGGAAAGTGGAGACGGGTGCATTTGTAGCCGCTCCATTTTTGGAGCGGCTTTTTATATGTGTCTTGACATATAGAAAGCAGAGATGATGATTCATCTTACGTTTCAAAAATGGTAGTCATTCAGCACCTTACTCCTTTTCCACTTCATCAGGCGGATGAAAAGCGGAGAGGAGTTTTTTAATGTTATTTACAGAAAAATTACGTGAGGAAGCAGCACCAATTTTCGACGCTATTTATGATCATCCATTTGTGAGAGGGATTGCAAATGGAAAGTTAGAGAAGGAACAGCTTGTGCATTATGTAAAGCAGGATTTTGAGTATTTAAATACATTTGTAAGAATTTATGGAGTAGCTATCTCGAAGTGTGAAGCAAGAGACGATATGGCGCTATTCAATGAACAGATTTCATTCGTGCTCCACAGTGAGGTTCATCCACACAATAATTTGTGTCAAGCAGCGGGAGTATCTTATGACGAGCTGCAAGGTTATCCACTTGCACCTACTGCTCATCACTATACAAGACATATGTTAGATGCAGCTCATTCTGGTACTCTTGGTGAAATTATTGCAGCACTATTGCCATGTCCTTGGACGTATCTTGAAATTGGTCAGCGCTTAATGAAAGAAGTTGATCCTAGTGAAGATCACCCGTTCTACGATTGGATAACGTTCTATGGAAAGAGGTCGATGGAACCAGTAACAAATCAGCTTCGAAGCATTCTTGATGAGTGGGCCAAAACAGCACCTGAGAAAGAACTGAAGCGCATTAAGGATTACTTTATTAAAAGCTGTCAATTGGAATACGGTTTCTGGGAAATGGCTTATCAAGTTGAAGAATGGCCGGTTGCATTGCAGAAAGAGGAAAGAGTATGAAGCTAAAACTATCAGATATTCTAATTACAATCGTAATTGCCCTTGTATTTGGAATCATTTATAAGCTATGGGGGCCTGTATATAGCTTATTTAAGCCATTTGGTCTTCACGTAGGTGATGTTATTTACGGCATGTGGTTTATTGCTGGAACAGTAGCTATGCTACTTCTTCGTAAACCGGGAGTTGCTTTACTAGCTGAGACAGCTGCAGCTTCTGGAGAATTTCTTGTTGGCTCAGAATATGGCCTTTCAGTTTTGCTGTATGGCATTGTCCAGGGTCTAGGTACTGAATTGATGTTTGCACTATTTGGCTATAAGCGTTATACCGCATTTGTTGCAGCACTAGGAGGTATTGCCGCCGCAGTAGGGTCGCTTGTCATGGATGCTGCTTATGGGTATGTGATGGATCTTGCATTATGGAATTTATTGCTTCTAATTGGAGCTCGGTTGGTTGGAGGCTTCCTGATAGCTGGTCTTCTAGCATATCTTCTTGTTGAAGCTCTTGAGAAAACTGGTGTTACAAGTCTCATTAGACCGGCAAGTGATGAAGACTACAAAGCACTGGATCAATAAGGAGGAATTATATGAAAGTAGGAGTGTCAAACCTGAGATTGAAATTTGCAGGCGCTCCGTCATTGCAATTTAAAGACGTTTCTCTTCGTATTGAGGAAGGGGAGAAAATACTTTTACTGGGGCCGAGTGGCTGTGGGAAATCGACGTTACTACAAGTGTTAGCTGGACTGATTCCTCATGCTGTTCCTGTACCAATGAAGGCAGACGAAATGGTTACTTGTGAATCAACTGGTGTTGTATTTCAGGATCCTGATGCACAGTTTTGTATGCCTTATGTTGATGAAGAAATTGCGTTTGTGTTAGAAAATAGAGGTGTTCCAAGGCGCGAAATGAAAGACCTGATTGAGTATTATTTAAATAAAGTGGGCCTTTCTTTTCAAAATTCACATATTGAAATTAGTACATTGTCACAGGGGATGAAACAGAAAGTAGCAATTGCTTCAATGATTGCACTTGAGCCAGAAGTAATTTTCTTAGACGAACCAACAGCTTTGTTGGATCCTCTAGGTACTTCGCAAGTATGGTCTACCATCAAAAAAATTGAAGCAAAGCAAACGATGATTATTGTAGAGCATAAGATTGATGAGGTCATCGACTTTGTTAATCGTATCGTATTATTTAATTCTGAAGGGGAGATTATTGCCGATTCTGATCCAAGCACCATGTTTTCATTCTATAAACATAAAATAAAGGAGTATGGTATTTGGTATCCTGAAGTGTGGGAAGAACATATGAAAGAAATTGCCTCTCTTCAGTGTATAAAGCAAGGTAAAGAGGTTCTGTCAGTAACCAATTTAAAAGGATATCGTGGAAAAAAACCAAAGATTGAAGTACCCAGCATCACCGTTTGTGAAGGTGAATGGGTAGCCATTACTGGCGATAATGGTGCAGGCAAAAGCTCATTGCTGTTAAGCTTGATGAATGTAATGAAAACGTCTGGCGAAAAAAAGGTCTCAGATAATGTATTAAAAACGGTCCACGATTCTCGTAATCATATGGCTTTCGTTTTTCAAAATCCAGAATTTCAATTCATAACGAATTCAGTATATGAAGAGTTAGCTTATTCTTTAAAGATGTTAAATGATCCAATTGTAGATGAGAAAGTAAATGCATGGCTTACTTCTTATAAACTTGAGCATGTTAAATCACTTCATCCTTATCAGCTTTCAACAGGTCAAAAGCGGCGATTAAGCGTAGGAACTGCGTTATTTGGCAGTCAGCCAGTGTTGCTTCTAGATGAACCAACATTTGGTCAAGATGCTCAAAATACGTTTAAGTTGCTTCAACTATTTGAGGAATTAAGGGCAAAAGGAATGATCATTATAATGGTTACACATGATGAAAAGATTGTGAAATACTATGCAACGAGGCAGTGGGTTATTGAAGAAGGGTTACTTGTTTCAGATCGTAACTTGGAGCGAGTTGTAGAGGGAAATGCGCATGCAATGGACTCTTAACTATGAAGAAACATGGCTTCATCGCTTGAATCCTGCTTTCAAGTTGGTTTTCTTGCTTTTATTGTTTCTGTTGCTCCTATTTATTCATAATCCAAATATAATTACGAATGTAACGGTAGTGCCGGTTTTACTTTTGTTGTTTTCAACAGGGCATCAAAAGAAGGTACTCCTGGTTTTAATTCTGCCATTTCTTCTCATGTTCTTTTCGAGTGCTTCTAGCATGATGTTCTTCGGACAGGGATCGACTACTTGGTGGAAATGGGGACTAATTCATATCACTGAGGAGAGTTTTTATAGAGGCTTGCATATTGGTTTTCGTGCACTAAATTTTGCTCTTCTTGGGTTACTATTTGCTCTAACCACAAGGCCTGTTTATCTTTTCTATTCTCTTATCCAGCAACTTAAAGTACCTCCTCGTTTTGCTTATAGTTTCATGGCTGCCGTTCGAATCCTTCCGGTTATGGTAGAGGAATTTCAGCAGCTAAGGGCCGCGCTACTTATAAGAGGGGTGAAGAAGAAGAAGGGCCTTGCTCGTATCACTCAGACAATTACCTTGTACGCTGTACCGCTCTTATCTCAAAGTATTAGAAGAGCGCATCGAATTGCTGTAGCAATGGAAGCAAAGCGATTTAACAACAAAGAACGCACCTATTACTACAAACCATCTTTCTCGAAATTCGATCTGATATTCCTGCTTTACATTGCAATCAGTTTTGGGATTGCTTTTTGGATCGGAGAGGCTTTCCCTTATTATGCTATAACCGATGTAAGACAGAAATAAACCGGCTCTTAAAGAGCCGGTTTATTTCTTAGGTAAGAAAAGATACTCTTATAAGTGATCTGTATCTTTTGAATATTGATGCTTGCCGCCTTCGCGATTATCTTCTTTCAACCTGTTTTTCAACATACGTTTAGCATTTCCATCAACAGGCTTCTTGTTGTTATCTTTCGTTGTGGACATCGATAGGCCTCCCTTGACGATATAATCGTAACACCCACTTAGGGTTTACGATTATGCGAGATCCTATGTAGGGGCTATTTATTTAGAAAGAATAAGGCAAGTGTACCAGGTCCTGAATGAGAACCGATCGTTGCTCCCACTTCATTGATAACAAAGTGTTCACTTCCAAAAGCTTCTTGAATAGCACTCTTCAGTTTCTCAGCGCTTTCAAGGTCGTCACCATGAGAAATGCCGATAAGCTGAGATTGGAGATTAACGCCGCGCTCCTTCATAATCTCGACCATCCGTTTCACTACTTTGTTTTTACCACGGATCTTTTCAATCGGCACAAGTTTACCGTCTTCAACATGAAGAACTGGTTTAATTTTAAGCATTCCTCCGACGAATGCAGAGGCTCTGCTAACCCTTCCGCCGCGTTGAAGGAACTCTAAGTCATCAACTGTGAAAATATGTTCCATGTGCGTAAGGTAAGTAGTAGTTAGGTGTTGTTTAATTTCGTCAAATGTTTTTCCATCTGAAGCAAGTTCAGCTGCAGAAATAGCCATTAGACCATAGCCAAGAGAAGCTGCTTTTGAATCAATGACTTCCATTTGAGCGTCAGGGAATTCTTCCTGTACTTCATTCTTAATGATAGCTGCTGATTGATAAGTGCCAGATATCCCGGAGGATAGGGCAATATAAATAAAAGGCTGACCTTTTTCAGCATAGTTAACGAATGTTTCTTTAATCCTTGCAGGAGGAATTTGGGAAGTTTTTGCCATAGCTCCTTCTCGTAGAGCTTTATATAATTCTTTCGCTTGAATGTCTTCACGGTCATAAAACTCTTCATTTCCCATTATCACCATGAGAGGCATAATCTCAAGATCATACTTTGTTATAAGCTCATCGGGAAGGTCTGATGCGCTATCAGTAATTATTTTCACATTCACGGACAATCGTCCTTTCATTGTGGTTTATGTACTTATGTAGAAAGCTTATGTTATCTTAAAGTTTATCCCGTACTTGTTGTAAAATCAATGCTATCGATTGGTTTAACTATAAAACAGTTGACGTGGGAGATTTAGTTTGTTTAGATAAACATGGTTTAGTAGAAGATTTCTGTTCGACCAACTATATTATATGAATCAATTACTGATACATATGATACGTTTTTGAACTTATATTAAGTAAACGAGTTAAAGCTCCGTTTCGTAAAAGAGGGTGTTACTAGTGGAAGAAGTTAAAAAAATTATTGTTATTCTCTTAGGTGCTATACTTGGAGCTGTTTCTCTTAATTTATTCTTAATCCCTGCAAATGTATATGCGAGTGGATTTACTGGAATTGCACAGCTACTATCGAGCGTGTTAGGAGATTACACACCAATTAATATTTCAACAGGTATTTTGCTATTTCTACTCAATATTCCTGTTGCTGTACTCGGCTGGAAGAAAGTCGGTAAGGCCTTTACATTATATAGTGTTATTAGTGTTGCAGCTACAACTTTCTTCCTTGAGGTCATTCCGGTTCAAGCTTTGTCGGAAGACATACTTCTAAATGCTGTTTTCGGTGGTGTAATTGCAGCGATCGGAATTGGCTTCACTTTAAAATGGGGTGCTTCTACGGGAGGAATGGACATTGTCGCAATGATTTTGTCTAGAATGAAAGACCGTCCAATTGGAACGTACTTCTTTAGCTTAAATGCCTTAATCATTCTAACCGCAGGAATGCTTTATGGTTGGGAAAAAGCGCTTTATACCCTTGTAACGCTTTACGTTTCGTCTCGAGTTATTGACGTTATCCATACTCGTCACGAAAAGCTTACAGCTATGATCGTTACAGCTAAAGGGGATGAGCTTCAAAAAGCCATTCATGATCGTCTTGTCCGTGGTATCACAAAGCTTCCAGCCAAAGGAGCCTACCGCGGTGAAGAGAAAGAAATGCTCATGATCGTTGTCACTCGCTATGAGCTCTATGACCTTGAACACATCATCCAAGACATCGACCCAACAGCCTTCACAAACATCGTAAACACAACAGGAATCTTCGGCTTCTTCAGAACAGAATAGGTCAAAGACACATAATCAACCTCATAAACACATAAAAAAAGTTCCCAACTGGGAACTTTTTTTATGTGTTTACCTTTATGCGTTGTTTGAGATTGTTTCCTTAACTTCAGGAAGCAAGCTATCCCAATCTGCCTCAGGCATTTTGTTAACTGTAATAAAGTCCTGGTAACCAAAAACGTTATCAACTCCATCTAATTTTAGAAGAGCTGCAGCCATTGGGTGCTCAGGATTATCATTCTTCTTAAAAGAATGACTAGAAGATCCTTCAAACAACTGCTGATCAGCAGTGATTTTGATTGCATTAGGGTTCGGTGTACGATCTACACGTAGTGTAATTGCCATGTGTTAAACGCCTCCTTTCTCTACCTCTCTTAGTGTATCAGAAACATCTTAAACAGAAAACGACATTAAGATGAGAAGGTGAAACCGTATCGTTTTGAGACAATATCATGGAAGCCTAGTGAATTGTATAAATGCTTCGTTACAGCGTTATTAATGCCAGTCTCTAGTTCAATTCCTTTAATTCCTTCGTTTTCAGCCCAATAAATGACGTGAAGTAATAGCTTCCGACCTATTCCTCTATTACGAGCATCTGGATCAACATACAATTCATTCAGCCATATGTATGGTCCACCACTTGTAAGACTAACGCCTATGTTAAAGAACGCCACTCCAAGTACTTCATCATCAAATTCTGCAACGACGACGCGAGAAGCTGATTGTTCATCAAGAGCAAGCGTAATACCCCTGACAAGTTTTTCATAGCTACCATCGTGTTCAGAACGGGTAATCTGCTTCATTAATAATTTAGATACATTCGCAATCATTTCTTCGCTTGTTTGGCTTGATAGCTGGTAAACATTCATTACCGTTCCACCTCCGTCATACTGTTTCGACTTTATCGATGACAATACCTTTTTGTAAGTCTCGAATAATAAATTAAAATAATTTCTAGATATTTGAAACATTCAGCTATTTTCATTCGTCTATAAGAGTAGTAAGGAGCTGATAGAATGAATCTTCTCTTTTCATGGAGCACAGGGAAAGATAGTGCACTTGCACTGTACGATTGTCTCAAGTGTTCGAATAATCAAGTCCAAGGACTATGGACAACTGTTAATGAAGATCGTGACTACATTTCCTTTCACGGCGTAAGTAAAGCTTTGCTTAAAAAACAGGCAGCTACAATAGGACTGTCACTTTCGATTACAAATTTACCAGATAACTGTACGAATAAGCAATACGAAGCTATTATCAACGCCGTATATGATTCTTTCATACGAAACAAAGTTGATGCTATAGCTTTTGCTGACTTGTACTTAGAAGATATCCGGCAATATAGAGTACAACAGTTAAATGCTAGTGGGCTAGAGGGTGTATTCCCTTTATGGAAGAAGTCAACCTTACATACAGCAAAGCGGTTTATATCAACCGGTTTTAAAGCGGTTATCACAACTGTGGATCAAACTAAAATTGATTCTAAATGGATTGGGAAAGAATTCAATGAGGAGTTCCTTAACAATCTTCCTCATGATGTTGATCCATGCGGAGAGAATGGAGAGTTTCATACGTTCGTTTTTAATGGACCAATCTTTCAGAACGCAGTGGATTATGTAGTTAAGGATCAAGTTGAACAGGGGCCATACATAACGGCATTACTAACAGATAGTTGATCTATCTTTAAGGATGAACGGAATGAAGGGGGAGGATAATGAATGCCGGTATTAGTTTGTTTTGGGGATTGTTTAACTGCACGCGAAGTAGATGATAAGGGGAATGAACGATTAACATCCCGGATTCGTGGTGCACTTGATGAATGGATTGTCATTAATGCTGGATCATCACCAACTTCAAGAGACGGAGTTTCGAGGTTTCAATCAGATGTTCTTAGCTACCAACCTGATTATGTAACCATTTTCTTTGGGACGCAGGAAGCTTGTCTTGATTATGGTTCGGATCTGAGTGAATTTGAAAGGAATATTGGTTATATGGTGAATAACCTTCCTCCAGAACGAGTCATTCTTATTTCTCCATCACCAGTAATGAATGAGGACAATACAAAACTAACTAATCGAAAGATCGAAGGCTATGCGGAACGAATCAAGAATCTTTCGGAGAGATTTGGAACACGTCATATTGATTTATGGCAACTCATTCAAGAACATCGAAGAAATAGTACGCTTTATGAGAAAGATGGTGTTCAGCTGAGCTGGAAAGGCTATAAGCTCATCACGAAAGAAGTTGTCCAGTCCCTGGGACATAAAAGGAGATTTAAACCAAATATTAAGCTGTTTTAATAAAGGAACCCAGGGTAGCTCCCGGGTTCCTTTATTGTGAAAATTAAAAGGGTTTATTTGACGTTTCATGGCTCAATTCTTCAACGGTTTGTTGGTAAGAAGTGAGTTGCTCTTTCTCAGCACTTGTCGATTGATGAAATGCTGCCGAGAGATTGTTCGTAGCTATTTCAATTTGATTTTGTAGACCCTGTTGTCCACTAGCAGCCATTTGTTCTGCTTTTTCCACAGCTTCTCTAGCGAGTTGAAAATGACGGTTAGCCATTCCTATTCACCACCAGACAAATTTTCTTGTTGTTGTTGTTTACGCTGCTGACTACTCATGCTCGTAAGATCGTGCTGGTCCATGTTACGAACAGCTCGATCTGCGCCTTCTTTAACCATACGCTTTGTTTTGCTATTCTTTGCCATGATAGTTCCCTCCCTTTCAAGAATAGGATGAGTTCATGGTACTGATATTATTCGGGGAGGGAAGAAAGTTTGTAACATAGAAAAAAGACAGCTTATGAGAGCCGTCTTTCATCCGATATTGCAAGGTTCAGCCTGTTTTCGAGGAACGTAGCAACCCCATCTTCTTCGTTTGTAATCGTGATTTCATTGGCGATATTCTTTAATTGATCGATCGCATTGCCCATGGCAACGCCTGTGCCAGCGTACTCAATCATTTCAAAGTCATTATCTTCATCACCGAATGCAATGATGCGCTCTTGAGGGACGTTTAGATGCTCAGCTAATCGTTTTAGACCGACCGCTTTGTTTAATCCAGCCTTTACAATTTCGATAATGTTTAATGGTGCAGCCCAAACGCGATGTTCAATCATTTCAGCATGTTGTTCTTTTAACATTGATCGTAGCGTAGCCAACTGCTCTTCACGAGGGTGAATTAAAAGGGATGTAGGATGATCTTTTAATTTCGTATGAATTTCCCCTGTAAAAATGGAGGAGTCTTCCATTATCATATTCTGCATAATGAGTTCGTCATGCTGATGTAAGTACACATCGTCTAGAACTTCAGCTATCATATTTTTTACATTAATTTCATTACATGAAGCAATGATGGATTTTGCTGTTTCTAATTCCATTGGAGAGTGATACGTACCAAAGGATTGATCAAGAGGATGATGCACGAATGCCCCATTGAAGTTCACAATGGGTGTAGTAAGTGCTAGTTCGTGATAATAGCGAACGCTCGCCCGATAAGGACGACCAGTTGCGATTGCAACATGATGACCCTGTCTCTTTGCTTCAAAGATTACAGCTTTTGTTCGCTCTGTAATATTCTTTTCACCGTTTAACAACGTTCCATCAAGATCAAGTGCGATTAGATGCGGTTTAGTTGTCATAGAAGCTCCTTTGAAAAGTGTCATTTTAAGTGTTTTTTATAAAGCCTACAACATCATTGTACATGGCACAAGAAAATGTGTCTATTTTGTATCTATTAAGAAAATGACAAGAATGTTAAAAGGATACAACAGCCGTTTGAGGAATTACTAACAAGGGTACAATTAAATTATCATTCCATTGGAGGTGGCAGTCGATTATGACGAAAAAACAAACATTGCTTTTATCAAGTATTGCAGCTGCTGGTACAATCGGCATTTCATCCTACTTGCTTAAGGATCAGGAGAAGAGAGAGAAGCTTAAAACAAAAGCAAACGATTTACGTCAGCAAGTAACGAGAAAGTTCGGTGATGGATTACCAATTGAGAAAGCTGGAAATCCAACCACACCAGATCAATCTCAAGATAGTGGCGATAGCAAGATGGTATATGAAGGTTCACAATTTCCAACGCAGTATTATAATAAGCTAGAGAATATGAAATCCGTTGAGAAAAGTCATGAAGAGCAGGTTAAGAATTAATAGAGCTGACATGCAAGCGAAGCTTGCATGTTTTTTTATTTGGCAATGTTAGCTTACATAGTTGATTTCTCGATTTTTGACTCATTAACATAGCCTTTTCTGGTGTTTTTCTCAAAGAATGTTGCTATTGAAAGAATTTTTGTATTAAGAATCAAACTTAGCTAGGGCGAAAATATCCCTCACTCTTATAGCAACAATGTTTACGAAAAGAGCCTTATATTTCAAATGCATGCCTCAATATTTTCAAGTTGTTCACTACAGTGGTAGGATAGAAAGGTATACTCGTCTATAGAGAAAGGAGCTTATAAATGATTACAATCGAGAACCAAACAATTCAACATATACCTGTTCTTCATGTAGTTGATGCCAATCTTGCAGACCAGAAACTGCCACTCGTTATGTTTCAGCATGGTTTTACAAGTGCTAAAGAGCATAACTTACATATAGCCTATCTTCTTGCAGAGGAAGGTTATCGTGTGCTACTTCCTGATGCAGTTCATCATGGTGAAAGAGAGAATGACCTTTCTGGTCAAAAACGTCAATATGTGTTCTGGGAAATCGTGATTCAAAGCTTAACTGAGCTCGATCAATTGAGACAGCATTTCGTTGATCAAAACCTTGTCCAGGAAGATCGGATCGGTATGTCAGGAACGTCAATGGGCGGTATTCTAACGTTTGGAGCCCTGACGCAATATCCATGGATTAAAACAGCGGTCTCATTAATGGGCTCACCGTCCTATTTTAAGCTCGCAAATGCCCAAATTCGGTACCTAAAAGAAGAAGGCTTTAGCCTACCGATTTCAGAAGAAGAAATGAAAAAGCAAATTGAAGGGTTACAGTCCTATGACTTATCACTCCAAGAAGAGAAACTCGATGGACGCCCACTCATGATGTGGCACAGTACAGTCGATAAAGTTGTTCCCTATACGCTTACATATGATTTCTATAACCAAATCAAACCTTCCTATGAAGGGCGCGAAGAGAACCTCAAATTCATTAAAGATGAGACGTCTGGCCATAAAGTTTCAAGAGAAGCTGTTCTTGCTCTTGTCGAGTGGTTCAAAACTCATTTATAAAATTGAAGCCTTTTCGGTTTAAGTTAAAACTCAGTTTGTTATAATGGTAGATGGATGTACATGCAAGAAAGGAGAGAATGAAATGTCAGATCAAACAGATCAAGAAATGAGAGATAAATTGTTCGAAGCTCTTGAGAATGTCATTGACCCTGAGTTAGGTATTGACATTGTTAATCTTGGACTAGTATACGAAGCTGACCTTAACGATGAAGGTGTAGCGCAGGTTGTCATGACGTTAACCGCAATGGGTTGTCCTCTTGCAGGCACTATCGTGAATGACGTGAAACGTTGTCTGTCAGATGTAGAAGAGGTTAAAGACGCTGATGTTAACATCGTCTGGAATCCACCATGGTCAAAAGATAACATGTCTCGTTATGCAAAGATTGCACTTGGCATTACTTGATGATTATTGAAAAGGAAGAGGGGAAACCTCTTCCTTTTTTCTGTTTGTAATATCATTTCAATAGTAGTCGGTATATAAGGGCAAAGAAGAGGAACCCGTTATTGCGTTCTTTCTATAATTATTTTCTCATTCAGCATACTCCAAATAGCAGGATCTTCCATGCCAAGGCGCCATAACGCGACACCCTGCACCCCGAGTTCATCTGCTAAACGGGTTTTTGCTTCAATGCTTTCCTGGTTTTCAAACCATACTTCGTGTTTATTTCCTTCTTCATCTTCATAATTGAAGAAAGGTGTTTTCCGTTCTTTGTTAAATTGAATTTCTGCTTTATACTTCTTCTTTAACTTCATTGCCATATCATACGTCACGTAAGTGCTTTTATCTTTATCAAGATTGAAATCAAATCCAAAAACGGAAATGGCGGAGACTAATTTTTCTGGCGGTATTCTTGTTTTCGCATAAGTCATTACTTTCTCCATCCACCCAGCCGTAACCGCTGGACCAGCTGGGCTTCCTGGCCATCCAAACTCGTTGTATAACATAACGATAAATTGATCGACTGATTTGCCTATTTCAGCATAATCAAATGGATCTGAGAAAGGATTTACAGGCTCGTCAGAAGCTCTAGAAGGGACACTTGCAGAGAAAAAGTACCCTTTCTTATGCAATTCTTCGCCAATTGTTTTGTAAAGAAGTGATAGTTTTTCAGAATCCTCAATATACACATCTTCAATATCAATATCTACGCCATCAAAATTGTACTTCTCAATAAGTTGAACTAAGTTTCGTGCAAAAGCTCGTCGATTTTCTTCATTAGAAACGAGTGTTTGAACAACTTTCTTGCTTGGTTCGGTATCGCCTTTCTTATAAAGAAGATTGTGAACAACTGGCATAATCTTAATGTTTTGATCATGTGCCAGTTGAACGAGCTTTTCAATTTCACGATCAGTGAACTTTCCAAATTTCTCAATCGTGGTTGGATTCGATTCACTAATTCGAAATAAGAACAATGCGAGTTGAGATAATTCTGGTCGATTTGATACAAAAGATTTATAAGAAGAAGGAAGTGAGGGACCTTCTTCAAGTGTGTAATAGCCTATGATTCTTGAGACAGGTTTATCATCACCATATGCATTAAATGTCACAACGCTGTCTGAAATCCATCCGTTTGTACCGTCATATAACTTAACTTTAAACCAGTTCCCTCGAATACCCTCAACGAAAAACTTAGCGCCAGCCTTCACCTGAGTAATGACATTATACCCTTTGCCGGGCCCAGTTCTAACATTAGCACGATCGGATTTGACAACTACTTCTGTATAAACAGGAATTTTGAGTGTTTGACCAATCGTTAATGCATCCGATGAGAGATTGTTTAATGTCATAATGCTTTTCGCTGTCGTTTTATAATTGTTCGCTATCTGATAAAGGCTATCTCCCGGTTTCACCGTATAGTTGATTCGCATCATTCGATTTCGGGTAGAAGGAATATCAAGGTGCTGTCCTACATATATGAGGTTTGATTGTAATTGATTTAATTCTTTTACTTCATCAACAGGAATTTGAAAACGTTCTGATATCGTTAGCAGTGTGTCTCCCTGTTGAACGGTATAAGTAGATGTCGAAGTAGGGATACGCAGCATCTGACCTACATAGATGATATTGGAATTAAGCTCGTTAAATTGTTTGATTTGTTGGACAGATCGATTGTGCGATTCGGCTATGTTAAGCAATGTATCTCCAGGTTTAACAAAATATTGGCTTTGAGGCATAATCATCACTCCTTCCTATATAAGATGCATCACTAACAATCTATTCAGAACACCATTTAATCATTACTTTTTATATGTTAGGAATAACTTTGATACAATAGATAGGAAAATCATAACAATGGAGTTGAGGTCATGGTGGAGAGAAGGAAACCGATACCAGTTCAAGAAGCAATTGATAAGGTTATGATGCTTTCATATGAAGGATCATCAGAAATAATCCCACTTTCAGAATGTGACGGTCGTCATCTAAGTGTGGATGTAAAAGCGGATCATGATGTACCGCCGTTTGATCGTTCGCCATATGATGGCTTTGCCATTCGGGCTGAGGATACATATAAAGCTGGACAAGATTCACCAATTACCTTAGAAGTAATTGAGGAAATTGGAGCAGGAACGGTAGCAACGAAAATTCCTCAAGCAAATCAAGCCATCCGAATCATGACTGGAGCACCGATACCAGAAGGAACAGATGCTGTGATTATGTTTGAACTTGTTCAAGAATTTAAAGAAGAATCAAAAAACTTTATCAAGATTAAACGCAAAGTAACGAGAGGAGATAACCTTTCGTTACAGGGCGAAGATACAAAAAAAGGGACCATTTTAATTAAGAAAGGATCAATGATCACACCGGGTGTAAAGGCGCTGTTAGCTACGTTCGGATATGCTCAGGTTCCTGTAGCGGTAAAGCCAGAGGTCGGAATATTTGCAACCGGGACAGAACTCTTAGATCCAGAAGAAGCTCTCGAACCAGGGAAAATAAGAAACAGCAATTCTCCAATGATTGAAGGACAAGTTAAAGCTGCAGGAGCTAACCCTTTATACTTTGGGAAACTTGACGATGATTTTGAAACTTGTTTTGCTTCCGTGCAAAAAGCGCTAGAGAAAGTTGATTTTCTTATTACGACTGGTGGTGTGTCAGTTGGAGACTATGACTATCTGCCTGCGATTTATGAGAAACTTGGAGCAACTGTCTTGTTCAATAAAGTCGGAATGAGACCAGGCAGTGTAACGACAGTGGCCGAATGGAATGGTAAGCTTTTATTTGGACTATCTGGGAATCCATCAGCTTGCTTTGTAGGGTTTGAACTATTTGCAAGACCGATTCTTAAACGAGCGCTGTTCTCTCAAGTTCCGTATCGGATAAAAAGTATGGGAACGCTTCTAACGGACTTTCCTAAGCCGAATCCGTTTACGCGATTTGTGCGTTGTAGTACAGAAGAACGGGAAGGTCGAATCTTTGTTAAGCCGACTGGGCTTGATAAGTCAGGAAGTGTAACATCACTTGCTGAAGCGAATGCCTTTGCTGTTCTGCCGGGAGGAACACGTGGTTTCAAAGCAGGTGACCTAGTTGATCTCTTACATCTTCGCGATTCTCGGTCTGATTACTTGTGAGTACACCAATTCTTCAAGTCATTGGGTATCAGGATAGTGGAAAGACGCTTTTTCTAGAACGGTTTATTGAGGAAGCAGCGGTAGACGGATTTCGAATTGGTGTTATCAAGCACCATGGGCACGGACAACCAGATCTTTACGATGAGAAGAAAGACACAGGGCGCCACCGAAACGCAGGTGCAGTAGTAACTGGCGTTAGTGGAGGTGGGGTTATCTCCATTCAAGCAAAGCAAGAGGAAGAATGGCAGTTAGAACGCCTATTGGATCTATATGATTCATTTCAACTTGATCTTATCCTTGTAGAAGGATATAAAGAAGTGTCACTTCCGAAAGTCGTAATGATCAGAAGCGGAGCGGATCTTACACTGCTTACAATGAAAAACATCCGTGCAATCATAACGAAAGAGCACATTGATACAGAATTGATACCGAAATATCCATTTCATAACATGGGTACATGTATAGATGATTTATTGAAAGAGTTGAAGGGAGAATGAGATGAGAATCTATACAATTACAGCAGAAGAGATTGATGTGAATGCTGTGATTAACAGCGTTATACATCCGGAAGCGGGAGCTATTAATACTTTTATAGGAACAGTACGAGAGTTTACGAAAGGGAAGCAAACGGTGTCCCTGCAATATGAAGCGTATCCTTCCATGGCAGAGAAACAGCTGAAGCGAATTGGTGATGAAATAAGTGAGCAGTGGCCAGGTGTGCAAACCTCCATTGTTCATAGAACAGGCAAGCTAGCCATTAGTGATATCGCGGTGGTTATTGCCGTAGCATCGCCACATCGTGCAGAAAGTTATGCAGCAAGTCGCTATGCCATTGAACGTATTAAACAAATTGTACCGATATGGAAAAAAGAATACTGGGTGAACGGTGAAGAGTGGATTGGCGATCAGCTTGAGAAAACCCCTTACCCCGATGGTAAACCTGAGGAGGATAGCATATGATTACTGTACTATTTTTTGCGGGACAACAAGAATTAATTGGTGAAGACAAGCTTGAACGAAATGAGTCTCATATCAAAATATCAGATCTTAAAGCAAAGTTGATGCAAGAATACCCTAAGCTTTCTCTCCAAAATACGATGACGGCTATTAATGAAGAGTATGCTGAGGATGAGCGAATTGTAGAAGACAATGATATCGTTGCATTCATTCCACCAGTTAGTGGAGGATAAGATTAAAAAACACCCATAACGGGTGTTTTTTTAATTGCTATGTGAATTTAAAAAATGAGAATAAGTGCACCTACGATAAAGCAGTAGATCGCAAAATAAATTAAATTACCGCGTGCCATAATATTCATAAACCATTTTAAAGAAAAATAAGAAGCCATCAACGATAAAAGGAAGGCCACGATATATGGGATGAGTAGGTCACCAAACTGGAGGTCACTGATACCAAAAACCATTGTCCCAACACTAACTGGAATAAAGAGTAGGAATGAAAAGCGAAGTGCAGTCTCTTGCTTCATACCAATTCCCATTGCTGCAACGATTGTTGCGCCAGAACGACTAATTCCTGGAATTAATGCAACAGCCTGAGCTAGTCCTACAATAATAGCATCTTTAAGATTAAGTTCCGAATCACCTTTTGAACCTCTAAGGTTACGGATTAACCATAAAGCGATACCAGTAATAATTAGGGTCGCACCTACAACTTTAAGTCCTTTTAAGTTATCACCAATAAAGTCTTCAAATGTGAGACCTAGCACTGCAGCAGGAATCGTCGCAATAACGAGATAGACGATGAACATAAAATCACTTTTAGAGCTCTCATCTCTAGAAACGATATAATTAACACCGTTTGCTGTGAGGCGAATGAGATCGTTACGGTAGATAAGTAAGACAGCGAGTAGAGAAGCGAAGTTCATTAGAATTTCAAAACTTAACCCTTCAATATCCAAGTTAAACAACTTCTGTGCAATGACAAGGTGGCCACTTGATGAAATCGGGATCGGTTCTGTAAATCCTTGAAGTAGCCCGAGAAAAGCGAACTTTAGTAATTCAAGCAGTTCCATAATGATTGTTCCTCCAATAATTGATACAAAGTAAATTGACACATGTAACCATTAAACACCAACGCTTCCAATTTTGTAAAGACAAATTTCCAGTGCTGTTTACATAAAACACTATTCGATGATGAATGCTGATAAAGGGGGCGAAGTAGAAGAGAGGAAGGAGGCAGAAGAATGGGCGGAGAAAATCGTCAATTCACACCAGGGCAGAAAGCACCTAATAATGGTGTATATATAGAAATCGGAGAAACAAATTCAATGGTAAAGGATCCTCAACAAATCGAACTTCGTGCAGGAGAGGCATTTCCAGAGTGTTCGAACCAGAACCGTAAATGGTCACGTAAGCCAAAGCCTAATCACTAGGGAGTAAGCGAATAAAAAACAAGCGCCCTCAATTGAAGGCGCTTGTTTCTATTGTTCAGCTGGATCAGAGATAAGACCTTCTCCAACAACCATTGCAGCTACAGCTAGGATAATTCCGAAAAGAGATGCGGAAGCAAAGTGGTAATGACCGCCTTGCATGGATGCAAGTACATAGAAAATCATATTGCTTAGTAGAAAGCCCCAAATAATAGCCCAAAGATAACGCACTAAATTCACCTCATTTGTAAACGTATTCTAACGGTATCATACCATAAAAATGTAGAAAACGGCATCTATGAATTCAATATTCAAACGACAAAATAGAAGTCTCACTCCACTAAGTCATTTATGGGACACAAGTATATCTTCATATTAATGAGCTAAATAGCATATTGTCATAGGAGGGGACTGTTCGACATTTTGTAAAGGATCGTGCCGTGAAATTCCCTAGAAATAGGCACTTCACCCTTTCTTCCATATGCAACTTGCATAGGTTATACAGAACGAGATAAAAGGGCGAGGGGAGAGTATGTGTATTCGTAAACGAGCCTATCAATTAGACGGGGAGTGGACGATCGTTCTTGTCCCTGAAAGGCCTAACGGGTTTGGCGTTTTCATCATCGGTGGATTAACCCACTTTGTAGATTCTGAAACAAGTTTCTGGCTACAAAATCACACAAGGTCAGGGATGATTGTTGAACTTCTTGAAGCAGGCTACACGATTTATACAAGTAACTTATATGGAAGGCATTGGGGATCGCCAAAAGCAGCTAAACTAACCGAGCGAATTTATAACCTTGTGCATAAACAAGAGATTTTGAACCCTAGAATTCACATTCTTGCAGAAGGAATGGGGGTTCTTGCTGCGAATGAATTTCTCAAAAACAGAACGAATCAGGTAAGGTCTGCTGCATGGCTCAATCCATGCTTTGATGTGAAAAACCTTGTTCTTCAAGAGCAGCAAAATCGCCTCTTCTATAAAAGATTAGTTCGAGAGATTGCCAAAGCTTATGAGATCGAGAGTGAAAGTGTCATAGATGAACTGGATAAAAAGAAAATACATGTAGCCAATTCACCTATTAAAGTATGGCACCATTCAATCAAAAGCCCATATTCTTTAGAACAAATTAGACGTTATGAACGTCTTCAAGAGGAAATTAATTGTCCGATTGAGCTGGCTTTATTAAGTGACAGCTATCAATCATTAGGCAAGAAAATGATTCGATTCTTCCAACTTCATGAGGGCGACCTTTAGACTATCGACCAAGCCGCGTAATGTCCATTGCAGGATGAAATCCATAAAGAATGAGATCCTTCAGTATTTCAGCTCCTAGCATACTGTATACCGTGCCGTTACCACCATATCCAAGCATAAAATAAACATTTTTATATTTAGGGTGCTCGCCAATAAATGGGAGACCATCTTTGGTGGAACCAAATACCGCACTCCATTCGAACGCAATGGATGGCGTTAAATGGGGAAAGAGTGTCTTCAGTTTATGTAACAGCTGTTGCCCTTTGGTTTCTAGGTCATGCTCTTTCGTTAATTTATCGTCTAACCCACCTATTAAGATACGATTATCTGGTGTTGCTCTTAAATAATGATACGGGCGTGCCGTTTCCCATATAAGTGAACGGTTATGCCATCCAATAAATTGATCGATTGGTTCTGTTGCGATTGTAAAGGTGCGCTCAAGTAGAGCGCCCTTTGTTTTTGCAAATTCTTGGGTGCCATACCCTGTTGCATAAATTACCTTTTTTGCTTGAATGTCACCTTTTTCCGTTTCGAAAAATAAACCATCCTTCGTAAATTGGTGAGAAAGAATTTCGGTATTTTCATAAATTTGGACACCTAAACGATCGGAATCTTTAGCAAGTTCAAGCGAGAATTTGTATGGATTTACTTCAGCTTCTGCTTTTGTGTAAATGCCTCCTGGGGCTTCGAAGGCATATAGGCTTCTAATTGCATGGTTGTCCAGATAGTCAGCATGGAAGCCATATTGTATTAGTGCATCAAATTCATTCTTTAATTTTTTATGTTCGTGATCGTTACTAGCGTAATAAAGGCTTTCAGCTCGTCTGAAGTCGGTAGGACCTGATAAATACGCGTTGTACTTATCAAGTTCATCAATTGCTTTTAAGCATAGTTTATAGAAGTAAACTGCTTTTTCTTTCCCAAACCGAGCGATTAAATCGACAAGCATTGCATCGTTAGAGAATTGAAGAAGACCAGTATTCGCTGACGTACTGCCTGTTCCGATTTGATTTTTCTCAATTAACACCGTATTAATACCATAGTCTGCAAGTACCCTTGCCATAATTGTTCCAGACATACCGCCACCAATAATCAGAACGTCACAATTAATGGAAGATGTTAGAGCCGGAAATGATGGAGGATCTGTCACAGTCGATGGCCAATAAAGGTTTCCCTGATGAAGTTCCATATGAATGTTTCCTTCCGTTAAGTAATAGTCATCTATTAGAATGATCTGGCAGAAGAGAAAGTATTCGAGGTGGGGGTATAAATGAAGAAGGTAATGATAACTGGTGCGCTTGGATTTATTGGGTTTCACTTAACAGAGTTGCTTCTAAATCAAGGTATTAAAGTGGTTGCGATCGATGGGCGTGTTGATCCAGCTAGAACATCCGAGTATAAGCTGAAAGAGATGTCCTTTTTAAGGAATAGCAACTATAAGCAAGTTGACAGTCTTTTGCAGGATGCTTCATTAGAAACTGAAGTCGAAGGGTGTGACACAGTTTTTCATTTAGCCTCACCATACGGACAAAAGCGTGCCTCCCAGATGATTCAGGAAGGCATTTCGAATACAAAGAAAGTGTTGGAAGTGTGTGAAGGGAAAGTTCTTGTTTACTTATCTAGTATCGAAGTTTTTGGAAAACGGTACGGAAATATAACGGAAAGAACGCCAATTAACCCTGTTACAAGTGATGGTAGGGTTAAAGCTCAAGAAGAAGCAATACTTGCAACGACCAATCGAAATACAACTGTTAAAACGATACGTGTCCCCCTTGTCTATGGCCCCTGGCAGCCGGTTGATTGCGTGTTTCAAGACTTTTTCATAAATGGGACGCTTATGAAAGCTTTTGAAGCTGAAGGGGAGAAATATCATTTTGATTCTTTGTATGTTGAAGACGTGTGTCAAGCGATGTATCAAACAGCTATGAGAAAAGAAGGATCTGAAACGATTAATCTATCAAGTGGTAGAGAAGGAGAATGGCAAAACGGGGTCGAATGGTGTATAGGTGAGCAGCTGGATCGAAAGAAAAATCTACGATGTGCAATCTCAAACAAGGATTGTGCCAGCAAGCTTAGATTTACAAATCTTACTCCCATTCATAAAGGTCTTGAGCGGCAACGAGACCACGTGGAGAAAATGATGTTAATTGATCCTGCCATTTATCTGGGATGATCTGAATGAAACGGAAGGGAAGATTGTTTATGATGGAAAAGACGCTTGGCAACTATGATGTACATGACTCCTCGCATGGACTTCAGGCTCTTAAAGAAACGAGGGAAAAGCTCCTTTCGATGGTAAGCGGTGTTGAGTTTCAGGAGCTTCACTATGGATATTCCAGTTTCCCAACGGTAGGAGCATATTTGCTTCATATTGCCCAAATCGAGCTATGGTGGGTCAAAAACGCCTTAATGGGAGAAAGTGTCACGGAAGAAGAAAAAAGGAACTTCTATTTTCAGGAAAAGCAAATCATTTCTGCTCCAGATGACAAAGAACTTTCCTGGTTTCTAGCAAGACTTGCAGAAGCGAGAGACTTAATTAGAGATTACTTCAATCGACTATCTGATGTTGAATACCGTAAACCAGGACCCGAAGTAATCGTGAATGGAGAGCGGCATTCCTATTCCCCGGAATGGGTTATTAGCCACCTAATTGATCACGAGGCATATCATAGAGGACAGGCAGCGATGGTATTAAAAATGGTTTCTGGTCAACGGGAAGACTGGGAGCATTTCAATACACCCTATTTGTCGTTATAATAGAAGAGAGCCAAAAAGGCGAATGTGTAATAGGAGTGAGTGAGATGGAACAGAACATGAAGTTTATGCAAATCGCAATGAAGTATTTACCTGAAGCAAAACAATCTCTTGGTGAGCAGGAGATTGAACTTGATCTTGAGAAGATGCAGCCACTTTTACAGCTGTTTCTTAAAGCAATGGAAGATGCTTACGAGCTTGGAAAGCAGGACGCACAGGAATAAGGAGAGAAACATATGGCCCCTAAACTATTCTGGATTTTGTTTATCCCCCTTGGTGGCCTTTTAATCGGGATACTAATTGGGAGTTTAAGCTTAATTGTAATATCCGGAATTTTATTGTTTATTAGTGCCGGTAGCATGTTATTTCCTTCTGAGTAAATTAAGAAGACGTGGTTTCACGTCTTCTTAATTATTGTCTATTTCCGTCAATATTTTTTGTATAAGAGTGAGAGGGATTTCCGCTCCAGTCAGCTAAGTTTGATTCTTAAAGTGAAAATTCTTTCAAATACAACAATCTTCGAGAAGAGCACCTAATTATTTAATAAATAAATTAAGCAAAGAGCCCATCTGTTTCACCATTGGACCTACTTGTTTCACTGTGTTCATCATCTGATTTGCTGAGTTCATCATTTTAGGCATATCATAATTACCGTTTTGTTTTTTGAATTGGTTTAAAAATGGTGGACCACCAGGGTACCCTTGATATGGATTGTAAGGTTGCTGGTGATAGGGATGCTGTTGGTATGGTTGTTGGAAGTATGATGGTTGCTGCGGGTGCTGTTGATATGTGTATTGATGGTACGGGTTATAGTTGTGGTAGTTTGGTGGATAAATGGGCTGTTGATAGTAGTAGGGTGGCAGTTGATTGTACGGATACATCCATAGATCCTCCTTTATTGATTGGTTATTTACATCTAGTTTATGAATGAAAAGATCGTATGGTGTGGGTAACCTTGAGTTTGAAAGGTAGACAAACAATAAAACTTGGATTAAAATTAGTACCAGATACTAAAGATTGGTTTTAAGTTAGAAAATATTCTATAAAGGGGAAATTCATGATGAACGCAGGTTTACTAGGTGTTGGCCATTATGTTCCAGAACGCGTATTAACGAACCAGGATTTAGAGAAAATGGTTGATACATCGGATGAATGGATCCGTACTAGAACAGGTATTGAAGAACGTCGAATTGCAGATGATGATATGAATACATCTGATATGGCTTATTTAGCTTCAAAGAAAGCTTTGGAAAATGCTAATATAAAAGCAGAAGATCTTGACCTTATTCTCGTTGCGACAGTAACACCGGACTATCCATTTCCATCTGTTGGTTGCTTGCTTCAAGAAAAGCTTGGTGCTACAAAAGCAGCAGCGATGGATGTTAGTGCTGCCTGTGCAGGGTTTATGTATGGCATGATTACAGCAAGTCAGTTTATTAATAATGATACTTATAAAAATATTCTTGTCGTTGGTGTAGAGAAACTTTCTAAAATCACTAACTGGGAAGATCGAAATACAGCAGTGTTGTTCGGAGATGGAGCAGGAGCAGCTGTCGTTGGTCCCGTAACAGAAGGAAGAGGAATTCTATCCTTTGAGCTTGGTTCAGACGGATCTGGTTCCAAACATCTTTACCAGGAACCACAAGGTTTTATGGAAATGAATGGTAGAGAGGTATTTAAATTTGCTGTAAGACAGATGGGGCAGTCTGCTGTTAATGTCATTGATAAAGCAGGCTTGACGAAAGAAGACGTAGATTTCCTTATCCCTCACCAAGCGAATATTCGAATCATGGAAGCTTCTAGACAACGTCTTGAATTACCAATTGAGAAGATGGCAACAACGGTTAAGAAATATGGAAATACATCTTCATCTACTATTCCAATTGCCCTTTCAGAAGCAATGGAAGAAGGTCGTGTTAAAGAAGATGATGTGGTTGTTCTTGTTGGTTTTGGTGGCGGTTTAACATGGGGAGCAGTTGCCCTTAAAATTGGACGATAAGGAATAGGATCTAGTTTCAAAAAGGAGAGCTGGTTGTAATGAAAAGAAGAGTCGTTATTACAGGGCTGGGGACAGTTTCCCCGCTCGGAAATTCCGTATCAGAAACGTGGACAAATATTGTAAATGGTGTTTCAGGGATTAACCCATTAACAAGACTAGATAAAGAGCAATTTGCTGCAAAGGTTTCAGGTGAAGCGCTCGAATTTAATCCTGAGCAATACATGGATCGTAAAGAAGTTCGTAAAATGGATCGCTTTACGCAATTTGCAGTAGCAGCTTCTCAAATGGCTGTTGAAGATGCTGGCCTTAAAATTACAGAAGAAAATGCAGAAAGAGTAGGCGTTTGGATTGGTTCTGGAATCGGCGGAATGGAAACATACGAATCACAATTCCGTACGTTTATTGATAAAGGAGCAAGAAGAGTTAGTCCATTCTTTGTTCCAATGATGATTCCCGATATGGCTTCAGGACAAGTATCAATTATGCTTGGTGCAAAAGGAATTAACTCTTGTACTGTGACTGCGTGTGCATCCGGTACAAATTCCATCGGAGATTCTTTTAAAGTCATTCAGCGCGGTGATGCTGACGTTATGATTACAGGTGGATCAGAAGCGCCTATTACAAGTATGAGCGTTGCTGGTTTCGGTTCAATGAAAGCTCTGTCTACAAATCCAGACCCTGCTTCAGCAAGCCGTCCATTTGATGCAAACCGCGATGGTTTTGTCATTGGTGAAGGTGCAGGAATTCTAGTAATCGAAAGCCTTGAATCTGCTGAAAAGCGCGGAGCCAAAATCTATGGCGAAATTGTAGGGTACGGTTCTACTGGAGATGCTTATCACGTAACTGCGCCTGCTCCAGAAGGTGAAGGCGGCGCTCGTGCAATGAAGCAAGCAATTGATGATGCTGGTCTTACTCCATCTGATATTGGGTATATTAACGCACATGGAACAAGCACGGATTATAACGATAAATTCGAAACCGCTGCAATTAAATCGGTATTTGGTGAGCATGCTTATAAGCTAGCAGTTAGCTCGACAAAATCAATGACTGGTCATTTACTTGGTGCTGCTGGAGCTGTTGAAGGTGTTTTCTGTGCAAAAGTGCTTGAAGAAGGCATTTTGCCTCCAACGATTAATTATGAAACAGCAGATCCAGACTGTGATCTTGACTATGTACCAAACAAAGCGCGTAAAGCAGAAGTTAATGCAGTGATGAATAATTCACTAGGCTTCGGTGGTCACAACGCTACACTTGTATTCAAGAAATTTGTGAAGTAAGGAGACATCCCCCTGGAGACAGGGGGTGTTTTTTTGTTTTGCTATGGGAAGATCGAATATTATCATTTTTTAACCGCTTGTCTTCGCTTTTCATGTCTAGCTGCGACTCGAACACAAAAACCGTGTTCATATTAGGCTCTTTTCTAAAAGATTGTTGCTTTTGAAACAATTATTGAAAAATCACACTTAGTGATTGGAGCGGAAGGATGCTCGACTCCTGCGGGACTTGCGGGACAGGTGAGACCCCGCAGGAGCGTATGCGACGAGGAGGCTCACCGCCCGCCCCGCGGAAAGCGAGCATCCTGGAGCGGAAATTAACCCACTCATATAGCAACAAAGTCTACGAAAAGAGCCTCATATTGAAAGGCTCCAGTGCCTGCCGTGTCTTAACGCCCCCTTCCGCTTTTCGGTGTCTAGCTGCAGTGGGCAGGTCCTCGAGTCGCTTCAGGATTTCATCCGAACACAAAGACCGTGTTCAAATGAAATCCTTCCAGCGCTTGTCGGACCTAACCGCCCACTTCCGCTTTTCTTGTTCTATTAATCTTTTCTAACGAATATGCTTATCATGGAATATTTTGACTTGGTCCTGACTATACTGTTTTTACAAACAACAGTAGCGAAGTGAGGGGTAGCCAAATGTTGTATTTGCGGGATGTTTGGGTGAATTGGTTTGAAGGTGAGGAAAACGGATATAACGTTTGTGATTTTCATGAATGGAGAAAAGATGATTTTATTGAACTGTTGGATCAGGTACCTGTGATTAAGGTGGAATCTCTTTTGTATCACTATATTGAGAATGATTTATCTGAGCTTCCAGAGAGTTTACTTAGCGATGTTTTTCAACAGAGTTATATTCGTAAAAACAATGAACGATCACCTTTAGAGTATTGCTTCCTTGCAACGGATGGCAGGGGTGTGATCGTGATTGATACACTTGGTTATAAGATTCCTATTCGTAAAAGCAGAGTGATTCCAAGGCAAGAGAAAGCTGTATATGAGATGGTTGCTGATGTAGAAGCTACAATCTATCCTTTCGAAGAAAATCATCCCGTTAAGGAGCATCATATTCTATCTCCTGGACCTGATATCATGATGGGTTTGACAAGAAAAGAGAGGCAATTAAAACAATTATTATTCATGGCACTTGATCAACTGTATTCTAGCGGGAATTCAGCAGAAATTAGGTACTGGTTTACGGAATGCCAGCCAAAGAAATACATTCAAATCCAGAGCATGGAAATGGACGAGGCATGGGAAGGGCTATACCGAGAAGTAAAAGCAGGATGGTCTATGAAGCATGAACAAATATGCGAACGTATTATTAAGGGCCAACCATACTTCGAGAAAATATGGGAACTTGAAAAAGGTACACACGTCAATTAAAACGTAAAGAAGGCTGCCAACTGGCAGCCTTCTTTTTTTATCTTCTCTTTCTTTCTAGTCCCATTGCACGCTCTGCTTTTGCAAGCATTTTAGATGCTTTACGGTTTGCTTTTTCTGCGCCAAGATCAAGAATGTCATCTAGTTCAGACGAAGTAATAAGTTCATTGTACCGTTCTTGAATCGGTCTTAACGTTTCAGCGATTACTTCTCCAAGTTCTGCTTTAAAATCACCATATCCACGACCTTCATACATCGCTTCAATCTCTTCAACATTTTTGCCAGAACATAGAGAGTAGATCGTTAAGAGGTTTGATATTGCTGGCTTATTTTCTTTATCATACCGTACAACACCATCTGAGTCAGTTACAGCACGTTTTACTTTCTTAATAATCGTGTTTGGATCATCAAGCATCGAAATAAACGCATTTTGATTGGAATCAGATTTGCTCATCTTTCTTGTTGGATCTTGTAGTGACATGATGCGAGCTCCTACTTTAGGGATGCGGGCATCGGGCATGACGAAAATATCATTGAACTTACGGTTAAATCGGTCTGCAAGATTACGCGTTAGTTCAATATGTTGTTTCTGATCATCTCCAACGGGTACAACCTCTGTGCCATAGAGAAGGATATCTGCGGCCATTAGAGGAGGATAAGTAAGAAGACCAGCACTAACAGCATCTTTGCCAGTAGACTTATCTTTAAATTGGGTCATGCGTTCAAGCTCACCAATGTAAGAGACGCATTGTAACATCCATCCAAGCTGAGCATGGGCAGGAACTTCTGATTGAATGAACAAAGTTGATTTCTCTGGATCGATTCCAGATGCAAGATAAAGTGCGGCAAGACTCTTAGAGTTCTGTTTTAGCGCCTGCTTCTCTTGAGGTACGGTAATGGCGTGCTGATTAACAACACAGAAATAGCACTCATTGTCATCCTGTAGATTTGTGAAATGCTTCATTGCACCGAGATAGTTCCCAATCGTAAGCGTACCGCTTGGTTGTATACCTGAAAAAATAACGCTCATTTTTCTTTTCCCCTTTCAAAATCAATGCAATAGAATACAAAAAGGCCCATTCATCCCTATTGCTAGGGACGAATGGACCGTGGTGCCACCCTGCTTATCCAGTTAGACTGGATCACTTATGGTTTCTATCAAAACCGCTAGTGATAACGTGAATGCTCACGCCTTTACCTACTGACTGTTCAGCAAAGGGGCTCAAAAGTCCATTCCAATAAGTGCGATACCTGTTTTCACCAACCACAGGCTCTCTACACACCGCAACATATTGTACTATTCTTTATCATAGCCGATCTGTATTCTATATTCGTACTTAGTATAGCTTATTTGAAAGGATGCATGCAAGAAGTTAGGTACTTACAATTATAATTGAAATGACGATAGTAATTACCGTCCAAAATGCACCTGAAATTAACAATGGGTATGTTATGGGATTGTCATAATTTAATTGATAGCTCAATTCACTTTTATCCTCTTCAATCATTTGATGCTTTGTGCTACTTCTAAAGTACCGCTTAAATGAATAGACAATTCCATCAAAAAAGCCAGTTTGAACAACGTGAAGAGCAGCCCCGATAAGAAGCATAGCAAGCCCTATCATAAAAAGAAGATCAGTTACAGATTGAAAACCAAGGCCTTCATCAGACGTTATTGAGATAATAATTGATGAAACAAGTGTAAGTATTATAAGAAGTGATGACTTTAATGTGAGTGATTTCATAAATGCCCCCAATTTTTCTTTCTCTTATTCAGTATAAAAAAAGAACTGAGCAAGAACAATAGAAACTATGTAATAATACTTAAAAGCATTTACAATTCGTGCTTATTTCAGAAAATTCGGGGTTATGCATACGATATACAATTGAATATACTACATACTTTCAGGTAAGGGGTCTAGATAGATTTTCATACATTTCCTTGTAAAAAATAAAAATTACCCAAAAAACAGAGAATTAATACTAGGACTATATAACTATTTTCTGTTATCCAAACGTAATCCTGACGCGGTTTTTGTAAATTTTCGTTAAAAAAGCATATGCAAAATAGTTAGAAAACTTGTATAATACGAATTGTGGCAAAGGAATCAAATGAATTGTTAGATAATTTGATGAATTTTGTTCCACAGACATTAGCTTTTATAGCTACATATTTTAAGGGAGGTCACACAGCATGAAGAAATCAAGATGGACTCTTGTCCTATCTCTTGTGCTTGTATTGAGCGTATTCCTGTCGGCTTGCGGCGGCGGCTCAAACAACGGGGGGAACAATGGTGGCGGAGAAGGCGACGGAGACTCTGCTTCTGAACAAGTTATGAATTTATACGCAACTGCTGAAATTCCATCAATGGATACAACGCAGGCTACAGATGCTACATCATTTAACGCTATGAACCAGGTTTTCGAAGGTCTTTATCGCCTTGACGAAAACAACGAGCCAACACTAGGTATGGCTGCTGAAGAACCTAAAGAAGAAGAAAAAGACGGTGAAACTGTCTATACTTTCACAATTCGCGACGATGCGAAATGGTCTGACGGTTCTGCTGTAACTGCAGAAGATTTCATCTATGCTTGGCATAAAGCACTAGATCCTGAAACAATCTCTCCTTACGCTTCTATGTTTGGTACTGCAGGAATCAAGAACGGTAATGCTATCATTACTGAAGGCGATCCTCTTTACGGTAAAGTAGAAGAGCTTGGAGCTAAAGCAGTAGACGAGAAGACTTTAGAAATCACTGTTGATACTAAAGTTCCTTACTTTAAGTCACTACTCACTTTTGCAACATTCTATCCACAACCAAAAGCATTTGCTGAAGAAAAAGGTAAAGACTTCGCACTTGAAGCAGACACTATGCTTTACAACGGACCATTTGTATTCTCAGAATGGAATCACGGTGAAGGCTGGAACTTCAAAAAGAATCCTGAATACTGGGATGCTGAAGTTGTAAACCTTGAAAATATCTCAGTTAAAGTTGTAAAGGATACTGCTACAAGCGTAAACCTTTATGAGACTGGTAAAGTCGATCGTGCGTTACTTGATGCTGACTTTGTAGACCAGTTTAAGGATGGAGAAGATTATTCTACAATTCTTGAGCCAACAATGTTCTTCCTTCGTCTAAACCAAGGAAAGAATGAAGTACTTGCTAATAAAGATATTCGTAAAGCTTTATTCCTGGCATATGATCGTAAAGGACTTGTTGATGTTCTTCTTAACAACGGATCCATTGCTTCGAAGTATTTCGTTCCAAAAGAATTCGTTAAAGGACCAAATGGCGATGACTTCCGTGAAGTTGCTCCAGACGGTTACATGGCTGACCAAGGTGAAGAAGAAGCAAAAGCAGCATGGGAAGCTGGACTCAAAGCTCTTGGAAAAGACTCTGTAGAACTTGAGTTCTTAACAACAGATACTGAACTTGCTGACATTATTGCGGAATATGCAAAAGAGCAGTTTGAATCTAAACTTGATGGTCTTACTCTAACAATCAATAAACAACCTTGGAAGCAATTCCTTGATCTTGAAGATTCAGGTGACTTTGATATTTCAACTGGTGGTTGGGGACCTGACTATCCAGATCCAATGACATTCCTTTATATGTTTGAAACTGATGGAGCTTACAACCGCATGGGTTACTCAAGCGAAAAGTATGACCAGCTCGTTTCAGACGCTAAGAAAGAAACAGATCTAGAGAAGCGTTGGGAAATGATGCAACAAGCTGAGAAAGTACTAGTAGAAGATGACATTGCCATCGTTCCTACTTATCAGCGTGGACGTGCAATCATTCAAAAGCCATATATTAAGAATTTCTATAATCATACGTTTGGTGCAGATTACTCTTACAAATGGGTTAAGATCGAAGGTAAATAATTTCAGTTTTTCAGGAGAGTATATGTCATCCTGACATATACTCTCTTTTTTACCTGTAATAAGAAATATGTCGAAATAAATACTAGAACATCAAATAGACAGAAAAATTTCTAGTGATAATTCATAATTCGACTTATAATGAATAAGCAGGTATCTATTGAGGAGGTTGGTTGTAGTGGGACGTTATATTGGCGGAAGAGTAGTATCAATGGTTATTACCTTCCTAATTATTGCTTCGCTAACATTTTTTCTTATGAAGCTTCTCCCTGGTACTCCATTTAATAACCAGGAAAAGCTAACAGATACACAAATTGTGCAATTAAATGAAAAGTATGGTTTAAATGATCCAGCTGCTGTTCAGTACTTCAACTATATGAAGAACTTGTTCGTTGGTGATCTTGGGGTATCCTTCCAGCAGGATGGTCGTGAAGTATCAACGATTATTGGTGAACGTATTGGACCGTCAGCATATTTAGGTATACAGTCTTTAGTCGTAGGTACGATTATTGGATTATTCCTTGGAATTATTGCAGCTTTAAGACACAATTCATTCCTTGATTACGGTACAATGGTTATCGCCGTACTTGGTATTTCAATTCCAAACTTTGTTATCGCTGGCTTAATGCAATACTGGCTTGGTGTTAAGTGGGAGCTGCTTCCAGTTGCATACTGGGATGGTTTCGCTTATACGATCATGCCGACCATTGCAATTGCTTCGATTGTTGTAGCTACCATTGCTCGTTTTATGAGAACGGAAATGCTAGAAGTTCTTGGACAGGACTATATTACAACAGCGAAAGCGAAAGGCTTAAGTAGCACAGCGGTTGTTATTAGACATACAATCCGTAATGCTTCTATACCTATCATTACTATTATGGGACCACTGGTTGTAGGTCTAATGACAGGTACTCTTGTAATTGAAAAGATTTTCGTTATTCCAGGACTTGGTGAGAAATTTGTTAGTTCAATTATGACGAACGATTTCCCAATTATTATGGGTACAACGCTTTTCTATAGTTTTTTGTTTATTTTAGTAATCCTTTTAGTAGATATTATGTATGGTATTGTTGATCCTCGAATTCGTTTAGCGGGAGGTAGTGAGTAATGAGTATGAAACAAGAGAAACTAGATGAACTTTCAGATCACCTGTTTCAACCCGCTAATACCGATGGTTTAGAGAATGAACAGATTGCCGGTGAAAGTACCGGATTCTGGAAGGATGCATGGAGACGATTAAAGAAAAATCCAGGTGCAATAACAGGCTTGGTAATTATTCTAATAATCATTTTAATGTCAATTATCGGCCCGGGAATGAATGATTATACTTATTCTGATCAGGACCTATCAAGGGCAAAGCTACCTGCTAAGGTACCTGTACTTGAGAACATTGATTTCCTAGGGGTAAACGGTGTTGACATTCGAGGAACAGATCAATATGAAGCCAAAGGTATGGAAGGCGAATATTTCTGGTTTGGTACAGACGGATTCGGCCGAGACCAATGGACTCGTGTGTGGCAGGGTACACGTATTTCTCTTTTCATCGCAGCAGCAGCTGCATTCATCGACTTTGTAATCGGTGTAGCTTATGGCGGAATTTCTGCCTATTATGGCGGACGTGTTGATAATATCTTACAACGGATTATTGAGGTGTTAATTGGAATACCTAACTTAATCCTCATCATTCTCTTTATTCTAATCTTTGAACCTGGGATATTCTCGATCATCCTAGCCCTTTCGGTTACAGGTTGGGTTGGAATGTCGCGTATAGTACGTGGACAAGTATTAAAACTTAAAACACAGGAATTTGTACTAGCATCTCGTACGCTTGGTGCTACTAGTGGTCGAGTTATTGGAAAACACTTAATTCCAAACGTACTTGGTCAAATCATTATCACCACAATGTTTACTATTCCAAATGCAATCTTCTTTGAAGCATTTCTAAGCTTTATCGGGCTAGGTATCCGCCCACCTGAAGCATCACTTGGTTCGATTATTAACGATGGCTTTGCAAGCTTACAAATCTATCCGCATCTAGTGTTATGGCCTTCAATCATCATTTCACTTATTATGATTGCATTTAACCTGCTCGGTGACGGACTTCGAGACGCATTTGATCCAAAGCTACGTAAATAGGGGGGAATTGTAATGGAAAAGATTCTAGAAGTGAACGATTTGCACGTCTCCTTTGATACGTTTGCTGGAGAAGTCAAAGCAGTTCGCGGAGTAAACTTCCATTTAAATAAAGGTGAAACATTAGCAATTGTAGGAGAGTCGGGGTCAGGTAAATCCGTAACGTCTAAAGCCGTTATGGGCTTGATTCCAAATCCTCCTGGACGCATTAAGCAAGGTGAAATTAAGTTTGGCGATCGTGATCTTGCTCAATTGCCTGAAAAGGAAATGCAAAAAATTCGTGGTTCAGAAATCTCAATGATCTTCCAAGATCCGATGACATCTCTTAACCCGACGATGACAATTGGGAAGCAAATCATGGAAGGTCTAATCAAGCACCAGAACATGAATAAGTCAGAAGCGAAAGAACGGGCTATCGAACTATTAAAATTAGTTGGGATCCCGAATGCTGAAGGAAGAGTGAGTGAGTATCCTCACCAATTCTCAGGTGGTATGAGACAGCGTGTTGTTATCGCGATTGCACTTGCATGTAATCCGCGTGTACTCATTGCTGATGAACCAACAACAGCACTTGATGTAACAATCCAAGCTCAAATTCTTGAACTGTTAAATGATCTACAGGAAAAAATGGGAACGTCGATTATCTTCATTACACACGATCTCGGGGTTGTAGCAAATATTGCTGATCGAGTTGCAGTAATGTACGCAGGTAAAATCGTAGAAACAGGAACTGTTGATGAAATTTTCTATAACCCACAACATCCTTACACATGGGGACTACTCGGATCAATGCCAAGCCTTGATTCAACAGATGAAGAGCTAATTGCTATTCCTGGGTCCCCTCCTGATCTACTTGATCCACCTAAAGGTGATGCGTTCGCACCGCGTAATCCATATGCAATGCAGATTGATACAGAAATGGAACCTCCGCTATTTAAGGTTTCAGAAACCCATTATGCAGCAACATGGCTCTTGCATGAGAAAGCGCCTAAGGTAGAACCACCTGCAGCGATTAAGAAACGAATGCAAGAAGGAATGGCTCCGGATGAGCCAATTATTGGCGCGAAAGATGGTGGTAAACATGTCTAATCAAGAAAAACTTCTTGAAATTAAAAACCTAAAACAGCATTTCAAGGTTGGTAAAGGAACTGTGAAAGCTGTTGATGGATTAACGTTTGATATTTATAAAGGTGAAACATTTGGACTAGTTGGAGAGTCTGGTTGTGGGAAATCGACAACTGGCCGTACCATTATTCGTCTATACAATGCGACAGACGGAGAAGTTATTTTTAACGGGGAAGATGTTCATGGTAAGAAATCTGCTAAAGAATTGAAGAAATTCAATCGTAAAATGCAGATGATCTTCCAAGATCCATACGCTTCACTTAATCCTCGTATGACGGTTTCTGATATTATCGCTGAAGGTATTGATATCCATGGTCTTGCTACCTCTAAGAAAGCACGTATGGACAAAGTTCACGAGCTTCTTGAAACGGTTGGTCTGAACAAAGAGCATGCGAATCGTTACCCACACGAATTCAGTGGTGGACAACGACAGCGTATTGGAATTGCTCGTGCTCTTGCAGTAGATCCAGAGTTCATCATTGCCGATGAGCCAATCTCTGCACTTGATGTTTCGATTCAGGCTCAAGTTGTTAATCTGATGAAGAAGCTTCAACGTGAAAAGGGATTAACTTATCTATTTATTGCGCATGATCTATCAATGGTTAAATACATTAGTGACCGAATCGGTGTTATGTATCGTGGTGAAATTGTTGAGCTTGCAGAAAGTGAAGAGTTGTACCGCAATCCTCTTCATCCATATACACAGTCATTGCTTTCAGCTATTCCACTTCCCGATCCTGAATATGAGCGTTCTAGAAAACGTAAAATCTATGATCCTGAGAAACACCTTGCTGAAAACGGTGAAAAGCGCGTTCTTCGTGAGGTAACGGAAGGTCATTGGATTGCATGTACAGAAGAAGAGTACAATAAGTTTAAGGTTACTGTTTAATTTGCAAAAAGCCACATTTCATTTGAAATGTGGCCTTTTTTTATTTTTGATCTTTATTTTTAAATTTAATAAACAAAAACGGTATGTAAAGGATGATGGCTAAGAGGAGAATAACTTTCACATAAAGGGATAAGTCTACTGGCAGCGAATAGTCTATTAAAACGAGTACGCCGAGGACTATTGTTATTACGAATAAACCGACTTTTAATTTAGTCATTTTTTGCTCCTTAATTAGAATGATCAGAAGGGGGAATACGATGATTTTTTACGTATATAATCCTGAATTTGATAAAGAAGTATTTCAATCCTTACGATTGGAAAAGTACTATGATATTATTTTTCCTTCTGCTGATTCAATTGTCTATTTATTTGAAGAAAAAGAGGAAACGATTGGCTATATGTGGATGGAAGTAAAAGGGGAGTATGTTACGTTAATTGATTTCTTATTCAAGGGGTCTGAGGATAAAAAAAGGTTACTGTATGATTTTATAGTGAAGCTTGCAAAGAATCAATCCAAACCACTTCTGCTGATGAAGATCCCTATAAACATGCATGAACAAGTGATGAAGAAATGGGATGGGAAGATAAGGGAAAGGGATGGAAAGGATATACTTATTGAGATCCCTTTCCTGAAAGACAGAGTCTAGTATCATACACTCTTCTGCCATTCTTCCTGTGTAGATAAGCTACGCTCGACTAACTGATCCAAAACTGATAGTTCTGATACTGCTTCTTGCTCTGATATGACCTTGTAATGATGTTTGCCACCAGGCTCTTCGTCAGCTTCATCCGCCATTGCTACAACTTCCTGAAGGGCACTACGATTAACTGTTCCCAAGAAATAAGAGTCCGTATGAAAAAGAATGGCAACGGCAATCTCTTTAGCAGAGACTGGATCTTCTCCTAGTCGTATAAGCATTTTGTGAGCACGCTCAGCCCCTTTAATCGCATGGATATCATTTTGTTTATATAAGTTATAATCCCACTTGCCATTTCGATACCAGGTGTAGTGACCAATATCGTGAAGCAATGCTGCCTTTGTTGCGAGATCAGGATTTACTGAGTTATCAATGGCATAGTAGTAAGCATGTCTTGCGACCGTAATCGCATGAGCCAGTCCAGCCCGTTTCAAATATTTACGTGCGAATGGTAGTTGGTAGATATCTGTTAATGTTACATGTCTCATGGTTTACGTCCTCCTTACTAACTGAAAATTGTTTTTCTAGAAATCATACCATGAGATCACAAATTAATCAATTCAAGAAGTTCACGAAAAAGACTTATTGAATTTTACTGGAAGTTCTTTCAAAGACTGCCTATTCATCTTATAATAGAGGAGGCAAACTAATAAAGGAGAGAGAAGCTGTGCGTATTTTTAATATTGGATTAAAGAGTGTAATCGCCACGGTAATGCTATTTTCTGTGTTCGGACAACCTGCACTGGCAGAAAGTGAGTCATTATCAGCGGCAAATCTTAAGGGTGTAGAAACTGCGAATAAAGAACTAACACTTCCTGACCGTCTACCGAGGTTCGTTTATGATTCTGGACTTGATTTTGAATACCCAGACGCAGTAAGAGGAATTTATGTAACGGGAAACTCAGCTGGTGGTAGTAGATTTAGCAAGCTTACAGACTTCCTTGATTCAACTGAGCTGAATGCAATGGTCATTGATTTTAAAGATGATTTTGGTAATCTTACATACGAACCAAAAAAAGATTCCCCTTTAGCAGAATATGAGATTGGCAAACCCTATATGAAAGACCCTCGTAAGGTCTTAGAAGAGCTTGAGAAGCATGAAATTTACCCAATTGCTAGAGTAGTAGTGTTTAAAGACACAGTTCTTGCAGAGGCGAGACCAGAGCTTTCTTATAAAGAAGGTGGGTCAATATGGAAGAACGGACGTGGAGAAGCTTTCGTTAATCCATTCAAAGAAGAAGTTTGGGATTATAATGTTCAAATCGCAATTGAAGCTGCAAAAATGGGCTTTAAAGAAATTCAATTTGATTATGTGCGATTCCCTGAAGGATTCGAAACACGAGAAGACACATTAGAATACACGATGGGCAAGTATAAGGATATGGATATGGATAATGTACAAAAACGTGTACAAGCTGTTACAGATTTTGTTGCATACGCAAATTCAAAGCTTGAGCAATATGATGTTGACGTTTCTGTAGATATTTTTGGATATTCGGCAACAATTCCTGAAGCACCAGGTATCGGACAAAACTTCTCCAAAATCTCGAGTAATGTCGATGTAATCTCATCTATGATCTACCCGAGTCACTGGGGATCGTATTTTGGTATTTCGAAGCCGGATTTAGAGCCTTATAACTTGGTGAACGAATACGCTAAAGTTGAGAATAAAGTATTAGGTGACCTTAAAGATGCTCCTACAAGCAGACCTTGGATTCAGGACTTTACAGCAAGTTACCTTGGTAGTGGGAACTATTTGAACTATGGAAAAGCTGAAGTTGAGGCGCAAATTAAAGCTTTGAACGATAATGGCATTGAGGAATTCCTACTATGGGATGCAAGTAATAGTTACACGAAGAACGTTGATTACACTCCTTAATAGTACGAGTAGACCGTCTCACTATGAGGCGGTTTTTTCTGTCTTATTTGAGCTAGTGTTCCACATCTATATTAGTATTTTATACAACTTAATGAATGTTTACTTAGTGGAAAAGAGGGGAAATTAACAAAGAACGCTATCGCTTTGCACTTTTTTGCTGGATAAATGTGTTATAATAATAATGATGAATACATTTAAAAGGAGTAGATCAATGAACTGGTATGAGAAGCTGAATCAATATTTCCCCATTCAAGAAATGAAATCTAAAGAGCATATGGACTTGCTATTGAGTGAGAAGGGTGATATTTACAATAAGGACGAAGGTCCCAATCATGTTTTGATGTACGCCGATTTGCCTGATTTCATATTCGTTGATTATATTTTCGTTTCCAGTGATGCCAGAGGACAAGGGCTAGGAAAGAAATTGATTGAGAAGTTGAAAGAAAAGAATAAGCCAATCATCCTTGAAGTAGAACCTGTTGATTATGACGAAACTGATACTGAAAAAAGACAGCGCTTTTATTTAAGAGAAGGTTTTAAGCATGCGAAGTCAATTGGTTATCGCAGACGGTCTCTTGCAACGAATGAAATTAATGAAATGGAAATTCTTTATTGGTCACCTAGTGAAGCTGGCGAAAAAGAGATCTACGAGGCTATGAAGCATACGTACCAAGAGATTCATGCATACAAGGACAAGCAGCTGTATGGTGAATCATATCAGCCCGTTGAAGAAGTACTAAGTCTTAATGAAACTCACGAATTAGTAGAAGATTAAGATTTCTGTTTTCTAACAGGAGGGAAGCTTCTTATGAAAAACCGTGACAAGAAAAAGAAAAAGAAGCGTGAATGGTTGAAGGATTTGTTTAAGAAACGATGGAAAAGCTGGAAACCGCAGTCTTCAAAAGAGCCCGCCTCGAATACGAAAACATCAGCATAAAAAAAGAAAGCCAAGGTAGTGCACCCCGGAAGTTAGTTTTTTAACTCTAACTTCCGGGGTGCACTATCAAACGGCTTTCTTTTTTTATGCTTGTAATTCTTTTTTCTTATCCTGTCGTTTCTGACGACGAAGGTCAATTAAATAATAAACCACTGGGATAAACACCAGCGTTATGAATGTAGCAACGCTAAGTCCAAATACAATCACAATCGCCATTGGTTGTTGAATTTCTGTTCCTTCTCCAAACCCAAGTGAGAGTGGTACAAGCCCAAGGATAGTCGTTAATGCTGTCATTAGTATCGGTCTTAGTCTGACAGGACCAGCTTCTAAAATGGCTGAACGAGTATCCATTCCTGTATCTCGGAGCTTATTAATGTAATCAACGAGAACGATGGCATTGTTTACAACAATCCCTGTTAAGATTAGCATCCCAATTAAGGAGCCAACTCCTAGAGGTTGGAAGGAGATCAGTAACCCGAATATAATACCAATAGCCGTTAATGGAACAGAGAACATAATAATGAAAGGGTAGAGAAATGATTCAAATTGTCCAGCCATTACCATGTATACAAGAACAATCGCAAGTGCTAGAGCCCCTGAAAGTTTAAAGAATGCATCATTCATCTGTTTGTCCTGGCCACCAAAAGTAATTTTGTATGCACTACCAGGTAAAGGAACGTCTTTCACAAGTTTTGCTCTAATTTCATCTGTCACAGTCCCGAGGTCCCGATTTAGAAGGCTTGCTGTAACCTCCACTTGTCTTAAACGATCTGTCCTAGTAATTTCAGATGGTCCTAATCCCCGTTTAATTTCAGCTACTGCAGAAAGAGGAATTTTTTGTCCAGTCTGTGTTTCTACAAGTAGGTTTTCAAGGGAATTGAGAGAATCTGTGTACTTATCATCAACCGTTAAGCGGATATCAAGCTGATTTCCATCTCGAGCAAGGTTACTAGCAACAAGACCTCTCGTTGCATTTGAAATAGCGGTCGAAATTTGTGAACTTCCAATGCCATAACTCGAGGCTTTTTCACGATCAATTAGGATTTGAACTTCTGGGTTATTTGATTCAATACTAGAAACTGGTTCACGAACCCCTTTGACTTCAGATATGCTCTCCATCACGTCATCCGATAGTTCTTTCAACACATCAAGGTCAGGTCCAATAATATTGATTGCAATCGGATCGGCACTAAAGCCAGAGTCGCTTGCAGATACGGAAACATCAGCGTTAGGAATGTTTTTAACCTGATTTCGAATGGCTTCAGCTACCTCAAGATCGGATTTTTCTCGTTCATCAATTGGAGCGAGCAAGACACTATAGGTTGCCCGGTTTGTCTGACTACCAGCCCCTACACTAAAGTTATCCGATCCACCAGCAGTGAGATAAGAAAGTTCAACTTCTGGTATCTTATCAAGTATTTTGTTAATTTCTTCTGTTACATTTTCAGTAGCGTCAAGTGAGCTTCCTGCTGGTAGGTTTGCTGAAATATTAACAAAGCTTTGGTCCTGAGCAGGAAGAAACTCTGTTCCAATAAAGGGAGTCCCAGCTGCTGACAAGGCGAGTAACAAAACAGTAAAGCCGACAGTCTTCTTAGGATGTTTTAGCGTTTTATCTAGAACACGTCTGTACCAGTTATTTATTCGATCAAATCGAACTTGAAAGATCGATTTTGATTCGTTCCGATTCATCAGAAGAGATGATAGTAGTGGAACGATAATTAAGGCTGTAAAAAGCGATGCTAATAATGAATATGTAACAGCTAGTGCTAATGGTTTAAACAGCTGTGCTGCAAGACCTGTTACAAATACGATTGGTAAGAAAACGACAACGGTTGTTAGTGTGGATGCAATGATGGCACTTCCGACTTCTTTCGTACCTTCAACTGCGGCATCTTTAAGTGACTTTCCTTCTTGTCTTAATCTGTATATATTCTCAAGAATAACGATAGAGTTATCCACCATCATTCCAACACCTAATGCAAGACCTCCGAGAGTGAGAAGATTAATTGTTTGTCCTGAGAAATACATCAATATAAACGCACCGACAATGGAAATTGGAATGGATAAACCAATAATTAACGTACTACGGATGTTTCGTAAGAAGAGATAAAGAACAGCAGCAGCAAGTATGCTTCCAATGATAATATTCCAAACAACAGCATTGATCGATTGGTTAATGAATTTCGCTTGATCAAAAACCGTTTTAATTTCCATATCCTTTGGAAGGGAGGGCTGTATCTCTTCTAGTTTTTCATTAATGTCCTTAACAACTTTAACTGTATTTGAGCCGGATTGTTTTTGTATGGAGAATCCGATGGCTGGTTCACCATTCAAATAGCTTTCCTGAATAGCTGGTTTCATTGTTTCATTTATATCAACAAGTTGACTGAGTTTTATCGTGCCGTTTTCAGTAGGCACTGAGAGATTTTTTAAATCTTCTACTGATTCAAATTCTCCTGTCACACGGAGTGGTAGGTTTTTATTTTCTGTTTCAATGGATCCACTCGGGATATTAAGGTTCTCAGATCCTATTAACTGTTGCAAATTCGTTAAAGTAACGCCATATTGACTAAGTTTATCTGGGTCTGCTGTAAGTCTAATTTCTTTCTCTAGTTGTCCTTCAATGGTGACTGCAGCGACACCAGGCACGGAATCAAGGGAGGGCTTTATTTGATCCTCAATAATCTTCTTAACCTCTGTTAGATCTTCTTCAGAGCCTGCTACACCAAGTTGCATGATAGGGATGTCACTTGGATTAAATCTTAAGACCTTAGGGATAGGAACTTCAGAAGGTAGAGAATCTCTAACCGCATCGATTTGTTCCCTCATATTTAAGGTGGCAAAATCCATGTCCGTTCCCCATTCAAATGAAACAAGAATGAGCGCACCCCCATTTCGAGAAACAGAAGAAATGCTTTCAACATTAGGAAGTGTACCCATCACATTCTCAAGCGGAGAGGCGAGCAAGTTCTCCACTTCCTCAGGACCAGCCCCTTCATAAGTAACGGTCACAGCAGCGACTGGGAACGTTAGGTCAGGGAATAGATCAACGGGCATATTTCGAAGGGATACTGTTCCGATAATGAGAATGAAGATAATAACCATCCCCATTGCAATTGGGCGAAAAACGGAAAGCTTAGCTATATTCATTCAATTCAACTCACTTCTTTACCTGGATTTCTGATGCATCATTTAAGCGATCCTTTCCTTGTGTGATTACTTTATCACCTTTAGAAAGACCACTTGTAATCTGGATGTTATCTTCTGATTCTGCTCCAAGCTCTACTGTCACTTTCTTTACTTTTTTACCCTGAGGAATGTAGACGTAGTTCTCTTTATCACCATAGATAACAGATTCTTTTGGAATGACAATGGCGTCATCTATTTCATTTGTCTTTATAGTAGCTGTAGCTTTCATCCCGCCTTTAATTTTTCCATCCTTGTTCTCAATCGGAATCTCAATTAAAAAGGAGCCTGTTTGTTCGTTTGCTGTAGGAGGGATAGCATTTAACTTTCCTTCAAATGAACCATCAACACCATCAAACATTACCTTCACATCTTGATCTTTTTCTAATTGTGAGATCTGAAAACTATTCACTTGAAAGGCAGCATGAATAGGCGTGAGATTAACGACAACGGCAATAGGTGTACTTGGAACAGCAGTTGCGTTTTCCTCTGTATTTATTTGTGAAACAATCCCACTGATTGGAGATTCAATTGTAGTAGCATTTAGTACATCTCGAGCTTGATTTAGGCTAGCTTTTGTTTCTGACAGCTGTGTTTCTAGCTGTGTTACGTTTCCGGCAGACATCGAAGGAACCTGAGCGGCGGCTTGAGAAAGTTGCGCCTGCTTAATCGTTACCTCTAGACTTTCTTTCAGAACATCTGCAGCGGTAACCTCTTTTGAATCAAGTTCGTTAAGAAGCTGCTTTGACCGTTCAAGGGAAGCGTTAAGATCTGTTTGGAGATCTTTCAGTTCCTTCGCGCTTTTTTCAGCTTGCTGCGAGAGTTCTTTTGCCTGGCTAACAGCATTTTGAAGTTCATTCGCAGCATTTGTAAGTTGGGTTACATTTTCTCTTGCCGTTGTATCATCAAGGGCAATAAGCAGATCGCCTTTTTCGACTTTACTACCTACATTTACATTGATTTCATTTACTTCAAGTGGAGAAGGTGCAGCAAGTGGAATCGTTACACCTGGTGTAGCTTGTCCTGTTAATTCGAGTTCATCAGTTAAATTAAGTTGTTTAACCGTAGCGGTTTCGACCGGTATAGCTTCATTTGCGGTTTCTTCATTAGTAATTTCTTGTGTAGTACAAGCGCTTGCAAAGACAAGCATGCCTGCAAGCAAGATGGTTTTTCTCATTTATTTCACCTCAGAATTAGTGTATCTCTTACGAATGGTATCATGTGAAGCAATCTTAATTAGCACATAAAATCAAACATTTTTAAACAATGTAGGTTTGGATGGAGAAACGAGGGGTATATAAGAGGTAGACTTACGAATAAGATTTGTATAACTATTGTATAACTTTTATGTAAATTTTGTCATCCCCTATTTATTTTATAGGAATTGTAGTATAATACAAATTGTGTAAAGATAATTTTTCTAATGTAAGAATGACGTTTATTTATAGAAAGGAGCAATTCCTTATGGTAACACTCTATACATCTCCAAGTTGCACATCTTGCCGTAAAGCGAAAGCATGGTTGCAGGAGCACGACATTCCATTTACAGAGCGCAATATATTTTCAGAACCTCTTACAATTGAAGAAGTTAAAGAGATTCTTCGAATGACAGAGGATGGAACAGATGAAATTATATCAACTCGCTCGAAAACATTCCAGGAATTGAACTTGAATTTAGATTCAGTATCTCTTCAAGAATTGTTTGAGCTTATTAGTGAGCATCCTGGATTGCTTCGTCGTCCAATCATTTTGGATGAAAAACGACTGCAGGTTGGTTACAATGAAGACGAAATTCGTCGTTTTCTACCACGCAAAGTTCGTACATTTCAACTTCAAGAGGCTCAGCGTCTCGTTAACTAATTAAAAACTTCTACAGGATTTCCTGTAGAAGTTTTTTGTTTCGTACGACATTATTGGATATAAATAATATTTCCTTTCAATTTTCTAACGAGCCAGCCCCCAACAATGACAATCATTAAGAATGTGAACTGAATGAGCCATTCCATTGAGGGGTTGATATAGAAAAACGATTTTAATTCAGGTGCACTAGTTAACATTCTTGCAGACGTTATTGCGAGAATACCTGCACCAATGTAAATTAAGACAGGAAAATGGTCCAGAGCATGCATGATCATTCTACTACCCCATACGATAATAGGGATAGAGATCAATAACCCAAAGACTACAAGTGGTAGCCTTCCTTCTGAAGCTCCGGCAATAGCAAGTACATTATCAAGCCCCATTATTAGGTCTGCAAGTACAATTGTCCGAATAGCTCCCCAGAATGAAAATTTTGAATGGATCGTTTCGCTACTTTCGCTGTCGATTACAAGTTTAAAGGAAATGTACAACAGGAATAGACTACCTACAATTAATAAGAAAGGGAGCATTAATAAATAGACAGCTACAATGGTTAGTGCTATTCTAAGTCCAACAGCGAGGGCTGTTCCAATCATTATCGCTTTACCGCGATGTGATTCGGGAAGGTTTCGACAGGCAAGGGCAATGACAACGGCATTGTCTCCACCGAGCACAATGTCAATGCCGATAATAAAAAGAATCGAAGTGAAGGTTTCTACATTAAACAAGGAATCCACTCCCGGAAAGCGAATTTTTAATCTCATGACAGGAGCACTTTGGGGCAAGCTATACACATAAATAAATATATCGTGTATATGGTTTAATATGAGTGAAAAAATCAAACGATTTTTTATTTCCATTCTTAGAAGGTTTATCATAGAATGGTATTACAAGAGAAAAGCGATTAAGGACAGTCGCTTAAGGGAAAGAGAAAATTAGGAGTATCTCAGAGGGAATAGCCTTCCGGTTACACAAACAGGAGGGAGAGAGTACACATGGAAATCGAACGCGTCAACGCGAATACATTAAAATTCTTCATTACGTATAGAGATATTGAAAATAGAGGATTTGATCGTGAAGAGATTTGGTACGACAGAGAAAGAGGGGAAGAGTTATTCTGGGAGATGATGGATGAAGCTCATCAAAGAGAACAATTCTCACTTGAAGGTCCTCTCTGGATACAAGTTCAAGCCCTTGAAAAGGGACTTGAAATTATTGTGACTCGTGCTCAAATGTCAAACGACGGATCTAAACTAGAACTGCCAATCTCTGAAGAAAAGCAGCTAGACCTTCCTCTTGATGAGAATATGGATAAGATTCTTGATGAAAAGTTTGCACTTCAAAATAGCTATGATCCCGAAGATGAGCCAGAACCTCTTGAGGGAGAAGAGCTTTCCTTTATGATTGGATTTAGAGACTTTGAAGATGTGATTTCATTATCACACGGATTTGACTCGACTGGTGTTGAGAATGGCTTGTACCATTTTGAGGACCGTTATTATCTCCACGTTGTCTTCGATGAATCATTAATAGAAGAAGAGCAAGACAACCGATTGAGTCAGCTGTTGGAATTTGGATATGAAACAGACCTCACACTTCACCGCATACAAGAATACGGTAAGGAGATTCTCTCTGAACAAGCTCTTGAACAACTCCGCGGGCACTTTCCACTCTTATAAGCCTGAGCCGATTTCATTTGAAATCGGCTTTTTTTGTTTTTTTGCTTGTTCTGTATTAAAAATTCACACATCAAAGTGAAGAAGATTTTTAAAAACACCAAGTTCTTTTTTTAGAAAAAAAGGATTTGAGAAGAAGAAGGAGAATGTCATTTATGGACTAACGAAAGAGAGGTGTTGTGATGCTTACTGCGTTATTGAAAGATGGAACACGTTTTAATCTCGCAGATCCTACTCATGTCTTAAAGGATCTACGTAAGGTGAGAAGTCTTCATTATTTCTGTCCTATTTGTAAAGAAAGAGTGGTCATGAAACTAGGTGAAAAAAGAGTATGGCATTTTTCTCATTACGCCAAAGATTTATGTGGTGGTTACTGGGAGCCAGAATCTAATTATCACTTATCGGGAAAAAGACAGCTTTATGAATGGGTAAAGAAAGATGACCCTGAAGTTGAATTGGAATACTACTTGAATCCTTCGAAACAGCGCCCCGATCTTCTACTACCATCAAGACGCATAGCAATTGAATACCAGTGTTCTTCCATTGATGAGCGAATTCTTAAGAAAAGAACGACTGATTATGTTTCATTAGGTTACGATGTTCGTTGGATTTTCGGTGCAAAGCGACTCAAAAGCAAGTACCGTTACATCCATTCAATTAGTGCGATGGAATGGACTGCTATCCACTTTGTAAACGACTCTCCAGTACTTATCTATTATTGTCCAGAACAAAAGAAATTTGCCTTCGTAACAATCTACTATAGCTTAACTCCTACGAAAACCGTTTGTTCCACTTCCTATTATTCAACATCTAACCTCTCACTTGCACAACTTCTATACTACCGTCCTACACCAGTAAATTCGATCGACCATAACATTATTTGGCTTAAGCAAAAACATATTTGGCGGCACAATCCTCATGGTGAGAAATCTTTCGCTTATTTCTATCTTCGTAAATTATTTTATTCTAAAGGTCATAGTATCCGTATGTTCCCCTGTGAAGCAGGTGTTCCTTCACCATACAACTACAGTCTTGAGACCCCACCTTACCTATGGCAAACCTGGATTCTTGTTTGTTTTTTGTCAACGATTCCCCTCGGAAATCAATTTACCTTCGATCAGGTCTTACGCTCCTTTCAACAAGTCATTTCAATTAATTTAATAAGAGTAAGGAAATCAGTGGGAGATGAATGCTTAAATGTGACATTAGCACTTAAAGGCTACATTAACCAATTAATCCGGTTAAAAGTATTAAAAGCAAGGGATAATGAACGATATGAAAAGCTTTACCAACCACAAATTAACCGAGTGACTGATCGTTGTGAGGATGTAGATTCCACGATATTAAAAAGACTCAAATGAATTGCAAGGATTGTCGAGCGAAATTGTAAGAATAATATGTAGAATATGGTACGATAACTAGTGTGACGTTACTATTTGATGGAGGTGTCTTACCGATGGAAGAGAAAAAAGTAAACGCATTGCCTAAACGTGATGATATTCCAGTTGAAGATACTTGGGATTTAGAAGCCATTTATGAAAATGATGAGAAGTGGGACGAAGAGTTTAAAGAGATCAAAGCGCTGTTACCTGAAATGGAGCAATATAAAGAAAAAGTTGGAGAATCAGCAGACACTTTATACAATGCTTTACAAAAGCAGGATGAAATCACAATTAAACTGGGAAAACTTTATACATATGCGCACATGCGCTACGACCAGGATACAACAAATTCCCACTATCAGGGTTTGAATGACCGTGCTGCAAATTTAGCAACACAAGTCAGTAGTGCACTTGCCTTTGTTGTACCAGAAATTCTAAGTGTCCCTGAAGAAAAGATACAGGAATTTCTGAAGGAAAAGAAAGAATTATCACTCTATGCTCATTCTCTTGATGAGATTAATCGCCAACGTCCTCATGTTCTTTCAAAGGAAGAGGAGGCCATTCTAGCAGGGGTGAGCGATGTAACAAATAGTTCTAGCAACACCTTTGGTATGCTTAACAATGCTGATATGAAGTTCCCGACAATTAAGGATGAAAACGGAGAAGAAGTTGAAGTGACACATGGGCGCTATATCCGTTTTCTTGAAAGCAGTGACAGAAGGGTTCGTAAAGATGCATTTAAAGCTGTCTATGAAACATACGACAAATTTAAGAATACCTTTGCGAGCACATTGAGTGGAACGGTGAAACGCGATAACTATAATGCAGATGTGAGGCATTATGATTCTGCAAGACAGGCTGCGCTCGATAACAACAATATTCCTGAGGATGTTTACGACAACCTTGTTGAAACCGTTAATAGCCGTTTAGATTTACTTCATCGCTATGTCAACTTGCGTAAAAAAGCACTTGGCCTAGATGAAATTCATATGTATGACTTGTATACACCACTTGTACCTGAAGTGAAGATGGAAGTTTCCTATGAGGAAGCTAAGAACTACATTCTTAAAGGATTAACTCCTCTTGGTGAAGAGTATCAAGAAATTCTTGAAGAAGGATTTTCAAATCGTTGGGTGGATATTCATGAGAATGTAGGGAAGCGAAGTGGCGCCTATTCATCTGGAACATTTGGCACACGCCCATATATTTTAATGAACTGGCAGGATAACGTGAATAATCTATTTACGCTTGCACACGAGTTCGGCCATTCTGTCCACAGCTATTATACAAGAGAGAACCAACCCTATCCTTATGCGAATTATTCAATCTTCGTTGCAGAAGTAGCATCTACGACGAATGAATCACTTCTTAACCATTACTTACTTGAGAATACAAGTGATAAAAAAGAAAAGCTATATTTGTTAAATCATTATCTTGAAGGATTCCGTGGTACTGTATTCAGACAGACAATGTTTGCAGAGTTTGAACATGCTATTCATAAAAAGGCACAAAACGGAGAACCTCTAACGCCAGATCTTCTTTCATCTATTTATTATGATTTGAATAAAAAGTATTTCGGTGAAGATCTTGTGATTGATGAGGAAATTGGCATTGAATGGGCTCGGATCCCTCATTTCTATTACAACTATTATGTCTTTCAATATGCAACTGGTTTTAGTGCAGCTGCATCTCTTTCCAACCAGATTCTTGAAGAGGGAGACGAAGCAGTGAAACGCTATATTGACTTCTTGAAGGCTGGAAGCTCAGATTATCCAATTGAAGTGTTGAAGAAAGCTGGAGTCGATATGACGTCATCAAAGCCAGTTAGCGATGCGCTTGATGTGTTTGAGTCCATTCTTGATGAAATGGAAAGTCTTCTATTTGAATAAAACAAATGCCTTCTCCACTACGGAGAAGGCATTTCTATTGATCAAACCCGCGAAATTGATGTCTTGTATTAAATAGACTAACGGTAAACAGAATGGAAATAAACAATAGAGCCGCTCCAACGATTGTCGGGATAAATTTAAGAAGGCTCATGATGAAGAGAATGAAACTAACAGCAACAAAGGCAACACCTAGCAATAATAAGATTCGTGGCATATTATTACCTCCTCCTCTTAAACGTATGAAGATTTTTTTTCGTGTAGACCGTTAGAGGTTAGAGGACTGACAATCGTTACATACAGAAAGGGGAACGGAATAAGAAATTCCGTTCCCCTTTCTGTCATATATTACGTTATACATTAATCGTACGCCAGAAACAACCGTGTTTAACAGGTACTTTTTCTACCTTTTGTTTGAGAGCAAGTTTTTTCATTTCTGCATCTGCTTCTTCACAAGTTAAATCATAGACAACAGCAACTTCTTTTGTTGCCACGAAGTGATAGAGATTCATGAACTCCTCAAGTGAAGGGAGTGGTTTAGGTTCTGGCTTTGTTTTCAACATTTCGGTAAGAATTCGAACATATACTTCATAATCATAAACACCTGTAATTTTAAGACCTTCTTCTTCAATATTTTCATTAAAGAAGACGAGTGTAGGAAGTTCTTGAACTTCCATCTCAGTGGAAATTTTTAAATCACATTGTAGTGCTTTGACAGCTGCTTGGGAATGAAGGTCCTTTTTGAATTCATCTACATCAAGACCTGTTTCTCTTGCAGCTTGAATAAGGTTTTCTTCCTTTGTCATGTTTTGTTTTTGGATAAAGAGTAGCTCTCGCATTTTTCTGAGATAATGAAAACCTGGAAGCTTTCCCTGAAGCTCAGCAGCCTTAATGGCGATCGAAGCGATATAAGGGGTGTCCATAGGGTCTTCATACCATAAATCACCGTCACAGGACATGCCAGAGCGACTGGCAGTGCGTTCCCAACGCTGTGCAACGTCTGCGTGAGTCTTAATTCCTTCATTCTTTCTTTTAAAGGAATTAAAGGTTTGAATATTTCCACCAGCTAAATGCCTTAAGCGGAAAGTATGTCCATATTCTAGATGTAATTTTTTTATAATGGGTTCGAGCCCCCAGCAGTCAGGACAGAGCGGATCAATAAATGAATAAATTTCGATAGGCTTGCCCTTTTGAGATGGAGCCGAACAGGCTGAATCGGTTTGTCCATTTGGATTGTAAGAATCGCAATAGGAACCAACTACATTCGGTGTCAATTCGATTCTCCTTTCTCTTCCCGATCACTAGTGTTAACCATATGATGGGCAGTGAACGTCAATCTTGTTAGTAGATGTTCTTTTAGTTCTTTGTCTAATTCCACCTCATCCATTGCTTCTTGCATACACGCAAGCCAAGCGGTTGCTCTACTAGGTGTAATTTCGAATGGAAGATGTCTGGCTCTTAACATAGGATGCCCATGTTCTTCAGAATATAGAGAAGGTCCTCCAAGAAATTGGGTTAGGAATTGAGTTTGTTTTCTTGCCGTTTCAGTTAAATCATCTGGAAAAATTGTTTTCAATTCGGGATGTTGTGAAACGCGATTATAAAAAGCAGTCACGAGTTGTTCTAACTTCTGTGACCCGCCTAGATGATCATACATGTTTTGCTTCATAGTACTTTTCCCCTTTGGAAAGTAAAACCTTATTTCATGTTCATTTTAGCAACCTCCCTACGTAACAGCAAATAATCCGATTTGAAATGATTGGTAAACAAAAAGAACAGAGCTGTTTTAGCCCTGTTCTTGTGATGCGAGAAAGAAACGAAGAATTTTGTTTTTAGCGTTGCGTTCTTTAATATGATGTTGCTTTAGTAGGTTGTGGAAGGCACGCTTTCCTTCTTCATATTTAGTTACTTCGAACTCAAGCTCGAAATCTTCCCTATCGAGGTACTCACTACGATCAAGAACAAGTAGTCCTGATTCAATGGTTCGTTCAGCGCGATGTGTTGTTAAACTGCCAAGGTGTAATAGTTCAGAATGAACACCAAGGTTATGAAGCTGATCTTGAACTTCTCCTTCAGGCAGTTGTCCTTTGGACTTAATGAAATCAAATGTATCTTGTGTAATGGATTGGTGTGTCTCGAGTAACCCATCACTTGCTGGTTCTTTAAGCGTTAGAAAAAGTGTATGATTCTTACTTCTGACTCTGAGTGCAGCTCCTTTTTCACGTAAAAGAAACTCTTTCGTATCGAAATAGTCATTCGTTTGGGTTTTAATATCTTCTTTTCCTAGTTCATAAGCGGATAATAATGTATCGTATTCTTCTTGCGTCAACATATTTTTAAATTCGATTTCAACTTCCTGTGACATCTCTAAATCCTCCATTCGCGTAATCATAAGAGAATTATGGCATATGTGCGTATTCAGGACAACAACGATGAAATCCCCCCGTGCAGTGTGATAAACTAGTATAGAATACATAATGGATATAAAGAGAGGGGAGAGGTCATTGTGTCAGAACAATACTACATTATATCAGGGGAATTAACAGATCAAATGCTAACTTTTAATCTAAATGAGGAAGTCGATTTGACTACATATACAGCAACAGGAAATATGTTGGTGGATTCAGATTCGTTATCATTCGTTTATTTGCTTGACGGAGGAGAAGGCTATTCTTATATACGTTTTCAGGAAGAAGTTTGGCCAATGCTTAACAATATTCTAATCAATGATCTAAAAGTAATTGCTACTTCAGAAGGTGGGAATTCTCTGGAACTTATTGAAATGAAAGAGGAACTATCGTATTTAGTTGAGAATATAAAAGATAACTCCAATTATGGAGAAGAGATGAATCAAGCTGTTGAGAAAGTATTTCTAACAGCCTCATAATAGATATCGTCGGTGGTGGTTGGATGAGAAAAAATTGGGAAGAATTTTTAGCACCTTATAAACAGGCTGTAAACGAGTTGAAAGTGAAACTGAAAGGAATCCGCGAACAGTTTGAAAAAGCTGATGATCATTCGCCAGTCGAATTCGTTACAGGACGAGTAAAGCCGATTCCAAGCATACTTGATAAGGCAAAAAGGAAACAAATTTCAATGGACAGGCTACAAGAGGAAATGCATGATATTGCGGGCGTACGAGTGATGTGTCAGTTTGTTGAAGATATTAACAAAGTCATTCATCACCTTCGTGGGCGGAAAGACTTCGATATTGTAGAAGAACGTGATTATGTGACCAATCAGAAGGTAAGTGGATACCGTTCATATCACGTAGTAGTTCAATACCCTGTACAAACCATTCAAGGTGAACAAATTCTACTTGTAGAAATTCAGATCAGGACGCTCGCAATGAATTTCTGGGCAACGATTGAGCATTCTCTTAACTATAAGTACAATAAGAAAATTCCTGAAGAGGTTCAAAAGAGACTTCAGCGAGCAGCGATTGCTGCCTCGAAACTTGATGATGAGATGTCCGAAATTCGTGGTGAAATTAAGGAAGCTCAGAAAGTTTTTATGCAAAAGAAGGAAAATGAAAGAAAGAAAGCTGAAAACTAAAATAGACGAGGTGCCTAAATTGAAATTTGCAGTTAAGTCAAAAGGGGATCAAACTTCCAATCAGCTTCAGCAGCGCATTAAAAATTACTTACGTGATTTCGACCTAGTATATGATGAAGCAGAGCCGGATATTGTGATTTCAGTAGGTGGAGATGGTACGCTCCTTCACGCCTTCCACCATTATCAGGATCGACTTGCTGAAACGGCATTTGTTGGTGTACATACTGGGCATCTTGGTTTCTATGCTGATTGGACACCGGAAGAAGTAGAAAAGCTTGTTATTCACATTGCTAGAACACCATTTCAAATTGTAGAGTATCCATTACTAGAAGTGACAGTTCGCTATCTGAATAGCGCTAAAGAAAATCGGTATCTTGCTTTAAATGAATGCACAGTAAAAAGTGTAGAAGGCTCTCTCGTGATGAATGTGGAGATCAAAGGTGATTTATTTGAAACGTTCAGAGGAGACGGACTATGTATCTCGACACCATCTGGAAGTACTGCGTACAACAAGGCGCTCGGAGGAGCGATTATTCATCCAGCTCTTCCATCCATTCAGCTTTCTGAAATGGCATCGATTAATAACCGTGTCTTTCGAACTGTCGGCTCACCGCTTGTGCTACCACAGCATCATACGTGCTTGCTTCGACCAGTGAACGATGTTGACTTTCAAATTACAATCGATCACTTATTCTTGTTGCAAAAAGATGTAAAATCAATTCAATACCGAGTGGCAGAAGAGAAAGTGAGATTCGCTCGTTTTCGACCGTTTCCATTCTGGAAGAGAGTAAAAGAGTCTTTCGTGGACGAAGAATATTAATTGTAAGCAGTACTGTTCACTGGATGAACTGTACTGTTTTTTGTTTGAGGTTACTTATAGGATGTTCTCTAGCTATAATTAGGAATCGAAAGGGCGGAGTTGGATGTCATCTTTCATGATGAAATGGATTGTAAAACAAGAAGAGGAGGGGATGCTTGTAAGAGAGTTTCTTTTACAAGGAAAATCCCTTTCTAGAAGTATGCTGACGGATATTAAATTTAAAGGCGGGCGCATATGTGTGAATGGGGTTAGTTGTAATGTGCGTACCGTATTACACGATGGTGATAACGTCGAAATTACGTTTCCTGAAGAAGAGATAAGTGAAAGTATGACACCTATGGATTTACCACTTCACATCATTTATGAAGATGAGCATTTCCTGTTAGTGAATAAGGAAGCGAACCTGCCAACAATTCCTTCACGGCATTCAGTTGGTTCTCTTGCCCAGGCAGTGCTTTACTATTATAAGAAAATGAAGCTAAATCGCACAATTCATGCTGTAAATCGGCTCGATCGTGATACTTCAGGTTTAGTGTTATTTGCAAAGCACCGATTCGCTCATGATCTACTGTCAAAGCAGCAGCGCACTAAAGAAATGAAACGGATGTATCTTGCCTTTGTTCATGGTGGTTTGCATGGTAATGGTAAGGTTAATGCTCCAATTGGTCGACGTGAAGGGAGTATCATTGAACGAACTGTTCGATCTGATGGTCAACATGCTGTTACGGAGTACAACGTGATAGAAAGTGATGAAACTTATTCTTTACTCGAGTTATCCTTACAAACGGGAAGAACGCACCAAATCCGTGTCCATATGGCTTCAATTGGACATGCTCTTCTGGGGGATGATTTGTACGGAGGGACAAACGAGCTCATCTTAAGACAAGCTCTGCATAGTGCGAAGCTTGAATTTTATCATCCTTTTCTTGAAAGAAATCTTACATTTGAAGCAGATCTTCCAGAAGATATGAAGAAGCTTATTCAAAAGAGGTGAACTTTTCTTTTACAAGAGGCATCGAAGAAGAAACCGAAGTTGTTTTCAACTCTGGGTAGCTAATAGCAGTGAGCTTACCACCGAATACGCAACCTGTATCTATGTTAACAGTGTGGTTAACCCATCTCGGTTCTAGAACTGGCGTGTGACCGTATACGATCATTGAGGCACCTTTATAATTCGTAGCCCAATCTCTTCGTACAGGCATGCCATTTGGGTGAGATTCACCTGTGATATCTCCGTATAAAACAAACGTTTTAACTTTTTTATCTGTATCACCTATATAGTGCTCGGGAATGCCCGCATGAGCTACGATTAAATTCCCATCATCAAGGGACAAATATAGTGGTGCGCATTCATATAGGGAGATAAAGCTTTTATAAATGGCATCTCTTTCAGGATGATTAACACTATTTAATTCAGCTACTGTTGTTTCTAGGCCATGCTTTTGTTGCACGTTCCTGCCAAGCATATACCTGTACAATTTATTACAATGGTTTCCTGGGCAGTAATAAGCCTGCTTGGTTTTCACGAGTTCGAATACAACTTTCAGAACGGAGATAGAGTCTGGTCCACGATCCGTTAAGTCACCTAGAAAGACAAGCTTTCTTCCGAATGGATGAATAGGTATTCCATTCGTCCATTCGTAATCAAGACGCTCTGTTAGAGAGACCATTTCATCAAAACAACCGTGAATATCCCCAATAATATCAAACAATGGAATGTCCTCCTTTATCTTCGTGCGCTGGTCGACTATACGTTATTTTTATCTTTTCCCTTATTGAGTAGAAAGTATCATCGGAATTATTAATTATAGAATGGCTATGTTAATGAGTGAAACTAAGGTTTAAGGTTTCACTCGAATGAGTCAAAAATCGAGAAATCAACAATGGAAGCTAGCATAGCCTTCAGAATAAATAAATAACCTGCCAGAGGCAGGTTATTCGAACATATATGTCTTGGTACGTGAGCGAACGTTTAACACGAGCCCGACAGCAATCATATAGGTTAGTAGAGCACTTCCTCCATAGCTTACGAATGGAAGTGGTATTCCAGTAATCGGAAGGATACGTATTGTCATACCGATGTTCTGAAACACCTGAAATGTTAGCATCCCAATTACACCAGCACATAGGTAGCTTCCAAAAGACTCATTGCTTTCAAGAGCTGTATGAATCATTCGGTAAACGAGAAGGAAGAAGATTGAAATCGTAATACTTGCGCCAATAAACCCGAACTCTTCTCCAATAACCGCAAAAATAAAATCTGTGTGCGCTTCAGGGAAATAGACTGTTCCATCAGAATAACCTTTTCCTTCTAATTTCCCAGATCCTATAGCGAGGATTGCTTTTGTTGCCTGATATCCTGCATCTGCATATTCTTCAGGTGCAAGCCAGCCGTAGAATCGGGCGAGCTGATAGTCATCGAGAAGATGTTCTTTAAAGAAAGCAGGAAACTTGAAAAAGATAAAGACGAATGTTGCTATGCCTGCAACTCCTAGTAAGCTTAGGAGTGAGAGTAACCGCCAACGAACACCTGAAACGAGAGTGATACTAACCACAATGGCCGTAAATACCATTGCTGTTCCAAGGTCTGGTTGAGCCATTACAATGAGCAGCGGAAGTGCCGCTATACCAAAAATTTTTGCTAGTAGAATCAAATCCGTTTGGATCGTTTTGGTTTGGTGTTTTTCATGATGATTCACACTTGTCGAAGCAATGGTGATAATCAAGAAAATCTTCATAAATTCTGAAGGTTGAACGCTACCTAGACCAGGAAGGACAAACCAGCTTTTTGCCCCGTTTGTCACAGGAGCGATTTGATAGCTCCCTATGTATTCCGGCATTATGGCAAGAAGGATGAGAAGAAAGACACCAAATCCATATAAGTACCATGATAGCTGTTTAAAGCGATCGAAATCGATAACGAGCGTAAGAGAAAGAACAAATGCCCCAATGAAATACCAGGTTAACTGTCTTCCTGCGAAATTAAAGTTTTTTAACTCTCCTGGAAGTGAAGCTTGTGCACTATAGATTGCGACAGTGCTGATACACATCAGAAGAAATACAAAGAACAATAGAGTGAAATCTATTTGTTGCCATGGTGTTTGATTGTCATTGTTCATGATATAATCCTTTCTAAAGAAAAGCGTTACTGGCCATCACATTCCCTATCTTATCTGAAATCCTTCCGTTTGCAAATCGGTTACTGTATTTATTTTTGACAAAATAACTACACACCGACTAAGATAGGAAGGTAATTTTACTTTATTGACTCATTAAAGAACTGATTTGACTACCTTAAGGGAAGTTTATCGAACTATTAAGAGAAATGAAATAGCTATATTTGAGCATTTATGATCACTTTGTTTAAAAAACATCAGGGAGGTGTGCAGAGTGGCTTACCAGGAGCAAGAAACTCAAGCTTTGTACGATGCATTAATACATCACTTAGAACAAGAAAGAATTGATTCATTTCGAGAGTTGTTTCTCGATATCCATCCATATGAACAGTCACAATTCTTTCTTACCGTATCTGAAGAGATCAGACTACTTGTGTACACCTATTTATCACCGAGAGAAATGGCTGAGATCTTCCAGAACTTCGACATTGAGGAGCAGGAAGAATATATATCAGAAATGGAACCTACTTATGCAGCCAAGATGCTTGCTGAAATGTACGCGGATGATGCAGTTGACGTTTTAAATGAATTAAATCCCGAGCAAATTGCAAGCTACCTCACGATTATGGATGATGATGCAGCTGATGAAATTAAAGAACTGCTTCATTATGAGGAGAAAACAGCCGGAAGTATTATGACTACTGAATTTGTAGCCATCAGAGCCCACCAGACTGTGAAGCGCGCGATGCAAATTCTAAGGCAGGAAGCTCCGGAAGCTGAGACCATCTATTATATATTCGTACTTGATCAGCAAAAAAGGCTCGTCGGCGTCATTTCTCTTAGAGATTTAATTATTGCAGAGGAAGATACATTGATTGAAGACATCATGAACGAACGCGTTGTCTCCGTCTCTGTTGGAGAAGACCAGGAAGAGGCAGCAAGGATAATGAGAGACTACGATTTTCTTGCATTACCAGTTCTTGATTTCCAGAATCACTTGTTAGGTATCATTACACATGATGATATTGTCGACGTAATTGAAGAAGAAGCTTCTGAGGACTACTCTAAACTCGCGGCAATTTCAGACGATGGGACGCTTGATCGTAACCCTTTTTCATCTGCAAGAAAGAGATTACCATGGCTCATCATATTGTTGTTCCTTGGTATGATGACAGCGAGCTTGATTGGGCAATTTGAAGCAACGCTTGATAAAGTGGCTTTGTTAGCCGTTTTTATTCCGTTAATTGCAGGTATGGCTGGAAATACAGGGACTCAGGCGTTAGCCGTAGTTGTAAGAGGAATTGCAACTGGTGACTATGAGGAAAATAGCAAGTGGGCATTAATTTTAAGAGAAGCTGGCACTGGATTAATAACCGGTGCAACGTGTGGCGTTCTCGTTACAATTATTATCTTTTTGTGGAAGGGAACCTTTTTCCTTGGCATGCTTGTTGGATTTTCGTTATTATGTACATTGATTGTCGCAACTCTGGCAGGTGCTCTTGTGCCACTCCTAATGCATAAGTTAAATATAGACCCTGCAGTGGCTTCAGGTCCGTTTATAACCACGATTAACGATATTATAAGTATTCTTATTTATTTTGGAATGGCGACAGCATTTATGAGCCACCTCGTGTAGGTAGCAATGCAGTCGTTTTGAAGGAGGAAAGACATGGAACACGGTGCATCCGTATCATCACTAGTTATCGTAGTTGTTATCGCATTTCTCATACCGTTCATTTTACATCGTTTTAGACTAAATTTCCTACCGGTAGTAGTCGCAGAAATTATCGCTGGTATCTTTATCGGACAAAGTGGTTTAAACCTTGTTCAAGGAGATACATGGCTCGATACGCTGTCGACACTTGGATTTATCTTTCTCATGTTTTTGAGTGGACTGGAAATTGACTTTACTGTTTTTGCGAGTAAAAAGAAAAAAGTAAAGCTTCCGAGTGGTAAGTTAGAACCAAACCGTGTTTTTGTTTCATTCATTGTTTTTCTACTCGTATTTATTGTGTCCTATGCACTATCGCTCCTTTTTGTCGTGCTTGGTTACACTGATAATGCCTTCTTCATGACGTTGATTATTTCAACCATTTCATTAGGTGTCGTTGTACCAACGCTAAAAGATGCAAATATAATGAAAACGAGTATAGGTCAAACGATTCTTCTAATTGCTGTAATCGCTGACCTCGCCACAATGATCCTACTTGCGATCTTCGTCTCATTAAATTCAGGCGGGGAAGGCAATATGTGGCTGCTTCTTATCCTATTTGGAGCGGGGATTTTACTGTATTTCCTTGGAGCCTATTTCAGACACCTCTCATTTATTGAAACGATGTCTAAAGGTACCATTCAAATTGGTACAAGAGCCGTTTTCACGTTAATTATTGTACTAGTCGGTATATCTGAAACAGTTGGGGCCGAAAATATCTTAGGTGCCTTCCTTGCAGGTGCACTCGTATCCCTTCTCTCACCGAATACAGAGCTTGTTCAGAAGCTTGATTCATTTGGATATGGTTTTTTGATTCCAATTTTCTTTGTTATGGTTGGTGTGGAGCTTGATATATGGTCCCTATTTAAGGAACCGAAAGTACTTGTTCTCATTCCGATGCTACTAATTGCATTATTCGTATCAAAGCTTGTACCAGTTGTGGTTCTCAAAAAATGGTATGGTACAAAAACGGTGTTAGGTTCAGGTTTATTGCTTACTTCAACCTTATCGCTCGTTATTGCAGCAGCTGAGATCGGTGAACGTATTGATATTATTGATGATCAGTTCTCATCAGCACTCATTCTAGTTGCCATCATTAGTTGTATTCTCGGACCGATTTTGTTTAAGAAAATCATGCCGAAGCCTGAAGAGCGTTCGCACGCAAAGAAGCTTGCTATAATTGGAGCGAATCAAATTACGCTTCCGATTTCCCTTGAATTAAATCCGGCCAACTATGAAACGTCGATTTACCATACAAAACAAGAAAAAGTTGATTCTGAGAAGCAAAGTAGCCACTTTAGCGTTACGGAATTATCGGATTACAGCATAGACACTCTTAAGAAGAGCGAAGTGTTTGATGCAGATATCCTACTTATATCATCAGGTGACGATGAGACGAATTCCGATATCGCGGTATTTGCAAAAGAGTACGGTACTGAACGAGTGATTGCGCGAATTGAATTAACTGAAATTGCAGATCAGCTCCGCGAACTTAATATTGATGTTTTCTCAGTGTTCTTCTCAACGAAAGCTTTGTTAAAAGCTCTTATTGAATCACCAGGTGTGGTTAATATCTTTACAAGAGAAGAGAATGCCCTTTATCAAATCAATATGAACAATGTTGAATACAACGGTGTGCCGTTAAGAAGCTTTCCATATCTCGGTGATACGATCATTGTCCGCATTTTCCGTGGCAAAGACTCGATCGTTCCACATGGAGATACTGAGCTTCGCATAGGTGACAGATTGATTGTGACAGGTAGTAGTGAGAGTGTTGAAGAAGTTCGTACGCTTCTGAGCTACTAGCGAAAGAGACCTCCCTTACAAATTAAGTAAGGGAGGTCTTTGTTATTTACACGATTGAACACCTCTAAATGAATAATGAGAGGGATGAAGGTGATACTTCATATCATAAGAGAAGAGAGGAAGTGTGCGGATGATTAACGAAACACCACAAGTCATTTGTCCAGAATGCCATAAACAATTTACTTTGGAAGAGACGATTACAGCCCAGTCGAATCAAAATGTCATATTTGAATGTCCATCCTGCGGACATGAGAAACGTAATATTCAAACGAGTAAGGGATAATGAAATCCACATACGGTACGTAAAGCATGTTATAATTAGCACGTGGTGCTAATAACTAATAATAAATTCGAGGAGGAGCATGGATATGAACCTGTCTCTAGAAAACCGTACATATGTTGTAATGGGCGTTGCCAACAAACGAAGCATTGCCTGGGGAATTGCGCAGGCGCTTAGCAGTGCTGGTGCACGATTAATCTTTACTTACGCAGGGGAGCGTCTTGAGAAGAATGTTCGAGACCTTGCAGCGACACTCGATCGTGATGATTCGGTCATTTTGCCGTGTGACATTACAAACGACGAAGAGATCGATGCAACATTTAATCAGATCAAAGAAGAAGTTGGTGTGATTCATGGGCTAGCTCACTGTATCGCATTCGCTAAAACAGAAGAACTTAAAGGTGAGTACCTGGAAACAACACGTGAAGGGTTCATGCTTGCGCACAACATCAGCTCTTATTCCCTAACAGCTGTTTCCAAAGCTGCACGTCCACTTATGTCTGAAGGAGGAAGCATTCTTACAATGACTTACCTCGGTGGCGAGCGCGTCGTGAATAACTATAACGTGATGGGCGTAGCGAAAGCTTCTCTTGACGCAAGTGTTAAATACCTTGCTAACGATTTAGGTAAAGATAACATCCGCGTTAACGCAATCTCTGCAGGGCCAATCAGAACGCTTGCAGCAAAAGGAATTGGTGATTTCAACTCTGTTATTAAAGAGATTGAAGAAAAGTCTCCAATGCGTCGTACTGTGACGAAAGAAGATGTAGGAAATACAGCGTTATTCTTAATGAGTGATCTTTCTGGTGGAATTACTGGAGAGATGATTCACGTAGATAGTGGATATAACATTATTGCAACGTAATAAAGAAGACCATGTTTCAGCTTAGCTGAAACGTGGTCTTCTTTGATTGCAGAGCAAGATGTTCGGTTACTCCCAGTTTGGTGTAGCTTCATAGCCGAATTTAAGTAAAAGATGGTTAGCGTTTGCTTTGAATGCTAGCTTAATCTCACTGTCAAATTCTTGTTTCCATCCACCAATTTTCCCTGAACGAAAAGTATTGGAGGTTGAGGGGTTAATATTCTGAACAACTTGTGAATACATGTCTCGATAAGACATAGGGGGAGTAAGTCCTTCCCATAGAAATTCAATAATGTTCATTATGGCTTTTTCTTTGGATTGTTCGTTAATCACTAGTTCTTCATATGAAACATGGTGTGTTTCCGCATGGTTTAACCATTCATAGTAATGGTGGAAGTATGCATTAAACCCTGGCCACTTTCCAGGGACACCGTTAATAATCCCTAGATGTCGTTGTTTGTTCGTTTGAAATAGGGTATTGAAGTCATTATGAAGTGGATGGGTTTTCCATTTGTCTTTAATAAAATAAGACAATGAAACACACACATCTCTAGGATCTCGATAGATAAAAACATGTTTCATTTGCAGTTCTTTAAGTAGTTGAGCATAGGTTGAACTATACCGAATATGTCCTAAGCCGAACTCATTTTCTGGAAGTTGAGAAAGTCGGTTTTTATGATCATCTATATATGTTTCTGGCAAGAGGGAATTCGTGAAAAATAGTTTAGAGCGGGTTCGATCAGAAGAAATGCCCGGGAGACCTGTAAGAATTTGATGGAGCAAATAGGTGCCGCTTTTTGGAATGGAGCTCATTAAAAAGGGAGGTAAGCGATCATAGTGTTTTGGTTCAGTCATCCATCTCACCTTTCTTTAAGGCTATAAATACGTTTTTTAAATACATATTCTTATGTTAGTTAACATCAAAATTATGAAGTAGAAAAAAAAGACTGTTTTGGCTTGCGATGGTAATCCAAACCAGTCTTCGTAAGGTTAATAACTTTATTTAACGATTCTTATCGCTTGAATTTGTTTAGTGTCCGCCATAAAAGTGAAGTTCCCATCAAGAAATGTTGCAGTTGAACTATTTGAATCCATAGCAACGTATTTCAAATTAGTGAAATCCTGACCACTCATAACGAGGTCTATTATTGTTCCTGTTGATAATTTTTTTAGTTGCTCCGACATTGCTCCATTTTCGGGTTTTTTATCACAACACTTGTGATTGCTGCCCTTGTCTTCACATTTATGGTTTGACATTTTGTCTTTCTCCCACCCATCATCGCACTTATGCTTCGACTCTTTGTCGTACTCCCATTCGTCATCACATTTATGCTTTGACTTTTTGTGGCAGTACTCCCACTCATCATCGCAACGATAAGACTTTTTCTTACAACATTCCCAATCATGATTGAAAAGACTCACAGCCATCCTCCTTAGTTAAAGATTTACCCTATTTTCACAGCAAGGGGTTTATACACTATATTGAAGCTTGGCTCCATTGGTATAGTTAAAAACCTATCTTGCGCTAAAATGGTTCGTTCGCTCACAAGTATTCTAACTTTTTTTGTATGAACAAGTACGATTGTCCATTCATTGATTAAATTAATACATAAGAATGTAATAAGTCTTGTTTTATATTTTTTTAAAGAAAGGAGCGATCTCATGGCAAGTAAATTATTTGTTTTGCTACGAGGATACATTGGAAAAACATTCTCCGAAATGCGTTTTATTAACAGTGGAGAAGAAACGGTCTTAATGAATGCCACAATAATAAACGTAGGTAGCGACTTTGTCGTTGTAAGCCAACCTGGTTCTGGTGGTGACGGGGAAGTTACTGTTCCTCTACGTAACCTTGTAGCCTATTATGAATAATAAGTAGAAACTCCAATTCTATTGGAGTTTTTCTTTTAATTCTTTACTTTAAAGCTAAGGATTAGTTAAAAGAAGAAGGGATTTCTCATGATGGCGAGGGTAAAGCTCCTATTTATTACAAAAGATCATACGTTTCATATCGAGAAGAGTAGTGTTTATTTGATAGAGGAATTAAAGAAGCTTACCGATTTAACAGTTTGGTCAATGGATGGAAACATCAACGAGATCGTTTCCCAAATTGGCGAAAGACCTGATTTTATCCTCTTGAACGATTATAAGCCTGACTATTGTCCTGAAATCACTGGATTACAGGAGGTCGGGATTCCATATGGCCTCATAATGCATGATTTACAGTATAAAATGCATCAAAGAAGAAGGTTCATTAAACGGGAGAATGTTCAGCATATTTTTGTTAATTATCGTACGGCTTTCGAGAAATGGTATCCTGCCTACATTAATCGAATGATTTGGTTTCCTCATCATGTTCCACGTTCTATATACAAAAATCATCATTTAAGTAGAGACAATAATTATGTAATGATTGGGGCTATTTATAAAGAACTTTATCCATTAAGGGTTGCGATTCTAAATAAGTATCATAATCATCCTGATTTCACTTACTTTCCTCATCCAGGTTATCATGCAATGGACCATAGTAAGAGGGGGTATAAGGTAGGTGTGGATTACTCAAAAGAATTAAACAATGCCAAAATCTTTTTCACTTGTGACTCAAACTATCACTTTCCATTACTGAAATATTTTGAAGTTCTTGCATGTGGAACACTCCTTCTAGCTTCAGGTTCTGAAGAATTAAGGGAGCTAGGATTTATCGATGGCAAAACGTATGTGGAAATTAATCAAAGTAATTTCGCTGAAAAAGCAAAATACTACTTAGATAATGAGGAAGAGAGGATTACAATAGCTAAACGAGGAGAAGAGCTTATTCGAGAAAGACATTCTACAGAAATAAGGGCGCAGGAACTGATTGCCCATATTACAAAAATAATTAGTTAAAGAAAAAGGCGTACCAATTCAGGTACGCCTTTTGGATTACCCGATGGAAAAGCCGCTAAAAGTAATTGGGCCATTAACCTGTGCGTCAGCTAAGAGAAGGGAAGAATCAATCTCCGCTCTAACGGAATAAGAGTGAAAACCTGTCGGTGCGTTAGTTTCAATTGCTTCAAATGAAACAGTTTGAAAATCATTCAGACCTTCATCTAAAGTGATTCGTGTGGTAAATATAACTCCTGTATTTCTGTAAATTGTAAACAAAACCGTAGGTGTTAAGGCTGTCGCTTTTAAACCAATTGTAGCGTTTAGTTGAACTTTGTTAGCTTGATCAGGTACAAAGAGTCCGAAAGAGGCAAGTTTAATGGATTGTGGGGTCATAGGAATGGATCGATTCAGAGACTCACTTGAAGAGGTTGGCACACTTGAGCTATAATCAAAAATTTGTTTCGCCAAAAGAATTCTCCTTTCTTTATTAGAATAAGATAGGATATGGAATTGGCATATTTTTGTATAGACAAGCTCCCTAAATGATGCGTTTGATTTGGAAATGATAAAATAGCACAAAAGCTCGTCCAGTACATTAATAGATGGTAATCATATAATAGTGAAGTAGAAGGTTTGGAGGTTATTTGATGGTTAATAAAAATAATTCTACTTCATTGTTACCTTTTTTTATGTCATCCGTCCCTAAGAGTGGGACCCATTTGCTTCATCAACTCTTAAATGGACTACCTGATGTTTCGATGGATATTAAGGATGAGACAAAGAAGTTTTTTCTTGGTGCAGTTCTTGCTTCTGATTCTTACTATGCATCCTTATATCAAGATCATCGCTCTAGACTTAACCTGTTAAAAGAAAACGAATTTGGGTTGGGACATATCCGTTATTCCAGTAAATATGAAGAACTGCTTAAACAAACGAATATAAAGCATGTGTTTCTTTACAGAGACCCGAGAGATGTCCTGGTTTCACTCGCTTATTTCATTGGTGAGAAATGGTTATTTCACCCTCTACATCATCAGTTTCAAACCACAACAGATGTTAAAGATCGACTACGGATGCTCATTCAGGGAGTGCCAGGACTATGGCCAGACTTCAACACATATATTTCGAGCTTTTATGGCTGGGTGGATGTGGAAGATGTTCACAAGATTCGTTTTGAACAACTTGTTGAATCCTCTAAGTCAAGGAGAGTAGCATTAGGAAAGCTACTTGACTTTTTGTATGATCATGCTTTACGAGATCAATTAAAGGAGCAGATTGTGAATGATATGATAGCTAATATTAATACTAGCAAATCATTTACCTTTCGTTCAGGCAAGATCAGCGGTTGGAAGAGGGAATTTGATGAGGAACTTAAGGAGCTATTTAAGTCGAAGTCAAACTTACTATTAACGAACCTCGGTTATGAGACAGATGATAATTGGTAACAAAAAAACACCTTGGCAAGGTGTTTATTTTTGTACTCCAAGATCATTCATCATTTGTACGAAATTGGTAGAGTAGACGAGTGGGCTTAAGTGCTCTTGTACATAAGAGAGTCCAGCAGAGCGTATTCGTTCTCTAAGCAATTTATTCTTCATAAGAACAAAAGCTTGGTTTACTGCTTTATTTAATTGATCTTCATTGAAAAAAAGCCCTGTTTGCTCGTGCATTATGAAACTTCTTACACCATCTGAATCGGTGGTCAGTACAGGGCAACGGCAGCTAAGTGCTTCAACAATAGCGTAACCGAACCCTTCTACTTTCGAAGTTGAGCATAGGAAACCACCTGAGTCACCAATTCTAGAATAATAGTTGGCCATTTGGGAGTGGGGTACATTTGAACGAATGGTTAATTTATTTGTTAACCCATAGCTTGCTACAAGAAGCTGGAATTCCCTACGTTCTTTAGGAGAAGCAAGAGTCGCATCTTCAAATATCCAAAAGTGAATCGATGAATCCTGCTTAGAGATTAAGTTCGCAAGTTCAATAAAGCCACGCCAATTCTTGTTCAGCTCAAGACGACCTACCCACCCGATAATAGGTGATTCTTCCTTTTGACTAGCAAGGTAAGTAAAGTTTTCGGTGTCAAAACAATTATGGAAACAGAATTTTGGAGTGTGGGGAAAATACTTTATGCAAAGTTCTTTGAGATGTGATGTTTGCGGAAATAGCAGTGCGTCAGCATTTAAAGTAATAATATTTTGTGCATTTCTCAACCATTTATTTGCTTCAATCTTGGTTCCAAGTCCCTGAATTTCGTAAATGATTTTCCCTGAGTAACCAATTTTTTTCAGTCGAGGTAGAAAAGTGTGATCTGAACAAACAATTACTGCATCGAACAGCCCTCTCTCTAAAATGGCTTTGATTTCAAAGTCTTTATTTGTTATATGGATAGGCGTATTGACATTATTCTTCTTTCCTTCCCCGTCCTGAAGGTAAAGTAATTCACACTGTATTCCTTGCTGTTGGAGTGCAAAGCAACGCTGGCGGTTTAACGTTTCAACTCCTCCACTTGGCACATAAAAAACAAACAATAATTTCATAGCTAAGCTCCTTTTTGTTCGTTAGTGATAGCTTATGACGTGAGGTGAGAAAAGTAGATTGGTATTAGCCCGGGGAATCACCAAAATAAGAAAAAGCTGTTGATTTGGTTATAAAGACCAGTCAGGTACAAAAGGACAACATATACTATCTTAACTTGTGTAGAAAGGAGACTGTTTTGATTGCCTGTGTTTAATAATGAAAAAAATAAAATTCCTGGGTTCCTCTTAAACTCTGTTCCTAAAAGCGGTACACATCTTCTAAAACAAATTTTGTTAGGTCTTCCAGAAACGTTTCACATTCCAGGAAACGTAATCTATGAAGGACTAGAGAAAGATCATAATAAGCATTTACAGAAAATGAAAACACTTAGAGACAATGAAATCATAATGGGACATATTTATTATTCTGAACGATGGGCAAAATTGTTGTCAGATAATCAAATTAAGCAGGTCTTCATTATTAGAGATCTTCGGGACGTTGTCGTCTCTTTAACCTACTTTATAAAAAGTAAGCTTCCAGATCATCCTCTCTATCCTCTATTTACTCAATCTGGTACAACTCAAAAAGATTGTTATTTATCTCTTATAAATGGTGTGAAAACGAAAGACACAAAATATGGTAATATAGTTGAATTTTTTCACGATTTCAGAGGTTGGGTCAATCACAATGAAGTTCTGACTGTGACGTATGAAGAACTTATGGAGTCAGCTCAATCGCGCCATAAGAGTCTTAAGAATATTGCACAATACTTAACAAAGGAACTGAACTATCCACTATCTATAAATGAAATGATTAATCATATGGAAGCAAATATACTCCCTTCACAGTCCCCAACTTTCCGTAAAGGTAGCATAGGTAGCTGGAGAGAAGAATTCGATGATGAGGTAAAGGAAGCGTTCAAAAAGGTTGCCGGAGATTTACTCATTCAATTAGGTTATGAGAAAAATCATGTTTGGTAAGAAGGGACGTTTAGTGAAAATGTTGCAAAGTAAACCTCAACTTTCTGCGTTTCTAATGACATCCATGCCAAAAAGCGGAACACATTTAATGAAGCAGCTATTATTAGGTATTCCTGGGGTATCTCACGATTTAAAAGATAGATTTTACCCGGAGAAGACAACCATTCTGATGGAGAAGCTTAACCAAATCAATTCAAATCATTTTGGACAAGGGCACCTTTTCTTTTCAAAGGAATTGTCAAATTCTCTTTCGGACGCATCCATTAAACATATCTTTATTAGTCGTGATCTCCGTGATGTCGTTGTCTCCTTTGCCTATTTTATAGAGAGCAAATATCCAGCTCATCCTCTTCATTTTTTTTTCTCTGAGCCAACCACTACACAAAAAGATAAGTACATGGCACTGATAAAAGGTGTAGAGAAAGATGGTTTATCTTATCCCGACATTGCAACATGGGCAAGTTCGTATGAAGGATGGCTGTCAGATGACCATACGTTAACAGTAACGTATGAGGATTTAATGAGTTCGACTGAATCAATGGATCGTCAGTTAATACGAATTGTCACCTATTTATGGGAAGAAGATCTTCCTTCTTCATACCATTCTGTATTAATTCAATTGATGAAAAAAAATCTTGATCCATCTGCATCCCCAACTTTTCGTAATGGACATATAGGAAATTGGAAAGAAGAATTTGATGATGAATTGAAAAGTGCATTTAATAATGTGGCAGGAAAATGGCTGATTCGGAACGGATACGAAAAAAATCAAGACTGGCTATGAATGACCTTCAATAACAAAGTGACATTCTATCGGGTGAATGTCACTTTGTTCCATATTTGGACAGTAAACCATATCATGCTTGAATTCACTTACATAATCTATCAGTAAGCTGTCCAAGGAGATTCGTGAAAGGAGAGAAAGATGAAGATTGTAACTGTACTCGGTACAAGACCAGAAATCATTCGCTTAAGTCTAATTATTAAGAAGCTCGATCAATTAGCGGATCATCATGTTCTTGTGCATACCGGTCAAAATTTCACTCAAACCTTGAGTAATGTATTCTTTGAAGAACTAGATGTGAGAAAGCCTGATTATGTCCTTAACAATCAACAACAATCGCTAGGGAATCAATTAGCAACGATGTATAAAGAACTTGAGAAGATCTTCTTGAAAGAAAAGCCGGATAAAGTTCTTGTACTTGGCGACACAAATAGTGCACTTAGCGCTATCCTTGCTGAGAGAATGGGGATTCCTGTAGTCCACATGGAGGCTGGGAATCGCTGTTTCGATTGGTCTGTTCCAGAAGAGAAAAATAGAAGAGTTATTGATGCAATTTCAACATTTAACCTCCCATATACACCACAAAGTAGAGAGAACTTACTAAAAGAAGGAATGGCTAGCAACCGCATTTATGTGTCAGGTAATCCGATTTATGAGGTCTTGAAACACTATGATCATAAAATCGCTGTAAGCACGGTACTTGATAAATTACAACTAACAAAAGAATCCTATTTCCTTGTAACAGCGCACAGAGCAGAAAATGTAGATAATGAGAACCATTTATCAGAAATACTCAAAGCCCTTAACCTTCTTGCACAAACATACTCCAAAAGAGTGATTTGTAGTATTCATCCTAGGACGCAATCGAAGCTTAAACAGAGAGCTGATCTAACGATGGACTCTCTTGTAGAATTTCATGAACCATTTGGTTTCTTTGATTTCGTTAAGCTCGAGAAAAATGCTAGGTGTGTGTTGACTGATAGCGGGACTGTACAGGAAGAGTGTTGCTTATTTCATGTACCAACTGTGACCATTCGAAGAACGACAGAAAGGCCAGAGACAATCGCTTGTGGTAGCAATATTGTCACGGGATTAAATGCAAGTCACATTCTGCAATCTGTCAGCGTTATGGTGAGTCAATCACCACAGTGGTTATTTCCAGTAGGTTATACAGATGAGGATGTATCGGATAAGGTAGTTAAATTTCTAATGGGAGGGTTAACGATTGTTCCACAATAAAACAATATTAGTAACCGGAGGCACAGGTTCTTGGGGACATGAACTTGTGAAGCAGCTAGTAGACAAGCAGCCTAAAGAGATTCGTGTGTTCTCAAGGAACGAGTCAAGTCAGGTAGCGATGAAAAGAGAGTTTGACCAGCATAAAACATTAAAATTCATCATTGGTGACATTAAGGAAAAAGAAGCACTAATAGAAGCAACCAAAAACGTCGACTTTGTATTTCATCTTGCTGCTCTTAAACATGTACCAGTTTGTGAGGATCAACCGCTTGAGGCAATGAAAACCAATGTGATCGGAACGCAAAATGTGATCGATGCATCCATTTTAAATAATGTTGAGAAAGTTATTTATATTTCAACTGATAAAGCAGCAAACCCCTCTAATTTCTATGGATTTACAAAGGCGATGGGTGAACGACTTATCATTCATGCTAATGTTTTAAGATCCAACACGACTTTCGTTTGTGTAAGAGGCGGAAATGTTCTAGGTACGAATGGAAGTGTTATTCATGTGTTTAAAAACCATATTGAAGAGAAGGGTAAGATTGGGATAACGGATATGCGCATGACCCGCTTCTTTTTAACGATACAAGATGCCATTAAGTTACTATTTAAAGCAACTTATGAAAGCAAGGGCGGCGAAATTTTTGTAATGAAAATGCCTACTTGCAAAATAGTAGATCTTGCTAAAGTTCTAATTGAAGATTCTGGTAAAGAAAATGTGGACATCGAAGTCCTTGGCATCCGCCCTGGGGAAAAACTCCACGAGCTTTTATTCTCTGATTATGAAAGCCAAAGCACAGTCTATTATGATCATGAATATTTCGTCATTCTCCCGGCGATTTCAGTTGACGGTCTAAAAGAATATTATGCTTCCTTTAAACCTGTAGACCTAGAAAACTATAACTCTGGTGAAAACTTAATGTCTCGTCAGGAACTGAAAACATTGTTACAAAAGGGCGGGTTTATCTCATGAAAATGCTCGTCCTCGGTGGTAAAGGGATGGCCGGGCATGTCATTGTTAAGTATTTTAAGGAAAAAAAGGAATGGGATGTTGCTTATACCTCACGAGATCGAAACGATCTTGATGGTCTTTATTTGGACGTGTTTATGCAATCCAAATTAGAAGAACTAATTGATGATCTTAAACCGGATGTTGTTATTAATGCGATTGGATTATTAAATGATAACGCCAATCGGAATAAAGCAGCAGCTTTTAAAATAAACAGTCTTCTTCCTCATCAGATTTCTAAACTAACTGAGCGTTATGGGGGAAAGTTAGTTCACATTAGTACAGATTGTGTTTTTTCAGGCAAAAAGGGAGATTACACAGAGACGGATATGAGGGACGGCACTTCCATCTATGCGAAATCAAAGGCAGTAGGAGAGGTGATCAGTGATCGTCACCTTACGATTCGAACATCAATTATTGGTCCTGAACTAAAAGAAGATGGGATAGGATTGTTTAAATGGTTCATGGACCAAAGTGGTGAGGTTAAAGGCTATCAAAAAATGCTCTGGAATGGGGTAACAACTCTTGAGCTAGCAAAAGCGATTGACGTCTTGCTACAAGAACAAATCGTAGGACTATATCATCTTGGAGCAGATAAGAAAATTTCAAAGCATGATCTATTAATTACGATTCAGAACGTCTTTCAGAAAAACGATGTTGTGATTGTTCCTGATGACGAAGTTGTACTGGATCGCACGATAAAAAATACAAGAACGGACATTCACTATCATGTTCCTCCTTACAAAGAGATGTTGATTGAGCTGAAAAACTGGCTTGATCATGAATGAAGAATGCACCTACTATTCTTATAACGGGGGCATCAGGTTTCACTGGCCAGCATGCGTGTCAGCATTTCGTACAAAAGGGCTTTCACGTAATTGCGGTCGTACGAACACATCACTTTAATCTTACAAGGGTTAAAGTCTGTAAATGTAATGTTATTGATAAATGTGAGGTTACTGCATTAATTAGTAAAGAGCAACCTGATTTTGTCCTCCATCTTGCAGGACTAAATTCAGTTGCTGCATCCTGGGCGGACCCTGATCAATCGATTGAAGCAAATGTTCTATCCACGCTCTACCTTCTTGAAGCGATACGTAAAGAATCTCCCAATACGCGAATAGTGGTTGCTGGATCCGCATTACAACACGACTTCATTCAGGATGGACACCCGCCGCATCCTTATAGTCTTAGCAAATCGATGCAAATGATTATAGCAGAGAGCTGGGCTAGTTTATATCAGCTGAATGTAATCATGGCAAAACCTTCCAATTTAATTGGTCCTGGTAATTCGAATGGTGTTTGCTCTGTCATCGCTAGGAAAATCGTTCAAATGGAAGAGAATCAGCAAATGGCCGGGAAACTTTATTTGAATGATTTATCCATCCAAAGAGATTTTCTAGATGTTAGAGATGTTATTACAGCATATGATTTATTATTGCATTCTGGAGAAATTGGGAAAGTATATGAAATTGGGTCAGGCAATAGTCATTCACTTGAAGAAATTGTTACCCATATGAAAAACTTAACCAAAATAAACATCACAGTTGAAGCTAAAGAAAACAGAAATAACGAAAATAAAGTTAAGATGACCATTAAAGATATCAAAGCTCTAGGCTGGACTTCAACGCGATCACTACATTCATCACTTAGCGACACGTTGAACTATTATAGAAATCGTCCACTTGAGCAATAAGGAGGGGAAAGCGGTGGAAAAAGTATCAATTATTATTCCTTTTTATAATTGCGCTTACGTGGACCGAGCGATTAATTGTGCACTTGCGCAAACGTATACAAATATTGAAGTAATTGTCGTTAATGATGGATCGAAAGTAAACGAGGAGAAGCTAACACCTTTTTTGAACAAAGTTCGGTATATCAAGAAGGGGAATGGTGGCACTGGGAGTGCATTAAATACCGGTATTCGAGCAGCAACAGGTGAGTATTTTAGTTGGTTGAGTTCTGATGATTTGTATAGGCCAGACAAAGTAGAGAAACAATTGAACTTTATGAAACAACATCAAGCTTCTGTTAGTTATTCAAATTATGTTCTAATGGATGAAAATGATAAACCTAAAGGCGGTAATGTAGGTGTTTCGTTTCCAAGTCGACTTCAATTCTACAAAACGTTGAGAGCTGGATGCCCTATTAATGGCTGTACAGTTATGATGAAAATGAATATATTTCAAGAGGTCGGATTGTTTGATGAATCTCTTAAATATGCACAAGATTATGATTTATGGCTTAGAGTCGTACAAAAGTATGATTTTCATTACGTTGAAGAACCACTTGTGTTTTATAGAGTGCATGGAGAGATGGGTACCAAAAAGCATGCCGCTGATATTCCGAGAGAAATTAAGCTTGTTCGAAATCGACATAGAAAATCACTATTGGATCTGATCTCAAGGGAGACTTCACCATGAAATTCACATTTCCAATATTGACGCTTTGTAAAGGTGGTGCACAGCGAATGCTTGCTGAAGTGACTAACGGACTTGTTGATAAGGGACATGAGGTTATTATTCTCATGCCACCTCAAGGCGATGTTGAATTTAATATCAAAGCAAAACTAGTCAGGACAAAGTCCAGCATGATTAGCGAATCGGATTATCCTGTTAGTGATGTAATTGTCTCGAATTATTATTCAACGGTTCCTCAAGCTCAGCAGGCAAGCATAAATGGAAAAGGAGTGCATGTCCGTTTTAGCCTATGCTACGAGCCTGCTTTCTTGCCAGATAATCATATAACTTTCCCTACGTACCATGTAACGCCACGCATGATTGTTTTATCTAAATGGCACCATGATTTAATTAAGTTAAACCACGGTATATCAGGTGAAATTGTACCAGTAGGTGTTAGCTCTTCGTTTAAGAATTTGAACATAAGGAAACCAGACGATCGACTAGAGGTATCTGCTGTTATTCGTAAGGCTGAAGGAGGTTTTTCGTGGCATAGAGAGCAGGCTTACTTAATTCAACAGCTTGAAATGGTGAAAAACCGCTATAACCATATTCAAATCAACCTCTTTTGTCCTCCGGCCGAATTAGCTAGCTCATCTGATCTCCAAAAGCTGAAGAAAAACGGGAAATTTAGGTTCTATACACCAGCAGACGATACAGAACTATGCTATCACTACAATCAATCAGATATCTTTGTAAATTCATCAACTTACGACACAGCTTCACTACCTGGACTTGAATCGATGCGATGCGGAGCTGCACTTGCAACAACGTACGCAGGTGGGAATGCCGATTATTGCAAGCACGAACAAAATTGTCTCACTTCATATAGGTACGAAAATAAACTTTCAGAAGATATTTTGCGACTCATCCATAACCCTAAGTTGCGTGAAAAATTAGCTAAACAGGGAGAACAAGATGCTGCTGCATGGACCTGGACGAGAAGCGTTAATCTTTTCGAACAGGCGATTACTAAACTAGTTACGATTAAAAATTAAGTAGATGATAATTAAATCAGAATACCAGCAGAACAATCACCTTCCAATGCGAAAGGTGATATTTTTTGTTAATTAATAATCATTTAACCGTACTAGTAATGGATTAATCCTGTGAGGGCTTCCATGTTACTTTTCCACAGGATTTGCAGCCGGATTTTGGTATAGGTTTTGCGGATTGACCTCTTGGACGCCGCTTGGCTTGTTTATAAAGAGCTTGTATGTCCTTTTTCTTCACTAGGATCCTCCTTGTCAAAGAGTGTAATGGTACACAATAGTTTATTCAACAAGAAGGAACGGAGTGTCATAATGGTTATTTTTTATAATGGAACGGTTTGATGATTGATGTTTGTTTAGAGTTGTTCTGAAACTTGAAAGGGTTAAATTTCTCTTTATGATCGTTATCTTTTGGTTTAAATGGGTTAAAAGATTCTTCGTTATACTCTTCTTTCATCAGGCTACGGCTCTTTGAGGCAGAAGTTAAAGCAGACGGCGGTTCAGGCCATTCCTCCTTTACTTGCTTGTTAGGGTTTAGCAGAAAGTGAGCAAAATCAGCGTTAATCCCCAAAAGTACACTTGATACGAGTTCTTCATAATCTATAATCGAGATACCTGATACTGGTTGAAATGAAGAACGGAGGAAAGATTGAATAATTATATAACTCAGCCACTCGACAATGTGCTGCTTCTCTCTAGGATGAACGACAAAATTATAGGAAGAGCTTTCAACTGGTAGCCAAATCCTCTTATGGATAGCTTTCTGTAGATCAGCTGATTGCGTTAGCAAAGGTTTCATATTATAGGTCATGTTCATTATTGTAAAGGTGATTTGAGAAGTAGGAATATCCTCAAAAGAGACAGTAAGAGAAAGACTTAAATGTTGTTCTTGCTCTTCTCCAGACACGGATACGCCAGTGTGTTGAAGAGCAGTAGACACTTCTCTGATTACTTGCTGTTTCAATCCTCGAATTACAACATCACAATTTGCTAAACCGGGTAGAATTTCGTTTGTTTCTTCATCAAGCAATAGACCCCAATAAGGCAAGATGTAGCTGAGATCCACTTTCTTTTCCTCAGGCAGTGAAAGTATTCTTTTCTTTTTCCAATAAATCGGTATCATCAGTTATCCACTCCTTGATAATGGAAGTTGAATTGAACAAACGGTCAAAACACTAGAGATTCCTATATATTGATTGTTGAAAAGAAGACACAAGTAGACTTTTAGAAAATTTGGGCAGCCTATACAGTTGCAAATCTTAGCTATCTCCATAATATGTAGGGAATCAACCTATAATGTGAAAGAAAGGAAGGAACGATATGGGTCACAAACCACATAAGAAACGCACCGTAGCTACAGCTGCTAATAGCTTGCAGGACGAGTGCATTCGCGTTCAAAAAGTATACGACTGGGTGACCGATCAGCTTTCTGTAAAGAAGACGATTGAATTTACAGATAGGCAGCTTAAAGAGATCGAATGCGCCATGGAAGATCCCAGCCGACGTCCGCTTCGTATTGTATGCAATACACCTGAAGCGCCTCCATTGTTCCCATTAACAGGAAGCGAACACACTGGAGATGATTTCTTCTGTGAACAAATTGGAGAGAAGAGAGATGTTAGCGTACCTATTCCTGGAGGAGGGTTCGCAGATGCTCAGCTAGTTGATCTCCTCTTTACGACAGATGTGAAAGTTAAAGTTGTCGATCGTCATGGGAAGCTCGTTACCCATTTAGATTGCAATGCATCTGTGCTCGAATCATTTGTCCTTTGTTTCCCGAGCGGGACTCACCTTTACTGCAGAATTACGAAGATTGTTTGTCGAATTCCTTCAGGAACTGTGCTATTAAACTGTCCTGCTCCACAATCATTTGATCTTGAAGTTATCTTCTGTGTAGATATTCAAGTTGAAGCTGAAGTTAAGCTAGAAGTGCTTGCTAAATTCTGTTCACCTCGTGATAATGACTTGATAGCACCTGACTTAATCGATGAATGTCCGACAATTGAATTCCCAGAACAATGTCCTGATATTTTCCCGCGTCCAAACTGTGATTGCTCATTAAGTGGGGAAGCAAGTGGTGAAACGGACTCTGATGAAGAATCAGGTAACGTTACATTAAAAGTTAATATATGTGATGATTGTAGCCTGAATGGTAGCTCAATGAAGCTCAACTTCCATGATACAGACTCAAGTGATGGAAAGCGTGACTTTACTTTCACAGCTACTAGCTTCGATCAAGATACGCTTGAGTGTCATGAGTGTGGCGAAGGATTGAAGTTCATCATCGAAGGATCAGGAGAAACCGATCGCGGTCGAGAGCTTGATTTCAAATTAGCAGTTGTTGACTCTGAAGAAGATCAATGGTTCGAAGTGCATTTATTGAATCGTCGAGGCAAAGTTGTATTTAATTCTGGAACAGTTGAAGTTGAAGAAGGCGAACTAGCAGTTGACGATTGCATTAGTTTTGAAGACCTAAAGTACAAAAGGCAACCATAAATGAAAAGTGCAGGAGAACGTATCCTGCACTTTTTTGTTATGAAAAGAGACATTCCTTTCATACATATATAATAGCAGGTGAGCTTCGGGTAGGGAGGGGGAGGAACAATGCAGGGAGAAAAGCTTAGCTACTCTCGTCTTATCACACGTACAAAATACTTTCAGGAGAAGTCATTGGAGCTTGAGAAAGAGCTCATTTTTGCTAATGATCAAATTTCTTCGCTTGAAAAGCAAATCGAAACAAGCAAGGAAAATGATGATATCATTATTCACTTAAAAGAAGAATTGAGTATGCTTAAGAAGGAGCTCGAAAAACAGACCGGTGAGCATGCACTGTTACAGGCCGAATTAGAGGCAAAACAAGAGACTGTCTTCCAAAAAAACGGATCCGAATCTCAAGCGAAAATTAAAGGTTACGAAGACCTTCTTGCGGCAATGCAAATTGAAATTAATGATAAAGATAAACGCCTTCAGCATTATCAGGGCAGAATTAAAAATCTTGAAAAACGTGCTCAGTATCAGGAGAACCATCCTATAAATGAAGATGAAGAGCAAAATGAAACCGTAGATGATCTGTATGCGATCAGCTATTTTAATACGTCACTCATTCTGGATAAAAAACACTCCGTCATTATACGGGGTGATTTGCATATTGAGAACTGCGGAAAGAAGAATTTACGCAATCCACTAGTATGTTTCCGTTTTCGACCAACTGAAACGGCTGTATTAAAAGGGAAAATCTATCCGATTGAACAAGCTGAAACACGCTCACTTGACTACAAGGAAGGTGTTCAATGGGTATTTCCAGATCATGACTGGTTAGAAAAAGCAAAGGATAAAGGTGAAATCTGGATCTCACCACTTCATCCCGTTACGTTAGTGCCAGGAGAGCAAATTGGTATAAAGAGTTTTCAAATTCCAATCAGGTCTGAATTTAAAGAGCCTGTTATCGTTGAAGGATTTGTGTATTTCCAAAAAGAAAACTATCGAATTAAGGTTTCAAATCAAATTGTTATTAGTTTTTAAAAGAAAAAATGTGCCCATACCCAGCTCCGTCAACCTGCATAGGATACAGTGTATGAGGAGTATAATTCTGGGAGGGGAAAGCATGTCTGAGAAGAAACGAAAACCAAAGGTTATTCATGTAGATAAAGTGATTATTAAAGCAAATGAAGTTATTATTCAAGATGATAAGGATGATCACAGAGGAAGAGATGAGCGAGGTCAACGTCAAGATCCTTGGTGGTATTTCGGCGTTAATGATGTAGATAGTGAGGACGATCGTCACAGAGAATACAAAGATGAAGTCGCAGGAGAAACAGAAGAGAAAGAAGACAAAGGTGGTTTTTCTTGGTTTTAAGAGCAGAGTAATCTGCTCTTTTTTTGTTTTCTTTTAATCCAATTTCTGTATGTACACACCTTCATCCTGTTTCCACTCAAGAAGCAGCACTTCTTCAGGATGATCAATATGATGTTCTTTTAACGTTTTATAAAGCCACGCTTCATTTAAACCAGCTTCTTTAAGATTTCCATAGTCCACTTTTCCATCGGAAATGATAGACACAGATAAATACCCTCGAGTCGCTTTAAGATTAAAGTCCTGCTTAGTAGCTTCTTGATAATCCGATTTCTTTAAGATACTAATGCTTCCATTTGTTTCGAGTATGGCAAACTCCACTTCTCTCATCGAAAATACATCTTTCTGTCTTAGGAGATTTTGAAGTTGGTTAATATCGAGTTTATTCTTCTTAAGCTGTTCGCGTATGATTTTTCCATCATGAATGATGATTGATGGACTTCCTTCAAGAATAGAACGTGTACCGCGAAATTTCTGGGTCAGCCATTCCACGAAATAAATAAGCACTCCCCAAAGAAACACAGCGTACAAGATGGAGTAGATATTAACATGCTTATCGTAAATCGCATTTCCTACAAGCTCACCAAGAACGAGGGAAGAAATAAAGTCGAACGGTGTGATTTGTGTTATCTGCGTCTTTCCAAGAGCTTTAGTTAATATGAGTAATGCTAGGAAACCCACAAGCAGCTCCATGGTTATCGATCCAATATTCAAAGGATCACCTTCTCCGTTTCAATTTGCTTCCTTAGCATGTGCGAAAGAGAGGTGAAATACTTATGAAGCAGTTTTTTTTTGATTACCAAGAAACTTGAATGTAAACTGAATCAATTCAAAAAGGTGCTTAAATCGTTTAAAAAAGAGCGATAAAAAAAGACACTGGTATTCACCAGTGTCATAGCTCTTTCGTCATTGTAACGTGAGGAATACCTGCGTCCATAAATTCTCCAGAAACCGTTTCATATCCAAGCTTCTTGTAGAACCCGACCGCAGTCAATTGAGCGTTAAGCTTCGTTTTGGAAAGTTCCAATTTCTTTGCTTGTTTTTCAATTGTATTCATTAGCTCTTGGCCTAGTCCTGTCTTTCGATACGATCTCAACACGCAAATGCGTTCGACTTTAGCCTTTTGATCCAACACTCTAATACGACCAGCAGCCACTGGGGTGCTATGATCATAAGCTACGAAATGAATCGCATCTTTTTCATGCTCATCAATTTCAAGATCAGCCGGAACGTTTTGCTCTTCAACAAAAACGGTATACCTTACTTTGAAGGCATCATCTAACTCTTTTTTCGATTCAACAACCTTAATGACCATTAGCGCACTTTGCCGAGGTGGAACGTTTCAAAAACAGTCCACATTCCGTTCTCAAGCTGGTACAAAAGCTGGAATCGATCAATCAATTCTTCATGATTTACTTCTTTCATTTTCATACTGCCATATACGTCTGAATGCTCATCATCCGAAAGGTTTTGAGCGATTGTTATGTGAGGGACGAAGTTATAGTCCCTCTCTGACAACGCTTCTTCAGGATTCAACTGTCGATGTAAGTCATCTAGCACTTCGTTATCCTTCACTTTAAGGTAAATGACATTATTAACAGGATTAAAAGATCCAACTTTATAAACATGCAATGAAAAAGGTTTCGATTCGTCAGAAATTTTGTGTAGAACAGGTGTTAGTTTCTGAATCTCTTCTTCTGTTGCTTCAAAACCTTCCCTGAGCGTCAAGTGTGGTGGAATGAGCGCATAATGCGGATCATAACGTTTACGGTAGGAGTTAGCAACGTCTTGTAGTTTTTTCGATGGGAAAATTGCAATGCCGTATTTCATATTCCATTCCCTCCTGGTTGATGTACTCGATTGTCAAAGATGGACGAGTCATATAATGTTCCATTTATAATTATACCAAAAATTCAAAAATAAGAAATGGTAGAGATACTTACAGTTTAAACATGTGCATAAGCGCACGCTTCATGTCTGGCTGCCAATTCTTCCACAAATGGCCACCCTCAAATTCATCATAAAAGTAATCAAAACCCTTATCGTTAATAATCTGATTTAACTCACGATTTGGATCAATAAAGTTCTTAGTCTTACCATCAGTTGTAGGGACTTCCGTTTCCTCCGTTCCAATAATGTGATAGAGGTCTATTAGCTCGGGTTCAGAGAAATTCTTCACTTTCTCCATCATTTCCTCATTCACGAATGGCGAATGAAGAATGGCTTTCCCAAATGTACGCGGGTAATCAAGTGCAGCCCGTAATGCGACTGTTGCAGCGAGCGAATCACCAATTAAGGCTCTTCCATATCCAAGATGATATGTTGCATATTCCTTATCTAAATATGGAACAAGTTCATTCGCAAGAAAACGTAAGTAATCATCACTCTGCTCACCATCGGGGTGATACTTTCTCCAACGGTCTTCAACACTCTTATACGGTATGCCTATAATAATTAGTTCTTCAATCTCATCATTCTCAATTAGCTCATCAGCCGTGCGACCAAGTCTGCCTAATTGAAAGTAATCGCTACCATCATTTGCGATAAGAAAGGAATATTTATAAAGCGGTGAATAGTTGTAAGGTAAGTAGACCTGAAATGGAATTTCTTCTTTTAGATAATCACTGTATATCGTTTCATCTTTGTATGTACCTCTGTTCATGTCACTGCCTCCTGAATCGTCGTTGAAAATTTGACGTGAATTATAATCACATTAGATCAATAAAACAAGATGGATAAGTTGATAAAAACGTGCTAACATGTTTGGTTTGAAATTTTCACTTTATTTGACAATGCAAATTTCATAAGTGATATAATGATTTTAACATAGATGTATTATGTGTTTACAGAGAGGGGTTTTATCATGAAGAAACGTGTGCATAGTAGAGAGACAGAGGCAGCAGCGAAAGCCCTTATTAAAGAACGTGGCGTTACAATCGAAGATATTGCTGAGATTGTATTTGAAATGCAATCCCCTTATGTAGAAGATTTATCAATGGCTGACTGTACAGAAAGTGTGGAAGCTGTACTAACAAAACGAGAAATTCAACATGCGGTGCTTGTTGGAATTGAACTGGACAAGCTAGCTGAACAAGGAAAGCTTTCAGAACCGCTTCAATCCATTGTTGAAACGGATGAAGGACTATTCGGCGTAGATGAAACGATTGCTCTTGGTGCCGTATTTGGCTATGGTAGCATTGCCGTTACAACGTTTGGCCACCTTGATAAACAGAAGTTTGGTATCATCGAAAAGCTTGATACGAAAGAAGGCAATGGCGTTCATACTTTCCTAGATGACCTAATTGCTAGTATCGCAGCGAACGCTTCAAGTCGCCTTGCTCATAGATTAAGAGATCGTGAAGAAGCACTTGATAAAGAAGAGCGCGAGAAGAGAGATAAGGAAGAAAGAATTGGTTAAATAGATGAGGCTGGGACATAAGTAAATAACCATGAGAAAGACCCGAACAATTCATTTGAATCAGATCGGGTCTTTCGTAATTTACAGATAGGAAACAACCGCTTCGCCAACATACTGTGCTGTTCCCGCAGGAGTCTACGTATGTTGGCTACGCTAAGGTCTTACTCTTACCATTCAAATTCGCGATTTCCTTCATGTATTTTAGTTTTGTCCCAGCCTCATTATCATACTATATTATAAGAAAGTATTGACAGAAATTAAGTCTCTCAGGTATATTAATATATGTCTTAAATTGATCCGTTAGCTCAGTTGGGAGAGCGCTACCTTGACAGGGTAGAGGTCGTTGGTTCGAGCCCAATACGGATCACCATACATAACTATTTCAAGCGGTATTCCGATTATTTCGGGATGCCGCTTTTTTGCTAAAATTAAAACTCCGGCAAATGATCCAGATTATTTTCTTTTGTTCCATCTGGCTCGCTTCGAATAATATCTCGTCCGTATTTTTGAAAAACGTCAACTCCTGATAGTGTTCCATTTTTCGCTGCTTCTAACGCTTGTTTATAATCAAGCTCTTCCCCAGTATTTGTTTGAAACGCAATAAGATCACCATCGTCATTTTTTCGAACTGCTGTAATTCTCATGCCATCTTTATTCTCTATAGGTGTTATTTCTCTATGTTCATTACTTAGATAATCTTGATAAGCTTTGTCAAAGCGGTCCATCTTTTCATCTCCTTATGATTGATTAGCGATTTGAAGCAATGCTGATATATCAACTCGCCACCGACTCGATAGTGGATCCCGTTTAGCAGGAAGGTTTATGACTGTCGTAATCGTTCCGCTTTCTTCAATGTAGATTTCGACTTTGGCTACAACTTCATTGTGAAAGAGGTTTTTCTTCGAATGTATATTTTTCATCACCTTCCAATTAGTGACGTAAATACCAGATAGAGCTTGTAGATCCAACTGCTCATGTGGAACAATTTTACGTAAGAGCGAGGTATCGGTATTGTTAATGGCAATCATAAGCGAATCCACTAATTCTGAAGGGCTTTGTTTATTTAGATACTCATCTATTTTGCCTGCTGCTTTTAATACCATTAAGTTGTGTGCGGGATCAGGACTAGATGACCCATGAGTAGTACTGTTTAGGAAGTGCAAACAAAAATGCCCATTGAATCCATTGTCCAAAGCACCTGCTCCATGTGGCATGCCATTCATGGATGCAGCTATCATTTGGCCATCCATGACTACAATGGCAGCTCTCCTCTTCCAACTCCATTCTGGATATATTTCTTTCATTACTTCCGTATCCTTATTTGTTAATGGCTGAATATCAGCATGCTGACTGCCTGCTCTTCTTTGGACTTGAAAAGACTTGCCGCTTTCGACATCAACAATTGTGAAAATGGACTTACGTGGGATGATTTCATCTACTTCCTTCCAGTTAAGAAGCTTAATTTCATCATCGATTGGGAGCAATTGACTAACGTTTTCTTTGGCATATCCTTGGACGGGGACTACAAAAAGTAAGAGTACAACTAGTGCAAAAGCTGGTCGCTTCATTTTCCTCACCCTTAGTTTTAGAATCAATTCTTATTTTGTACAACCGTACATTCTCTATTCTTATTTAAGGTGTAAGAAGGTTTCAGTAATATTGAATTGTGATTGGAAGAGAAAATTTCAAATATTGCATAATAATCATCAGGTTTTTAACACATAAATGATATAATGACGCCAACGACACCAAAAGGAGACCGCCTATGGAACATAATGAGGAAGGAAAAGGGACTTTTTCCTTAAATGAAGACGGCTCTAAGGAAACAAGTGAACTACGAACCGAGCTAACCGAAAAAAATCGTAAGCTTCATCATATCTTTAATCATTCGAGAGATGGGATGACATTATCAAATCAAAATGGGACGCTGATTGAAGTAAATCAGGCATGCTGTGAAATATTTGAACTTGATAAAGCAACAATCAAAACGAAATTAATTGGATACCATGTAGCACCAGAAGGAAGAGAAGCATTTAAACAAATGAGAATCGATTTACAAAAGAAGGGGTATGTTGTAGAGAAACTGCCGATTATTCTGATGAATGGAAAACGGAAGGTTGTTGAACTCTCTATTACCCACCAAGCCTATAGAGACCTGAACTTATCCATCATAAGAGATGTTACTTCAGAAACCGATCTCTATAATAAAATGATGGATAATAAAGAGAAATTAGCAAGTGTTTTTGAGTGTGCTCTGGATGGTATTCTCCTATGGAACGAGGATCGTTGCATAGTTGATGCTAATCCTGCAGCGTGCGAATTATTTAATGTGAGCAGAGAGGAAATACAATCTTATAATTTGTTTGACTTCCTCGAAGGGACAAACATCTCAATTGGTAAATCGTTTCAAAAAATATTAGAAGAACGTGGAGAAATTCGAGGCGATATCCAATTTACGATGGCTGGCGGGAACAAAAAGGATCTTGAATTCACTTCGAAGAAAAGTATATACGGAAATCTATACATGACAATTTACCGTGATATTACCGAGACGAAAAGAATGATCGTTGATTTAAAAGAAAGTGAAGAACGGTTTCGGAGATTATTTGAAGGCGCACTGGATGGCATGGCAATATTAAATGAAGAGGGGATAATTGTTAACATTAATCGTGCGTGTTGTCGATTGTTTAGTCTTGATTCTAATTCTGTCATTCATTCTCATTATTCCGAAGTTGAGAATGACTGTGAGATTATCTGGGATCACTCATCGGAATATGGTATGAGCGGGGAAGGAAAGCGAGTCAATCCTGTTACCAATCAAACTCAAGTGTTTAATTTCACTTTAAGCTATCATATCTACCCGGGCCATCATCTTGTCATTATACGTGATGTGACTGAGATTAAAAATGCTGAAGAAAACCTTCGAAGGACCGAAACGAGTCATGTTCTTGGAGATTTAGCGGCAGGCGTTGCTCATGAAATAAGAAATCCACTATCAACGATTAAGGGATTTCTCCAACTTTTAGATGGGAACGATTCCGTTAATCAGGAACTTTTAAAGGTAGTTGAGGTTGAGATGGAGCAAGTTGAGGAAATTGTGAACGAGTTTCTTCTTCTATCAAAGCGGGAATTTTCTTCATATGAGTCAGTCAATATGAACATTCTTCTTAAAGAAGTTATTCAGCGTTTATCTACGAAGGCTGTAGATAATAGTATTGATATTGTAGAAGTATATGGAGATATAGACATTTATTGTGTGTGCATTCGTTCACATATTAAGCAAGTTCTTTCAAACATCATAGAAAATGGTATCGAATCGATGTCTAATGGTGGTGCCTTACGAGTTAAACTGAGTGAAAAAGGAAGCTTCGTTATGATTGAAGTTGAAGATAAAGGGAATGGAATTCCACTTCATCTCATTGATCGACTAGGTGAACCATACTATCAAATCTCCGAAAAGGGAACCGGCCTTGGCTTAATGGTAAGTTATAAAGTTGTCAAAGAGCACGGAGGGCATATTGATGTATCGAGTAAAGAGGGATTAGGGACCATCTTTCGAATTACATTGCCATCTAAAGTAGAGCAGAACAAGAATAGTATAGAAATGAGGAGAGACAAAATTGATTACGATTGAAAATCTTCATCATGTAAGTCTTGCTGTAACTGACCTTGAAAAAGCGAAATCTTTTTATCAAAACGTTTTATGCTTAAATGAAATAGAAAGACCTGATTTTGATTTCCCTGGTGCCTGGTATCAAGTAGGCAGTCAACAACTGCATCTTATCGTTTATCCTGAAGCCTCAACACTTAGAGGCACAGAAGAACTTACCTCGAAAGAAGGTCACTTTGCATTTCGGGTCAAGAGCTATGAAGAGTCGTTAAGATGGTTGAAAGCAACTGGAATCGATATTCACGAAAACTACTATAGTAAAAGTGGTTTCGCTCAAATATTTGTCTCCGATCCTGATGGGAATTTAATTGAATTAAATATCGAACGATAAGTAGAAAAGATGTCCCTCATCAATGATATGGGGCATCTTTTTTAATCATTCATTTGAAGGAAATTCATTGTGTTCACGCTGGGGATTCGCATTCTTTCTGAGCATCTTTCACTACCTTTTTAGCTTTCTCTGCTAGGTGCTGGTCTTCTTTCACTGCCTTTGCTTTATAGTATCCTCTTAACCAATCATACCCAACACTAAAAAAAATAACCTAATTTGCTGTTTATTCAGACATTTACTTCCTCGGACAATCATACCTTGATAGAAAAGAGTTTGAGGAGGTAGGTTATGGCATTAGTCATGCTCATATTACTCGTAATGTTTTTAGGACTGGCCTTATTTATGAATGTAATTTGGAATGGCATCAAAACGGATTCTGCTGCATATGATCGGGAGTTCTTGTGGATGGATTATGAGGAAATTATGAAAAAAGAGGATATTTTCTAACCCGCAGTGCGGGTTTTTTTAGTTTTATCATAATTAAAAAAGATTGAACTTATCAGCTAGATTGTATGTGTAACCTTGCACTAAAAGTAAGATTAAGAGGTTTCTTATCCACCCCTAAAACGAAGCATGTTTAGGGTTTTTAAATGATGATAATAGGGTATTTTAGAAATGAATTGAGGTGAAATAGTGATGGGAATTCGTAAAAAACTTAGAAAAAATCGCACACAGAAGAAAGGCATGCCTCCAGGCTCTCTTGTTTACATAGGTGACGAGAAAACAGAGAAAGTAACAGTTACAGCTGTTGAGTTTGATGACCAGGAAATAAACGAATATCAAGACATTTCAATGGACAAATTGAGCGAAGTGTTTCACTCAGAGAAAGTGACCTGGATTAACGTGGATGGTGTACATAACGTTCAATTAGTAGATGAAATAAGTAAAATGATCGGTTTACATCCATTAACGACAGAAGATATTTTAAATACGGAACATAGACCAAAGATCGATTTTTTTGAAGATCACTTACTAGCGATTGTAAAAATGCTTGATTTAGCACCAGATAGCACTGAGCTCGACATTGAACAGGTAGGCTTTATTCTAACAGAGAACACCGTTATTACTTTTCAAGAAAAACACGGAGATTTATTTGATCCTGTTAGACTTCAGTTAAAGGAAAGTAAAGGGAGAATAAGGAAGACAGGAGCGGACTTTCTCTTTTATTCTTTGATGGATGTGATTTTTGATCAGTATCTAATCATTATGGATGAGATGGATGATCGAATTGCTGAACTTGAAGGAATGATCATGGAAAATCCGGATAATCACTCTTTGCAGGATATTAATGAATATAAAAATACAATTTTACAACTTAAGAAAACGGTCTGGCCCGTTCGTGAAGTCGTTAATAAGTTAATTAATCGAAAAGTACCGTATATAAGAGAAAGTATTTCGTTCTATTTACAGGACATCCATGACCACATTGTTCAGGCAAACGACATGGTTGAAACTTCGAGAGGTCAACTTTATGGTTTACTTGATGTGTATTACTCTAGCTTAAGTATGAAAATGAATGAAATTATGAAAGTACTCACAATTGTATCCACGATTTTTATCCCTTTAACATTTATTGCAGGTATATATGGGATGAACTTTACAAACATGCCAGAGTTGGACTGGAAGTGGAGCTATCCAACGGTTTGGATTGTAATGATTATCATTACTGGCCTAATGCTTGTTTACTTTAAACGTAAAAATTGGTTTTAGGAGGAGCATATATGAAGGAAGTTGTGATTGTAACAGGCGCTGGTCACGGAATTGGAAGAGGAGTAGCAATTGCTTATTCCAATAGAGGTAGTCAAGTAATCTTAGCTGATGTAAATGAAGAAGGGTGTAAAGAAACTGCTAGTTTAATGAAAGGTGAATCTCCTGATATCATCCTGACAGATGTTAGTAATCCTGAACACATTCAACAATTAATGAACCAAACGGAGGAGAAATACGGTCGTCTAGATGTCCTTATTAACAATGCTGGTTTAACAGCTTTCAAACAAATGGATGAAATATCCATTGGAGAATGGGATCACATTATTAATACGAACTTAAGAAGTGTTTTTCTAGGCTCTCGTGCTGCTGCAGCACTCATGAGAAAGAGTGGAGGCGGCTCTATTATTAATATAGCTTCAACAAGAGCTTCAATGTCTGAACCGAATAGTGAAGCATATGCTGCTACAAAAGGAGGGATTGTTGCTCTTTCACATGCGCTAGCAATTTCACTTTCAAAAGATAATATTACAGTTAATTCTATCAGTCCAGGATGGATTGAAGTAGAAGATTATGATTCTTTACGAGATATAGATCACAAACAGCATCCTTCTAGAAGAGTTGGTAAACCGTCCGATATCGGAAGAGCTTGTCTCTTTTTATCCAACCCAGATAATGATTTTGTGACAGGAGAGAATCTGGTAGTTGATGGTGGCATGACACGAAAAATGATTTATGAGCATTAAGTGAGTAACAGTTAACGGACAATCCCCTTTCGTGTTACTATAATAAAAGACCTTCCTAATAGAAATAATACAAAGCGAATTATGCTTGAGGGGACGTTTTAAATGGCTAAACATATGGATTTACCTAATTTGTATGAAACAGGAATTGATGAACTCATCATTTCCGCAGAAAAAGTCGCGCATGTTCAACTAAATAACCCGTTGGAACACGCCATGCTTATTTTAATTAAATCCGGCTATTCTTCTATACCTGTTCTTGATACTCAGTATCGGTTAAAAGGATTAATTAGTCAGCCGCTCATTTTAGATTCCATTCTAGGCATCGAGCGAATCGAATTTGAGAAATTAAGTGAGTACGTAGTGGAAGATGTTATGAATACAGAAATTCCTTGTATTAATGAAAAAGAGGGCTTTTTTAAAGGATTAAAGCTTTCAATTGATCATCCTTTTTTATGTGTTGTTGATGATGAGTTTATATTCAAAGGAATCTTAACGAGAAGAGCGCTATTGAAATTTGTGAATCGTTATTTGCATGAATCTTCTGTTAGAGGATCTTAGAAATTTAACCCGGTAGTTACACCGGGTTTTTTACATATACGGAGTTGAAAATATGAAGCCGTTTACAAATCAAATTGTGCAAAGTTATAAGAGAAAAGAAACCAATCGACCACTTGTACTTGTTGCTATTATTATTGGTATGTTTATGGCTGCAATTGAAGGGACAATCGTTTCCACAGCAATGCCAGGAATTGTCGGTGATCTCGGGGGATTTTCAAAGTTCAGTTGGGTCTTTTCAGCTTATCTTCTTATGTCAGCAATAACCGTTTTGTTGTTTGGTAAACTATCAGATCTTTTCGGTCGTAAACCTATTTATACAATTGGTATTGTCGTCTTCCTGATCGGTTCATTATTGTGTGGATTTGCAGATTCGATGGAAGCACTCGTTATTTACCGTTTAATTCAAGGTGTTGGTGCAGGTGCTGTTCAACCTATTGCGCTTACAATCGTTGGAGACATGTATTCAATGGAAGAAAGGGCGAAGATTCAAGGTTATTTAGCTAGTGTGTGGGGGATTTCTGCTATAGCTGGCCCTGCTTTGGGTGGTCTTTTCGTTCAGTATATTGCTTGGTCATGGGTTTTTTGGATGAATATCCCACTTGGTATTCTATCACTTATTGGCATTTTGCTTTTGTTGCATGAAACAATTGATAAAGAAAAGAAATCAATTGACTATGCAGGAGCAGGGTTGTTACTCGTTTCGGTTAGCGCTTTAATGATTGTATTAATAGAAGGCGGAGTACACTGGGAGTGGACTTCGTTACCAATCATAGGGCTGATTACTTTATCGGTTGCTGGCATTTCGCTGTTTTTACATGTTGAAAAGAAAGCGAAAGAACCTTTAATGCCGCTTGGTATTTGGAGTAGTCCTATTATTGCTATTTCAAATTCTGTAACATTTACGACAGGGATCATATTAATTGGTGTCTCAAGCTTTTTACCTACCTTTGTACAGGGGGTGATGGAGCGTTCACCAATTGTAGCAGGTTTCACGTTAACAACAATGTCTATTGGGTGGCCGATTGCTTCAACAGCTGCTGGAAATCTAGTTATCAAAATTGGTTTCAGATCAACATCCGTACTCGGTGGCATTTCTCTTATCGTTGGGTCTAGCATTTATCTATTTATGACGCCTGCGCTAGGTCCTATTTTTGCTGGGGTGGGCTCTTTTTTCATAGGAGTTGGGATGGGATTAACATCCACTACATTTATTGTAGCAATCCAGGGCTCAGTATCATGGCAACAAAGAGGAATTGCGACAGCTACAAATATGTTTATGAGAACATTAGGAAGTGCAGTTGGTGCAGCTCTTCTTGGTGGTATCCTAAACAGCAGGCTTCAACACTACTTAACAGAAAGAGCGGGTAATCCAGATATTTCGATTAATACGGCTAATCAACTACTCGATGAAACAAAAAGGAAGTCACTTGATCCTTCCCTACTTGATCTTTTACAAAACGGTTTAACCATTTCACTTAAATGGGTATACGGTGGTGTGTTGGTACTTGCCCTTGTTAGTTTTGTATTGGTCCTGTTCATTCCAAAACCATCTAAGAAAGAAAACCCGGCTCGTACATGAGCCGGGTTTAAATGATTCGTGTTAGGAATTCAATTCGATTATCGAAAGGATCAAAGAAGGAAAACCGTTCATACCCTTCAATTTGGGTCTCTTGTTGAATGGGAACATTCTTCTTTTCTAGATGCTTTCTTGCTTCCTCGATATTCACTACTTCAAAAGCAGGGTGCCTTTTCCCTGGGACTCCCATTTTTTCTACGCCAATGTGTACTTCAATGTTTGCTACCTTTAACCAAAATCCACCGTTATTCCTTAATTGTTGAGGTTTGGTTATTTCTTGAAAACTAAGAGTGTTTAAATAGAAATCTCTTGCAACGTTTTCTTGATCGGGTGGTATGCAAATCTGGATGTGATGCAGACGTTTATACTGTATAGACATGTAACTCACTCCTAGAATTGTTTAGTGAAAATGTTATAACATACTTGGAAAATGAGAAGTATTGTCATGGATCGTAGTAACCAATTAACTTGACTAAGTGTAAGCTTTTCTGCAATCCTGACTGAAATTTGAGCACCTGTAATTGAGCCAATAGCAAGTGGAATTGCAATCATCATATTTAAATGGCCACTGAAGAAGTAGACGACAACCGCACCTGTACAACTTAGAAAGGTATTAAATCTAGTTAATCCGATTGAAGCAAGGTAGGAGATTCCAACATGGCGAAATAAATGCATTTGAAGCGTTGCTTGACCAGGACCAAATGTTCCATCGTACCAACCAATCATTCCAACGAATGGAAGTGCTCTTCTTGGAACAATTCTTGAGGAATAATTGGTTTTTGTCTTCTTTAAAAAAGATAGTCCAAGCGCTACAATAAGCATTCCACCTGCGAACAATTGAAGCGATTGTTGAGAGAGAGACGAAGCGAATAATCCTCCAAGTATACCTCCAGCAAGTGCAATCGGACCTGTTTTCATTGCTTCTTTGAACGCCAATTCTTTTCGTCTAAGCAGTACGTAAAAACTTGAAAAAGAGCTGAGCATATTAGAGAATTTATTAGCTGATATGATGGAATGAATTGGAAGGTCAAGTAACATCATAGCAGGTACATTAATCAACCCACCGCTTCCAGATAACGTTCCAACGAACGTTGCAATAACACCAATTCCGAATAACCATATCCATTCCATGAACATCATCCTTTAGTGGTTCTTACTACAGTATATTATCCTTCCAACGATAACGAAATTAGATTATAATGATGATTTGTGATAAGAATAACTTATGAATACATGTTGTAAAGGTAAGGGAGTGGTGATTGACCATGAGTTCAGAGTATCAAGTTCTTTCCATTTTGGCAGAAGAAAAGAATATGAGAAGAGCTGCTGAAAGGTTGTATGTGTCGCAGCCGGCACTTAGTCAAAGGCTTCAGTCAATTGAGAAAGCATGGGGGGTTTCGATTTTTCTAAGGTCTCAGAAAGGTCTTACGATTACGCCGGCTGGTGAGCGGATTATTTCATTCGCAAATGACACATTGCGTAGAGAAGAGAAGGTGTATGAAGCGTTAACTGCATTAAGCTCTGAAGTTCATGGAACCCTAAAGCTTGCAGTAGCCTCTATTATTGGGCAGTACTGGCTTCCTGCAGTTCTAAAGAAATTCGTTGAGCATTATCCTAGTGTGAAGATATCACTTGTAACGGGGTGGAGCAGTGACATATTACGTTACTTATATGAAGATGATATACATGTAGGAATCATTCGAGGTAAACCTGATTGGAGAGGAAAGAGTCAGTACTTACTTTCAGATGAACTGTACCTAGTTGATACTACGATACAATCCATTGATGAATTGCAAGTAACAGAAAAGCCTTTTATTCAATTTAAAAGCGATTCGACTTACTTTCAAGAAATTCAAGCTTGGTGGCAAACTCAGTCATTTGCTCCACCGAAAAAGACGATCGTAGTTGATCAAATTGAAACATGTAAGCAAATGGCATTGAACGGTATCGGGTATGCGATTTTGCCTTCTATTAGCATCACGGAGGATGATAAAGAGTTTTTCCGCATCCCGCTTTCAGATCGTGAAGGCGCTCCATTGAAAAGAGACACTTGGTTATTAACAAATGACACAGCGATGCAGCTTAAGCAAGTTCAGAAATTCATGGAATTGATTAATAACTAGCCTTTAGATTAGACTTCACGATTTCGATCATGTACGATAAAATGAGTAACATGCTGATGCAAAAGATAAGCACATGCATAATGATTAAAGGAGGAATTTACACCATGAAAATGATGGATGCAAACGAAATTATTAGCTTTATTCAAAACAGTGAGAAATCAACTCCTGTAAAAGTACATATTAAAGGAAACCTTGAAGGGATTGACTTTGGTAGCAACACTAAGTCTTTCATTACTGGTAATACAGGTGTTCTTTTTGGTGAGTGGAAAGAGATTAAGAAAGCACTTGAGTCTGAAGCTTCTAAGATTGAAGACTATGTGGTTGAAAACGATCGTCGTAATTCTGCCATTCCTATGCTTGATCTCAAAGGAATCCAAGCTCGTATTGAGCCGGGTGCTGTGATTCGTGATCAGGTTGAAATCGGCAATAATGCTGTCATCATGATGGGCGCGATGATTAATATCGGTTCTGTTGTAGGAGAAGGCACGATGATTGACATGAACGTTGTTCTTGGTGGACGTGCTACTGTTGGTAAAAACTGTCACATTGGTGCAGGTTCTGTCCTTGCAGGCGTAATTGAGCCGCCTTCCGCAAGCCCTGTTATTATTGAAGATGATGTTGTAATTGGAGCAAACGCGGTTGTTCTTGAAGGAGTAAAAGTTGGTAAAGGAGCAGTTGTAGCAGCTGGCGCAATTGTTACAGAGGACGTTCCTGAGTACACACTTGTCGCTGGTACTCCTGCACGTGTTTTGAAGAAGATCGACGATCAAACACGTTCTAAGACAGAGATCAAAAAAGAACTTCGTCAGCTTCAAAACGATTAATACTGATGGATAAGACTGTTGTACGAAGAGATTTGCACCGAATTCCTGAGATCGGCTTTAAGGAATTCAAGACGCAGCGCTATCTTCTTCAGTTTATTGAAAACCTTTCTCAAGAACGTCTTGAAGTGAAGACTTGGAAGACAGGGATCCTGGTTAAGGTTCGTGGACAAAAACCAACGAAAACGATTGGTTACAGGACAGATATAGACGGTCTTCCAATTGCAGAAGAGACAGGATACCCTTTTCAGTCAGAACACGAAGGATATATGCACGCATGTGGGCATGATTTTCATATGACAATTGCTCTATCGCTTCTGGAGTATTATTCAACACACGAGGTAAAAGACAATTTGTTATTTATTTTTCAACCGGCAGAAGAGGGTCCAGGTGGAGCGCTACCTATGCTCGAAAGTGAAGAGTTTAAAGCGTGGAAGCCAGACCAAATTGTTGCGCTTCACATTGCACCAGAGTATCCGGTTGGTACAATTGCTACGAAACCTGGTCTGCTATTTGCGAATACATCTGAATTATTCATCGATCTAAAAGGTAAGGGTGGCCACGCGGCTTACCCTCACCATACGCGTGATATGGTAGTTGCAGCCAGTCACCTTGTGACACAATTCCAGACTATTGTTGCGAGAAATATTGACCCACTTGATTCGGCAGTTGTGACGGTAGGTAAAATTGTTGGCGGTACAAAACAAAACATTATTGCTGAAACAGCAAGAGTAGAAGGCACAATACGCAGCCTCTCAGCAGAATCCATGACTCTTGTAAAGCAAAGGATTGAAGCAATCATAAAAGGGATTGAAGCTTCCTTTGAATGCACTGCGTCGATTGATTATGGATCAAACTACTACCAGGTTAACAATGATACTAACCTTGTAGTAAAGTTTATGGAAGAAACTAGGGATCTTTCTGATGTATCTGTGATTGAATGTCGAGAAGCAATGACCGGTGAAGACTTTGGATATTTCCTTAAAGAAATTCCAGGGTTTATGTTCTGGCTAGGTGTTAACTCGGATTCTGGTCTACATTCTTCTTCTTTAATGCCAGATGAAGCAGCAATAGATACAGCATTTCAAGTTATGACAAGTTACTTTAATCGTAGTGCGAATTAATGGTAATAACCCCCCCTGAGCATTGGCTCGGGGGGTTATTTATGTTGAAAGCATCGAAGTGGAATGAGAGTTTTATCCACTACATACATATTTTCCATAAATGTGGAGAAAATAATCTTGTTGGTAAAGATACATAATTGAAAGGAGTGAAGAGTATGAACAAGAGAATTGCTGTTGAAGATACGCTTTCTGACGTAGCACAGGCGCTTCAGGCGAAGGGATACGATGTGGTGTCATTGAAACAGGAAAGTGATGCTAGTGGATGTGACTGCTGTGTCGTTTCAGGACAGGATCAAAATGTAATGGGCATGCAATCGGTATCGACACAAGGTTCTGTTATTAACGCAGATGGAATGACAGCTGATCAGGTTTGTCAGCAGGTGGATAGCCGTTACCAGTAATACGATACAAAAATGCCCCTCTCATTAATGAGAGGGGCATTTATTAATTGCTTTTCTTTACCCAGTTTCCATTATCGTTCTTTTCATACTTCTCCTCAACAGCGCTCCAGGCTACTTTAAAAGCTGTTTTCTCTTGATCATACTGCTCGGAAGCAGAATTAAAAGCCTCTTTAAAGATATCCTGGGCATGTGCGGGCAAGTTGTCTTTCACTTGATCTGGTAAATCGTTTCGTGAATTGTAAGGCAAGATAGTCACTCTCCTTTGGAAGGTCTGTGATTACCTTACCCATGATGTAGACTGAATAAACGATTACTGTTCTTTCTTCTCCACATATACTTGATGGGGGAAAGGAATTTCAATGCCATTTGCATCAAGGGCTTCTTTAATTTCTTTGCGCAACTGTCGTTCCACGCCCCATTGTTCCATATTCTGAGTTCTGCAGAGGACGCGTAGTACAACGTCTGATGATCCCAAGTTTTGTACGCCAAGTACATCAGGGCCTTCGATAACAGCTTCGTTTGTAGCTGCTACGTTATCACAAACACCTTGAATCACTCGAATCGCGTCATCAATATTATCATCATATGAAATCCCGATATCAACAAGCGCGCGCATGTTTCCTCTTGAGTGGTTACTTAATGCACTGATTTCTCGGTTTGGTACATAGTTTAGTGTTCCGTCAAATGATCGAATATGTGTTGTTCGCAATCCAACTTCTTCCACGATGCCCCCAAATCCACCTGCAGTAACATAGTCTCCCACATCCATTTGTTTCTCAAGAAGGATGAAAAATCCGGTAACAACGTCACTTACAAGTCCTTGAGCACCAAAACCTACTGCAAGACCAATAATACCGGCGCCGGCAATGAGTGCTTTAATATCAAATCCGAACGTTTCAAATATAATAGCTGCTGCCATGAAAATGAGAACATAAGACAAGATGCTTTTCGCTAAATTCATAAGCGTATTCGCTCTTCCCTCACTCATATTCTGCTTTTCTGATACTTTTCCAAAAGTCCTTTCAATAAAGCGATTTCCAATCGCTTTTACGATCGCATAAACAATAAGAATTGCGATGAGCTTCAATAAGATCAAACCTGTCTGAACTAAAAGACCGGCCCAATCAATGTTTTCAAAAAGTTCCAATTAACTTCCTCCTTTATTTATCTATTACTTATGTACAAATAACACAAGTCAAAGTATATCGAAAATTGTTGTGTGAATTCAAGTAAAGTGTTGATACGAGACGAACATTAGGATTTTCGTTATACTTAAAGTACCCTGTTTATTTGCCTATAAACGTGGGTACGATAGAAAAGTCACGGTTATACCTTAGATTAAATTAATTATTATTTAACATTGACTAAAAATAACTCGTGTACTATAATGGCATTTGTGGGCGAAAGCCGCAGGATATTTTCTAGGAGGGATTTACACATGGTAGAACGCATGGTAGGTAAACAAGCACCTCGCTTCGAAATGGAAGCAGTTATGACAAACAAAGAATTCGGTAAAGTAAGTCTTGAAGAAAACATGAAAAACGATAAATGGACAGTGCTTTTCTTCTATCCAATGGACTTCACTTTTGTGTGCCCAACTGAAATTACAGCACTAAGCGATCGTTTCGAAGAATTCGATGATCTTGATGCAGAAGTAGTTGGTGTATCAACAGATACAATTCATACTCACCTAGCATGGATCAACACTGATCGTAATGAAAATGGTCTAGGCGACCTAAACTATGCACTTGCTGCAGATACAAACCACAAAGTTTCTAAAGAATACGGCGTATTTATTGAAGATGAAGGTGTTGCACTACGCGGACTATTCATCATCAACCCTGAAGGTGAACTTCAGTACTCTGTTGTTAACCATAACAATATTGGCCGTGACGTAGATGAAACACTACGTGTACTACAAGCACTTCAAACTGGTGGACTTTGCCCGGCTAACTGGAAGCCAGGTCAAGAAACACTTAAATAAATTTACAACTCATGCTCCAAGGAGGACAACCTCCTTGGAGTTTTTTTTATTAAATATAAGGCTATGTTAGCTCTTATTGTTGATTTCTCGATTTTTGGCTCATTCGAGTGAAACCTTAGTTTCACTCGCCTTTCAGCAGAGCTGAAAGGTCGTCCTGCGGTGACCAATCGTCTGAGCAAATGAATTTGCTCGAAGCGATTGGTCACCGCAGGGCGTAAATGAGCCAAAAATCAACACTGCTTACTAACATAGCCAAATATAAAGGAATATGCTTCAAAGATGATGAAGAATTTTAATCGAAGGAGTGACGGTATTTCATTTAAATAATTCCGAATTTTAGGTCTAATAGGTGGTTATTTATTTCGAAATCCGATATATTATGTATATTGTCATTTAATTTTAATTCTTTATTGTCAGAGGGTGGTGTCAGGATGGAAACATTTAAAAGGTTGAAAGAGTTCTATTGGCCATATAAAAAGCTTTTCCTTTGGTCAGTTTTCTCACTGATTTTTGTTACGGGAATCACGGTACTTTACCCCATGCTTTTACAGTTTACAATTGATGATGTCATTCTTAAGCAGGAATACAAATGGGTACCGTATCTTGCGTTTGGATTTATCGGCATCATGTTAGTGAAGGGAGTAGCGACGTTCTTTCAGCAGTACCTAGGGGATTTATTTGGCGTTACTGCAGTCTACCGTCTGAGAGAAGAACTTTACAAAAAACTTCAATATCTACCTTTCCGTTACTACGACAATGCTAAGACGGGGGATTTAATGTCAAGATTGACAGCGGATGTGGAAGGGTTTCGCTTTTTCCTTTCATTCGGCTTCGCTCAGGTAATCAACTTCATTCTACTCGTTAGTTTTAGCCTTGTCGTTATGTTCAGTTATTCTGTTCCGCTTGCATTCGTAACATTAGGAATGCTGCCGTTTCTTGGGGTTGCAGTTTATATGTTCGATAAACGTGTTCACCCGGCTTTTAGAGGTATACGAAAATCGATGGCAAGACTAAATACGAAAGTACAGGAGAACATCAGCGGTATAAATACAGTGAAATCTTTATCAAGAGAAGATTTTGAGATCGATAAATTTGTCGATAGCAATACAGATTACAGAGATAATTACTTAACAACTTCATATATATGGGCGAAATTCTTCCCATTGATGGAGTTTATCGGCAATCTTTGTGTTGTATTCCTTCTATCTTATGGAGGGTATCTTGTTTTTCAAAACCAGCTCCAACCTGGTGAACTCGTGGCGTTCTTTAGTCTTGTCTGGTATATCATATGGCCAATTATGAACCTTGGATTTGTGATCAATACGTTTTCACAGTCTAAAGCGTCAGGTGAACGACTGCTAGAAATACTTGATGAACCAGAAGATATATATAATCGAAAAGATGCGCTAGATATAGAGCGTATGGAAGGTCATGTTTCCTTTAATCAAATTACACACAAATATGCTTCAGAGGATGACGAAGCATTAAAAGATATTTCATTTGATGCGCCGAAAGGAACGACAATTGGTCTTCTTGGAGCCACAGGCGCTGGGAAAACAACCATTACTCAATTAATTGCACGTTTTTATGAGCCTACGAGTGGAGAGGTGCTAATTGATGGAAGAAACATCAATCAATACACTGTAAAATCACTACGTAGAAACATAGGTGTTGTATTACAGGAAACGTTCTTATTCTCATCTACGATTCGAGATAACATCGCCTATGGTGATCCGGACGTATCCTTTGAAACAATACAGGAAGCTGCGAAAAGAGCACAGGCGCATGAGTTTATAATGGAAATGCCTGATGGTTATGACACTGTTCTAGGGGAACGTGGGATGGGACTATCTGGTGGACAGAAGCAGAGAATTGCTATAGCGAGAGCAATCCTAACTGACCCTAGTATATTAATATTGGATGATGCGACTAGTGCAGTAGATATGCAAACTGAAGGGAAGATTCAGAAAGCATTTCAGGAAGTGATGAAAGGAAGAACTACATTTATTATTGCGCACAGAATTTCTTCATTGAAACACGCTGATGAAATTATCGTCTTAGATGAAGGGAAAGTTGTCGAGCGTGGTAAACATAGTGATCTTATTGAAGATGATGGCTACTATCGTAGTATCTATAACATTCAATATCAAGATCGGGAGGAAATCATGGCAAGGCAAACAGGTTGAAATGGGGTGAAGAGTTGAAACAAAATCGAAGAGCGAGGTTCCATTACTCGCAAGATACAGCTATAGAAAAACAATTTAATTGGAAGCAAATGACGCGTTTACTTGGTTACATGGATCCTTATAAAAAGAATTTGCTGCCAAAAGCAATTATCTCCATGCTGTTATCAACAGCGGTAAGGTTAATTGTCCCTATATTTATAGGGGTATTACTTTTTGATCATGCCATCAAGAATCAGAATAAAACGCTTTTAATTCAATTAATTATCGGAATTGCGGTCCTATACTTATTATCGTGGGTTGCTAACACCTATCGTATCAAATGGACGAATCAACTTGGTCAGTATATTATTTATGACATTAGACAGGGGCTCTTCAAGCATATCCAGCGATTGTCCCATGGTTTTTTTGATAAGCGATCTGCAGGATCCATTCTAGTAAGAATTATTAATGATGTGAACTCGATGCAGGAGCTATTCACAAGTGGCGTTATAAATCTTTTGATGGATATTGTTCTGCTGTTTGGAATTATTGTTATTATGTTTGTCCTTAGTCCTCAGCTAACACTAGCCATCATGATTATCCTGCCATTAATGTTTTTCATTTCAACAAGCTTGAGAAAAAGAATCCGCCGATCGTGGCAGCAAGTTCGAATTAAACAAGCGAAACTCAATTCTCACTTAAATGAAAGCATACAAGGAATTCGTGTTACGCAATCTTATACGCAGGAAAAAGGAAACATGGAATTCTTTGAAGGAGTTAATCACGAGAATTATGCTAGTTGGAAGGATGCAACAAAAAAAAGTGCATTCTTTAGACCTTTCGTTGAAATGTCCAATGCGATTGGGACTGCGATTTTAATTTGGTTTGGCGTCTATCTCATTCAGAATGGGATGGACTACGGTGTATTTGTTACATTTGCTTTCTATCTTGGGATGTTTTGGGAGCCTATTTCACGTCTTGGTCAAGTTTACAACCAACTGCTCGTTGCAATGGCTTCTTCAGAACGAATTTTTGAATTTCTAGACGAACAACCGAACGTACCTGAGAAGAAAAATGCAATTGAGCTTAAGGAAATGAAAGGCGAAATTACATTTGAGGATGTTGAGTTTTCTTATGATGAAAGTCGTAAAGCTCTTCATGAAATGAGCCTTAGAATGAAAGCAGGGCAAACTGTTGCGCTTGTTGGGCATACGGGTTCAGGTAAGTCGACAATCGCCAATTTAATTAGTCGATTCTACGACCCTACGAAGGGGACTGTACGGATTGATGGAACCGACCTAAAAGATGTTAAACTTGATAGCTTAAGAGAGAAGGTTAGCGTTGTTCTCCAAGATACATTCATTTTCTCCGGGACAATCATGGAAAATATTCGTTTCGGTCGGCCGGATGCAACCGATGAGGAAGTTGTTGAAGCGGCTAAAGCTGTTGGCGCTGATCATTTTATAAAACGTTTAAGTAATGGTTACGAAACGGAAGTGGAAGAGCGAGGCAATATCTTATCTGTAGGTGAACGTCAATTGTTGTCTTTTGCTCGCGCTCTTCTTGCCGATCCTAGGATTCTTATTCTTGATGAGGCAACAGCTAGCATTGATACAGAAACAGAGTTAAAAATCCAAAAAGCTTTGAACGTAGTATTAAAAGGTAGAACTGCTATTATGATTGCTCACCGTCTTTCTACAATTCGTGAAGCAGATAATATTATCGTGTTAGATCATGGCCGGATATTAGAACAAGGTAATCATAGCGAATTAATGCGAAGTGGTGGTACGTACTATGAGCTTGTTAAATCCCAATTTAATATGATGGACGCAGGATAAAGAAGCCGGTAGCGGCTTCTTTTTTTGCTTATGTTAATAAACAGTGTTGTTTATCGGCTCATTCGTACAATATGAGCTAACATGGCCAATAAAAAAGGGTCGCGCAATCATTGCGCGATCCTTTTTTAATAGGCTCTTTACTAAAAGATTGTTGCTTATGAAAGAATTTCTTATATTAAAAGCCACACTTCGCTGATTAGAGCGAAAGGATGCTCGACTCCTGCAGAACTAGCGGGACAGGTGAGACCACACTGGAGCGGAAATAAACTCGCAATAGCAACTATGTCTTCGAAAAGAGTCTAAATTATATACTTTGTGATACTTGTCACAAAGTTAGAGATAGGTCATAATAAGGTTATTAACAAGCATAATATTTCAATCGTTTCTATTGATAATAATGAGGGAAACAGAATAAGAGATAACTAGAAAACGGATTAAAAGGGGATGGACGAGTTGGAATTGGATTCAGCGATGCTAAGTCGTATGTTAACAAGCTTAACGCTCGGGTTTCATATTATATTTGCAACACTTGGTGTTGGTGTTCCATTATTAATTAGCCTAGCGGAATTTATCGGTATTAAACGAAATGATCCTTACTATACATTACTTGCTCGTCGATGGACGAGGGGATTTGTGGTAACCGTAGCTGTTGGTGTTGTAACTGGAACAGCAATAGGTCTACAATTATCTCTTTTATGGCCGAATTTCATGCAGCTTGCAGGACAGGTCATTAGTTTACCATTATTCCTAGAAACTTTTGCATTCTTCTTTGAAGCAATCTTTCTAGGAATCTATCTATATACTTGGGATCGGTTCAAGAAGCCAATTTATCACTGGATTATTTCAATACCGGTTATTATAGGGTCGACGCTTTCAGCAGTGTTTATATCAACAGTTAACGCATTTATGAATGCTCCGCAAGGATTTACAATGGTCGGTGGTGTTTTGACAGATATCGAGCCCCTCGTAGCTATGTTCAATCCAGCTACACCGACAAAAGTAGGTCATGTTGTTATGTCTGCTTATTTGACGTCTGCTATGGTCCTTGCCGCTATTACGGCATTTAGTATGCTTAAAGGTAAGAGGAGCATCTATTATAAAAAAGCTTTGAAACTTACAATGACTGCTGGATTTATTTTTGCCATTGGTACAGCAGTTATCGGAGACTTCTCTGGTAAGTTTCTTGCAGAATATCAGCCTGAGAAATTAGCAGCTGCAGAGTGGCATTTTGAAACGACGGAAAATGCTGATCTTGTCGTTGGAGGAGTTTTAGATCGGGAAACGGAAGAAGTTAAGTATGGTCTTGTTCTACCTAATTTCTTAAGTATTCTTGCTCATGGTGATCCCAATTCAGAAGTGATGGGGCTTGATCAAGTTCCTGAAGATGAAATTCCGCCACTATTTATTCATTATCTTTTTGATGGAATGGTAGGTATAGGAATGTTCCTTGCAGCACTAACCTTTTTCTACATGATTGCCCTACGCATAAAGCGATTTAACGTAGAGAATAAGTGGTTGCTTCGCTTAATTGTCCTTGCTGGACCACTTTCTGTGCTTGCTATTGAATTTGGCTGGATATTCTCTGAAGTTGGTCGTCAACCATGGATACTGTGGGATATACTCAGAACAGGACATGCTGCAACAACTTCTGATAGCGTTGGATTAATGTTTATCCTATTCTTACTGCTATACATCGTGCTAGGTACGCTTTGTGTAACAGTGCTTCGTAAAATGTTTAAATCGAATCCAGCTGAAAACGAGCTAGAGGACATTGCGAGAACGAAATAAGAAGAGGTCAGATCGAGAGGGGTGAAGCAATGGACATTCAATTAGTAGGAATAACGGTACTTTGGGTTTTCCTTTACGGGTATTTAATTACAGCTTCCATCGATTTTGGAGCAGGTTTCTTTGCCTACTATGGGGAGCTTACTGGACGTGAGCACATTATAAATAAAATTATTAATCGTTACTTATCACCGGTTTGGGAAGTAACGAACGTATTTTTTGTATTCTTTTTTGTTGGACTAGTCGGTTTTTTTCCAGATACAGCATATTATTACGGTACAGCTTTACTCGTACCAGGTAGCATCGCGATTGTTCTTCTCGCAATTCGTGGGTCCTTCTATGCTTTTGGTAACTACGGAGCGAAGAAAAGTAGAGTGTACACATTTCTATATGGTGTAACAGGGTTATTAATACCAGCATCTCTTTCAACAGCATTAACGCTATCTGAAGGTGGATTCATTGAGGAAGTAAACGGTAAGGTGGTTTTTCTAGCGGGTGAACTTTTCTCAAGCTTCTATTCCTGGTCAGTTGTGCTATTAGCAATTGTTTCTGTGCTCTTTATTAGTGCGGCCTTCCTTACGTATTATGCGAGTAGGGCAAATGACGAGCCGGCGCTAGAGTTGCTAAGAAAGTACGCTCTGTTCTGGAGTGCACCAACGATTCTTTCGAGTATACTCGTTTTCGTGGCGCTTCAGCAGCATAACCCAGTTCATTTTGAACGAACACTGGACTACGCGTGGTTTTTTATTGCTTCGTTATTATGTTTTTTAATTGCAACATACTTTATTTTTAATAAAAAGCGATATGGAACGGCATTTCTTTTCGTTATGTTACAGTTTTTCTTCGCGTTCTTTGGATATGGTATTTCACATTTACCATGGATTTTATATGATTACATCACAATTTACTCGGGGTATACAAATGAAACCACCGGTGTTTATCTTGTCGTAGCCTTTATAGCTGGCCTCTGCCTCCTGGTGCCGTCGCTTATTCTGTTAATGAGGTTATTCCTTTTCGATGCAGAATATGTAAAGGGTAATAAGTCATAGTCAACAGTATTGACACTGTTAATCAAAGTGGTAGGATAGAATGGATAGTGCACCGGCTTTCGTGCTGGTGGCGTTTCTTTCTGGATAAGTAGGAGGAGTGTACGTTGAAAAAGCAATTTGCTGTAATTGGACTCGGCCGTTTTGGAGGCAGTATATGCAAGTCATTAAGTCAGCAGGGGATGGAAGTTCTTGCGATTGATATGGATGAAGACAAGGTGAATGAATTCTCTTCTGTGGCCACACATGCTGTAATCGCTGACTCTACAGACGAGAGTGTCTTGAAGAATCTTGGAATTCGAAACTTTGATCATGTTATTGTTGCCATTGGAGATAACATTCAATCAAGTATCTTAACAACACTAATTCTAAAGGAATTAGGAGTTAGCAAAATTACTGTTAAAGCACAGAATGATTATCATGAAAAAGTGTTAAATAAAATTGGTGCGGATAAAATTGTCCACCCTGAACGTGACATGGGTGTTAGAATTGCGCACAACATCGTTTCAAATAGCGTATTAGATTATTTAGAGCTCTCAGATGAGCATAGCATCGTGGAGCTTATTGCTAACTCTAGAATGGACAACAAATCGATTATTGAATTGGATATACGTGCTAAGTACGGGGCGAATATCGTAGCGATTAAAAATGGTGATGAAATTATCGTTTCACCACAAGCGGACCAAAAGATCTATAAAGGTGATATTCTAATCGTTATTGGATCTGACCAGGATATTAACCGTATGGAACGCCAATTATTGAATCGGGATTAAAAATAAAGTAGTAAACGTACAAAACAGCCTGTCATTTTGACAGGCTGTTTTTTTCATTTATTAAATTTCCATAATGATCGGTAGGATCATTGGACGACGCTTTGTTTTTTCATATAAGAAAGGTGCTAGTGTATCTGTGATTTCATTTTTGATTTCTGACCACTGACTTGTGCGTTTTTCCATTACCCCGTTTAAATGCTTTGATAAAAGCTCTTGAGCATCATTAATAAGGTCACCAGATTCTCTCATGTATACAAACCCTCTTGAAATAATATCTGGTCCAGAAAGAATTTTGAACTCCTTCATGTTAATGGAAACAACAACAATGACAAGACCTTCTTCAGAAAGAATTTTGCGATCACGTAGAACGATATTTCCGATATCGCCAATTCCTTTTCCGTCTACATAAACAGAGCCGGATGGAATTTTTCCACTAATGGATGCTTCGTTTTCGCTAAGTGCAAGTACTTCACCATTATCCATGATAAAGGAGTGGTCTTGCGGAATGCCACAATCTTGTGCAAGCTTGGTATGCATTTTTAGCATGCGATACTCACCGTGGATCGGCATAAAGAATTTTGGCTTAATGAGACGAAGCATAAGTTTCTGCTCATCTTGACCACCGTGACCAGATGTATGAATGTCACTAAGCTTATGGTGAATTACGTCTGCACCAGCACGAGAAAGTTGGTTGATAATTCTCGAAACACTAACCTGGTTACCAGGAATAGGAGAAGAAGAGAATACAACCGTATCTCCAGGAATGATCTGAATTTGACGATGTGTTGCATTAGCAATTCTAGAAAGTGCCGCCATCGGTTCACCCTGACTACCTGTACAAAGGATCGTAACTTTGTTCTCCGGTAGTCGATTAATTTGGTGTGCATCAATAAACGTATCTTTAGGAGCGCGAATATAACCAAGCTCCTGACCAATTGTTATGTTTGCTTCCATGCTACGTCCAAATACAGCGACTTTACGGCCGTTTTCTACTGCAGCTTCAACAACTTGCTGTAGACGATGAATGTTTGATGCAAATGTTGCAAAAATAACTCGTCCATCCACTTTTCTGAAAATGTCCTGAATGGTTTCACCGACACGGCGTTCTGACATTGTGAAGCCAGGAACTTCACTATTCGTACTATCTGAAAGAAGAGCAAGAACGCCTTCTTTACCGATTTCAGCCATCTTTGTTAAGTTTGCAGGTTCTCCAACAGGAGTGAAGTCAAACTTAAAGTCACCTGTATGAACAATGTTTCCTGGTGGTGTCTTAACTACAACTCCATAAGAATCTGGAATACTATGAGTTGTTCTAAAGAACATGACAGATGTCTTTCTGAATTTAATAATGTCTTCTTCTGTAATTTCATTTAACGAAGCACCACGTAGAAGGCCATGTTCTTCAAGTTTATTACGAATAAAGCCAAGTGCTAGCTTCCCGCCGTAGATTGGTACATTGATTTCACGAAGCAAGTAAGGGATGCCGCCTATATGGTCTTCGTGACCGTGGGTTATGAATAACCCTTTAATCTTGTCTTGATTTTTTACAAGGTAAGAGTAATCAGGAATAACATAGTCAATTCCTAATAACTCTTCCTCAGGAAATTTAATGCCTGCGTCCACAAGGATAATTTCATCCTGGAACTGAATACCGTACATGTTTTTACCGATTTCTCCGAGTCCGCCTAATGCGAAAACGGCTGTTTGATGATTTTTAACAAATTTCATAGTCTATACATTCTCCAATTCAAAGTGCTCTGATTTTTGCTCAAACTCTAGAAATTCATCTTCTACGGTTTGAATAAATTCGATATTATGGTTACGTTCCTTTAATTTGTAACGAACTTCCCGTTCAGAATTAGCCTCAACGTACAGGCTCTTTGTTCGTTCTCTTACAGGAACCTCCTCTTTGGTGTCCTGATAAAAAACTTTATAAATCATTCTTAATCTCTCCTTAACTCAGACAATTTGTGTGCATCTCCGTTCATTATATAGGAAATTGGTTTCTTTTTCATGTTTCTAGTGATATTTCCATGATAAATAGGAGAATTCGCATGAATTTTTATGAAAAAATCATTATTCAATCGAGTGTTTAGGTTGTGGGAATAGCATATTTCTCCACGTTTGTTTTAACTTTCTCTTCATTTTTCGATACAATTTTCTCATCCTTTCTTTTTTAATAGCTATTGTTATTATTTATCAGTGATCTTGGAATTAGTTTGGGAAAAGATGGGAAAGTGTGCCGAGAGACAGAAGTTTGCATTTCCTGTAACATATATGAGGACGATTGTGTAGAGGAGTGGAGCCGTGAGACTTTATGCAGCACCAGTTTCATTAAGTTTAATTTGGGGCATGTCTTTCATGTTCATTAAGTTAATAGTACCTGTCGTTGGTCCGTGGGGAGTTGTATTCTATCGATGCCTACTTGGTGCTAGTGCAATCTTCATCTATCTTCTTGTAAGAGGAAGGATTGGAGAATTAAAGAATAAGCTACCGTGGGGGAGCCTTGTGCTTGTCGGGATAATGAACGCTCTCATTCCCTGGGGAATGATTGCATTAAGTGAAGAACGCATATCAAGCAGTCTTGCTGCAACATTGAATGCAACAACTCCACTTTTTACAACAGTTCTAGGTGCAATATTTTTTGGACGAATTTTAATAAGGAAACAATGGTCAGGAATTATTGTCGGTTTTATTGGAATTCTCTTTCTGATTGATCTCGATCTAACGACCTTACTTGAAGAAGATTGGCGCGGTATTTTTCCTATGTTGTTTGCTACTGGCTGCTATGGCTTTGCATCTCAATATACAAAGAAGAACCTTAAGGATGTCCCTGTAGATGTTCTCGCACTTGTTACACTTTCTGTTGGAGCGCTTGGGGGATTCGTTCTTATGTATTTAACGGGGCAAGGGAGCATGCAGTTTACGGTACTCTTTCAACGTGATATTCTGATATCGCTATTTGGTCTAGGGGTACTTGGCTCAGGCATAGCATACTTGCTGTTCTATTATATGATTCAAAAGGGAAGCGCTGAATTTGCGACGCTTGTAACCTACCTTGTTCCGGTTACCGCCTTGATTTGGGGGAGTGTCTATTTAAATGAAGACATTACCATACCAATGATTATTGGGTTGCTCTGTGTTTTTACAGGGGTGTACATGTCTGGTCGATCAGCGAAGGTTGAGCGGAAATCATATAGTAAATCTGCGTAATTAAACATTATAAAATAATAAAGTTAGGTGAAAAAAGTTGAACAATGAAAAAATTGTATTCTTTGATATCGATGGAACACTTTTAGATCATGATAAACAAATTCCGGCATCAACAAAAGATTCCCTGAAAAAACTTACTGAAAAGGGAATTCATGTAGCGATTGCAACAGGCAGAGCACCTTTCATGTTTGCCAATCTTCGTGACGATCTCGGAATTGATACATTTATTAGTTTTAATGGGCAATATGTAAAGCATAAGGAGAATGTTGTGCTTACAAATCCTCTTAGTAAAGAAGAAATTACTTCGTTAGAAGAAGCAGCTAAAGAGAATGGTCATCCAATGGTATTTCTTGATCATGAAGCGATGATGAGCAATCATGATCAGCATCCTCATATTATGAAGAGCATGGATGATCTCAAAATGCACTATCCTGGCTATGATCCATCTTATTATCACTCAAGAGAAATATACCAAGCGTTGTTATTCTGCGAAAGTAAAGAAGAGGCTAATTACCGTGATACTTACGGCAACCTTGATTTTATTCGTTGGCATGATTTCTCAATGGATGTGATACCTCCTGGTGGTTCAAAAGCAAGAGGGATTGAAGCTATGATTGAGCATCTTGGATTTAAACGTGAGAATACGTATGCTTTTGGAGATGCGTTGAACGACATTGAAATGCTAAAGTTCGCTGGAACAGGTATTGCGATGGGAAATGCATACGAAGAAGTGAAGAAGGTAGCGGATGTGATCACTGATCCTGTTGATCAAAACGGCATACGAAGTGGCCTTGAGAAAGTTGGACTACTTTAATAAAGTTCGTAGACATTGTTGCAGCTAGAGTAGTGATTAATCTTCGCTCCTACCATCTATGCGTGGTATTTATACAGTTTAAGAGCAACAATCTCTTTTAAAAAGCTATGTTAATGAATAGTGATGATTCATGGCTTATTTACGCCCTGTGGTTACCAATCAGCAGAGCTGAATGACACAAATAAGCCAAAAATCGATCAATATGAGCTAACATGGCCAATAAAAAAGGATCGCGCAATGATTGCGCGATCCTTTTTTTTATTGGCTGTTTTCTAAAAGATTGTTGCTATTGAATGATTTTTTATATAAAAAGCCACACTTTGCTAATTGGAGCGGTAATTAACCAACTCTTATAGCAGCAATGTATACGAAAAGAGCCTTTTAGTAAGATACTTATCGATTGAGGGGGGATAATTCACTAGCTTCCTCATTATTAATGCGATCATAAAACATGATCCCGTCAAGGTGATCAATTTCGTGTTGGACAACGATCGATGGTAGACCCTTTAATCTGACTTTTACAGTTTCACCCTCAGCGTCTATCCCTTTCACTGTAATTCTTGCAAACCTTGGTACTGCCCCTGGCACTTCACGATCAACAGATAGACAGCCTTCGCCTCCATCAAGAAATGTTTTCTCAACTGAATGACTGATGATTTTGGGATTCATTAATCCATAGCTATATAACGTTCCTCTATGGTCTGTTACATGTACAGCTATCATTCGTTTTCCAATACCAATTTGTGGTGCTGCAATTCCAATTCCTGAACGTAGCTCGTATTTTGAAGCAGTTTCTGGATCCTGACTATTAATTAGAAATTGCTGCATGTCGCGAAGAATTTGTTTCTCCTCATCTGTAGCTGGCAATTCAATCTCCTTAGCCTGCTCGGTTAGAATCGGATCTCCTTCTCTTTTAATATCTTTCATTGTTAACATGTACTGTTTCACTCCTATTCAAAACGGTCTTCCTACTATATAAGTATATTCAACTTTATTGAAGGAATAAAGGATAAAGTAATGAAATAAACTGATTAACCCCAATTTAACATATCAGCCAGAGGTATAAATGTTTTTGCAATTAGTAAGCGATTAAGTATCCTATTTATTTGAATATGTGAGAGCGTTGTTTCTGTGAAGGCGAATTAAAACAATATAATATGAAAAATGGACTGTTCTATTGGTTACCGTATTATGGTATAGTAATCAAGGTATAATTATATTGGAATCAATTGGATATGTGGGGGGACTTCTTTTGTTGCGTAAATATCGTTTAGGAATTATTTCTCTATTTTTCTGTTTTCTCATGGTTGGTTTAGCCGGTTGTCAATTTGGTAGTAGTACAGAGGAAAAAATGTACGACCACTTAGAGGAGACAGTTGCTCTCGAAGATCAGTTTAGAGAACAGCAAAAGCCATTGGCTAAAGCAGAAAAGAAAGAACAAGATATTTATAATGAAATTGTGGCACTAAGTATGGACGAGTTTGAAAAAATCGAGAAGCTTTCTAAAGAAGCTGAAGAATACACCGATAAAAGACTTGAGTACTTAAAGAAAGAAAAAGAAAGCATAGATGAAGCTTACAAAGAATTTGAGGAAATTAAAGACTTAAACGACGACCTTGAAGGCAAGGTAAAGGAAGATGCAAATACGCTTATCGACAAAATGGACAAGCGCTATAATGCATATAAAAAGTTACATAGTGAATATAAAGCTGGTATAAAAGAAGATAAGAAATTATATAGCTCACTTCAAGATAAAGAGCTTACTTTAGAACAACTTCAAGATCAAATTAAAGCAATCAACGAACAATACAGCAAAGTAGCTGAACAAAAAGACGCCTTTAATAAGTTCACAAAGGAATTTAATGATGCTAAAAAAGATTTTTATAAATCAGCAGAATTAGATGTTAACTACGGTGAATAATGATGGAAACCACTCAAATTGAGTGGTTTTTTTATTTCATAGGCTTTCGGACATTATCTATTTGCGTTTGATTATGTATATCTTTCCTATTATTTACACTAATACAGTTTCGGTAATTAGAATGTAACAGATAATATTTGGTAAGTAATATGTAAATAAGAAATCAATCAATTGACTTGAAACTTACTGTATTGTAAACTTAAAAACGAACTTACTCATGAAGAGAAGCACTCCCTTATTCTTACTGATACAGACTATTAAACGCAGTAATACATAGTACTAGGGATTATTTCTTCAGAAATAAGGGTATGACATTGAGTGATGTCTTAAGTAAAGCAATTTAATGAATGAAATATGTCATTTAATAACGTTGAAATGGACATGCTAGTTATGTCTGTAAACTGAACGACCCACTCACAATTGCTAATGCAATTAAATAATCTATCTCTTTATGAATGAAAGGATGAGGTGAAAGGTATGGGAACAAAAACCATCGAAAACATCGAAGGCCAATTTGAAATGTTCCAGATTCTAAATGAAAATGGCGAAATCGTTAACAAAGAAGCGATGCCTGAACTATCAGACGAGCAGCTTCAAGAATTGATGCACCGTATGGTGTACACACGAATTCTTGATCAGCGTTCAATCTCGTTGAACCGTCAGGGGCGTCTTGGTTTCTACGCGCCTACTGCTGGACAGGAAGCATCACAACTAGGAAGTCAATACGCACTTGATAAGGAAGACTGGATTCTTCCAGGTTACCGTGATGTTCCACAGATCATCTGGCACGGTCTTCCATTATATAAAGCATTCTTATTCTCACGTGGTCACTATGTAGGAAACCAGGCTGACGGCCTAAACGTGTTAAGCCCACAAATCATCATTGGGGCTCAAATCACGCAAACTGCTGGTGTTGCACTTGGACTTAAGAAAAAAGGCAAGAAAAACGTAGCAATTACTTACACTGGTGACGGTGGTGCTTCTCAAGGTGATTTCTACGAAGGAATGAACTTTGCAGGTGCGTATGCTGCTCCAGCAATCTTCGTTGTTCAAAACAACCGTTTTGCAATTTCAGTTCCAGTTGAAAAGCAATCTGCAGCGAAAACAATCGCTCAAAAAGCTGTTGCTGCTGGTATTCAGGGAGTACAGGTAGACGGTATGGACGTTCTTGCTGTTTATAAAGCAGTAACTGATGCTCGTGAGCGTGCAATTAACGGTGAAGGCCCAACTCTAATTGAGACAATGACTTACCGTTATGGTCCACATACAATGGCTGGCGATGATCCAACTCGTTACCGTTCTGAAGATCTTGATAGCGAGTGGGAAAAGAAAGATCCAATCGTTCGTTTCCGCAAGTATCTTGAAAGCAAAGACCTTTGGAATGAAGAGAAAGAAAACGAAGTTGTAGATAAAGCGAAAGCTGAAATTAAAGCTGCAATTAAGCAAGCTGATCAAACTCCGAAGCAGAAAGTAACGGACCTCATTTCTCATATGTATGAAGAGCTTCCTTACAACCTTCGTGAGCAATACGAACAATATAGTGCAAAGGAGTCGAAGTAAGCTATGGCGCAAATGACAATGATTCAAGCAATCACTGATGCGATGCGTACGGAGTTGAAAAATGACGAGAACGTACTCGTATTTGGTGAAGACGTAGGTCAAAACGGCGGCGTTTTCCGTGCGACAGAAGGACTTCAAAAGGAATTTGGTGAAGATCGCGTATTCGATACTCCACTTGCAGAGTCAGGAATCGGTGGCATGTCTATCGGTCTTGCATTAACTGGATTCCGTCCAGTACCAGAAGTTCAGTTCTTTGGATTTGTATACGAAGTAATGGATGCTATTTCCGGTCAAATGGCACGTCTTCGTTATCGTTCAGGCGGCTCTTTCCACGCCCCAATTACTGTTCGTTCACCATTCGGTGGTGGCGTTAAGACACCAGAACTTCACGCAGATAGCCTTGAAGGGCTTATGGCTCAACAGCCAGGACTTAAAGTCGTTATTCCTTCAAACCCATATGATGCGAAAGGTCTTCTTATTTCTGCGATTCGTGATAATGATCCAGTTATTTTCCTTGAGCACATGAAGCTTTATCGTTCTTTCCGTCAGGAAGTTCCTGAAGAAGAATACACAATTGAAATTGGTAAAGCTGAAGTGAAGCGTGAAGGTACTGACATTACAATCGTTACTTACGGTGCAATGGTACAAGCATCACTTAAAGCTGCAGAAGAGCTAGAGAAGGATGGCATTAGCGCTGAAGTAATCGATCTTCGTACGGTTAGCCCGCTCGATATCGATACAATCATTGCTTCTGTTGAGAAAACCAATCGCGCAATCGTTGTACAGGAAGCTCAGAAACAAGCTGGTATTGCTGCTAACGTCGTTGCAGAAATTAACGATCGCGCAATTCTTAGCCTAGAAGCTCCAGTGCTTCGTGTAACGGCTCCTGATACAGTATTTGCATTCTCGGCAGCAGAAGATGTATGGCTTCCAGATCACACTGACATCATTGAAAAAGCAACACAAGTTGTTAATTTTTAATTAATCGTTAATAAAAAAACATGAAGTGAAGCTGCGATCCGCGCTTCGCTTCAGAATTTATATAAGCTAAATTTTTCTACAATTAGGAGGCGAAGTCCCGTGGCATTTCAATTCAAGATGCCGGATATCGGTGAAGGTATCCATGAAGGCGAAATCGTAAAATGGTTTGTTAAATCCGGAGACGAAGTTAAAGAAGACGATATTCTTGCAGAAGTACAAAACGACAAAGCTGTTGTTGAAATTCCTTCTCCAGTAGACGGAACGGTTAAAGAAGTTCACGCAGAAGAAGGCGCGACTGTTATCGTTGGCGATGTAGTCATCACTTTCGACGCAGAAGGTTATGAAGATGCAGAAGAAGAACCAGCAGCTGAACAGCCACAAGCTGAAGAAGAAGCTCCTAAAGCAGAAGCTAAATCAGAAGCGAAAGAAGATAGCGCTGGATCTAAACCACTTCCTGAAGACGACGAAGAAACGGATCCAACAAAACGCGTCATCGCAATGCCTGCCGTACGTAAGTATGCTCGCGAAAACGGTGTTAGCATAACTAAAGTTTCTGGTTCAGGTAAAAATGGACGAGTTGTTAAAGAAGATATCGATAACCACGTTAATGGCGGCGGAGAAGCAGCACCTGAATCAACTGAAGCTCCGAAAGCTTCAGAAGAGAAGGCTGAGACATCTACTCAAGAAACAAAACAACAGCCTGCTGCAGCATCAGCACAGCCTGAAACACGTGAGAAGATGAAAGGTATGCGTAAAGCTATTGCGAAGGCAATGGTTAACTCTAAGCATACTGCACCACACGTAACGCACATGGACGAAGTTGTTGTAACAGACCTTGTAGCACACCGTAAGAAGTTCAAGCAATATGCTGCAGACAAAGATGTGAAGCTAACTTACCTTCCATATGTTGTTAAGGCACTTGTTTCTGCACTTCGTGAATTCCCAATGCTTAACGCGTCAATTGACGATTCAACTGACGAAATCGTACACAAGCATTACTACAACATCGGTATCGCTGCTAATACTGACGCTGGACTCGTTGTTCCAGTTGTGAAAGAAGCAGACCGTAAGCCACTTCTTAATGTTTCATCTGAAATTAATGAGTTGGCTAAAAAAGCTCGCGATGGTAAACTATCAGGGGACGATATGAAAGGTAGCACATGTACAATTTCTAACCTGGGTTCTGCTGGTGGTCAATGGTTTACACCAATCATCAACAATCCAGATGCTGCTATTCTTGGTATTGGTCGTATTGAGGAGAAGCCAGTTGTTATCGACGGCGAAATCGTTGCTGCACCTGTACTTGCTCTATCGATCAGCTACGACCACAGACTTATTGATGGCGTAACAGCACAACTTGCTCTTAACCACATCAAGCGTCTGTTGAACGATCCACAACTCTTAATGATGGAGGCGTAATAATATGGTAGTAGGAGATTTTCCAATCGAATTAGACACACTTGTAGTAGGAGCTGGACCAGGTGGATATGTTGCTGCAATCCGTGCAGCACAGCTTGGTCAGAAGGTTGCAATTGCTGACAAAGGTACTCTAGGCGGTGTTTGTTTAAACGTCGGCTGTATTCCTTCTAAAGCATTAATTAACGCATCTCATAAATACGAATCTGCAAAACATTCTGATGATATCGGAATTACTGCAGAGAACGTTAACGTCGACATGAAGAAAGTTCAAGAATGGAAATCTTCTGTAGTCGATAAACTTACCGGCGGTGTTGCTGGACTTATGAAATCAAACAAAGTCGATGTTATTAGCGGCGAAGTTTATTTCGTAGATAAGAACACTGTTCGTATTATGGACGAGAAGAACTCTCAAACATATACGTTTAACAATTGTATTATTGCAACAGGATCACGCCCTATTGAGCTTCCAAGCTTTAAGTGGAGCAAGCGCGTTCTTTCTTCAACAGGTGCACTTGCACTTGATGAAGTACCTAAGAAAATGGTTGTTATCGGTGGAGGTTATATCGGAATCGAGCTAGGTTCTGTTTATGCTAACTTTGGTACTGAAGTAACAATTCTTGAAGGTACTAAACAAATCCTTCCTGGATTTGAAAAGCAAATGAGCTCACTTGTTTCTCGTCGTTTGAAGAAGAAAGGTAATGTTGAAATCATTACTGAAGCTCTTGCTCAAGGCGTTGAAGAAACAGAAGATGGCGTAACAGTAACTGCAGAAATCAAAGGCGAAACAAAAACGTTCGACGCTGATTATGTACTAGTTACAGTTGGGCGTAAGCCGAACACAAATGAAATTGGTCTTGAAGAGCTTGGTATCGATATGACAGACAAAGGACTTGTTAAGATCGATAAGCAGTGTCGCACGAACTTCGATAATATCTATGCAATTGGTGATATTGTTGAAGGTCCTGCACTTGCTCACAAAGCTTCTTATGAAGGTAAAGTTGCTGCTGAAGCAATTAGCGGTGAGAATTCTGTCATCGACTATCTTGCGATTCCTGCGGTTGTCTTCTCTGAGCCTGAATTGGCATCAGTTGGCTACTCTGAACAGGAAGCAAAAGATGCAGGATTTGATGCGAAAGCTTCTAAGTTCCCATTCGGTGCTAACGGTCGTGCTCTTTCTCTAAACGATAGTGAAGGCTTTATGAAGCTAATCACACGTAAAGAAGATGGACTTGTTATTGGTGCACAAATTGCGGGGCCTAACGCTTCTGACATGATTGCAGAGCTTGGACTTGCAATTGAAGCTGGTATGACAGCTGAAGATATTGCACTTACAATTCACGCACACCCAACACTTGGAGAAATTACTATGGAAGCTGCAGAAGTAGCTCTTGGTACTCCAATTCATATTGGTTAATGCGAATACTAAGACCCGGTGAATTACTCACCGGGTCTTTTTTCTAGGTTCTTTTCATAAGTATAAGGCTCTTTTCTGAAAGTTTGTTGCTTTTGAAATAATTTTAAAAAGCACACTTAGCAAATTTGAGAGGAAATTAACCACAAATCTAATAGCAAAAAAGGCCTGCGAAAAAATTGTTGTTCTTGAAAGAGGTATTGTCTACGGAAATAGCTTTTTTCTATCTTTAATTTGTTGTTAAATTAGATAAAGACACATACTGAAGACTATTCCTGCATATATGTTCAGCGTAAGGAGGGAACCGCTTGCTAAGACATGGGGGAGTTCTATTCATTCAACTATGTATTTGGTTCGCATTTTTTCTTATTATCCACCAATCTGGACATGATCACTTATCATATAAAGTCATGCTATTCTTTGTATTTCTTTATCTAATTTGCACATTAACAGTTAGACTTATTTCTAAAAACAAAGTGATTCTCATATTGATGATTCTTTCTACTACACTTTATCTCATTACAGAACTAGTATTAGTCATTAGTTAACAGTCAATCATTGTACATAAAAGAGCCACCACCGAACAATCGGTGGTGGCTACTTGCCGTTAGTTAGAATTGTGTTCATCTTTCTTAGGACGTGGTGGAACTTTCTCTTCTTTGAAGGCTTTTATAAGTGAAATAATCATACCTATAATGATAATAGCGAATGGAAAAGCAGCTATTATTGATGCCGTTTGAAGCGCTCCGAGTCCACCAGACCAAAGGAGTACAGCAGCTGCAGAAGACTGAATAACTCCCCAAGTTAATTTCACTTTCGTGGAAGGATTCATGCTTCCATTTGTTGTTTGCATGCCAAGTACAAATGTTGCAGAATCGGCAGAAGTGATAAAGAATGTGCTAATTAGTAAAATCGCAATAATGGACATAACCGTACCTAATGGATATTGCTCTAACACTGCGAAGAGCGCTACTTCCATTCCCTGATTGTTAATGATGTCATAAATACCGGTACCAGCCATATCAAGTGAAATGGCAGATCCACCGAATACCGAGAACCACAAACCACCAAAGATTGTAGGGACTAATAGAACACCTAGAACAAATTCACGTATCGTTCTACCTTTAGATACACGTGCGATAAATGTACCAACAAATGGTGCCCATGCAATCCACCAGGCCCAGTAGAAGATTGTCCAACTTTGGATCCAAGATGAGCCTTCAAAAGGTCTCATGCGAAGACTCATGCTAGGCAAATTCTGAATATATGAACCTAACGTAGAAGTGAAGAGATCCATAATAAAGTTTGTTGGTCCTGCAAAAAGTAAAAAGAACATAAGCAATATCGCAAGAACGATATTAGTATTACTTAAATATTTTATGCCTTTTGAAATTCCAGTGGAAGCGGAAATCATGTAAAGCACAGTTACAATCAATATAATAATCAACTGTGTGTTAAATGAATTCTCTATTCCAGTTAAGTATGAGATTCCTCCACCGATTTGAGAAGCACCAAACCCGAGGGAAGTTGCCACACCAAATACGGTTGCGATAACAGCGATAACATCAATAATTTTACCGATCGGTCCATTAACACGATCACCGAGAATTGGATAGAAAATGGCGCTAATAAGACCAGGTGCACCTTTTCTAAATTTGAAGAAAGCAAGTGCTAGTGCAACTACCGTATAGATTCCCCATGGGTGTAATCCCCAATGAAAGAAACTGTACTGAAAAGCCAAACGAGCTGCTTCATCAGATTCGGGTCCTGCACCTGCTGGCGGGTCATAATAGTGGAACATCGGCTCTGCTACACCCCAGAATACTAAGCCTATTCCCATACCGGCTGAGAAAAGCATAGCAAACCAAGTAATCAGATTGTACTCTGGTACATCTGTTTCTTTTCCAAGACGAAGTCTGCCGTATTTCGAGAAAATGAGATAAATGGCAAAAATCAGAAATCCGGATGCTGCTAATAAATAAAACCAGCCAAACTTCACTTGTAGAAAACTTTGAAGTGAGGAAGTCGTAGAATCTAATGACTCTGGAGAAATTGTTCCCCATGAAATAAAGAGGACAGACAGTACGACAGAAATAATAAAGACTGCAGTAAGTTTATTCATATTACATCATTACCTTTCTAGATATTCTTTTTTTAGACGAGGCATTCATTTAAAGTACGATTTATATAAGATACTGTTCTAAATGTTGCCCGCTGTTGCCAAAACTATGCAATTTACCAGACCATTCCCAGTGATTTACAGAAACCTTATGAACTCAAGAAAAAAGGCACGTTCTCTAGTATATTTGTTGTAAACATTGATGTAAAGGGAAAACACATGGCAGCTCCTTAGTCAGAATTATAATTAAATTAAGCAACTTAGATGGTTAAATGTGACATTCTGCTCTTTATCCTACTCATTACTTGGTATATGATTGATAGAGACTATAGAGGGAGAGAGAGAGATGAAGAATTTACTGAAATGGGTCACACTAGCCACTTTGCTTTTCGTAGCAGCGTGTTCAACAAATACGGCTTCGGAAATAGACGAAACTAGTGATCAACAAACAAATAGCAAGGAAGAAACAAATGAGGTAACGGCTAGTAAAGATAGTGAGGAAACTAATAATAAAGACGAAAAAGAAAAAGAAAAAGAAAAAGAAAAAGAAGAGGTAGTAACGGAAGAGGAGGTAGCTCCTGAATATCGATTAAATGAAGCGTTTTGGGGGTTTGAACCGATAAACGATTCACCAGCTGAAGCTGTACTCCTCACAATCGATGATGCGCCAGATAACAATGGAGTTGAAATGGCAAAAACGCTTAAAGAACTTGATGCACCAGCTATCTTTTTTGTTAACGGTCACTTTCTTGATACAGAGGAAGAAAAAGCTCGTTTAAAGGAAATTCATGATATGGGATTTGCAATCGGAAATCACACGATGACTCATTCAGATCTTAAAACATTGTCTGAAGAAGAGCAAAGAGAAGAAATTGTGAAGTTGAATGACCTAATAGAAGATATTATAGGGGAAAGGCCAGAATTTTTCCGAGCGCCGTTTGGTTCTAATACTGATTACTCCAAATCTCTTGCAGAAGAAGAGGGAATGCTTGTCATGAATTGGACCTATGGGTATGACTGGGAAAAGCAATATCAGGAGAAGAATGCTATTGCAGACATTATGGTGAACACACCACTTCTTCAAAACGGTGCAAACCTCTTAATGCATGATCGCGATTGGACTGCAGCTGCACTAGAAGATATTGTAACTGGATTAAGAGAAAAAGACTTTCAGTTAATTAAGCCTGAGGAAATTGAACCGCTACAAAAATAAACAGCCCAACGGGCTGTTTATTTTTGTGAGTGCTGAATAACTCGTCCATTGAAAAGTGTCAAATTTGCCTTCAATTTAGTAGCAAGGAATTTACACAATTCATTCGCTTTCGCTTTATCTCCATGAGTTGATTGATCTGGCAGAACAACTTGAATACGCTTGTCTGATATTCCGATAATAATCATTCTGTAATTTTCATTTTTTCCTTTTAAGTAAAACCATGAATCTTCGGACTTTTCAACCAGGTCATATGGGTAGGCAGAGTCTCCATATGACCATGATAATTGCTCACCCGTTTTTTTCATTAGTTCTTCGTAATAGATGAGAAGAGCTTTGACTTTGTTAAGAGTGATGTCTTCTACTTCACTGGGAGCGAGATAAGCACTTTGAGGCATAGTATTCCCCCTTCTTCATAGGTATAGTGTACATCCAAATTAGTTTTCTGACAATTAACTAATTCCGAAACAAAGGAACACATAATGATCATAAAAAGAATATAATGTGATATACAATATAGTGTTGACAAAACAATTGTGACACACTATTATGGAATTAAGCGAAACGGAAGCGTTTTCAAAATTACTTAAGGGGTGTTGAGAATGGGTATTATTATTTGTTCTACTTGTGAGAAAACAATTGATCATGTAAATGAAGAGAAAGTAAGCACACTTTATAGCAGATGTCCGGAATGCAACAAGAAAGATAGAAAATAGGGTGAATAATAAGAGGCGGCCAACTGGCCGCCTCTTATTTAATTGCCTTATATTCTTTAATGACACGTATCATTTTTAATTCATCATCTTCAGGACCTTGTACAGGAAGACCAGCTTCAATATTCTCATCTATATATTGAAGGTTTTCTACTGTAATAACTTCACCTGGGATGAAGATAGGGATTCCTGGTGGATAAACCATAACGAATTCTGCAATCGTTCTACCTGCAGATTCTTTAAACGGAATGACTTCTGTTTCTGAGTAGAAAGCATCACGAGGTGAAACCGCTAGTACTGGAATGTCTGGAGCATGAACATCAAATTTCTTCGCTGTTCCTCCTCCTGATTCCCTGAATGCTTCCACCATATCTTTTAACGCATAAACAAGCGCACTTGTCGTTTCCTCAGTATCTCCTGGAGTGACAATGCAAAGAAGGTTATATAAATCAGAAAGCTCAACCTCAAGATTTGCTTCTTTACGTAACCATACCTCTGCTTCGTATCCTGTAATTCCAAGGTCATGTACAGAAATAATGAGTTTCGTAGGGTCGTAATCATACGTAGCATCTGTCCCTAGAATTTCTTTCCCTACACAATACAGTGGGGAGATTTCATTGATTTGATCACGCGCTTTTTCTGCAAGTTGAATGGACTGTTCCACAAGCTCATAACCGTCCATCACAAGTCTTTTTCTCGCTACGTCAAGTGAAGCGAGGAGAAGATAAGACGTAGAGGTAGTGGTTAACATGCTAATAATGGTTTGTACACGCTTTGTTGATACAAGACCTTCCTTAACATTTAGCACGGAACTTTGAGTCATCGACCCACCGAGTTTATGGACACTTGTAGCCGCCATATCAGCACCAGCTTGCATAGCTGAAAGAGGAAGACGATCATGAAAATGAATATGAACTCCATGAGCTTCATCCACTAATACTGGTACATCATAGTGATGGGAAATGGCAACAATTTCTTCAAGATTCGCTGATATTCCAAAATAAGTTGGATTGATCACAAGAACACCTTTAGCGTCTGGATGTTGTTCAAGAGCTTTTTTAACAGCATTCGGTGTAATACCGTGTGATATGCCAAGCTTTGGATCAATTTCAGGATGAATAAAAACTGGAGTTGCACCCGAAAAGATGATGGCAGACATAACGGACTTATGAACGTTCCTCGGAACGATAATCTTATCTCCTGGTGAACAAACCGTCATAACCATCGTCATAATGGCTCCGCTTGTCCCTTGTACTGAAAAGAATGTTGCATCTGCTCCAAATGCTTCCGCTGCAAGATCTTGCGCTTTCTTAATCATGCCATGAGGATGATGAAGATCATCCAGAGGTTGAATATTGATTAAGTCAATAGATAGGGCATTATCCCCAATAAAAGAACGAAATTCAGGATCCATCCCTTTTCCTTTTTTGTGACCTGGTATATGAAATTGAATCGGATTTTTAGTAGCATGGTTTACTAGACCGGTAAATAGTGGTGTTTCGTTTTGTTGCAAATCCAGCACCTCTTTATTTATACTTTAATAGATAAAGCTCTCCACAATAAGAAGTGGAAAGCCAGGTTTTTATGGAATTAAATATCATGTAGTATATCTTTATGCTACAGTGGCATTCTTACCTACGTATTCCTTAAACAAACTGAGTATAATCACCCCGAACACAATTTGCAAGTTTTATTTTCTTTGAGTACGTGATTACTAGTGCAAAGAGGACTTTTTATTCGATTCTCGAATTGTCTATAGCAAGGAGAGGATATGAATGATGTGGAATACTCGTCTTACTAACTTACTCGGAATCGAAAGACCAATTATCCAGGGGGGCCTCGCATATCTTGCTTACCATGAGCTTGCTTCTGCCGTAAGCAATGCAGGTGGTCTTGGACAACTAACTGCTATGTCTATGAACTCAGAAGAACAACTAAGGAAAGAAATTAAGCTTACTAAAAGAAATACAAATAAGCCTTTTGCAGTGAACTTTGCAATTGGGCAACACGGAAGGCCTTATGCACATATGATCGAAGCAGCATTGGACGAAGGGATCGGAATTATTTCTGTTACAGGTGGGAATCCAAAACCCGTTTTTGATCTTGTAAAAGGAACGGATGTAAAGGTTCTAGTTTTAACAGCAGGGAAGCGACAGGCGCTCAAAGCTGAGCAATTAGGTGCCGCTGCAGTCATGGTTGTTGGTCAGGAAGGTGGTGGTCACCTTGGGAAAGAAGACACTGGTACAATGGTTCTTGTTCCTCAAGTGGTGGATGCTCTTTCCATTCCTGTCATTGCATCAGGGGGAATTGCTAATGGTCGAGGATTGATGGCTTCTCTTGCACTTGGAGCTGAAGGTATTGAGATGGGGACAAGGTTTATTGCAACGAAGGAATGCACTCACGCTCATGCTAACTATAAGGAAAGAATTCTAGCGAGCAGCGAAACAGATACCGCTATTATTAAAAGAAGTATAGGCGCCCCGGCAAGAGTCATTCGAAATTCGTTCACTGATCGAATCAATAATATTGAGAATCATAGTGGCGACTATGAAAGTCTTAAACCATACATAAGTGGCGAAGCAAACAGGAAGTTTATTTATGAAGGAAGAGAAGACGAAGGATTTGCCTGGGCAGGTCAAGTAATTGGAGCCATTCAGGATGTGCCATCTGTTCAAGAATTATTTAATCGTATTGATTTTGAAGCAGAACAAATAATGTCAAAATGGACCTTATCGAGAGGAGAATGAAGATGGAAGTACAATACCCGATTTCGATCGATTGGAACAAAGAAGAGGTTATCAAGGTAGTTACTTTCTTCCAATTAATTGAAAAAGCATATGATAACGGTGCTAATAAAGGTGAATTAGTCAGTGCTTATCATGAATTTAAAGACGTTGTACCGTCGAAGTCCGAAGAAAAACAGTTGTTTAAACAATTTGACAAGGAAACAGGCTATTCAACTTATCATGCAGTAAAAGAAGCAAGGGAAACGGAACGTGACAAGGTGTTAATGAATAAATAGAACCAGGAGGCAATGCCTCCTGGTTCTATTTATCGTCAGTTAAAGAGAGTTTATAAATAGGCATCACCGTTTCAAAGGTTTCTTTAACAGCAGCTATAAATTTTTCTCCATTTTTTAGAATTGGGTCATGACTAGATAGATGACGGCCAACTAAGAACTCACCTTTCTTAACATCTCGAAAACGGGTGAGAATCTTTTCCAAATTTGCGTGTTTAACTGCTTCACTTGCACTTTTTTTAGTATGATCAGTAGAAATCATGTAGGATGCAGGAATTTGTTTGTGAAGATCATCCAGATGATCTAGGAACAAAGTGGCCATTTCTTGTTTTCCAGGCAATTCGTAAATAAAAGCTAACCAGATAAACACATGGTCATCGAACAATCCAATTTGGAAATGTGGAAGCATTTTATAACCGCGTTTTTTATGTGAAAACGCCATCCATGTATCAACAGGTGGATTTTTTGTACGTCGTGCATGCTTCGCAATGTGCAGGTGCATTTCATTACCTGTAAGTATTTCTAAATCACTTTGTACTTGTTTACTGATTTCTGCAAATTTTGGTTGAATTCGTTTCTGAATGGCTTCCATTCGGGACTCTAGACCTTCAATTTGGAATGACTCAAAATCGCTATGTGTAAAACCATTAAATGACATAATAACCTCCAATTAGACAATATATAATGGTGCTAGTTTACCATATAAAAGGGTTCAATATGAAAGTTGACGATTTATGTACATTGCTAGGTTTGAAAAATACGCAAAAGAGGAAAAATACTAACAAATAAAGAGGTTGCATAGTTGGAAGATAAGGCATAAGATATAGTAATCAAAGCAGAAATATCAGAATATTCAGTCTTGTGTTCTGGTATCAAATATACTGCTTAAATGAAAAGAAGAGGGGTGTAGGTTACCATGAAACAAGTGATTCAGTCATTGCAGAGAAACGAGGCAGAAAAACGGATTCCGGTGCTGAGAATGGAAATTGACTATGAACTGGCAACGCTACACGATGCAATGACGGCTAGTGATAAAGATGAGATGAAACGATGCAAAGTAAAGCTCGAACTGTTAAGACAGGAAATGATTCGACTAGAGGCATAATCAACGAACCTTGCAAAAAGGTTCGTTTTTTCTGTCTTTCCTGTCATAATAATAAATAGAATGAAATTTATGGTTAAAGGAGATCGAATCATGACACTAGAGTCCAACTGGAATCAGGTATACGAAGATGCAAAAGGGTGGATTCGGGAAGCGGGTAAAGAAATTATTGCCTCTTTCACTACCTCCTATGCTATTGATACGAAAAGTAACCCGAATGACCTTGTAACGGACATTGATAAGGAAACAGAGAAATTCTTTATTGAACGTATTAAGAGGACTTATCCAAACCATCGTATTATGGGAGAAGAGGGTTTCGGAGATAAAGTAGAAGATTTAAGCGGAGTGATCTGGTTTCTTGACCCTATTGATGGAACAATGAATTTTGTTCATCAACAAACAAATTTCGCAATTTCTATTGGGATTTATGAAGATGGAGTTGGGAAAGTGGCTCTTATTTATGATGTAACAAAAGATGAGCTGTATCATTGTTCAAAAGGGACAGGCTTATATTTAAATAATGAGAAATTAAAGCAACTTGAACCAGTAAAGCTTTCTGAGTCTCTTCTTGCTATTAATGCAACGTGGGTAACGGAGAACCACCGCATTGATCCTAGAACATTCTCCCCACTTCTTAAGAAGATTAGAGGAACGAGATCTTACGGAAGTGCCGCCATTGAAATGGCTTATGTTGCTGCTGGTAGGCTTGACGGGTATGTTTCGTTGCGACTTGCGCCTTGGGATTTTGCTGCTGGCAAGTTATTGATTGAAGAAGCTGGCGGAGTGTGTACAACAGTTGATAACAAATCCATTGACCTCCTAGATAAAAACACCATTTTTGTAGGTAATCATACATTCCATACTCAAGTGCAAAAGGAGTACATACAACCTGCACTCGACCAGAATTTCTACCTAAAGACCCCATCAAGTAGATGATTCGAGTTAATCGCAAACAGTTTGAAGGAAGCCTTGTAAATTACCTATACGATTGGACAAGGTCCGATCATAATTGGCTATTAGAGGAATTAGGCAGGTTACCTGGGGAGGAAGATTTGATTTCCTATATCCAGATGTATGAAGGGATGGGATGTGTTTTTCAAGTATGGCTTGAGAATAACAAACCAGTAGCGATAACAAGCGTACTTAACAAAGCACCATCTAATCATAAACCATGGATTGGTATGATCGTCGTTCGTCCTGAAAGTAGGAGGAAGGGGATTGGTCGAGAAGTCATGCGAGAAGTAACAGAGGAATTTGCAGGTGTCGTTTTTGCTGGCGTACCATATGATATGAATAACTGGAGTCTTTTTCTAGGTCAATGTGGATTTGAACAATACGGAATTGAGAAAGAAGAAAAAGGCAACTATTTAATTTTTGTTCACCCTGGTTAGGCAATCAATAAATAAAAAGAGCTGTTGCAAAAACAGCTCTTTTTATTGCTTATTGTTCTGCTTTTCGTTTAATTCGAAAGCCCATTCCCATAAAGAAACCTACTCCGATAAAAGAAAGAAGTCCGCCGATCCAGCTTTGTTCAGCTATAGATACCCCGATTGCGCACATGCTCGCAACCGCTAGAATGGCCATTAAGAGTAAAAGGAAATTATGTTTGTTCATGCGGAAAGCCCCCTTTATAATACTAGTGTACAATAACCAGGTTCAGGGTGAAAGAAGAGAAATTTCGCGTAACGCAATATATGTGTTATAATGGTCTAGTTATTGAGTTTATCGTCAGATATAAGACGAGAATACGAGGAGAGAATAATTAATGGCAATAAGAGAAGATATTCGTAACATCGCAATCATTGCCCACGTTGACCACGGTAAAACGACGCTGGTAGACCAAATGTTACATCAGTCCGGAACATTCCGCGACAACGAGCAAGTAAGCGAACGTGCGATGGATTCGAATGACCTTGAAAGAGAACGCGGGATTACAATCCTTGCTAAAAATACGGCAATTAACTATGAAGACAAACGAATCAACATTATGGATACACCTGGACACGCTGACTTCGGTGGTGAAGTTGAACGTATCATGAAAATGGTAGATGGCGTTCTTCTAGTTGTTGATGCTTATGAAGGCTGTATGCCACAGACGCGTTTCGTACTAAAGAAAGCTCTAGAACAGAAGCTAACTCCAATTGTTGTTCTTAACAAAATTGACCGTCCAGCAGCACGTCCTGCAGAAGTTGTCGATGAAGTAATTGATCTATTCATCGATCTTGGAGCAGATGAAGATCAGCTTGACTTCCCTGTAGTGTATGCATCTGCAATCAACGGTACAGCTAGCCTTGATCCTGAAGTACAGGATGACAATATGAAAGTTCTTATGAACACGATTATTGATAACATTCCTGCACCTCTTGATAACAGTGACGAGCCACTTCAATTCCAGATTACACTGCTTGACTACAACGATTACCTTGGAAGAATTGGAATCGGTCGTGTATTTAGAGGAACAATGAAGGTTGGTCAACAGGTTGCATTAATGAAGGTTGATGGAACTGTTAAGCAATTCAGAGTAACAAAACTCTTTGGTTTCATTGGTCTTAAAAGAGTGGAAATTGAAGAAGCCAAAGCGGGCGACCTTGTAGCGGTTTCTGGAATGGAAGAAATCAACGTAGGTGAAACAGTTTGTCCTTACGATCATCAGGAAGCACTTCCAATTCTTCGTATTGATGAGCCTACCCTTCAGATGACATTCCTAGTAAACAACAGTCCTTTTGCAGGTAAAGAAGGTAAATACATTACAAGTCGTAAAATCGAAGAACGTCTTAGAGCGCAGCTTGAAACTGACGTAAGTCTTCGTGTTGAAAACACAGATTCTCCAGATGCATGGGTTGTATCAGGACGTGGTGAGCTTCACCTTTCAATCCTGATTGAGAACATGCGTCGCGAAGGATTTGAGCTTCAAGTTTCAAAACCTGAAGTTATCGTTCGTGAAGTAAACGGCGTTGCAAGTGAGCCTGTTGAACGTGTTCAAATTGATGTACCTGAAGACTACACTGGTTCTGTTATGGAATCCCTTGGTGAGCGTAAGGGTGAAATGGTGAACATGGTAAACAACGGTTCAGGACAGGTTCGCCTTGAGTTTATGGTTCCTGCACGTGGATTGATTGGGTACTCTACAGAGTTCCTAACACAAACTCGTGGTTATGGTATTATCAACCATACGTTCGAAACTTACATGCCTCTTATTAGTGGCCGTGTTGGTGGACGTCGTGCTGGTGTTCTTGTTTCTATGGAAAAAGGAAAAGCATCAGAATACGGCATTATGGGCGTTGAAGATCGCGGTACAATCTTCGTAGCTCCAGGTACTGAAGTATACGAAGGTATGATTGTCGGTGAGCACACTCGCGAAAATGACATTACTGTTAATATCGTTAAAGTGAAGCAAATGACTAACATGCGTTCTGCAAACAAAGACCAAACGGTTTCAATGAAGAAGCCACGCGTTCTAACGCTTGAAGAAGCACTTGAGTACTTGAACGATGATGAGTACTGCGAAGTAACACCGGACTCTATCCGTCTTCGTAAGAAAATCCTTGATAAGAACGAACGTGAAAAGAACGCTAAAAAGAAAAAAACAGCCCAGTAAGGGTGTCTAAGGCGATTCAAAAGGGGCATCCTTTTGAATCGCTTTTTTATTAAAATGTAAACTGAAGTAAGGTACATACATCAAATAATCCGTAAAAAAGTCGATATTAATCCGGGGGTGTAAAAGTGAATACTGAACCTGCAATAGCATCTAATAACCTTTCCTTCTTTGCCAAGTTAGTAGGAATAGAAGACAATATGACGCTAGGCTTTTATTTACTCTATGCAATTATCGTTGTACTTTGTATAATCGTTTATCGTCTTGGTTTCGCTAAGAAACTACCAGTATTGAAAAATGCAATTGTCTACGCTGTACTTGTGATTGGCTGCTTCCCTTTAACCTTTTTTGGAATAGGTTTACCGGTAGCTGAAGGATTAGTTGCCTCTGCTGTCGTATTAATTATTTATAAGGTTAGATTACACCAGTCCAAGAAGAAAGAAGCTTAATGTCAAATACCCGGAGGGAACGTTTGAATCTTCAGGATGCGATGTACAACTGGCTTAGTATTAAAGTAGTTGCAGATAAGAGGAAGACAGATCAAGCAGCACAGGATACGAGTAGCTTTTTCGAGGAGATTTTAACAGAAGATCACGGGCTAACTGATATTGTGATCGAATTAACGCCTGATTATTATGTAGTGAAATATCAAAAGAATGACCAATTGGAGTCTAAGAAATTTCCGATTGAACTGATTGATGCGTTGTTACTTTCTATCCAGAATGAACCGAAATACAACCAATGAATGTAAAGAAAGACGTGCAGAGTGCACGTCTTTCTTGTAACACATTATTTTTCATTCATAGTGTACACCGCAAATAGGATCACTGCATAAATGGCATGTCCAAAAGTCCAATACCCGATTGAACTTAGATCCATCAAGTCCGGAGTTGGTTTAATAGCGAGGTAAGTTAATGGGAAGTAAAGAAAGACAGTCGGTAATGTGAGCATGTACGCTAAGACTGCTTGAGCTTCCTTTTTCCGTGGAAAGTACCGTGCGCAAGCTATACTATAAACAACACCAATAATTAGTGAAATAATAAGATGGAATCCGAATTCAATGATTTCTGGCCAATTAATGCTCCCAATAATCGGTATAAAGTCGATATTGAGGAGGAGTGTGTACACAAGGTTACCTGTTAACGCCTGAATTGCTTTTAAGATAAGGCCAAGTGCAATACCGGAAATTGTTCCAGCTATAAGTCCAAGCTTTACCTTACCATTCATCGTTTGACTCATCTTGATGGTAAAGCTTGAAATCACCTGTATCTTTCCGCTCCTTAGTTCGAGTTTCGATCCGTTCATTGCAGGAATCACACATATAGGTGTGGATCGGTCTGTTGCGAAGCTTCTTTGCAAGCGGGCTACCGCTATCAATATTTTCAATTTTATCACATAGGACACATTTTACTCGCATCGTAAACACCTCTCATTCCTTGTTGTTAGTATAGCATGAATAAATAGGGGATTTGCAGTGTAATGCGCGAGAAAGCATATTTAATTATGGAGGGATAATCATGCCAAATAAAGTGGATACAACACTTTCGAGTGAACTTTTAACTCTATTGAAAAGGGAACAATATGTTTTGCTTTCTACAATCGACCATGAAACCACAGGGCCGAATGTAAGTGCCATTTCATGGCTTTATGCGGTAAATGACCGTTCTATCGTTTTTGCGGTTGATAGCAAGTCGAGAATTGTTAAGAACATTAGTGCGAATGAAGAAATTACGATTACCTTAATCGGTAACGAGAGTACTTATTCAATTGGTGGTAAAGGCGTACTTGTTGAAGAGAGGATGGAGGGTGTTCCTCTTAAGCTTACGAAGTTTATGCTTCAAATTAAAGAAGTAAGAGATGTAATGTTCTATGGTGCTAAAATGTCCGTAGAACCAGCATATGAGAAAACATACGATCCTGAAGCTGCTGCTAAACTTGATCGATCTGTCATGTCTGAACTGAAAAAATCAAATGCACTAACATAGAAAAAAACGGCCGATTTGGCCGTTTTTCTATTGTTCAAGATCTTGTTTCTCTTGCTGCTCTTTCAACTGTTTCTCATTTTTACCAGGTAGTTGTTTATCATTTGAACGAACCGGCTCAGGCTCTGATTTATTCGATTTACTTGGAACCTCTGGCATAAGTCGTCCAACAATATCTGCTAATTCTTCCATCACACCTCCGACAGGATGCCCTCTTTTAATCTGAGTGGCTATTTCTTTAAGGCGATAGGTTGTATCAGCGTCTGCTGTAATGACGGCATTAGCACCGTAAGGATCTTTCTGTAACGCTTCCGCGACTGTGTATTTAATTGTACTTACACGTGATCGATCAAGTTTTTGATTCACATCGATGCCTACTACAGCATATTTCCCTGTCACTACAGCAGTTGCATCATTTACATTAGGTACTTGTTTTGCAATTGTTACGAGATGCTGAGCTATGTCGGTAGCAGAGCGGTTCTCATCTACCGGCGTCCGTACAGACTGCTTAACGTATTGCACTCGGTCTGTTTGCTCCTTTTTCTCTGCCACAGGTTCTTCGTTAGCTTGACAAGCTACGAGAAGACATATAATTCCGAGGAAACTCAATCCAACTTTCTTCATATCGATTACCTCCATAATAGGTTAGTCGTCTCAAATTAAATCATTTTGCTAATTATTTTCTGAATAACCGTCTAACTTTATGCACCTGCTCATAGATTATAAAAAACGTAGATAGTCCCAACTGCCATTCGTACTTGTGATAACAACTTAAATCTTGTCAGGAGGCGAAGTGTTGGATAAGGTTTACGTCCTAGACACTAACGTGTTACTACAGGATCCAAATGCAATTTATTCATTTGAAACGAATGAGATTGTTATTCCGGCTGTGGTTCTAGAAGAAGTGGATTCCAAGAAAAGGTATATGGATGAAATAGGTAGAAATGCAAGGCAAGTGTCACGTATGATTGATGGGTTTCGTGAACGTGGTAAACTTCACGAATCGATTCCCCTTGAAAATGGAGGCACACTCCGAATCGAGTTGAATCACCGATCATTTCAATATTTACAAGACAAGTTCGTGGAGAAAACAAATGATAATCGAATTCTAGCGGTTGCGTTAAATTTGTTCCTAGAAGAAGGGAAATTGAAGTCTGGCAGAACGGTAATTCTAGTCAGTAAAGATGCTCTAGTACGAGTAAAAGCGGATGCGATGGGGATTCAAGCTGAGGATTTTTTAAGTGATCGTGTTGTTGAATTTAACCAAATATACACGGGCTACGAAGAGCGTTACGTTGACGCTGAGTTATTAAAAAGCTTTTTTGAACATCATTTTATTGATCAAAAGCAATTAAAGGGCAGACCACTTTATCCAAACCAATATGTTATTTTAAAAGATCCGCTTCAAGCTTCTTCATCAGGAATTGGTAAAGTTGATATGAACGGAAAGCGTATTGAGAAAACAGCAATGGAAACAGAATACATGTGGGGAATTGGACCAAGGAATGTTCAGCAGCGAATGGCGCTTGACCTTCTGGTACGAAAAGACATTCCGCTTGTTACCCTTGTAGGAAAAGCAGGAACGGGTAAAACGCTTCTCGCTATGGCGGCAGGGTTAATGCAAACAGAAGATTTAAACCAATACAAAAAGTTGTTTATTGCAAGACCTATTGTACCTGTTGGAAAAGATATAGGTTTTCTACCAGGGGAGAAAGAAGAAAAACTTCGACCGTGGATGCAACCCATTTTCGATAATTTAGAATATCTATTTAACGTGAAGAAGACTGGAGAGCTTGAAAAGATTCTCTCAGGAATCGGTTCCATTCAGGTAGAAGCTCTAACGTATATTCGAGGGAGAAGTTTACCAGATCAGTTCATCATTATTGACGAAGCGCAGAATTTAACAAAGCATGAAGTGAAAACGATATTAACGAGGGTTGGTGAAGGCAGTAAAATTGTTCTACTCGGTGATCCTCAGCAAATCGATCATCCGTATCTTGATGAATACACAAACGGGCTGACATATGTAGTAGAGAAATTTAAAGAACAGCCGCTAAGCGGACATGTTAAGCTTGAGAAAGGTGAACGCTCCCTGCTTGCCCGAATTGCGGCTGATCTTCTTTAAACAATTGTAATGCTTGAAATATGCTTATATGGATCTTGCGCATTTGATCCATCTCCAAAATAAAAATGAACCGGTCCATCCTCTCTGAGCGGCTTTCCGTCTTTCGAAAAGCCAAGAAAGCCGTTCATTGCTTCTTCCATCGTAAGAATGTAATCATCACCATTCTCACTAGCTAGCTGGACATTAAGACCATTTTCAATCGGATCAGCATTGGATAAGAAAGGGGCAAGCGGGATCACGAAACTTCCTGTTAGTACGCGCTCTTTCTCAAACCGTTTAATACTCTTATTAACAGGAGGTTTAATTCCTGTACGCTCTCGTTCCCATCTTTCAGCTTGAGCCTTGATGTAATCGTTCTCATTCTTCTCTAAAGAATCGTCGAATTTTAGGAATTCCTCTAATTCAATTTTTCGATCATCAAAAATCCATACGCTCGCGTCTAATGTAATGGAATAATTGACTTTCCCCTTAATGGGTATAATCGTTTCCATCTTGTACACCCCACAATCAAAATCTTTTGCAAAACAAGTATACCCGTTATGCTTGCATTTGTCACATTTGGGGAACAGTATGGTGAGAGTCAATTCGTTAGAGCGGGAGGATTCAATATGAGATGTCGTACAGAAGAAGAATTAGTTGAACTAGTGAGACGAAATAAAGGCTATACGAAAGATGGTAAGGTAGCGGATTATATCCCAGCACTAGCAAAGGCAGAACCAGATAAATTAGCAATTGCCATTTATTCAAAAGAAGAAGGGTGTTTGTCGGCAGGTGATGTAGGTGAAATGTTTACACTCCAGAGTATTTCCAAGGTGCTTACACTTGCGCTTGCAATTATGGACGTAGGAGAAGAACAAGTTTTTAAAAGAGTAGGGATGGAGCCTACAGGAGATCCGTTTAATTCCATTGCAAAGCTTGAAACAATGGTTCCATCAAAACCTTTAAATCCAATGATTAATGCTGGGGCACTTGTAGTAACAAATATGATTCATGGGAGCTCAGTGGAAGAGAAAGTTGGACGTATTCTGCAGCTGATCCATGATATGACGAATAACTCAAGCATCCGAATTAATGACGAAGTTGCTGATTCAGAATACGAGTCTGCCAACCTTAATCGAGCGTTAAGCTATTTTATGAAACAGCATGGGATTATCGATGATAATGTCGAGATGTTGCTTGAAGCCTATACGAAACAATGTGCCATTGAAGTAAATTGCAAAGACCTAGCAAGAATTGGAATGGTTCTTGCGAATGAAGGGAAAGACCCTGAAACAGAAAGACCAATTATACCAAGATACATTGCAAGGATTGTGAAAACGTTCATGGTCACGTGTGGAATGTATAATGCGTCAGGAGAATTTGCTATTAATGTAGCAATTCCTGCAAAAAGTGGCGTATCTGGTGGTATTTTAAGCCTTGTACCTAATGAGATGGGGATAGGCGTGTATAGCCCGCCTCTTGACACGAAAGGGAATAGTATAGCAGGAAATAAGCTTCTTGAGAATTTATCTTCACAATATGAATTAAGTATCTTCTAATTACACTTACCCTGCTTTTTCTTGCAATTTTTTTGCATTCCTTTTATGATTATAGAAGGAATGGGAAAGGGAACGGAGGGATCAGATTTGTCAACTGGGATGGCAACAGGACATCGTGAAAAAGCATACGAGCTGTTAAAGGCCGATGCGCATAAGATCCTAAAACTCATCGAAGTACAAATGGAGAATTTGACTATGCCTCAGTGTCCTCTGTATGAAGAGGTTCTTGATACACAAATGTTTGGTTTATCTCGCGAAATAGATTTCGCTGTTCGTCTTGGCCTTGTAAATGAAGAGGATGGGAAGGAACTGCTTGAGTCACTTGAGCGGCAGCTTTCAGCTCTGCATGAAGCTAGTATAGGGAAATAACAGAAACTCAAACTATCCTCGATAGTTTGAGTTTTTTTTGTTGCCACTTACGAACCCAAACTTATAATATGATAGAATACGAGTAGGTCTTAATAGAATTCAGAAGATTTTAGGAGTAGATATGAATGAATGATTTGCTCATGGTGATCCTTGTCATTTCTCCACTCAGTCTTTTACTTCATGAGACAGGTCATACGCTAGCTGCGAACTTTTTTACTACTGCTGGTGTAAAACTTCACCTGGGCGTTGGTCCAAGACTATTTACCTGGAAACATGCTCGAGGAGAAGTAGCAGTTAACGCCATTTATTTCGCCGGTGGAATGACAATCAGTTCACAACCCGAAAAGGCTTACAGCAAGGTTGTGATTGCACTAGCTGGTCCTTTCGTTAATCTTTGTGTAGCTGTACTTACACCATTTCTTCCACTCCACCCGTCAATCATTGCTTGGGTTCTATTCTTTAATCTCTGGCTTGGAATAACAAATCTCATTCCGTTTAAATTCTTTGGAAAACAATCAGACGGCTGGACCGTAATGAAAGTTATCTTCCATAAACCCTAATTTACCCGGGACAGGCAGGTTTAACCCAAAAACCATCGAATCCTATACATACTTCGAAAAGCGAAAGTGGGCGTTTAGATACGCAAGGCACTGGAGTCTTTCAAAATGAACACGGTTTTTGTGTTCAGATTGAAAGGCGAAGTGACCAAGTATCTGCCCACTGTAGCTGGACAAAGAAAAGCGAAGACGAAGTTTCTGCGAGTCGTAGCTGGACAAAAGAAAAGCGGAGACGAGCGGTCAGAAAAGGCTGACGGTGTTGCAGTTGCACAACAATGATGGAGTTAATCAGTTGCTGGTACAAACTTCTCACGAGAAAATAAACAGGTAGGATGAAGTTTATGATTAAAAAACTATTTAAACATTATGATTATTCGTTAATCATTAGTGTATTACTCCTTTGCGGGTTTGGACTCGTAATGGTGTACAGTGCAAGTATGGTATGGGCCGTAATGAGACATGAAACGAACAGTGCTTTTTTCTTTAATAGGCAAATTATGTGGCTTGTCGTTTCCCTCGTTATGTTTTTTATTGCAATGCTTTTTCCTTATAAAGCATACCGAAAATTTATTGTACCAATTCTCGGGATTTCAATTTTTTTGTTAGTTCTTGTAAGGTTTGTAGGGTCAACCACGAATAATGCTCGAAGCTGGATCGAACTTGGACCGTTTAGTTTCCAACCTTCTGAATTCGTTAAGCTTGGTTTAATTATTTATTTAGCAGCAATCTACTCTAAAAAACAGGCTTATATTTCAAATTTTGTAAGGGGTGCACTTCCTCCCTTAATGGTCATTGGATTGATTTTCGCATTAGTAGCATCTCAACCTGACCTTGGAACAGCTATGATTATTGCGTTAACGTCTGGAATTGTCATTATTTGTTCAGGTATGAAATGGAAGCATATTTTTGGACTTGTAATCATTGGTGCTATTCTTTTTGCAGGTGCATGGATGTCGCTTTCGCCTGAGCAGGCATCAAGATTCACCGGAGCCTATAATCCATTTTCTGATCCAGAAGATAGTGGCTTTCACTTGATTAACTCTTATATTGCAATAGCGTCTGGAGGAATTACTGGCCAGGGATTCGGTCAGAGCATTCAAAAATACGGTTTTCTTCCTGAACCACATACGGATTTCATTATGGCGATTATTGCAGAAGAACTAGGATTGCTTGGCGTAGTTTTTGTAATAGGATTGCTCGGTTACATTGTTTTTAAAGGCTTTGTTCTCGGGATTAGGTGCAAAGATACGTTTGGAAGCCTTCTTGCCATAGGGATCTCTGGTATGATCGGTGTTCAGACTGTGGTTAACCTCGGTGCTATCACGGGCTGGCTTCCGGTTACAGGTGTGCCGCTTCCCTTCATAAGTTACGGCGGGTCTTCGTTAATCTTGCTCATGATTTCTGTTGGTATTCTAATTAATATCTCAGCTTTTGTTAACATAAGAAAAGAACAGAAAACAAGCTACATCAAGAAAGATAATGCAGTTCAAATGGAACTCTGACTTAGTTCAAGGAGGAATTTACATGACAGCTATTTCAAAAATACTTGTTGCCAATAGAGGCGAAATTGCGATTCGTATCTTTCGTGCATGTACAGAATTAAATATTCGTACTGTAGCGATCTATTCTAAAGAAGACAGCGGTTCTTATCACCGATATAAAGCTGATGAAGCTTATCTTGTGGGAGAAGACAAAAAGCCGATTGATGCTTATCTCGACATAGAAGGGATTATTGAAACAGCCAAAGCAAATCATATCGATGCCATTCATCCTGGATATGGTTTCCTTTCTGAAAATCTGCAATTTGCTAAACGTTGTCAGGAAGAAGGCATTATTTTCATTGGGCCTGAACTTGAGCATCTTAGAATGTTTGGTGATAAAGTAGAAGCCCGTAAACAAGCAATTTTGGCAGGATTACCTGTTATACCTGGCACGGATGGTCCAGTAGATGGTCTTGATGAGGTAAGGGATTTTGCGAATGAGAATGGATATCCCCTTATGATTAAAGCGGCCCTTGGTGGTGGCGGTAGAGGAATGAGAATTGTTAGAAGCGAAGAAGCGCTTGCTGATGCATATGAAAGAGCGAAATCTGAGGCTAAAGCTGCTTTCGGTCGAGATGAAATATACGTTGAGAAATTTGTTGAGAATCCAAAACATATTGAAGTGCAAATTCTCGGTGATAAACACGGGAATACCTTGCACTTATATGAAAGAGATTGCTCCGTCCAGCGTCGACATCAAAAGGTGGTGGAAGTTGCACCGAGCGTATCTCTTAGTGAACAAGCTCGTAAAGAGATCTGTGAAGCTGCTGTGAAGTTAATGGATAATGTTCAATATGTTAATGCAGGGACTGTTGAGTTCCTTGTTAATCAGGCTGGGGAATTTTATTTTATAGAAGTGAACCCTCGAGTTCAGGTTGAGCATACAATTACAGAGATGATTACAGGAATTGATATTGTGCAATCTCAAATTATGATTGCTGAAGGTGAACATCTTCATGGAGAGCGACTTGGTATTCCAGCACAAGAGAAAATCGACTGTCATGGTGTTGCGATTCAGTGTCGTGTGACTACAGAAGATCCTGAGAACAATTTCATGCCTGATACTGGTAAACTCATGGCTTACCGATCGGGCGGTGGTTTTGGAGTGCGTCTAGATGCTGGAAATGCTTACCAAGGTGCGGTGATCACTCCACACTATGATTCACTGCTCGTTAAGCTATCAACCTGGGCGCTTAGCTTTGATCAGGCTTCATCCAAAATGGTGAGAAACCTGAAAGAGTTTAGAATCAGAGGAATTAAGACCAATATTGCTTTCCTTGAGAACGTGATGAAGCATGAGAATTTCCGTTCAGGTGTTTATGATACTTCCTTTATTGACTCTTCACCAGAACTTTTTGTATTTCCAAAGCGAAAAGACCGTGGAACAAAGATGCTATCTTATATCGGAAACATCACAGTAAATGGGTTTCCAGGCCTTGATCGGAAGAAAAAGCCTGCATTTTCAAAACGAAGAATTCCACACCTAAAGTATAGTGAAGAAATTCCGAAAGGTACGAAACAAATTCTTGATGAACAAGGTGCTGAAGGGCTTGTGAATTGGGTGAAGGATCAGAAAAAGACGTTGCTAACAGATACTACATTCCGTGATGGACATCAGTCACTGCTTGCAACGAGAGTGCGTACAAATGATTTGCTTCACATCGCCGAGCCTACATCTCGAATGCTTCCAGAGTTATTCTCGATGGAGATGTGGGGAGGTGCTACGTTCGATGTTTCCCTGCGCTACTTGAAGGAAGATCCATGGGATCGATTAATTAAACTCAGAAGAAAAGTTCCTAATGTTATGTTCCAGATGCTACTTAGAGCATCGAACGCTGTTGGCTATAAAAATTATCCAGATAACTTGATTCGAGAATTTGTAGAAAAATCAGCTGATGCAGGAATAGACGTTTTCCGCATTTTCGACAGTTTAAACTGGGTTGAAGGTATGACCAAAGCCATAGAAGCTGTTCGTGAAACAGGGAAAGTGGCAGAAGCTTCAATCTGTTATACAGGTGATATTTCAGACTCATCCAAAACAAAATATGACCTTGCTTACTATCAAAGACTTGCAAAAGAGCTGGAACTTGCTGGGGCACATATACTCGGGATTAAAGATATGGCAGGATTGTTGAAGCCACAGTCTGCTTTTGAACTGATTTCTACACTGAAGGCAACAGTAGACATCCCTATTCATCTTCATACGCATGATACAAGTGGTAACGGAATCTATACATATGCGAAAGCCATAGAAGCAGGCGTTGATATCGTAGATGTAGCCGTAAGTTCAATGGCTGGATTAACTTCCCAGCCAAGTGCCAATTCACTATACTATGCGTTAGATGGATCTGAAAGACAACCAGACATTAACATTAAGGCTCTTGAAGAGCTTTCTCACTACTGGGAAGATACACGCAAATATTACAGTGGGTTTGAAAGTGGAATGACAGCTCCTCATACAGAGGTTTATGAACATGAAATGCCTGGTGGTCAATATAGTAATCTTCAACAACAAGCAAAAGGCGTTGGACTTGGTGAGCGTTGGGATGAAGTGAAGCGCATGTACCGACGTGTAAACGAGATGTTCGGCGATCTTGTTAAAGTAACTCCTTCTTCTAAAGTTGTAGGTGATATGGCTCTTTATATGGTGCAAAACAGCTTAACAGAAGATGATGTGTATGAAAGAGGCGAATCACTCGATTTTCCTGACTCTGTTGTTGAGTTGTTTCAAGGATACCTAGGACAACCATATGAAGGTTTCCCAAAAGAATTGCAGCAAATTATTCTTAAAGGCAGAGAACCGATCACAACAAGACCAGGAGAGCTTTTAGAGCCTGTTAATTTCACAGACTTGAAAGAGACGCTTTATCATAAATTAAATCGTCAGGTTACGAGTCACGATCTTATTTCATATGCGCTCTATCCTAAAGTTTATCTTGAGTATGAAGACGTAAGAGACATGTTTGGAGACGTTTCAGTTCTTGATACACCGACGTTCTTATACGGAATGCGTCTTGGTGAAGAAGTGGAAGTAGAGATCGAACAAGGTAAAACACTAATTGTTAAGCTCGTATCAATTGGTGAGCCGAATCTTGAAGGCAAGCGTACGCTTTATTTTGAATTGAATGGCCAACCTCGTGAAGTGGTAATTAAAGATGAAAACATTAAAACTGCGGTTGCATCTAAGCCAAAAGCAGATCGAACGAATGCTAATCACATTGGGGCGACGATGCCAGGAACAGTCATTAAAGTGCTTGTTGAAAAAGGCGAGAGGGTTAACAAAGGTGATCATTTAATGATTACAGAAGCAATGAAAATGGAAACAACTGTTCAAGCACCTCGAAGTGGTGTTATTGAACATATCCATGTATCGAACGGAGAAGGCATTGAAACAGGGGATTTACTATTAGAATTAAAAGAATAGCAAAAAAAGCTGCGCGGCTGCGCAGCTTTTTCTATTGTCTTCTACTACGAAGGGAAAGCATAACGAGATACAGTAATACTGTAAATAAACCTGAGATGAAAAGTCCGTGAAAAAGAGCAAGGAAAAGATTAAGGTTTGACACAACTACGAGAATTCCGCTAAGAGCCTGTAGACTAACAAATGTAAATGCAATAATAATTCCACGGCGCATCGTAACTTCATTTTTAAGCTCTTTCATTCCAATAATTAAGATATAAAGTAACCATACGAAGATAAGAACAGCAGCTGTTCGATGGAGCATTTGAATACCTTGCTGACCTGTAAACGCTAATAGTTGTCCGTCCGTACAGAATGGTACATTGTCACATGCCATGCTCGCACCGGTATGTCTGACAAGTGCACCGGAATAAACAACAATGTAAGAGTAAATGGTAACTCCGTAAAGATTGTAACGAATGCGTTTCGGTACAGTAGGCTTTTTCTGAGAACCTGATGCCTCAAATGCAAGAATCGTTAATAGAACAACACTAGCAAAGCTAGCTAGTGAGAATCCGAAATGAGACGCAAGAACAATATCAGATTGCCCCCATACAACGGCGGCAGCTCCAAGCAAGCCCTGAAACACAATCAAGAATACTGAGACAATTGCTAGAAATTTAGTCTCACGAATATGTCCAATTTTTTTCCACGACCAAATCGCGAGGATGATAACCAACAATCCGAGAGCGGCTGATACAACCCTATGACTGAGTTCAATAATGGTTTCCAGAGCTGGAGCTTCGGGCAGTACTTTTCCGTAACAAAGTGGCCAGGAGTTTCCACAGCCATCACCAGATCCTGTCTTTGTAACAACGGCTCCCATTAAAAGAACTAGAAGCATTCCGAGGGAAGTAATTATCCCGAACAATTTCAACAATTTATTCACAAATAACACCTTCTTATCATATTGTCGCTGATTCATAGTACAATGAATGTGTGATGAAGCAGACGATATTTACATCTTTCTACAAAAGAAAACACGAATCCTCACATTTAAACAACGTATACAAAACAATTAGATTCGTTTATAATGGATAAGGATTGCGGATACTGCTTCCTTTCACAAAACCAACATTATCTTACCATAGCTGTAACACACATTTAATAAGAAGATGTGAAGATTGAATTACATTTTCTAAACAGCTAGTAAGAAACCTGGAGGGGTAAACGTGATAACGAATAATCAACAAGGCTTATACAGTCTTCTTATAAGATTGTTTAACATGAACAATGGACAGACTGATCTTCTTCAGTCAAACGAAAAGGGAGGTGTATAGATTGAGTAAAACTAGAACGGCATACGAAGCCTCAAATCGAGTAATGGAGCCAGGTCCACTTTCGGAAGCTAATCCGTCAGGTACTTGGAAAGATTTTCTTACACTTACGAAGCTTGGTATTGTGTTTGATAATTTAATTACGGCATTCACAGGTTTGTGGGTTGCTTCCGTAGCTGCAGGGTTTGATCTATTCGCTAACCCGATGGTGCTCATTTTAACGATGTTGGGAACAGCGTTTGTTGTTGCCGGGGGAACATCTTTAAATAATTATATAGACCGTGACATTGATCAGGTTATGGCAAGGACAAATACAAGACCATCAGTTACAGGGAAAATCCCTGCAAACCAGGTGCTCTTTGTAGGTCTTGGATTATCTATAACCGGTACCATTATGCTTTTAATTGTTGAACCTATGGCAGCACTATTGGGTCTTCTAGGTCTTGTCATTTACGTTGTGCTTTACACAATGTGGACAAAGCGCACAACTTCATTGAACACAGTTGTTGGGTCATTTTCAGGTGCACTACCACCATTAATTGGTTGGGCTGCCATTGATCCAAATTTAAGTCCAGTAGCATGGGGAATGTTTTTAATCATGTTTATCTGGCAACCGCCACATTTCCTTGCTCTTGCGATGAAACGAGTGGATGATTACCGAGATGCAGGAATTCCGATGCTTCCTGTTGTGGCAGGATTTCCTATGACGAAGCGTCAAATTGTACTTTATACTGCAGCGCTTGTACCAGTTTCACTTCTGTTGTACAGCTTCGGTCCAGTTTACATTACAGTAGCAGCTATCCTTGGTTTTGGTTGGCTCGCAATTGGAATAGCTGGTTTCTTTATGAAGGATGATATTAAATGGGCACGAATTATGTTCGTGTACTCACTGAACTATATTACAATTCTATTTATTGTTATGATTGCAGTAAATATTAATCCTTAATAACAATGTACTAAGTATGGTCAGTCAATGCGGGTCTAGGCTCGCATTGACTTCCTATAACTCAATTTGAGTAAAAGCTACTAAGAAAGTGAGGTTTAAGGTGCAAATGAAACGTTGGAGAAATGCTTGGCGTTTTTTACCACTGCTATCGGTAATTGCGTTAACACTTACGGGTTGCGGTAACGAACAGCTAACGACTTTGCTCCCTAAAGGGGAAGGGTCTGAGATGCAATTTAATCTCATGATGTTAAGCCTTTACATCATGATTGGGGTTTTCGTTGTAGTAGCACTTATTTATACGATTGTGCTTGTTCGCTTCAGACGACGTGGTGAAAGCGACAATGAAATTCCAGAACAAACGGAAGGAAATGTAGTACTTGAGATTTTGTGGACAGTCGTTCCTATTATTCTTCTTTTAATCCTTGCCGTTCCGACAGTAATGGCGACGTTTGCATTAGACGAAGGGACTGAAAAAGTACCTGAAGGTGCAACCGTAGTCAAAGTAACAGCTCATCAATATTGGTGGGAGTTTGAGTATCCAGAATTAGGCGTGAAAACTTCTCAAGATTTGTACATTCCAACCGGAGAAAGAGTTTATTTTGAACTCGCTTCCAAAGATGTACTACATTCTTTTTGGGTTCCGACTTTAGGTGGGAAAATGGATACGAATACAGCTACAGTTAATAAAATGTGGCTAAATGCTCAGGAACCAGGTACATATTATGGTAAATGTGCTGAGCTTTGTGGCCCATCACATGCTTTGATGGACTTCAAAGTAGTTGCTCAAGAAAAGGAAGATTTTGAAGCCTGGGCAAAAAGCATGAAGGAAGCTGGTTCTAAAGCAGCTACCGATCAAGCAGCACAGGGAGAAGAAATTTTCGCTAACAGCTGTATTGGCTGTCACGCTGTAGGTGCTGATGGTGGAAATACAGGTCCAAACTTAACAAACTTTGGTGACCGAGAGAAAGTTGCGGGCATTCTTGACCACACAGATAAGAACATCAAAGCTTGGATCAGTAACCCATCTGATTATAAACCTGGTAACAACATGCCAGCGTTCCAAGACCAATTAAATGATGAAGAGCTTAATGCTCTTGTTGCCTATTTAAATGGTCTAAAGGTTGAAGAATAGTCATCGGAAATAAGGAGGTTTAATTCGTGTCAGCACATGCTTATAAAAAGAAAAATCCTATCTGGGATTGGCTTACAACCGTTGACCACAAGAAGATCGGGATTCTTTATCTCGCTTCCGGTGCTTTCTTCTTTCTAATTGGCGGTTTGGAAGCAATTCTACTACGGGTGCAGTTGCTATATCCAGAATTCAATTTTGTAGGCGCTGAAACATTTAATCAGTTGCTTACTATGCACGGGACGACTATGATCTTCCTCGCAGCCATGCCACTCATATTTGGATTCATGAATGCGATTATACCGCTCCAAATTGGAGCAAGAGACGTAGCGTTTCCATTCGTTAACTCACTCGGCTTCTGGCTGTTTACTGCAGGTGGTATTCTACTGAACCTTGGTTGGTTCCTCGGTGGAGCTGCTGATGCAGGCTGGACTGGTTATGCACCACTTTCAACAACAAGTCCTGGTAATGGGGTTGACTTTTATGTACTAGGACTACAGGTATCAGGTATTGGTACATTAATTGGGGGGATTAACTTCCTCGTAACGATTATTAACATGCGTGCACCAGGCATGACATTCATGCGTATGCCGCTATTTACATGGTCTAGTTTTATAACATCTGGTCTTATTCTTTTTGCATTCCCTGCACTTACAATTGGTCTTGCACTTCTTATGTTTGACCGTTTGTTTGGAACTCAGTTCTTTGCAGCTGAAGCAGGTGGTAATCCGATTATTTATGAACATCTATTCTGGATCTTCGGGCACCCAGAAGTTTACATTCTTGTGCTCCCAGCATTTGGAATGTTCTCTGAAATCATTGCAACATTCGCTCGTAAGCGTCTGTTCGGTTATTCAGCAATGGTATTCGCTACGGCACTTATTGGTTTCTTAGGATTCATGGTTTGGGTTCACCACATGTTTACTGTTGGACTTGGACCGATTGCGAACTCAATCTTCGCAGTTGCAACAATGTTAATTGCTGTACCTACAGGTGTAAAGATCTTTAACTGGCTCTTCACAATGTGGGGAGGAAAAGTGAGTTTCCCAACAGCAAACTTGTTTGCGGTTGGATTTATTCCGTCATTTGTACTAGGTGGTATGACAGGCGTTATGCTTAGTGTTCCGCCTGCTGACTATCAGTATCATGACAGTTACTTTGTAGTTGCCCATTTCCACTACGTTATCGTTGGTGGTGTTGTATTTGGTCTATTTGCAGGTATGTACTACTGGTGGCCAAAGATCTTTGGAACAATGTTAAACGAAGTTCTAGGAAAGCTTCACTTCTGGCTCTTCTTCATTGGATTCCATTTAACATTCTTCCCTATGCACTTCCTAGGTCTAATGGGAATGCCGCGTCGTGTATATACTTACCTATCTGGACAGAGTCTTGATGAGGCAAACTTTGCAGCGACTATCGGAGCATTCCTAATGGGACTTGCAACTATTATCATGGTTTGGAATATTATCCAAACTGCTGTGAAGGGTAAAAAAGCTGGAAATGATCCATGGGATGGTAGAACGCTTGAGTGGGCCATTTCTTCTCCAGCACCAGAATACAATTTTGCTCAAACACCACTTGTACGTGGACTTGATGCATGGTGGCTTGAAAAACGTGCAGGTAATAAAGCAATGGTTCCTGCTGAACCACTTGACGATATTCATATGCCAGATGCGTCTATCCTTCCGTTCTTATTGTCACTTGGCTTTTTCATAGCTGCTCTTGCAGCGATATTTGCTAATTGGACAATCGCAATTGGAGGACTAGTTATTGTCGCATTAGCGATGATTCTACGTTCTGTTATCGATTATCATGGATATCATATCCATAAAGAAGACCTGCCTGATGAAGGGGGGGAAGGCAAATGAAACCTGAATCAATGAACAAATTGCCTGCCAATCCAGAACGGGCTACATTAGAAGGAAAAAATAAATTTCTTGGTTTCTGGTTCTTCCTAGGAGGCGAAACCGTGCTTTTCGCCTCGCTTTTTGGGGTATACTTAGGACTAAGGAATGCAACAAATGGCGGAGTGACAGCAAATGAATTGTTTGAACTTCCGCTCGTATTTATTGCAACAATGCTCCTTTTAACAAGTAGTTTAACGTCTGTATTTGCAACGATGGCACTTAAAACAAATCATTTTAAGCGCATGATTGGATGGTTTGTGGTCACGGCACTTCTTGGCCTAGGTTTCCTTGGTCTTGAGATTTATGAGTTCACGCACTATGTACATGAATATGAACACACCATTCGTAGTAGTGCATGGGGCTCTGCGTTCTACACGCTAGTAGGAACTCACGGTGCCCACGTATTCGTAGGGATCTCCTGGATTACACTTCTTATTATTCGTAATTTAAGACGTGGAATGGACCTCTATACGGCACCTAAGTTCTACCTATTTGCCCTTTACTGGCACTTTATCGATGTTGTATGGATCTTTATCTTTACTGTTGTTTATTTAATGGGAAAGGTGGGTTAATTAAATGGCACATCATGAAGGCACAGAAACATTATCTGAGCACGATCAAAGTCACCTTGATATTCATCACAAGATCGCACATGAGAAGGAATTCAAACAGCAGATTGTATCCTTTGCCATGATGATTTTCTTAACTATGATTGCTTTTATCGCTGTGGCGAGTGACGCCATATCTGATGCATTCACAGTTGTTTTCATTATGATCCTTGCAGGGATTCAACTGGTTTTCCAACTTTATATGTTCATGCATTTAAGCCACAAAGGTCATCAATATCCTGCATGGGGAATCTTTTTTGGAGTCTTCGTTGCAGCGACTGCGATTATTGCTTTAATGGGAATGATCTGGTAAAACAACACAAACAAAAGAAGCTACTCAAATTGAGTAGCTTCTTTTTTGTTTAAAGTTTAAAATTGATTCGAATCAAACCTGCTTCTCGTGCTGAATTAAAAGCAATAAGTAGGATCGGACCTATAATAAAGCCCATAAATCCAAGGAGCTGCAGCCCTATATACATTGAAATTAACGTAGATAGAGGAGAGAGACCGATGTGCCGTCCCATTACTTTCGGTTCGACAGTTCGACGGATAATCAGAAGAACGACAGCAAGGATTGCCATTTGGCTACCAGTGGCAATATCGCCCGTGATTAAGTAGTAAATCGCCCAGGGACCAAGAATAACGATTGAACCTATAATTGGAATAAAATCAATAAGCCAAATAATAAACGCCATAAGGAGAGCGACTTTAGGTGTAATCATTAATAATCCAATTAAACTAACTACAAATATAATAATACTAACGAGAAATTGTGCTTTAAAAAATCCAAATATGACATAAGATAAGCGACCAGTCATAAACTGAACTTTTTCAGCAGTTTGTTCGGATAAGTAGGAATAGGATTTTTTCCTTAATTTAGGTAGTTCCATCAAGAATAAGAATAATGCAATTAAATACACCAGAATACTTACAAGATAATTTGGTATGCCGGTTACAATGATGGTGATGATTTTTAAATAGTCGATGCTACTAATTGTATTCTTCGTATTCTCAAGAAATCGGTCAACTTGATTAGTAAATTCCTCAACGAACTCTTTAGGAAAACTTTTCGAGACTGCTTCCATATTTGATTCCATACTGTCCCACATTTGGGTAATGTTCTGTATGTACACAGGTGAGTTCTCAACAAGTGCTATACCTTCGGTGATTACTTTGGTTACTAGAAAGTAGCCTAGAAGTGCAATAAGAATAACAAATAGGGTGAAAACAATAATAACTGGAAAATACCTCTTGAGCTTTGTGTTCTTTTGAATCAGTTTAACAGCTGGATCAAGAGCAAGTGCGCTGAAAAACGCCAGAATAAGAGGGATAGAAACAGGTAAAATCCAGAACGCTAAAACGGCTAAAAAAGCGATGACCAATATTATGAGCAAAAAGCGTTTTGAGAGGATCTTTGGCAATCTTGTTCTCCTTTCTAAGTCAAACCATCTATCCTTATTATAGTACGGACTATGGTGCTTTACCAGTAGGGAGAAACGAATTATAAAACGCATAATTCGTTTTTGTCTTCTCATATAGTAGGTATAGGGAAGGTTAAAAGGGGGAACATCATCATGAGAAAAGAAATCAATCAGGGAACCCTTGTTATTTCTGAGAGCGTAATCGACTTTATCCTGGATGTTGCTGTTAAAGAAACAGAAGGGGTTGAACTTATTGTTTCACCGGTAAAGCACACCCTTAGAAGAATAGTGGGGATTAGAAAGAGAAGTAGATCGCAGTATGAAGAAGGCATAGAAGAGACGGGGCTGTCCTTACGAGTAGAAGTAGCGATTGGTTTTGGAGAAATTATTCCATTTACGTGCTACATGCTTCAAGAGCGCATCAAACATGATGTTGAGAGAATGACTGGGCTTAATGTCGAAGAAGTTAATGTCATTGTCTCCAGGTTGATCTTACCTCAGGAACAAGATGAGACAGAAAGTGAATAATAAACTGAAAGATCCCCTCTCAATTGAGAAGGGATTTTTCTAGTTTATCCAACACCTAGGGCCGATTGTTTCAACTTACCATCAAAAGTATCACTTTATTTTGAAATAAACATTTGTGTCCAATAATGACCATAAGAGCCGCCTGAAACATATCCAACACCAATCTGAGTGTAGCCAGGGTTAAGGATATTCTTTCGGTGTCCTTCACTATTCATCCAAGCTTGTACTACTTCTTCTGGAGTAGATTGACCTGCAGCAATGTTTTCACCAGCACTACGATAGGAAACACCAAAATCTTTTAGCATTGTAAATGGAGATCCGTACGTTGGCGACTGATGTGAGAAGTAATTTTTGTCTCGCATGTCAGCTGACTTATATCTTGCAACTCTTGCAACCTGCCAATTCCAGGTTAATGGAGATAGACCATTTTTCGCTCTTTCCTGATTCGTTAAATCCATGACTTGCTGCCCAACATCTTTTGATTTGTTGATTGACGGGTTACCGGTTGGAACATTTACTCGATCTCCAGGATAAATTAAGTCTGGATTATTAAACTGAGGATTAGCGTTAATAATCTCTGTAAGTCCAATCCGATACCGTTTGGAGATTTTCCACAACGTGTCACCTGATTTAACAGTGTATGTAGTTTGTCCATATGCAGTTTCGGGTGAAAATAAGCTAGCTGCAAGAAGAAATACTACTAATAATGGGATATACTTTTTCATTACTTCATCTCCTTTCAATCGTAGTTTGACCAAAAGTGGTAATCTTACCCCATTTTTTTTGAAAAATGGCTATGTTAATGAGGCGAAAATCGAGAAATCAACAATAGAAGCGAACATAGCCAAAAAATTAATTATTTAAAATAACAACTGGAAACCATAATATAGAGGTGATTATCGAGCATAATGGTAAGTAAACATTGCAACTACAGTGCCCCTTATACTATTATTAGAGGGTGGACTTGTTGTGAAATACAAAGGAGGCAAACGAATAATGAAATTCGAAAACACTGGTCTGGAATCTACGATTGTTCAGTTTTCCATTTTAGACCATATCATGCATGAAAACGGTTTAGTACTTGCTGGCCAATGGGATTATGAGCGAGTTACATATGATTATAAATTTGAAGATATGACAAACGGTGACATTTATTATCTTCGAGTACCAGGCGTAGCAATTGAGGGAATGGTTGAATCAGCTCACGCTGTAATTAAACTGGGAAAGCCTTATGTTGGAAAGCACTATTACCCTCATGGTGTGGAGTATGATGAAGAATTTCCAGAAACCATTATTAGCACATGTAATAAGAAGCTAGAAATTGTTCGAGATCAGTTAGGAGCTGCACTCCAGCGAAGCATGGTATCTGTAGGTGAACTTGCTAAGCGTGTTACACCTTGTAAACCGTCCGATAGCGTATCTGTTGCTGCAGCTGTAATGAAAAAAGAGAACGTTACAATCGTTCCTGTTTGTGATGAGAACGAGCATTTAATGGGCATTGTCACGGACCGTGCTATTGCAGTTGGTGGGTTTGCGGATAATGAAGCTGGCACTACGAAGGTAGAAGAACTAGTGGAAAAGCCACAGGTCACATTGTCTCCGGATATGAAACCTGAACAGGCTGCAGAATTAATGAATGAATCCCGTCTAACGGAAGTGATTGTTTTAGATGGTGACCGTTTTGTTGGAATTGTTTCCTATTTCCTACTTAAAGAAAAAATTAATGCATAAATAAGAGGAGCCTGAGCGCTCTTCTTTTTTTGTGAGTTTTTGGCTTTTGACACATAGAAAAGGGACACAGGTATACGATATGTGGGCTGGAGTGTTAAACAATTGCGATACGGAGGATAGATAAGGCATAATAGATACAATGAAATGGAGGCGATCCGATGATTAGAAACATGCTTCGCTTCGTAATGCTAATCGTCTTAATAGTTATCGGAATGACTGTATATGAACGAATAGACTGGAATAAAGTTGTTCCAGAAGTTGAACGGATTATAACGGAGGAAAAGGCAGTACTTGATGAAACGACAAAAGATGAACCTGAAGTAACTAGTGAACCATTACCTGCACTAACGGGTATAGAAAAGTGGATTGGAAATAGTACGGAAGGTATTACTAAAGAGCTGGGTGAACCTGATCGAGTAGATCCCTCCGCCTATGGATATAAATGGTGGATTTATGAACAGTCAAGTTCAGAATATTTTCAAATCGGGATTGAAGATGGAAAAGTAGTAACCATTTTCTTTATGGGTAACGTTGAAGCTGGTGAGAACTATCCAATGGGAGAGCAATCTGAAACCGTTTTTAGTGAAATGAAACCACAAAAAGAAGTTCCACTCAAAGTGAATGGCTATGACTATCGCTTTCAACTTACGAGCGAAGAAGTACAGCAGAAACCTCTTGTAAAGATTCATGATAAATTATATGCGCAATATTACTTTGATAAATTCAATGGGAGCTTAAGAGCCGTAAGACTTGCTGAACCACATGTGCTTGTGAAGCAAAGGCCATATGCAGTCTCTTATCGAGGTGAGTTAATTGAAGCTGCCTCTCTTAGTAATAGTCAGTGGGAAGAAGTTCAAACGGCTATGGAGAAGCAAATCTTCGCTATGACGAATGTTCTTAGAAACCTTTCTGATAAAAAAACACTGTCTTATAATCAAGAAGTATCAAAAGTGGCTTTTGGTCATAGCAAAGATATGGGTGTGAACAATTACTTTTCACATACTTCTCCATCAGAAGGAGAACTTTCTGACCGATTGAAGAGTGGCGATGTGCTTTATAGCTATGCTGGGGAGAATATTGCAGCTAGGTACCCAGACGCAGGAGCATCCATGATTGGGTGGCTAAATAGTAAAGGGCATCGTGAAGCGCTCCTAAATGAAGAATTCACGGAAATAGGAGTTGGCGTTTATCGTGAATATTACACTCAGAATTTCATTAAACCTTTCTAGAGATAACCATAAAATTGCCCGTTGCGGTAGCGATCATTGTATCATCGTCACGAAATACGTCTGCTTTCACAACCCACCTAGTCTCACTTTTGAACAGTACATGTGAGCGGCACCTAAGTTCTTTTCCACTCCCTTTAGCGAGGTAGTAAATGTTCATCTCTGACGTAACTGCTGCTTTAATTGAGGGAAGAGACTGATGGACAAGTGAGCCCATTGCAATATCGATTAGAGAAGCTGTTATCCCTCCATGGACAATCTTGAGGGGATTATGAATAAGCTCTCTATTTGGTATAATACTTTCGTATGTATTCTCGTCAATGAGCTTACTCTTAATTCCCATGTAACCTGCTAAATAGGTTTTGTAGTGGTTACTTTGCTTTTTCTTTATTCCTTCTAGCAAAGAATAGAGATTTTTTCTTTCTTCATTGGTTGCCTCTTCAAGCATTTCTGATAGGAGCGCATGTATGTTCTCGTTTTCCATATAATGTTCCTTTCCTAAGCAAGTTCGCTATTTATTCATTTTACCAGTAATGGTCGTATGCACCAATAAATAGGCGCACAATTGTTAAAAGTCTAATTATTATGTAATAAGACCATTTATGGTTAGCAAGAAATGGAGGTGGCGAATTTGCCTGAAACACAAGCGAGTCAAAAAGTTCAGGAATTTAAAACATTCGTCAAAGCGAATCCTTATGTTCTTAAAAAGGTGAAGAGTGGTGAAAAAACACTTCAGGAGCTTTTTGAGGAGTGGATGCTTTTCGGTGAGGATGATCAAACCTGGTTTGACGATGAAGAGGATAAAGAGGAAGTTACTGATGATAAGAGCACAAAGGCAGGCGGAATGCTTTCTGCTATTAAACAAATGAATTTTGATGAGTTACAAAAAGGAATTGAACAATTTAGTGGAGCGGTCTATTCGATACAAGAGGTTCTCTCCCAATTCCGTAGCAAGCCAAAGCAACAAGCACCTTATATTCACTCCCATTCCCCATTTCCATTTCGTCATGATTAGGAGGGGATTTAATGCGTGAAGAAGTGCAGGCTTTCTTAGCTTCACGACAAGATTTGGTCTTTTTCTTAAGAAATCAACCTGTATGGTATCGACGCTTAAGCAGAGAGCCATATGCACTGAAGGAATTCGAAGAAGCCTCAAAAGTGTTTTACGGCCAAACGTTTCCACAGCGCGTCGATCGATTTCAAAACCAATTAAACATGGTAAATATGATGCTTGCATTAGTGACCCAATTGAAAAATTAGGGTCTTTTTTTGTACCACATTTTCCGCTCATTAAATTATTTGGTTTGGGCACACTGAAGAGCAAAGGAGTGTGAACAAAATGGAAGTGAGCAGGCGTGGTTGGAAACAAGTGTTTGTCATCTTATTGATGATTATTTGTTGTGTCCCTGTAGTTGGATTTAGTCAATCATTAGAGGAAAAGGTAACTTCAAGGACGAAAGCAGATCCTGTTGTCGTTAATCATCGCATAAAGAATAAAGATTTGTTTGTTGAATGCGTTATTCCCAATTTTTCATTTGATCAAGATAATGAGAAGAAAGACTATCATGGTTATATTGATGTATTCCTTGATGGTAAAAAGCATCAAACCGTCAAACAAGCTGCCTTTATTGTACAAAACCTTCCTGAAGGAAAACACTTAATACGTTTAGATATTATGCGAGAGGATGGTGGCAGGTACTTATCCCTTAAAGAAATTGAAGTGGAAATAAAATAAGTCTCTATAAAGAGACTCACTGATTATGATATACGTCGATAAGGTGTCGTTGGAGGAACGAGAGGTGGAAATTGATCCTGTAAATAGTTAAATATCATTTTTTCAATTTCAATTCCTTGTTGAACAAGCGCCTGGTTACCGAACAAACAATTAAATTCTAGAAAATAATACTTCCCGTTTGCAAAGACAACATCAAATCCAGCGTGGTCGATTCCTAGTGCTTTTGCTGTTTTGTCTACAAGTTGAAGCGCCTCATCAGGAATACTGTGAAAAGATAGTTTGCCACCCTGTGCTACGTTATTGAGGAAGGATTCTCCACCAATTCGCCAGTAGGCGGATACTACATCATTCCCAACGTAAACAACACGAAGATCTTTTTCGATTGGTAAATACTCCTGGACATATAGAACGTCATTTTGTTCAGCGTAAGCAAGGAAATCCTCTCGTGATCGAATTAGGAAAACACCATTTCCCATTGAACTGCGAACTTCCTTTGCGACAAATGGAAAAGGAAAAGTATCTAGAATCCGTTCGATCGTTTCTTTTGAACTGCCAGCTATTTCAGTATATGGCATAAGGTCAGGGCTAATTGACCAGAATGCTCTTGTCATTTCAACTTTATCAAACCCAAGTTGAATTGATTGAATCGAAGGGAAAATCTTTTTATTTAAGCCATAAACAAGTGAGTTCACTTGCCATTTTTCAGGAAAGAGAAGCACATCTGATGCGCGAATATCGTCAATTTTCTTAAACATATGATCTGGTTTAACGTAAGAAATACCTGGCATACCGAGTGTACGAAATGGATTAAAGGTAAGAAGTTTCACAGTTTTATTTGTCTTCCTTTCTAAGATGAAAACACATAAATCTAGAAAATTATAGATCTGAATACATAATAAGTCAATAACCAAATCGTGGGTATTCACTTTTGTTTGCTATAGAGGACTGGTCAGCGCCTTCCTTGAAGTGGTAAGATAAGGGTGGAGGTGTAAGTATGATTGCTACTCTCGATAGTGTTATGATTCTAGACCAGGCTGAGGAGCTTGGGTTTATGATAAAAGATTCAGAAGTTGCTCATGACTATCATGAGGCAAGAAAGAAATTAGCAAAGAATAAGGAAGCACAGGGACTAATTAAACGTTTCGCTGAATTAAAAGAACTATATGATGAGGTTCAGCGATTTGGAAGGTACCATCCTGACTTCATGACTATAACTGTGAAGGTCCGTGAAGCTAAGCGTGATATGGACCTACATGATGCTGTAGCGGAATTTAAGAAGGCGGAAACCGAGCTTGAATCATTGCTTGTTGAAGTATGTTCCCTTCTCGCTGGAGAAGTTTCACCTTCTATCAAAGTTCCATCAGGAAATCCTTTCTTTGATAATCAATCTTGTGGAGGCGGCTGCGGCTCAGGCGGTAGCTGTGGATGTGGTTAACCAGAGCAACATGCTCTGGTTTTTTTATTCTCTGAAGCGGATGCAATCAGGACAAAGGTTACCACAGCAAAACATTTTCTCCTGTGGAACAAGAAAACGTACACGATAGACCATATGTGATCGGTCTTCACGGACAAAGGAATATTCCATGCGTAACCGCTTACCTTTCATAACCTTAGCTGCTTCGATTTTTATTAAGGTTTCAATCGTATCTTTTCCTATGTTTGTACTTACTGTAAAATAAAGAAAGGGTATTCCGGTGATTTTCTTTTTGGAAACGGAGCTAACAGCATTTGATTTAGCTAATTCGCTTAGAAATGGCGTCCATATATCATCAAGGTTCATTGTATTGCATCCTTTCTCATACACAGTCTACTGTTATCCTAACCGAAACATATTCAAATGACCATCACTCTGTTCATTCTTGCGATCGAGCATCTTTCGTGCTAGGTTTGAACTAGAAGATTTCAAAAGCAAAGGGGAAGCGCGTCATGTTTGTAGAACGAGTTGGCTTAGCAGTCTATATTCAGTCACTAAAGCATGCCAAACAACTAAGAAGGTTTGGAAATGTACATTATGTTTCCTCGAAACAAAAGTATGTTGTTATTTATATTAATCTAGATCAGCTAGAGGTGACGAAAGAACGATTGAACTCCCTTCATTTTGTGAAGCGAGTGGAACCTTCTAAGCGTCCAGAGGTGCAAACTGAATACCAGAATGCAAAGCCTGATAAAGCAAAACAGTACGATTATAAAATGGGTCTATAGAAAGCCGTTCCTTTTAGTGGATGGCTTTTTTGTTTTGCTTCTATACAGAAATGCGGGTTTTACACAAAAGGTTACAGGGGGTTTAGGACCTCTAGCTCTTTTATTTTGACTTTTTTCTAAGTTGTATAAAGAATCATACTTAACTGATTGGAGCGGAAATCAGGCACTACTCTTAAGTAAAATAAGATGAGCAATTATAGTTAGTATGATCATGAATACATGAAAAAAGCAGGAGCCTGGACTTCTGCTTTTTTCGTGTATTTAGAGTTATGTATGGTGGCTAACTTAGAGGAGGAATTAGGTTATTTAGTCTAAGAATGCCGATAATATAGTTGTAGTAAAGCTCTTTTTCATTAAAATCAATCGAAGGCTTTACTTCAATAGGAATAATTGGCATCTCTAATGTCTCGCTAATCTCTTTGAACAGCTGCAATCTCTTAACAGATGGGTCTTTTGCAGGAATGCCTTCTCGGCAAATATAAAGTGGCTGAAGATTTCCTTCGCCAGCTGGCTTTAATACAACTACGGGCGATACGACTTCACGGTTTTTTGTAATCGTTTTGAGCAGTAATAGACGATGAATACGATTAGAATTGGTTCTCGCAAGTTCGACTAGTTCATAAATATCAGAATAGCCCTCTCCGAGTTCGATGAAACGTTGAATCATGATAGTGTACTCCTTTCACTCTGTTCAGAAATCCCCTCATAATGTAGCATGAATTCTTTATGATGGAAAGGATAAAGCGTTTGCATTAAAATGATAAGAAAGGAGGTTCTTCTATGGGATCGATTCTGCTTCTAGTTACGTTAGTAGGAGGTTTACTCTATTTGTACTGGATAGGAAGAAATGCTGAAGAGGAAACCATTGATAAAAAACTAATTCAGGGATTCATCATTGCTGACATTCTTGCTGTTCTTGTTCTTCATGGGGTTATTACTGCTGCTGAGGCAGAGTTACTTTCAAATCAATCCTTGTCAGACGTTGAAGACTATCTGTTTAACCACACGAGCATAACAGAAGATGGACTTGGAGATTGGATCCATCATGATTGGGATGGCATTCAAGTAACTGATCTACCATTTGATCTTGATCCAGGTTGATTTAAAAGATCTTTTCGTAAGGCTTTTTCGTGACTTTATTGCAATATTGAGCACCTTTACAACAATCTTAAAAAAAGCACTTTATTCTTAAGCGTTGTTGTTTATAAAAGAGATTTTGGATAAAAACTACACTTCGTTGTTGATTGTAGCGGAAGGAGGCTCATCGCCCGCCCCGCGGAAAGCGAACATCCTGGAGCGGAAATCAACTACCACTTAGCCATGTAATAAACAAAAAATACCCGCAGGAAATACTTCCTGCGGGTGCCTTAAGCCGTTAAGCTAAGGCAATGGGAGAGGAGAAACCGGAGGAAGATCTTATGGGGAAACGTAAGTCTTCTCCGTGGTAGCAGCACTGTTAACCTGAAACGATGCTGCTACGTTTAGTATCGCCATCAACTTTCGGTTTATACATTGATTTTAGCTTTCCCTTTTTTTGTGGTAGGATAAGTAGGAATATGGAATGGATAAGGTTGTGAGAGAGATGCGAATCATTGCAGGAGAGTGTAAAGGAAGGCATATTAAGCCTGTTCCTGGTATGTCGACAAGACCTACAACAGATAAAGTAAGAGAGTCCATCTATAATATGATCGGTCCTTTTTTCGATGGAGGACAAGCTCTTGATCTCTATGGTGGAAGTGGTGCACTAGGCATTGAAGCTTTAAGTAGAGGTATGAAAACATGTATTTTTGTAGATCGTGATAGCAAAGCGATTGAGACTATTAAGTGGAATCTCGATCAGACGAAATTCACCGAATCTGCAGAAGTATTTCGCAACGATTCAAAACGTGCTTTAAAAGCACTGAACAAACGAGAAATGACTTTCTCGCTTGTTTTACTTGATCCTCCTTATCATAAAGAACAAATTCTTTATGATCTTGAAAAACTATGTACTTATGAGCTTTTAGAGGATAACGCAACCATAGTAGTTGAACACAAGAAGGAAGTCACGCTTCCAGAAACGGTTGCTGGGTTGAAAATGACTCGCCAAGAAACCTATAGTGGTAAAACAACGATTTCGATTTATACATATGAACAGCAGGCTGTTGAGAAGGAGGAATAGTCATGGGTAAGATTGCGGTTTGTCCAGGAAGTTTTGATCCGGTTACGTTTGGTCATCTAGATATAATTAAACGAGGCGCGAGAGTATTTGATGATATTAAAGTCGTTGTCCTTAATAATCAAAGTAAATCCACTCTTTTTTCAGTAGATGAACGTGTAGAGCTATTAAAAGAAGCCACGAAAGATATTGGTAATGTAACAGTAGATTCGCATCGAGGATTATTAATCGAGTACGCAAAAGAAGTAGGAGCTTCTACGATCCTACGAGGGTTGCGTGCTGTTTCAGATTTCGAGTATGAGATGAAGATTGCATCGATTAACAGAAAGCTTGAAGATGAAATCGAAACGTTCTTTATGATGACAAACAACCAGTACTCGTTTCTAAGTTCTAGCATTGTAAAAGAAATAGCAAAATACCATGCTCCAGTTTCTGATCTTGTACCAGAAATTGTGGAAAATGCACTCAGACAAAAGTATGCTGAATCCCCGTTAGACTAACGGGGGTCTTTTTCTACCTAAAGAACTTAATGGCGTATAAGAATAACTAGCCGATTGTGCGACTTCTCCTAAAAGTCATCACAATAAAGATGACTAAGAATAAACATGTGATCCACGGACCTGTTTGTTGAAAAAAGAAGTACAGTGTTTCTGACAAGGTAAGTGGATCATTCCTATGGAAGACTGGAAGAGTCACTTTACCTGAAGACAAGAGGTTAATGTATATTGGCTTCCAAAGTGCTAATGTAAGAATAGCAGCAAATCCGCCATGGAGCAGTCGTGCAAAGAAGAAAGGTTTGAAACGGATATCAGTATCTGCCAGTATACTTGCTACTTGAGCCTGAACAGAGAATCCATTGAAAGCGAGAATGAAGCTTGTAATCATAGCTTGGGCTAGGAGCGGTGCTGTGCTCTCGCTTGAAAGTCTACTCCCAAGCGTAATCTCGAATAGTCCTGATAGAAGTGGAATATCCAATTCTGGAGGGAGCTGTAAAAGTATCAGGGCTGTCCTTAGAATACCAGCAAGAAATGCTGCCACACCAATAACGCCAATTAATTCATTGAGCACAGAAAATAAAATTATGAAGCCTCCAACCATAAGAAGGGTTTTGATTGATGAGTGGACAGCATCGCCCATCATTTTACCGAATGGACGATTATCAGTTACTCTTGTTTCATGAAGTGCTACAAAGGCTTGGGTGACTCTAGACTGGTTAGAGCGTTTCATGTCTCTATATTCTCTTTCTTCAGGGTGATGAAAGCGCATGACGAGACCTACGAGAATATTGCCAGCATAATGAGCAGCAGCAAGAATCACACCGAGTGCAGGATTATGGAAGAAGCCTACAGCAACTGCAGCGAAAATAAATAGAGGATTTGAACAGTTCGTAAATGATACGAGCCGTTCTCCTTCAATCGCTGTGATGTCTTTATTAAGCCGAAGGTGGGCAGTGTATTTAGCTCCTGCAGGAAAGCCTGAGGCGATTCCCATAGCCAGTACAAATGCTCCAGCACCAGGTACACGAAAAAGCGGTCTCATTAATGGTTCTAACAAAATACCAATAAAGCGGACTACCCCGATACTTATGAGAAGTTCAGAAATGATAAAAAAGGGTAATAAAGAAGGAAAAACAATATTCCACCACATTGAAAGGCCACTATTTGAAGCCTCAAGTGTATGTTCAGGAAATAATATGACGGCGAGAGCAACGACCGTTACAGACGTTGCAAGCAATAATGTTTTTACCACTTGAACGTTCACAGAGGCATTCCTCCCAAAGGCGTAATTCCATTAATAAACCTGTCCGATAATTAAAATATACGTATGTGTGGAACAATTAGACCATATGATTAAGCAGGGATAGACAGGGAGGCATTCATGATGAATCGTCCTAAAATTGGGTTGGCACTTGGTTCCGGTGGTGCGAGAGGATTCGCCCATCTCGGTGTATTAAAAGTATTGATTCAGGAAAATATTCCCATAGACTATATTGCTGGAAGCAGTATGGGTTCGCTTGTAGGTGCTATTTACGGTGTGGGTCATGACGTAGATTCGATGGTTAAAATGGCATCCCTTTTCAAACGGAAATATTATTTGGACTTTACAGTTCCAAAGATGGGATTCATTGCAGGCAATAAAGTGAGAAGTTTAATTGAAACTCTAACACATGGAAAGCAAATAGAGGATCTATCGCCTCCCCTTGCAATCGTTGCTACAGACATCATTAAAGGAGAAAAGGTCGTATTCAGGTCGGGTCCAGTTGCACAAGCAGTTCGAGCGAGTATTGCTATACCTGGTATATTAGTTCCAGAGCGGATTGGCGACCGCCTCCTTGTAGACGGGGGCGTCATTGACCGTGTGCCCGTTTCAGTCGCACGAGAGATGGGGGCAGATCTTGTTATAGCTGTTGACGTGTCAGATGTGAAAAAGGAACCTGATGTCACATCAATTATTGACGTTATCATGCAGAGTATTGATATCATGCAAAATGAAATGGTTCGCTTACATGAAATCAACGCAGATATCATGATTAAACCCAGACTGGAATCATTTCAATCAAGGGCATTTACGAATGTGGTTGATATTATCAAAATAGGAGAGGAAGCAGCCTACCGCCACCTTGATGAAATACATAAAGCGGTGGAGAATTGGAAGGAGCAGAATAAATGAACAGAGGCACCAAAAAATTTACTTTTATATGGGTCATGATTATTGTAGTAGTTGCAGCATTTACATTTATTGACCTTCCTTATTATGTCACTACCCCGGGAGAAGCTAGAGAATTAGATGAAGTTATTAAGGTCGAGGGGGGTTCAGAAGATAAAGGCGAATTTATGCTAACCACTGTCCGAGTAGGACAAGCGAACCTTATGCAGTATGTTTGGGCACAGTTCAATGAATACCATGAATTGATTCCTGAAGAATTAATTAAGCGTGAAGGTGAGACAGATGAGCAGTATCATCAACGACAGCTTGATGTAATGGCTAACTCTCAGACTAGTGCCACCATCGTTGCTTATCAAGCTGCAGGAGAAGGGATAGAGGTTACAAATAACGGCGTTCTCGTAACGGGTATTATTGAGGGAATGCCTGCTGATGGCAAATTAGAAATTGGTGATCTTATTACAAAGGTAGACGATAAAAACATCGAAACGACTGAGGAACTTCTCGATAAGCTAGGGACGTACAGTGAGTCAGAAACCGTAAATCTTACGTTCGACCGTGAAGGGACTAAAAAAGAGATAGAAGTCGGTTTTTCTCCGTTTCCAGAGCCATATAACACGGAAAAAGGAAAAGTCGGTGTTGGTATTACAGGTCCAGTAACCTCAACATCGATCGAGACAGATCCACCAATCGATATTAAAACGGATCAAATTGGTGGTCCTTCAGCGGGACTGATGTTCTCATTAGAAATTTATAATCAATTAACAAAAGAAGACTGGACAAAAGGGTATGAGATTGCTGGAACTGGAACGATTAATGAAAAGGGTGAAGTAGGTCCGATCGGTGGCATTAAACAAAAAATTGTTGCGGCTGATTCGTCTGGAGCAGAAATATTCTTGGCACCTGTTGCCCATTCTAATTATGATGACGCAATGGAAGCTGCGAAAGATATAAAGACTGAAATGAAAATTGTACCGGTTGAAACGTTTCAGGATGCGATTGACTATTTAAAACAATTAAAAGCAGAATAAATACAAAGCGCCGAGCAAGCATATCGATAAGCTTGCTGGGCGCTTGTTTTTATAAGCATTCTAAAAAATGATTGGAGACATTTTATGTTCCTTCATAAGAAATTCTTCTTGATGCTCATCTGTGAAGCCAAGTGCATAAGCCTGACTCACACGTCTTTCAATCGTCAGAAAGGGATGATTGAATTGATTGATATTAGCAACAAGTGGAACAGGGAGAGAACTTTTTATCTCATTTAAATAAGCTCTACCCGTACTAGACATTCCAAGCAGTCTTAAGTATGGAGCTTTATCTCCTTCTAGTGCTGGTCTCATCTCGTCTTTCGTTGTATCTGTTAAGATGTGAAGCGCAAAACGTTGAATGCGTGTCCATGTATACCGTTTCGTTTTGACAGCTTCCATAAAGCTCTGAAAGGTAGGAGCTCTTTTGGCAATTGAGATAAGACGATTTTCGAGCCCTTCTTCAGCTTCATAAATTAAAGCGAGCTTCGATGGAGAGGTGGTTAATAGTTTATACCTTAGTAGGTGATAAAGTTTGTGCCACCCATGAAATGTGCGGTATGTATTCATGTAATGCTGTAGCTCTTTGTATGTAGGATCAGGTACATAAGATTGAATACTTTCAAGTGGACTACCTTTCGAAAGTAACTCGTGACGTATCCCAGTCGCACTTGCAATCTTTGTATCGGTCAGTTGCTGATCATGATAGCCGGCTTTTGTTCGAAGAATTGTGGACGGTCTCATATGAGAATTTTGAGAATGAATCGCTTTGACATATTGAAAACCTAGAATGTTATTCGGTTGAGATAAATCAAGAACATCTTCATGTCCATCCAAACTTTGAAAAGCAAGAGAGGATGCTTTCGGGTAGCTATTTCCTTCACCCATGAAATATTTAATACGCTCGTTGTATTCTTTCTCATGAGAATCAATAAAAGAGACTGTGCTGAGAAATTCATGTATAGAACCAGACTCACTTCCAAAGCAAAGTTGGTCTACTCCCATTGAGGTAAGAAGTGAAACGGCTCCTTTTGCAAAGATTTCAGCTTTCTGGGTAGCATACACATAGGGAAGTTCAATCACGATATCGACACCATTTTGTAATGCCATGCGTGCCCTTGACCACTTATCAACAAGTGCAGGTTCTCCTCGCTGGAGAAAAGAGCCGCTCATTACAGCAATAACAACATCTGCATTTGTTGCATTTCTTGTTTCATTTAAATGATAGAGATGACCATTATGAAACGGATTGTATTCAACAATGACACCAGCAGTTTTCATGCAAATACTCCTTTCTGACAAATGATAATCGAGGATATAGGTAAATAACAATCAGTTTATCCTCTACTAAATCATCTTCATTTTAATTAGTTGAATTCAGTGTTTTTACTCTGGTATGATTAAGAGTATACCAATAATCCTTCCATAACAACTGGTGTAAAGAAAAAATATTGACATTTACGTATTTTGTAGCTATAATACTTTTGTTGCCTTGAGGTGATACACAGATGAAATGGTCAATTGAACAATTGAAGTCCTTTAAACTGAAAGGTCTTACAATTGACGAAGAAGTGAATGTAGAGGAACTGAAGGAACGTAATACGGATATCCGTGAAATTACGCCAGTTCATGTTACCGGTGAAACATCGTTTCACGGTAATAAGGTTACCTTTCATCTAACAGTGAAAGGCAAAATGGTTCTTCCATGTGCCAATACACTTGAAGATGTAGATTTTCCGTTCGTACTTCGCCCAATGGAGACATTTGTGCTTGAAGCAAACACAAATGGCGTTGATTTTGAAGTGGAAGATGAAGAAATTCATCAAGTTTCGGGAAATACGGTTGACTTAGTTCCGTATATTAAGGAAAATATACTTTTGGAGATTCCGATTCGAGTAGTGAAATATAGCTCTGAATCAGAAGAAATGCCAAAAAAATCCGGTAATGGATGGGATGTTATTACACGCGAGCAGCCGAAAGAAAAGGTTGATCCTCGTATGGCCGGTTTAGCTGATTTTTTCAATAAGGAAAATGAAGATAAATAATCGGTAGATATAACTTCCATGTAATTAGTTAACTTTTTAAGGAGGTGGAAACAATGGCAGTACCAGCTAGAAGAACTTCTAAAACGCGTAAAAATAAGCGTCGTACTCATTATAAATTAGAAGTACCAGGAATGGTAAAATGCCCTAATTGCGGCGAATTCAAACTTTCTCACCGTGTTTGTAAAGAGTGTGGAAATTACAAAGGTGAGAACGTAGTAAGCAAGTAATTCAGTGAAACAGAGAGAGAAATCTCTCTGTTTTTTTTATACCTAATTTTAGCAGGAGGTACATTATGTCCAGTCTATTAGAGGTAAGAAGAGATGGAGCTGCTATTCTTACAATAAACCGTTCTGAGCAGAGGAATGCCATCAACTATGATGTGATGGGTGAAATGTTAGAAGCTATCAGTAGAGCTGAGGATGATCCGTCTGTAAGCTATATCGTTGTGACTGGAAGTGGAGAGCGGGCTTTTTGTAGTGGAGGAGATGTTCGTGACTTTTACGATTTGAGAACAGAGGAAGAAGCCTATCCGATGCTGAGGAAGATGGGAGACGTGCTAGAACGTCTGTTTTTTTGTAAGAAACCGACAGTGGCGCTACTAAATGGTCATGCTGTTGGTGGAGGTTCAGAGCTTGCTATTGCTTGTGATTATCGTATTTCAAGAAGGGATGTACAAGTTGGGTTTATACAAGGCTCAATAGGGTTAACAACAGGTTGGGGCGGAACTGTATATGCACTTGAACGAATGAGTGCAGATCATGCACTTCAGATGTTAATGAGCGCAGATCGATATTCGGCAGATGAAGCATTGAAGAAAGGCTATATTACATACATAACAACAACAGCTAACTGGCAGTCGGAAGCCTATGAGTATATAAGTAATCTTTTCAAGAGATCTTCACCGATACTTTCTTCTTATAAGATGTACTGGTTGAATCGACTAGATGAAGGTAAAATCCGTGAGAGAATTGAGCAGGAAATTAGAAATTGTGCCATACTCTGGGCAAAAGATGAGCACCATACAGCTGTTGAGGCATTTCTGAATAAAAAGAACAAACAATCTTAATAAATTACCTATTTTTAAAATCTGAAAGTCTACTATATCTATCAAATGCATAAGATGACTGTAAAACGGTTATTGGGGGGATTGTTATTGGTACCAATTCGCCAGGATGCATGGTCAAAAGATGAAGATGTTCTACTAGCAGAGGTCGTATTACGTCATATTAGAGAAGCGAGTACACAACTAGCAGCGTTTGAAGAAGTGGGGAAGAAGTTGTCACGAACGCCTGCTGCTTGTGGCTTTAGATGGAATTCATTGATTCGAAAGCAATATGAAGCTGCGATTGCACTTGCTAAAAAGCAGCGGAAAGAGCAAAAGAAAAGCCAGCCAGAGAATAAACAAGAAATGGCATGTGAAGATCAAAGCATGGATTTCATTAATGAAGCCATTGATTTACTCATTAAGTCCAAATCTTATCTATCTAAAGTAGCTAAAAATGAGTCTTCATTACAAGAGACTCTTGCAGAAAATCTACAGCTTAAACAGCATCTTCATCAGCTAGAGAAAGAGTATATGACTGTTCAGGAAGATTACCAATCATTATTAGAGATTATGGAGAAGGCAAGAAAGATGGTCATTTTCCAGGAAGAAGATCAGGGAAGTATGCGTTTTCAGATGGATGCTAATGGAAATTTAGAGAAGGTAAAAAAATAGGAGCTGCCCGACGTGGGCGGCTCCTATTTCCTTTAGTTACTCCTGTTCTGAAACACCTTCCGGGTACCACACATATGGATTTTCCCCACGATCACGTTCAGGATGATACGTAACGGCTTCAAACCCCATCTTCTCCCAAAACTCTGCAGAGCCCTGCCTAGCATTTGTTTTCACTGGAACATTAAATGTTTTAGCGAAATTAACAAGTGTGGAACCGTAAGAACGGTTGTGATATTGCGGAAGCACTTCAAGCTTCCAAAGTTCAAGGTAATCCTGTGGAGGATCGAAATAGCGATCGTACTTCCCATCAATGCGATATAGGCTCATTCTAGCCACGAGCGTGTCTCCAAAATAAATTCCATAGAATGGAGATTCACTGTCATTTTCAATAATATTGTCCTGTAAATCTTCCATCATGGAAAGCTCTTGAATACCAAACTCTTTAAATTTCTTAAACTCTTCTAGAGTTTTGTAATTGATTACAAGTGGACGAACTGTCAAGTCTACCATAGCGGCCCCCTCCAAAAATTGCTTTTTGTCGTATCTGTGGTGAAATAAATAGAATCTTCACTATTCTATTATACCTGAAAACGCTAAACTTTTCTTCATTTCGAAAAACAAAGTCTAAAACGAATAATTTGAATATTTGTTGAAACGTGATGCTCATTTAATGATATGATAAATGTAAGGGTTTTCAACCCATCAATTTGTTAGTGTTATGAGAGGAGCGAAAACGTGAAAAAAATCCTAATTGCAAACCGTGGCGAAATCGTAGAACGAGTTATAAGAACATGTAGCAGGCTTGGTATTGAGACGGTTGCTGTTTATTCAAGTGCAGACAAAGATCTCCCATATGTAAAACGCGCAACGAGAGCATATGAAATCGGTGATCCACCTGCTGCGAAATCCTACTTAAATCAGGATGTTATTTTGAAAATCGCTCAGGATGAGAATGTTGATGCAATTCATCCAGGATATGGATTTCTTTCAGAGAATGCATCCTTTGTGAGGAAAGTAGAGGAGCAAGGTATTGCGTTTATTGGCCCATCAGCAGAAGTTGTTGAATCAATGGGGGATAAGATAACCGCAAGAAAAACAATGATAGAAGCCGGTGTTCCTGTTGTACCAGGCAGTGCTGAGATTGAAGATGTAACAGCAGCTATATCATATGCAAATGAAATAGGCTATCCAATTATGTTAAAAGCAGCAGCTGGCGGAGGCGGCATCGGTATGCAACGCTGTGAGAATGACCAGCAACTTGAAAAGGCATTCGCGTCCAGTCAGAATAGAGCGAAGGCTTATTTTGGTAATGGAGCTATGTTTGTTGAGAAGTTTATCGACCAGGCTCGGCATATCGAAGTTCAAATTGTTGGAGATAAACAAGGTAATATTGTTCATCTTTATGAGAGAGACTGCTCGATACAGCGAAGAAACCAGAAGGTTCTTGAGGAAACACCATCCCCATTTATATCAAGTGAAACTAGGTCAAAAATAGGTGAAGCTGCTATAGCAGCAGCAGAGCATGTGGATTATACAAATGCTGGAACTGTAGAATTTGTGATGGATCAAAATGAGAATTTCTACTTCCTTGAAATGAATACGCGGTTACAGGTCGAACATCCAATCACTGAAGAAACAACTGGAGTCGATTTAGTTGAATGGCAGCTTCTTGTAGCAGAAGGCCGATCCCTTCCGTTAAAGCAGGAGGACATATTGCCAACGGGTCATAGTATTGAATTCAGATTGTATGCAGAAGACCCAACGACGTTTATGCCATCACCAGGAAAGATAGAAACACTTCATTTTCCGGAAATGGAGAATGTTCGGATTGATTCAGGTTATGAGAGCGGGTCAAGCGTCTCTCCATTCTATGATCCGATGATTGCGAAAATCATTGTAAAGGGCTCAACACGAGATGAGGCAATCAAAACCGGTCAAGCATTTTTTGAAGACTTTTCATTAACGGGGATTAAACAAAATGGTCCTCTCTTTGCACAACTACTAGCAGAAGAGAAGTTTAAGCAAGGAGATTATTCAACGGCTTATTTAGCTGAGAATCTTACAGTCAAAAAATAAACAAAGAAAAGGAATGATAGATATGCAAGAAGTAAAAGCATCAATGGCAGGAACAGTATTAAATGTAATGGTAGCAGAAGGAGATTCAATTACTTCCGGTCAGGAACTCGTTATGCTTGAATCAATGAAAATGGAGATTCCCATTGAAGGAGTAGAAGATGGCACTGTAGCGGAAGTGAGTGTTTCGATCGGAGATTTTGTTAACGAAGGTGATGTACTAGTTAAGATTAAGTAGGAATCTATGCTGAACGAGCGCTCGATCTAAATGGAAATTGAAGGAGGATTCTTAATGAACCATCTTGAAGAAATGTTGCAAACAAAAGCGAACGAGATTGAATCTGGTGGTGCAGATAAATACCATCAGAAGCTTAAAGAAACGAATAAACTCTTTGTACGTGATCGCCTGAACCTCTTGTTTGATAATGGACAGTATACAGAAGATGGTAAATTTGCGAATAACCATGCAAGTGACCTTCCTGCGGACGGTGTTGTAACTGCGATCGGTAAGGTGAATGGCGAAAAGGTTTGTGTTATGGCAAATGATTCAACTGTAAAAGCTGGCTCGTGGGGTGCTAGAACAGTAGAAAAAATCATTCGCATTCAAGAAACAGCAATGAACCTTAAGGTTCCACTTCTTTACCTCGTAGATTCGGCAGGGGCACGTATTACTGATCAGCTTGAAATGTTTCCCAATCGACGTGGTGCAGGTAGAATCTTTCATAACCAAGTAAAAATGTCTGGAATGGTTCCTCAAGTTTGCCTTCTATTTGGTCCATCTGCAGCAGGCGGTGCATACATACCAGCTTTCTGTGACATTGTGATCATGGTTGATAAAAATGCTTCCATGTATCTTGGGTCACCGAGAATGGCTGAAAAGGTAATTGGTGAAAAAGTGACGCTTGAACAGATGGGTGGAGCTAGAATGCACTGCAGTACAAGTGGGTGCGGTGATGTTCTTGCTGAAAATGAAGAACATGCCATCGAACTGGGAAGAGCCTATCTTAGTTATTTTCCGGGGAATTTCAATAAAAGAACACCTCGTCTAGAAGGAACGCTACCTTCTCTAGAGAAATCAATTACTGACATTGTACCTGAGAATCAAAATGCTCCATTCAATATGTATGATTTAATTGATGCGCTAGTTGACGGAGAAAGTTTTTTTGAAATGAAGAAGCTTTTTGCTCCTGAATTGATAACAGGGTTCGCTAGAATTGATGGGCGTGTTGTTGGTCTCATTGCAAATCAGCCGAAGGTAAAAGGCGGCGTTCTATTCGTCGATTCTGCTGATAAAGGGGCGAAATTCATTCAACTCTGTGATGCGTATCATATTCCACTTGTTTTTCTAGCTGATGTACCAGGATTTATGATTGGAACAAAAGTCGAGACGGCTGGAATTATCCGACACGGTGCGAAATTAATTGCAGCTATGAGCTCTGCTACAGTTCCAAAAATCTCTGTTGTTGTTAGAAAAGCATACGGTGCTGGGCTATACGCTATGGCTGGGCCAGCATTTGAACCAGACTGCTGCATCGCGCTGCCAACTGCACAAATTGCGGTAATGGGACCAGAGGCTGCGGTGAATGCAGTATACGCTAATAAAATTAATGCCATTGAAGATCCGAAAGAACGGATAGAATATGTGAAAGCAAAACATCAAGAATACAAAGAGCACATTGATATTTATAAACTTGCTTCAGAGCTAATTGTTGATGACATTGTACCTGGCAGTGAACTTCGGGAAGTGCTAGTGGATCGTTTATCGTATTATGAGGCAAAAGATGTACCTTCTCCAGATAAAAAGCATCCAGTCTATCCTGTATAGAACCAGAGTAAATCCCTTAACTTAACTGTTAAGGGATTTTTTTAAATAAAGATGAAATACATATGCTAAACTTTAAGAAATGCAAGTTTCATTCGACCTATAAAGGTGGAGATAACGTTGAGGATAACGATAATAGGAGCTGGATCCATCGGATTGCTTTTAGCTGCAAAATTTACAATGTCGAATCATAATGTGACTGTTGTTTGCCACAAGGTTCAACAAGCCAATAAATTAAAAGCAGAAGGCATTCATTATAGAGGGACTCATGTCCGTCAAGTTTCAGTTCAATCAACATCTGTCCTTCAAGATGGCAAAGTAGATTTACTTATCATAGCTGTGAAATCACAACACGTTTCCTCTGTTGTTGAAACAATCAATGAGGTGTTTGGAGATGATATTCCAGATATGCTTTTCATTCAGAATGGGATGGGGCATATTCAGCATCTTAAGTCTATATCTCACAATATCTTAGTTGGGGTTATTAATCATGGAGCAAAAAAGCTTGATGATGTGACTGTACTACATACAGGAGAGGGCGCTATTGAAGTAAGTACTTATCGAGGAGTACCGATATCATTACATCATTTTTCAAGTGAAGACTTCCCAATTTATTATGTAAAAGACTGGTATCATATGCTAGCTAGAAAGCTCGTAGTGAACTGTGCAATCAATCCATTAACCGGAATCTTTGGTATAGATAATGGCGAATTGCTAACGAATGCAAGGTTTTACACGATATTAAGAGAATTAGTTAGAGAATCCTCTCAAGTGCTCGGACTAAACTATGAAGAGGCTCTTAGGAATGTTCAAGCTGTATGCAGCCAAACGGCAAGGAATACTTCATCTATGCTAGCTGATTTAAATGGTGGGCGCTTAACTGAAATTGATGCGATTACCGGAGTTATTCTTAAGCAAGCAGAATTAAAGGGGTTAGATGTTCCTTATTCGAGATTGGTATTTGACGGAATTAAAGGGCTTGAGAAGATGAGAAACTAATGAAGGGAGTGTACTTAAATGGAAAACGTTCTAGCGTGGATCGTGGCTACTGCTGTAACCTTACCACTTCTCGCCTGGTACCTTGTGTACATTGTGACTGTCAAAATGACCCGGAAGAAAAAATTTTCGTTTCGTCTGGCAGTGGATATCTCGACGATTTTTTTCATTCTAAGCGTGCATTTCATCATCGTAGAATTATTTGGTCACTCCTTTTTATGGGTGATTTTACTTCTAATGGTAGGTGCGGCAGTAGGATTTACAGTTCTTCACTGGAAAACAAAAGAAGACATTCACATTCACAAGATTATTAAAGGAGCGTGGCGTTTTAATTTCTTATTGTTTTCAACTTCCTATATCGTTCTATTGCTTATTGGGTTAGTACACCGTATCATAACGGTCTAACTCATAAGCTTTTTTTTTGGTAGGCGTCCGGAAGTTTGATATACTAACTAAGGATTAAAAAGGCGGAGTTCCGCATTTGTGTCAAGAAAGGAAGAAATTTTAATGAAACTCACTGAAACATTCCTTCCAGGATCAAATGTAATTGCAACAGATTACATCGCTGAGAAGAAAAACATCTCGGCTTTTTTTGACTATACATATCAGGATTCAACATCATATGAAGACAGATATAGGGAGCTGATGGAACGTGATTACGATCGTAAGTCTTTAACGGCTCATCTGAAAACATTCAATGCGAAGTATGATGCTAATGAGCGTGCGATGAAAAACATAGATCGTTTAAACCAGGCCGATGCAGTCACGATCGTGGCGGGACAGCAGGCTGGAGTCTTAACAGGACCTCTTTATACAATTAACAAAGCTCTATCAGTCATTAAACTTGCTGAAGAGAAAGAGGAAGCGCTTGGTGTACCTGTTATACCTCTATTCTGGGTTGCTGGTGAGGATCATGATTACCATGAAGTGAATCATATCTTCACGTATGATAAGAACCGTGAGAAAAAAGAGGCTGTTACTCAAAAGCAATTTACGAAGCAAGCATTATCTGACATAGCACTTGATCAAGAAAAGCTCGACGCTTGGACAAAGGAGATGCTTCAACGTTTTGGGGAAACTTCTTTTACAAAGGATCTTCAGAAATGGCTTGAAGATGTGACAAATAAGTCCAATACATTTGTAGATCATTTTTGTTTCATGATGTCAGAGCTATTCTCTAAGCACGGACTTGTGCTTGTGGATTCTGGCAATACTGAGTTTCGTGAACTACAGGTTGATGCTTTTAAGAAGATGATTGATCACAATGAGGCGATTAATGAAGCAGTCATAAAGCAGGCCGCTCAGCTTAAAGATCAAGGCTATCCAATTGGTGTAGAGCTTGACGAGCGCCAGGCAAATTTGTTTGCGCAAGTTAAAGGAGAACGGATTCTTCTAGAAAGAAACGGAGCTGGGTTTGAAGGCAAATCTGCCGCAGCGACTTTCACGAGAGATGACTTGCTCGAGCTTGCTCATTATCATCCAGATGAATTAAGCAATAACGTTGTAACTCGTCCAATTATGCAGGATGCTATGTTTCCTGTGCTCTCGTTTGTTGCGGGTCCAGGAGAGCTAGCTTACTGGGCACTACTAAAGCCTGCCTTCCGAATTTTTGATTTTAAGATGCCTGTTATCGTTCCTCGTTTAACATTTACGTTTGTTGAACGTCACATCCAAAAGCATTTATCTGACCTGTCACTAACGATTGAAGATGTATTAAAATCAGGTATTACATCTTTCAAAGACAACTATGTTAGTGATCTAGATGATGTAGGGATAGGTAGTACATTTAAAGATGCGAAAGCGAAAGTAGAAAGCATTCATCAGGAACTTCAAGATCTTACAAAGATAGTAGATAGTGGTCTTGAAAGCTACGCAGAGAAAAACGGACGTTTTCTTCAAAGGCAGCTTGATCTTCTTCAACATAAACTATACAGCTCAATTGAATACAAACATGAAAATGATCTATCCAAATTCGATGAGATTGGACTTGCCTTAAAACCAAATGGCGCACCGCAAGAAAGAAAATGGAATGCCGTCTACTTTTTAAACTGGCATGGACCGGATTTTGTTGATCGCCTAATGGAGCTTGATTTAACCTTTAATGAAAAACATAAAGTGGTTATTTTATGAAATTCAAAATAAATGAATCGTTTTAAATAAAAATCCTGCTGAACAGCAGGATTTTTGTGTTGTGGTACGAATTAATTTTTTAGTGGTGAAAAGTGGGGAGTTGTGGTAACTTAGAGGTAGAAAGTGGGAGAGGTGGAGAAAGCCATGTTTATGGGGGAATATCAGCATACTGTTGATGAAAAAGGCAGAATGATTATTCCCGCTAAGTTTCGTGAAGAACTTGGTGAAACCTTCGTCTTAACCCGCGGGCTAGATAAATGTATTTTTGGCTATCCGATGAATGAATGGGAAGTCCTCGAAGAGAAAATGAAGACACTTCCTTTTACAAAGAAAGATGCTCGTGCTTTTACCCGATTCTTTTTCTCTGGTGCTACTGAATGCCAATTGGATAAACAGGGCAGGGTAAACATTGCAGGTACTTTACGTCAATATGCCGGTCTTGAAAAAGAATGCGTTGTTATTGGTGTATCGAACAGGCTTGAAATTTGGAATAAGTCAGTTTGGGAAGAGTATTTCAATGCCTCAGAAGAATCGTTTTCTGAGATCGCGGAAAGCATGATGGATTTCGATTTGTAGAAGATCAATATGGAATGAAGGTTAAGGTGTAGCGATGTTTGAACACATTACAGTACTTAAAGAAGAAGCAGTAGATGCATTAAATATTAAAGAGGACGGCATTTATGTCGATTGTACGCTTGGTGGCGGTGGCCATTCGAAAGCGATACTGGACAAGCTCACTACAGGGCACCTGTATGCATTTGACCAGGACCAGTGGGCAATTGATAATGCCAAAACAACACTAGCAGGGTTTGAAAGCAAGCTGACCGTCATTGAACGGAATTTCAGCTTTATTAAAGAGGCGCTTTCTGACCTTGGTATTGACGGTGTTGACGGCATTTTGTTTGATCTCGGTGTTTCCTCTCCGCAGCTTGATAAAGGCGAACGGGGGTTTAGTTATCAGCATGACGCACAGCTTGATATGAGGATGGATCAATCTTCCAGTTTATCAGCTTATGAAGTAGTGAATGAGTGGGAGTACGAACGCCTCGTCTCGATTTTTTTCAAATTTGGTGAAGAAAAGTTTTCAAAACAAATCGCTCGCAAAATTGAAAAAGCAAGAGACCTTAAACCGATCGAAACCACATTCGAGCTAGTTGATATTATTAAGGATGCAATCCCAGCTCCTGCGAGAAGGAAAGGGGGACACCCGGCTAAACGGATTTTTCAAGCCATTCGAATTGCAGTAAATGATGAGCTTAAAGTATTCGAACAAGCTCTCATTGATGGCATGTCCATCTTGAATCCAGGCGGTCGAATCAGTGTCATTACGTTCCATTCTCTTGAAGATCGAATCTGTAAGACGACAATGAAGGAAGCAGCTTCAGGACCAGAACTTCCACCTGGAATGCCGATTATTCCGGATGCATATCAGCCTGAAATGAAGCTAGTGACAAGGAAGCCAATTCTACCATCTGAAGAAGAGCAAGAAGTAAATCGACGCGCAAGATCAGCCAAACTTCGCGTAGCAGAGAAAGCGTAAAGAGACAAATAAGAGAAGGTGTAAGGGGGAAAACAATGAGTAACCTGGCGTATAAGTATCAACAGCAGCAAACACAGAAAAAGCAAGTTGAGGTAAAGCAACAATCGGTATATATTGAACGTGGTCGTATAACTAAAGGAGAGAAATTGCTCTGGATGATGCTTGTACTTGCGTTTGTGACAGCGTCTATTTTTATGGTTTCGAATTATGCATCCATCTACAATTTGAATACGAGCATTCAAAAAGTGGAATCTGAGCAGCGTGCTCAATTGAAACAGAATGAAGAATTGCAGGTTCAAGTAACAGAGTTAAGTGCACCAGATCGAATTATGGATATTGCCCAGAATGAATTAGGCATGAAGCTAAATGATCAAAACGTAGAAGTAGTCAACAAGGGATCATAATTTCGGAGGTTTGCACTGAAATGAAAGAAACAAATAAGAACTCACATATTAATGTTGGAGCAGCGATTTTAATGTCACTATTTGTCCTGCTCTTTTTTGCTTTTATTGGACGTTTCTTCTATATCGAATGGACACATGCGGTATCAGGAGTGGATGGAGAAAAGGTAGATTTAATGGAACTTGGTCAAGAAAAATGGACGAGAAGCAAAATACTCGAAGCTGATCGAGGGACGATCTACGACCGTACAGGGGAAAATGAACTAGCAGCAGACATCCCCTCATTTACTCTAAGGGCAATTTTAGATGAGAATTATGATGAACACGTAGAAGACATTAACGAAACAGCGTCAAAACTTGCGCCGATTATTGAAATGAAACAGTCAGATATTAAAGAAATTCTGTCTAGAGAAGAAGTGTTTCAGGTCGAATTTGGATCTTCGGGAAAGAATTTAAGCCTTACTAAGAAAGAGAAAATTGAAGAACTCGATTTACCAGGGGTTGGATTTATTCCTACTAAGACGAGACTTTACCCTAATGAAGAGTTTGCGTCACACCTTCTCGGATTTACAAATGAGAATGAAAAAGGTGTACAAGAAGGACTTCTTGGCCTAGAGAAGCAATTGAACAAGTACCTTGTTCCACAGCCGGGTAAAGAAACGTACCAGAGTGACCGGCAGGGCTTTAGACTTCCTTATGGGAATGAGAACATTACACCTTCTAAAAGCGGAAACGATGTTTATTTAACCATTGATGAGAAAATTCAACTGTTCATGGAAAGAGCCATGAACGAAGCGCAGGAGAAGTATAACCCTGAGCGAATGACAGCGATTGTTGCTGATCCAGATACAGGTAAAATTCTTGCGATGGGAAATCGTCCAACGTTCGATCCGAATTTAAGAGATATTTCGAATTATACGAACATGGCTATTTCGTCATTTGAGCCAGGCTCAACGATGAAAATATTCACACTCGCTGCAGCAATTGAAGAGGGTGTGTATAACGGTGATGAATTGTATCAATCAGGTAGATATAAAGTACCTGGTGGAAGTGTACCCGATCACAACAATGGAGAAGGTTGGGGAGTGATTAGTTTCGATGAAGGAATTCGAAACTCTTCCAACGTAGCAGCTTCTATTCTTGTGAAAGAAAAGCTTGGATTCGATCGTTATAAAGACTATTTGTCAGAGTTCGGCTTTGATAAGAAGACTGGAATTGATTTACCTGGGGAAGGAACTTCGCAAATTACTTATAGGGGAGAGCTTGAGCGAATTTCTACTGGATTTGGACAGGGGTCGACAATCACTCCAATTCAGCAGATTCAAGCAGCGACCTCTATTGCAAACGGTGGAAAGATGATGAAGCCTTATGTAATTGAGAAAATCGTTGATCCTGATTCGAATAAAGTGAAGCTTAATCATGAACCGAAAGTAGTAGGAGAACCAATATCGAAGGAGACTGCTGCTCACACTCGAGAAATCCTTCGCTCCGTTGTTACAGATGGGACAGGAACCCCTTATAACATAGAGGGCTATACAATTGCGGGTAAAACGGGGACGGCCCAGATTTCTCAAGGGGCAAAAGGTTATATGAGCGGATATGGAAACAATGTCTTTTCATTCATTGGCATGGCTCCAGCTGAAGATCCCGAGTTAATTGTGTACGTGGCTGTGGATCGCCCACAGTTAGAATACCCAGAACTTGGGAGTGATCCAGTATCCCTAATCTTTAATACAATCATGAAGAATAGTCTTCAATATTTAAATATAGATCCAATTGAAAAGAAAGAAACGAATAATAAAAAACAGGTTGATGAAAATGGAGCTGTTTTAAAAGACGTTACTGGAATGGATGTTGAACAAGCTAAAAAAGAGCTTGGGGAAGATTTAAACGTCCTTGCACTTGGTAAGGGTGAAGTCATACGTCAATCTCCACATGCTGGTTCAAAAATTCTTGACGGTGAACGAATTATTTTACAGTCCAAAGAAAAGGTAACAATGCCAGATATCACTGGTTGGTCTCTTGCGGATGTTATGAAGTTGGTTGAATTGATGGATTTAAAACCTAACATGATGGGTTCTGGTTATGTAACGAAACAAGGAATTAAACCTGGTAGTGTAGTGAAAAAGGGAGACTATTTAGTCGCAGAATTGAAAACACCATCAGCTGAAGAAAAGCCAGCTGAAAAACCGGATGAAACGCCAGAAGCAATAACGGACTAGCAGGTATATCAAAGCTAAATAGGACATATAGTGGAACGAGCATAATCAGGGAGGATGAGTTTATGCGCGTTTCCAATGTCACTGTCCGAAGGAGACTTGTTCTTGTACTTGTCGTTGGATTATTTGTATTTGGTGTCGTAGTCGTTAGACTCGGTTACGTGCAGCTTGTTATGGGAAACTGGTTAAGTGAAAAAGCGAAAGACTCGTGGAGCAGAAACATACCTTTTGAACCTAATCGAGGCGAGATTCTTGATCGAAATGATGTCCCTCTTGCCACTAACATTAGTGCACCATCCGTTCTTATCGTTCCAAGGCAAGTACAAAACCCAGCAGCCACCGCTGAAGCTTTAGCTGCTTCCTTAAACACTAGCAAAGAAAAAGTGTACAAAACCATTACGAAATCGGAATCGATGGTTTGGATTCGACCAGAAGGAAAGAAGATGACGAACGAAAAGGCTAATGAAATTCGGAAGTTGAATTTAAATGGCGTTTACATTGCTGAAGACAATAAACGCCATTATCCTTATGGTGCTTATTTATCACACGTGTTAGGGTTTAGCGGTATTGATAATCAGGGGCTTACTGGAATTGAATCATACTATGATGAAGAGTTGAGTGGGGAAAAGGGCCAGGTAGAATACTATGCGGATGCTAAGGGTAAGCGGATGCCTGCTCTCGCAGATGATTATACCGAGCCTGTTGATGGACTTGATCTTCGCTTAACAGTAGACTCTAGAATTGAAACAATTATTGAGAGAGAGCTTGATATTGCTGAAGCTACCTATCATCCAGATGGCGCGGTAGCTGTTGCAATGGATCCGAAAACAGGTGAAATACTGGGTATGTCATCTCGCCCTAATTTTAATCCTGAAGAGTTTCAAGATGTATCACCAGATGTGTGGAATCAGAACAAGCCAGTATGGAGTACTTATGAACCCGGTTCGACTTTTAAAATCATTACCCTTGCTGCTGCTTTAGAAGAGGGGGAAGTTGATCTTGAGAAGGATCACTTCCATGATCCAGGTAGTATTGAAGTCGCAGGCACCAAGTTAAGGTGCTGGAAAGCAGGGGGACACGGTAGCCAGAGCTTCTTAGAAGGCGTTCAAAATTCATGTAACCCTGGTTTTGTTATGCTAGGTGAGCGTCTAGGGAAAGAAAAGCTATTCTCGTATATTCATAAATTTGGATTTGGGCAAAAAACAGGTATCGACCTCCAAGGAGAAGCGAGCGGCATCCTATTTGATGTTGATAATGTTGGACCACTGGAGCTTGCGACAACCGCATTTGGTCAGGGCGTTTCAGTGACACCCATTCAGCAAGTAACGGCGGTGTCCGCTGCAGTTAACGGTGGAACTTTATATGAACCATACATTGCTAAAGAGTGGTTAGATCCAGAAACAGGTGCCGTTATCAGTAAGAATACGCCAAAAGTGAAACGACAAGTTATATCAAAAGAAACTTCGAAAGAGGTTAGACATGCACTTGAAACAGTTGTGGCTTTAGGAACAGGTAAAAATGCGTATGTGGATGGCTATCGAGTAGGCGGGAAAACAGGAACAGCCCAGAAAGCTAAAGATGGTGCGTATTTAAAAAATAACCACATCGTTTCATTTATTGGTTTTGCCCCTGCCGATGATCCCCAAATTGTTGTTTATGTAGCAATAGATAACCCTAAAGATACACTGCAGTTTGGTGGTATTGTAGCTGCCCCAATTGTAGGTAATATTATCCATGATAGTTTGACGGTTATGGGTGTGGAGAAAAGGGAAGACCAGATTGAGAAAGAAAAGACATGGCTTGACGAAGAAATGATTGAAATGCCTGATTTAATTGGTATGTCAACAAAAGAAATTAGTCAAGCAATGTACAATTTGAAGATTGACTCGAGCGGTGAAGGTAATACAGTTGTGGCACAAGCACCTGATCCTGGAGTGAAATTACCTGCAGGTTCAGAAATTCGGCTTTATATGGGTGACAAATAGGCATCCTGTGAGTACAATAAGTATTGAACAAGCCAAGGCATATGCTCTTGGCTTGTTTTCTGAAAATAAGTCAGCAAACTAGAAAGGTTTGAAAGAGATGAAACTAAACGATCTACTTCATGCATTATTTACATATACGCAAAAAGGGGAAGGAAACCCAGACATTCTTTCCATTGAAAGTGACAGCAGAGCCGTGCAGGAAGGTAGTCTATTTGTATGTATTCCAGGCTATACAGTTGATGGGCACGATTTTGCTGAACAGGCTGTGCAACAAGGTGCTGTTGCGCTCGTTTCTGAGAAAGAGCTGAATGTGGCGGTTCCAGTTATTCTTGTTCGTGATGCTCATCGTGCACTCGCTGAGCTTGCGAATCGTTATTATCAAAATCCAACGAAGTCGTTCTCTCTCATTGGCGTAACAGGAACTAACGGAAAGACGACGGTTTCACATTTAATCGAACGCATCCATCGAAATGAATCTCAAAAAACCGGCTTAATAGGCACAATTAATATGAAAATTGGCGACGAAGAATATGAGACGAAGAATACAACGCCTGAACCGCTTTTACTTCAAAAGCAGTTTGCCAGAATGCGTGATCAGCACGTCGATACAGCCGTGATGGAAGTATCATCTCATGCGTTGACTCTTGGTCGTGTTAGAGGATGCGACTACGATATTGCAGTGTTTACCAACCTTACGCAGGATCATCTTGATTACCATGGGACAATGGAAGAATATCGCCTTGCGAAAGGTCTTCTTTTTTCACAATTAGGTAATACATATGATACAGGAAGAAAAAAGGTAGCCATCTTAAATGTCGATGATGAGGCATCTAGTACTTATGAGAAGATGACCTCTGCATATATTTTGAGGTATGGAATTGACAGAGAAGCAGACATTCAAGCCCATGATATTTCTTTTTCAGCTAATGGGACAAGATTCCGCTTGACTACTCCTGATGAAGAGCGTGAAGTGAAATTAAAGCTTACTGGTAAATTTAGCGTCTATAATGCACTTGCTGCGATTTCTGCAAGTCTTGCAAATGGGTTAGCACTTGATCGCATCCTAGAAAATCTTGAAGCCATTGAAGGTGTTCCAGGTCGGTTCGAGCTTGTTGATGAGGGGCAAAATTATCCTGTTATTGTTGATTACGCGCATACACCAGATAGCCTGGAAAATGTACTTGTCACCGTTAAAGATATGGCTGTAGGTAAAGTCTTTGCAGTTGTAGGTTGCGGTGGAGATCGTGATCGTACGAAAAGGCCACTTATGGCGAAAATTGCTTCCAAACTAGCTGATACTGCTGTTCTTACTTCTGATAACCCTAGAAGTGAAGATCCAGATCGAATACTTGATGATATGGTTGAAGGTGTGGAAGGAGAGTATGTGCGTATTACAGATCGCTCTGAAGCGATACATTATGCGATCTCACATGCAAAAAAGGGTGATATCGTATTAATTGCTGGAAAAGGTCATGAAACATACCAAATTATTGGAGATCAGGTGCTTGATTTTGATGATCGCACGACAGCGCGACAAGCTATAAAGGAGCGAAAATCATGAATTTTAAAGCAACATTAGTAAACGAATTCAGTCAGGGACCAGTTGATCATGAACTGGTCTTTGAAGGTGTGGCAACAGATACTAGAAAGGATTGTACGAATAAATTATTTGTTCCAATCGTTGGTGAAGTATTTGATGGGCATCGCTTTATTGACCGTGCCATTGAGAACGGCGCAACAGGCACGCTGTGGGAGAGAAGCAAACCATTCCCAAAGGACCTTGAAGGAAGAATTCAAGTTTATATGGTGGAAGATACAACAGTTGGTTTACAGGAACTTGCTAAGCAGATCCTGAAAGAGCAGAAACCGTATGTCATTGGCGTCACTGGAAGCAATGGAAAAACAACAGTGAAAGATATGCTAGAAGCTGTCTTGAGCCCTAAATATCAAACATACAAAACGCAAGGTAATTTAAATAATCATTGGGGACTTCCAATGACTGTTCTTGCTATGCCAGAAGGGACAGATGTTCTAATTCTCGAAATGGGAATGAGTTCTTCTGGAGAGATTTCACTTCTTACATCCATTGCGAAACCAGATATAGCCGTTATTACAAATATCGGTGAATCCCATTTACTTCAACTCGGAAGTAGAGAAAATATTGCGAAAGCCAAAATGGAAATCGCTGAAGGACTTAAATCAGACGGGTTGCTTGTTATTGACGGTGATGAGCCATTGTTAGCACCTGTTCATGAGGACGCGTTATCCTGTGGGTATAGCGAAACCAACGATCTCCAAATTGATAAAGTTGAAAAAAGAGAGAACGGTTATACGTTTACCTTGAAAAATGAGAATTCTCCGTTCGAAATCAATTTATTAGGCAAACATAATATTAAAAACGCAATCTATAGTATTGCAGCTGCCAGAAAGCTTGGCCTTTCTGAAGATGAAATTCATAAATCTTTATCTTCCTTAACTCTTACAGGTATGAGGTTAGAGAAATACCGTTTACCATCTGGTGCTTTGATTATTAATGACGCGTACAATGCGAGTCCAACTTCCATGAAAGCAGCTGTAGAAACGTTAGTCGAGCTAGAAGGGTTTGATCAAAAAATAGCTGTACTAGGTGACATGTATGAGCTTGGTGATGAAGAGGAAGCTCTTCACCGCGATATCGCTTCATCTGTAAGAGCGCCGATAACTGAGGTCATTACCGTAGGCGAAAAAGCAAAGTGGATTTATGATGGTTTGACAGAAGATAAAGCACAACAAGTCCCAGCTGTTTCCTTTGAAAACAAAGAAGAAGCCGCATCATATTTAGAAGGCAAGCTTGACGACAGGACGGCTGTCTTATTAAAAGCGTCAAGAGGACTTGGCCTTGAAACCATATTAAAGGCACTAGGGAATTAATTTTAAGGAGGCAGTACATTGATTGAACGTTTATTGATTTTTAGTTTATTAACATCATTTATTATAGCGGTGCTTGTATCACCGGTATTTATACCGTTTTTAAGAAGACTTAAATTCGGCCAAAGCATAAGGGAAGAAGGACCTAAATCCCATCAAAAGAAATCAGGTACACCTACGATGGGCGGACTCATTATTTTGCTTTCAATCATTCTAGGGACAGTAATCATTGCACTTAAGTATGATGAAATATCGATGCAGATTTGGTTGCTGTTGTTTGTAACAGTTGGCTATGGACTTATTGGATTTTTAGATGACTTCATCAAAGTTGTTAAGAAACGAAACCTTGGATTAACATCCAAGCAAAAGCTACTAGGTCAGGTTCTGATTGCCATACTTGTTTATTTTGGACTAAGAACTGTTGGCTTCGATACAGCGATTCGTGTACCTGGTACAGAGTGGAGCTTTGATATTGGAATTGGGTATATTATTTTACTCTTTGTCATGTTAGTTGGGGCATCGAATGCTGTTAACTTAACAGATGGTTTGGACGGCTTAGTTGCAGGTACAGCAGCCATTGCATTTGGAGCTTTTGCTATTCTAGCAGCAACGGCATATATGTATGATATAGCCATTTTCTCAGTAAGTGTTGTTGGTGCAGTACTTGGATTTCTTGTCTTTAATGCTCATCCTGCAAAAGTGTTTATGGGAGATACAGGTTCGCTAGCTCTTGGTGGTGCCCTTGCTGCTGTAGCGATCATGACGAAATTAGAACTTCTTCTTGTTATTATTGGTGGTGTATTCGTCATTGAAACGCTGTCTGTTATTATTCAGGTTGCATCGTTCAAATCGACAGGTAAACGTGTATTTAAGATGAGTCCTCTTCATCACCACTATGAATTATCGGGATGGACAGAATGGCGCGTTGTTGCTACATTTTGGACAGTGGGCTTGTTGTGTGCAACATTTGGAATTTATCTTGAGGTGTGGATGTAATGAAAAAAGTAAACTATTTTAATAAATCTGTACTAGTGATGGGTATCGCGAAAAGTGGTTTTGCAGCAGCAAAATTACTCGAATCTATGGGAGCTAACGTAACGGTAAATGATCGAGAAGAAGTAGCAAACAATCCTAAAGCGATTGAATTACAAGAAGCTGGTTTTACGGTTGTAGGTGGAGGACATCCGCTTGAATTATTAGATGGCATCGATTTAATCGTTAAGAATCCAGGCATTCCATATCATAATGAGCTATTAGTTGAAGCTGAGAAACGTAGCATCCCAATCGTAACGGAAGTTGAAATTGCAGGAGAAATCTCTGAAGCTCCCTTTATTGCGATTACTGGTTCTAACGGCAAAACAACAACAACAACTCTAATCGGTGAATTGTTAAGTGGAACATCGTTAGACCCTATTGTAGCGGGGAATATTGGTACTGTTGTGTGCGAAGTGGCGGCAGAGGCAACACCTAATCAAACGCTCGTTACAGAACTTTCAAGTTTTCAGTTACAAGGGACAGTTCATTTTCATCCTCATATTTCTGTTCTCTTAAACATATATGAAGCGCATCTTGATTATCACGGATCTAAAGATGCGTATGCTGCAGCGAAAGCACGGATATTCGCTAATCAGACAGCAAACGATTTTGCGGTCTATAATGCGGATGATTCAGTAGTTTCGTCCTTTGCAGAAGCATCGGAAGCTACACTCGTTCCATTCTCTACTACGTTAAAGCTAGATAATGGCGTAAGTATTCTCGATGGTTGGGTTGTATTCAGAGAAGAGAACGTGATTAAGGTTGAAGATCTTTCTATGAAACAGAATATCGAGAACACGCTTGCGGCCGTTGCTGTTGCTAAATTGTCTGGTGTCTCTAATGAGAAAATCCACAGTGAACTTACGAATTTTCATGGTGTGAAACATCGCCTTCAATTCGCAGGTGAAGTAAGCGGTCGTAAATTCTTTAATGACTCAAAAGCAACCAATTCGATAGCTACAAAAAAAGCGTTAGATTCATTTGACGAGCCTGTTATTTTGCTTGCAGGTGGACTTGATCGTGGCAATGGATTTGATGATCTCATTCCGTATTTCCAAACAAAAGTTAAACACTTAATTACTTTTGGACAAACTGCTCAGAAATTGAAAGATACAGCATTAATGGCAGGACTGAATTCTGTCACAGTTGTCGATAATGTAGAAAAAGCTGTTTTAACAGCATACGATCTATCCGAAACCGGAGATGTGGTTCTACTTTCTCCAGCGTGTGCTAGCTGGGATCAGTTTAAGACGTTTGAAGAGCGTGGAGACATCTTTATTGAGGCAATGCATAGACTCTAATGAGAGGTTGTCTTGCTTATCCGGTTCTATCGGTTAGGTAAAATCGACGATAACGGAGTGTGGGTCTATTGCCGAAAACAAAATCAACGCCAGACCTCGTTTTTTTAACTGCAACGCTTGTTCTGTTAGCGATTGGACTCATTATGGTATACAGTGCCAGCGCTGTATGGGCATCCTATAAATTTGACGATGCCTTTTTCTTCGCAAAAAGGCAGCTTCTTTTTGCGGGTATTGGCGTTGTAGCCATGTTCTTCGTCATGAACGTAGAATATTGGACGTGGAGAACATGGTCAAAAGTAGGTGTGCTCCTCTGTTTTATTCTCCTGGTCCTTGTACTTATACCTGGAATCGGACTTGTTCGAGGAGGCGCTAGAAGCTGGCTTGGTGTTGGTGCATTTTCAATTCAACCTTCTGAATTCACTAAACTTGCAATGATTGCGTTCCTTGCGAAATACCTTTCTGAAAACCAAAAGCGAATTACTTCTTTCAAGAAAGGCCTTGTCCCATCTCTTGGTATTGTGTTCATTGCTTTTGCAATGATTATGCTTCAACCAGACCTTGGAACAGGCGCAGTAATGGTCGGGACATGTGTGGTTATGATCTTCATATCCGGTGCAAGAATTTCTCACTTTGTTTGGCTTGGGATGCTCGGGCTAGCTGGATTTGCTGGTTTGATTTTATCAGCGCCATATCGTATTGCTAGAATAACATCGTATTTAGATCCTTGGAGTGATCCGCTCGGAAGTGGATTTCAAATCATTCAATCTCTCTATGCTATTGGGCCAGGTGGATTGATGGGACTTGGCCTAGGTCAAAGTCGACAGAAATTCTACTATTTACCAGAACCACAAACTGATTTTATTTTTGCCATCTTATCAGAAGAACTAGGATTTATTGGTGGGACGTTTGTGATTCTTCTATTTTCTCTTCTTTTATGGAGGGGGATTAGGATTGCTCTTAGAGCACCTGATTTATTTGGAAGTCTCTTGGCAGTAGGAATCATCGGCATGCTGGCCATTCAAGTTATGATTAATATTGGAGTTGTCACAGGACTTATGCCTGTAACAGGAATTACGCTCCCTTTCCTTAGTTATGGAGGTTCATCATTAACACTTATGCTGGTCGCGATGGGGGTTCTTCTCAATATCAGTCGATATGCTAAGTTTTAATTAGCAACCTTTATTATGCATTCTGAAACCATGGGCTTGATTAATTTGTTCGGAGTCAGGAGGTAATGATGAGTAAGTTATCACGGTTAGAGGAAGCGTTACGTAATGAAGATGTCGGAAGAATTCGTGTGAACGAGCCGATGTCCAAACATACGACCATTCGAATCGGTGGACCTGCTGATTTACTGATTGAACCGAAGAATACAGAATCACTTAAAAAAATAATCAGCGCCATTCACCAATATGATGTGAAATGGCGTGCTATTGGACGCGGTTCTAACTTGCTTGTAAGTGATAAAGGCATAGATGGCGTAGTCATTAAGCTAGGAAAAGGTATGGACGATATAGAGATTAATGGAACTGAACTGAGAGTTGCGGGAGGTTATTCTCTCATTAAGCTAGTTACAATCATCTGTAAAAAGGGATTGTCTGGTCTTGAATTTGCAGGAGGAATTCCGGGTTCAGTTGGCGGTGCTGTCTACATGAATGCTGGCGCTCATGGAGCCGATGTTTCAGACATCTTAATAAAAGCGTTAGTATTATTTAAAGATGGAAGTTTGGAATGGCTCACAAATGAAGAACTTAAATTCTCATATCGGACTTCCGTACTTCAGCAAAGAGCTGGCATTGTTGTAGAAGCCATCTTTGGTTTGAAAAAAGGGGACAAAGATACAATCATCGCAGAAATGAACAAGAATAAAGAGTACCGTTCAGATACCCAGCCATGGAAAGAGCCATGCTGTGGAAGCGTGTTTCGAAACCCGCTTCCGAATCATGCTGGCCAACTAATTGAACAGACGGGTTTGAAAGGTCACCAAATCGGAGGCGCACAAATTTCTAACCTGCATGGTAATTTCATCGTTAATGTAGGTGAAGCAAAAGCAGAAGATGTTCTTAACTTAATTAACTTGGTGAAAAAAACTGTAAAAGATCGATATGGAATCGATCTTCAAACAGAAGTAGAAATTGTATATGAGTAATAAAAAGAGTGCTTTTGATTTCAAAAGCGCTCTTTTTTTGATTTTTTCTCACAACTTGTTGTGTTCGAAAGAGGTAGTGTATCAAAAACCTATCAAAATGGTTTGAAAAACAAATTACTACTCTTATATTTACATTGTCTAAGAAAACTATCTTTCTTTTTGACTTGGCTATGTTCACTTACATTGTTGACTTCTCGATTTTTGACTTAAAGACAATACGAATGTGACAATAATTTTGTAGTTATGAATAAACCGACCGTCACATTTTTCAAGAGGTCGAACTCAAGATTTCACCATAGAACAGCGGAGCGATAAATCTAGTATGAATTTTCTTCGAGTGGATATTAAGTCCCGTATTTATGCTATAATAGGTGAAATGACTATTATGAGGTTTATCATGCCGTTCGGTTGCCATGATGAGCATAATCTGCACGTGATACAATTAGAAGTTTACTAACCGGAGACGGAGGCAAGACAATGGAAGATCGCAAAGTTGTCACAATTGAAGATCGGATTCCTACATTAAAGGCACAGCGCAAGCAGCGTGCGAATAGAAGGCTAATCGTCTATCTATCAATCTTTTTCTTTCTCATTTTGCTGATCATCTATTTCCAATCTTCCTTAAGTCATATTCGGAATATTGAAGTGTTAGGTAATAATTATGTTTCTCAAGAAGAGATTCAGAAGTTAAGTGGTGTGGATGAAAGCATTAGTTTCTGGAACATTAACACGAAGAAAATTGAAGAGAGCGTTGAGAAATCTAAAGAAATTTCAGAAGCTGTTGTTTCAAGAAAATTCCCTGCCACTGTTCTTATAGAAGTTACTGAGAATGAAAGAGTAGCTTATTTGAAAAAGGGAAGCAAATACTTCCCAATTCTACAGACAGGTTCAATTCTTGATGCGCTACCAAAAGGTGACACCCCTGTAAGTGCACCAATTCTTATGCAATGGAATGAAAGCACAGAGCTTTCAGATATGGCTGGAGAGCTTCGAAAAGTAAAGATGAGCGTAATTAACCGAATTTCAGAGATTCACTACACACCTGATGACAATAAGGCATTTAACCTGACTTTGTATATGACGGATGGGTACGAAGTGAGGACGAGTATTAGCACTTTTGCCGAGAAGGTTAACAACTATCCGCTCATTGTGAACAAACTAAAAGATAAGCCAAAAGGTATCCTTTACCTGAATGAAGGAAGCTGGCTTCAACCATATGAAGAAGTAAAGGTAGACGTAAAGCCAGAATCATAAGAAAGTTTGAAAAGACTTTTGATTAATGGACACGGAATGTACTTCTTTAACGAACGGTTATAAGCAGGGCATTTCATTGTATATAGTGCAGAAACTTATAAAAAATAGCCAAAATAGAGAAAAACTATCCGATTATTGAAACAGTGACTTTTCTACTGCATTGACATGGTGTAGACTGTTATTTACGTGCTTCTTTTTTTAATTTGCTTAAACTAGATTGGAAGATTGAAATGATTTAAGTTTTAGAAGTAAAAAATCAAGAAAATCTTGTGCAAAAGAAGGGAAATTAACGCATTTGTGGAATAGAGTCCTTATATCACATTCTTCCCGGGAGTTAGATAAATCAACCTTGAGGAAGTTTAGTTCTGTTGGTTGTTGTGTATATAAAGGTGTTGGACATTTTTTCAACCCTAATATAAAGAAATTACAAATACCTGAATATGGTAGTATTTTGAAGGAGGTGCCAGGAGAATGAACAGCAATGAGATATATGTGAGTCTAGACATCGGTACATCCAATGTGAAAGTAATCATTGGTCAGATGACAAACGATTCATTGAATATACTAGGAGTCGGCAGTGCGCCTTCTGATGGAATTCGCAAAGGATCAATTGTGGATATAGATGAAACTGTTCGTTCAATTAAACAGGCAGTAGAAAACGCAGAAAGAATGGTAGGTTTATCAGTTCGTTCTGTGATTGTAGGAATTAACGGCAATCATGTTCAGCTTCAGCCTTGTCATGGGGTAGTCGCTGTATCGAGTGAAGACCGTGAAATTCACGATGAAGATATTGCTAGAGTAATTGACGCAGCACAAGTTGTTTCTATCCCTCCTGAGCGAGAAATTATTGACGTAATTCCGGGACAATTCGTTGTCGATGGCTTAGATGACATAACAGATCCACGTGGCATGATTGGGGTCCGCCTTGAAATGGAAGGAACAATCATTACTGGTTCCAAAACGGTATTACATAATTTGTTAAGATGCGTTGAAAAAGCGGGGCTTGAGATTGCTGATATTTGTCTTCAACCGCTTGCGTGTGGAGCAATGGCCCTTTCCAAAGATGAGCGTAATCTTGGTGTGGCTCTTGTTAACATGGGAGCTGGTTCTACAACTATTTCAATCTTTGAAGAAGGCTCATTAAAAGCTACATCAGTTCTACAAATTGGTGGCGACCATGTAACAAAAGATATATCGATTGGTCTAAGAACAACGACTGAAGAAGCTGAGCGAATTAAGATTAAGCACGGTAATGCCTTCGTTGATCTTGCTTCAGAAGAGGAAGCTTTTACAGTATCGACTATAGGGAGTTCGGCTGAACAAGAATTTAATCAGTACGAATTATCTCATATTATAGAACCTCGGCTTGAAGAGATGTTAGAATTGATAGAAGACGAAATTAAGCGAATGGGAATTCGTGAACTGCCAGGCGGTTTTGTTCTAACCGGAGGTATGGTTGGAATGGATGGTGTACTAGAGCTTGCCCGTGATGTTCTGCAGCACAATGTACGTGTTGCTGTCCCTGACTATATCGGCGTACGCGAACCGCAATATACAACAGGCATTGGTCTTATCCAATTCACGTATAAAAATGTGAAAATTCAGGGGAAAGAAGTAGCAGCATCACTTAACCCTGAAGATGAAGTGAAGCCCAAGCGTAGAACAAAAGCCGAACCTCAACCAGGTGAGAAATCTTCACCAGGCATGAAAGAGAAAGTGAAGAATTTCTTTAATCTATTTGTTGAATAAAGGGCTATTACAAGATTAGGAGGACCTAAGATGTTAGAGTTTGATATGAATATGGAACAACTAGCGCAAATAAAAGTAATCGGTGTTGGAGGTGGCGGAAGCAACGCCGTTAATCGAATGATTGAGAATGGTGTACAAGGTGTAGAATTTATCGCTGTTAATACGGATGCACAAGCATTAAACCTTGCTAAAGCTGAAGTGAAAATGCAAATTGGTGGTAAATTAACAAGAGGTCTTGGAGCTGGAGCTAATCCGGAGATTGGTAAGAAAGCAGCTGAAGAAAGCAAAGAACAGATTCAAGAAGCGCTAAGCGGTGCAGATATGGTCTTTGTAACAGCAGGTATGGGAGGCGGAACAGGAACTGGAGCAGCTCCTGTTATTGCTGAAATTGCCAAAGAACTTGGTGCACTTACAGTTGGAGTAGTAACACGTCCATTTACATTTGAGGGTAAAAAGCGTTCAACGCAAGCTGTAACAGGTATTGCTATGCTTAAAGAAAAAGTGGATACATTGATTGTTATTCCTAACGATCGCTTGCTTGAAATTGTTGATAAAAATACACCTATGCTTGAGGCGTTCCGCGAAGCGGATAACGTTCTTCGTCAGGGTGTCCAGGGTATCTCAGATTTGATTGCAGTACCAGGGTTAATTAACCTTGACTTTGCCGATGTTAAAACCATTATGACTGAACGTGGTTCTGCACTAATGGGTATCGGAATTGCAACAGGTGAGAATCGTGCATCTGAGGCTGCTAAGAAAGCTATTTCAAGTCCGTTACTCGAGACTTCAATTGATGGTGCCAAGGGTGTTCTGATGAACATTACTGGAGGATCTAACCTTAGTCTTTATGAGGTAAATGAAGCAGCAGACATCGTTTCATCGGCGTCAGATGAAAATGTTAACATGATTTTCGGTTCTGTTATCAATGAAGATTTGAAAGATGAAATTCTTGTCACTGTCATTGCTACAGGATTTGATGAAAGTGAAAATAAAAAGAAAACCGCACCTCGTCCTTCTTCTCAATCGAAGCAAACTGCTCCGATACAGCAATCCAAGCAAGAAGAAGAAGAAGTGCAGCCAGAACCATCTAAATTCGGTTCTCGTGTAGATGAATCGAATGATACATTGGATATTCCTACTTTCCTTCGTAATCGTAAACGCAATAGACGATAAAGTAGTAAACCAGCTCTTTTTTAGAGCTGGTTTTTTATTTGTCTTAGAAAAAATCTCTGTTCTAAAAGATTGTCACTTTATGAAAAATTATTGAATTAAAAAATCCACACTTCGCTGATTGGAGCAGAAGGAGGCTCACCGCTCGCCCCCACGGAAAGCGAGCATCCTGGAGCGGGAATTAACCACCTAGCAACAATGTTTACGAACAGAACCTTGATAAAAAGAAAATAAATTCCTTTTTTTCTGAAAACGGTGTTGTGTTCCTCTCCTATCACACGTATAATGTCCATTATATAAAAACAAGTGTCCTCGTCAGAAGGACAAAGGAGTGGAGAATATATGAAGGATTGCGTATCAGTTGGATTGTTAGGGCTAGGGACAGTTGGAAGCGGTGTGGTACATATGATTGATTCTCACCAAAAAGAACTGCAGCAACGAGTTGGGTGCCAGGTTAAAGTGGCAAAAGTACTTGTAAGAGATATGGATAAGGATCGTAGCGTTGACCTAGATGATAGTGTGCTTACTCAAAATCCTGATGAAGTGATTAACAATCCAGATGTAGATGTAGTCATTGAGGTCATTGGGGGAATTGATCAGGCTAAGGAATTTATTCTTGCTTCACTCAATAATCATAAACATGTTGTTACTGCTAATAAAGATTTAATGGCAATTCACGGAAGAGAGTTATTGACAGCAGCTGTTGAGAATGAGAGCGATTTATTCTATGAAGCTAGTGTAGCCGGTGGGATCCCGATACTTAGAAGTTTAGTAGAAGGTTTATCTTCCGATCGGATTACGAAGCTCATGGGGATTGTAAACGGAACAACAAATTATATTCTCACAAAGATGACAAAAAACAACGTACCTTATGAGAGTGTATTGAAAGAAGCGCAAGATCTTGGCTTTGCTGAAGCAGATCCTACAGCAGATGTGGAGGGACTGGACGCAGCTAGAAAAATGGTTATCCTTGGCACACTAGGTTTTTCGATGAAAGTAGGCCTTGATGATGTAAAAGTAGAAGGCATTACACGCGTCGATGAAGATGATATTGCCTACAGTAAAAAGCTAGGATATACAATTAAACTTCTAGGGATTGCAAGCTCTACGAATGGATCAATTGAGCTATCTGTTCAACCAACATTACTTCCATCACGACATCCTTTAGCATCCGTTAATGATGAATATAATGCAGTTTATGTTTACGGCGAGGCAGTAGGGGAGACGATGTTTTATGGCCCTGGTGCAGGACAGCTACCAACAGCAACCGCCGTTGTATCTGACCTTGTAGCTGTTATTAAAAATATGAGACTTGGAGTCAACGGAAAAAGTGTCATCCTGCCTCAGCATGAACGTAAGTTGAAAGAAGATGAAGATATCAAGAGTAAACACTTCATTAGACTGATTGTTAAAGATGAACCAGGTGCTTTTTCAAAGATTTCACATCTCTTTCAAGATCGTGGGTTAAGTTTAGAGAAACTTATTCAGGAGCCTGTTGTGAACAATGGAACAGCTGAATTGGTCATCATCACCCATGAAACCAATCAAAAAGCTTTTGAGGATGTTCATAATCGATTGAGAGATCTTGATGTTGTTGTAGAAGTGAAAAGTCGCTACCGCGTGGAGGGAATGTAATGAATAGCTGGAATGGGCTTCTGAAACAATACAAAGATTTTTTACCAATAAGTGAAGACACACCAGCACTTAGTTTAAATGAGGGGAATACCCCTCTCCTGAAACTAGATCAACTCTCTCTTGAGCTCGGTATTTCCTTATACGTGAAGATTGAAGGAGCAAATCCAACTGGTTCTTTCAAAGATAGAGGCATGGTCATGGCTGTAGCGAAAGCGAAAGAAGATGGAAGTGATGCGATCATCTGTGCCTCAACAGGAAACACAGCAGCAGCAGCAGCGGCTTATGGAGCAAGAGCGGGCTTGAGGTGTATCATAGTCATTCCAAAGGGAAAAGTAGCGCTAGGAAAGCTTGCTCAGGCCATGATTTACGGTGCAGAAATCTTTGAAATTGACGGGAACTTCGATGAAGCGCTCAGAATGGTTCGAGATATTGCGGAAACTGAACCAATCGCACTTGTGAATTCTGTAAATCCCTATCGACTTGAAGGGCAGAAGACAGCAGCATTTGAAGTGTGCGATCAGCTTGGGAAAGCACCGGATGTGCTCGCTATCCCTGTCGGAAATGCAGGGAATATTTCAGCTTACTGGAAAGGGTTTAAAGAGTATCTAAACGAAGGAGAACGACCACAAATGCGTGGGTTTGAAGCAGAAGGTTCTGCAGCGATCGTACAAAAAAGAATCATCCCCAATCCCGAAACGATTGCAACTGCAATACGAATTGGTAATCCTGCAAGTTGGCATCTCGCTGAAGAAGCTGTTCTTGAGTCACTTGGAAAAATGGATAGTGTGACAGATGAAGAAATTCTAGTTGCCTATCAGGAACTCGCAAAAAAAGAAGGTGTTTTTGCTGAACCAGCTTCATGTGCTTCAGTGGCTGGCGTGATGAAACAGGTGGCTTCAGGAGAAATTGAAAAAGGAAGTAGCGTTGTTGCTGTTTTAACTGGAAATGGATTAAAAGATCCAGCAACAGCAATGGATAACGTCATGGCGAAACCGCGCGTTGTAGCAGCAGACAAGGAAAAGTTTATGGAAGAGTTAAAGGGATGTGTTAGCCATTGAGTCAAGAAGAACGGATTCATTTAAAAATTCCGGGAAGTACTTCAAATCTTGGCCCGGGATTTGATTCAATAGGTCTAGCAATAAATCGATACCTCCATGTTCAACTTGAACCTTCAACAGATTGGTCGTTCCATTACATTGGTTTTGACGAAACTTTTCCTTCAGGTAAAGAAAATATGGTTTATCAAGCGATTGAATATATTGAAGAGAAGTATGGCAATGGCAATTATGCGAAACCACATACTGTAACAATGGAAAGTGAGCTTCCTCTTGAGAGGGGGCTAGGAAGCAGTGCTGCAGCGATTGTCGCGGCGGTTGAGATAGCAGACTACACGATGGATTTAGGTTTAAGTCTTGATGAGAAGGTTCATATCGCAACGGAGTTCGAAGGTCATGCAGACAATGTTGCAGCATCGCTTTATGGTGGACTTGTTATTGCTTCAGGCCAAAAAGAGTTAGGGGCAATATCGAGTCAAGTTGAGAACCTAGAGATGATTGCCCTCATTCCGTCACATAAGTTAAAAACCACAGATTCTCGCTCTGTGCTTCCAGATCACTTGCCATATCAAGAAGCTGTTGAAGCGAGTAGCGTTGCGAATGTCTTTGTTGCAGCCGCTTTGCAGAACAATTGGAAGCTTGCGGGCAAATTAATGAAATATGATCGATTTCATGAACCATATCGTCAACATCTCGTTCCTGATTTAGCTTATGTAAGGAACTATGCAACACAATTCGGAGCGTTTGGAGTAGCATTGAGCGGTGCAGGTCCCACTTTGATTGTTTTTACTGGAGTGGGAACATCCAAGGAGCTTCGTCTAAAATTGGAAGAAGCATTTCCTACGTACCGCTGTGAAGTTTTATTACCCTCTGTCGGTGGGGTAGAAAGATCCAACTGTGCTTTTCAAAATCAATAGTTAAGAAGCCGTCCAAACATGGACGGCTTTTATTTACTTTGGCTATGTTAATGAACAGTGTTGATTTTTGGCTCATTGGAGTGAAACAGAGGTTTCACTCCAATGAGCCAAAAATCGAGAAATCAACAATATGAACTAACATAGCCTTAAATTTAAATAATGACGCATGACAAAACTAGTGATATTTATCCAAAATAACCTCGGTCTAAGCTGCACAATCTGACAGTTTTTCAATGCAATATAGTCTATACTAAGAATCAAAATCGCAAGGGGGGAGGCAACCGGTGGCAGTATACTTGGATGTGATCTGGCTGTTGAATTTTTGCTTTGATTACATGCTACTCGCACTAACGGCTTTACTCCTAAAGCGACAAGTTAAGAAAAGACGACTTGCGATCGGTGCACTTATTGCTTCCTTTTATGTTGTATTTCTGTTTATTCCAGGGCTCACTTTCATGGTAAATCCAATGATTAAATTGTTGTATTCTCTTGTCATTGTAAGTGTAACATTTGGATTCAACAGATTTCGTAGTTTTTTTCAATGCTGGCTGCTGTTCTATTTTGTAACGTTTATGATTGGTGGAGGAATGATGGGTGCCCATTATTTTCTGCAACAAGAAGTAACTGTCTATAACGGTGCAGTTGCTACACAAGGGACCGGATTTGGGGATCCGGTTAGCTGGCTTTTTGTTTTAATTGGATTTCCTTCGATCTGGTGGTTCTCAAAGAAAAGAATTGACAAGCTTGAAACGACAAAGATTCATTACGATCAACTAGCGAATGTGGTCATTCATATTGATGACCAAACGATTACAGCGGTTGCACTCATTGATAGTGGAAACCAATTACAAGATCCATTGAGCGGTTCTCCAGTGATGATTCTAGATATGACAGTCCATGCAGAACAATTTCCAACATCTTTTATTGAAAAGGCTAAGAACGTAACCGACTTTCAAGAAGAAGGAGAAGTGGATAAATGGGAACATAGACTTAGAATTGTCCCGTTCCGTGCTGTCGGACAAGATCATCAATTCTTATGTGCCATAAAGCCGGATGAAGTGATTATTTCCATGGACGATCATGCCATTACTGTAAAGAAAGTTCTTGTTGGTCTAAGCTTTCACACCATTTCTGGCGAAAAAGAGTATAGCTGTATCCTTCATCCGAAAATGTTGACAGGACATAAAGCCACTGCGTCTTAGAAGTGAAAAAAAGACAATCAGGGAGGAATTATGGATGGGGAAAATGAGAATTAAACTTGTGCTTTTGTGGCAACGATTATTAATGAGACTTGGAATTAAGCCAGACGAAATTTATTACATAGGAGGAAGCGAAGCGCTCCCTCCTCCTCTCTCGAAAGATGAAGAGGCGCATCTATTAATTCAACTTCCAAAAGGCGACAAGGCCGCTAGATCCATCTTAATTGAACGAAATCTGCGTCTTGTTGTTTACATTGCTAGGAAGTTTGAGAATACGGGGATTAATATCGAGGATTTGATTAGCATTGGTACAATCGGTTTAATTAAAGCAGTGAATACCTTCAATCCAGAAAAGAAGATTAAACTTGCAACTTATGCTTCGCGCTGTATAGAGAATGAAATTCTTATGTTTCTTCGGAGGAATAATAAAATCCGATCAGAAGTTTCATTTGATGAACCACTTAATGTTGATTGGGATGGCAATGAACTTTTATTATCTGATGTACTTGGGACAGATGAAGATATTATTACAAGAGGGATTGAAGCTCGGGTGGATCGACGCCTCCTTGTAAAAGCACTTGAAACACTGAATCCAAGAGAAAAGCAAATTATGGAGCTAAGGTTTGGGTTAGCAGGTGAAGAAGAGAAGACTCAAAAAGATGTAGCGGATTTACTTGGGATTTCTCAATCCTATATTTCAAGGCTTGAAAAACGCATTATTAAAAGGCTTCGAAAAGAATTTAACAAAATGGTGTAAGCATTCTAACATGACATATGCATAAAATTCCCACTCGCGGAGATACTTTACTTTGACAGCATCTCCGATGAGGAGGGAATGAGTTGACACGAAACAAAGTTGAGATTTGTGGAGTAGATACATCCAAACTTCCAGTTCTAAAAAATGAGAAAATGAGAATTCTTTTTAGACAGATGCAGGAAGGGGATATCTCTGCACGTGAAGAACTTGTGAATGGCAATTTACGCCTTGTTCTAAGCGTCATTCAGCGGTTTAACAATCGAGGAGAATATGTGGATGACCTTTTTCAGGTTGGTTGTATCGGCCTGATGAAATCCATAGATAACTTTGATTTAGGGCAAAACGTGAAATTCTCTACTTATGCGGTGCCGATGATTATCGGTGAAATCAGACGATATTTGCGTGATAATAATCCGATTAGAGTATCTCGATCATTACGCGATATCGCTTATAAGTCTCTCCAGATCAGAGATAAATTAATGACGAAGAATTCAAGAGAACCAAACCCAACTGAGATTGCAAAAGAGTTGGGTGTAACAAAAGAAGAAGTTGTGTTTGCACTCGATGCGATTCAGGACCCAGTTTCACTTTTTGAACCTATTTACAACGATGGCGGTGATCCTATCTTTGTAATGGACCAAATCAGTGACGATAAACAAAAAGATATTCAGTGGTTAGAGGATATTGCTTTAAAAGAAGCAATGACGCGATTGAATCAACGAGAAAATATGATTCTTCAAATGAGATTCTTCCAAGGAAAAACACAGATGGAAGTAGCAGATGAGATTGGAATTTCGCAAGCTCAAGTGTCTCGTCTCGAAAAAGCGGCCATCCATCAAATGAACAAAAATATTCAAAGTTAGAATGAGACCTGTGAAACAGGTCTTTTCTTTTGCCTGCTTTTCATATAATGAGATGAAAGGTGGGTGCGTGATGATAAAAATTTCTGAATTTCAAGTAAAAGATGTTGTGAACGTATCGAATGGAAGAAAACTTGGGCACATCGCTGATTTAGAAATTAACTTAACGACTGGAAAAATAGAAGCGATTGTGATCCCAGGACCCGGAAAGATGATGGGCTTATTCGCACGGGAAAGTGACGTCGTTATCCCCTGGCGTAACATCGTGAAAATCGGTTCTGATGTAATTTTGGTCAGGCATCAGGATACGTCTGATGGTGAACCGTACCAAAAAGAATCATAAGAGAGGAAAGATCTAGCAATCTATACCCCTTTGCTTCAACAAATTATGATAAAATAAGGTATAAACTTGTTCAGGCAATAAAGGGGTGTAATTGTGGCGAAAGAACCGTTTCAACAGACAACTGCTATAACATCACTGGCACTTGAATTTCCAGATCAAGCTGAGCGGGGAAGCAAGCTAAAAGCAGGCTTTACTACCCGTAGAAACGGAGTTAGCCAGGCTCCGTTTTCTAGCTTGAATCTCGGCTTCCATGTACCAGATCACGCTAACAACGTTCTAGCAAACCGTAATAAGCTTGCGGATGATGTAGGAATACCTCTCGAACAATGGGTTGTTGGTGAACAAATTCATGGTGCCGCACTAGCAAGAGTGACTTTGAATGAAAAAGGCAGGGGTACAAGAAGTCATAAAGATGCGATTAGCCAAGTAGATGGATTATATACAGATGAAAAAGACATTCTCTTAACAGCACTATATGCAGACTGTGTTCCACTATACTTCTATGCACCTGAAGTAGGAAGAGTTGGAATAGCCCACGCAGGGTGGAAAGGCACCACGAAGAATATTGCAGGAGAGATGATTAGTGCCTGGAATGAGGATGGAATTAAGAATGAGAATATTCAAGTTGCAATTGGTCCTTCAATAGGGAAATGCTGTTACGAAGTAGATGAAGGTGTAATCAATGAAGTCAGTAAGGTTACTGGCAACTCAAAGGGTCTTTTTGATGAAAAAGAAAATGGTAAATATCAGCTTGATTTAAAGAAAGTTAATAAAGAGCTTCTTCTCAAGTCTGGCATAAAAGAATACCACATAGTCGTTAGTCAATATTGTACAAGCTGCAGCAATTTGTTTTTCTCACACCGTAGTGAGAATGGCAAAACTGGTAGAATGATGGGATACATAGGACTTGAGGAGGTATGGCATTAACGTGAATGTAAGAGCGAATTTAGAAACGATTACACGCACTATTAACGAAGCTTGTGAACGATCATCGCGTGAATCAAAAGAAGTGAAAGTTATTGCAGTCACAAAATATGTGAGCGTTGAACGAACAAAGGAAGCGCTGGATGCTGGAGTCACGAACTTTGGAGAGAGTCGTGACGAAGGGCTTTTAGAGAAAGTAAATGCATTAGGAACTGACCCTTCTTGGCATTTCATTGGTACTCTGCAATCTCGTAAAGTGAAAGAGATTATTGAACATGTTGATTACATTCATTCACTTGACCGCCGTTCACTTGCGAAAGAAATAAACAAAAGAACAGAGCGAGAAGTAAACTGTTTCGTACAGGTTAACGTTTCCGGTGAAGAGTCAAAGCATGGATTATCACCTGATGAAACGATTCCGTTTATAGAGTCTATGAAGGATTTTCCTATGATAAAGGTTGTTGGTTTAATGGCTATGGCACCAAACACGGAAAACAGTGAGGAAATTCGTAATGTTTTCAAGACACTTCGTACCCTTAGTGAAACTGTACAAGATCTCTCATTAGATCATGCACCGTGCAGAGAACTTTCGATGGGCATGTCTAATGACTATGCGATCGCTGTTGAAGAAGGTGCAACATTTGTTCGAATAGGATCATCACTAGTAGGTAATGAAAAATAAAATAAGCTTGCCAGGAGGTGCAGGGAATTGGGCATCAAAACGAAATTCAAACAGTTCTTTGAACTTGACGATGAAACCATAGAATTAGGTGAGCAATATGAGCAAGATGAATATGTTGAAGAAGAGGAGCCTGCTGAATTAAGCAGGACTAACCGCAAACAAAACAAGCAAAATGTTGTAAGTCTCCAAAGCGTTCAAAAGAACTCAAGAGTTGTACTGGTTGAACCAAGAGTGTATGCTGAAGCTCAGGATATTGCCGATCACGTCAAAAATAGAAAATCTGTTGTCATGAACCTTCAACGCATTCCAAACGATCAAGCTAGAAGAATTGTGGATTTTCTAAGTGGTACCGTTTATGCAGTTGGTGGTGATATTCAGAAACTCGGTCCGGAAACGTTTTTATGTACGCCGGATAACGTTGAGATCTCTGGTAATATTACCGATGAAATTTATGAAGATTAGTCAATAAGGATGGTGAACGATTTGAACATTGCTTCAATTTTAGTTTCAGCAGTACAAATTTATACGTGGATTCTGATCATTTATATCTTCATGTCTTGGATTCCTAATGCTAGAGAATCTACGATAGGTCAGATGATCGCATCTATTGCAGAACCATATCTCGCACCGTTTCGAAAGTTTATCCCGCCAATTGGTGGCATGTTAGACATTTCTCCAATCGTTGCAATTTTTGCGCTCCAATTCGTTCAATATGGTATTTACGCTCTCTTTAGTATGATAGGCTAATGTCCATATATGATCATTTTCGTCCCGAAGAACGGACGTTCGTTGACCGTGTCTTGCAATGGCAAGATGAAGTCCAAGAAAGATATACACCTAAACTGACGGATTTTCTCGATCCACGAGAGCAGGATATGATTAAACAAATTATAGGGAACCATCCAGACATAGGTGTATCTTTCTCTGGAGGGGTGGAAGGAACAGAGCGAAAGCGTGCATTGCTCGTTCCTCCATACATAGAAGTTTCACCTGTTGATTTTGAGTTGACCGCTTTTGAAATTACATATCCAGCTAAGTTTGTTTCCCTATCTCACCCAGATTTGCTGGGTGCTATGATGGGACTTGGATTGAAACGTGATAAATTTGGGGACATTATCGTACAAGAAAGTAGTGCTCAATTAATTGTCGCGAAAGAGATAGCGGATTTTGTGAAAATGAACTTAACTCAGGCAGGAAAGGCATCTATTTCACCTGAAGAAATAGCATTATCAACATTACGTGTTTTTAAAGCGGAATGGGAAGAGCAAACTGGAACGGTGTCGAGTCTTCGATTGGATACCGTTCTTGCGGAAGTGTACAACCTTTCTAGATCAAAAGTGTCCACCATGATTGAACACGATCGAGCTAAACTAAATTGGAAAGTAATTTCTCAGCCTTCTTCAGAAGTTGCTGCTGGAGACTATTTATCTCTTAGAAGCTTTGGAAGAAGTAAGATTATTTCAATTGATGGTAAAACAAAGCGAGATAAATGGCGAATAACTTATCATATACGAAAATAATCTGTCATAATTAAAAGGAATTTCCAACTGATTGTCGAAATACGTTTAAGCCGGACATATGAATGAGAGTAAATCGGAGGTGGCTGAATTGCCTTTAACACCATTAGATATTCATAACAAAGAGTTTACTCGCGGATTCCGCGGTTATGATGAAGATGAAGTTAATGAATTCTTGGATCAGGTAATTAAAGATTACGAAACTGTTATTAGAGAAAAGAAAGAGCTTAATGAGAGAGTGAAGCTTCTCGAAGAAAGACTTGGCCATTTTTCTAATCTTGAGGAAACATTGAATAAGTCGATTCTTGTAGCACAGGAAACAGCTGAAGAAGTGAGACAAAATGCGAAGAAAGAATCACGTTTGATTGTGAAAGAAGCGGAAAAGAACGCTGATCGAATTATCAATGATTCACTTGCTAAAGCACGAAAGATTTCAATGGATAATGAAGAACTAAAGAAGCAAGCTGCTGTTTATCGCACTCGTTTTCGTATGCTTGTTGAAGCGCAGCTTGAAATGCTAAACAATGAAGATTGGGATGGGCTAGTTGCTCGTTTCGATGAAGAAGAAGAAGAACAACAGCAGGAACAAATCGAAGAAAAAGCATAAGGCAATTATATTTTATTCGTCATTTCCTTGACTTCTTAATTTTATTTACACTATACTTTGATTAATATCAATAACGATCGACTAAGAAGGGAAGAGTATCTGATTCTTACTTAACAAAGCGAGCTGGGGATGGTGTGAGCCTGGTGTTAAGCAATCAGAGAAGATCGCCCCTGAGTCCCGTGCTGAACGATAAGTAAGCCCCGGCGAATCATTCACGTTACGAATGCAAAGTGAGCGCATTGTGCGCTTAAGTTGGGTGGTACCACGGGAAAAACCTTCTCGTCCCTTTTAGAGGGATGAGAAGGTTTTTTTTATTGCTTTCTTATCTTTTAGACACATCGTTATAATTTGAAGGAGGAGACCCCATGAGCTTTAAAGAAACGCTCTTAATGCCAAAAACGAAATTCCCAATGAGAGGGAATTTACCTAATAAAGAACCTGATATGCAGAAAGAATGGGAAAGCATCAACCTTTATGGAAAGGTACAGGATAGAACGAAGGACCGCCCTCTTTTCGTTCTACACGATGGCCCTCCATATGCTAACGGCGATATTCATATGGGACATGCGGAGAATAAAGTTCTGAAAGACATTATTGTTCGTTACAAATCAATGAATGGCTTCAATGCGCCGTATGTACCAGGATGGGATACGCATGGTCTTCCAATTGAACAGGCACTAACAAAAAAAGGCGTTGATCGCAAAAAATTAACCGTTGCTGAGTTCAGAAAGAAATGTGAAGAATATGCACTAAAGCAAGTTGATCGCCAGCGCGAGCAATTCAAGCGTCTTGGAGTAAGAGGAGATTGGGATAATCCATACATTACGCTTGATAAAGGTTATGAAGCACAGCAAATTAAAGTGTTTGGTGAGATGGCTAAACGAGGATATATCTACAAAGATAAGAAAACCGTTTACTGGTCTCCTACTTCAGAATCTGCTTTAGCAGAAGCAGAGATCGAATATCAGGATAAGCGCTCTCCTTCCATCTATGTTGCATTTGACGTAAAAGATGGGAAGGGTGTACTTGAAGGTGATGAGAAATTTATCATCTGGACAACAACACCATGGACGATTCCATCAAACCTTGCAATTGCCCTTAACGAGAAATTTGAATACAGCGTTGTTGAAGCGGATGGCCAGAAGTATGTTGTTGCAACAGAGCTTGTTGATCAATTAAAGGAAGAGTTTGAGTGGAGCAGTGTTAATGAGCTTAAACGTGTGAAAGGGAGCGAGCTTGAGTATGTAACGGCTCAGCATCCAATTTATGATCGCGAGTCTCTCGTTATCCTTGGTGACCATGTTACGCTTGATGCAGGTACAGGATGTGTTCATACAGCGCCAGGACATGGTGAAGATGACTACATGATCGGACGAAAGTATAAGCTTGATATCCTTTGCCCTGTAGATGAGAAGGGTGTATTTACAGAGGAAGCACCTGGATTTGAAGGAATGTTCTACGATAAAGCGAATAAGCCAATTACAGAGAAACTTGAAGAAGTTGGTGCGCTCGTTAAGCTCACGTTCTTCACACACTCGTATCCGCATGACTGGCGTACGAAGAAGCCAATTATTTTCCGTGCGACAGAGCAGTGGTTTGCTTCTATTAAAGAATTCCGGCCTGAACTCCTTCAAGCTGTTGCCGATGTAAAGTGGTTCCCAACATGGGGTGAAATTCGTCTTCATAATATGGTTAAAGATCGAGAAGACTGGTGTATTTCGCGTCAGCGTGCATGGGGTGTTCCGATTCCGGTGTTCTACGGTGAGAATAACGAGCCAATTATTACAGATGAAACGATTGCTCATGTATCTGAACTGTTCCGCAAACATGGCTCTAACATCTGGTTTGAATGGGATGCAAAAGATCTTCTCCCAGAAGGGTTTACTTCAGAGCACAGTCCAAATGGAGAGTTCCGTAAAGAAATGGACATTATGGATGTTTGGTTTGATTCCGGTTCCTCTCACCAGGCTGTTCTTGAAGAGCGTGATGATCTAGCTCGTCCAGCTGATTTGTACCTTGAAGGATCTGATCAGTATCGTGGTTGGTTTAACTCGTCTCTTTCGACAGCTGTTGCTGTGACCGGTAAAGCACCATACAAAGCAGTTTTAAGTCATGGATTTATCCTTGACGGTGAAGGTAAAAAGATGAGTAAGTCGCTTGGTAACACAATGGTGCCAAACGATGTCATGAAACAGCTTGGCGCAGATATCCTTCGTCTATGGGTATCATCAGCTGACTATCAAGCTGACGTTCGCGTGTCGGATGATATCTTGAAACAGGTTGCTGAAGTATACCGTAAAATTCGTAACACATTCCGATTTATGCTTGGAAATCTGGAAGGGTTCGATCCAACTCAGCATCAAGTTGCATATGAGGAGCTAGGTGAACTTGATCAATATATGCTTGTAAAGCTTAATAACTTAATTGCCAAAGTGAAGAAAGCGTATGATGAGTACCAATTCTTAACAGTATACAATACAATTCATAACTTCTTTACAACAGAGATGAGTTCATTCTATCTTGATATTGCGAAGGATACGCTTTATATCGAACATGAAGATCATCCTAAGCGTCGAGCAATCCAGACTGTTCTTTATCAAACGGCTGTTGCTCTTACAAAGCTTCTTTCGCCAATCATTCCTCATACGGCTGAGGAAGTATGGCAGTTCGTTCCTGGTGAGAAGGAAGAATATGTTCAGCTTTCCGATATGCCTGAAGTTAGGAACTTTGAAGGTACATCAGATCTTGAGCAGAAATGGGATCATGTGATGGACCTTCGTGATGAAGTTCTTAAAGCTCTTGAAGAAGCTCGTAATGAGAAGAAAATCGGTAAGTCCCTTACTGCACAACTTCACATCTATGCAGAGCAAGGCACGAAAGAATTGCTTGAAGGCATTGGTAATCTAGAGAAGCTGTTTATTGTTTCAGCAGCATCTGTAGCTGGAACGAAGGCAGATGCTCCAGAAGAAGCGAAAATCTATGATGAGCTAGCGATCTTTGTTTCCCCTGCTGAAGGTGAAACTTGTGAACGTTGCTGGCAAGTGAAGAAAGACGTTGGGAAAGATTCTGACTACCCAACCCTTTGCGCGAGCTGTGCTGAAACGGTTAAAAATTATTATTAAGTAGAAGAAGGAGACGCTTTGCCTCGCAAAGCGTCTTTTTTGCTGCTCTATGTATAATGAAGGGGCTTCATTTCCAAACAGTTTCATGACGAAGATTGAGTTTGGATTGTCTGCTGAGGGAAGCTGTGCTAAACTTTCATAGGAAGTAACATTTGATCGGAGGAGCGCACGTGTGGAAATATCTTATAGCCATTGGCATCATTTTTCTTGATCAGGTCACAAAATGGCTAGTTGTAAAGTATATGGAATATGGGGAGAGCATTACGCTAATTAACGACTTTCTTTATCTGACCTCACATCGAAACAGAGGCGCAGCCTTTGGAATCCTTCAAGGACAGATGATTTTCTTTTATATCATTACGATTTTTGTTATTGGTGCGGTTATTTATTATATGCAGCAGTACAAGCATAGCCGTTTTGTGAGTTTAACGCTTGCACTTATACTAGGAGGCGCAATTGGGAACTTTATAGATCGAGTGCTAAGAGGAGAAGTGGTTGACTTTGTAAACACATTTATCTTCTCATATGACTTCCCGATCTTTAACGTTGCGGATGCATCTCTCGTGGTCGGAGTTATTCTCATTTTTATTGGTACAATTTTTGAAAGTAAGCAGGCTAAAGGGGAAAACTAATGGAAAAATTCACATTTAAAGTATCGGAAGAAGAAAAAGGAGAGCGAATTGATAAGCTCATCACCTCCTATGAAAGCGACTGGTCACGTAGCCAGGTCCAAACATGGATTAAGGACGAGAACATTCAAGTAAACGGTGCAGCCGTTAAAGGGAATTATAAAGCTTCTGGAGGCGACGAAATTGAAGTTACGGTTCCAGAACCTGAAGAACTCGAAATCGTAGCAGAAGATTTAAACCTTGATATTGTTTATGAAGATGCTGATGTACTCGTTGTCAATAAGCCGAGGGGTATGGTTGTCCATCCAGCGCCAGGTCATGCTAGAGGCACACTTGTTAATGGCTTAATGCATCAAGTAAATGATTTAAGTGGAATCAACGGTGTTGTGCGCCCAGGAATCGTTCACCGTATTGATAAAGACACGTCAGGGCTATTGATGGTAGCAAAGAACGATAAAGCGCATGAATCGCTCGTAAAACAGCTTCAAGCGAAAACAGTTAATCGACGCTATACAGCGATTGTCCATGGCAACATTCAACACGATGTTGGTACAATTGATGCACCAATCGGACGAGATAGGCAAGATCGCCAAAAGATGACGGTGACAGATGAGAATAGTCGTGATGCTGTAACTCATTTTAGAGTGCTTGAACGTTACCAGCAATATACGTATGTAGAGTGTCAACTTGAAACAGGTAGAACGCACCAGATTCGTGTGCACATGAAATATATCGATCATCCTGTTGCAGGTGATCCAAAGTACGGACCAAGAAGAAAGTCATTGCCAATTGACGGACAGGCACTTCATGCTGGCGTATTAGGATTTAGACATCCTGTAACAGATGAATGGCTCGAATTCTCTTGTCCAATTCCTGAAGATATTGAAAGACTTCTTAAAAGACTTAGACAAGATTAAGGTTGACTTAACCTTTGATCTCTGCCATACTTCTGTTAGACAATAGCATACCCTTTAACGACAGTCCCGTGAGGCTGCAAAGGAAAAATGGCTATGTACGTTCTGTACATCTGTATGCCCAAAACCCTTTTGCCCTCATGGCAAAAGGGTTTTTTTTACGAGGATGCTCACCACCCGCCCCGCGGAAAGCGAACATCCTTTAGCGGAAATCAACAGATGGCAACAATGTATTTCAAAACATCTTAACAGAATAAGCCCTTGTATAAAGAGAAAGGAGCAACCACCATGGATAACAAACGAATTCTACTTGATGATCAAGCGATACGAAGAGCGCTAACCCGGATTGCGCATGAAATTCTAGAACGAAACAAGGGAATTGAAAATACGATGCTTGTTGGTATTAAGACAAGAGGCATTTATTTAGCAGAGCGTTTGGCTGAACGAATTGAACAGATTGAAGGTTCTGCTATATCTGTTGGAGAGGTAGACATCACGATGTATCGAGATGATCTTACCCACAAAAATGAGGATCAAGATCCTCATATAAAAGGAACGAGCATCTCAAAAGATGTAACGGATCAGAAAGTGATCCTAGTTGATGATGTACTCTACACAGGTAGGACAGTACGCGCAGCAATGGATGCACTTATGGATCTAGGTCGTCCATCACAGATTCAACTTGCAGTGCTTGTTGATCGGGGACATAGGGAATTACCAATTCGCCCCGATTATGTAGGTAAAAACTTACCAACATCTAGTGAGGAAATTATTGAAGTCGCCCTGACAGAAGTCGATGATTTTGATCAGGTAAGCATTACACAATCGTAAATCGTGCTCCCTTTAAACTCGTCCAGAGAGACGGCCAAGGGAGGAGACGCGTTCCACTTAGGATACGCGTGTACCTCCTTGCGGCCATGCAAGGAGTTTTTTTATGGCCGGGAAGCACATCCAAGGAGGAAACAACATGAAAGAAGTATTAGGTATTAGAGACGTTCCGAAAGCATCCAGCTGGCTAACGCTAAGCTTACAGCACTTATTCGCCATGTTTGGCGCAACGATATTAGTTCCCTTTCTAGTAGGACTCGATCCAGCAGTAGCCCTTGTCTCAAGCGGACTTGGTACACTTGCATATCTACTAATAACGAAAGGAAGAATCCCGGCGTACCTCGGCTCATCATTTGCCTTTATCGCCCCGATTATTTCGGCTGTATCCCTGCACGGTCCGGAAGGTGCCATGATTGGTAGCTTCTTTGCAGGAATTGTTTACGGACTTGTAGCGATTGGAATTCGTGCACTAGGGTTGAACTGGTTATTGAAACTTCTACCGCCAATCGTCGTTGGACCGGTTATTATGGTAATAGGACTTGGACTTGCAGGAACTGCCATTGATATGGCGATGAACAATCCAGAAACGCAAGCCTATAGTGGAGCACATTTTACTGTAGCGCTTGTGACACTTGGAGTAACGATTCTTGCTTCGATGTTTCTAAGGGGATTTTTCAGCCTAATCCCAATTTTAATCGGAATCGTTTCAGGCTACACTTTCGCCTACTTCATGGGGATCGTTGATTTGACACCAATTCGTGAAGCAGCAGTGTTCCAAATGCCAGACTTCATCATTCCATTCAAAGATTACAACCCTGCAAGTGTGTTCTCGTGGGAAATTCTCTTTATCATGGTACCAATTGCAGTTGTAACAATTGCAGAACATATTGGAGATCAAATGGTTCTAAGTAAAGTAGCGGGAAAGAATTTCCTGAAAACACCTGGTCTTCACCGCTCAATTCTTGGCGACGGTGTTGCAACGATGATCGCTTCTTGCCTTGGTGGACCACCAAACACAACTTACGGTGAGAACATTGGTGTACTTGCGATTACGAGAGTTTTCAGCGTGTTTGTTATCGGTGGAGCGGCAGTACTAGCCTTGATTTTCGGATTCATTGGTAAAGTGACGGCCCTTATCTCAACAATTCCAACTGCTGTCATGGGCGGGGTATCCATTCTCCTTTTCGGTATTATCGCTTCATCTGGATTACGTATGCTGATTGACAACAAGATTGATCTTGGAGAAAAACGAAACCTGATTATCTCGTCCGTTATCCTTGTGATCGGAGTGGGTGGTGCGTTCATTCAAGTAAGTGATAACCTTCAGATTGCTGGCATGGCACTTGCAACAGTCATAGGCATTGTTCTTAACTTGATTCTACCTGGTGGCGCTACTCAGCAGTCAGTTGAGAAAATGTTCGAAGAAGATCTTGATAATACAGATACAGCTGCATAAGATCATCCTTTAAAAAGGTACAGAGAGACCTTTAAGGGTGGGGAAGAGGCGCACTACACGTCTACCTTTCTGCACCCTGAGACACTCTCAGGGTGCTTTTTTTATGAAAATGTGAGCTTATAAACTAATAACTGGGGAGTGAGCGACGTGAAGCATTTACTTGATATGACTTCTCTAGAACTAGATGAGATATACGGAATTCTCCAACAGGCTGAGCATTTCCGAAATGGGAAAGTGATACACGATTCTGAAATGAAGTTCGTCGCAAACCTATTCTTTGAACCTTCAACGAGAACACGATTTAGCTTTGAAGTGGCAGAGAAAAGGTTAGGATATGAGGTTATGAATTTTGAAACATCCTCTTCTAGTCTGCAAAAAGGTGAGAGTCTCTACGATACCATAAAGACTCTTGAAGCAATTGGAGCAAATGCTGTTGTTATTAGGCATCAAGATGAACGGTATTTTGAGCCCCTTCTTAATCACACTTCTCTTTCTATTATTAATGCCGGAGATGGATGTGGTCACCATCCAACTCAATCGCTTCTTGACCTGTTCACAATTCAAAAGGAATTCAACAAATTCGAAGGTCTCGAAGTTGTTATAGCTGGCGACATAAGGCACAGCAGAGTAGCGCGATCAAATGCGAGTGTATTGAAAAGACTAGGTGCTCACGTCACATTTTCTGGTCCACCAGAATGGCAGGATGAGAGAATGTCAGAATTTCCATATATCACAATGGATGAAGCTGTAGAACAGGCAGATGTACTGATGTTGTTACGGATTCAAAATGAGCGACACAGTACGAAAAGCAACACATTCTCTACTTATTTAGAATCTTACGGATTAACAATTGAGCGAGAAAAGCGAATGCAGCAACACAGCATCATCATGCACCCTGCCCCTGTTAATAGAGGAGTAGAGATTGATACAACACTAGTTGAATGCGAACGGTCGCGAATTTTTAAACAAATGGAAAATGGGGTTTATGTTCGTATGGCTTGCCTAAATTTACTCTTACAAAACACTCAGAAAGGATTGGTCGTGTGATGCTAATACAAAATGCAAAACTCATTAATGAAACTGGAGATTTGGTAAAGCAGGACGTGCTTATTTCGAAAGAAGGAACAATTGAGGAGATTGCAAGCGAGATTGATCCTGCAGGTCACGAGGCATTTGACGCAAAAGGAAATTTGCTTGTACCAGGACTCGTGGATCTACACGTTCATTTAAGAGAGCCTGGCGGCGAGCACAAAGAAACGATTGAAACGGGGTCAAAAGCAGCTGCGAAAGGCGGATTTACAACCATTGCAGCGATGCCTAATACGAGACCCGTGCCTGATTCTGTAGAAACAATGCAACAGTTAGTTAAGAGAATAGAAGATACTGCACAAGTTCGTGTTCTTCCATATGGCGCAATAACAACAAGACAACTTGGAGAAGAGCTTACTCATTTTGAAGCATTGAAAGAAAGCGGAGCATTCGCACTGACGGATGACGGTGTAGGTGTACAGAGTGCTGGAATAATGCTAGAAGCAATGAAACGTGCAGCGGCTAGCAATCTATCAATTGTTGCACACTGTGAAGAAAACACACTCATCAACGGTGGGAGTGTACATGAAGGTCGATTTTCGAAAGAGAACAGACTAAATGGCATCCCATCAGTATGTGAATCGGTACATATTGCTAGAGACGTTCTACTAGCGGAAGCAGCGGGTGTTCATTACCATGTCTGCCACATTAGTACGAAAGAGTCTGTCCGAACGGTGCGTGATGCAAAAAGAGCAGGAATTAACGTTACAGCAGAAGTAACGCCGCATCACTTGCTTCTTTCAGAGGATGATATCCCAGGGCTTGATACGAATTACAAAATGAATCCTCCTCTTCGATCGAAAGAAGATAGAGAAGCTCTTATCGAAGGCCTTTTGGATGGAACGATTGATTTCATTGCAACAGATCATGCGCCACATTCTGCTGAAGAGAAATCACATTCGATGGAAAAGGCACCGTTTGGCATCGTAGGACTTGAAACCGCCTTTCCACTTTTGTATACGAACTTTGTTGAAAATGGAACATTTACATTAAAGCAGCTTGTTGACTGGTTAACGATTAAGCCGGCTACTGCATTTGGACTTGACTATGGAACGTTAAGAAATGGTGTGAAGGCAGACATCACGATCATTGAATTAACACACGAGGAAGAAATCAATCCTGAAACATTTCGATCAAAAGGAAGAAACACCCCCTTTGCCGGATGGACTTGCAAAGGATGGCCAGTTAATACATTTGTAAGCGGGAAAATGGTATACGCGAAAGGGAGCGATCAATGATGAAGAGACAGCTAATTCTAGAAGATGGATCTATTTTTGTAGGAAAAGCATTTGGTAGCGACATGGAGAAAAGTGGAGAAGTTGTTTTTAATACAGGAATGACTGGCTATCAAGAAATCTTATCTGATCCATCATACTGTGCCCAGATTGTAACGTTAACATATCCTCTTATCGGTAACTATGGCATCAATCGGGATGATTTCGAATCAATTAACCCTTCGGTTCATGGTTTAATCGTGAAAGAAGCTACAGAAGTACCAAGCTACTGGAGAAACGAAATGACGCTTGATGAGCTACTCAGAGTAAAAGGGATTCCTGGGTTACAAGGAATTGATACTAGAAAATTAACGAAGCTTATTCGTGCAAACGGCACACTTAAAGGGAAAATGTGTGGCATGGACGTTGATCCTGAGAAAATAGTTCGTGACTTACGAGAGACACCGCTTAAACGTAATCAAGTGGAACAGGTATCAATAAAAGCCCCATACGCAAGTCCTGGCCGAGGTTATCGTATCGTCTTAGTTGATTTCGGAATGAAGCACGGCATTCTTCGGGAACTAACGAAAAGAAAGTGTGATGTCGTCGTCGTTCCTTATCATACATCAGCAGAAGAAATTCTTCGCCTGAACCCAGATGGGGTGATGTTAAGTAACGGACCTGGAGATCCCAAAGACGTGCCAGAAGCAATTGAGATGATCCAAGGTATTCTAGGTATTATCCCTCTGTTTGGTATTTGTCTCGGACACCAGCTGTTCGCTCTAGCATGTGGGGCTGACTCAGAGAAAATGAAGTTTGGCCATAGGGGTTCCAATCACCCAGTTATGGATATAAGAACCGGTCGCGTTGCCATCACTTCACAAAACCATGGATACACAGTGGAAGCGAAGTCACTTGAAGCAACAGATCTTGAAATTACACATATTGCAGTTAATGACGAAACGATAGAAGGTGTGAAGCACAGTGTCCACGCCGCATTCAGCGTCCAATATCATCCAGAAGCGTCTCCAGGACCTGAAGATTCGAATGCGCTGTTCGATGATTTCATCACATTGATTACAACTTTCAAGGGGGAAAAAACATATGCCTAAACGTACAGATATAAAGAAGATACTTGTCATCGGATCAGGACCGATTGTGATTGGTCAGGCTGCGGAGTTTGATTACGCAGGTACTCAAGCTTGTCAGGCTCTTAAAGAAGAGGGTTACGAAGTGATTCTAGTTAATTCTAATCCAGCTACTATTATGACTGATACAACAATTGCAGATGAAGTATACATTGAACCGCTAACCCTTGATTTTGTTAGTAGAATTATACGAAAAGAACGACCTGATGCTCTTCTTGCAACGCTTGGTGGACAAACTGGACTTAACCTTGCGATGGAGCTATCACAAGCAGGCGTTCTTCGTGACTATAAGGTTGAATTGCTTGGTACAAGTCTTGAAGCAATTCAGCAGGCAGAAGACCGAGATCAATTTAGAACATTAATGAATGAGTTAAACGAACCAGTCCCTGAAAGCGACATAATTCATACCCTTGAGGAAGCCTATACGTTCGTTAAGAGAATTGGCTATCCTGTTATTATTAGACCTGCCTACACATTAGGTGGAACAGGTGGGGGTATTGTTAACAACGATGAAGAGTTGGAAGAGATCGTGAGCAGTGGTTTAAAGTATAGCCCTGTTACACAGTGTCTAATTGAGAAAAGTATTGCTGGATTCAAGGAGATTGAATACGAGGTAATGCGAGATGGACAGGATCAGGCAATCGTCGTTTGTAATATGGAAAACATTGATCCAGTCGGCATTCATACAGGTGATTCGATTGTTGTAGCTCCAAGTCAGACCTTATCAGATCGCGATTACCAGATGCTTCGTAACGTTGCACTTAAGGTTATTCGCGCCTTGAAAATTGAAGGAGGCTGTAATATTCAGTTAGCGCTTGATCCTTACAGCTTTCAGTATTACATCATTGAAGTCAATCCAAGAGTTAGTCGATCTTCAGCACTAGCGTCGAAAGCAACCGGGTACCCGATTGCGAAACTTGCAGCCAAAATAGCCGTGGGATTGTCACTTGCAGAAATGAAAAATCCTGTAACAGGTAAAACATATGCAAGTTTTGAACCAGCTCTTGATTATGTTGTGTCCAAAATCCCAAGATGGCCATTTGATAAATTTGAAAGTGCAAATCGTAAGCTCGGGACTCAGATGAAAGCGACTGGGGAAGTAATGGCAATAGGTCGCACGTTAGAAGAATCACTTCTTAAAGCGGTTCGCTCTCTTGAATCGAATGTGAGTCATCTAGCAATCCCATCGTTAGGAGCGCTTGATGATGAGACGATCGAGGCACGAATTCGAGTAGCGGATGATGAGCGTATCTTTGTTGTAGCAGAAGCGTTCAGACGTGGAGTAACAATTAAAGAAATTCATGATTGGAGCGCAATTGATTATTACTTCCTAGTAAAGATAAAGGGAATCATCGCACTCGAAGAGAAGTTAAAAGAGAACAAAGGAAATTTAGATCTTTTATTTGAAGCGAAACAAAAAGGGTTCTCAGATGAAATCATTTCAAAACTTTGGCATCAAACCGAGCTTGAAATTTATGAACTGCGTATGAGAGAAGCTATTCAGCCTGTATACAAAATGGTAGATACATGTGCTGGCGAATTCGAGTCGGAAACACCGTACTATTACTCGACTTATGAAGAAGAAAACGAATCATATAATACAAATAAAGAGAGTGTTCTTGTACTTGGATCAGGACCAATCCGGATTGGTCAGGGAATTGAGTTTGATTACGCGACCGTTCACAGTGTTTGGGCTATTCGAGAAGCAGGATATGAAGCCATAATCATTAATAACAATCCTGAAACTGTTTCGACAGATTTTAGTATCTCAGATAAGCTATACTTCGAACCGCTAACGGTGGAAGATGTGATGCACGTGGTTGAGCTTGAGAAGCCAACGGGTGTAATCGTACAGTTTGGTGGACAAACGGCTATTAATCTAGCAGATGAGCTGTCAGCACGCGGCGTGAATATCCTTGGAACTTCGCTTGAAGATATGGACCGAGCAGAGGATCGTGACAAATTTGAAATGACGATGGCTGAACTTAACATCCCTCAACCGGAAGGGAAAACAGCAACATCGATTGACCAGGCAATCACAATTGCAACAAGAATTGGCTACCCGGTTCTTGTGCGCCCATCCTATGTACTTGGTGGAAGAGCGATGGAAATTGTTTATAAAGAGAGTGAGCTTCTTCACTACATGGAGAACGCTGTTAAAGTGAATCCACAGCATCCCGTTTTGATCGACCGCTACCTAATGGGGAAAGAGATCGAGGTTGATGCCATCTCAGATGGTGAGACTGTCTTTATTCCAGGAATTATGGAGCACATTGAACGTGCAGGTATCCACTCAGGCGATTCAATCGCAGTGTATCCACCTCAGAGCTTATCAAAAGAAGTGAAAGAAACATTAATTGAGGAGACGATTACACTTGCAAGAGGGTTGAGAATTAAGGGGCTTCTTAATATCCAGTTTGTAATTCAGAATGAGCAGGTTTATGTGCTTGAAGTCAATCCAAGATCAAGCCGGACGGTTCCGTTTTTAAGTAAAATTACGGGGGTACCAATGGCGAACTTAGCAACAAAAGTAATCCTTGGAAAGACGTTAAACGAACTTGGTTACACCACAGGCTACGGAGAAGAAAGATCGGATGTGTATGTAAAGGTACCGGTTTTCTCCTTCGCCAAACTACGCCGTGTTGACATTACACTCGGACCGGAGATGAAATCCACAGGCGAGGTAATGGGGCGTGATTATACGCTTGAAAAAGCGCTTTACAAAGGACTAGTCGCATCAGGGATGAAGATTCCAACACATGGTTCTGTCTTGTTTACGATTGCTGATAAAGACAAAGATGAAGCAACAGATATTGTGAAACGATTCCATGCAATTGGCTATCATATTCTTGCGACAGAAGGTACGGCGCAGCTCATTCGTGACATGAACATCCCGGTTACGGTTGTTAATAAAATTGGAGCGGAGAAACCTAACTTACTACATGTGATTCGAGAAGGACACGCTCAGTTTGTTATCAATACGCTAACAAGAGGAAAGCAGCCAGCAAGAGATGGCTTCCGAATTCGAAGAGAATCAGTTGAAAATGGTGTCGTATGCTTTACCTCACTCGATACTGCGAAAGCATTATTGCGCGTCATTGAAACAATGACGTTTACAAGCACCAGCATGCCAAAATTCCATGAAAATGAAGTGGTTCATTCATGAGACAACTAAAAGCTGAACTTGTTTCACAAACAAAAATCGCTTCTTCCATTTTTGAAGCGGTTGTTTACCACGAAGCGATCGATGAGAAATTTCAGCCCGGCCAATTTGTACATGTGAAAGCAGGCTTTGGATCGGATCCACTTTTAAGAAGACCGATAAGTATATGTCATGTTAACTCTGAAAAGCATTTATTAACGATGATTTATCGTGCTGAAGGAAAGGGTACACGTGTGTTATCTGAGATGGTCCCTGGGGTCGAAGTTGACCTTCTAGGGCCACTTGGTCAGGGCTTTCCAGTTGAAAGCTTAGGAGCGGGAGACACAGCATGGCTTGTTGGCGGTGGCATTGGTGTTCCACCACTTTATTATCTCTCACAGGAACTTACGAAGCGTGGTGTAACAGTGAAGCATGTTCACGGCTTTCAGACAGAATCAGTTGTTTTCTATGAAGAGAAATTCAGGGCATTTGGACCTGTTACAATTACAACTGCAGATGGAAGCTACGGGGAGGAAGGGTTTGTAACAAATCAGCTTAATCAAGATGCTGACTACTTATTTGCATGCGGCCCCTCTCCAATGCTTCGTGCACTCGAAAGTTTTCCAGCGAAGAAAGGCGTTTACTTGTCCCTGGAACAGCGAATGGGGTGTGGCATTGGAGCATGTCTTGCCTGCGTCTGTCATGTACAAGGAGATGAAACAGGACTCGCCTATCGAAAAGTGTGCAGCGATGGACCAGTATTCCAGGCAGGGGAGGTCGTCTTATGAATCGATTACACGTTAAGCTTCCTGGTCTTCAGTTACAAAACCCAATTATGCCTGCGTCTGGTTGCTTTGGATTCGGTCGAGAGTACAGTCAGTTCTATGAGTTGGATCAGCTTGGCGCCATTATGGTGAAGGCTACGACAGAGGAACCTCGCTTCGGCAATCCTACACCGCGTGTAGCAGAGACAACTTCAGGCATGCTAAACGCCATTGGTCTTCAGAACCCGGGACTTGAAAAGGTGATGAGTGAAGAACTCCCATGGCTATCTCAGTATGATGTTCCGATCATTGCAAACGTTGCAGGATCGACGATTGAAGAGTATGTTGCAGTAGCAAAACGAATATCAACTGCATCGAACGTTCATGCACTCGAATTGAATATATCCTGCCCGAATGTGAAAGAGGGGGGGCTTGCATTTGGAACTGTTCCAGAAACAGCTTATGAAGTAACCAAAGCGGTGAAGGACGTATCAAATGTTCCGATATATGTGAAGCTTTCGCCAAATGTGACGGACATCGTTCAAATAGCAAAGGTTGTTGAGAAGGCAGGTGCCGATGGACTTACTATGATCAATACCCTTCTCGGAATGCGGATTGATTTGAAAACAGGGAAGCCAATTCTTGCTAATGGAGCAGGTGGATTATCAGGACCAGCCATTAAACCTGTTGCCATTCGAATGATTCATCAGGTCAGTCAGAAGGTTAGTATACCAATTATAGGCATGGGTGGCGTTCAGTCGGCGGAAGATGTTATAGAATATTTTCTTGCTGGAGCAAGTGCTGTCGCAGTTGGAACTGCAAACTTCGTAGACCCATTCACTTGTCCATCAATTATTGAATCACTACCTGCACTTCTTGATGAGTTAGGTGTTAATCATATTTCGGAGCTAACAGGAAGGAGCTGGAAAAAGGAATGGAACCTTCAATCATCCTCGCATTAGATTTCTCAAAGAAACAGGACTTAGATGAATTTCTAACAGTAGTTAAAGAAGAGCACCTTTTTGTAAAAGTAGGAATGGAGGCGTTCTATCAGTACGGACCGAAGTTAGTTGATGAGTTGAAGCAACGTGGTCATAGCGTCTTTCTGGATTTGAAGTTACACGATATACCAAATACCGTTAACAAGGCAATGAAAGGTCTAGCAGGACTTGGTGTGGATCTTATAAATGTCCATGCAAGCGGCGGCTCGCGTATGATGGCTGCAGCGATGGAAGGGTTAGAAGCAGGAACAAGAGCAGGAGAGAAACGCCCAATGTGTATAGGCGTAACACAACTTACGAGTACATCCGAAGAAATGCTACGTAAAGAATTACAAATCTCGTTAAATATGAAGGATAGTGTTGTTACACTAGCAAGTTTAGCGAAAGAAAGTGGCCTTGATGGTGTGGTGAGTTCTGCGCTTGAAGTCCCGATGATTAAAGACGTTTGTGGAGACGAATTCTTAACTGTTACACCTGGAATCAGGCTAGAAGGCGATCTAGCAGGTGATCAAAATCGTGTTTGTTCACCAACGAAAGCCCGCGCATTAGGTAGTGATTATATTGTAGTTGGGCGTAGCATTACTGCTTCACCGGATCCATTAGAATCCTACGTTAAACTTAAAACAGAATGGGGGATGACTCATGAAGTCCATCGCTAAAGCATTACTTGATATTGAAGCAGTTAGCCTTCAGCCGAAGCAACCATTTACCTGGTCATCTGGACTCCTATCACCTATTTATTGTGACAATCGCTTAACGCTTTCCTATCCAAAGGTAAGAAAAGAAATTGCTCAAGGTCTAGTTACGATTATTAGAAATCATTATCCTGAAGCAGAAGTCATTGCCGGAACAGCAACGGCTGGTATCCCACATGCTGCATGGGTTAGCGATAGCATGGAATTACCGATGGTGTATGTGAGAGGTAGTGCAAAAGGGCATGGTAAAGGAAATGTAATCGAAGGAAAAGTGTCAAAAGGACAGAAAGTCGTTGTCATTGAAGATCTAATATCAACAGGTGGAAGTGCGATCGAGGCTGTTAAGCAATTACAATCTGCTGGTGCTGAGGTGCTTGGTGTAGCTGCAATTTTTACATATGGTATGGAAAAGGGAACAGAGCAGTTTGCGAAAGAACAAATTGCATGGCAAACGCTCACCAATTTCGATGAGCTGTTAACAAGTGCAGTTGAAACGGGTATGATTGAGAAAAGAGAGGTTCAATCACTGCTTGACTGGCGTGACAATCCAAGTTCGAAAGACTGGCTTGAGCAGTTGAAAAATCTCTCCGTTTAGGAGGGGTAAGATGAGAAAAATGCAGGGAGAAGAGTTTGATTCGCTCGTATCCTTTTTTGATGATATGGCAAGAACAAAATGGTTAGGTGGAATACACGATGAATTAAAAAAAGCCTCCGGGTCTTGGAAAGACTTATCCGTTCTCGATGTGGGATGTGGTACTGGAAGACTGTTGCTTCGAGGTGTAGAGGAAGCTTCAATGCTTTCTGGCGTTGATTTATCTTCTGAAATGGTGAAAGCGAGCAAACAGAATTTTTTCTTTATTAATCGATCAAACAAAAGCCATTTTTCAGAGGGGGATGCCTGTAATCTTTCTTTCGAAGACAATACGTTCGATCTGTCATTGTCTACTTGTGTCATGTTTCTTTTGCCTGAGCCAGAGGCAGGGATGAAGGAAATGATCAGAGTGACAAAAGAAGGTGGGAAGATTGTCATGTTAAACCCTTCTCTACAAATGGATCAAATGGCTGCTTTTCAATATGCAAAGGAGCAAGGGATGAGTGGGTTTGAACAAACTTCACTTTTGAAATGGTCGAATGTGTCGACAAGAAGGCATCGCTATTCTCCGGAAGATCTAAGTGAAAAGCTGAAAGGATTAGGTGCGAAGGAAACAAAGCATATAGAAGTGCTTAATGGATTAGCGATTATTACGGTTGCAGTTTTATAAAAAAAGCTGTTGTCGTAAACGTTTTGCTATAAGTGTGGGGGATTTCCGCTCCAGGATGCTCGCTTTCCGCGGGGCGGGCGGTGAGCCTCCTCGGCACAAAAAACATTGCGCCTGTGGGGTCTCACCTGTCCCGCTAGTCCCGCAGGAGTCGAGCATCCTTCCGCTCCAATCATCTAAGTTTGAATTTTTAAACAAAAATTCTTTTAAGAGCAATAATATTTGATAAAAGAGTCTAATAAATAACAGGTTCCCGCTAATTACATTAGAGGGAACCTTTTTGATATGAAAAAGGTTGAAATCTATTATGATTCTAGGCAGAGCAAAAATCAAAAATGTTCACTAACATGACATTAAAAAAAAAAATTATATGTTGTATAATTGTAAATTTCATAACGAGATCATTAAAATTTTAACGGTTTTTTACTTTAATGTAATGTATAAAACAAAAATTTACAAAAAGATTAAGCTATGGTAATCTAGTAAATTGAGTCCTAATATGTTATAAAAAGGTTTTTATTCCAAAAAGATGGTTGGTTTAATTGTATAAAATATCCTAAGTGATTTAGAAAAGATGGAGTATAACAGTGGACTCAATATCATAGATAAAGGTGAAATGTCATGAAAAATAAAATATCAATTATCATTCCGGTGTACAATACAGAAGTTTACTTGGAGAATTGTATTGAATCATTAATCAATCAAGCCTATTCCAATTGGGAGGCTATTTTGATTAACGATGGTTCAACGGATAATAGTCTATCGATTATTAGGAATTATGAAAAACAAGATTCTCGAATAAAATCAATAGATTTAAAAGTTAATAAAGGAGTAGCGCATGCCCGAAACACTGGATTAGATGTGGCGGCAGGAGAGTTTATCTACTTTTTAGATAGTGACGATAGTTTAGATCAATATGCTCTAGGTCTTCTTATTAGCAACATCACCCACCATGAAGTTATATTTGGTTCATTCAACAAACAAAATAAAAAAGCCAACCTCACTTTACCTGTTAAACATCGAATTAAATATTCAAAATCAAAATTTCGAAATGAATCTGTACTTAATCGATTGTTTAGACGTACGTTAGTTGATGAACTAAATCTACGTTTTGATGAGGACTACAGATACTATAGTGATTTAACATTTTTGTTACCTCTCCTTGACTATTTCAAAACCGTACCTACGATAACAGGCTATATTTATAAAAAACAATGGCGAAAAGACCCAGATTCTCCCGAGTCATTAACACAACACGATGACGTAGCTAAAATAAAAGAATATGTGGAGAGATTTCACAAACTAACAGAAGTGTACTCAGAGAATCCAAAAGCCGTTAAATTTCTATGCAATCAGTTCGTTTCTTATTATTGTCAATACGTGATCTTCGTTCTTCAAGAACAAGACATCTATTCAGAAGTCCTGGAGGATTTATCGTCAGTAGTCGAATTTATAGATATTCATTCTTATTCTAGAAGAATTAGTTTCTTTATTAAAAGAGAGCTAAAAGCGATCAAAAATAAAGATGAGAAAAAGCTTAGGAAGCTACTGAAACTGCATAAAGTTTTAAGAATAACTTCAAGATCACTAAAAGGTCGCCAAAAACTTTATCGAACGTTATACAACTATGTATTTACTAAGCTACCAATGCAAAACAAAACAATCGTATTTGAAAGCTTCTTAGGAAAAAATTATTCAGATAGTCCTAAAAACATTTATGAAGAGCTCATTAACGAAAATAAGGACTATAATTATATTTGGGTTTTCGCTAAACCTGGTAAAGAAATACCGGGTAATGCTAAGCAAGTGAAACGATTATCATTAGCTTATTTCTATTATATGGCGCGGGCAAAATATTGGGTTTCGAATTCTCGGATTCCAAAAGCTTTAAAGAAACGAGAAGGAAATATCTACCTTCAAACGTGGCATGGCACACCATTAAAGAAATTAGTGTTTGATATGAATGATGTTCATTCAGCCAATCCAAATTATAAAGCGGACTTTTATGAACAATCTAGAAGATGGGATTATTTAATTTCAGCAAATTCTTATTCCAGTGAGATATTTCAGCGTGCGTTTAAATTTAACAATCACATGTTTGAATATGGCTATCCTAGAAATGATATATTACACAGTGATAACAAAACACAGCTTATGGAAAGATTTAAAACGCAGTTAAATATTCCATTAGATAAAAAGGTCATATTATATGCGCCTACTTGGCGCGATGACGAATTTTATAAACCTGGTCAATACAAGTTTTCGTTAAGATTTGATCTTGAGCGATTGCAAGAAGAATTAGGTGATGAGTATGTGGTGCTTCTTCGAACACATTACTTTATAGCAGATCATCTTAATACTGAAGATTTTGAAGGATTTGCTTTCAATGTTTCTAAGTATGATGATATCTCAGAATTATATCTCATAGCCGATATCTTAATCACAGATTATTCATCCGTGTTCTTTGACTATGCAAACTTGAAACGACCAATTCTTTTCTTCACATATGATTTAGAAAAATATCGTGATACCTTAAGGGGATTTTATATTGATATGGAGTCTGAATTACCTGGGCCGTTAGTGTTTACAAACGATGAGATTATTGATTCGATTAAAAACATTGATCAGGTAAAAGAACAATATCAAGCGAAATATGATCAATTCTATGATCGTTTCTGTGGGTGGGAGCATGGAGATGCTTCTAAGAGAATTTCTGGAGAAGTATTCAGCTGATACTCTGAACTTCTAACTCAATATAGAAGATTAATTTAAGTGAAATTGAGTACTCCTGGTAATAGAAGAAATCTTTTAGTATGAATAAAAAAAGAAGGGCTGATTGCTATACAATTGCAATCAGCCCTTCTTTCGTTATGAATTTGAAATTACTTCTTCATCCTAAATATCAAATCCTGATCTGGTGTTACATAAAGAGTGTTTTGTTGATCATACGTCACAAACCCTGGCTTGGCACCGTTTGGTTTTTTGACATGACGTACTTCGGTATAATCAACCGGCACTGAACCAGATTCGCGTGCTTTACTGAAATAGGCGGCAAGGTTGGCGGCTTCAAGGAGCGTTTCCTCCGTGTATTCTTTACTTCGGATGACAACGTGAGAACCAGGAATATCCTTCGTATGAAGCCACGTTTCACTTCTTGCAGCGAGTTTGTTTGTTAAATACTCATTCTGCTTATTGTTTTTTCCAACAAGTATTTCAGTTCCATCTGTTGATTCATATACATCAAGCTGTGGTTTAGTTGGTTTAGATTTTTTCTTTTTGCGAGACCGTTTCTTAATATATCCTTCCTCTTCAAGCTCCTCACGAATCTCTTCAATATCACGTGGAGAAGCAGCGGTTAGCTGTTGGATAAGCTGGTCAAGGTAAGCAATCTCTTGATGGGCCATTTCAATTTGCTCTTGTAGTACAGAAATAGAATTCTTCGCTTTGTTGTACTTTTTAAAATAAGCTTGAGCATTTTCAGATGGTGATTTTTGAGGATTTAACTCAATCTCAATCATACCACCATCTTCATCATAGTAATTCTGTACGGAAACCTTTTTATCACCGCGTTTTACCATGTGCATGTTCGCAGTCAGAAGCTCACCAAGCAGTTGGAATGTATCTGCTTCCTGTGCCTGTTTAATTGTGCGTGAAAGCTTTTCGATTTTCTTCTCGTTCTTTTTTAATTCATTCGAAAGAAATCGTTCAAGATCATTCGACTGTTGCTTCACACGGTCTCGATCAGCTTTCCCGTAATAAAAGCGGTCGAGAAGCTCACTACTTGAATCAAATGTTCTTGATTCCCCGCTTAAATGAGTTAACGGCACAACTGAAAAGTATTCTTTCGACGCAGTGACCATTTGTGGTGTGTAGTGGTGATTACCTAGCTGATTGAATACATCAAAAAAAGATTCGGGTAGCGTAGAGCGATTTGCAAGACCGGCTCTATGCACAACTTCATTCGCAATAAGTGGAGACACCCCTCCAAACGCTTGGACAAGTTGTTTACTAAGTTTCCCAGCATTAAAGTCAATCTGTCTTAGAAAGTCTTCCGTACTTAATCCGAATGGCGATACTTTATTCTGAGCTGGTGGAGCTACATAATCCTGACCAGGGAGCACTGTTCTGTACCGGTTAACAGATGGTGGAAGGTGCTTAATGCTATCAAGTATCATGTTCGATTCATTTAATAGAATAACGTTACTATGACGACCCATAATTTCAGCGATTAATGTCCTTGTCGTTAAATCGCCTAGATCATTGCGAGCTTTGAACGTCACATGGATAATTCGTTCGTTATCGATTTGTTTAATTTCCTCGATAATGCTTCCTTCAAGATGCTTCCTAAGGAGCATGCAAAACATTGGCGGTTCCTTCGGGTTTGCATAGGATTCCTTTGTTATTTGTATTCTTGCATAAGATGGATTCGCCGATAATAGCAGCTGATGATTTTTACCACCAGAGCGAACAACGAGCAATAAATCAGTCGCATAAGGCTGATAGATCTTTGTTACTCGTCCACCTTTTAACAATTCATTTGTTTCGTGCGCAACGGCTCTCATAACCATTCCGTCAAAAGACATATTGTTCACCTACATTCCTATCAATAGACATCGCTCTTAGTATAGCATTTTTTTAAGCTTGTCTGAATATAGATGAACTAAAAGCGAGATAACGTGCAGGATCGGGGTGTAATTCATGAACTGGTATAACATGACGACAAAAGAAGTAGCAGAGGAATTAGAAACAGATCGTGAGACTGGCATTCGTTCAGACGAGGCGGTACAGAGAAGAAAAATCTTCGGACCTAATCAATTGGACGAGGCAGAACGACCATCGATGATACTAATGTTTCTGGCTCAATTTAAAGATTTCATGGTTGTTGTATTACTTGCAGCAACACTTATTTCAGGATTGCTTGGGGAATATCTTGATGCGATTGCGATCATCCTGATAATTCTTGTTAACGGAGTGCTTGGGTTCGTACAAGAACGAAAAGCTGAAAAGTCGCTACAAGCATTAAAGCAATTATCCTCACCCAAAATGAAAGTATTGCGAAATGCCCAGTGGATCACAATACCAGCAAAGGAAGCTGTCATAGGTGATGTCGTTCGGATAGAAAGCGGAGACCGCATTGGAGCGGACGTTCGATTCCTTACCTGTCAAGATTTATTAATAGAAGAATCAGCTCTGACAGGAGAGTCTTTGCCGGTAAATAAACACCCAGATCCGATAGCAGATGAACATCCAGGACCTGGTGATCAACATAACATGGGATTTATGGGAACTCTTGTCACGAAGGGGAACGGGACTGCAATCGTAACTGCAACCGGAATGAAAACAGAGATGGGAAAAATTGCCCATTTAATTCAGTCAGCAGATACGATGGAGACGCCGTTACAGCATCGCCTTGAACAGCTTGGTAAAATCCTAATTGCTGCCGCATTGTTATTAACCGCTTTAGTGGTCGTGCTTGGAATTATTCAGGGGCGTGATGTGTATAGCATGTTCTTAGCAGGAGTGTCACTTGCTGTTGCAGCCATCCCTGAAGGCCTTCCGGCGATTGTAACGATTGCTCTTGCAATCGGAATGCAGAAGATGAGCAAGCGGAAAGCGATTGTAAGAAAGCTCCCATCAGTTGAAACACTCGGCTGCGCGACTGTTATCTGTTCAGATAAAACCGGTACGCTAACACAAAACAAAATGATGGTAACAAAGTTATGGGCGGGTGGTGAGACGTGGGACGTTACAGGATCAGGGTATGAGCCATACGGAGATTTTTTCAAAGGAAATACGCGTGTCTATTCAGATGAAGAACGCTCATTGAAACAGCTTCTAACATTTGGTCTGCTCTGTAGCAACGCCAGAGTTATTGAACAGAAAGGCGAATATATATTAGACGGTGATCCAACAGAAGGTGCTCTCGTTGCAGCAGCAATGAAGGCTGGACTGACAGATGAAGTAAGAGAGGAAGAATTTAAGATTATTCAAGAGTTTCCATTTGACTCGAATCGGAAAATGATGAGTATGATTGTGGAAGACACACATGGCAAAAGATATGTAATTGCTAAAGGGGCTCCAGATATCGTTCTGAAACAATGTGAATCTCTTCTCTGGAACGAAAAGAAGGCATCACTTCGTAAAAGCTACGAGAGGCAAATACAAGAGCAACTCACTACCTTTGGTGAATCGGCTCTTAGAACGATCGCAGTTGCCTTTAAACCTATCCAGAATGAAGAGAAGATGCTTCACAGCGTACAAGCCGAATCGAGGCTAACGTTTGTTGGTTTGGAAGGGATGATTGATCCTCCAAGAGAAGAAGTGAAGCAAGCTGTAGCTGACTGTAAAGAAGCTGGAATTAAAACGATTATGATTACAGGTGATCACATAACAACAGCAACTGCGATCGCTCGTAATCTAGGTATCCTACCTGAAGGGGGGAGAGTGATAGAAGGAAGTAAACTTTCCTCCCTGACTGTTGAGGAGCTTGAGAGTCAAGTTGAAGACATCTATGTATTTGCTAGAGTTTCACCAGAACATAAATTAAAGATTGTCAAGGCCCTCCAAAATAGAGGGCATATTGTTGCAATGACTGGTGACGGTGTAAATGATGCACCAGCCATTAAAGCCTCCAATATTGGAATTTCGATGGGACAATCTGGCACAGATGTATCAAAAGAAGCATCTTCTCTGATTCTTAGTGATGATAATTTCGCAACAATTCGAGCTGCAGTTGAAGAGGGCCGAAACATTTATGAGAATATACGAAAGTTCATTCGCTATTTGCTCGCTTCAAATGTAGGTGAGATTCTTGTGATGCTGTTTGCTATTCTTTTAATGCTGCCACTCCCACTTGTGCCAATCCAAATACTTTGGGTGAACCTTGTGACTGATGGACTCCCTGCTATGGCGCTCGGGCTTGATCCAGCAGAAGGTAACGTCATGAAAAGAGATCCGCGTAAACCAAAAGAAGGTGTTTTCGCTAGGGGCCTTGGATGGAAGATCATATCACGTGGCATTATGATTGGTGTGTGTACACTTGCTGCGTTTATGATTTGTTATGGCGAGAATCCAGATGATTTAGTAAAAGCACAAACAGTCGCATTTTCAACACTTGTACTTGCACAATTAATCCATGTTTTCGACTGTAGAAGTGAACGGTCTGTATTCCATCGAAATCCTTTCGAAAACAAAGCTCTCGTTTTAGCGGTGCTATCTTCTGTAGGATTACTGCTCGCAGTAATTTATTATGAACCGCTTCAGCCGATCTTCCATACTACGTATCTCTCTATGAGAGAATGGATGTTAATCATTGTCTTCTCATGTATTCCAACCTTTCTTCTTGCAGGTTCTGCCTTATTTAAGAAAAAACATAGTATGAACAGAGGATGAAACAGATCCTCTGTTTTTTCTTCGTTAGCACTTTACTTTAAGAGAGATATCCCTTTGTTTCAGTTTGATGAAGTGGTACAATTGGTTAGAATAGCAATTGGATGTGATAAAATGATTAAGAGCATGACTGGATATGGAAGAGCATCGTATGAACACAACGACGTTCAACTAACTGTCGAAATTAAATCCGTGAATCATCGATACTTCGATGGCTCATTTCGCATGCCTAAAGCGCTCCTGTCTTTAGAAGGAGATATAAAAAAAGCAATCCAAAGCTACCTATTACGTGGGAAAGTTGACCTGTATGTAACGATAGAAGGTGCAGGGTTTAACTCGAAAAAAGTGACGGTAGATTGGGAGCTGTTTGATCAGTACATAAAAATAGTAAAGCAGGCTAAGGATCGCTATAGCTTAGATGACTTAGCTACCTCACAAATTCTTCATCTAGAGGATGTTTTTCAAGTACAGGTGACAGAAAGCAATCTAGAACAATTCGAAGACATTTTCTTTACAACGCTTGATCAAGCCATCCAGGCTCTTATTGAGATGAGATGTAAAGAAGGCGAAGCTCTCGATCAAGATATTCGTGAGAAGTTATCACGAATGCAAGTTGGCATCTTATCCATCTCAGAACTTTCACATGAAGTAACTGAGTCCTTTGAGAAGAGAATTCGCAGTCGACTAGAAGGATTTAAAGAGCTCGAATCAGTTGATGAAGGACGTATTTTGACTGAAGTTGCTCTTCTTGCGGATAAAGCGAGTGTAGACGAAGAAATCACGCGGCTCCATAGTCATCTAGCACAATTCCATGATATTCTTACTAATGATGGTGTCGTAGGAAGGAAGCTTGATTTCTTAGTGCAGGAAATTAATAGGGAGCTGAATACGATCGGTTCCAAGTCTTCACACCATAAGATTAGCCAGCACGTTGTTGATCTTAAGAGCGAAGTGGAAAAGATTCGTGAGCAGGTTCAAAATATTGAATAGCCTGTGAGACTTGTTTAAAATCACCTTACTGGTGTAAAAATAGAATTGAGATTCCCGGGAGGAACAACCATGAGTATTAAATTAATTAATATCGGATTTGGGAACATTGTTAATGCGAATCGAATAGTCTCAATTGTTAGTCCAGAATCGGCACCAATCAAACGAATAATAACAGTTGCGAGAGATCGCAATATGCTTGTAGATGCAACGTATGGACGTAGAACACGCGCTGTTATTATTTCTGACAGTGATCATGTTATTCTTTCAGCTGTTCAGCCTGAAACAGTAGCTCAACGTCTTGTTAATAAAGATGAGCTATCAGACGAGTAAGATCTATAAAGTGGAGGTTAGTATGGAAAAAGAACGTGGATTATTAATTGTTCTTTCTGGCCCTTCAGGAGTTGGAAAAGGAACGGTAAGGAAAGCTTTCATGCAGAACGCGGAGGAAGTGCAGTATTCAATCTCTGTCACAACCCGTAAGCCACGTGAAGGTGAAGTGAACGGTGTAGATTACTTCTTTAAATCACACGATGAGTTCGAAAGTATGATTGAAAACAATAAACTACTTGAATACGCTCATTATGTAGGAAACTACTATGGTACTCCAGTTGATTATGTGGAAGAAACACTGCAATCAGGGAAAGATGTTCTCCTTGAAATTGAAGTACAGGGAGCCAAACAAGTAAGAAAGCATTTTCCCGAAGGAGCATTTATTTTCTTAATGCCCCCAAGTCTTTCTGAACTTCGAAATCGCATTGTCAATCGCGGAACAGAATCAACAGATTTGATTGATAACCGCATGGGTGTTGCGAAAGAAGAGATTGAATTAATTGATCAATATGACTATATCGTCGAAAATGATCAAGTTGAGTTAGCTTGTGAGCGAATTCATGCTATCATTACAGCAGAACACCTAAGACGTGATCGCCTTGCACATAAATATAAGAATGTAACGGAGGTTTAATTATGATTTTATATCCATCGATTGATTCATTAATGGACAGAATTGATTCTAAATACACACTTGCAACGCTATCTGCAAAAAGAGCACGTGTGATTCAACAGACTGGTAATGTTTATGTGGACCGTCCTAAGTCGGTCAAAGCTGTTGGTAAAGCACTTGAGGAAGTAATGGATGGCAAATTGCTTGCTGACGGAATGATAGAAGATTGATGTAGAAGTAACAACCTATGAGAATAGGTTGTTATTTTTTTCTTGCTTCTCATATTACCCGAAGTTGATTTTGTGCTCATTTACACCATGTTTGTCAGAATCGATTAGAGCAAATAAATTTGCTCATTCGATTCTGCCAAACATGGTGACCTTTCAGCAGAGCTGAAAGGCGATTGAAACTTAGGTTTCAATCGAATGAGCCCAAAATCGAGCAATAATAATAGGCTCTTTTCTAAAAGATTGTTGTTTTATGATTTTTTTATAGAGAACCTCACTTCGTAGTTGATTGGAGCGGAAGGTGCTCGACTCCTGCGGGACTAGCGGGACAGGTGAGACCCCACAGGAGCGGAAGTCAACCGCACCTCTTATAGCAACAAAGTTTACGAAAAGAGCCTAATAATATTAATTAAAATTTCAAAAAAAGATAACCATAACCACATTATGTTAACTATTGAGATGGAAGGTGATGTTTGATGAGTCTCAAAGGGAAGAAGATATTGCTTTGTGTAAGTGGGGGGATTGCTGTGTTTAAGGCAGCTGCGCTTACTAGTAAATTGTATCAAACAGGTGCTGAGGTGAAGGTGTTGATGACAAATTCCGCTAGTGAATTTGTAACGCCGCTTACTTTTCAAACCCTATCTCGAAATGATGTATACCGGGACACTTTTGAAGAAAAAGACCCATCGTCAGTTGCACATATCGATATTGCAGACTGGGCAGATCTCGTTCTAATTGCACCTGCAACAGCAAATATGATAGGTAAGTTAGCAAATGGTATAGCCGATGATATGATGTCGACAACCTTACTTGCGACTGAGGCACCAGTGTGGGTTGCCCCTGCTATGAATGTACATATGTATGACCATCCCGCTGTGAAGAAAAACATGGATACATTAAAGTCTTTTGGATGCCATTTTCTTGAACCTGGAGAAGGTTTACTTGCATGTGGATACGTTGGTAAAGGCCGGATGGCAGAACCTGAAGATATCCTTTCAACGCTTGGAACGTACTTTAAAAGTGTAACGAACGATTTAGAAGGAAAGCAAATCGTTATAACAGCTGGTCCAACGCGAGAAGCGGTAGATCCAGTGCGCTATTTTACAAATTACTCATCTGGCAAAATGGGGTTTGCACTAGCTGAACAGGCTGCAAAACGCGGAGCGGAAGTTACGCTGATTGCAGGACCTGTGTCACTTCCGACTCCAGAGAACGTAAAGCGAATTAACGTTGTCACAGCCGATGATATGTTTCAGGCAGTGATTAAAGCAGCGGATTTAGCGGATGTCGTTATTAAAGCAGCGGCGGTAGCTGATTATCGACCAGCGCTCGTCTCTTCTGAAAAAGTGAAAAAGTCTGAAGATGCGATTGCGATTGAAATGGAACGAACAAAAGACATTTTATGGACGCTTGGACAGATGAAAACAAATCAAATTCTGGTTGGGTTTGCTGCTGAATCTGAGCGACTAGATGAGTATGCACAGAAAAAACTCGAGAAAAAGAACCTGGATCTTATTTGTGCGAACAACATTAAAGCAGAAGGGGCCGGATTTGATAAAGATACGAATGTGATGACGCTTATGAGAAGAGACGGTGAGCGTGTCGAACTTCCACTTCAGTCTAAACATGAAGCGGCTAATCGAATATTAGATGAAGTGAAACGATTGGACGTGGACCATACATGATTGCAAAAGTCATAGTCGACGTACCGGCGAATCAGACCGATCGCCTGTTTGATTATGCAATTCCAGAAGCGTGGGAAGAAATGATAGAACCTGGTATGCGAGTTGTTGTGCCGTTTGGACCTAGAAAAATCCAAGGGTTTGTTATTTCCGTCGTTAGTGAATCGGAACACGCGAAGTTAAAGGAAATTAGTGAAGTAAAAGATGTTACACCAGTTCTGACGAAAGAATTATTGGATCTCGGTTTCTGGTTAACAGAAAAAACACTATGTTATGCAGTTTCAGCTCTTCAGGTCATGCTTCCTGCTGCGATGAAAGCGAATGTGACTAAAAGGGTTGTGCTTGGAAATAAAGTGAATCATGAGGCAGCATGGTTTAGAATGATCGAAAATAGTGGCTTGAAATGGGATGAGTTTCTCTCTCATTTCAGCCATAAAGAATTAAATCGTGCCATCAAAAATGACGAGCTTGAAGTGCGATATGATGTGAAAGAGAAAACGGCACCGAAAACAATTCTCTCCGTTTCTGCTGCCCTTACAAAAGATGAACTTCGAAACGAGAAGGAGAAGATGGGCAACCGTGCAATGAAACAGCAGGATATTATTAGCTTCTTTATTCATAACGGTGGAGCTGTTTCATACAAAGAGCTAATGGAAGTGTTGGATACAACACGTTCTACGATTAAATCGCTCGTTTCTAAAGGTATTCTGAAAGAAGAAGAAGTCGAGCTTTATCGAGATCCTTATAAAGGTCGAAGCTTTAAGCCTTCTCGGGCGCTAGAGCTGACAGATCTTCAACAAAATGCGATTTCTCCCATTCTAGAAAGCATTGAGAATCAATTCTATGGAACGTTCCTTATTCATGGTGTAACTGGAAGTGGAAAGACCGAGATTTATTTACAGTCGATTCATCGCGTTCTTGAGCAAGGCAAGGAAGCAATTGTACTTGTTCCAGAAATCTCATTAACACCTCAAATGGTGACCAGGTTTAAAAGTAGGTTTGGATCAGAGGTAGCTGTATTACACAGTGGACTTTCACGAGGTGAAAAATACGATGAATGGCGTAAAATTCATCGCAAAGAAGTAAAGGTCGTAGTGGGGGCACGATCTGCTGTTTTTGCTCCATTTACGAATCTTGGTATCATCATTATCGACGAAGAACATGAAAGTAGTTATAAGCAAGAGGAGAACCCCCGTTACCACGCAAGGGACGTTGCCATCAAAAGGGGTGAGCATTACCAGTGTCCAGTTGTATTAGGTAGTGCAACACCTTCACTAGAATCGTATGCAAGAGCGTCTAAAGGAGTTTATACGCTTATTGAACTCCTACAGCGTGTTAACAAACAGGCGATGCCGGAAGTATCGATTGTTGATATGAGAGAAGAGCTCCGTTCAGGAAATCGATCAATGTTTTCAAATGAACTATTCGATAAACTGAAGGATCGACTGGAAAAAAAGGAACAAACGGTGCTCTTTTTAAATAGACGTGGCTATTCAACATTTGTTATGTGTCGTGATTGTGGTTTTGTCGTTGAATGCCCTCACTGTGATATTAGTTTGACTTACCATAAGAATAACGGAACGATGCGCTGTCATTATTGCGGGCATGAAGAACGATTCCCTAGTAACTGTCCTGAGTGTGAAAGTGAGCATATTCGTTTCTTCGGCACTGGAACACAGCGTGTTGAAGAGGAGTTAACAAAGATTTTACCAGAAGCACGAGTTGTTCGAATGGACGTGGATACAACAAGACGCAAAGGTTCCCATGAGAAGCTTTTAAATCAGTTTGGAGAAGGAAAAGCTGATATTCTACTTGGGACACAGATGATTGCAAAAGGGCTGGATTTTCCAAACGTTACACTCGTTGGAGTTCTTGCAGGTGATGCGATGCTTCACTTACCTGACTTTAGAGCTTCAGAGAAAACGTTTCAGCTCCTCACGCAGGTAAGCGGTAGAGCTGGGCGTCATTTACTTCCAGGTGAAGTAATCGTTCAGTCTTATACACCTGAGCATTACAGCATTGAAATGGCAGCTGAACACGATTTCCAGTCGTTTTATAAGCGCGAGATGGTAACAAGAAAGCAATTTGGTTACCCTCCTTTTTATTTTCTTGCGATGGTAAACGTGTCACATGAGGAGTTAACAAAAACGGTAGACGTAACAGAGAAAATCACAAGCTTTTTGAAGAATAAGCTATCAAATGCTAGTGTTGTGCTAGGTCCGGTGGCATCTCCAATTCCAAGGATCAAAGATAGATATCGCTATCAATGCATGATAAAATACAAAACTGAACCTAATTTAAATGATTATCTAAAAGAAATCCAAAAGCATTTTTCAAAAGACATTAGCCGTGGAGGATTGCAGCTGACAATCGATACACAGCCTTATATGATGATGTAGATAAGTGGGAAAGGGAGAATAACGTTGGCCATTAGAAAAATAGTATTGCACCCAAATGAGGTGCTTGAAGTAGAATGTAAGCCCGTAGATACGTTTGATAAAGCGCTACATGAACTGTTAGATGACATGTTTGAAACGATGTATGACGCAGAAGGAGTAGGGCTTGCTGCTCCTCAAATTGGAATTGATCAACAAATTGCTGTCGTGGATACACGCGAAGAAGAAGCGCTAGAACTAATTAACCCTGAGGTAATAAAGTCGTCAGGTAAAGAGGTTGATCTAGAGGGTTGTCTTAGTTTTCCTGGGTTATTTGGTGAGGTAGAACGTCCGTATCGCATTACAATCAAAGCTCAAAATCGCTTTGGTAAAGAGTTTAAGTTAAAAGCGGAAGGTTTCTTTGCAAGAGCCATTCAACATGAAATCGATCACTTGCATGGCATTCTTTTTACTGAGAAAGTCATTCGTTACATCGAGCCAGAGGGAGATGAAGAATAAGTATGACGAAAATTGTATTTATGGGAACGCCTGATTTCTCTGTTCCTGTGCTTGATATGTTAGTTGATGAAGGATATACGATTGTCGGAGTTGTTACGCAGCCTGATCGACCAAAAGGCAGAAAGAGAGTGATGACACCTCCACCAGTTAAAGTTGCAGCAGAAAGACACGGCCTTCCTGTTTTGCAGCCTGAGAAAGTGAAAGACCCAGAACAACTTCAGCACATCCTTGATTTAAAACCTGATTTAATCGTTACGGCAGCTTTTGGACAAATTCTTCCGAAACAGCTTCTGGATGCGCCTGAATATGGATGTATCAATGTGCATGCTTCCTTACTACCTGAACTTCGAGGGGGCGCGCCGATTCATTACTCCATTCTGCAAGGGAAGAAAGAAACAGGTATTACAATTATGTATATGGTTGAGAAGTTAGATGCTGGTGATATACTAACGCAATCTGTCGTTCCGATTGAGGAGCGCGACAACACGGGAAGTCTTCACAATAAGTTAAGTGTATCAGGCTCACAGTTATTAAAAGATACGCTTCCTAAGCTATTAAATGGTGAACTGACACCTGTGAAGCAAAATGATTCTGAAGCAACTTTCGCGCCGAATATTAAGCGTGAACAAGAGAAGATTGACTGGACAAAGTCTGGCGAAGAAATCTACAACCATATACGCGGATTGCACCCATGGCCAGTGGCTTTTACGGAGTACGAAGGCAAAGTAATGAAGATCTGGTGGGGTGAGAAAATCGAAAGCACACCAGAAGCAGATCCAGGAACAGTTCTATACACAGATTCCGATGGTCCAGTTGTTGCAACTGGAAACGGAACCGCAATTAAACTGACTGATATCCAACCAGCTGGAAAGAAACGCATGACATCCGCTCAGTACTTACAAGGGCGTACATTTGAGAAAAATGAAAGATTTGGTGAATAACATGGCAAACGTAAGAGAAGCAGCACTTGATGTAATTGAAAAGATTAATAAAAACCAAGCTTATAGTAACCTTTTATTAAATGAAACGATTAAGAAGCACCAGCTAAGCCGTAAGGACACAGGCTTATTAACTGAAATCGTGTACGGTACGATACAACGTAAGCAGACACTCGATTTCTACTTAGATGATTTCCTAACAAACCGGAAGAGAATTCAGACGTGGGTGATATCTCTCTTACAACTTTCCCTTTACCAAATGATTTATCTTGATCGTGTACCTGATCGTGCAATTATCCATGAAGCTGTCGAAATCGCTAAAAAACGTGGGCACAAAGGCATTAGTGGAATGGTGAATGGCGTTCTTCGAAATACTCAACGAAAAGGACTTAGAAATCCTGAGGATATTGAAGACGTTGCTGAGCGCATCTCTATCGCGAAAAGTCATCCGCTTTGGCTTGTGAAACGCTGGATTGATCAACTCGGGGTTGACGCAACAGAAGCAATGTGTGAAGAAAATCTTCTTGCACCATATGTGACAGCACGGGTAAATGTATCAAAAACATCTATAGATCAAGTAATTAAGGATCTTGAAAAGGAAGGCGTACAAGCTGTTCCAGGAAGCCTTTCAGAGGATGGGGTTAAGGTCCTTGAAGGGAAACTTCTTGAAACAAGCGCGTACAAGCGCGGTGATTTAACCATTCAAGATGAAAGTTCAATGCTTGTAGCCAGAGCGCTTGGAATTGAACCAGGTCAGAAAGTTCTCGATGCCTGTGCTGCTCCTGGTGGGAAGTCAACGCACATTGCAGAGCGATTAAATGGATCTGGACATGTGAATTCTCTTGATTTGCATGCTCATAAAGTAAAGTTAATAAAGAAGCAGGCACAACGTCTAAATTTACGTGCAATTGAAGCAGAGACGCTCGACAGCAGAAACGTGGCAGAACGGTTTAAAGCAAAATCCTTTGATCGTATTCTTGTTGACGCACCGTGTACAGGATTCGGTGTCCTTCGCAGAAAGCCTGATATTAAGTGGTCGAAGCAAGAGGAAGATATCAATCGCATCACGAGTGTCCAAAAAGGAATTCTTTATGCTCAAGCAAGTCTTTTAAAACCAGGTGGAAAATTGGTTTATAGTACGTGTACAATAGAAGAGGCGGAAAACCAAGAAGTGGTAAAACAGTTTCTGGCAGACCACCCAGAATTTAAACTAGATGAGACGCTTATGAACAGGTTGCCTGAAAAGGTATCTGAGTATTGCGATGGTGGACAACTACAACTTCTACCGCAATACTTTGGCACAGATGGCTTTTATATTGCGTGCTTAGTTAAAAAATAAGGCTTTAACGTAGAGGTTGTTGCTAGGAGTTGATTTCCGCTCCAATTAGCGAAAGGTGGTTTGTAAAGCCCTTCCAAACACAACAACCTTGCTAGAAAAAGCCAAGTATAAAAAACGGCGCAGGCGGGTTGCTTCCTTAGGAAGCAATCTTCGCCGCGTCATTATTGTAGAGGAGACGGGGTGTCCACATGCAAGCTGTAACATTGACAGACCAGGGACAAGTAAGGGCATACAATGAAGACAGTACGAATGCAGTGCAGAATAGCCTGGGAGAATATTTAGTTGTTGTAGCGGACGGAATGGGTGGCCATCAAGCTGGTGATGTCGCTAGCGCACTGGCTGTTGAATCGCTTCAACTCAGCTGGGAAGAAGAAGAAGCTGGTTTTCGCCCGGGAAGAGCGGAAGCATGGCTCCTACATACCATCCAACAAGCAAATGAGACAATTCTATCTTTGTCTAAAGAGAAACCACAATATGCTGGAATGGGCACAACGCTTGTTGCAGCAGTATGTACGAATGAGTTTATTACGATTGCACATGTCGGTGATAGCCGTGCATACTTAATCGGAAATAGTAAACTATCTCAAAAAACAAGCGATCATTCTCTTGTTAACGAACTAGTCAAAAATGGACAGCTTTCAGAAGAAGAAGCGGAAGATCATCCAAGAAAAAATGTGTTGCTTCGCGCACTCGGAACGGATTTGAATGTGAAGGTAGATGTTCATACGTTTGAATGGGATGAAGAAGAAGCAGCTCTCTTTTGTTCAGATGGCTTAACGAATAAAGTGTCAGATACACAGCTTGAAGTCGTGATGAACTCAGATCAGTTGCTCGCGGAGAAGGCGGCTGAACTTATTCGTTTAGCAAATGAGGCAGGCGGAGAAGATAATATCACTGTAGCTATTATTGAAAACTCACCTTCTTCAGGAAGTGAAGTCTAATGTTAGGAAAACACATAAATGGGCGTTACAAACTGCTTGAAATCATCGGTGACGGTGGGATGGCGATTGTGTATAAAGCTACTGATTTAATCCTTGATCGAACAGTAGCCGTTAAATTACTACGCCCCGAATTCTCACGCGACGATGATTTTATTAAACGGTTTCGAAGGGAAGCAGAGTCTGCTACAAGTTTAGCTCACCCAAATATCGTTTCTATTTATGATGTTGGAGAAGAAGAAGATATTTATTATATCGTGATGGAACATGTTGAGGGGGCTACCCTTAAGCAGAAAATCCGTAACCGAGGTGCACTCCCGATAGAAGAAGCTGTTGATATTATGAAACAAATGACTTCAGCTATCGACCATGCTCATGAAAACCACATTATACACAGAGACATTAAACCTCATAATATACTGATTAATGAATATGGGGAAGCGAAAGTAACGGATTTTGGTATCGCAATCGCCATGACGTCAGCTACGATAACCCATACCAATTCTGTTCTTGGTTCCGTTCATTATTTTTCCCCTGAACAGGCTCGTGGAGGCTTGGCTAACGAACGATCTGATATTTATTCGCTTGGGGTTTGTTTCTATGAAATGGTTACTGGTGTTCTGCCTTTCTCGGGGGACTCTCCAGTATCTGTAGCTCTTAAGCATTTGCAGGATCGTTTCCCTAAGCCGAGTTTGATCAATACGTCTCTGCCTAAAAATGTTGAGAATATCATATTAAAAGCAATGGCAAAGGAACCCTCTTTGCGTTTTCAAAATGCACAGGAATTATTTGACGCACTGGAAGTGGCGCTAGATCCAACGAAGGTTTATGATAAGCCCATAGAGTCAACAGATGATGAAGCAACCAAAATTCTAGGTCCAGTACTACCTGATCGCTCTGAAAAGACGCAAGAATTAAAGCCACTTGGCCCAGTTCAGAAACAAGAAACTGAGCCAGAGCCAAAGAAAAAAAAGGCAGGTAAAATAACTGCAATCGTATTTTTAATTCTACTTCTTCTTGGTGGAGCAGGAGCTTTAGCCTTTGTCTTCATACCAGGTTTATTCTATGTTAGTGAAGTTGAAGTACCGGACGTAACAGGTATGTCCTATGAAGAAGCAAGAACGACGCTTATTGATCAGAAGCTTGATGTGAAAAAGGAAGAGCAATTTGACGATGAAATAGAAGAGGATGACGTTATCAGTCAAGACCCTGGCGTAGGTGTTATGGTGAAGGAAAATAGCACAGTAACGCTCTATGTAAGTATGGGAGCTGAAAAGACAGAACTTGATGATTTCATTGGTAAATCAAAAGACGAAGTGCAAGCACTGTTAGATAAGCAAGGCTTTACAAATGTGAAATACGAAGAGGAGTACCGGGACGAACCTGAAGGTGAAATTTACGATCAGAACCCTGAAGCTGGAAAGATGGTTCTTCCAACCGAAGATCGGATCGTTATCTGGTTTAGCCTCGGACCTGAACCAACTCTCATGGAAGATATAACTGGATTAACGAAAGAAGAAGCTGAGACATATGCGAGTGAGAGAGGTTTAACGATTGTTTATGAAGAACCTGAATTTAGTGATTCAGTGGAAGAAGGAAGCGTTTTGGATCAATCACCTAGGACGGCAGCTAAGGTAGAAGAAGGCGATGAAATTAAGCTTACCCTTTCAAAAGGGAAAGAGCCGGAGCCAGAACCAGAACCGGAACCTGAGCCTGAGCCATCTCCAGAAGATCAGGCAATTGTTGTTCCAAGCTCATACACGTATGATGTGAAAGAGGGAGAAGAACACCTGATTGAAATTCTATATAAAGATTCAACAACCAAAGGTGAAGAAATCTCAGAGAAAATAACTGAAACGAAAGAATTCAACTTTGACTTAACCATCTATCCAGGTGAAGAAGCATCTTATAAGGTCCTTGTTGATGGCAAAGAGAAAAAGAAGGATTCAAAAACAATTACCTATGAAAAGGCTAAACAAAAATACGAAAAAAACGAGTAAGGAGTCCTACATGGCAGATGGAAGAATTATTAAAGCGTTAAGCGGCTTTTACTACGTGCAGGATGAAGCGAACAAAGAAATCTATCAGTGCAGGGGAAGAGGGAATTTCCGGAAGCGGAAAATCACTCCGCTTGTTGGAGATTATGTTGTGTATGAAGCAGAAAATAAAACAGACGGCTATGTTTTAGAGGTTAATGACAGGGAGAATGAGTTAGTTCGGCCTCCCATTGCTAATGTCGATCAAGCTTTTCTTGTTTTCTCTGCTACACAACCTACTTTTAATACCCAGCTTCTTGATAAATTCCTCGTTCATATTGAAGCGAGTGATATTAAAGCTATCATCTGCATCTCTAAGATTGATCTCGTTTCAGCTTCAGAGGAAAATGAAATCATGGCGTATGCAGACAATTATAAAGAAATTGGGTATGACGTGCTTGTCTCTTCTGCCCAAAGTCTATCAGGCGTGGCAGAAATTGAGCCTTATTTTCAGGAGAAAGTCACCGTGTTTGCAGGACAGTCAGGTGTTGGAAAGTCCTCACTCTTGAATGCGATTAAGCCAGAACTTGAGCTTGATACGAATGATATTTCAACACATCTTGGACGTGGTAAACATACAACGCGCCATGTTGAGCTTATTCCATTTGGTTCAGGTCTCGTCGCTGATACACCTGGATTTAGTTCTCTAGATTTTAGAGGGATAGAAGCAGATGATTTGTGGCTTTATTTCCCTGAGATAAGAGAAAAAAGCAATCAGTGCAAATTTAGAGCATGTACGCATCAAGCAGAGCCTGGCTGCGCTGTGAAAGAAGCGGTTGAGAACGAAGAAATCAAAGCATACCGTTACGATCACTATTCTTCTTTCTTTCAAGAGATTAAGGACCAAAAACGGAGGTACTAATATGATAAAAATTGCACCCTCAATTCTGGCTTCAGATTTTGCCAGATTAGGTGAAGAAGTAAAAGATGTTGAAGCTGCTGGTGCTGATTATATCCATGTTGATGTTATGGACGGGCATTTTGTTCCGAACATTACTATTGGGGCGCCGATCGTACGTGCGCTTCGCCCTGTTACCACGCTTCCTCTAGACGTTCATCTTATGATCGAAAATCCTGATCAGTATATTGAGGAATTCGCAGAAGCAGGTGCAGATATCCTAACCGTTCACGCAGAAGCGTGTCCACACTTGCATCGTACGATTCAGCTTATAAAGAGTAAAGGCGTTAAAGCGGGAGTTGTAATCAATCCTGGAACGCCTGTAGATGCTATTAAACATGTTATTGAAGATGTAGATCTTGTTCTTTTAATGACAGTGAATCCAGGCTTTGGTGGTCAGGCATTCATAGAAAGAGTGCTGTCTAAAATAACCGAGACGAAGCAGTTGGCATCTTCTCTTGGTGTTTCACCTGAAATAGAGGTAGACGGTGGTGTAAACGCCGAAACAGCACGTTTATGCATAGAAGCTGGCGCGACGGTTTTAGTGGCAGGATCAGCCATTTATAATCAATCTGACCGAAAAGCAGCAATCGATCAGATTCGCCACTCATAAAGCAGCGGGGGATATTCCCGCTGTTTTTTTATAAGGTAGTAACACTTGTAAATTAGACTAAATCGTCAATTCATTGATAGAGAAGACGATGTTAATGGGGGATTAACTCTTTATGAAGAAAAATAATAGACTCGTCCTACTTGTTGAAATAGCTTTAATGGCAGCAGTGGGTGTTATTCTTGATTTGTTATCGCTACGTCTATGGCCGAACGGTGGTTCAATCTCGCTTGCTATGGTTCCAATTTTCCTCATAGCTTTTCGACGGGGGACAGGACCTGGGCTCATTACTGGTTTACTAGTTGGTATCTTACAACCTCTTCTGATTGCACCATTTTATGTCCATCCCATTCAGTTTATCCTTGATTATCCTGCTGCGTTTATGGTAGTTGGATTAGCGGGATTGTTTCATGTTTCGGTAGAAACGAATAAGCGGAAGCGACTGACAATGATTGCAATTGGCTGTGTTGTGGGTTCTCTCTTTCGATTAGTGAGTCATTTTATATCAGGCGTGATCTGGTTCGGAGATATGGCACCAGAGGGTACACCTGTAGCTCTTTACTCCTTCCTTTATAATGCATCCTATTTACTCCCAACAGCAGTGGTTTCTATTATCGTACTTGGCCTCCTCTCCAATACTGCTCCAAAGATGGTGCATTACGAATGAAGTCAAAAGAAATATATATTGTGGCAGGAGGACCTGTAGAAGATCTTCCCCAAAACTTGCTTGAAGAAAGAGATGTTCGTTGGATTGGCGTCGATCGTGGTGTCTATACCCTGTTGCAAAACGCTATTCTGCCTGAACACGGTTTTGGTGATTTTGATTCTGTTACTTCAAAGGAAAGGGCATGGATGGAATCACACGATCTTCCGTTTACAGTATATCCTTCTGAGAAAGATCATACAGATCTTGAAATTGCACTAGATTGGGCCATTAACGAAAATCCAGAAGCAATCACGATGTTTGGTGTAACAGGAGGAAGACTTGATCATAGCTGGATGAATGTCCAAATGTTAATTAAGGGTGTTAAATCGAATGTGAGCCTTGCGTTAGAAGATCGGTTAAACCGTCTTGAAATGAAAGAACCAGGCTCTTTTGGAGTAATAAAAGATGAGCGTTTTCCATATATGTCATTTCTCGCATTTACACCAGAGGTAAAGGGTTTAACGCTAGATGGATTCCGATATCCTCTAAGGGATCAAACCATTTCGTGGGGCTCAAGTCTTTGTATTAGTAATGAACTGGTTGAGGAAAAAGGGTCTTATTCATTCACTGAGGGCATACTATTGGTGGTAAGAAGTTCGGACGCCGAACAGCAGCTTTAGGTACTATTTTATTTTCGGCGAATATAATAGTAATGCATCTTATATTCTCATATTGTTCATCCGGAGGTCCATCTTTGACTTTCTGAGGAGGGGGAAATATGAAATTTTATACGATTAAATTACCAAAGTTTCTCGGTGGTTTTGTGAGGGCTGTGCTGGGGTCTTTCAAAAAGAATGAGTAGCAACAAAAAAGCACCCTCAAGGGGTGCTTTTTTGTTTGTTATTATACGCGTTCAACTTTACCTGATTTAAGAGCACGAGCAGATACATAAACTTTCTTAGGTTTACCATCTACCATGATGCGTACCTTTTGAAGGTTAGCACCAAATTTACGTTTTGTTGTATTCAACGCGTGAGAACGCTTGTTACCAAACGAAGTCTTGCGTCCAGTGATTGCACATTTAGCCATTGTTTCTACCTCCTTACTGTCCTACATTGCACAAAAAGTGCAGGATAAATCCTCCACTATAGTATCACGTAGGTTTAGTGATTGCAAGATGTTTAACTAGTGATATCAAGAAAAAAACTTAACAGTAAAACCTGAGTATAATAGAGGTTTTAAAGGATGAACTTTTATTATGAGTAATATTGTAGTAAAATAACGTTAGCTCTGCAAATAATTTATTTCACTTATAACATTTATCTTGAATTCTGAATTAGGATAGACTGATCTTCAGGTTAGCACCCAAATCGCTAAGGGAGGAAATACAATGGCAATTGAAATGAAAACCCAATATGGACAAATTGATATTTCGACGGAAGTGGTAGCTGCGATTGCAGGTGGCGCGGCGATTGACTGTTATGGTATCGTAGGTATGGCTTCTCAGAAGCAACTGAAAGATGGCATTACTGAACTGTTGGGGAAAGATAACTTTAGCAGAGGGATTGTCGTTCGAAGAGAAGAAGACGAACTTAACATTGATATGTATATAATTGTGAGCTACGGAACGAAAATTTCTGAAGTTGCTCATAATGTTCAAACTAAAGTAAAGTATCAGCTTGACCAGATGCTCGGACTTTCAGTGGATTCAGTAAATATCTACGTGCAAGGGGTCAGGGTAACCAACCCTTAAGTGGAGTTAGGAGGAACAGTTAGTGACGATTGAAAAGATTAACGGTAGAAAGTTTGCGCAAATGGTTCTTGAAGGAGCGAACAACCTTTCAAAGAACGCTAAGATGGTTGATGCGTTAAACGTATTCCCTGTGCCCGATGGGGACACAGGAACGAATATGAATTTAACCATCACATCTGGCGCAACCGAAGTGAAAACAAGTAATTCTGATAAAGTGGGAGAAGTAGCATCCCTTTTTGCAAGAGGATTACTTATGGGAGCGCGCGGTAATTCAGGCGTCATCCTTTCACAATTATTTAGAGGTTTTTCTAAATCAGTAGAAGGCAAGTCTGAGATCACTTCAATAGAACTTGCTGCGGCTTTTGAGAATGGTGTGGATTCAGCGTATAAAGCTGTTATGAAGCCAGTTGAAGGTACCATTCTAACAGTTGCGAAGGATGCTGCTAGAAAAGCTGTTAAATCAGCTAAAAAGATGCCAGATGTTGTTGAATTGATGCAAGAAGTTGTGAAGGAAGGGAAGGCATCTCTTGATCGCACACCAGACCTTCTCCCTGTTTTGAAAGAAGTAGGGGTAGTGGATTCAGGTGGACAGGGTCTTCTTCTTATTTACGAAGGATTCTTAGCGGTGCTTGAAGGCAGAGAAACGCCGGATTCTTCCGTAGACGAAGAAAAGATGGAAGAACTAGTTCGTGCAGAGCACCACAAAAGTGCTCAAGGACATATGAAGACAGAAGATATTGAATTTGGGTATTGTACAGAATTCATGGTCCAGTTCGAGGGTGATAAGCTTGCGAAATCTCCATATGATGAGGAAGCATTCCGTAATGAACTCGATAAGCACGGGGATTCTTTACTAGTAGTGTCTGACGACGATATCGTTAAAGTACATATGCATACAGAATATCCTGGAGAAATTATGACGTATGCACAGAATTACGGTAGCTTGATTAAAATTAAAATTGAGAATATGCGAGAACAGCATACAACGATTCTTAAACAGGATCAAACTGCTCCTGTTAAGAAAGAGAAACCAGCTGAACGTAAAAAGTATGGAATTATAACTGTCTCAATGGGAGATGGGATTGCAACTTTATTTGAAAGTCTTGGCGCAAGCTATGTAATCCCTGGTGGACAGACGATGAATCCAAGTACAGAGGATATTATTAAAGCAATTGAAGAAGTGTATGCAGAGAATATTATTATCCTACCGAATAACAGTAATATTGTCATGACAGCACAACAGGCTGCCTCTGTAGTGGAAGAGAATGTGATTGTGATTCCTTCCAAAACAGTCCCACAAGGAATTTCAAGTCTTCTTGGTTTCAACCCTTCTGTTGAGCCTGATGCAAACGAAGAAGCAATGAAAGATAGCTTATCTGCAGTGAAATCTGGTCAAGTGACGTTTGCTGTAAGAGATACAAAGATTGACGGTATTGAAATCGCAAAAGATGATTTCATGGGCATCTCCGATGGTAAAATTGTCGTATCTGAACCTGGTCGATTAGAAGTTGCGAAAGCCCTTCTTCAATCAATGATTACAGAAGAAGATGAGATTGTTACGATCATCTTTGGTGAAGATGCAGAACAAAAAGAAGCAGAGGACCTAGTTAGCTTTGTTGAAGGTCAGTTCAAAGATGTAGAAGTTGAGCTTCATGAAGGAAATCAGCCGGTTTATGCTTATATTGTAGCAGTCGAGTAGATTTATAATGACGGAAAAAGAAACGTGGCATGTGCCAGGTTTTCTTTTTCTGTTAAGATAAAGTGCATTAGAAGAAAGGTGGAGTCAGTGTGAAGTTTCGCAGCGTTTTTGACATTATTGGTCCTGTCATGATTGGCCCTTCAAGCTCACATACTGCTGGAGCAGCAAGAATTGGACGAGTTGCAAGGCACCTCTTTGGGCGTGAACCAAAAAGCATTACGATTTCACTATACGGTTCCTTTGCAAGAACGTACAAAGGACACGGTACTGATGTAGCACTAATCGGTGGCGTTCTTGATTACGATACTTTTGATGAGCGAATCGTGAATGCGCTTACAATAGCGAAGGAGAAAAGGATTAAGGTTCGATTCAACGAAGAAGACGCTATAACAGATCATCCGAACACCGCTCGTGTTCATTTAAAAGATGATCAGGGGGAACTTGAATTAGTCGGAATTTCAATCGGTGGCGGCAAAATAGAAGTAATTGAATTGAATGGTTTTGCGCTAGGACTTTCAGGAAATAGTCCAGCTATACTCGTTGTACATAATGATCGTTTTGGAGCGATTGCAGGTGTATCAAATACACTTGCCAAACATGAAATCAATATCGGTCATATGAACGTATCTAGAAAAGAAAAAGGAAAAGAAGCGTTGATGACAATTGAAGTGGACCAAAACATTCCACAGATCGTTCTTGATGAAGTGGAATTGTTACCAAATATCATTCAAGTTGCTAAGATAAGTGACTAACAGATAATGGAGGAATGGCAATGTTTCGTAATGTAGCAGAATTAGTAGAGATCGCTCAATCTAAAAATATGCCAATTTCAGAGATCATGATAGAACAGGAAATGGATTTTAGAGGCAGTACTCGTGAACAAGTTTATAACCAAATGAAGAACAATCTTGAGGTAATGGAACAAGCAGTAGAACGAGGCATAAATGAAGATGTTCGCTCTCATTCCGGATTAACTGGTGGAGATGCAGTACTTCTCCAAAACTATATGAAAACTGGAAACTCTCTATCAGGTCATACAATGCTTGATGCAGTTAGTAAAGCCATTGCAACAAATGAAGTAAATGCGGCAATGGGTACTATTTGTGCAACGCCTACCGCAGGTTCTGCTGGTGTTGTTCCTGGCACCTTGTTTGCTATTCGTGAGAAAGTTAAACCAACTGAAGAGCAGATGGTTAGATATTTATTTACTTCAGGTGCCTTTGGTTTTGTCGTTGCAAACAATGCATCGATTTCTGGCGCTGCTGGTGGCTGTCAGGCTGAAGTAGGTTCCGCTACTGGGATGGCAGCTGCCGCCATCGTAGAATTGATGGGTGGAACGCCAGAACAGTCATCTCATGCATTTGCTATTGCGCTTAAAAACATGCTTGGTCTTGTTTGTGATCCAGTAGCAGGTCTTGTAGAAGTTCCATGCGTGAAGCGGAATGCGATGGGTGCATCCAATGCCCTCGTAGCAGCTGATATGTCACTTGCAGGTATCACAAGTCGTATCCCATGTGATGAAGTAATTGATGCGATGTACAAAATTGGTCAAACGATGCCATCTGCATTACGTGAAACAGCTCAAGGTGGTCTAGCCGCCACGCCTACTGGCCGAGAGCTAGAAGCAAAAATATTTGGAGTATCTCTTGATAGGAAATGAGTGAGAATCAATGGACGATCGGATCACACAAATAAAAGGGATTGGTGATGAAAAAGCGGCCTCCCTTTCATCAATCGGTATAAACAAAATTACGGATCTAATTGAATATTTTCCATTTCGTTATGAAGATTATGAGCTTAAAGACCTTGCGGATGTTAAGCATGAAGAGCGCGCAACGCTCGAAGGCAAAGTTCATAGCGAACCGGTCGTTCGCTTTTATGGCAAGAAAAAATCACGTTTGTCTGTAAGGCTGTTAGTAGGAAAGTTCCTCATAACAGCCGTTTTTTTTAATCGTGCATTCCTGAAGAAGCAGTTTACACTTGGGCAAATTGTGACAGTTACCGGTAAATGGGATCAGCATAAAATGACGCTTTCTGCCAATGAAATTACGTTTTCAAGTCACAATCCAGATGGAACGATCGAGCCGATTTATCCGGTTGGTGGCGATGTGACAGTGAAAGCGATGAAGCGTTACATCCAACTTGCACTGAAGCAATTTGGCGATGAAATTGAAGAAAACCTTCCACGACAAATGCTAGAAAGATATAAGCTAATGCCAAGGAAAGAAGCTGTTTTGATGATGCATTCACCTGTTTCTCATGAAGGGCTTAAACAGGCAAGGAGACGTTTTGTTTATGAAGAGTTGCTTCAGTTTCAATTAAAAATGCAGATTTTCAGAAAAAGAGAGCGAGAAAGCACGCAGGGAGCAGCGCAACGGTATGAGAAAGAGAGGTTGGATGAGTTCGTTCAAAGCCTTCCATTCCCACTGACAGGTGCACAGAACCGGGTTGTCGGCGAGATTCTAAACGATATGGAAAGTACATATCGAATGAATCGCTTACTTCAAGGGGATGTTGGTTCAGGAAAAACAGTTGTTGCAGCCATAGGTTTATATGCTAGTTACCTTGCTGGTCACCAAGGAGCATTGATGGTACCAACAGAAATTCTAGCGGAACAGCATTATGAATCATTTCAAGATCTTCTTGGAGATCGGTTGAAAGTTGAACTTCTTACAGGATCTGTGAAAGGGAAAAAGCGCAGAGAGATACTAGAACGGCTCGCTGATGGTGAAGTTGATCTTTTAATAGGCACTCATGCTTTGATTCAGGAAGAAGTCGTCTTTAAAAACCTTGGACTCGTTATTACAGATGAACAGCACCGTTTTGGTGTTGGGCAGAGAAGAGTATTGAGAGAAAAAGGTCTAAGTCCTGATGTTCTTTACATGACAGCAACTCCAATTCCAAGAACGCTTGCCATTTCGGTATTCGGAGATATGGATGTTTCTACAATTGATGAAATGCCTGCCGGTCGTAAGCCTATAGAGACATACTGGGCGAAGCCAGATATGCTTCCACGCGTCATTGATTTTGTGAAAAAGGAATTGGATCAGGGTTTGCAGGGTTATGTTATTTGTCCGTTAATTGAAGAATCAGAGAAGCTTGACGTTCAAAATGCGATTGACGTTCATTTTCAAATGCAAACCGCTCTTCCAGATTATCAAGTTGGGTTAATGCATGGACGCTTAAGTTCAGAGGAAAAAGAAGAAGTTATGGATGAGTTCAGTACAAATAATGTACAGCTTCTCGTTTCAACCACCGTAGTAGAAGTTGGTGTAAACGTTCCAAATGCAACGATTATGGTCATTTATGATGCTGAGCGTTTTGGGCTAGCTCAACTTCACCAACTTCGTGGTCGCGTTGGTCGGGGCAGTGAACAATCTTATTGTGTGTTGCTTGCTGATCCTAAATCAGAAGTTGGGAAAGAGCGAATGCAAATTATGACGGAATCCAACGATGGATTTGTCCTGTCGCAGCGTGACCTCGAACTCCGGGGACCCGGAGACTTTTTTGGTCGGAAGCAAAGTGGTTTGCCTGAGTTTAAAGTGGCAGATCTTGTTCATGATTACCGCGTTCTTGAAGTGGCGCGAAATGATGCTGCTGCACTCGTTGATTCCAGTGCTTTCTGGGAAGATGCCACATATAGTAGTCTCAGAAACTACCTTACCGAACAAGGCGTATTGAGCGGAGAGAAGCTTGATTAGCTTGCATAATCAATCAGCTCGGTATATACTACCTTTTAGGACCTAGTCATAAGACTGAGATAAAGAGGATCTAATGATCCTCTTTATCCGTTTATTAATGCTAGATAGGCGGCGGTAGTGAATGAAAAGGAGTAAAAAGGATCGGCAGAAGCAACTAAAAGAAACGATTGAAAGTACGCCATTTATTACGGATGAAGAACTCGCAGATAAATTTAAGGTGAGTATCCAAACCATAAGACTGGATCGGCTCGAACTTTCAATACCAGAATTAAGAGAGCGTATTAAGTATGTTGCTCAGCAACAGCTTGATGAAGTTAAAGCATTACCAATTGATGAAGTTATTGGACAAATCATTGATTTGCAGCTGGATGAAAGTGCAATTTCGATTCTAGATATTCGACCTGAGCACGTATTTTCTAGAAATAAGATTGCTAGAGGGCATCATTTATTCGCACAAGCAAATTCGCTTGCAGTTGCAATTATTAATGATGAACTAGCACTGACTGCGAGAGCGAATATACGCTTTTCAAGTCAGGTAAAAGAAGGAGAGCGAGTGGTAGCTAAGGCAAACGTCACTGACCAAAGTAAGGACAGAACAACGGTGGAAGTTAATAGTTTCGTTCACAATGAGAATGTCTTTTCTGGTGAGTTTGTTATGTATCGCTCCACTAAATCCTGAAGGGAAGTTGAATGAATATGAGACTTGCGATAGATGCAATGGGCGGCGACAATGCGCCTCACTCCATTATTGATGGCGTATACGAAGCGATTGAAGCTTTTTCTGATCTTTCCGTTACCATTGTTGGAGATGAAGAAAAACTTAAACCGCTTCTTAAAGGTAACAAAGATCGTATTTCAATTTTACACACAGAAGAATACATATCATCGGAAGATCAGCCGGTAAGGGCAGTCCGAAGAAAGAAAAAGGCATCAATGGTGCTTGCTGTTAATGAAGTGAAGGAAGGACGGGCCGATGCAGCTATTTCTGCTGGGAACACTGGGGCATTGATGGCAGCTGGTCTGTTGTATATCGGTCGCATTGAAGGAATAGATCGTCCTGGTCTTGCACCTACACTTCCAACCATTGATGAAAAAGGGTTTGTCTTGCTTGATGTAGGGGCTAACATGGATGCAAAACCAGAACACTTGCTACAATATGCCCATATGGGTTCCATTTACGCCGAGAAGGTTCGGGGAGTAAACAATCCCCGTGTTGGTCTTTTAAACATTGGAACAGAAGAAGGAAAAGGAAATGAACTAAGTAAAGAAGCATTTACTCTCCTTCAAGATAGCGGTCTTAACTTTGTAGGGAACGTCGAATCACGAGATATTCTGTTTAATGAAGCCGACGTTGTGGTGTGTGATGGATTTTCAGGAAATCTGGTTTTGAAGACGATTGAGGGAACAGCTCTTACAATGTTTAAAATGTTAAAAGAAGAGCTAACCAGTTCATTGACGAGTAAAATGGCAGCGGGCGTTCTGAAACCTAAATTGAAGAATTTAAAAAGCAAACTTGATTACTCAGAATACGGCGGGGCTGGACTATTCGGTCTTCGCGCTCCGGTTATTAAAGCACATGGGTCATCCAATGGTCGTGCTGTTTTTAGTGCTATTAAACAGGCACGTATGATGGTGACTGGTAATGTTGTATCAGCTATTCAAACATCGCTCAAACAGGAAGGGGATCAATAATGGGTAAAACAGCATTTTTATTTCCAGGACAGGGTTCACAGGCTGTCGGGATGGGGCAAGCTTTTATGGAAGCTTACTCAGTATCGAAGGATGTTTTTACTGAAGCAGACAACCGATTGGATTACGAATTAACCAAACTTATTATGAATGGCCCGATCGAAACGTTAACAAGAACTGAAAATACACAGCCTGCTCTCGTAACAGCAAGTGTTGCTGTGCTTGAAGCTCTTCGTGAAAAAGGGATTACAGCAGACTACACAGCAGGACATAGTCTTGGAGAATACTCGGCCCTTGTCGCTTCTGGAGCTCTTTCGTTTTCAGATGCTGTTTTCGCTGTTCGAAACCGTGGATTGTATATGGAGGAAGCAGTTCCTTCTGGTGAAGGTGCAATGGCAGCAATCATGGGAATGGAACGAGAGGCACTACAACAAGTTGTTGATGATGTATCTGCTTCAACTGCTACTGTTCAACTCGCTAACTTAAATAGTCCAGGACAGATTGTTATTTCAGGTGCTAAAGAAGGCGTTGAGAAAGCATCAGAGGTTGCGAAAGAAAAAGGAGCAAGACGGGTCATCCCGTTGCAAGTTAGCGGACCTTTTCATTCTAGTTTAATGAAACCCGCTGCTGATAAACTTTCAAGCATATTAGAAGGTATTGAAATTAAAGATGCTTCGATTCCTGTTATTGCGAATGTAACAGCAGAACCTTCTACTTCGGCAGAAGAAATTCATGATCACCTTTTAAAGCAAATTTATTCACCAGTATTATGGGAAGATACAGTACGTAAACTCATGGATCTTGGAGTAGACACATTTATTGAAGTTGGACCCGGAAATGTCTTATCTGGATTAGTGAAAAAGGTAAACCGTCGTGCATCTGTTCATGCAGTTAGTACACCGGAACAGCTTGATCAACTAATTGAAAAGTTAGGGGAGGAATAACAAATGGCTGAAAATAAAACGGCACTTGTTACAGGTGCTTCTCGTGGAATTGGACGAGCAATTGCTCTTGAACTTGCTGCGCAAGGGATGAATGTAGCTGTAAACTACGCTGGAAGTGAAGCGAAAGCGATGAGCGTTGTTGAAGAAATTAAGGCAGCAGGTGGACAAGCCATAGCGATTAAAGCAAACGTTGCTAGCATGGAAGAAGTTCAGAGTATGATTAAAGAAGTTGTAGGAACATTTGGTAGCCTTGAAGTGCTTGTCAATAATGCGGGGATTACACGTGATAATCTTATTATGAGAATGAAGGAAGAAGAATGGGACGCAGTCATTGACACCAATTTAAAAGGCGTATTTAACTGTACGAAATCAGTAACGCGTCAAATGATGAAGCAACGTTACGGTAGGATCGTCAATGTAGCTTCAGTTGTTGGTGTAGCTGGTAATGCTGGTCAAGCTAACTACGTTGCTGCGAAGGCTGGGGTTATTGGGTTAACGAAAACAACTGCGAAAGAGCTTGCAAGCCGTAATATCACAGTGAATGCTCTTGCGCCAGGTTTCATTGAAACAGATATGACAGATGAACTTTCGGATGATGTGAAAAGTGGCATGAAAGGCCAAATTCCTCTTGGAAGACTAGGAGCTGCTGAAGATATCGCGAAAGCTACTAAATTCCTTGTATCTGATGATGCTAATTACATTACAGGCCAAACGCTTCATATAGACGGCGGCATGGTAATGTAACTTTTCGTTCAATGTCTAGTTTTTTTACTTTATATATCCTATAATAGCTTGAGGGGAGGTGAGTCTAATGGCAGATACACTAGAGCGTGTAACAAAGATTATTGTTGATCGTCTTGGAGTTGAAGAATCTGAGATTAAACCAGAAGCTTCTTTCAAAGACGACCTTGGTGCCGATTCCCTTGATGTAGTGGAATTAGTCATGGAACTTGAAGATGAATTTGATCTTGAAATTTCTGATGAAGATGCTGAGAAAATTGTAACAGTTGGCGATGTAATTGATTACATAAACAGCCATCAATAATCTTCAGGGTATACCTGAAGTTGTGGAGTAAGCCCCGCTCGCCGGGGCTTTATTCCCTTTCATGAAAGAGAATCTCAATCAACTAAGATGATATTGATAAGTCGTGGAGGTATCTATGTCCAAATCTAAACAATCACCAAAAACGAGAGCAAGACGTTACAAACCTAAGCATTCACGACAACTCGTGGTTGGAGACGCGACTAGATCGCAATTCGCTGCATTTCAAGAGGAAATTGGTGTATCGTTCGAAAATGAGCAGCTGCTATTTCAGGCTTTTACCCATTCATCCTATGTGAATGAGCATCGACTGCATCCGCAAATGGATAATGAACGTCTTGAATTTCTTGGAGATGCTGTACTTGAGCTCACAATATCAAGATACTTATATGAGAAATACCCGAACATGAGTGAAGGGCAACTAACAAAGCTCAGGGCTGCAATTGTTTGTGAACCATCACTTGTTCAATTCGCGAACGATTTAAATTTCGGACATCTTGTCCTTTTGGGTAAGGGTGAGGAAATGACAGGAGGAAGAATGAGGCCTGCACTACTCGCTGATGTGTTCGAATCATTTGTCTGCGCACTGTATCTTGATCGAGGTCTTGAAGTCGTCTTTGAATTTCTTGAGAAGTTTGTCTATCCGAAGATTAATGCCGGTGCTTTTTCTCATGTGATGGATTATAAAAGCCAACTTCAAGAAGTCATTCAACGTGAAGGACTTGGAGGAATTGATTATGTCATTACCGACGAAAAAGGTCCTGCGCACAATAGAGAGTTTTCTTCAAAAGTCATGTTGAATGGAAATGATCTTGGTGTTGGAATTGGGCGCTCAAAGAAAGAAGCCGAACAAATGGCAGCACAAAAAGCACTTTTGAATTTAAAAGAACGCAACGAAAAAGAATCCTGATGCTAGCTCAGGATTCTTTTTCGTTACAATGGAAGTGAGCCATTACTTATTGGTCATCTTCTAAAGTGAATAAGGAATTTAATTATGATACGCGCATTTTACCAAGTTCAGCTAGCAACGCTTGCATCTCAGCAACGCTAAGAGAATCCTTCTTGTTTACCATGACGTAAATTTCATGAATATCTTCATATGAAGATAGATCGAATGATTCTGGTTGAATCATACCAGCGTTGATAACCTGCATTTTTTCTTTAATTCCTTCGACCATAAATGCTAGATTTTCTTCTGATTTAATTGAAAGATCCATGAATACCACCTGCCTTATTAGTCATTTAAAACGATAGATAACACAATGTGTTATTACGTTATGTATAGAGCCATGCGACTCTCATGATAACTGAACCGCTTGGGCTTTTCTAATTGTAACATGTCTTAGCTCGGTATCGTAGAGGGCATTGTTTTATGATAAAATAAGACAGTTAGTGAAAGTATTATACTTGATTTGCATACATAGATGAAACAGATGAGGGGGAAAGATGATGTTCCTCAAACGATTAGATGTAGTCGGCTTTAAATCATTTGCCGATCGTATTTCAGTTGAGTTTGTCCCAGGAGTAACATCAGTTGTCGGACCAAACGGTAGCGGCAAAAGCAATATTAATGACGCCATTCGGTGGGTACTTGGTGAACAATCAGCCAGGTCACTTAGAGGCGCTAAAATGGAAGATATCATTTTCGCAGGTAGTGATACAAGGAAAGCTGTAAATCTGGCAGAAGTAACACTAACCCTAGATAATACAAATCAATACCTACCAATTGATTATAACGAAGTAAGCGTAACAAGACGTGTTTACCGTTCCGGAGATAGTGAGTATTTATTAAATAACCAAACATGTCGTCTTAAAGATATTATTGAACTCTTTATGGATTCCGGTCTTGGAAAAGAATCGTTTTCAATTATTGGACAAGGTAGAATAGAGGAAATCCTCAGTAGTAAGTCAGAAGAGCGTCGCAAAATCTTTGAAGAAGCGGCGGGTGTTCTGAAATACAAAACCCGTAAAGTGAAAGCGGAAAATAGGCTTAAGGAAACGGAAGATAACCTGCATAGAGTAGAGGACATTCTCTATGAACTTGAAGATCAAGTAGAGCCGCTTCGAATGCAAGCATCCATTGCAAAGGATTACTTACAAAAGCGTGAAGATCTTGAGAAATTTGAAGCTGCGCTCACTGTACATGAAATTGAAGAGTACCATAAGGCGTGGAAGCAGAAAACAGCAGAGCTCGACTCACTGAAGAATAAAGAAAGTCATCTAGCAGCATCTGTTCAAGAGAAGAAGAACGAGCTTACTGATGCAAGAGTGAAGCTTGATCAATCAGAACGTGATCTGGAAATGTACCAGCAAAAGCTCCTTGATACAAGTGAAGAACTTGAGAAACTCGAAGGTAAAAAGGAAGTTCTGAAGGAACGAAAGAAAAACGCTCACCAAAATCGCACGAATCTGAAAGAACGAATAACCTTTTTGAATGAGAAAAAGAGTTATTACGAACAAGAGATTGACCATCATCGAAAAAGATTTGAGCAACAAAGGAAAGAACTTGGCGATCTGAAAAGTAAGCTTAGAAAAGAAACAGAGCTTCTTTCTGATATTGAGCAAGATATCGAGTTAGAGCTTGACCGCCTTAAGTCCGATTATTTCGAGCTTCTGAACGAACAAGCATCGATTCGGAACGAAAATCGTTATCTTCAAGATCAACTGGCGGTTCTTACTCAGCGGAAACAGCGGCTAGATGGTGATAACCATAAGTATATTGAAGAGCGTAGCACTGTGGATGATAAAAAGAAGAATCTTTCAAATGAACTGACCGAATCCAAAAAACAACTTGAAGCACACGTGTCTCGCTTTTACAAAAGTAAGCATGATGTGGAAGAGAAGAAAAAGTCACTAGGTGAGAAAGAATCCAAGCTCTACCAAGCATATCAGTATATTCAGCAGTACAAATCAAAGAAAGAAATGCTTGAGGAAATGCAGGATGATTATGCGGGGTTCTTCCAGGGCGTTAAAGAAGTACTCAAAGCGCGAGAAGACCTTGAGGGTATTGAAGGCGCCATCGCTGAGCTTATCACAGTGCCAAAAGAAGTAGAAACAGCACTTGAAACTGCCCTTGGTGGTGCTATGCAAAATGTGGTTGTACGTGATGAAGCTGCTGGACGAAAAGCCATCACTTTTCTGAAGAATAATCGTTCAGGTCGAGCAACGTTTCTACCATTAACTGTCATCAAGTCTAGAAGAATTTCTGGATATGATCTCGAGCGAATCAAACAGCATGATGCTTTTGTAGGTGTAGCTTCTGATCTTATTAAATTTGATCCGAAGTATGAAGCTGTTATCGAGAATCTACTAGGTTCAGTTCTTATCGCAAAAGAATTGAAAGGCGCAAACGAACTTGCAAAAATAATGCAATACCGAACGCGTATCGTAACACTTGAAGGTGATGTGGTTAACCCAGGCGGATCGATGAGTGGAGGAAGTGTTAAGCAAAAATCTTCTTCACTTCTTAGTCGTCAGCGTGAACTTGAAGTGCTTGAGAAGAAACTTGCTGATATGCAGCAAAAAACGGCAGTAGTAGAGCAAGAAATTAAACAGGAAAAAGTGCATTTAAGTGAACTTGAAGAGAACCTTGATGCTATGCGAGAGCAAGGAGAAAACCTAAGGCTTCAAGAGCAATCCCTTCTCGGTGACCTAAGAGCTATCGAAAGCGAAGAGCGAAACACAAATGAGCGACTTCAACTTTATGATCGCGAGAAAAAAGCAATAGATGAAGAGGAAGAAACGCACCAGAATCGAAACGTTTACCTGTCTGAACGATTGGAAACAATCACAAATCAGGCAGCGTCGCTAGAAGAGAAAATTGAGAATCTGACTGCTAAAAAACAAACCCAGCAATCATCTCGTGAAACGATTCAAGCGGAAATTACTGAGTTAAAAGTGAAAGTAGCTGAACATCAACAATTATTCCAAAACCAAAAGGAGACGCTTGACCGATTAACGTCAGAACAAAATGAAACGATAGAACAGCTACATGACACGACTGAAGAGCATACCCTTTTATCTGAAGCCATGTCTTCCAATTCGAATGGTGAGGAAAAGCTCGATCAGAATATTGTCACCTATCGAGCTCAGAAAGAAGATCTCCTCATAACTCTTCAACATGAACGTGAAGTGAAACTTACTTTACAGAGTGATATCTCAGTAATAAGTAGCAATCTCGATAAATTAGTAGCTGAAGAAAAGCAATTGTCAGGTCTCATGCAGGCTGTAGAAGTGCGAATTAATAGGCTTGATGTAGAACTAGAAAATCGATTAACAATTTTGAGTGAAGAATATGAGTTAACGTATGAGGCAGCCAAAGAAAAGCACGTTTTAACAGTAGAGCCTGATGAAGCGAAACGAAAGCTTAAGCTTATTAAGATTGAAATTGATGAACTTGGTACAGTGAATCTTGGTGCGATCGATGAATATGATCGCGTAAATGAACGGTTTACGTTCCTCAGTGAGCAACAATCAGACCTTCTTCAAGCAAAAGAGACGCTTTATCATGTTATTGATGAAATGGATCAGGAAATGAAGAAACGATTTGAAGAAACGTTTACAAAAATCCGCTATCATTTCCAAATTGTGTTTAAAGAGTTGTTTGGTGGAGGAAAGGCAGACCTTGTTTTAACAGATCCAGATAACCTTCTAACGACGGGTGTGGATATTCTAGCGCAACCGCCAGGTAAAAAGCTTCAGCATCTAGCGCTTCTTTCGGGTGGAGAACGAGCATTCACAGCTATTGCTCTTCTGTTCTCAATCTTGAAAGTCCGCCCTGTGCCTTTCTGTGTATTAGATGAAGTGGAAGCTGCACTCGATGATGCGAATGTTGGCAGATTTGCGAAATATTTAAAGCAGTTTAGTGAGAAAACCCAATTTATTGTCATTACTCATAGAAAAGGTACGATGGAAGAGTCTGACGTGCTTTATGGGGTAACAATGCAGGAGTCGGGTGTATCAAGACTCGTATCGGTTAGACTGGAAGAATCGAAACAATTGATATCGCAATAACAAACAAGGGGGATCATTTATGAGTTTTTTTAAGAAGTTAAAAGATAAATTCACAACGCAAACTGATGAAGTAACTGAGAAGTTTAAAGGTGGCCTTGAAAAGACGAGGACTTCTTTCTCTACAAAAATGAACGATCTTGTAAAAAACTACCGTAAAGTGGATGAGGATTTTTTCGAAGAACTTGAAGAACTTTTGATTAGTGCTGACGTTGGTGTAGCTACCGTAATGGATCTCATTGATGTGTTAAAAGATGAAGCGAGAACACGAAATATTAAAGATACGAAGGAACTTCAGAGCGTGATTTCAGAAAAGCTAGCTGAGTTGCTTCACAAATCGGAAGAAGATGGTTCCCTAAATGTACAGGAAGACGGTCTATCTGTATTCCTATTTGTAGGTGTTAACGGAGTAGGAAAAACAACGACGATCGGCAAGCTTGCTCATAAATACAAACAAGAAGGTAAGAAAGTGGTGCTTGCTGCAGGAGATACGTTCCGTGCTGGTGCTATTGAACAATTAGACGTGTGGGGAGAAAGAGCAGGCGTTGATGTAATTAAACACCAAGCGGGTTCCGATCCAGCGGCAGTAGTATTCGATGCTGTTCAATCTGCTAAATCAAGGCAGGCTGATATTCTTCTTTGCGATACGGCAGGGCGACTTCAAAACAAAGTGAACTTAATGAATGAACTTGAAAAAGTGAAGCGTGTCATTCAACGTGAAGTGCCATCTGGTCCACATGAAGTCATTCTCGTCCTTGATGCAACGACAGGCCAGAATGCTATGAGTCAGGCAAAGCAGTTTGGGCAATCAACAGACGTCACCGGAATTGCGCTAACAAAGCTTGATGGTACTGCAAAAGGCGGTATTGTTCTTGCTATTCGACATGAACTTGATATCCCTGTTAAACTCGTAGGGCTTGGGGAGCAGATAGACGATTTGCATGAATTTGATCCTGATACATTTGTGTATGGTTTATTCTCATCGATCATTGAAGAAGAGGAAGAAAACGAGGAATAAATCAACGTTAAAATGTGTTAAGAAAAAATCTTGACAAATAAAATGACGCATAGTATTATAATTAACGTAAAGGTGATTACCTTAACAAGGGGCTGTTAACAATGCTAGAAAAAACGATGCGAATTAACTCGTTATTCGACTTTTATCAGTCGCTTTTAACACCAAAACAACGTAATTATATGGCATTGTATTATCTGGATGATTATTCCCTTGGTGAAATCGCGGAAGAATTTCAAGTTAGCCGTCAGGCTGTCTATGATAATATTAAGCGAACAGAACAAATGATAGAAGAATATGAAGCAAAACTGTTGCTATTCGAGCGATATGTCAAACGGCAGGAGCTATTAGAAAAGCTCAGGGACACGGTTATGAGTGAGAATGAGAACTCTAAGGCGCTGCCATTGATTAACTCTCTTGAAAAACTGGATTAGGAGGCGGCGAACATGGCATTTGAAGGGTTAGCCGACCGACTGCAAGACACCCTGCAGAAGATTCGTGGTAAAGGGAAAGTAACGGAAGCAGACGTAAAAGAAATGATGCGTGAAGTAAGGCTCGCTTTGCTTGAAGCAGACGTTAACTTTAAAGTCGTAAAACAGTTTATTAACAAGGTCAAAGAGCGCGCGGTTGGACAGGAAGTAATGAAGAGCCTGACGCCGGGACAGCAGGTCATTAAAGTTGTTAATGAAGAGCTGACAGCGCTTATGGGTGGCGAACAGAGCAAAATCGCCGTATCAAGTCGCCCGCCTACTGTTATTATGATGGCCGGTCTTCAAGGTGCAGGTAAGACGACAACTGTCGGTAAGCTTGCAAACCACTTACGTAAGAATCATAATCGCAAACCATTGCTAGTAGCAGCGGACATTTATCGTCCTGCCGCAATCAACCAGCTTGAAACATTAGGTAAGCAACTCAGTATGCCGGTGTTCTCAATGGGTGATCAAGTTAGCCCGGTTGAAATTGCTTCAAAAGCGATTGAAAAAGCGAAAGAAGAACATCTTGACTATGTCATTATTGATACAGCAGGGCGCTTGCATATCGATGAAAATCTTATGCAGGAGCTAAAAGATGTAAAAGAAGCTGTTACACCTGATGAAGTTTTCCTTGTTGTCGATTCGATGACAGGACAGGATGCCGTGAATGTAGCTGAAAGCTTTAATGATGCACTTGATATAACAGGTGTTATCTTAACGAAGCTTGATGGAGATACACGCGGTGGTGCTGCGCTTTCAATCAAGTCTGTGACTGACAAACCAATCAAGTTCGCAGGTATGGGCGAGAAGCTTGATGCTCTTGAACCATTCCACCCTGAACGAATGGCGTCACGCATTCTAGGAATGGGAGATGTGCTAACACTCATTGAGAAAGCACAAACTTCTGTGGATGAAGACAAAGCGAAAGAACTTGAGAAGAAGATGCGAACGATGAGCTTTACGTTCGATGATTTCCTCGATCAGCTCGGTCAGGTTCGTAGCATGGGACCGCTAGATGAATTGATGGACATGATTCCTGGTATGAATAAGAAAGCCATGAAAAATGTAAGTGTTGATGAGAAACAAATTGGTCGAGTGGAAGCTATTATTCAATCGATGACAACACGTGAGAAAGAAGAACCTGATATCATCAATGCGAGTCGCAAAAAAAGAATTGCCGTTGGAAGTGGAACATCTGTACAAGACGTCAATCGTCTCTTAAAGCAATTTGAAGAGATGAAGAAAATGATGAAGCAGATGACCAACATGTCTAAAGGCGGCAAGAAAAAGGGTAAAGGCATGAATTTCCCATTCATGCAATAAAAATGAAGTAAATTTTCTCTTTACAAGAGTATAAATTTATGATATTATATTTATTTATGTGAATATTTTTGGAGGTGAAAGACATGGCAGTTAAAATTCGTTTAAAGCGTATGGGTGCTAAAAGAGCTCCTTACTATCGCGTAGTTGTTGCTGATTCACGTGCACCACGTGACGGACGTTTCATCGAGGAAATCGGAACTTACAATCCGGTTGCTAATCCTGTTGAAGTGAAAATCAACGAAGAGAAAGCTCTTGATTGGATGCTTAAAGGCGCTAAGCCTTCTGATACAGTACGTAACTTATTCTCCACTGCAGGACTTATGGAGAAGCTTCACAACGCAAAAAACACAAAGTAATTTGACACCTTAGAGGAGGCTTTCTTGAAAGCCTCCTTTGGTGTATCTAGGTCCATCATTTCATTAAAGGTGGGATATCATAATGGAAGCCCTGGTAGAAACAATTGTAAAAGCTCTTGTGGATCATCCTGAAGATGTTCGGATTGAAAAAGAAGAAATGAACAGTTTGGAAATATACAAGCTTCACGTTCATGCTAATGATACGGGTAAAGTCATTGGAAAGCAGGGGAAAGTTGCGAGATCAATTCGTACTGTGATGAACGCTGCTGCTGTTCAGTCCAATAAACGTGTACAGTTGGAGATACTTTAGGGGGGAGATGAAACTCCTCTTTTTTGTTTTTTTAGCTCCTCATGTGCGTTTAGGCTCTTTCCGATGATAAAGAAGAAAGAACTAATCCGAAAGCTCTCCCTTTTAAAAACCTGCCAAGAAACCAGGTTTTTCTATTGCTTGGTTTATATCATGTGATAAACAGAACCTACTTACATATGGAGGGACAGCGCGATGAAAATCATTGTAAAGTATGAAGTGAAACAGATTCTAACCGAAAAAAGCCGTGCTTCCTATCTAGACAAGTGCCAAAAAGAGTATGCCTCTCTCCTGCAGGAGCGGGAACATCTCCAATTCGAAATGAAACGATTGCAAAAAAAACGTCCTTCTGATCAAAAGTGGATAGCAGATCAATTTGATAAAGAATTACGGTCAAGATCTGAACGGATGTCGTTCCTTGATTTTCAGATGGATCAACTCGATCAACTATCATTAGGATCAGAAATTCATGATGGAGAAATACAATCCGTTCAGGAACTTCAAATTGGGGATGAGTGGCATGGAAGAGAGCAAAAAGGTAAAATAGTTGTAAAAGATGGGATTGTGCAAAGCATCTTCCCTGACTCAACAGGAAAGGATATCATGATATGACAGAATGGCTTAATGTTGGCAAGATCGTTAATACCCACGGCGTGCGAGGAGAAGTACGCGTAATTTCTAGAACGGATTTCCCTGAGGAACGTTATGCAACAGGCAACAAGTTATACTTATTTAAGAATGACGAGCCTGTCGCATTAACGGTTTCATCTCACAGAAAACATAAGCAGTTTGATTTGCTTACATTTGAAGGTTTTCACAATATAAACGAAGTAGTGCATATGAAAGAAGGCATTTTGAAAGTAAAAGAAGATCAAGGCGGAAAGCTTTTAAAAGAAGAATTTTATTACCGTGATATTATCGGACTTGAAGTTCACACTGAAGAAGGCGAATATCTTGGGAAGGTCAAAGAAATTCTGTCACCAGGAGCAAATGATGTCTGGGTTGTTCAAAGTGCTAGCGGTGGTAAGGATCTTTTGTTACCGTACATCGAGCAAGTAGTAAAGCAAGTTGATTTAGATGAGGGGAAGATTACCGTTCATTTAATGGAAGGACTTCGTGATTAACATGAAGATTGATGTTCTTTCCTTGTTCCCTGAAATGTTTACAGGCGTTTTTAATCACTCTATTCTAAAACGTGCACAGGAAAACGGTGCTGTAACGTATCAGGTGACAAATTTTCGAGACTATAGTACGAACAAACACAAAAACGTCGATGATTACCCATACGGAGGCGGTGCAGGAATGGTTTTGACACCACAGCCGGTTTTTGATGCAGTTGAAGATCTTTCAGGTAACGAAAAGCCTCGCGTCATTCTGATGTGTCCTCAAGGGGAGCGGTTTACTCAGAAGAAAGCAGAAGAGCTTTCAAAAGAAGATCACCTTATTTTTGTTTGCGGTCATTATGAAGGCTACGATGAACGAATTCGTGAGAATCTCGTAACCGATGAAATATCAATTGGTGACTTTGTGTTAACTGGCGGTGAACTTGGTAGTATGGTTGTCATTGATAGTGTAACAAGGCTGCTGCCAGGTGTCCTAGGCAATGACACGTCTGCGCCCATGGATTCGTTTAGCAGCGGATTACTTGAGCACCCCCATTACACGCGACCGTCTGAATACGATGGGATGAGTGTGCCTGATGTCCTGCTGTCAGGTAATCATTCGGCCATTGCTAAATGGCGTCTTAAAGAATCACTTAGACGTACATGGAGTAGAAGACCTGATCTACTCGAAGAGAAGGATCTGACAAAAGAAGAACAGAAATTACTTCAAGAAATTAAGGATGAAAACAACTGATTTCTTTCTTGTAATCTAAATAATGCTATGCTATGATATCAGTTGTGGCATAAGTCACGTATTACGATGTTCCGCTGTAATGAAAGCTTATTTATAAGAGCATCTGTGTGGAAGGAGGGTTACTTGATGCACAAGTTAATCCAGGATATCACAAAAGACCAACTTAAGTCGGATCTTCCAACTTTCCGACCAGGAGATACTGTTAAAGTTCACGTTAAAGTTGTCGAAGGCACTCGTGAGCGTATTCAGGTATTCGAAGGTGTTGTGATTAAACGACGTGGTGGCGGAATCAGCGAAACGTTTACAGTTCGTAAGATTTCTTACGGTGTAGGTGTTGAGCGTACATTCCCTGTACATTCACCGAAAGTTGCTAAGCTTGAAGTTGCTCGTCGCGGTAAAGTTCGCCGTGCTAAGCTATACTACTTGCGTGCACTTCGTGGTAAAGCCGCTCGTATTAAAGAAATTCGATAAAGTTACACGTGGAAAAGGAGCTTGCACAGTCAGGCTCCTTTTTTCTATTGTATAAATTCATATGAAATAGAAAACACATTATGGTAGAATATAGCGGTACATACAGGTTTCTTAGCGTGTATTTGAGGGGAAAAATAGTTAAAAAGACCTTTTTGTAGGAGGAACGAGCATGAATAGCTCTAAATCAGCTGAGAAAAAAGACTCATGGGAATGGATCCGTGCTCTTGTCATTGCTTTTATTCTTGCCGGAGCCGTACGCTATTTTATTTTTGCTCCAATTGTTGTAGATGGTGAAAGTATGATGCCAACGCTCCAGGACCGTGATCGAATGATTGTAAACAAGATAAGTTATAATATTGGAGATGCTGAGCGTTTTGATATCGTTGTATTTGAAGCGCCAGAAGGGAAAGATTATATTAAACGAGTGATCGGCTTACCAGGAGATACGGTTGAATATAAAGAAGATACCCTCTATGTAAATGGGGAGCCAATTGAAGAACCGTATCTCGAACCATACAAAAACGATCTTCTAGACGGTAACTTAACATATGATTTCGACTTATCAGGTGTGACGGGTCAAAAAACCGTACCTGAGGGTCAATTGTTTGTAATGGGTGACAATCGTCAGCACAGTAAAGATAGCCGTTCAATTGGCTTTGTACCAATAGAGAAAGTAGTAGGGGAAGCGAACGTAATCTTCTGGCCGCTAAACGATATTCAAGTAATGCAATAGAAAGAATAGGGTGAGATGGTATGACGATTCAATGGTTTCCTGGACATATGGCAAAAGCACGCCGGGAGATTACCGAAAAGCTTAAGATGATCGATGTTGTAATTGAACTAGTAGACGCAAGAATTCCTCTTGCTTCGCGTAATCCGATGATTGACGAAATCGTTTCTTCTAAACCAAGACTAATTTTGCTAAATAAAGCAGATATGGCGGATGATCAGAAAACAAATGAGTGGAAGAACTATTTTCAATCACTAGGGCATAAAGCATTACCGATTGACTCGCAATCAGGTAAAGGTGTTAAAGCAATACCAGGGGCTGCTAGAGAGCTTATGAGTGATAAGATTGATCGAATGATTGAGAAGGGCATGAAACCTCGTGCTGTACGAGCACTTATTCTTGGAATTCCAAACGTGGGTAAATCAACACTGATTAATCGACTAGCTGGTAAAAGAATTGCCAAAACAGGGGATCGACCTGGTATTACAAAAAAACAGCAGTGGATAAAAGTTGGCGATGAAATGGACCTTCTTGATACACCAGGGATTTTGTGGCCTAAATTTGAAGATCAGCAAACAGGATATAAGCTGGCCGCTACAGGTGCGATCAAGGATGAAATTCTAGATTTTCAAGATATATCTGTTTTTGTTCTTAAATTTCTTAGCGTACACTATCCAGAGCGATTAATGGATCGGTATAAGCTTGAGGCAATTCCTGAAGATGTTGTTGAGCTATTTGATGAAATAGGCAAAAAACGCGGCTTCTTAATGAGCGGAGGCTGGATTGATTACGACAAAACAGCTGAAACCGTTCTTCGTGAGCTTCGAAGTGGGAAACTGGGGGATGTTACGCTAGAAACGCCCGAAAGGTAAGGCCAACAGTGCCTTGCCTTTTTTCAATTAGAAAGAGAAGAGAGAGGGAGACAATTGAAACCGAAATGGTCCATTAAAGAAATTGGAGAAATAATTAAGAACGGGTATTCAGAAGAGGAATGGGAAGAGTTTAAAAAGGATGAACGTAAAGGAGTAGAGCGACTACTTGCGAAAGAGGAAAAGAAAAAACAAGAAAAGCAGAAACTAATTGACATGCATGTCGATATGAGCGTATTTGAAGCTCACTATAGAAGTGAAGGATACCAATCAATAGCAGGAGTCGATGAAGTTGGTCGAGGCCCTCTCGCAGGCCCTGTAGTCGCTTCAGCAGTCATCTTAAACCCTGATGCTCCTATTCTTGGGTTACAAGATTCCAAAAAGCTTTCCACATCAAAGCTTCATGAGCTATTTGAAGAAATTAATGAATATGCTTTAGCTATTGGTGTTGGTGTCATAAGTCCTGCAGAGATAGATGAGTTAAACATTTATCAAGCAACAAAACAAGCGATGCAAAAAGCGGTTAAGGCGTTAAATGTGCAAGCAGATCTGTTACTAGTAGACGCGATGCAGTTGCCAATTCAAATCAAACAAGAATCGTTAATAAAAGGTGATACAAGAAGTGTTAGCATTGCCGCAGCATCAATTGTTGCGAAGGTTACACGTGATCGAATGATGACGGAATTAGCAGAAAAATACCCTCAATATGGATTCAATCGTCACGTTGGGTATGGGACGAAAGAACACTTAGCAGCACTAGAAGAACACGGTGTTACAGAAGTTCACCGAAAGTCTTTTGCACCTGTTCGAAATCGTATTGGTATGCTTTAGTATGATTGCTGTAAAATAGATGATACTATACTTATTCCAGAAAGAAGGGGCAATCATCCGTGAATGATCCAGGACATCCAGAAAGAAATAATTCATTTTATGAAGAAGCAGGCGAGGAATTTGGTGTCTACACACCAGCTGCTGCAAGAGAATTAACCATTACAGACCATCAAAAGAGAGAGCAGCAGGAAGGTAGTTCGCAATCGAAAAAAGCAGGTAGAGAAGAACAGGAAGACGGGAGATAACCCGTTTTCCTGTTTTTTGAATTTAGTAGCCTTTCTGGAATTGAGACTTACCAAAAAAGCTGGTTATAAATAAATATTTAATGGCTTCCAATACTTTACTCTAATAAAAGAAGAGTGACTTTTTGCAAAAGGGTAGACAATCGGTGTGAATTTTCTATACAATGAAAACGTCGTCAAAGATTTGATTGACTAGGATAGGAGGATGAGAGAATGAATATCCATGAATATCAAGGAAAAGAAGTCCTAAGAAGCTACGGGGTATCAGTCCCTAACGGACAAGTCGCATACTCCGCGAAAGAAGCTGTAGACGTTGCTAAACAATTAGACAGCAGTGTTTACGTTGTGAAAGCTCAAATCCACGCAGGTGGTCGAGGAAAAGCTGGCGGTGTTAAAATTGCCAAGAACCTTGATGAAGTTCGTACATATGCCGAGGAAATTCTCGGAAAAACGCTCGTTACTCATCAAACGGGACCAGAAGGTAAAGAAGTAAAGCGCTTACTTATCGAAGAAGGTTGCGATATCGAAAAGGAATATTACGTAGGTCTTGTTCTTGACCGTGTGACTTCACGTGTTGTAATGATGGCATCTGAAGAAGGCGGAACTGAAATTGAAGAAGTGGCTGAGCATAGCCCTGAGAAAATCTTTAAAGAAGTGATTGATCCTGCCGTTGGTCTTCAAGGTTATCAAGCTAGAAGACTAGCATTCAACATTAATATTCCGAAAAAACAAGTAAACAAAGCAGTGAAATTCATGCTTGGTTTATACAAAGTATTTATCGAAAAAGACGCATCCATTGCAGAAATTAATCCACTAGTTACAACAGGTGACGGTAATGTAATGGCTCTTGATGCAAAGTTGAACTTTGATCCAAATGCGCTTTATCGTCATAAAGATATTCTTGAACTTCGCGATCTTGACGAAGAAGATACAAAAGAAATCGAAGCTTCTAAATATGAGCTAAGCTACATCGCTCTTGAAGGTAATATTGGTTGCATGGTTAATGGTGCAGGCCTTGCTATGGCTACAATGGATATTATCAAGCATTACGGCGGCGATCCCGCTAACTTCCTTGACGTTGGGGGCGGCGCAACTGCAGAGAAGGTTACAGAAGCCTTCAAAATTATTCTTTCCGACAAGAACGTTAAAGGCATCTATGTAAATATATTTGGCGGTATTATGAAGTGTGATGTTATCGCTGAAGGTGTTGTAGAAGCTACGAAACAAGTTGGACTTGAAATTCCACTTGTTGTACGTCTTGAAGGAACAAATGTAGATCTAGGAAAACAAATCCTGAATGATTCAGGATTAAATATTACCGCTGCTGAGTCTATGGCTGACGGCGCGGAAAAAATCGTTTCATTAGTTAAGTAGAAAGGCGGGACTAGGAATGAGCGTATTCATTAATCAAGATACAAAAGTCATCGTTCAAGGTATTACTGGATCAGTTGGTTTATTTCATACACAGCAAATGCTTGAGTATGGTACGAAGATTGTTGGCGGCGTAACGCCAGGTAAAGGCGGCACTGAAGTTGAAGGCGTTCCTGTATTTGATACAGTTGAACAAGCTGTTCAAAAGACTGGCGCAAATGCTTCCGTTATCTATGTTCCTCCTGCTTTTGCTGCAGATGCAATCATGGAAGCGGTTGACGCTGAGATGGACCTTGCTATTTGTATTACTGAGGGAATCCCGGTAATCGATATGGTTAAAGTGAGTCGTTATATGGAAGGGAAGAAAACACGCCTTGTTGGACCAAACTGTCCAGGTGTTATTACTCCTGAAGAATGTAAAATTGGCATTATGCCTGGTTACATTCATAAGAAAGGTCACGTGGGCGTAGTTTCTCGTTCTGGTACATTAACGTATGAAGCTGTTCATCAGCTTTCAGAAGCTGGAATAGGCCAATCTACTGCTGTCGGTATCGGTGGCGATCCGGTTAATGGAACAAACTTCATCGATGTATTGAAAGCTTTTAATGAAGATGACGATACGTATGCAGTTATTATGATCGGCGAAATTGGCGGTACGGCTGAAGAAGAAGCCGCTGAATGGGTTAAAGCAAACATGACGAAGCCAGTTGTTGGATTTATCGGTGGTCAAACGGCACCTCCAGGAAAGCGCATGGGTCATGCTGGTGCGATTATTTCTGGCGGTAAAGGAACAGCCGATGAGAAGATCAAAACAATGGAATCATGTGGGATTAAAGTCGCACCAACTCCTGCAGTTATGGGCGATACACTAATCTCTGTTCTAGAAGATAAAGGTTTACTTGAGAAGTGCACAACACATAAGGCTTAATGGTAATAGCTCCCGATCGGGAGCTATTTCTCTTATACATAACAAATTACACTCAAAATTTTGTTTCTGATAGGAGAGATCGATGTTTGATAACGTTTAGAAGCCGGTTAATACAGTTGCATCAGTGTCGAGGTACAGACTGGAAGCTGCTTCAATCATTTCTCATATTTGACCCAACGCTTCAAAGCATATATGATATGTCTGCTACTCAGTTAAAGCAGTTTGGACTATCAAGTGACCTAGCAGGTCTTTTATATGAAGATCTTCATATGAGTAAACCGTGGAGAATATCTAATGTTAAAGCAGGCGATATTAGAGCCATAACAAGATTTGATGAAGCATACCCTGAAAGACTATCGCATATTTATGATGCACCGTGGGTGATTTATTGTTTAGGGAATATAAAGCTTCTTAATGATAAGAAATCTTTAAGTGTTGTTGGCTCTAGGAATCACTCAGCAGATGCAGAACCGATGATGAAGTATATTTTAACTCCAATCGTATCTAGTGGGTGGACAATTGTCAGCGGTCTTGCGCTCGGGATCGATACACTTGCACACCAGCTTGCGCTCGATTATCATGCAGGAACTATTGCCGTGCTTGGAAGTGGATTCAAACATATCTATCCTAAAGAAAACAATATGTTAGCATCCATTATTGCTCAAAATGGTCTTCTCCTAACAGAATACCCACCTGATCGTCGACCTGAAAAACATCAGTTTCCTGAACGCAATCGAATTATTAGCGGATTGTCTGCAGGAACACTGATTGTAGAGGCTAGAAAACGAAGCGGTTCGTTGATTACAGCTGATCAGGCGATGGAGCAGGGTCGCGATGTATTTTGTTTACCTGGAAGAATAACAGATCTGCATGCAGAGGGGACAAATCGTCTCATTCAGCAGGGGGCAAAGCTTGTCATGGAAGCGAAAGATATTCTGGACGAAATACCGAATATTCACGAAAAATCAAACTAGCACTATTTGACAAACGAGTTTTGACTATTTAATAATAAGGAAGATTTTAAAATATACCTCAATGGGGGGAGGAAACGTATTGTGGCAGATTATCTAGTTATTGTTGAATCTCCCGCTAAAGCAAAAACAATTGAAAAATATTTAGGGAAGAAATATAAGGTGAAAGCCTCATTAGGTCACGTCATTGACCTGCCAAGAAGTCAGATGGGCGTTGATGTGGAGAATAACTATGCACCTAAATATATAACAATTCGCGGGAAAGGCCCTGTACTGAAGGAAATTAAAGATGCTGCTAAAAAAGCAAAGAAAGTCTATCTCGCAGCTGACCCCGATCGCGAAGGGGAAGCAATTGCGTGGCATCTTGCTCACAGTTTAAAAATTGATGAGCAAGCAGAGTGCAGAGTCGTATTTAATGAAATTACGAAAGACGCTGTAAAAGATGCGTTTAAACAACCTCGACCGATTAATATGGATCTCGTAGATGCTCAACAGGCACGTCGTGTTCTTGATCGTCTCGTTGGTTACAACATAAGTCCTTTATTATGGAAGAAAGTGAAAAAAGGGTTAAGTGCTGGTCGAGTTCAATCGGTAGCTGTACGTCTCATTATTGAAAGAGAGAAAGAAATCCAGAACTTTGAAGCAGAAGAATACTGGAAAATTAAAGCCTCTTTTGAAAAAGATGGAGAACAATTCGATGCTGGTTTCTATGGTATTGATGGTAAGAAAACAGAGCTCCACTCAAGAGAAGATGTAGACAATGTTTTAAAACGGATCGAGGGAGATCAGTTCAACATTCAGTCCGTTCAAAAGAAAGAACGTAAACGAAACCCTGCTAATCCATTTACAACGTCGTCTCTTCAACAAGAAGCGGCACGAAAATTAAACTTTCGTGCAAAGAAAACCATGATGCTTGCACAGCAGCTTTATGAAGGAATTGCAATTGGTAAACAGGGAACAGTCGGTTTAATTACGTATATGAGAACAGATTCAACTAGAATCTCTGAAACGGCAAAAGATGAAGCAAAAGAATATATCCAAGGAAAGTATGGCGAGTCCTACTTATCTGGTAAAAAAACCGCTAAGAAACAGTCTGGTAAATCGCAGGACGCACACGAAGCTGTCCGTCCTACCTCAGTTATGCGTGATCCATCTGAGATGAAGGCATACTTGAAGAGGGATCAATTGCGATTGTATAAGCTGATCTGGGAACGGTTCGTTGCAAGTCAAATGGCACCTGCCATTATGGATACGATGAGCGTAGATCTTGAGAATAATGGAACAATTTTCCGTGCTACAGGCTCAAAGGTGAAATTTAAAGGATTTATGAAAGTGTATGTAGAGGGTAATGATGACAACAAAAAGGAAGAAGATAAGATGCTTCCTGATCTTGAAGAAGGTATGAATGTTGATTCATCAGAAATTGATCCTACTCAACACTTTACACAACCGCCGCCAAGATATTCTGAAGCGCGTCTTGTTAAAACGATGGAAGAGCTCGGTATTGGGCGTCCATCTACTTATGCGCCTACGCTTGATACGATTCAGCGTAGAGGCTATGTTGCACTAGAGGACAAGAAATTTGTACCAACTGAGCTTGGAGAAATAGTTCTTGAGCTTATTCTAGAGTTTTTCCAGGACATTATTAATATCGAATTTACCGCCGGTCTTGAAAATGATCTTGACAAAATTGAAGATGGAGATGCAGAATGGATTTCTGTCATCAACGAGTTTTATCAAAATTTCGAACAGCGACTAAAAGTTGCTGAAGAAGAAATGAAAGAAGTCGAGATCAAAGATGAGCCTGCTGGGGAAGATTGTGAGAAGTGTGGTTCTCCTATGGTGATTAAGATGGGCCGTTACGGTAAATTCATGGCTTGCTCGAACTTCCCAGACTGCCGAAATACTAAACCAATTCTGAAAGAAGTTGGAGTTACCTGTCCTAAATGTAAAGAAGGTAACGTTGTTGAACGTAAGAGTAAGAAAAACCGACTTTTCTATGGTTGTGATCGATTCCCAGAATGTGATTTCCTTTCATGGGATAAGCCAATCAAACGACCATGTCCTAAATGTGGCGATTTGCTTGTTGAGAAGAAGACAAAGAAGAAAAAAGAGATCAAATGTGTAAACTGTGATTTCATCGAAGAAGAAAACTAGTAAGGAGTTTTAGCAATGAGTAATCATGTTACGGTTATCGGAGCTGGACTAGCTGGAAGTGAAGCAGCATGGCAACTGGCAAAACGAGGGGTAGATGTTCATCTTTATGAGATGCGCCCTAAGAAGCAAACGCCAGCCCACCATACTGATAAATTTGCCGAGCTTGTTTGCAGTAACTCGCTACGTGCAAATACACTAACAAACGCTGTTGGTGTATTAAAAGAAGAAATGCGTAAAATGGATTCGGTTATTATTAAATCTGCGGATGAATGCGCAGTCCCTGCTGGCGGTGCGCTAGCAGTTGACCGTCATGAATTCGCAGCTAAAGTAACTGAAAATGTGAAAAACCATCCGAATGTGACCGTTTTTTCTGAGGAATGTACGAAAATTCCTGATGGTCCAACGATCATTGCGACAGGACCTTTAACATCAAAGGACCTATCTGATCAATTAAAAGCGCTTAGTGGCGAAGAGTATTTATACTTCTATGATGCAGCTGCTCCAATCATTGAAACAGAAAGCATCGATATGGATAAAGTATATAAAAAATCCCGTTATGATAAAGGGGAAGCAGCTTACTTAAACTGTCCAATGACAGAAGAAGAGTTCAACACGTTTTATGAAGCGCTAATCTCAGCTGAAACGGTGCCGCTGAAAGAATTCGAAAAAGAAATTTTCTTCGAAGGTTGTATGCCAATTGAGGTAATGGCGCAGCGTGGACAGAAAACAATGACGTTTGGCCCGCTAAAACCAGTTGGTCTTGAAGATCCGAGAACAGGAAAGCGTCCATATGCTGTTGTTCAATTAAGACAAGACAATGCTTCAGGTACACTTTATAACATTGTTGGTTTCCAAACACATCTCAAATGGGGTCCTCAAAAAGAAGTGATTCGTTTAATACCAGGACTTGAAAATGCAGACATTGTGCGATATGGTGTGATGCATCGAAACACGTTTATCAATTCTCCGAATCTATTAAGAGCAACTTATCAGTATAAAGAGAGAGATAACTTATTTTTCGCAGGTCAAATGACAGGCGTTGAGGGGTATGTAGAATCTGCAGCATCAGGTTTAATTGCTGGGTTTAATGCAGCTCGTTATATGAATGGTGAGGAGCCGGTTGTGTTTCCTGAAGAAACAGCGCTTGGTAGCCTAGCGAATTATATAACAACGGCAAACCCTGATAACTTCCAGCCGATGAATGCGAATTTTGGGTTATTCCCACCTCTAGAAACACGAATTAAAAGTAAGAAAGAGCGCAATGAAACAATAGCTAACAGAGCGCTAGAAACAATTCAGAATTTTGTAAAAAGATTGTAAATTTCTATTGCTTAGGCTTCTAGATTGTGATACGATTTAGAAGCCTTTTGAGGTGATAACTATGAATGACAATCAGCAAGCTCATATTCAGTCATTTTCTGAATATCTTCAGATTGAAAAGAATTGTTCACCACATACGATCTCAGGTTATTTACAGGACATTGAGCACTTTAAGTCTTTTATGAAGCAGCAGACTATTGATGTCCTTGCTGCTGTTTCTTATGTAGACGTTAGGGTTTACTTAACGGAACTTCATGAGAGAGGCTATGCAAGGAAAACGGCCGCGAGGAAAATCTCGACGTTAAGGAGCTTATATCGCTTTCTTTTAAGGGAAAACATTGTAGAGATAAACCCTTTTACAATGAGTTCACTGCCGAAGCAAGAAAAGCGTCTTCCACAATTTCTCTATGAGCAGGAATTGAGTCAATTATTTGAAGCGCCTAATTTGGACACCCCACTAGGACAGAGAGACAAAGCACTGCTCGAAGTACTATATGGATGTGGGATTCGTGTTAGTGAATGCGTAGACCTTGATTTAGAAGATATTGATTTTGCAATCGGCACGATCTTTGTTACGGGTAAAGGGCGTAAAGAAAGGTACGTACCAATTGGTAGTTTCGCTATAGATGCAATTAAAGAGTATATTAACGATGGGCGCTCGAAACTCCTTTCGTCAGCAAAGGAACCTACAAAGGCTCTGTTTTTGAACTTTAGAGGTGTTAGAGTAACAGCAAGAGGTGTCCGCACAATCCTTAATAAGATTGTTAAAGACGCTTCATTGCATGTACATATAAGCCCGCATGTGATGAGACACACATTCGCAACACATTTGCTGAATGAAGGAGCCGACTTACGGTCGGTTCAAGAACTTTTAGGGCATTCGAATCTTTCGAGCACACAAATTTATACGCATGTCACAGGGGATCGACTGAAAACAATATACATGAACCATCACCCAAGAGCTTAATCGCTCGGGAGGAGGAACTTATGGGAGACTTTCATTCAACGACAATTTTTGCTGTGCGACATAATGGTGAATGTGCAATGGCAGGAGATGGCCAGGTAACATTCGGAAATGCTGTTGTAATGAAACATACAGCCAAAAAAGTTAGACGACTTTTTCATGGCAAAGTAATTGCAGGATTTGCTGGGTCAGTAGCAGATGCATTTACCCTATTCGAGAAATTTGAAAGCAAGCTTGAAGAATATGGTGGCAACCTTCAGAGAGCTGCGGTAGAACTCGCTAAAGAATGGCGAAGTGACCGCGTGCTAAGAAAATTAGAAGCAATGCTTATTGTGATGAATAAAGATGAGCTACTCCTTATTTCTGGAACAGGTGAAGTAATTGAACCTGATGACGGCATCCTTTCCATTGGGTCAGGATCAAATTATGCGCTTTCGGCAGGTAGAGCACTTAAACGATACAGCGAAAGCAAGAGTGCGGAAGAGATTGCGAGAGCATCAATGGAAATAGCTTCAGAAATTTGTGTATATACGAACGATCAAATTATCGTCGAAACCATTTAGTATCAAAACTGTATCTTTTGGAGGAGATCGTATGTCTAATCCATTAACACCGAGACAAATTGTTGAAAAACTAGATCAATATATTGTTGGTCAGAATGATGCAAAGAAAGCTGTAGCAGTAGCGCTAAGAAATCGATATCGCCGTGGTCTTTTAAGCGATAAACTGAAAGATGAAGTGAACCCGAAGAATATTTTAATGATTGGTCCTACAGGAGTAGGTAAAACAGAAATTGCAAGACGACTGGCTCGCCTTGTAAATGCTCCTTTCATTAAAGTAGAGGCAACAAAATTCACTGAAGTAGGTTATGTCGGACGAGACGTTGAATCAATGGTTCGCGATCTTGTTGAGACATCGATCAGACTTGTCAAAGAAGACCGAATGGAACAGGTGAAAGGCAAAGCTGAGGAGAATGCTAATAAGCGTATTGTGGAATTACTTGTACCATCTAGTAAGAAACAGACACAATACAAAAATCCGCTCGAAATGTTATTTGGTAATCAAGGGCAAGAAGAGTCGAACTCACAGTCGACTTCTGAAGATCAATCGATCGCTTCTAGAAGGAAGCAAATTGCACAGCAACTTGCACTTGGAGAATTAGAAGATCGGATGATTACAGTTGAGGTTGAGGAACAAAACAATTCGATGATGGATATGTTTCAAGGCGCTGGCATGGAGCAGATGGGTATGAACATGCAGGATATGCTGGGTAACTTTATGCCAAAGAAAAAGAAAAAACGTAAACTACCAGTTTCTGAGGCGCGGAAAGTACTAACTCAGGATGAAGCTGCTAAACTTGTGGATATGGATGAAGTTGCACAGGATGCTGTTTCGAAAACGGAGCAAACGGGAATTATTTTTATTGATGAAATTGATAAGGTTGCTGGAAAAAGCCAACAATCTGCAGATGTTTCAAGGGAAGGTGTCCAAAGAGACATTCTACCAATTGTAGAAGGCTCAACAGTGACAACCAAGTATGGTCCTGTAAAGACCGACCACATCTTGTTCATGGCAGCTGGAGCATTTCACATGTCAAAACCTTCTGATCTCATTCCGGAGCTCCAAGGGAGATTTCCGATTCGCGTCGAGCTTAATAGCTTAACAATTGATGACTTCAAACGCATTTTAACAGAGCCCGATAATGCACTTGTGAAACAGTATACAGCTTTGTTAGAAACTGAAGGTATAAAAGTTGAATTTTCAGACGATGCTATTCATAAAATTGCTACAATTGCCACGGAAGTGAATCAGGATACTGACAATATTGGGGCGCGTAGACTTCATACCATTCTAGAAAAACTTCTAGAAGATTTGTCGTTTGAAGCACCAGATATTAATCTTGAAAGCATTACGATTACACCAGAGTATGTTGAGGAGAAGCTAGCTTCTATCGCGAAGAACCGTGACCTCAGCCAGTTCATCTTATAACAATTGCAGGAGGAAAAAACTATGAATTTACTTGAAAAAACAAGAAAAATCAATGGAATGCTTCAAAAATCAGAAGGACCAGTTAACTTTACAGATATGGCAGAAACACTTCGTGACGTTATTATGGCAAATGTCTATGTGGTTAGTCGTAGAGGGAAGCTACTTGGAATTGCAATCAATCAGGAAATCGAGAATGAGCGCATGAAGAAGATGTTTTCTGAGCGTCAATTCCCTGAAGAGTATACCCAAAACCTATTCAATATTAATGAGACGTCATCAAACCTTGATATTACAAGTGAGTACACAGCGTTTCCAGTAGAGAATCGTGACTTATTTGAGAAAGGTCTTACAACGATTGTTCCAATCGTAGGTGGTGGAAGCCGTCTAGGTACGCTAATCCTTTCTCGTTTAAGCGATTCTTTCTCAAATGATGACCTATTGTTAGCTGAATATGGTGCGACAGTAGTAGGTATGGAAATTCTACATGAGAAAGCAGAAGAAATTGAAGAAGAAGCAAGAAATAAAGCTGTTGTTCAAATGGCGATTTCTTCTCTATCTTACAGTGAGCTAGAAGCGATTGAGCACATCTTCGAAGAGCTTGAAGGGAATGAAGGCCTTCTAGTTGCTAGTAAAATAGCTGACCGCGTCGGTATCACTCGTTCAGTAATCGTGAACGCACTTCGTAAGCTAGAAAGTGCAGGCGTTATTGAGTCTCGCTCACTAGGTATGAAAGGGACTTATATTAAAGTCCTTAATGATAAGTTTCTAGTAGAGCTTTCAAAACTTAAAACACAATAATACTTACGCTCCGGTTTATCCGGAGCGTTTACTATTTAAATTACTTTAGGCACAAGCGGATTTTGTAATTTAAACTTGCGGCATTATATTCTATATGTTATATTAATCAACGGTGTTAATCACACACGCTTGTTGATTTGGGAAGTGGTGCTGCGACTGCAGTTTTTCTCAGATAAGATGCAAGCGGAGGCTAAAAAAACCATTAGGAGGAACACAATCATGGCAGTAATCTCTATGAAACAGCTTCTTGAAGCTGGGGTACACTTCGGTCACCAGACTCGTCGTTGGAACCCAAAAATGAAACCTTATATCTTCACTGAAAGAAACGGTATCTACATTATCGATCTTCAAAAAACAGTGAAGAAAGTCGAAGAGGCTTATAACTTCGTTCGTGACATCGCTCAGGACGGTGGTAAAGTTCTTTTCGTTGGTACGAAAAAGCAAGCGCAAGATTCCGTTAAGGATGAAGCGATCCGTGCTGGACAATACTACATCAACCAACGCTGGTTGGGTGGAACACTTACGAACTTTGAAACAATTCAAAAGCGTATTAACCGCCTGAAGAGCCTTGAGAAGATGCAAGAAGACGGCACTTTCGAAGTACTACCTAAGAAAGAAGTTATCCTTCTTAAAAAAGAAATGGATCGCCTTGAAAGATTCCTTGGTGGTATTAAAGACATGAACGGCGTTCCAGACGCATTGTTCGTAATCGACCCTCGTAAAGAGCGTATCGCTATTGCTGAGGCTCGTAAGCTTAATATCCCAATCGTTGCGATCGTGGATACAAACTGTGATCCAGATGAGATCGACTATATTATCCCTGGTAACGACGATGCAATCCGCGCTGTGAAACTTCTTACTGCTAAAATGGCTGACGCTGTTATCGAAGTTAGCAAAGTAGAAGAAGAAGCAGAAGTTGAAGCGGTAGAAACTGAAGAAACATCTGTATAAGAACACAAAGGGGTGATAAAGGGGAACTCAAACCCCTTTATCACCTTTTTTTAACCCAAAAGGGTATGATTACATATCATAATTCAAGGAGGAATTACTAATGGCAGTAACAGCTCAAATGGTAAAAGAATTGCGCGCACAAACTGGTGCAGGTATGATGGATTGTAAAAAAGCTCTAACAGAAAACGACGGTGACATGGACAAAGCGATTGACTGGCTTCGTGAGAAAGGTATCTCTAAAGCAGCTAAGAAAGCTGATCGCGTAGCAGCAGAAGGTCTTGCAACGATCGCTGTTGAAGGAAACAAAGCAGTAATCGCTGAAATTAACTCTGAAACTGACTTCGTTGCAAAGAACGAGAGCTTTACTTCACTAATCAATGATATCTCTCATCACCTCCTTAAAGCTAGCCCAGAGTCTGTTGACGCAGCTCTTGAAAGCAAAATGGAAAACGGACAAACAGTTACTGAATTCCTAAACGATAAAATTGCTAAGATCGGTGAGAAAATTTCTCTTCGTCGCTTCCAAATTGTAGAGAAAACTGATGCAGATGCATTCGGTGCATACCTTCACATGGGAGGACGTATTGGCGTTCTAACTCTTCTTGAAGGAACAACTGATGAAGAAGTTGCAAAAGACGTAGCAATGCACACTGCTGCTGTTAACCCTCGTTTTGTATCTCGCGATGCTGTTCCAGCTGAAGAAGTTGAGCGCGAGCGCGAAGTACTTAAGCAACAGGCTCTTAACGAAGGTAAGCCAGAGAAAATTGTTGAGAAGATGGTAGAAGGTCGTATCAATAAGTTCTTCGAAGAAATTTCTCTTGTTGACCAGCCGTTTGTTAAAGATACTGACCAAAAAGTTGGAAAGTATGTTGAATCTAAAGGCGCTACTGTTAAAGGCTTTATCCGCTACGAAGTTGGAGAAGGCATGGAGAAGCGTGAAGATAACTTCGCTGATGAAGTTATGTCTCAAGTGAAGAAGTAAAACAATGATAGGGAACACGTTGTGTTCCCTATTTTTCAAGAATAAATAATGAAAACATGCTGGAGGGTTAAAATGAGCGGAGCCAAGTATGAACGCGTTGTGTTAAAATTAAGCGGAGAAGCATTGTCTGGTGGAGAAGGTCAAGGGATTTCACCAACAATTGTTCAGTCTATCGCATCACAAGTGAAAGAAATTCACGAAATGGGTGTTGAAGTAGCCGTTGTTGTTGGTGGTGGAAACATCTGGCGTGGTAAAGTAGGCAGTGAAATGGGCATGGACCGTGCTACAGCTGATTATATGGGCATGCTTGCAACGGTTATGAACTCACTTGCAATGCAGGATAGCCTTGAAAGCATTGGGGTTGAAACGCGTGTTCAAACTTCAATCGAAATGAGACAGGTAGCAGAACCTTACATCCGCCGTAAAGCAATTCGACACTTAGAGAAAAAACGCGTTGTTATTTTTGCTGCAGGAACAGGTAACCCTTACTTCTCAACAGATACGACGGCAGCTCTTCGTGCAGCCGAAATTGAAGCTGACGTTATTTTAATGGCGAAGAATAACGTTGACGGAGTATACACAGCAGATCCGTCGATCGATGCAACTGCGAAAAAGTATGATACCCTTTCATACCTTGATGTACTTAAAGAAGGTCTTGCAGTTATGGATTCCACAGCATCTTCACTTTGTATGGATAATGATATCCCGCTCGTTGTCTTCTCCATTATGGAAGAAGGTAACATTAAACGTGCCATTTGTGGCGAAGAAATCGGAACAGTTGTAAAAGGGAGAGATTAAGAATGCCAAAAGAAATTTTAAAAAACGCTGAAGAACGTATGCAGAACGGAATTACAAGCTTGAAGCGTGAGTTAGCTACATTAAGAGCTGGAAGAGCAAACGCTTCTCTTCTAGACAAAATCCAAGTAGAGTACTACGGTGCACCTACTCCCGTTAACCAGCTTGCTGGTATTACAGTGCCAGAAGCTCGTATGCTCTTAATTCAACCATACGATAAGTCATCTGTAGGGGATATTGAGAAAGCAATCCTTAAATCAGATCTTGGTCTAACACCTTCAAACGATGGTAACGTGATTCGCCTCACAATCCCAGCTCTAACTGAAGAGCGCCGTAAAGATCTAGTTAAGCTTGTTAAGAAATACGCGGAGGAAAGCAAGGTTGTTATCCGTAACATCCGTCGCGATGCTAACGATGATCTTAAGAAAAAGGAAAAAGATGGCGATATTACAGAAGACGAACTTCGTCGTAGCAATGATGATGTGCAGAAGCTAACGGATAAATATGTAGCTGAAGCGGAGAACGTTGCTGCAGATAAAGAAAAAGAAATCATGGCAGTCTAATTCAATAACATGTAAAATAAGATAATAAAAGAACCCTCTTTTCCCACAGGGGGTTTTTTTGTTAAGTAAGTGACACAATGGAGGATTTGCAATGCTTGGGAAGTTCTCGAACTGGATGAGAAAGAATGAAGATGAGGAACATTTTGAAATAAACACATCTGCTAATATCCCAGGACATATTGCGATCATTATGGATGGCAATGGACGCTGGGCGAAGAAACGAGGTCTCCCACGTGTGGCTGGCCACCGTGAAGGTGTGAAGGTCGTTAAGAAGATTGTAAGAAAGGCTAACGATCTTGGAGTTAATTACCTGACGCTTTATGCCTTTTCAACAGAGAATTGGAAGCGACCGAAAGAGGAAGTAGACTTTTTAATGAAACTCCCAGAACAGTTTCTACTTAGCCATCTGCCAGAATTAATTGAGCAGAATGTACAAGTTAGAATAATGGGAGAACGAGAGCAACTACCCCCCCACACGTTCAAAGCCATAAGTAAGGCAGTTGAAGACACGAAAGACAATACTGGACTCATTCTTAATTTTGCGCTGAATTATGGAAGTCGACACGAAATGAAAATGGCTATGCAAAGGTTATTAAGTGACGTTAGAAAGGGGATACTGACTGAGGAAGACATTTCTGAAGAAAAGATTTCTTCGTATTTACTCAGTAGCCAATATCCTGATCCTGACCTATTAATACGGACAAGCGGCGAAATTCGCTTAAGTAACTTTATGCTCTGGCAACTAGCTTATACTGAACTGTGGTTTACTGAAGTGTTGTGGCCAGATTTTACAGAGCATCATTTTCTTGAGGCTGTGCAGGAATATCAGCGACGAGGAAGACGTTACGGTGGGGTGTAAGTGTAGGAGGACATTAACGTAATGAAACAACGTGTTATTACGGGTGTGATTTTTGGCGCCCTATTGTTAGGTATGATCATTTTGGGAGACTGGCCGTTCATTATTCTAATGGCACTTGTAGCTACAATTGGAATGATTGAACTGCTATTAATGAAGAAAATCACTTTAGTATCACTTCCAGGCTTACTGGCTATTACGGGGACCTGGGTTCTAGTAATGCCTGATTCCTGGATTGCAGCCCTTACATCATCCGTCTTTACTAAAATCGATTTGCTATTCTTTGGCTTGCTCATCCTTCTAGCGATGACTGTTCTTACAAAGAATAAATATAGCTTTGATGAAAGTTCATTCATCATGATGGCATCCCTGTATGTTGGTCTAGGTTTCTATTATTTTACAGCCACACGTTATTTAGGAGATAGCAATTTGGATGGTATGGTGCACCTGTTTTTTATTATCTTTCTAATATGGGCATCTGATTCTGGTGCGTACTTTGTAGGGAGATCATTAGGAAAGAAGAAACTTTGGCCACATATATCTCCTAATAAGACCGTTGAAGGAGCAATTGGTGGAGTTGTAATGGCGTTAGTGGTAGGAGTTGTTTTTCAGCTAATCTACCCAGTTTATGAATCAATGATTACGGTCATTGTCGTCTCTGTTCTAACGTCTGTTTTTGGTCAAATTGGTGACCTCGTTGAATCTGCTTTTAAACGCCATTATGGTGTGAAAGATTCTGGCAGCATTTTACCCGGACATGGAGGGATACTTGATCGATTTGATAGCCTTATTTTCGTTCTCCCCCTTCTTCATTTACTTAACTTAGTTTAAAACTAAGTAGATTGGAGGAACAGGTCGTTTGAAGAAAATCAGCTTACTAGGAGCATCTGGTTCCATTGGAATTCAGACTCTTGATATCGTGAGAATGCACCCTGACTTGTTTTCCCTAGTTGCCGTTTCGGTAGGAAAAAACGTTGAAAAAGCAGTTGAAATTGCAGAAGAATTTCATCCAAAGTTACTATCGGTTCAGCACAGGGAAGATGCGGAATCACTTAGGAGAATTATTTCAAGAAAAACAAAGATTGTTTTTGGAGAAGAAGGTCTGTTAGAAGTGGCCTGTCATCCTGATACAACAGTTCTTGTTAACGCCATTCTAGGTAGTATTGGTCTTTCACCGACACTTTCTGCTATAGAACAAGGTAAAACCATCGCAATTGCTAACAAAGAAACACTCGTAACCGCGGGACATTTAGTAACGGAAGCAGCAAAGCGACATGGATCAGCATTACTTCCTGTCGATAGTGAACATTCAGCTCTTTTTCAATGTTTGAATGGAGAAAAGCAGGAGCAAATGGAGCGTTTGATTTTGACAGCTTCTGGCGGTAGTTTTCGCGACAAAAAACGAGATGAATTAGAAGGTGTAAGCGTACATGACGCGCTGAATCATCCTAACTGGTCAATGGGAGCAAAAATTACGATTGACTCAGCTACAATGATGAATAAAGGGCTTGAAGTGATTGAAGCACACTGGTTGTTTGGAACACCATATGATCAGATAGATGTTCTTCTTCACAAAGAAAGCATTATACACTCAATGGTAGAGTACATAGACGGTAGTGTAATGGCCCATCTAGGTACTCCGGATATGCGAATTCCGATTCAATATGCACTAAGCTATCCTGATCGACTTGAAATCAGAAATGCAAAACGGTTAAACTTATGGGAAGTTGGCAAGCTTCACTTTGAAAAAGTGGATTTTGACCGATTCCGTGCGTTAAAGCTTGCTTACGAAGCTGGCCGTACTGGTGGTTCATTACCAGCTGTCCTAAATGCAGCTAATGAAACCGCTGTTGCAGCATTTCTCGAAGGTAAAATTGATTTCTTAACGATCGAAGAGCTCGTAGAACAAGCGATGGAAAATCATAATAGCATTCAACATGCTTCGCTTGACGAAATTCTTGAAATTGATTCTGAAACAAGATTGCGAGTTCAGTCATTAATTAAATAAAGGTGGTACGTGGGTATGAATACTGTGATTTCGATCATTATCATATTCGGAGCGCTTGTCTTTTTCCATGAATTGGGTCATTTGCTCCTTGCAAAACGCGCAGGAATCCTATGCCGAGAATTCGCGATAGGCTTCGGACCAAAGCTATTTACAATCAAAAAGGGCGAAACGGTTTATACAATAAGATTATTGCCTCTTGGTGGATTTGTTCGTATGGCCGGAGAAGATCCCGAAATGATCGAACTGAAACCCGGACAGCGTGTCGGGCTATTGTTCAATAACGCTAATAAAGTTGAAAAGATTGTCATCAATCAAAAATCAGCTTACACAAATTTAAAAGAAGTAACGGTAGAAGAAGCCGATTTAGAGCGTGGACTTTATATCAAAGGATATGAAGGTGAAGATGAGCCTGCGGTGACCTACCAGATCGATGAAATTTCACATTATGTGATGGATGGATCTGAATTTCAAATCGCTCCAATTGATCGTCAGTTTGGTTCAAAATCCCTATGGGATCGCTTCCTAGCTATTTTTGCAGGTCCAGTGATGAACTTCTTATTGGCAATTGTTATATTCATTGCGCTAGGATTATTACAAGGAACACCAACCAACCAGGTTAGTGAAGTTGTAGAAGGTAGTCCAGCTGAACAAGCTGGAATGATGAATGGTGATGTAATTACAGAAATTAACGGCACGGAAATAACGAGCTGGGACAAAATGACTTCAATCATTCAAGACAATGCTAACAACCAGCTTGGGTTTAAAGTGGATCGAGAAGGCGAAGCCGTTACGTTATCCATTACACCTGAGAAGCAGAAGCTTACAGAAAATCAATCTGTTGGTCGAATTGGTGTTGCCCCTTCTTATGAAGTGAATTTCTTTGATTCTATCGCCTTTGGTTTTTCCTCAACGATCGAGTTTTCAAAAGCCATTTTCGTTGGGCTAGGACAATTGGTTACAGGTCAGCTTTCCATTGATGCGTTCAGTGGACCTGTTGGAATTTATAGCTACACAGAAGAAGCTGCATCTGGAGGTCTTTATGTCCTAATGAGATGGGCAGCCTTCTTAAGTATTAACCTTGGTATCTTTAATTTGCTTCCGCTTCCAGCACTTGATGGAGGAAGACTTCTATTTATAGGGGTTGAAGCATTAAGAGGAAAGCCAATAGATCCACAAAAAGAAAGTCTTGTACACTTTATAGGGTTTTCGTTCCTAATGTTACTCATGCTTGTCGTAACATGGAATGATATCCAACGGTTCTTTTTATAAGTGAGTAGCAAAACCCGTTTTGAAGAATGAAATGAGGTGCAGTTTATGAAACAATCTAAATACTTTAATCCAACCCTTCGAGACAATCCAGCTGATGCCGAAATTAAAAGTCATCAGCTCCTTGTCCGAGCGGGTTTTATACGTCAAAATGCTTCAGGCATTTATTCATATTTGCCACTAGGTAAAAAAGTATTAACGAAAATTGAACAAGTTATTCGAAAAGAGTTGGATGATGCAGGCGCTCAGGAGTTGTTAATGCCTGCCATTCAGCCAGCTGAGCTTTGGCAAGAAACAGGTCGTTGGAACGTATACGGTCCTGAGTTAATGAGACTGAAAGATCGTCACGGTCGTCCGTTTGCTCTTGGGGCTACTCATGAGGAGCTTATTACAAGCCTTGTTCGTGATGAATTAAGTTCATATAAACAACTACCGGTTACACTTTATCAAATTCAGACCAAGTATCGTGATGAACGACGTCCTCGTTTTGGGTTGTTACGTGGAAGAGAGTTTATTATGAAGGATGCTTACTCTTTTCATTCTTCAGAAGAACAGCTCGATGATGCATACAAACTAATGCACAAGACTTATAGCAAAATTTTCACCACACTTGGACTGAATTTTAGACCAGTTGTTGCTGATTCCGGTGCAATGGGTGGTAAAGATACAGAAGAGTTCATGGCTCTTTCTAGTGTTGGGGAAGATACGATTGCTTATAGTGATTCTTCTGACTATGCGGCTAATATTGAAATGGCAGAAGTTCACGTCCAGTACAAAAAGTCAGATGAGCTTGAATCTCCATTCGCAAAAGGTGAAGCTGAAACTGCCTTAGATCGCCAAATTCATTCAACTGTTATGAAAGTTGAAGACGATTTGATTGCTGTTCTTGTAAGAGGCGACCATGTATTGAACGAGATTAAGGTAAAGAACCTATTTGGAACAAATATGGTTGAAGTTCACAATGAAGATATAGATTTAAAGGAATTCGAAGGTAAGATTATAGCAGATACTGCGGTTAAGACTATAGTCAATGGTTCAATCATAGGTGCACATGCCTATCATAATGTAAACCCTGACCGTGATCTTTCCATTGAACGTTATGAAGACCTCCGCTTCATCCAGGAAGGAGATCCTTCTCCAGATGGCAACGGAACAATCGTCTTTGCTGAAGGTATTGAAATTGGACAGGTGTTCAAGCTCGGTACAAATTATAGTGAAACGATGGGAGCCAAGTTCCTTGATGAAGGTGGTAAAGCTAAACCAATTATCATGGGTTGTTATGGTATTGGTGTATCAAGAACCTTAGCTGCAATTGCAGAGCAAAATGCAGATGACAATGGATTACGTTGGCCGCTTGCTGTAACACCGTATCATATTCATTTGATTACGATTAATGTGAAGGATGAAGATCAAAGCGCATTATCGGATCGTCTTTATGACTCACTTAAGAATGAACATGACGTTCTTTATGATGACCGCAAGGAACGTGCGGGTGTAAAGTTTAAAGATGCCGATTTGATTGGATTACCACTTCGCGTTATTGTTGGTAAAAAAGCAAACGAAGGTATTGTAGAAGTAAAGCGTAGAGATACTGGGGAGTCTATAGAAGTGCCTGTAGATAACTTGAACTCGACACTTCAGCAACTTTTAGAACAAATGAACTAAAATTGTGGAAAGGTGCCTGTGGTACCTTCCACCTTTTTTTTCGTTCGTGTATTGGTTAAGAAGGAGGAAGAATTGCATGGACCAGGATTTAAAGATAAGGAAAGAACGTCTTCAGCTGCTCCTTCAGCAAATATCGTTTCCTGATAAGTTTGAGGAATATTTTAAAGAGGGCTATATTTCAAAGCTAACTGTATATAAAGAGACGAGAAAATGGCATTTTGATTTTCACCTCCCTGACGTACTTCCATTTCATATATATGAGCTGTTTCGCAGTCGCTTGCAAGATGGATTGAAGCACATCGCAACAGTGACTTATGGCATCTCTACAGATAGTGGAGGTAATGAAGAATTAGCAATGGCATACTGGGACAATGTCGCTGAACTGATGAAGGAGCATTCCGCCTCCCTAACAGCTGTATTGAAAAGTCAAACGCCTAAAATAAGTGGAAATAAGCTTATTGTAACGGTTCGTAATGAGACGGAAGCTGCAATCGCAAGACGAAAGCTATCTGGTCCTTTGTCAGAGTGTTATACGCACGCTGGATTTCCGAAGTACATGCTTGAAGTAGAAGTTAAAGCTTCAGAACAGGATTATCAAAAATTTGTTGAACAAAAACAACAAGAAGATCAATCTAAAATGATGGAAGCCTTGATCGAGAAAGAAAAGGCAGATAAATCTTCAAGTAAAAACGTTCCAGATTCTCTTGTCATTGGTTACAAGATCAAAGAAGATCCAGTACCGATCGAAACTATTCAGGACGAAGAACGACGTATAGCTGTTCAAGGTTATGTCTTCCATGCTGAAACGAAAGAGCTTAGAAGTGGACGAACGCTATTAACGTTTAAAATAACGGACTACACGGATTCAATCCTTGTGAAAATGTTCTCCCGCGATAAAGAAGATGTTCCGATTTTAGAAGCAGTAAGGAAAGGAATCTGGGTGAAAGTACGCGGTGGGATCCAGAATGATACGTTTGTACGCGATCTTGTTATGATCGGAAACGATTTAACTGAAATCAAACCTGATTTACGAGTAGATGAGGCGCCTGAGGATGAAAAGCGTATTGAGCTACATGCTCACACGCAAATGAGTCAAATGGACTCCGTCAGTTCAACAGGGGAATTGATTACACAAGCAGCTAAATGGGGACATCCTGCTATCGCCATTACGGATCATAATGTTGTACAGTCATTTCCCGATGCGTATGCAGCAGGACAAAAGAACGGTATAAAGGTTATCTATGGTTTAGAAGCAGACCTTGTCGATGATGGGGTACCGATGGCATACAATGAAGCTGATCGTGATCTTGAAAGTGGCACTTACATTGTTTTTGATGTGGAAACCACCGGACTTTCGGCTGTTTATAATAAAATTATCGAGTTAGCGGCAGTGAAATTGAAAGATGGAGAGATCGTTGATAAGTTTGAGCGATTTGCTAATCCGCATCACCCTCTTTCATCTACAACCATTGAACTAACAGGTATCACGGACGATATGGTCATGAACGCTCCCGAAATTGAAGATGTCTTAAAAGATTTTCACGAATTTATGGGAGATGACATTCTTGTTGCTCACAATGCTAGCTTTGATATGGGCTTCTTGAATGTAGGGTTACGTAATATTGGGTTAGGAGAAGCAACAAATCCAGTAATTGATACCCTTGAGCTTGCTCGTTTTCTATATCCGGAAATGCGAAACCATCGCTTAAATACGCTTTGTAAAAAGTTTGATATCGACCTTACTCAGCACCACAGAGCGATATATGATGCGGAAGCAACAGGGTATTTATTGTGGAAATTGGTGAAAGATGCACTTGAGCGTGAAATTACAAATCACAATATGCTGAATGATAATATGGGGCAAACTGGTTTCCAACGTACGCGTCCATCGCATACGATCATATTGGCGCAAAATGACGTAGGTTTAAAAAACTTGTTCAAACTCGTTTCCCTTTCTCACATTGATTATTTCTACCGAACTGCACGTATTCCTCGCTCCAAGCTTGAGAAGTACCGCGAAGGTCTGCTGATCGGTTCAGGCTGTGACAAGGGTGAAGTTTTTGAAGGGATGATGCAAAAGTCACCTGAAGAAGTAGAGGAAATCGCGAAGTTTTATGACTATCTGGAAGTGCAGCCGCCACAAAATTACATGCATTTAATCGAGAAAGAACTTGTTCAAGATGAAATGGCGTTGCGTGAAATTATTGGTAAGATTGTAAAGCTTGGTGAGAAGTTAAATAAGCCAGTCGTCGCTACTGGTAACGTTCATTATCTCGAGCCAGAGGATCATATTTATCGTAAAATTCTTATTAAAGCACAGGCGGGTAACCCATTAAATCGCCAAACGTTACCTCAGGTTCATTTTAGAACGACGAACGAAATGCTTGATTGCTTCCATTTTCTTGGGGCAGATAAAGCGAAGGAAATTGTCGTACAAAAACCACAGCAAGTAGCCGACATGATCGATGATATTAAACCGATCAAAGATGATCTATTCACACCTCGAATTGAAGGTGCCGATGAAGAAATGCGTGAAATGAGCTATAACATGGCTCGAAGCATTTATGGTGATGAACTGCCAACAATAGTGGAAGAGAGACTTGAAAAAGAGCTAAAAAGTATTATTGGCCATGGATTCGCCGTTATCTACTTGATTTCTCATAAGCTAGTTAAGAAGTCACTAAACGACGGCTATCTCGTTGGTTCACGTGGGTCTGTAGGTTCTTCATTTGTTGCCACTATGACTGAAATTACTGAAGTGAACCCATTACCACCTCATTATGTTTGTCCATCTTGTAAGAAGTCACAGTTCTTTGATGACGGTTCTGTAGGATCAGGGTTCGATCTTCCAGACAAATCATGCGAAGATTGCGGTGTACCTCTTACAAAAGACGGACATGATATACCGTTTGAGACGTTTCTTGGGTTTAAAGGTGATAAAGTACCCGATATTGATTTGAACTTCTCGGGGGAATATCAGCCGCGTGCCCATAATTATACGAAGGAATTGTTTGGAGAAGACAATGTATTCCGAGCAGGAACAATCGGTACAGTCGCTGAGAAGACGGCGTACGGTTATGTAAAAGGGTATATGGGAGATCATGACCTTCACTATCGAGGGGCTGAAATTGATCGTCTCGTGTCGGGGTGTACTGGAGTTAAGCGAACGTCTGGGCAGCATCCAGGTGGTATTATCGTAGTACCTGATTATATGGACATTTACGATTTTTCACCTATTCAGTTTCCTGCAGATGATAAAACATCCGCTTGGAAAACAACCCATTTTGATTTCCATTCGATCCACGATAATTTGTTGAAGCTTGATATACTTGGGCACGATGATCCTACGGTTATTCGTATGCTTCAAGATTTAAGTGGAATTGATCCGAAAACCATCCCAACAGATGACGCTGAAGTGATGAAGCTCTTTAGTGGAACGGAATCTCTTGGAGTGACACAGGATCAAATTATGTGTAAAACAGGAACTTACGGAATCCCAGAATTCGGAACACGATTCGTTCGTCAAATGCTAGAAGATACGAAACCTAGTACATTTTCTGAGCTCGTTCAGATTTCAGGTCTTTCCCACGGTACTGATGTTTGGTTAGGTAATGCACAGGAATTGATTCAAGCTGGTACTTGTAACCTTAGTGAAGTAATTGGTTGTCGTGATGACATTATGGTTTATTTAATCTACAAAGGCCTTGATCCATCACTTGCTTTTAAAATTATGGAGTTTGTACGAAAAGGCAAAGGGCTACAAGAAGAATGGGTAGCTGAGATGAAGAAGCATGATGTGCCAGATTGGTATATTGATTCATGTTTAAAGATTAAATACATGTTCCCGAAAGCTCACGCAGCGGCATATGTGTTAATGGCCGTTCGAATTGCTTACTTCAAAGTGCATCATCCAATTCTTTTCTACGCTGCTTACTTTACGGTAAGAGCAGATGACTTTGATATCGATACGATGTCAAAAGGATCAAATCCGATTCGAGCGAAAATTGAGGAAATCAATGAAAAAGGATTGGATGCTTCTCCTAAAGAGAAGAACCTTCTCACTGTTATGGAAATCGCACTTGAAATGTCAGAACGCGGTTACCGTATGCAAAAGGTAGATTTGTATCGATCCAAAGCAGCAGAATTCGTTGTTGATGGCGATACACTCATTCCACCGTTTAACTCTTTACCTGGAGTTGGAACGAACGCAGCACTTAACATCGTTAGTGCTAAAGAAGGTGGAGAATTCCTTTCGAAGGAAGATCTTCAGCAACGAAGTAAGATCTCTAAGACTGTTCTTGAGTATCTTGATGACCATGGCTGCCTTGAAGGTTTACCAGATGCCAATCAGCTCAGTTTGTTCTAGAGGAGTGCGTTCGCTTCTCTGTTGAATTGGTGATATGAGTATGGTATAGTAATTGTGGAAATACTAGTGAATAAACACGCGACGGAAGAGTGGGGCTATCCCACTCTTTCGTTTTCGATTGGGACCCTGCTGTACAGGATCAGAAAGGAGGACAACCAATGACTGAAAATGTGATTACGGTAACTGAAGAACTAGTAAAACCAATAGTAGATGAAATGAACCTGGAACTCGTAGATATAGAATTTACGCAGGAAGGAAAGAATTGGTTTCTCCGTGTCTATATCGATTCTCCTCAGGGCGTAGATATCGAGGAGTGCGGTACAATTAGCGAAAAATTAAGCGAACAGCTTGATAAACATGATCCAATTACGCAACCTTACTTCCTTGAAGTATCCTCACCTGGTGCTGAGCGCCCGCTTAAGAAGCGGACTGACTTTGAAAAAGCAGTAGGTAAACAAGTCTATATGACAACCTATGAACCCATTAATGGGGAGAAGAGCTTTGAAGGTAAGCTTTCGGACTTCAATGGTGAAACGGTTGTCATTGAACAGAAAGTGAAAACGAGAGTTAAGAAGGTTGAATTACCTTTTGAAAAAGTTGCAAGCGCAAGGCTTGCTGTTGTTTTTTAGTTAAAGGGGAGAATGAAAAATGAAGAGTAGTGATTTATTAGATGCGCTGACCGTTCTTGAAAAGGAAAAGGGCATTAGCAAGGATATTATTGTTGAGGCGATTGAAGCTGCGCTTATTTCTGCATATAAGCGAAACTTCCACCAGGCTCAAAATGTTAGAGTTGACTTCAATCAAGATACTGGATCAATTCGCGTATTTGCTCGTAAAGACGTTGTGGAAGAAGTTGAAGATGCTCGTCTTGAGATCTCTCTTGAGGATGCAAAGGATATTGATCCACAATATGAATTAGAAGATATCGTTGAGATTGAGGTAACACCTCGTAATTTTGGTCGTATTGCAGCTCAGACAGCTAAACAAGTTGTTACACAGCGCGTACGTGAAGCTGAAAGAGGCATTATTTTTAGTGAATTTATTGATCGTGAAGATGATATCATGACTGGTATTGTGCAGCGTCAAGATCATCGTTTTATTTACGTTGACCTTGGACGTATTGAAGCTCTCCTCCCAGCAGGCGAACAAATGCCGAACGAAACGTATCATTCACATGACCGTATAAAGGTTTATGTTACGAAAGTTGAGAAAACAACAAAAGGGCCTCAGGTGATGGTTTCACGTACTCATCCTGGCCTTCTTAAGCGTTTATTCGAACTTGAAGTGCCTGAAATCTTTGACGGTACAGTAGAAGTGAAATCCATTTCCCGTGAAGCTGGCGATCGTTCTAAGATTGCGGTTCATGCAGAAGATCCAGAAGTAGATCCGGTTGGTTCATGTGTTGGACAGCGTGGACAGCGTGTACAAGCTATCGTAAACGAACTTAAAGGCGAGAAAATCGACATTGTAAGCTGGTCTGAAGACATCGTCAAGTACGTGGCGAATGCGCTAAGTCCTTCAAAAGTACTTAAGGTAAACGTAGATGAAGAAAACAAAATGACTCAAGTTATCGTTCCTGATTATCAGCTTTCACTTGCAATTGGGAAGCGTGGCCAGAATGCACGTCTTGCAGCAAAGCTTACAGGATGGAAAATCGATATTAAGAGTCAATCAGAAGCGGAAGAGCAAGGGATATACAGTCCTGATGAAGCACCGCTTTTTGAAGAGAACGATTCAGAAGACTCTGAGCTAGATTAAGCAACTGAAAGATCAGGAGAGGTGTCCATCGTGCAAAAACGTAAAATTCCGATGCGGAAATGTGTCGCCTGTCAGGAAATGAAGCCAAAGAAGGAGCTCGTTCGAGTCGTTCGATCACCCGAAGGGGTTATATCGATCGACGAAACGGGTAAAAAGAATGGACGAGGAGCTTATCTTTGCAATAATGAAGAGTGCTTCGCGCTTGCCAAGAAGAGAAATTCATTAGCGGCTCATCTTAAAACAGAAGTGACAGAAGATATCTATTCCGACCTACAAGAATCGCGGTCAAATTAAATGAAGAGTAAGAATTGGGAGTCACTTCTAGGACTTGCTCAGCGCGCTGGTAAAGTCGTTTCTGGAGAAGAACTTGTCGTTAAAGAAATTCAACGCAAGAATGCCAGACTGATTTTATTAGCTAATGATGCATCTGACAACACAAGAAAGAAAATAACGGATAAAGCAACTACTTATAAAGTGCCTGTATGTACCGTTACAGGACGATATGAACTTGGCCATGCAATTGGTAAAGTTCAGCGAGTCACGATAGCCGTTACTGACGCAGGCTTTGCGAAGAAACTCTTTGCGATTCTCGATCAATAACTCGGGGGTGATCGTTTGAGTAAGATGCGAATTCATGAATATGCAAAAGAACATAATACAACTAGTAAGGATGTTATCGAAAAGTTAAAAAGCATGAATATTACGGTGAGTAACCATATGTCTGTGATTGACGATCAGACTGTTGATAAGCTTAAAAACAATTCGAAACAATCCAAAAAGGGAAGCGACAAAAACAGTATGGAAAATAAAAACAACCGAAACAACCCAAAAGCAAATGCAAATCCAAAAAGTAAGAGTGCACCAAATAACCGCCGAGGCGGACGACGTCCTAACCGTCGAGGTAAAGGACAGCCTCCTAAAAACACGGCTGCTCCAAGAAGACTGCCTTCAAAAGTAACGTTTATGGGATCATTAACTGTAGGGCAGCTTGCTGAAAAACTTGGTAAAGATGCTTCAGAACTAATTAAAAAGTTAATGGGTCTTGGCGTTATGGCTACAATTAACCAGGAACTTGATAAAGACACAATGGAACTAATTTGTGATGACTATGGTGTTAAGGTCGAAGAAGAAGAACCATTTGAAGTAACAGACCTTGATAATTACACTAGTGAAGACAAAGAAGAGAAACTTGTTGAGCGTCCTGCTGTAGTTACAATTATGGGTCACGTCGACCATGGTAAAACAACGCTGCTTGATAGCATCCGTGACACAAAAGTAACTCAAGGTGAAGCAGGCGGTATTACACAGCATATCGGTGCTTACCAAATCGAAGACAAGAACAAGAAAATTACTTTCCTTGATACACCTGGACACGCTGCCTTCACAACAATGCGTGCACGTGGTGCGAAAGTAACGGATATTACAATCCTTGTTGTTGCAGCTGATGATGGTGTTATGCCTCAAACTGTCGAAGCGATTAACCATGCAAAAGCGGCTGAGGTGCCAATTATCGTTGCCGTTAATAAGATGGATAAAGAAGGTGCAAATCCTGACCGCGTTATGCAGGAACTAACTGAGTATGAATTGGTTTCTGAAGCATGGGGTGGAGATACAATTTTCGTCAACCTTTCTGCTATTAAGCGTGAGGGAATTGAAGAACTTCTTGATACCATTCTTCTTATTTCTGAAGTAGAAGAATTTAAAGCAAACCCAGATAAGCTCGCTACAGGTACAGTAATTGAAGCACAGCTTGACAAAGGCCGTGGCCCAGTTGCAACACTTCTTGTACAAGAAGGAACACTAAAAGTAGGAGACCCAGTAGTAGTAGGGAATACTTTTGGCCGTGTTCGTGCAATGGTTAACGACCTAGGTAAGCGTGTTGAAACTGCTGCACCGTCTACACCAGTTGAAGTAACGGGACTAAGTGATGTTCCACACGCTGGAGATCGTTTTGTAGCATTTGAAGATGAGAAAACGGCTCGTCAAGTTGGTGAAGCGCGTAACCAACAAAAAATTGAAGCACAGCGTAAAGAGTCTTCAAAAATGAACTTAGACGATCTATTTGAGAAAATTCAACAGGGCGATGTGAAGGACATTAACGTAATCGTTAAAGCTGATGTACAGGGTTCAGTTGAAGCACTAGCTGGCTCGCTTCGTAAGATTGAAGTAGAAGGTGTGAAGATTAATATTATTCATACAGCTGTTGGTGCTATTACAGAATCAGATATCATTCTTGCTTCAGCATCTAACGCAATCATTATTGGATTTAACGTACGTCCAGATACGAATGCGAAGAAAGTAGCTGAATCAGAGCAAGTAGAGATTCGTTTACACCGCGTAATCTATACAGCGATTGAAGAAATTGAATCTGCTATGAAAGGGATGCTTGACCCTGTTTATGAAGAGAAGGTCATTGGTCAGGCTGAAGTTCGTGAAACATTTAAAGTATCCAAAGTTGGTACTATTGCAGGTTCTTACGTAACAGAAGGTAAGATTACAAGGAATTCTGGTGTTCGTGTCATCCGTGACGGCATTGTGGTCTTTGAAGGTGAAGTGGATACACTGAAACGCTTTAAAGACGATGCGAAAGAAGTGGCTAAAGGATACGAATGCGGAATAACGCTTACTAAGTTCAATGATGTGAAAGAAGGAGACATTATTGAAGCTTACATCATGGAGGAAGTAAAGCCTAAGTGATCGGTTATGTAGAATGTGAATGCATCATTTATGATGCACAATCTCTGAAAGAAAAAAGGTCTGTGCTTCAGTCGGTTATAAGCCGGCTGAAGCATTATAATCTGGCTGTTTCTGAGCTTGATAGTCAGGATCTGTGGCAGCATACGGTTATAGGTATCGTCACGACCGCTTCAAGCAAGACGGCCTGTGAGCGTGAGCTTCAGCGTGCCGTTTCATTGATTGATTCACGTCCTGATATCGAGCTCACTCGAGCTACTTATGAATGGCTTTAGGAAAGAAACGAGGTGTAACGATGAGTAATGTTCGCGCAAATCGTGTTGGTGAACAGATGAAGAAAGAACTTGGTGATATAATCAGCAGGAAAATCAAAGATCCGCGCGTAGGTTTCGTTACGGTAACAGCTGTTGAAGTTACGAATGATCTACAACAAGCAACAGTATTTATTACTGTTCTCGGTGATGAAGAGAAGAAAGAAGCTACCCTTAACGGTCTTGCGAAAGCAACTGGATTTATCCGTTCAGAAATAGGGAAACGAATTCGTCTTCGCAAAACGCCGGAAATTTACTTTGAGTTCGATGAATCAATTGATTATGGTAACAAAATCGAGCGACTTCTTGCAGATTTAAATCAAACGGATGAGTAATGACGAAGGGATAGGCAGGAATGTCTATCCTTTCTCTATGTCATCGTAATGAAAGGAGGAAAAGTATGAACGGTATATTACCATTGAAAAAGCCTGCTGGGATGACGTCACATGATTGTGTTGCAATCACACGAAAGCTTTTACGAACGAAGAAAGTTGGACACACCGGTACATTGGATCCTGATGTGACTGGCGTCCTACCTTTATGTATTGGTAGAGCAACGAAAGTGGCTCAATACATGACTGATTTCTCAAAAACGTACGAAGCCGTTATCACATTAGGGTTTTCAACAACCACAGAAGATGCGTCTGGAGATAAAGTGAAGGAAAAGCATGTGGAAAGAATGCCGGCTGCTGACGAAATAGAAGAAGCCCTGGCTGCGTTCAGAGGGGATATCGAACAAATTCCACCTATGTATTCTGCCGTAAAAATAAACGGAAAGAAGCTATATGAGTATGCCTTTAAGGGAGAAGTCGTAGAGCGCCCATCTAGAAAAGCAACAATTTATGAGCTTGAGTTAATTGGTGAGGTCACACATGAAGAAGGAACTGTCTCTCTTCCTGTTCGTGTCACTTGTAGCAAAGGGACTTACATCCGTACACTTGCGGTTGATATTGGGGAAAAGCTTGGGTTTCCAGCCCATATGTCTTTCTTGATTCGTACTGCTTCCGGCCCATTTAAACTAGAAGAATGTTTGACATTTGATGAGATTAAACAGATGATAGAAGAGGACACGCTATCTCTGTTCCCAATGGAATACGCTCTTTCCGCAATGCCCTCATTAACCGTAGAACCTGAGTTTGAAGAAAAGCTTCAAAATGGAGCAGTGCTTCCTCAAGTGGATGAGATGACAGCGGAGCGGCTTGTTATGTACAATAAGGACGGAGAAGCAATTGCAATCTATCAAAAACATCCTGAGAAACCTGGCTTAATGAAGCCTGAGAAAGTGTTTTCGAGATGAAGTTAGAAGGTGAAACCGTTGAAGACAATTTATTTATCTCATCCTCATAAGATGGAAGCAGACAACCCATCTGTCATGGCACTTGGTTATTTCGATGGAATTCACCAGGGCCATCAGAAAGTCATATCTACTGCTAAAGAAATCGCAGTAGATATGGGAGTAGACGCTGCTGTTATGACGTTTTATCCCCATCCTTCTGTGGTATTGGGCAGTTCAACACCACAAACAGAAGCCATTACACCACTCGATGAGAAAATTGATTTGATTGAACAGCTTGGTATCGACGTACTTTACATCGTAAAGTTTGACCCTACTATAGCTGGTTTAACACCACAGCAGTTCGTAGATGACTACATTATTGCTTTATCAGTTGTACACGTTGTAGCAGGTTTTGACTTTACATATGGAAGTAAAGGAAGAGGAACAATGGACTCAATGCCATTTCATGCTCGAAACAAGTTTAATCAAACCATAATTGATAAAGTATCAAAACATGATGAAAAAGTTAGTTCAACATTAATTCGTTCTTATATTCGTGAAGGGGCTGTCGAGAACATTAAAGGTGTTCTTGGTCGCAACTATATTGTGAAGGGAACGGTTGTAAAAGGCGATCAGCGTGGACGTACAATTGGATTTCCAACAGCTAATGTTGAGCTAAAAGCCGATTATCTTGTTCCATCTACAGGTGTATACGCTGTTCGGTTGAAGGCAGAGGATTCCTGGCTGAACGGTGTTTGTAACATAGGGTATAAACCAACCTTTTATGATGAAAAGCCAGAGCATCCATCACTGGAGGTCCATGTATTTGATTATGAGGGAAATTTATATGGCCAAAATGTGATGGTAGAATTCCATAAAAAAATTCGTGGGGAAGTTAAATTCCCTTCAGTTGATGCCTTAATTCAACAAATTGGTCAAGACTCTGAAGAAGCAAGAAGAATACTTAAGTAGTTTCCCCTTGCATTTTGGTAAGAAAACCTGTAATCTAATATTCGTACGGAAAGTACACAACCTATACTGGGCAATCGAGTCACCGACGTTTGCGCGGTACCAGGGGATTAGAAATTAAGGAGGTGAAACGGATGGCAATCACACAAGAGCGTAAGCAAGAACTTATCACTAAGTTCAAAACTCACGAGAATGATACTGGTTCTCCAGAGGTTCAAATCGCTGTCCTTACTGAGGAAATCAACAATTTGAACGATCATCTACGTTTCCACAAGAAAGACCACCACTCTCGTCGCGGTCTTCTTAAGATGGTTGGTAAACGCCGTAATCTTTTAACGTATCTTCGTAACAAAGACGTTACTCGTTACCGCGAACTAATCAAAGAACTTGGTCTACGTCGATAATGATTCAGAAAAGCGGGATATTTCCCGCTTTTTTATTAGGTTAAAATACATAGATTTCTTCCTTTCTTTTTAGATGCAAAAAGGTTAGGGTATAATAAAAGAAATGATTTTATTGGATGAGAGGAGTTCTCACATTAATGGCACAGGACAAGCAAGTGTTTTCAATTGATTGGGCCGGTCGTGAGTTGTCGGTTGAAATTGGTCAACTGGCAAAGCAAGCGAGCGGTGCGGCATTGATTCGCTACGGCGACACAGCCGTATTAGCAACGGTTACAGGTTCAAAAGAGCCTAAAGACCTTCCGTTTTTCCCACTAACGGTTAATTATGAAGAACGATTATATGCAGTAGGTAAAATTCCTGGAGGTTTCATCAAGCGTGAAGGCCGTCCAAGTGAAAAGGCAATCCTAGCGAGTCGTCTAATTGACCGCCCGATTCGTCCTTTATTCCCTGACGGTTTCCGTAACGAAGTACAGGTAGTAAGTACAGTTATGAGCGTTGATCAAAACTGTTCCTCAGAGATGGCAGCTATGTTCGGTTCATCTCTAGCACTTGGTATTAGTGATCTACCATTTGATGGTCCTATTGCTGGTGTTATTGTAGGACGTATCGACGGTGAATTCGTCGTGAATCCAAACGTTGATCAGCTTGAACAAAGTGATATTCATTTAACTGTAGCTGGTACGAAAGAAGCTATTAACATGGTTGAAGCAGGTGCTGAAGAAGTTCCTGAAGAAACGATGCTTGAAGGTATTCTGTTTGGACATCAGGAAATTAAGCGTCTAATTTCTTTCCAGGAACAAATCATTGAAGCAACTGGTAAAGAGAAGCGTGAAGTAGTGCTTAAGAAAGCAAACGAAACGCTTGAAGCTGAGCTTAGCGAGCAGTACCTTTCTGACGTTAAAGAAGCTGTAAAAGTGATTGAAAAGCATGCAAGACAAGAAGCAATTGACGCTGTTATGACGCGTGCAACAGAAGCGTACGAAGAAAGCGAAGAATATAGTGCTGATGAAGTGAAATCAATTTTGAACAGCTTCGTAAAGCAAGAAGTTCGCCGTTTAATTTTGAAAGATAAAGTACGACCTGATGGACGCGGCGTTGATGAAATTCGCCCGCTTGATTCTGAAGTTGGTATTCTGTCAAGAACGCACGGTTCAGGTCTGTTCACTCGTGGACAAACTCAGGCACTTAGCATTTGTACGCTTGGAGCACTTGGAGATGTCCAAATCCTTGATGGTCTAGGTACAGAGGAATCGAAGCGTTTTATGCATCACTATAACTTCCCGAAGTTCAGCGTAGGAGAAACTGGCCCAATGCGTGGACCTGGTCGTCGTGAGATTGGTCACGGTGCACTTGGTGAGCGTGCTCTTGAGCAAGTGATCCCGACTGAGAAGGATTTCCCTTATACAATTCGTCTTGTATCTGAAGTGCTTGAATCAAATGGTTCGACTTCACAGGCAAGCATCTGTGCAAGTACGCTTGCGATGATGGATGCAGGAGTGCCGATTAAAGCACCAGTTGCAGGTATTGCAATGGGACTTGTAAGTGATGGAGAAGATGTAACAGTTCTTACTGACATTCAAGGCATGGAAGATGCTCTTGGTGACATGGACTTTAAAGTAGCTGGAACGAAGCAAGGTGTAACAGCTCTTCAAATGGACATTAAAATTTCTGGAATTAACGAAGACATTCTTCGTCAGGCTCTTGAGCAGGCGAAAAACGGACGTCTTGCAATTCTTGAAAACATGATGAGCGCTATTAATGAGCCTCGTACTGAGCTTTCTGCATATGCACCTAAAATCCTTACAATGTCAATTAAGCCTGATAAAATTCGCGATGTTATCGGACCAAGCGGAAAAATGATTAATAAAATTATTGAAGAGACGGGCGTTAAAATTGACATCGAACAAGATGGATCAGTCTTCATCTCTTCTACTGAACAAGAAATGAACGCAAAGGCTAAGAAAATCATCGAAGATCTTGTGCGTGAAGTTGAAGTTGGGACAACATACCTTGGTAAAGTTAAGCGAGTTGAGAAGTTCGGTGCATTTGTTGAACTATTCGCTGGTAAAGAAGGTCTTGTTCACATTTCTGAACTTGCAGAAGAACGAACTAACAAAGTTGAAGATGTTGTTTCGATCGGTGATGAGATTATGGTTAAAGTTAAAGAAATTGATAGGCAAGGACGCGTTAACCTTTCTCGTAAAGAGCTATTGAAAGAGCAGCGTGAACGTGAAGAACAAAGTCAAAAGAACTAAAGAATTCGGCTTAGGCCGGGTTCTTTTTTTTTTTTAGTATAAGATGCGAACGAAAGAGAACCTTATCATAAGGATATGTTAATTAGTCATAAATCGAGAAATCAACAATGGAAGCTAACATAGCCTATCATAAAAGATTTTTATAAAGTGTTTCGTTCTATAGCTTGACTTAAACACATACCCTTTGTACAAAAGGGGGCAAAACAATGAAGAAATCCTGGATTCATTTAATTGTTTTCATTATGATCTTAGCGGTTGCAGCAGGTTCACTTCAGAACCCCTATACATCGATGTACCTTGGTAATTTAAAAGAACAGGCTACTATAACAGTTAATGGTAGTCCACTATATAGTGAGATAAATGAAGCGAAAGCGAAACTTGATATACTACCTGTTAATGCCATGATTGACCGTGTTTGGAAAGGCATACCGGGTTATAATGGAATTATGATAGACGCAGAAGCCTCCTACGAGAAAATGAAGGGTAAGTCTTTTAACGAAGACATGCTTGTTAGAAAAGAAGTTGAACCTGATATCCAGTTAGAGGACCTTGAACCAACAGCAGTGTATAAAGGAAATTCTAAAAAGCCAATGGTCGCTTTAATGATAAATGTTGCGTGGGGGGAAGAGTACCTACCAGATATGCTACAAGTGTTAAAGAAAAACAATGTTCACGCAACGTTTTTCCTTGATGGATCATGGGCTAAGAAAAATCCAGATATGGTGCGTATGCTTGATGAAGAAGGGCACGAAATTGGAAATCATGCCTATTCTCACCCTGATTTAAAGCAATTAAGTAATGCATCCATTCGTAAACAGCTAGAAGATACAAATAAAGTTATTGAAGCGACAATCGACAAAAAGCCAGTTGTTTTCGCACCACCAAGCGGTAGCTATGCGAACAATGCAGTTCAGATTGCTGACAGTCTTGGCATGCAAACGGTTCTTTGGTCTGTTGATACAGTGGATTGGAAGAAACCTGCTCCACAGGTAATAACGGATCGAGTGTTGCAGAAGGTTCATGCTGGCGCATTAGTTTTGATGCACCCTACAGACTCGACAGAAAAAAGCCTTGAGGCTATTATTCGCGGAGTTAAAAAGCGCGGATATCATCCTGGTACAGTCTCACAAGTGTTAGATTCGAAACGAATTGAGAAAAGACCATAGAATTGTTTCCTATCTTCATTAATGATATAGTGATTTTGGAAGATTACGAAAGAAAAGGTTACGATACAGGAGGAAAAGGCTTGATAAATAAAGTAACTTGCAAAAATGGTGTAAGGGTAGTGTTAGAAAATATACCAACAGTTCGATCGGTCGCCATCGGAATCTGGATTGGAACTGGTTCTCGTTTTGAACCAAAAGAGTTAAATGGTGTCTCACATTTCCTTGAGCATATGTTTTTCAAAGGAACAGAAAAGAGAAGTGCAAAAGAAATTGCTGAATCTTTTGATAGTATTGGTGGTCAAGTTAATGCGTTTACATCGAAAGAGTATACGTGTTACTATGCAAAAGTTCTCGATGAGCACGCTGATTATGCACTTGATGTGTTAACAGATATGTTCTTCCAATCAACGTTTGATGCTACCGAGCTTGCCAAAGAGAAGAACGTTGTTCACGAGGAAATCAAAATGTATGAAGATACGCCAGATGATATCGTTCATGACATGTTAAGTCAGGCGAGTTACGGTGATCATGAATTAGCAATGCCAATTCTCGGGACTGAAGATACATTAAAAGGGTTTTCTGGAGAAACGTTGCGAGACTATATGCAAAGTCACTATACACCTGACAATATCGTAGTATCTATTGCAGGGAATATTGATGAATCCTTTATGAAAAAAGTAGAAGCTGCTTTTGAACACTGGGAAACTCCTGCAGGAAAGCCTGATGTGACTGCACCAGTCTTTCACTCAGGCCATCTTGCTCGTAAAAAAGAAACAGAGCAAGCTCACCTTTGTCTCGGATACGAAGGACTTCCATTTGGTACTGACGATATTTATAGCTTAATTGTTATGAATAATGTTCTTGGTGGAAGTATGAGTAGCCGACTCTTCCAGGATGTAAGGGAAGACCAAGGACTTGCTTATTCTGTGTTCTCGTATCATTCTGCTTATAAAGATAGCGGATTGCTTACAATTTATGCAGGGACAGCACAAAACCAGCTCGATCGTCTATATGAAACGATTCAGAAGACATTAACAGAATTTAAGAATGATGGAATAACATCAAAAGAGCTTAAGAATTGCAAGGAGCAGCTGAAAGGGAACTTGATGCTTAGCCTTGAGAGTACAAACAGCCGTATGAGCCGAAACGGTAAAAATGAATTATTACTGAATCAACACCGCACACTCGATGATATTATTACGAATATTGAAAGTGTGAATCATGAAAATGTAAACAATATGATTCAATCTATGTTTACAGACGATTTCTCCTGTTCGTTGATTAGTCCGAACGGTAAATTACCCAATGGCATGAAATAAAATTTTGATTAAAAGCCCGTCTCTACTAAAGAGGCGGGTTTTTAGTCGTGATAATTCATGTCTTCCTCTCGGGTCTTATTCATAGACTAGGATATATAAACGCGAATGTTAGGAGGAGAATGATGAGGCTTAGCCAACTAAGTGGTAAAGAATTAATAGACATTGAAAGAGGACAGAAGCTCGGTGTACTAGGTCAAACAGATCTTTTATTTGATGAAAAGACGGGATTATTAAAAGCTTTGATTATTCCTAAGTCCTCCTGGATGGGTTTTAAGCGTAAAGAACAAGATATCTCAATACCTTGGGATCATATTGAAACAATTGGAAGAGATATGATTATCGTTCAAAATAATAAAAAGGATTAAATTGGAGTTCATTCTAAATTCACCAAGCGGGTATTCACCACATAGAATGTTGAGAAATTACATTAATCCCCGTAGTAAGACGTGGAAAAGGAAAGGGGAGGAACGATGCTAACGAATCAACACATCGCCATAATTGGCGGTGATGCCCGCCAGCTTGAAATTATTCGAAAGTTGACCGAACTGAATGCGGACTTATACCTAATCGGGTTTGATCAGCTTGATCACGGATTCACCGGAGCAACGAAATGTACAATGGATGAAGTTAAGCTTTCAACACTGAATGCGATTATCCTTCCAGTGGGTGGAACGACGCTTGAAGGGGAAGTAGATACGATTTTTTCTAATGAGAAAGTTATCTTAACAGCAGATCAACTGAAACAAACTCCTTCCCACTGTACAATTTATAGTGGAATCAGTAACAGTTGTTTAAATCAAATGGTTTCCGAGGCGTCCAGGACTTTAGTTTGCCTATTTGAACGAGATGATGTTGCAATTTATAATTCCATCCCGACGGTAGAAGGAACTGTCATGATGGTTATTCAGCATACTGATATTACAATTCATCAATCAAACATTGCAGTACTAGGACTAGGTCGAGTGGGTATGTCTGTTGCACGGACATTTGCGGCACTTGGTGCGAACGTCAGTGTGGGAGCAAGAAAGCCAGAACATATTGCCAGAATTACGGAAATGGGATTAAAACCTTTTCATTTATCAGACCTCGTTCATAACGTTTCGAATCTAGATGTTTGTATCAATACAATACCAGCCCAAATTGTAACGTCACAAGTGATCGCAAAAATGCCTTCTCATACGCTTGTGATTGACCTTGCTTCGAAGCCTGGAGGAACGGATTTTCGATATGCAGAAAAACGAGGCATTAAGGCGCTTCTTGCACCAGGACTTCCTGGTATTGTTGCACCGAAAACAGCGGGGAAAATTATTGCTAATGTATTGACTCAGCTGCTGATTGAGCAGTCTCAAAAGGGAAAGGAGAACACTCCATGAGTTTGAAAGGGAAACACATCGGTTTTGGTTTAACAGGTTCTCATTGTACGTATGATGCCGTCGTCCCTCAAATTGAAGAGCTCGTTCAATCTGGAGCCAAAGTCACTCCATTTGTATCACATACTGTTATGAACACGACTACGAGGTTTGGGGTAGGCGAAGACTGGATTGCTCGAATTGAAGAAATTACAGGCAATTCTGCTGTAAATTCAATTGTAAAAGCAGAACCGTTTGGCCCTAAAACGCCGCTTGATTGTATGGTCATTGCTCCAATAACAGGCAATTCTATTAGTAAATTCGCTAATGCGATGACTGATTCTCCTGTTTTAATGGGGGCAAAAGCAACGTTAAGAAATGAAAAACCAGTCGTTCTTGGCATATCGACGAATGATGGTCTTGGGTTAAATGGCACAAATATTTTGAGGTTGATGTCGACCAAAAATATTTATTTTATCCCATTTGGTCAGGATGATCCTGTTAAAAAGCCAAACTCACTTGTCGCTCGAATGCCTTCATTGAAAGAAACAATTGAGATGGCCATCCAAGGGAAGCAGATTCAACCGGTACTAGTGGAGCGGTATTTAGATTAACAATTGATTTTTCTTTCTTTAGATTAGGTTTATGATAAAATAGAGAATAAAATCACTAAGTAGGAGGAGAAACCTCGGTTTCTCCTTCTGTTGTGATGGATTTAGGAATGGACTATGGGAGGAGAATAAAGAAATGAGCGGAAACCAATATCATGTAGCAGTAGTTGGAGCAACAGGTGCAGTCGGACAACAAATGATTCAAACACTAGAGGAACGAGATTTTCCGATATCGACCTTAACGCTCCTTTCATCATCACGTTCAGCAGGTAAAAAAGTCATTTTCAAAAATCAGGAATTAACGGTAAAGGAAGCAACACCTGAAGCTTTTGAAGGGGTGCAGCTTGCCTTATTTAGTGCTGGAGGTAGTGTTTCGAAAGAATTAGCACCTGAAGCAGTTAAACGAGGCGCTATCGTTGTTGATAATACAAGTGCGTTCCGAATGAATCCGGAAGTTCCACTTGTGGTACCAGAAGTGAACGAAAGCGATTTAAACGATCATAAAGGGATTATTGCGAATCCAAACTGTTCAACTATACAGATGGTGGCAGCACTTGAACCACTTAAGCAAACATACGGCCTTCATAAAATTATTGTTTCTACTTACCAGGCAGTTTCAGGTGCAGGAGCGAACGCTGTTACTGAGATGAAAGAACAGTCACAAGCTGCATTAAATGGAGAAGAGTACACTCCAGAAATTCTTCCAGTTAAGGGAGACAAGAATCATTATCCAATCGCATTTAATGCGATCCCACAAATTGATGTTTTTGAAGATAATGGATTTACTTATGAAGAAATGAAAATGATAAATGAAACGAAGAAAATTATGCATGACGCTGAGCTACATGTAGCTGCAACTTGCGTACGTCTTCCAATTGAGACAGGTCACGCTGAATCTGTTTATGTGGAGATCGGTCGAGATGATGTAACCGTTGAGGATGTGAAAGAACTAATGAAAAATGCTCCAGGAGTAACATTGAAGGACGACCCTTCTAAACAAGTTTATCCTATGCCGCTCGATGCTGTAGGGAAATCTGATGTTTTTGTGGGTCGTATTCGAAAAGATCTAAATCAAAAAAATGGCTTCCATATGTGGATTGTCTCTGATAATCTACTCAAGGGGGCAGCATGGAATTCTGTCCAAATCGCCGAAAGTTTGGCAGCCCTTAATATTTTGAAATAGACATAAGAAGGTGTTCTGAATGAAAGTCATCGTGCAAAAGTTTGGCGGAACTTCATTAAAAAGTGAAGACGGCAGACTTAGAGCTGTTAACCATATTAAAGAAGCAGTCAGCGATGGATATAAAGTTGTCGTCGTCGTATCAGCGATGGGTCGAAAAGGGGATCCCTATGCAACAGATACGTTGCTTGGATTGATTGGTGATCGCAATCGTAAAGTAACTTCAAGGGAATATGATCTCTTAGTTTCCTGTGGAGAAAGCATTTCTTCTGTCGTTTTTTCAAACTTGCTACTTACAGAAGGTCTTAGAGCCACAGCCTATACAGGTGGCCAGGCAGGGTTTATGACGACTGCCGAGCATAGTAAAGCAAGAATTCTTGAAATGAAATCAGAACGTCTCATGGAAGAGCTCAAGACGATGGACGTTGTGGTTGTAACAGGTTTCCAAGGTGTTACAAAAGATGGCGATGTTACAACACTTGGTCGTGGAGGTAGTGATACCTCGGCTGCAGCTCTTGGTGCAGCACTAACGGCTGAGTGGGTTGATATTTTCACAGATGTGGAAGGAATTATGACAGCCGATCCTCGTCTTGTTGAAAAAGCGCGCCCGCTTTCCATTGTGACTTATAATGAAGTTTGTAATATGGCTTATCAAGGTGCAAAGGTGATTCACCCACGTGCCGTTGAAATTGCGATGCAAGCGAAGATTCCAATGCGTATTCGATCTACTTATTCGTCCTCAACAGGAACACTTGTTACATCTGCTACTGGTAAGATCACAGGTGAACAGGTTATAGATCGTGTGATAACGGGTATCGCTCATGTGAGTGGCGTGACACAAATTAAAGTCTTCGCGAAAGAGGGGCAATACGATCTTCAGTCCAGAGTATTTAAAGCTATGGCTCGAGAAGGAATTAGTGTTGACTTCATTAACATCAGCCTTACAGGTGTCGTATACACTGTAATGGAAGAAATGACAGAGCGAGCAGTTTTGACTTTAAATGAAATGGGCTACGATCCAGAAATCATTCAAGATTGTGCGAAAGTATCTGCTGTAGGAGCGGGTATGAGTGGTGTACCTGGTGTTACTGCGAAGATTGTTGAGTCGCTTGCTCAAGAAAACATTGATATACTTCAGTCGGCTGATTCTCATACAACCATTTGGGTTCTGGTAAGACAGCATGATTTGTCAGCGGCTGTTAACGCGTTGCATGATGTGTTTCATTTACATCTTGCTCCAGGACAGGAATTAGAAGAAATGAAGGATCAGCTTCAAGCTGAAGGCAAGGAGTGAAAGAAATGAATTTTGGAAAAGTATTAACAGCTATGGTCACTCCCTTTGATCGTAAAGGGTATGTTGACTTCGCGAAAACGGAACAATTAATCAACTATCTATTAAAGAACGGAACTGATGGACTCGTTGTTGCCGGAACTACCGGTGAATCTCCAACGCTTTCGTCAGAAGAAAAGGTTGCCTTGTTCAAGCATTCCGTTAAAATAGCAGATGGAAGAGTTCCAATTATAGCTGGAACAGGTAGTAATAATACACATGCATCAATTGAGCTAACGAAGAAAGCGGAAGCTGTAGGTGTGGATGCAATCATGATCGTTGCACCTTATTACAGCAAACCCGGACAAAAGGGTCTTTTCGAGCATTTCAAAGCTATCGCTGAATCAACAAAACTTCCTGTCATGATTTATAACATTCCGGGTCGCTCTGTTGTGAATATGACAGCTGAAACGATTGTAGAGCTTTCTAAAATCAAAAACATTGTTTCTGTTAAAGAAGCGAGTGGAGATCTTGATCAGATTACTGAAATCATTAGTCAAACAGAGGATTCTTTCTCAGTCTATAGTGGAGATGATGGGTTAACCTTACCGATTATGTCTATAGGCGGAGATGGCGTTATTTCAGTAGCTGCTCACGTTCTTGGAAACGAGATGCAGGAAATGATCGCTGCTTATGAAGCAGGGGAAGTAAAGAAAGCAACATCGATTCATCACCAGATTTTACCGATTATGAATGAGCTTTTTAAAGCCCCAAGCCCATCACCAGTAAAAACTGCCCTTCAGCTAAAAGGAATGGACGTTGGAAGTGTTCGACTGCCAATGATTCCTCTTACAGCTGAAGAGCGTTCATCATTAGCTGCTATGCTATCTAAATAATATGTTCGACGGACGCCTATGGCGTCCGTTTTTTTAGGCAATATGGGGATGTTTTGTAATGAATGGTAAAACAATGTCTCGTTCATACTACTACTACCAGAGTTAGGAAGGGGACAATAGTATGAATAATGAGTATCGTAATGAAAACCCAGGCCAGGAGCCTGATAAAAAAGATGACCAAAAATCATCACTTGTGGATAAAATTCAGCAGCTTGGTCAAACGAATGTGCCAAGTATGGATCATTCAAACATTCACTGTTTGACAATCATTGGTCAAATTGAAGGTCATGTTCAACTTCCACCACAGAATAAAACAACGAAATATGAACATTTGATCCCTCAAATTGTTGCAATTGAGCAGAATCCTAAAATTGAAGGAGTCCTTATTCTTTTAAATACTGTTGGAGGAGATGTAGAAGCTGGTCTTGCGATCTCTGAAATGATAGCTTCCCTATCAAAACCTTCTGTTTCAATCGTACTTGGAGGAGGGCACTCCATTGGTGTTCCTATTGCCGTTGCGGCGAATTATTCTTTTGTTGCTGAAACAGCTACGATGACAATCCATCCTGTTCGATTAACTGGACTTGTTATTGGCGTACCACAAACATTTGAATACTTAGATAAAATGCAGGAGCGGGTTGTGAGTTTTGTAACAAGGCATTCAAATATAACAGAAGAAAAATTCAAGGAATTAATGTTCTCAAGAGGAAACCTTACGAGAGATATTGGGACAAACGTTGTCGGAGATGATGCTGTTAGTTACGGATTGATTAATGAAGTTGGTGCGGTGGGACCTGCGATGAAAAAGCTTAATGAATTAATTGATGAATACAAAGGGAATCAGGAAGGAGATCTCGTGCAATGATCCTCTACACGATTCTTCCCCATGAGGCGGTTTTTCCACCAGAGCAATCCGTCTACGAACAGCAAAACATTATTGAATGGAATGGTGTAGAACTTCTCGTCGAAAGAACTTCTCTTACAGAATGCAGAGTTGTCCAGGTATTAAGTACAAATCCTCAGGATTATTTAAATGAAGCAACGCAGCCTGGTCAAATGCTTACTTTATCAACTTCCCCTTTGAAATAGAGCCTATAGGACCACGGCAAGATGTGGTATACTAGGAATAGATTGGTGAACGAAAAGCAGCCTGAAATGGCTGCTTTTTCTTACCAGCTATGGCTTGTATAGAGGTGAGAATATGGCAAAGCGAAAACGAAAGAAGTCAACAAAGAAACAGGCCGCCTGGCAATCCCAAGTAAAAATTGAATTTATCGGTTTGACCGTTCTGGCGTTTACCGTTTTAGGCGTTTTAAAAATGGGAGTTGTCGGTCGAGCAATCTATCATATGTTTCGTTTTTTTGCAGGAGAATGGTTCGGGCTCATAGTTGCTGGACTCGTTCTATTTGCTGGCTATTTAATTGTGAAAAGAAAACTGCCACCTTTTTGGACAAGGCGGCTAGCTGGCTTTTATTTATTAGGAACATCTTTTTTACTCTTAAGTCATGTTGGCTTATTTGAAACTTTATCTCGTGAAGGAGAATGGGGTAGTGCATCGGTTATCGCTAATACATATGAACTCTTCCGTATGGATGTAACCAATCCATCAGAATCCAGCCCGCTTGGCGGTGGCATGATCGGTGCTATGTTATTCGCGTTTAGTTATCGTTTGTTTGATGCAACTGGCACTCAGCTAATGTCTTTTCTGTTGATTCTTCTTTCATTCGTCTTAATCACTGGCAAGTCATTCAGTGATGTTCTTGGAAAGTTCTTTGAATGGATCAAAGGGTTTGTCACCAATACTTTTGACGAAGCAAAAGATTTATTTATGGAAAGCAAAAATGCGAGAAGAGAAAAGAAGGAACAGCGAGCAGCTTTAAGGGAACAGGAAGAAACAATGGAGCCTGAAACCTATGATGTCTCGCAAAATGATAACGAACAAGAAGAGGACCCCTTCGAACCTGAAATTCGTACGTTTACAGAAAGTGCATACAGAGCAGAACCTGATGCAGCACAAGATAAGCAGGAAGAGTCGAAGAGTGCAGCTACTTCAGAAACAGCGGATGGGACACCTATTCAATCATTGACTGTAGGAGAGCTAGAAAACAAAGATTATCGTCTCCCGTCACTTTCATTGCTTCAGGCTCCTAAGAAAATTTCACAGGATAATGAACGGCAGCAGATTTCTGCTAATGCAAGGAAACTTGAGAAAACGTTTGAGAGTTTTGGAGTGAAGGCAAAAGTAATGAAGGTTCATCTTGGACCTGCTGTAACGAAATACGAGGTATACCCAGATACGGGCGTGAAGGTAAGTAAAATTGTCAACTTGACAGATGACCTGGCCCTTGCTCTTGCTGCAAGAGATCTCCGAATTGAAGCACCGATACCTGGTAAATCTGCAATAGGTATTGAAGTTCCAAATTCTGAAGTAGCGATGGTTACTTTGAGGGAAGTACTAGAATCGAAAGAGTATCAATCTCATGAATCAAGAGTTGCTATCGGATTCGGAAGAGATATTTCAGGTGAAGCCGTGGTATCGGATTTATCAAAGATGCCACACTTGCTTGTCGCAGGGGCAACAGGAAGCGGGAAAAGTGTGTGCATTAATGGAATCATCGCAAGTATCATGATGAAAGCTAAGCCACATGAAGTGAAAATGATGATGATTGATCCTAAGATGGTAGAATTAAATGTCTACAATGGTATTCCACACCTTCTTGCACCCGTGGTAACAGATCCCAAAAAAGCATCACAGGCTTTGAAAAAGGTCGTCAATGAAATGGAACGTCGTTATGAACTCTTTTCCCATACCGGGACTCGCAATATAGAGGGTTATAACAACTATATTAAGCGTCAGAATGAAACGTCTGAAGCAAAGCAACCAACGCTACCTTATATTGTTGTAATCGTTGATGAGCTAGCTGATTTAATGATGGTTGCATCAAGTGATGTAGAAGATGCGATTACAAGACTTGCCCAAATGGCTCGGGCAGCTGGTATCCATTTAATTATCGCCACTCAACGACCTTCTGTTGATGTTATTACAGGCGTTATCAAAGCCAATATCCCTTCTCGAATTGCATTTAGTGTGTCTTCCATGACGGATTCGAGAACCATCCTTGATATGGGTGGTGCTGAGAAATTACTTGGTAAAGGAGATATGCTCTTCCTACCGGTAGGTGCGAATAAACCGAAGCGTGTTCAGGGGGCTTTCTTATCTGATGAGGAAGTCGAAGAGCTAGTTGACTTTGTGATTGCTCAACAAAAAGCGCAATACCAAGAAGAAATGATTCCATCAGATAAACCAGAAGAAGCTCAACCTGAAGTAGATGACGATCTCTACGATGATGCTGTCCAACTCATTACTGAAATGCAAACAGCATCCGTATCCATGCTTCAACGTCGTTTTAGAATTGGTTATACAAGAGCAGCAAGGCTAATCGATGCAATGGAGGCTAGGGGAATAGTTGGACCATATGAAGGAAGTAAGCCACGCGAAGTACTTATAAGCAAAGAGGAAGAAGCGCAATCTAGCTAGATTGCGCTTCTTTTTTTATGCCCTTTTTCGGGAGGCTCCATCAAACTTTGCCGCGGAAAGCGAGCATTTTGAAGTTGAAATTAACACACTCAAATAACAAAAGAAACAATAATTTCACGTAATGTATTGTATGATTTAAAATATTGTTAATCGAGTTTTTTTTCAAAAAACTATTCCTTTATCTCCTTGAAAATGGTATAGTTATGTCGAAATATGACTTATTTTTCACAATTATTCAAAAAGCGTATTTCATGCTCACACATAATTTTTTGAGAGTTATGATAACGCGACCAAACAAAGCATAGCTCGATAGAGATAAAAGAGCATGCGGAGTTTAAAAAACATTAGGGGGATTAAAATGAAGAAGAAGTACGGTTTTATGTTGTCGGCTGTATTAGCTGCCGGTACACTTTTGTCTGCTTGTGGAACAAATGATTCAGCAAATGAAAGTTCTGGAGGCGGAGGTACAGAAGATAAAAGCAGCGATTTTAAAGTTGCGATGGTAACTGATACAGGCGGTGTTGATGATAAATCCTTTAACCAATCTGCCTGGGAAGGTCTTCAGCAGTTTGGTAAAGATAATGGACTTGAGAAAGATAAGGGCTTTAAATATGTACAATCAACTGCAGCAAGTGACTACCAACCAAACCTTTCAGGTCTAATTCGCGAAGATTATAACTTGATTTTTGGAATTGGATTCCTTATGCAGAAGGATATTGAAACAATTGCTACACAAAAACAAGATGCTCAGCTTGCACTTGTGGACAGCGTTGCTGTAAACAAAGATGGAGAGCCTCTTGAGAACGTAGCGAGTATTACATTTAAAGAGCACCAGGGTTCATTCCTTGTTGGTGTTATTGCGGGGATGCAATCGGAAACAAACAAAGTTGGCTTCATCGGTGGAGTTAACTCTGAACTAATTAAGAAGTTCGAAAGCGGATTTAAAGCTGGAGTAAAATCTGTAAACCCTGATGCTGAGATCTTTACTCAGTATGCAGATGATTTCAACGCTGCAGAGAAAGGTCAACAGATCGCTGCAACCCTTTACGATAAAGGTGCAGACATCATCTATCATGCTGCTGGTGGAACTGGTAACGGTGTGTTCACAGAAGCGAAGAACCGTGCAAAAAACGGTGAAAAAGTTTGGGTTATTGGTGTAGACCGTGACCAGCATGAAGAAGGTATGCCGGAGAATGTAACGCTAACGTCTATGATTAAGCGCGTTGACACTGCAGTAATTGAAGTATCCAAGCAAACAATGGACGGAAACTTCCCTGGTGGACAAGTTACAGAATTTGGTCTTGAGGAAGATGGCGTAGGTATTGCAGAGACACAGGAAAATGTATCAGAAGAAGCACTGAAAAAAGTAGAAGAGTATAAAGAGAAAATCCAGAGCGGCGAGTTGGAAGTTCCTAGTACGGACGAAGAATTCGAGAAATTCGAAAGCTCTTTATAAGAGACATTCATCCTTAGGGCTGAACAACCTCTTGGAAATCTCACCTATATTACAGCCAAATACGGGACAAAGGCTAGTATATTCATAGACTAGCCTTTGTTTCATGTTTTGGATAAGGGAGTGACATCTGTATGGAGTATGTAATTGAAATGAGGAATATTCGTAAGGAATTCCCTGGCATCGTCGCAAATGATAACATTACTCTTCAGCTACAAAAAGGAGAGATCCATGCTCTGCTAGGTGAAAATGGTGCCGGTAAGTCAACGCTAATGAATGTGTTATTTGGTCTTTATCAGCCTGAGCAAGGTGAAATTCATGTGCGCGGTCAAAAAGTTAATATAACAGATCCAAATATTGCAAACGAACTAGGTATAGGTATGGTGCACCAACACTTTATGCTTGTAGAAAAATTTACGGTTACTGAAAATATTATTCTTGGAAATGAACCGACTACTAAAGGACAAGTGAACCTTAAAAAGGCCGCTAAAGAAGTGGAATCGATTTCTAAGCAATACGGTCTTTCAGTTGATCCAAACGCCAAGATAGAAGATATTTCAGTTGGAATGCAGCAGCGGGTTGAAATTTTGAAAACACTTTATCGTGGTGCTGATATTTTGATCTTTGATGAACCAACTGCTGTGCTCACGCCTCAAGAAATCAAAGAATTGATTATTATTATGAAGAAATTGATTTCAGAAGGTAAGTCAATTATCTTAATTACACATAAATTGAAAGAAATTATGGAAGTAAGTGACCGTTGTACGGTTATACGTCGTGGTATAGGAATTGGTACAGTGGATGTAGCCAATACAAACGAAGATGAACTAGCATCAATGATGGTTGGACGAGAAGTGAATTTTTCGATTCAGAAAAAGCCTTCTGAACCTACAACGAATACACTTGAAATTAAAAACCTTGTCGTTGAAGATGCAAGAAAAGTACCTGCTGTCAATGGAATGGATTTGTCCGTTCGTGCAGGAGAAATTGTTGGTATCGCAGGGGTAGATGGAAATGGACAATCTGAATTAATTGAAGCTATTACTGGACTAAGAAAATCAAAATCCGGCAGCGTCGTGCTTAACGGAAAAGATGTTACGAATTGGAAACCGCGTCGCGTAACAGAGGGCGGTATTGGACATATTCCACAGGATCGCCATAAGCATGGCCTTGTATTGGATTTTTCTATTGGCGAAAATATGGTTCTTCAGACCTATTATAAAAGACCTTTTTCTAGGAATGGTATTCTGAATTTTTCTACTATCATGGACAAAGCAAAGTCCTTGATTAAGGAGTATGATGTCAGAACGCCAAGTGAGTCCACACCAGCGCGTGCTTTATCAGGAGGGAATCAACAAAAGGCGATAATCGCTCGTGAGATTGATCGTAGTCCTAATCTCCTAATTGCAGCACAGCCTACACGCGGGCTTGATGTTGGAGCAATTGAATTTATTCACTCAAAGTTGGTGGAGGAGCGAGATAAAGGGAAAGCTGTCCTCTTAATCTCCTTTGAACTAGAGGAAATTATGAACGTTAGCGATCGTATTGCCGTTATATACGAAGGGAAAATCGTTGCTATCGTTAAGCCTGAAGAAACAACAGAGCAGGAGCTTGGCCTCTTAATGGCGGGCGCAAACCGCAAAAAGGCTGGTGAAACTTCATGAAACTTTTAAAAGGGAGATGGTCTAATATCACTGTCCCAGTGCTATCAGTAGCGCTTGGGTTACTTGTTGGTGGTATTATCATGCTTGTGAGTGGATACAATCCAATTGTTGCTTATGCAGCTTTATTTAACGGGATTTTCTCGAACTCATATGTACTTGGTGAGACAGTTCGTCAAATGACGCCGCTTATTCTTTCTGGTCTTGCGGTCGCATTTGCATTTCGTACGGGTCTTTTTAATATTGGTGTAGAGGGACAGCTTCTTGTCGGATGGCTCGCATCAGTTTATGTTGGATTGCAATTCGAGGGATTAAGTCCAATTGTACACATTCCACTAGCTATTCTTGCTGCTGCAGTTGCAGGTGCAATGTGGGCATTTGTTCCTGGTTTCTTAAAAGCAAAGTATCATGTTCATGAAGTTATTACGACGATCATGATGAACTATGTTGCACTACATGTCGTGAATGCTATCATTCGTACGTATTTGCTTGCGCCTGGAGAGCGTACCGATCAAATTAATCAATCGGCTTCACTTCAATCATCTTTTCTACAAACGATTACTGATTTTTCTCGTCTACACTATGGCTTTGTTGTTGCAATTATTGGAGCTATTATTATGTGGTTCTTACTTTGGAAGACAACGACGGGATATGAACTTCGCTCAGTAGGGTTTAATAAATATGCTTCAGAATATGCCGGCATAAATGTCCAACGTAACATTATTCTCTCTATGGTCATCTCTGGTGCATTTGCAGGAGCAGCTGGAGCTATGGAAGGCCTTGGAACATATGGTTATATGACCGTTATGGCCGATTTTACAGGTGTCGGTTTTGATGGAATCGCCGTAGCTCTTCTTGGAGCAAACAGTGCATTTGGTGTTGTTCTAGCATCAGCATTATTTGGGGGATTGAAAATTGGAGCTCTGAATATGCAGTCTGTTGCACAGGTACCTACACAGCTTGTTGAAATCGTAATTGCGATGATTATTTTCTTTGTCGCATCAAGTTACTTGATTCACTGGATCAGCAACAGAGTGAACAAAAGGGGGAAAATTTAATGGATTTCATGCAGATTCTTCAGCTCGTCATTCCTGCTGCTATCTTCTCAGCAGCTCCCCTGATTTTCACTGCTCTTGGTGGAGTATTCAGTGAAAGGTCAGGCGTGGTTAATATTGGCCTTGAAGGACTCATGCTTATGGGAGCCTTCACAGGAGCGTTATTTACAATTCTCGGTGAGCAATGGGGGATGGGGGCAGCGTCACCATGGTTTTCACTCATAGTAGCCATTATTGTAGGAATGCTATTTTCACTATTACACGCTGTTGCAAGCATCTCGTTCAAAGCAGATCAAGTTGTGAGTGGTGTTGCACTTAACTTCCTTGCAGCTGGTCTTGCAATTTTTCTTGTGAAGAAAATTTTTGACGCAGGTCAAACACCAATTATTCAAGAACGTATTTATAAAACAGACGTGCCTTTATTAAGTGATATTCCATTTATCGGTCCGTTGTTTTTCTCAAGTGCTTACTATACGTCGTACATTGCAATTGCACTTGCCTTTGTTGTGTGGTGGATTCTTTTCAAAACGCCATTTGGTCTTCGTTTACGTTCAGTAGGTGAGCATCCAATGGCAGCAGACACTATGGGGATTAACGTTACGAAAATGCGCTATGTAGCGGTAATGCTTAGTGGTGGATTTGCAGGACTTGGTGGAGCAGTTTATGCTACTTCAATTGCAGGTAACTTTAGTCATGCAACGATTTCCGGTCAAGGCTTCATGGCGTTAGCAGCTATGATCTTTGGTAAGTGGCATCCTCTAGGAGCCTTGGGCGCTGCTTTATTCTTCGGTCTTGCTCAGTCCCTTAGTATTACCGGTCAACAAATTCCTGGATTAAAAGAAATTCCAGAAGTTTATTTATTAATATCTCCTTATGTTTTAACAATCCTTGCCCTTGCAGGACTTGTTGGACGAGCGGATGCTCCTAAGGCAATTGGACAGCCGTATGAAAAAGGGAAGCGCTAGAAATGAAGCTCTCCGTGAAAGCGGAGGGTTTTTTCTTTAGGGGTAATTGCTTACCTTATTACACATACTATGGTATAAAGGGGATAAGTTATGCTTTCCTCTAATGGTAGTTAATGGATTTTAAAAAGGAGTGAGGTCAATGGCTATTATCCCTCATGAGAAAACCTCTTGCGGCGGTTTGACGCTACATAGGATACAGACGGATAAATATAAGACGACAACAGTAGTAATGCAGTTTAAGGCAAAGTTAACGAAAGATACGGTTACGGAGCGTGCTCTTTTACCTTATGTGCTTCAGAGTGGGACGGCTCAATATGGATCTTCGAAAGCTGTGAGAACAGAGCTTGAGAAATTGTATGGGGCAACGCTTGGTGTTGACCTTGCTAAAAAAGGTGATTTTCATATTATGACGTTCCGAATGGATTTCGCAAATGAGAAATTTTTATCGGAAGATGATCCGTTATTTAAGAAAGCTTTGACACTACTTGCGGATGTTGTGATGAATCCTAAAACAGGGGATTCTGGTTTTGATCCTTCAATTGTAGAAAAAGAAAAGCGAACGATGAAGCAGCGAATTGAATCAATCTATGACGATAAAATGAGATATTCTAATATGAGGTTAACTCAGGAAATGTTTCCTGATGAGCCGTTTGGCTTACATGTGTTTGGTGAGAGTGAGCAGGTGGATAAAGTTACTTCACAATCGCTTTATAATTACTATAAAAAGGTTTGCGCAGAAGATGAGATTGATCTCTATTTTGTAGGTAATTTGGAAGGCATTAAAGTAGAAAGTATCGTAAAAGAATTATTTCCTTTTGAAGAGCGCAGCAGTAGAGAGTCTGAGACGACAGTCAAGGCATCGCTTGAAGTTAAAGAGAAGGAAGTGCAAGAAACTCAGGAAATCAAGCAAGGGAAGCTTCACATGGGCTTTCGTTCAGGTGTTGGGTATGCTGATGATGAATATTATGCACTTCAAGTTTTCAATGGCATGTTCGGTGGCTTCTCACATTCTAAGCTATTCCGTAATGTACGAGAGAAAGAGAGCCTTGCTTATTATGCAGCGTCACGCTACGAGAGCCATAAGGGTTTAATTATCGTGATGTCAGGAATTGAAGCTAAGAACTATTCCAAAACTGTTGAAATTATTAAAGAACAGCTCACTGCAATGAGGAATGGTGACTTCAATGAAGAAGAAATGAAACAAACAAAAACGATGATCCGGAATCAGCTACTCGAAACAGTAGATGATGCGAAAGGTATGGTTGAACTTCTTTACCACGGTGTTGTATCAAGAAAGCTTCGTAGCATCGAAGAATGGCTGGACGGTGTTGAAGCCGTGACGAAAGAAGATATTCTAGCGGTTGCTGACAAGGTTAAGCTTGATACTGTTTACTTCTTAAAAGGGGAGGAAGCTTAATCATGAAAACTATCCCATTTAATCAACTACAAGAAACACTCTATCATCAAACGATGGACAATGGACTTGATGTATATGTTCTTCCAAAGAAAGGATTTAACAAAACATACGCAACGTTCACAACTAAATACGGCTCTGTTGATAACCATTTTGTACCGCTAAATGGTTCAGAGAACATTCAAGTTCCAGATGGAATTGCGCACTTCCTTGAGCACAAGCTGTTTGAGAAAGAAGATCGTGATGTGTTTCAGGATTTCAGTAAACAGGGCGCTTCATCAAATGCGTTTACTTCTTTCACAAGAACGGCATACTTGTTTTCTACAACACAAAATGTAATGCAAAACCTTGAGACGCTTGTAAACTTTGTACAGGATCCTTATTTTAGTGATAAAAGCGTGGAGAAAGAAAAAGGGATCATTGGCCAGGAAATCGAGATGTACAATGATAATTCAGATTGGCGTGCGTATTTTGGTGTGATTGAAAACATGTTCCATCACCACCCAGTTAAAATTGATATTGCAGGAACAGTAGAATCGATCGCTAAAATTACGAAAGAATCCCTATATACCTGTTATGAAACATTCTACCATCCTTCCAATATGGTGCTCTTTGTTGTTGGAGCTGTAGAGCCAAATGAAATTATGTCATTTGTTGAGAAAAACCAAGCTGCAAAATCTTATAAAGATCAACCGCCTATTGAGCGATTCTTCGATGAGGAGCCTAAAAAGGTTGCTGAGAAGAAAAGAGTTCTTCAAATGTCTGTTCAAGTAGCTAAATGTCTTGTAGGGTTTAAAGAGCCAAACCCAGGACGTCAAGGTGAAGAACTTCTTAAGCACGAGTTATCCATTAATTTGGCACTTGACTTAATGTTTGGTCAGAGCTCAGAGAATTATGAAACTTTGTATAACGAAGGCTTAATTGACCAGAGCTTTTCTTACGACTTTACAGAAGAAGAGAAGTTCGGTTTCTCAATTCTTGGTAGCAATACAAGTTCACCGGATGAGCTTGCTGATCGGTTGTACACCATGATTCAATCGTTTAAGAATAAAGCTGTAGACGAAGAGCAACTTGAGCGAATTCGTAAAAAGAAAATCGGAAGCTTTTTGAGAGCTTTAAATTCACCAGAATTTATTGCAAATCAGTTCACGCGCTATCGTTTTAATCAAATGGATTTGTTTGAAGTAGTACCTGTACTTGAGGCTTTAACAGCTCAAGATGTTGAAAATGCCGTGAAAGAACACTTCGCTGAAGAATGCTTTACGGTTTGTCAGGTTGTTCCGAAGGCGTAAAAGCACCCCTATCGGGTGCTTTTTTCTTTTCAGAAAGGAGAAGTCAAAGTGAAAAACATTTTAATTACAGGGGCAAGTGGAGGGATTGGAAAGGCTGTTGCAGAGCAGTTTATTAGGCAAGAAAACCGTGTATATGCGCACTATCATTCTAACCATGGCGCCATTACAGCTCTTCAAGAAGAAAATCCAGAGGCGTCCGTTATACCAGTTAAAGCTGATTTATCATGTTCTAAAGGGGTCGAGGCGCTTATAAACGAAGTACCAGAAGTCGATACGCTCATTCTAAACGCAGGCAACAGTTTTAATGGTTTATTAACAGATATGTCTGATCGTGAAATCGATGAGATGATCCATCTTCACCTCACTTCTTCCATTAAGCTTGGTAGGCATTATACAAAGAACATGGTTCAAAGTAAGAGCGGTTCAATAATCGTTGTGTCTTCTGTTTTTGGGATATCTGGTGCATCGTGTGAAGTTGTGTATTCCTCCGTTAAAGGTGGCTTAAACGCTTTTGTAAAAGGGCTTGCGAAAGAGCTCGGGCCAAGTGGCATTCGTGTTAATGCAGTCGCTCCTGGCTACATTTCAACAGCAATGAATGCTTCGCTTATTGAAGATGATGAAAGAGCTTTGATTGAGGAGATCCCATTAGGAAGACCTGGTAAACCAGTTGAGGTCGCTTCACTTATTTCATTTCTTAATTCGAATCAAGCAGCATACATAACCGGCCAAGTCATTTCAATTGATGGTGCATGGCAATAAATTAATGCATAAAGTACTTCTTTTCGACGCAACATATAGGTGATGAATTGATAAAGGAGGGACATAGATGTCTGTACTAGATAATTTTGATACGTGGAAAGAATTTTTGCACGATCGCTTAAATCAGGGGCAGCAGCAAGGACTTTCTCAAGAAGTTGTCTCAGATGTTGCTTATCAAATCGGCGGATACCTTGCTGATGGCGTTAAAGCAAAAAACGAACAAGAACAAATTCTTGCTGACTTATGGCATGTAGCGAGTGAAGAAGAACAGCATGCCATCGCTAACATGATGGTAAAGCTTGTCCAAAACGAAAGATAAATAAACGAATAGAGGAGAAGGATGTGAGAACATCCTTCTTTTTGTATGCATTTGGACAAAACATCTAAGAAAAGTAAACAAAATCCGTATTCATCTCTTTTATACTAATTGAAAATCATTTATGATTAAAGAACATAGGAAATTTGTGGCTGAGGGAGTTGGCATATGGAGAAAAAGGAATGGTACCTTGAATACGAAATTCATAAGAATAGACCTGGTCTTCTTGGAGACGTCGCTTCTCTATTAGGAATGCTAGGTATTAATATTATTACAATTAATGGTGTTGACGATATGAGAAGGGGACTTTTGCTTCTTGTAGATGACGTTGAGCAAATTGAACGACTTGAATCTATTCTTAATACGATGGATAATATTACTGTTACGAAAATGCGAGAGCCTAAATTAAGAGACCGTCTTGCTGTTCGTCATGGCAGATACATACAGCGTGACGCAGATGATAAGAAGACATTTCGATTCATTCGTGATGAACTTGGTTTACTTGTTGATTTCCTTGCAGAAATTTTTAAACAGGACGGCCATAAGCTTGTTGGGATTCGTGGGATGCCTCGGGTAGGAAAGACAGAATCGATTGTCGCCTCAAGCGTATGTGCAAATAAGAGGTGGGTTTTCTTGTCTTCAACAATGTTAAAACAAACCGTTCGAACCCAAATTGCAGATGATGAATTAAATAGTGATCATATTTTTCTCATCGATGGAATCGTTTCAGCAAGAAGAGCTTCTGAGAAGCACTGGCAGGTGCTTAGGGATATCATGAGACTTCCAGCAACGAAGGTTGTCGAGCATCCTGATATATTTGTTCAAGAAACAGAGTATACGATGAACGATTTTGATTATATAATTGAATTGCGAGACGATCCAGAACAAGAAATTACATATCAAGTGATTGAAAATCAGAATTCTGGGTTTTCGAGCTTAGACTTTAACTAATTGGTAGGTGTTTTTCATTGACAGAGCTAGGTCAACGATTGAAAGAGGCTCGAAATGATAAGGGATTATCAATCGAGGAAATTCAATCCATCACAAAGATTCAAAAACGCTATCTTCATGCAATAGAAGAAGGAAATTACGAACTGCTTCCAGGTAATTTTTATACGCGTGCATTTATTAAAAACTATGCGGAAGCAGTTGGCCTTGGCGGAGAGGAATTACTAGAGGAATATGCGTCTGAAATTCCTAAAGCCAGCACAGATGTGCCAGAGAACTTGCCTCCAAGAAAAATGAGAAGGCCGACGTCACCAAGCAAAACAACTTCCAAGTGGCCGTCCGTATTTCCATCGATTCTTGTCGTCCTCGCTTTGGTCGGTGTTGCAGCCATCATTTGGTTTGTAGTGCAGAATGGTGATGAGAAAACAAATCAGACTGCGACGACAAATCAAGTAGAAGAACAGGTATCTAGTGATGAGAATAGTGGTAACCCGCCTTCCTCTGATGAGGTAACTGATTCGAAAAAGCCTGAGGATTCATCAGATCAACCTGACGAGGACGCTAAGGAACAATCTTCAGATGAAGAGAAGAAGCCTGAAGAGGAACCAGAACCTGACATGGCTATTAAGAAAGTCGAAAGTAATTCTTCGAGCTCAACCTATGAACTATCTAACACAGATAAGTATGAAGTTAAGCTAGAAGCTAAAGGCGGTAGCTGGGTTGCTTTAACAGGTGCTAGTGACAAGAAATACGTGTATAAGAGTCTTAAAAAAGGTGAAAAGGTAACGCATGACTTAACAAAAGAATCTTCAGCGTCATTACGATTAGGAAGCTCACCGAACGTTACTGTATTCGTAAATGGAGAGAAGATTGACATCCCGAATGAACCGGTTGTTCAAAACGTTACGTTAAATTTTAAAAAGTCAGAGTAAGTAAGTAGGGTCATCTTCGTTAGATGACCCTTTTTCTTTCGACTAATCATTGGAGAAGTTTTCCTTTCTGCATGAAAGAAACAATGATAGAATAGAATACGATTTAATGGGTTGCTTATACAATGTCTCAATAACAGCTACCCCTTACAGGTTAAATGACATTTAGGAGGAACATACGTGAATTTGCCTAATAAAATTACAGTATCTCGCATTTTCCTAATACCCGTTTTTCTCATTTTTCTATTAGCTCCACTGCCTTTTGGAGAAACGGAGATTGCAGGCACCGTTTTATTAAATTCTCAATTGATCGCAACAGCCATTTTTATTTTCGCTTCTGTGACAGACTGGATTGACGGATACATTGCGAGGAAACATAACCTTGTTACAAATCTTGGGAAATTTCTTGATCCACTTGCCGACAAACTTCTTGTTACATCAGCATTTGTTTCTCTAGTGGAGCTTGGAGCAGCACCTGCTTGGATTGTAGTTCTAATCTTAAGTCGTGAGTTTGCTGTAACTGGCCTTAGGCTTGTTGCTTCTTCAGAGGGAGAGGTACTTGCAGCAAGCAATCTTGGTAAGCTCAAAACATGGATTCAAATTATAGCCATCATTGCACTTTTAATTGAAAATGTGCCATTTGGAGCAGTAGGTTTTCCATTTGCGATAATTTCATTATGGGCTGCACTCATTATTACTGTTTATTCAGGTTGGGATTATTTCTATAAAAATCGTGAAGTACTTCTAAAATCACGCTAAACACTCAGAGGAACAGATTATTCTGTTCCTTTTTGAAACCTTTTAAATACTCACTAAACGTCCGTTTCATTCGTACCATATTAAAGGGACATGAGGCGCTTTCTTATACGTTATGACCATTCCAATGTATAATAGAGGAAGAAGAGTTTTAAACAAGCTATTAAATCTGGTTGCTAATCAGGTTTTTAATAGAAGGGATGATTACGAATGAATGCTGAAATTATCGGAATAGGTTCAGAGTTATTACTTGGACAAATCGCAAACACAAATGCACAATTTATTTCTACCCGTCTTGCTGATCTTGGCATTAACGTTTTTTATCACACCGTAGTTGGAGACAATAGTGATCGCCTAAAACAGGTGATTCAAACTGCAGAATCTCGTTCAGATTTGCTGATTTTCACTGGTGGACTTGGTCCAACGAAAGATGACCTTACGAAGGAAACGATTGCTGAAACGCTTAACAAAAAGCTTGTCTACAACGAAGAAGCGATGGAGACCATTCAAGCGTATTATACGAAAACTGGAGCACCTATGTCAGAGAATAACCGTAAACAAGCGCTGGTCTTAGATGGTGCTGACGTTCTTCGAAATGACAATGGAATGGCACCTGGAATGGCTTTAACATCGAACAAGCGAACGTATATGCTTTTTCCTGGCCCACCTAAAGAACTTTACCCAATGTTCACCAACTATGCAGAGCCTTATTTACTTAGTCAGATGAAGCAGGGTGACACAATTGTCTCTCGCGTGCTTCGTTTCTTTGGTATTGGGGAATCAAGGCTTGAGACGGAACTTGAAGATTTAATTGATCAACAAACGAATCCTACAATTGCTCCGCTAGCAGGTGACTGGGAAGTTACGCTTCGTTTAACATCAAAAGCGGACTCGAAAGCGGAAGCAGAAAAGCTTATTGATGAAACAGAAAAGAAAATTAGTAAGCGTGTTGGGAAGTTCTTGTATGGTTATGACCAGACTTCTCTTGCTAAAGAAACATTTTCTTTGCTTGAAGAACGTAATTGGACGATTTCATCAGCTGAGAGCCTCACGGGTGGACTATTTAGTCAACAATTAACGGATCTACCTGGAGTTTCTTCACTTTTTTATGGCGGGGTTGTGTGTTACTCTAACGAAGTAAAGCGAGAGATCGGCGTATCAAACGAAACGCTCGAAGCATACGGTGCCGTAAGCGAAGAGTGTGCGATTGAACTTGCAAGAAGCGTGAGAGCGAGATATAACACCGATGTCGGCATCAGTTTCACCGGCGTAGCTGGACCAGATCCTAGCGAAGGAAAGGAACCTGGGACAGTGTTTATTGGAATAGTTTCACCATCAGGCGAGAAAGTCATTTCACTTCATCTAGCTGGTAACCGAGATGCTATTCGTAAACGAACAGTGAAACATGGATTTAATACACTATTGAATTTAGAAAGGTGAATTACGTAGGTATGAAGAATTTTGAAGACTTTGCATTATCCAATGAAGTAAGTAAAGCTGTGCTTGAACTTGGTTTTAAGGAACCGACTCCGATCCAGGAAAAAGCACTTGAACCAATACTTGAAGGAAGAGATATAATCGGTCAAGCGCAGACTGGAACAGGAAAAACCGCAGCCTTTGGTATTCCTATTATTGAAAAAGTAAAGAAAGTGGGCGGGCCAGAAGCTATTATTCTTACCCCAACTCGTGAACTTGCTATGCAAGTTGCGATTGAACTTCAGAAGCTTTCGAAATATAAGGGGCTTAATGTCCTTGCCGTATATGGTGGCGAGCCGATTTATCATCAAATACGTGCATTGAAGAAAGGTGTTCATATCGTTGTGGGTACACCAGGACGTATGCTTGATCACTTAAAGCGTAAGACACTTCGAACAGACAATGTTCATACGGCTGTTCTTGATGAGGCGGATGAAATGCTCGATATGGGCTTTATTGATGATATAGAACTAATCTTCAAGCAGTTACCTGTTCAGCGCCAATCATTGCTTTTCTCTGCTACAATTCCAGCACCGATTCGTAAGCTTTCAGGAAAGTACTTGAAAAACCCGCTTACAATTTCAGTTTCAAAAGGGGATGTAACAGCAGACACAGTTGAGCAAGTGTACTATCGAACGTTTGAAAGTGATAAGTTTGATACACTTTGTCGTGTAATTGAGAATGAAGACATTCGTCTAGGAATCATTTTCACGAAAACCAAAAAGGGAGCTTCTCAGCTAACGGAATCGCTTAAGAAACGCGGCTATCGTGGTGAAGAACTTCATGGTGACCTTACACAACAGCAACGATCAAAAGTTATGAATCTATTTAGACGTTCCCAAATTAACTTCCTTGTTGCGACTGATATAGCCGCAAGAGGAATAGACGTTGCCCACGTCAGTCATGTAATTAACTATGATATCCCTGAGGATCCCGAGCGTTATGTTCACCGTATAGGTCGTACCGGTCGTGCAGGTAACAAAGGTGTTGCATTAACACTAGTCACACCGAAAGACATGCGCTTTCTTCAGTCAATTGAATCAAAAATTAAGTTAAATCTTTCTGCTGAACCACTTCAAGATGAATCAGTGGATCTTGAAAACATTATTAAATCAGTTGAAAAGCAATTGAAAAACCAAAAGCAGGAATCATCAGCTCGAGAAACATCTGAACTTCTTCTTGCGAAGTATGATGCACATGAACTTGTTCAAGCATTGCTAGAAAACGCGATTCAAGAAAAACAAAATACAACGCCTTCCGAATATAACTTCGGTGAAACGGGCGGACAGAATGGCATGGTCCGTTTCTTCCTTAATGTAGGGCGTAACATTGACCTTCATCCGAAGAAGCTTCTTAGTGAGCTTTCAGTGATGGCAGGCGTTGAGAACGATTCTGTCGGACGGATCGATATTTTCGAGAAGTTCTCATTCTTTGAAGTTCACGAAGATGTAGCTCCATTCGTATATGAAGCGCTTCGTGCAGGAGGCATTGATGGTAAATCGATCCATCTTGAACCTGCCAAACCCCAAAAAAGCAGAGTGTAGTAAATAAAACGATCAGCTCCAGCCCTGGAGCTGATCGTTCTTCATGAGGTTTTCATTCACTTTAGAACTAAAAGAAAATGGAAAAGTCAAGATAAGTCCAAAATAAAAAGACGAATAAATGTTCGGTTTTCTATTGGCAAATCGATAAAAAAGAGATATGATAGTGATAGTTTAATAACGAGGAGGAATTCATTCGTGAGTGATCGCAAAGCTGCCTTAGATATGGCATTAAGACAAATAGAAAAACAATTTGGTAAAGGTTCCATTATGAAACTTGGCGAACAAGCCGAGCAAAGGGTCTCTACTATTTCCACTGGATCGCTAGCACTTGATATTGCTCTCGGTGTGGGAGGATATCCTAGAGGGCGTGTTATTGAAGTATACGGTCCGGAATCATCAGGTAAAACGACAGTTGCCCTTCATGCCATCGCAGAAGTACAACGTAACGGCGGTCAGGCCGCTTTTATAGATGCTGAACATGCACTAGATCCAGTTTATGCAGAAAAACTAGGTGTAAATATCGATGAGCTACTGCTTTCCCAACCTGATACAGGGGAACAAGCCCTAGAAATTGCTGAAGCACTCGTGCGAAGCGGTGCAGTTGATATGGTTGTTGTAGACTCCGTAGCTGCCCTTGTACCAAAGGCAGAAATTGAAGGTGAAATGGGAGATGCTCACGTAGGTTTGCAAGCACGTCTCATGTCTCAAGCACTTCGTAAGCTTTCAGGTGCAATTAACAAATCCAAAACGACAGCGGTCTTTATTAACCAAATTCGTGAAAAGGTTGGAGTTATGTTCGGAAATCCCGAGACAACTCCAGGCGGACGTGCCCTTAAATTCTATTCTTCTGTTAGATTAGAAGTGCGCCGCGCTGAAACTCTTAAACAGGGTAACGATATGGTTGGTAACAAGACTCGTATTAAAGTTGTAAAGAACAAGGTTGCTCCACCATTCAAACAAGCTGAAGTTGATATTATGTATGGTGAAGGTATTTCGAAGCAGGGTGAAATTCTTGATATCGGTTCGAACCTTGAGATCGTTCAAAAGAGCGGCGCATGGTTCTCGTTTGAAGGCGAACGCCTTGGGCAGGGTCGTGAAAATGCGAAGCAATTCTTGAAAGAAAACCCGGCTATTGAAGCTGAAATTGAAGGACGCGTGCGCGCTCATCATAATCTTGACGCAGATAAGCAGACGGAAGAAACGGCAACAGGCAAGGATACGCTTCTTCCTGATGAAGATAAGTAAGGTATATAGGGGAAGTCGGTCATTAAGACCGGCTTTTTCTCTCATTACATAGGCTTTTTTGTGCGAAATACGTTCATAATTGATTAAATTAAATAATCATTTCCAAGTTCAGGCAGTAAGATGTCAGTTATTAGTAATGAATAATCCATGATTAAGAGGCGAAAAAAAGAGCAATAATGAGCTATCTGAAGCAATTTTGACTCTATGTGCTCTCTTGACAACCCTTACGCTGAAAGATACAATATTAATTGTATAATTATAATTTTCTAGTAAGATTATACTTTACTCTTAACAAGTGACATGTGCTGGATTGAAATCTTGCAAATGGTACAAAGAACTAACATGACAGTAAACCAACAAGTTGATAGCAGGAGGAGGTGAGTTCGATGGATATAGTGATCATCATCTCCACTATGCTGGTCTCTGCAGTAGTCGGAGCAGTTGTTGGATTTCTTGTTCGCAAAACGATTGCTGAAGCGAAAATCTCCAGTGCAGAAATGGAAGCGCAACGGATTATCAAAGAGGGTAAAAACGACGCGGAAGCTTTGAAAAAGGAAGCTATGCTTGAAGCGAAGGACGAGAATCATAATCTTCGTGTTGAAGCTGAGCGTGAAATTCGTGAACGCAGAAATGAGTTACAAAAACAAGAGAATCGTTTGGTACAAAAAGAAGAGGTCCTTGATCGCAAAAGTGAGACTCTTGACAAAAAAGAGGATTCCCTCGAAAGAAGAGAGGACTCTCTCACCAAAAAACAACGACAAATTGAAGAGATGGAAGGCAAAGTGGAGGAGTTGCTACAAGAACAGCAACAAGAACTTCAGCGGATTTCCGGTCTTACGAGGGAAGAAGCGAAGCAAATCATTTTCCGTGAAAGCGAGCATGAGCTTGAGCATGAATTAGCACAGATGGTGAAAGAGCGTGAAAATCATGCGAAAGAAGAAGCTGATAAGAAGGCGAGAGAAGTATTATCGCTTGCGATTCAGCGCTGCGCTGCGGATCATGTTGCAGAAACGACGGTTTCCGTTGTTAACCTGCCAAATGATGAGATGAAAGGTCGGATTATTGGCCGTGAAGGTCGAAACATTCGAACTCTTGAAACGCTGACGGGGATTGATTTAATTATCGATGACACACCTGAGGCAGTTATTCTGTCCGGTTTTGATCCGATACGAAGAGAAATCGCTCGTAACGCCCTGGATAAACTCGTACAGGATGGAAGAATACACCCTGCACGAATTGAAGAAATGGTTGAGAAATCACGCAGGGAAGTAGACGAATACATCCGTGAAGTTGGAGAACAATCCACATTTGAAATTGGAGTTCACGGACTCCACCCGGATCTCATTAAGATTCTGGGACGTTTGAAATTCCGTACAAGTTATGGTCAGAATGTATTGAAGCATTCCATGGAAGTTGCTTATTTGACAGGACTTATGGCAGCAGAGCTTGGAGAAGATGTACAGCTTGCTCGACGTGCTGGTCTTCTACATGACCTTGGTAAAGCGATTGACCATGAAGTGGAAGGAAGCCACGTTGAAATTGGTGTAGAGCTTGCAACGAAGTACAAAGAGCATCCTGTTGTGATTAATGCAATTGCGTCTCACCATGGTGATACGGAAGCTACATCTGTAATCTCGACTCTTGTGGCAGCGGCCGATGCATTGTCAGCTGCACGTCCGGGAGCACGTCGTGAGACACTAGAGACGTACATTCGTCGCCTTGAGAAACTGGAAGAGATTTCAGAGTCGTTTGAGGGCGTAGAGAAGTCATTTGCTATTCAAGCAGGTCGTGAAATCAGAATTATGGTTAAGCCTGATCTTGTCGATGACGTTTCATCTTATCGTCTAGCACGAGAGATTACTAAGAAAATCGAAAATGAACTGGACTACCCTGGGCACATTAAAGTCACGGTAATTCGTGAAACAAGGGCAGTTGAGTATGCAAAATAAAGCGATGCCGCGTGCATCGCTTTATTTAATTGGCTCTTTTCTAAAAGATTGTTGCTTTTTAAAAGAATTTTTGAATAAAGGGCCAGACTTTGATGATTGGAGCGGAAGGATGCTCGACTCCTGTGGGACTAGCGGGACAGGTGAGACCCCACAGGCGGAATGCTTTTTGCGCCGAGGAGGCTCACCGCCCGCCCCGCGGAAAGCGAGCATCCTAGAGCGGAAATCCCTCTCACTCTTATAGCAACAAAGTTTACGAAAGCAGCCTATAATTTTATCGGTTACTTAATATCAAGACTTTCTTTTGATAAACTGATAAAGAATGAAATAAGAGATTGGAGTATCATTATGAAAATACTATTTATCGGAGATGTTGTCGGTTCTCCAGGACGCAATATGATTTCAACTTACTTACCTCGTTTAAAAAGAAAGTACAAACCTACATTTACAATCGTTAACGGTGAAAACGCAGCAAGTGGACGAGGAATTACTGAGAAAATTTATCGAGGCTTTCTAGAAGCAGGTGCCCAAGTTATTACGATGGGAAATCACACCTGGGATAACCGTGAGATCTTTGAATTCATCGATCGTGCTCCTAAGCTCGTTAGACCCGCTAACTTTCCTCAAGGCACTCCAGGTAATGGATCAACGATTGTGAACATTAACGGAATAGAGGTTGGTGTAATAAACCTTCAAGGTAGAACATTCCTTCCTGCACTTGATGACCCGTTCACTAAGGCGGATGAGCTAATTGAAGAAATGAGAGAAAGGACACCGGTTATTTTTGTTGATTTTCATGCTGAAACAACAAGTGAGAAGCAAGCGATGGGTTGGTATCTAGATGGAAGAGTAACGGCAGTTGTTGGGACACACACACATGTTCAAACAGCCGATGAACGAATTCTTCCTGGAGGTACAGGCTATTTGACTGATGCGGGAATGACTGGTCCGTACGATGGTATACTCGGAATGGAACGTGAAGCTGTTATTAAGAAATTTCTGACAACGATGCCTGTAAGGTTTGAAGTTACAAAAGGCCGGGAACAACTTAGTGGGGTCATTTTAACATTAGATCCAAAAAATGGTAAGGCAACCAAGATTGAACGCATAGCGATCAATGACGACCATCCATTCTATGATTAGGTTTTGAATGTTTTGAAAATTTGACGGACACAGCAGGAATACAAGCTTCTGACAAGGAATATAGTCTAGAGTGGTAATGGATGATCAAATTAAGGAGGGGCTATAAAAATGGATATATTAAAAGTTTCAGCAAAATCCAATCCTAATTCTGTAGCTGGTGCACTTGCTGGCGTCCTTCGGGAACGCGGTAATGCTGAGATTCAAGCGATTGGAGCAGGTGCACTAAACCAGGCAGTGAAAGCAGTAGCCATCGCAAGAGGGTTTGTAGCACCCAGTGGCGTTGACCTCATTTGTATCCCTGCTTTCACCGATATTTTGATCGATGGTGAAGAGCGTACCGCAATTAAGCTAATTGTAGAGCCTCGCTAAATAGTTCCGTCAAGAAAACCTGTTTGTTTTTTACAAACAGGTTTTTTATACTTTGGAATTCAATTACCAGGTAACATGATGAACAGATAAATTGAACAAACACTCGAGGAGGCTATCGATGTATATACATGATGCACACTGCGATGTACTTTGTAAAATGTGGTTGGATCCTTCTCTTTCATTTGAGAACGGTGAAGGTCTTCACACGAACCTTAATCAAATGAGGAGAGCAGGCGCTAAACTTCAATTGTTTGCGGTATACGTACCTGAGAGCGTTCCGGATACTGCTAAATTTGACTGTGCCCTAGGTATGGTCGATATTTTTCATGAAAAGGTCATCAAACCTTACGATGACGTTGTGCCCGTTTATTCGAAAGAGGATGCTGAGAATCTACCTGATGGTAAGATTGGTGCCATGCTTACATTGGAAGGTTGCGATGCGATCGGAATGGAAGCAGGCAGGTTGAGAACCCTTATTCGTCTTGGTGTTCGATCAGTAGGACTTACTTGGAATTACGGCAATGCTACGGCTGACGGCATTCTTGAGTCCAGGGGAGCTGGCCTTTCTGACTTTGGTAGAAGTATTGTCGATTTACATAACCAGCATCGAATTTGGACTGATGTCTCACACTTATCTGTTCGAGCATTTTGGGATGTAATGGACCAGGGGCGTTATGTAATTGCTTCTCACTCCAATGCAAAAGCAATTTGCACACATCCACGAAATCTTGATAATCAGCAGCTTACTGCGTTAATTGAGAAAGACTCCTTTATTGGCGTTACTTTTGTTCCGAAATTTCTACGTAATGATCGAAATGCAAGCGTATCAGATATTATTCACCATATTGAGCATATATGTAGTCTTGGTGGAACATCAAACATCGGTCTCGGATCTGATTTTGATGGTATTAATGAAGTCCCTGCTGGTCTAGAGCGCTATGATGATTATCCACGCCTCATCGAGGAACTGCATCGATATTACAGCAATGAACAAGTAGATGGATTTTTAGGTAAAAATTTGATCGCAAGAATGCCCTGATAAGTAAGAATTTAGTATTTGTCGAATTAATGAGCAGGGAATTATAATCCTATTTCGAACTAGTAATATAAGCAAGCGGTTTCAGGTACTAGATTAGAAAGGGTGGGGCGATATGATCGAGCAACTTTCGTGGAAAGTTGGTGGGCAGCAGGGTGAAGGAATTGAGAGTACAGGTGAAATATTCGCGATTGCGTTAAATCGTTTGGGATACTATTTATATGGTTACCGGCATTTTTCGTCCCGTATTAAAGGCGGGCATACGAATAATAAGATACGTGTAAGTACGAAAGAAGTACGCTCCGTTTCTGATGATCTTGACATGCTAATCGCATTTGATCAGGAAACCATTGATGTGAATGCTCACGAACTGCATAGCGGAGGCATTATTATTGGCGACGCTAAATTCAAGCCTGTTAAACCAGATGGTTGCAAGGCGGAGCTCGTCAGCATTCCTTTTTCAGAGATCGCAACAGAACTTGGCACATCACTTATGAAGAATATGGTTGCTATTGGTGCAACGAGTGCAGCTCTCGGGGTCGACACGGCAACATATCAGGCGGTCGTGGAAGAGATTTTTGGACGAAAGGGAGAAAAGGTCGTTACGAGCAATATGGAAGCAATCCAACGTGGAGCAGATGCTTTTATTCAATCTGCTGGAAACAGTGTTCAAGCGTTGTCTCTCCAAAAAGCCGATGGGAAGAATCGCATGTTCATGATTGGAAATGATGCGATAGCACTAGGGGCGTTAGCTGGTGGTGCTAGATTGATGGCAGCTTATCCAATTACGCCAGCTTCAGAAATTATGGAGTATCTCATCAAGAAGCTACCAGAGTTTGGTGGTACTGTCATCCAGACAGAGGATGAGATTGCCGCTGCGACAATGGCAATTGGCTCGAATTATGCAGGAGTAAGAACTTTAACCGCTTCAGCAGGACCAGGATTATCTCTGATGATGGAAGCAATTGGATTATCCGGTATTACAGAAACCCCACTTGTTATCGTAGATACACAGCGTGGTGGTCCAAGTACAGGTCTTCCAACAAAGCAGGAGCAGTCTGATTTACTTGCCATGATTTATGGAACACATGGAGAAATACCTAAAATTGTTATTGCTCCTAGCACAGTTGAAGAAGCATTCTATGATGCGATTGAGGCTTTTAATCTTGCAGAAGAATATCAATGTCCTGTCATCTTGCTTTCAGATCTACAGCTTTCATTAGGTAAACAAACAGTTGAACCTTTAGACTATCAGAAAATAAAGATAAGGAGAGGGAAGCTAAACGATCAAGAGCTTCCTGAACGAGAAGATAAAGCATACTTTAAACGGTTTGAAGTAACAGATGACGGCGTATCGAACCGTGTTATTCCAGGCACAAAGAATGGGATCTTCCATGTGACTGGAGTAGAACATGATGAGACGGGAAAACCTTCTGAAGTTCCTGAAAACCGTAAGGATCAAATGGATAAGCGGCTGAGGAAAATTAGTGACTTATCGTTTCCAGTCCCAATCTACAAGCGAGAAGAGCATGAAGAGTCGGATGTGCTATTGATTGGATTTAATTCGACAAGGGGTAGTATTGAAGAAGCTATTCCAAGGCTTGAAGAAGATGGATTTAAAGTAAACCATGCACAAATTCGACTTGTTCATCCATTTCCTTCCGATGAATTGTTACCAATGCTTAAAGGAGCGAAGAAAGTAGTCGTTGTGGAACATAATGCAACAGGGCAACTTGCTAGTCTTGTGAAAATGAATGCAGGCCACGGGGATAAGATTGAAAGTCTTCTGAAATATGACGGGAATCCATTCTTGCCAGGTGATATTCATCAACAATGCAAGGAGATGTTAGTAAATGGCCACATTTAAAGATTTTCGAAATCAGGTAAAACCTAACTGGTGTCCAGGCTGTGGTGATTTCTCTGTTCAAGCTGCTATTCAGCGTGCTGCAGCAAATGTTGGGCTAGTGCCAGATGACCTTGCAGTCGTTTCAGGAATTGGTTGTTCTGGACGAATTAGCGGCTATATCAATGCGTATGGGTTTCATGGAATCCACGGGCGCTCACTTCCGATAGCCCAGGGTGTAAAGATGGCTAACCGTGACTTAACTGTGATCGCTTCTGGTGGTGATGGGGACGGTTTTGCAATCGGAATGGGACACACGATTCATGCGATGAGACGCAATATTGATGTAACATATATTGTAATGGATAATCAGATCTATGGACTTACAAAGGGGCAAACCTCACCAACTAGCGCAGAAGGGTTTAAAACGAAGAGCACACCATCTGGCTCAATCGAATCGTCATTATCAATAATGGAACTTGCGCTTTCCAGTGGATGTGGCTTTGTCGCTCAGAGCTTCTCAACAGATCTAAAGGATCTTGTTGCCATTATTGAGCAAGGTATCGAACATAAAGGGTTCTCCTTAATCAATGTGTTTAGCCCATGTGTGACATTTAATAAAGTGAACACATATGATTGGTTCAAACAAAACCTAGTAAGTTTAAACGATATCGAAGGGTATGATCCTACAAATCGCATGATGGCCATGCAAACGTTGATGGAGCATGATGGACTTGTAAAAGGCCTAATTTACCATAACCCTACAAGGCCGTCTTATCAGGAATCTGTAAGAGGCTATAGTGATGAAGCCCTATCTAAACAAAACCTGAGTCTACCTGAAGAAAAGTTCACGGAATTAATGGCTGAGTTTATGTGAATTCTAACGGAGACCCCCAGACCCCCAAACACTGGAGGGTCTTTTTTTAATGGCGTGTACATTTAAACATATTCCATTTATAAAACTATAAGTGTCCGCATATACAGGACACATCAACTTTACGGTATATTCAATCAATGATAAAATGATTGTGTTAACAGTGGTTGTTTAAGGTTCTAAATAAGTGAGGTGTACGCTGTGGAAGGAAAGATGAAAGCGATTGTGAAGCATGAGCGTGAAAAAGGTGCTCAACTTCAAACGGTGGATATTCCACAAATTAATGATAATGAAGTATTAATTCAAGTAAAAGCAACATCGATTTGCGGTACAGATGTACATATTTATACTTGGGATGAGTGGTCTCAAAGTCGGGTGAATCCTCCGTACGTATTTGGACATGAATTTGCAGGAGTAGTTGTAGAAAAAGGCAAGAATGTAACAAATCTTGAAATCGGTGATCACGTGTCAGCCGAAACGCACATTGTTTGTAATCAATGTCCACAATGTTTAACAGGTAAATTTCACATTTGTGAAAACACAAAGATTATTGGTGTTGATACAGATGGATGTTTTGCAGAGTACGTGGCATTGCCTTCACAAAACATTTGGAAAAATCCTGAATCGTTATCCTTTGATGTGGCATCTGTTCAGGAACCAATGGGGAATGCGGTACATACGGTTCTTGCAGGGGACGTAGCAGGGAAAACGGTCGCAATTATTGGATGTGGACCAATTGGTATCATGGCTGTTGGTGTTGCAAAAGCAGCTGGCGCTTCACAAGTTATCGCGCTTGATTTAAATGATTACAGACTAGATCTTGCCAAAGAAATGGGCGCAACAACAGTTATTAATTCACGCAATGAAAATCCTCTTGATGTTGTACATGAACTTACAAACGGTCATGGTGTAGATGTTGTTTGTGAAATGTCAGGTCATCCAATAGCGATGAATCAAGGATTTAAGATGGTAACCAATGGTGGGAGAGTATCAATTCTAAGTCTTCCTGTTCGTCCGGTTGAAATTGATGTTACGAATGATATCGTTTTTAAAGGGATAACTGTGCAGGGAATTACGGGAAGAAAAATGTTTGAAACATGGCGTCAGGTTTCAGGGCTTCTACAATCAGGTCAGGTCGATGTTGAGCCAATGATTACACATCACTTTCCGCTTGAGGACTTTGAAAAAGGCTTCGAATTAATGATTGAGGGTAAATGTGGTAAGGTAGTATTGCATCCATAAGGCTCGTTAAGAGCTGTTACATAACGAAGAGGAGGCCAACCAATGAAAGGTTTTGAATATCTTCAGGAAGAGCTTGATCAAATGCAGGAGGAAGGTGTCTTTCGTAACCTTATTCCATTAGAATCAGCGCAAGGATCACGCGTTACAATCAAAGGGAAAAATGTCATCCAGCTTTCGTCCAATAACTATCTTGGACTAACAGATCATCCGAAAATGAAAGAAGCAGCGATTGAAGCGGTTGAAAAGTACGGTGCAGGAACGGGGTCCGTTCGTACAATTGCCGGTACGCTTTCCATGCATGAACAGTTTGAAGAAAAGCTTGCGGAATTCAAGCATACAGAAGCTGCACTCGTACTTCAATCTGGATTTGCCACTAACCAAGCAGTACTTTCGGCAATCCTAACAAAAGAAGACGTTGTTATTTCAGATGAGTTAAATCATGCATCGATTATCGACGGCATCCGTTTAACGAAAGCTGGACGCCGCATTTATAAACATACAGATATGGAAGATCTAGAGAAAGCCCTTCAAGAAACTCAAGATTATCGTACTCGTCTAGTCGTAACAGATGGTGTTTTCTCAATGGACGGAAATATCGCACCACTAACTGAAATTGTGGAACTTTGTGAGAAATACAATGCCCTTGTGATGGTTGATGATGCTCATGCGAGTGGTGTACTTGGAGCAAATGGACGTGGAACAGTTGATCATTTTGGTCTGAACGGTCGCGTTCATATTCAAGTTGGTACACTTAGTAAAGCAATTGGTGTTCTTGGGGGGTATATCGCGAGTACAAAAACACTTCGCGATTATCTGATCCACAAAGGTCGTCCGTTCCTATTTAGTACATCACACCCGCCTGCCGTAACAGCAGCGTGCTCTGCAGCCATCGATGTCCTTTTAGAAGAACCAGAATTGATTGAAAAACTCTGGGATAATACGAAGTTCTTCAAAGCCGGATTAGAAAACCTCGGTTTTGATACAGGTATTAGTGAAACGCCAGTAACACCGGTTATTATTGGTGATGAAGCACTAACGCATAAGTTCTCTGATAAGCTATTTGAAAATGGCGTATTCGCACAGGGAATTGCTTTCCCAACTGTTGCAAAAGGAAAGGGGCGCGTCCGCACGATCGTTACCGCTCAACATTCAAAAGAAGACCTTCAAGAAGCGCTCGATGCTTTTGAAAAGTCTGCAAAAGAGCTTGGTATACTGTAAGTGAACGTGAGGGGGAGCAATCCCCCTTCTTTTTTTGTGTTAGTTAATAGAGTTAAAAGTCGTTTAGTTGTTGTGAGCTCTCATTGCTTAAATACTCTGAAACCCTTATAATAAAGGAATGTCCACTGGTTACACATTTTTTATTTGACGATAAAGGATAACGAATAAAACAGAGGCTTTTTTGAAATATGACTTTCATTAGCCTGTTTTCTAAGTTTAGGAGCATGATGCTCTTTTTCATAGCAGGGTCATCCTTTTAATTGGAAAGGAGTTAACGACATGAACGAAAAGCAAAGGTTAGATTCACAAATCAATGTGAAAAAGACAGAGAAGACAACAGAAGACTTTGCGAAGTATTTTCAGACGACGTACCAGGCACCTAACTTAAAGGATGCAAAGCGGCGTGGGAAAGAAAATGTGAATGTTCATTACGATTTTGAAATTCCAGAGAACATTAAGAATCTCGGGAAAGACAAGAAGTTCTTGATTCGTACATACGGATGTCAAATGAATGAGCATGATACAGAAATTATGGCAGGTATTTTTGAAGAGATGGGATATGAAGCAACGACAGCAGTGGAAGAAGCTGATGTGGTTCTTTTAAATACGTGTGCAATTCGAGAAAATGCCGAGAATAAGGTGTTTGGAGAACTAGGACACTTAAAGCCTTTGAAAATGGAAAACCCTAATCTCATCATTGGCGTATGCGGTTGTATGTCACAGGAGGAATCTGTGGTAAATCGCATTATGCAAAAACACCAATTCGTGGATTTGATTTTTGGTACACATAATATCCATCGTTTACCAGAATTAATGGAGCAAGCTGTATTTGGTAAAGAAATGGTGATGGAAGTATGGTCAAAAGAAGGCGACATCATTGAAAACCTTCCGAGAACGAGAAAAGGTGAAATCAAAGCCTGGGTCAATATTATGTACGGTTGCGATAAGTTCTGTACATACTGTATCGTTCCATATACAAGGGGTAAAGAACGTAGTCGTCGACCGGAAGATATTATTCAGGAAGTACGTCACCTTGCAGCTAAAGGTTATAAAGAAGTTACTCTCCTTGGACAGAATGTAAACGCTTATGGGAAAGATTTAGAAGATATCGATTATGGTCTGGGAGACTTAATGAATGAGATTCATAAAATCGATATTCCTAGAGTCAGGTTTACAACAAGTCATCCTCGTGACTTTGATGATCGTCTAGTAGAAGTACTCGGTCAAGGTGGGAACTTAGTTGACCATATTCACCTTCCTGTTCAAAGCGGTAGTAATGACGTTCTGAAATTAATGAACCGTCGCTATACACGAGAAACGTATCTAGAGCTTGTTCGTAAGATAAAGAAAGTAATGCCACATGCAACGTTTACTACAGATATCATCGTTGGTTTTCCTAACGAAACCGATGAACAATTCGAGGAAACAATCGAGCTTGTTAAAGAAGTGGAATATGACAGTGCCTATACATTTATTTATTCACAGCGTGATGGAACTCCAGCAGCTAAGATGCAGGATAACGTTCCAATGGATGTGAAGAAAGAGCGTCTTCAACGATTGAATGCTCTTGTTAATGAGATGGCAGCGAAAAATAACGCGGTCTTTGAAGGTGAAATTGTTGAAGTGCTCGTTGAAGGAGAAAGCAAGAAGAATGCTGATGTCCTTTCTGGGTATACGAGAAAAAACAAAGTAGTTAACTTTAGAGGTCCTAAATCTCTAATAGGTCAATTGGTACAAGTAAAAATCACGAAAGCAAAAACGTGGTCTCTTGATGGAGAATATATCGAAAAAACGGCTGAGGTGAATGCATAATGATGTCAAGAATGGAAGTAATTGCAAAAGCAAAAGATCTTGCTAAGCTAGTTTCAGAAACAGAGGAAGTTGATTTCTTCAAACGTGCTGAAGCAAAAATTAACGAAAATAAAAAGGTGCAAAGCTTAATCGCTCGCATTAAACTTGAACAAAAAGAAGCAGTTAATCTTCAACACTATTCAAAACATGAAGCGTTGAAAGAAAAGGACGAGCGTATTGATAAGCTCATGCAGCAGCTTGATGAAATTCCTGTTGTTCAGGAATTCAAGCGTTCACAGTCAGATGTGAATGACTTGCTTCAGCTGGTTGCAAATACAATTTCGAATACTGTAACAGATGAAATTATCGAGGCAACTGGTGGGAATGTTCTAGAAGGAACGACTGGATCAACCCAAAGCGGACCTGGATGTAAGTAAGGTAAAAGTCGGGAGAAAATCCCGGCTTTTTTTATTTGTTCTGTAAATTTAATTTCATATACCATAATTTTTTAAGAAAAATATCAAAAGGTTGTAAAGCATTGGACATTAAAGACATAGACTGATAGTGGAACAGCCTTGATAGAGTGAAACTTCCATTTAAAGGTGGAGGAATTACTGCCACTTAAGGGTGGGATAAAAAAAGAGGCACACTAGTCGTTTGTCTTGCATAGGATGAGAATGAAGATTGGAAGAGGAGGTATGATCGATGTCAGAGGATTATAATTACAGAGAGATATTCGCCAAAGCAGTTTGCGGAAAAGGGCGTAAATTTACACAGGATACACACACAGTAACACCATCGCATAAACCATCAAGTATTCTAGGTTGTTGGATTATTAACAATGAATTTACTTCAAAGAAGCACGGTGACTGCGTAGTCGTTGAAGGCTCTTATGACATTAATATCTGGTACTCTTACAGCCATAATACGAAAACAGAAGTCGTAACAGAAAATGTAAAATACCGTGAAGAAATTCCTCTTCGCTATAAAGACAAAGACTGTGTGGCTGAAGAAGTAGTGGCAAAAGCGATACAAGAGCCGAATGCACTTGAAGCTACCATAGCTCCGAGTGGTCACAAAATCATTGTCCAGGTAGAGAGAGAGTTCCTCGTTGAAGTAATTGGGGAAACTAAAATTTGTGTCTACGTAAATCCAGATGGCTGTGGAGACGACGATGATTGGGATTATGAAGTTGATGATGAAGAGTTTGAAGATTTAGATCCGAACTTTTTAATTGGTGATCTTGAAGAATAGCTATACCAGGGAGAAGCAAACCTTCTTCCTGGTTTTTATTTGGGTTCATCGCTATGGAAGCAGTTCACACTAGTAGGACCTAATCATCCACTTCCACTTTACTGGTATGCTATACTATGATGTGAATAGAATTAAGATTGGTGGAGAAGAATCATGGCGCGATATACACCTATGATGGAGCAATATCTTAGAATTAAGGCAGAGTATCAGGATGCCTTTTTATTTTTTCGTTTAGGCGATTTTTATGAAATGTTTTTTGATGATGCGACACGTGCATCGAAGGAATTGGAAATTACATTAACGAGCAGAGATGGTGGAGAGCAGGGGCGCATTCCGATGTGTGGCGTACCTTACCATGCTGCTGATAATTATATATCTCAACTAGTAACCAAAGGCTATAAGATTGCGATTTGTGAGCAAACGGAGGATCCAAAGCAGGCTAAAGGGGTTGTGAGAAGAGAAGTTGTTCAGCTCATTACGCCAGGAACGGTCATGTCTGATCACTTAATCAAAGAGAAAGAAAACAATTACATTGTTGCGATTTCTGCATTTGAAAATGATACCTTTGCCCTTGCAGCAAATGATTTAACGACTGGTGAATCAATGGCCACCATTTTGGCTGGTGATCACCATGAAGTGATTGGAGAGCTTTCCAACCTTGCACCACGTGAAGTGGTTCTGAGTAGCGAGTGTGTAGAGCTGTCAAATGCGATTCAAGAACGGATGACAGTAACGATTTCGATTGAGGACGACACTACGATCCCTGAAGCGTTAACCACGCTTAGTGACCATATCGATCAACCAAAGCTATTGGATGTGTTTGGTCGTTTGCTTCAGTACTTAATTCGAACACAGAAGCGGTCGATGGATCACTTGCAGGCTCTTCGTCATTATCATATATCTCAATATATGAAGCTTGATGTAAACTCAAAACGAAATCTTGAACTCGTTGAGACGATTCGCGACAAAAAACGGACAGGCTCTCTAGTCTGGTTTCTCGATAGTTCTGTTACTGCTATGGGCGGGAGACTTTTAAAGCAATGGGTAGAACGACCACTTTTGAAGCAAAGGGAGATAGAAAAGCGCCAGGAGCTTGTTGAAACGCTGATGAAGCAATTTTTCGAACGGGAAACGATCAGAGAACAGCTTCAAGGTGTTTATGATTTAGAACGTCTTGCTGGGAAGGTTGCTTTTGGGAATTTAAATGCTAGAGATCTTGTACAACTAAGAAAGTCGCTTGAAAAAATTCCTGAAATTAAGCAAGCTGTCAACTCGCTTGATAATCCATATGCAAAGGAGCTCGGGGAAGAAATTCTTCCATGTGAAGAACTTGTAAAGCTACTGCAAGATGCAATTGAAGATAACCCACCGCTTTCGGTTAAGGAAGGACAAATGATTCGAGATGGGTATCATGTCGACCTTGATAAATATCGTGATGCGAGTCGTAACGGTAAAGATTGGATCGCATCCCTTCAAATGCAGGAGCGGGAGCGGACTGGAATTAAATCGCTCAAAATCGGTTATAACAAAGTATTTGGTTATTATATTGAAGTCACTAGATCAAATCTCCCTAATCTTCCTGAAGGCAGATATGAGCGTAAACAAACCCTTTCTAATGCCGAGCGGTTTATTACACCTGAGCTTAAGGAAAAGGAAACGTTGATTCTAGAAGCGGAAGAAAAAATTGTGGATCTAGAATATACTTTATTCTCCAATGTGCGTGAAGAGGTTAAAGCGTTTATTCCACAGCTACAGCAATTGGCTAGAAAAATTAGTGAACTCGATGTTCTCCAGTCCTTTGCGGTTGTAAGTGAAGAAAATCGATTTACTAAGCCTATCTTCTCAAAAGAACGGAAAGTAGAGGTTGAAGGTGGACGTCACCCTGTAGTTGAAAAAATGCTAAAAGGTCGAGAATATGTAGCGAACGATGTGATGATGGATCGTGATCGAGAAATTCTACTTATAACAGGTCCTAACATGAGCGGGAAAAGTACGTACATGAGGCAGCTAGCGTTGATCTCCATTCTTGGTCAAATTGGTTGCTTTGTGCCAGCTGAATCTGCCGTTTTACCAGTTTTTGATCAGATTTTTACAAGAATCGGTGCTGCAGATGATCTAGCAGCAGGTCAAAGTACGTTCATGGTGGAAATGCTTGAAGCTAACTACGCGATCACGCGCGCTACCCAAGATAGCTTAATTCTTCTTGATGAAATCGGGAGAGGGACTTCTACTTATGATGGTATGGCACTCGCCCAATCGATTATTGAATACGTGCATAGTGAAGTAAGAGCCAAAACACTTTTCTCTACTCACTATCATGAGCTTACAACCCTTGAGGAAGAACTTGATCGTGTTAAGAACGTTCACGTGAAGGCAGTTGAAGAAAAAGGACGAGTTGTATTCTTACACCGAGTCCACGATGGATCAGCGGATAAAAGCTATGGGATTCATGTAGCCCAGCTTGCGAATTTGCCCGAACTGCTTATCAAGCGTGCTGAAGAGATACTCAAAGAGTTCGAATCAGATTCAGATACAGTTTCAAATGCTGATGTAGAGCCTAGCACAGTTGAATCTAGTAAAGAGAAGGCGGCTTTGGAGGAAGAAGCGCAGCTTGCTTTCTTTAATGAAGACGCGAAGCCGAGAACGACAAGATCTCCTGGTGAAAAAGCGATTCTTGATCGGTTGAAAACTGTTGATATTATGGAAATGACGCCAATGGACGCGATTAATACGTTGTATGAGTTGAAGAAGCACTTAAAGTCATAAAGGAAGAAAGGTGAGGACAATGGGAAAGATCGTACAGCTTGATGATCAGCTTTCGAACAAGATCGCTGCTGGTGAAGTAGTCGAAAGGCCGGCTTCTGTCGTAAAAGAACTGGTTGAGAATGCCATTGATGCAGAGAGCAGTGAAATTTCAATTGAAATAGAAGAAGGCGGTCTTTCCAAAATCCGCATCGTAGATAATGGTAGTGGGATGGATGAGGAAGATTGTAAGCTCGCTTTCTTCCGTCATGCTACAAGTAAAATTAAAAATGAGCGGGATTTATTTCAAATTGAAACGCTCGGGTTCCGTGGTGAGGCCCTTCCAAGTATCGCAGCTGTTTCTCATCTTGAATTAAAAACATCAACGGGTGAAGCGGCAGGAACCTATGTACGAATAGAAGCAGGAAAAGTGGCTGAGTTCAAAGCGACCGATAGCCGAAAAGGGACGGAAATGACGATTACTGGCTTATTCTATAACACGCCAGCTCGTTTAAAGCATATGAAAACCGTTCACACAGAACTTGCGAACGTTGCAGATGTGATTAACCGTCAAGCGATGGCCCACCCTGACATTGCCTTTCGCTTCTTTCATAATGGTAAGAAACTGCTGTCTACAACTGGAAATGGTGATCTTTTACAAGTAATAGCGGCAATTTATGGCTATAACACAGCTAGAAAAATGCTTCCATTGCATGCAGAGACGATTGATTTTACAGTGACGGGCTATGCCGCCAAACCGGAATTAACCCGAGCGTCAAGGCAGTATATATCGCTCGTGATTAACGGCCGCTACATTAAGAATTTCACAATATCAAAAGGGATTCAACAGGGCTATCATACGCTACTTCCAATTGGACGGTATCCGATCGTTGTCCTTCACATTAAGATGAACCCAACGTTAATTGATGTAAACGTCCATCCTTCGAAACTCGAAGCGCGCATTAGTAAAGAACAAGATCTTGCGTTGGCAATTGAAAATGCCATTAAAGGAATCTTCAAGAAAATTGAACTTATCCCTGAACAATCGTTGCCAAAGAAAAAGGAGTCAGAAAGCGAGCAACCTGCTTTTCAATTTCAGCATGATCGACCTAAGGTGCAAGAGGAAGAGCAGGTTCAGCATATAAAGGAACCTGAGAATCAAACGAATCGCTATGAAGAAACTGCTCCAGTCACAAGGGATTTCCATGAGCCGTTTAGTGTAAAGGAAGAGTTAAAGTCTGACCACTATGATCCTGTCATTACAAAAGAACCAGAGCTACGTGATGAACTAGAAATGGCAATGGATTATGTGAAAGAAACGAACGATAGCGAAACTCGCATTCCGCCACTTTATCCAATTGGACAGATGCATGGAACCTACATTCTTGCTCAAAATGAGAACGGGCTATATATCATCGATCAGCATGCCGCACAGGAGCGAATTAAGTATGAATTTTACCGTGAAAAAGTTGGTGAAATTGATCCCGTCTTACAAGAACTTCTTGTGCCATTTACGCTTGAGTATAATACGTCTGAATCGGCTATTATTGATAGTAGAATAGAAGATCTTGCTAAAGTTGGCGTTTTTCTTGAATCATTTGGACGAAATAGCTATATGGTGAGCTCTCATCCAGTCTGGTTTCCTAGAGGGGCCGAACAGAATACGATCGAGGAACTGATTCAAGAAGTTGTTGATAACCGTGCAATCGACGTGAAGAAACTTCGTGAAGAAGCGGCCATCATGATGTCGTGTAAGAAATCCATTAAGGCGAATCGTCATTTACGCGATGATGAAGTATTCACCCTACTTGAAACGTTACGTCAATCAATTGATCCATATACATGTCCTCACGGTAGACCAATTATCATACATTACTCTACGTATGAGATGGAGAAAATGTTTAAGAGGGTTATGTGACGAACAGAAAACATTGAAGGAAAGTACGTGAAATATATGGATAAAGAGAAACAAAAACTAGTTACTGTTCTCGGTCCAACTGCTGTTGGCAAAACGAAGACAAGTATTGAACTTGCAAAAGCACTTGACGGTGAAATCATCAGTGGAGATTCAATGCAAATTTATAGAGGCATGGACATCGGAACGGCTAAAGTGACGGAAGAAGAGATGGAAGGGATTCCCCATTATTTGATTGATATTAAAGATCCTAAGGAAAGCTTTTCTGCTGCTGAATTTCAGGAACTTGCTACAGACCTTGTGTCTGATATTAATAGACGCGGGAAAGTGGCAATTATAGCTGGTGGAACAGGTCTTTATGTTAAAGCAGTCACGCATCAATATGCTTTCTCTGAAGCAAAAGAAGATCCTGAATATCGCGAGAAACTTGAACGACTTGCAGAAGAAGAAGGTGCTGTAGCGTTCCATGCGAGGCTTAAAGGAATTGATCCTGTAAGCTATAAAAGTGTACACCCGAATAATGTAAGAAGAGTGATAAGGGCGCTTGAAGTCTATCATGTAACTGGGGAGCCGGTATCGGCATCGAAAGACGCTCTCCCAGAACATTCTCCTTATAATCTCGTTAATGTAGGTCTTACGATGGATCGTGACTTCCTTTATGATCGTATTAATCGAAGGGTCGACCTTATGATGGAGGCTGGTTTACTAGAGGAAGCGAGACGTCTTCATGCTTCGGGTGTTCTAAATTGTCAGTCTGTGCAAGCGATTGGTTATAAGGAAATCTACCGCTACATCGATGGTCGCATCTCGTATGAAGAAGCCGTGAGTGAACTGAAACAAAACTCGAGAAGGTATGCGAAACGTCAACTAACCTGGTTTCGCCATCAAATGGAGATGGATTGGTTCGATATGACTGAGAAGCGGGAAGAAAAAATCCAAACAATCTTGCAATTTGTTGCAGGAAAGTTAGCAGAAAGCTAGAAATGTAGTAATTGAATGCCTTTAGAGAAAAAGAGGAGGACTGACAATGAAGCAGCAAATTAACATCCAGGATCAGTTTTTGAACCAATTGAGAAAAGACAATGTTTTTGTTACAGTTTACCTGCTTAATGGATTTCAGCTAAAAGGGACGATCAAAGGATTTGATAACTTCACGATAATCCTTGAGTCCGACGGAAAACAACAATTGATTTACAAACACGCCATTTCTACTTTCGCTCCACAGCGATCAGTTGAAATAAATTTTGAGTCTGACAAGTAAAAACCTGGTCCCTCGTTCTGATTTATGCAGGATGAGGGACTTTTTCATATCAAGAGATCTAGGATGTCATTTGCTGTTTTTCCATGTAATCAATATAGCGTTTCAGCGTTAAATCTGATTTCATTCCGAACTGAATGCGAAGCTGATTGATCGACAAGTCGTTTTCAATGGCTCGAATAACACATGTACGCCTCATGTGTTGTGCTGAAACTCCTTTTCTAAGTCCAGCGCGCTGGACTTCTTGCCTAATCATTTTTTGCACAGCAATTTCTGTCAGTCGTTTCGGGCGATCAACTTCATAGCTCCACCTATACGTCTGACGCTGGAAATCAAAAGATACGAACAAAGGGTCATCACTTTTTAACCTTGGTCTTACAGGAGCAGGAATCGTATGATAATAAGAATAAAGAACTTTTTTATGGTCAACGTCAAGGTGTACGGTCCGTTTCCCATAAGCAGACGTGACGAGAAGTTCATTCTGTTCGAAAGAGACGTCTTTCATCGAGAGTCCGCATAGCTCTTGAAGCGTAAGGCCATACGAAAGGAAAAGACGAACAATCATTAAATTGCGGTCAATTAAAAACGCTCGTGCCCTTAACTGATTTTCTGTTAGATCATCAAGAGAGACAATCGTTTCTAATAACTTTTCGCATTCCTCCTCAAGAAGAAAATCAGTATCAATGTACCCTGAAACATCACTTGTAGGAAGGACAACTTCTTTCATTGGATTGTTCTTTGTTCGGTTTAACGACATATAATAACGATATACTTGATTTAGGACAGTCATGATCCGTTTAAGCGTTCGCTCGGAATAGTGTCGTTCTAAATGCAGAAACCGAATGTATTCCTGAAGCCTTTCGGATGTCAACTGACGAAAGCTCTCGAAATCGACACTTCGATGATAGGTCCGTAGCCAGAAGGTGAAGTCAACAAGGTCATAGCGATAACGCCTTAGGGTAGATGCTTTTCTGCCTTTGCGTTCAAGCGATTGAAGGTATTCTTCAAGAAATTCAGGAAGCGTTTGTTCAAAGAGCTCCATAGTGTTGCCCCCTTCTGTTTTCTTCCATTATAACAAATTCACTATAGAATTTATTTCAAAGCATTTACATGATTTTGGGATTTGTGGGAATACTGTAGGTACCAAATAGAAAAGGAGCGGTTGTTATGGCCTTTTTTTCAAAACAGCAGCAAGAACCGATTCCAGAAGTGGATACAGACGTATGGTCATGTTCAGGTGGAGATTGCGCGGGCTGGATGCGGGCAGATTACTCATTTTCTGATACGCCAGCATGTCCGTTATGTGGAGCCGAAATGATGAGTGAAGTGCGAAACCTCCCAGAAATCAAATAAATGGAGGAATAGAATGAGTAAAATAATGGAGAAAATCATTCATAAAGCTGAACAAGTCGTTAGTATCACCAAAGCTGCAGGCAAGGGCAAGCACATGGTTCCAAAAGAAAGATTTTGTGATGTATTTAGAAAATTAGCTGAAGTACAAAAGAAAGAGATAACTCATTTAAAAAGTGAATTTGTTCTTTATTCGCTTCATGATGGTGAAGTATTCATAAAGATGCTAGAACGATCAAATGGTTATGTGCTCGAAATAGATGTAGTAGAAGATGGTGATTACCTCACCTGTTATCGATCGTACCAGGATCCAAAAGGTGAACAAAAAGTCACCATACCTGAATCTTACGTTCCGCGGTTTAGCTAAACACTCTGTCTAGAGTGTTTTTCTTTTGGGCTTTTGTCACGAATTCTGGGCAGGAGCGTATACTATCGTGTCAGATCAAAGCGAGGTGAGTATCTTGCAGCATTCGATTACACAGCGAAAGAGTAGTCAAATTAACATTGTTCTGCGTCAAAACGAAGGCGTACAGGAAGTGGCTGACGCAGCGCTTAGTGAAGCGTCTAAAAAGCATATCCCGCTTGAACGAATTCAACAGGAAATGGAACAGCTAATAGGTCTTAAAGAAATGAAATACTTACTGAAAGAAGTTTATGCCTGGCTGTATGTGAACAAGTGCAGGCAAGAGAACGGTTTAAAGCAGAATACGCAAGCACTCCATATGATGTTCAAGGGAAATCCAGGCACAGGCAAAACAACAGTTGCTCGTCTTCTTGGTACATTATTTCTTGAGATGAATGTGCTTTCTAAAGGACACCTGATTGAGGTAGAACGTGCAGATCTAGTCGGAGAATACATTGGTCATACAGCACAGAAAACGAGGGATTTAGTTAAGAAAGCAAAAGGTGGCATCCTTTTTATCGATGAAGCTTATTCACTCGCACGTGGCGGAGAGAAGGACTTTGGAAAAGAAGCAATCGATACGTTAGTAAAAGCAATGGAAGACTATCATAAGGATTTTATCCTTATCCTCGCCGGGTATTCTGACGAAATGGAGCATTTTCTTTCGTTAAACCCTGGCTTACCGTCTCGCTTTCCCCTGGTTATTGATTTCCCAGACTACTCAAATGAGCAGCTCTTGGAAATCGCTCGAAAGATGGCAGCAGAACGTCAGTATCGCTTCTCAAAAGAAACAGAGTGGAAGTTGAAGCAAAGTTTTATTAAAAAGCGTGAACGTGAAACAGCCGCTTTTAGTAATGGAAGATTTGTGCGAAATATCATTGAGAAGGCCATTAGGAAACAGGCAGTTAGGCTGCTTCAAGCAAAAGTCATCGACCGTTCATCATTAGAGCTCTTATTACCAGAAGACATCCCTGTAGAAGATTAAATGTGGTTCTGGTATGATGGGAACAGACTGATAGATAAAGGCAGGGAACGAACCTTTGAATAAAGAACGAATTGAAGTAGCTGAACCGGCAATATTGATTGGATGTCAGCTTCAAAAATATACTGATGAGCAGTTTGCTTATTCGATGGATGAGCTTGCTGCTTTAACAAAAACAGCAGGTGGAGTAGTTGAAGGCACTCTTTCGCAAAAACGTGAACGTATTCATTCTGCTACATTTATAGGGAGAGGGAAGGTAGAAGAACTTTCCGAGCTTATTGAGGAAAAGGAAGCAAGTATCGTTATTTTTAATAGCGAACTTTCTCCAAGTCAACTTCGTAACCTCTCAGAAGAACTTGATGCTAGAGTGATTGATCGCACTCAGCTCATTCTTGATATTTTCGCACAGCGAGCGAGATCAAGAGAAGGCATGCTTCAGGTTGAACTTGCACAGCTTCAATACATGCTTCCACGCCTTGCAGGACAAGGAACGTCCTTATCAAGGCTTGGGGGCGGTATTGGTACCAGAGGACCGGGGGAAACGAAGCTAGAAACGGATCGCCGCTATATTCGGAACCGTATTACCGACTTAAAGAAACAGCTTGATCATACAGTCAAGCATCGTGAACAGTATCGAGCAAGAAGAAAACGGAATGAAACGATGCAGGTTGCTTTAGTTGGCTATACGAACGCTGGTAAATCAACGATATTTAATCGATTAACTAATTCAGATTCATATGAAGAGGACAAGTTGTTTGCAACGCTTGATCCAATGACAAGACAGTTGAAGCTTCCAAATGGTTACAATGTACTCTTAACGGATACAGTTGGTTTCATACAGGATCTTCCAACAACGCTTGTTGCGTCGTTTAAATCTACGCTTGAAGAAGCGACCGAAGCCGACCTTATTCTTCACGTTATTGATGCTTCACATCCTGATCGAGCACGACACGAAGAAATCGTTCTTAAGTTGTTGAAGGATTTAAAAGCATCACACATTCCTGTATTAACGGTCTTTAATAAAATGGACCGTGCGGATCCTGCTGTGCACAGCAGTGTGAACGAACAAATTCACATTTCGGCTTTAAAGAAGTCTAACTTGATAAGTCTAAACGATCGTCTTCAAAAAGAAGTTTTGAAGCAAATGGAGTACTTCTCTATTTCGATTCAGGCTGATCAAGGCGATAAGCTTGCTTATCTACAAAGTAACACCGTGCTTTTAGAACGTAAATGGGATGAAGAGAAGGACCACTACAGATGCAAAGGCTATGCACCACAACATCTTTACGAACGAATCGTGAAAGAGTGGAACAACGACTAGGAGTAGACAAACATGTTTAAACATTTTACACACCAGGATGAACTTAAGAAACTATCAAGAGATGCAGAAAATAAAATTCAACCTGTTCTTAGAGAAATTGACGAACGAGTCGAAGCAAATCAGTACCGCGTTTTACAGGCATTTCATCAAAATCGGATAAGTGATTTTCATTTTACCCCATCAACAGGATACGGCTACGACGATGATGGAAGAGATACGCTTGAGAAACTATATGCAGATGTTTTTGGTGGAGAAGCCGGTCTTGTAAGGCCACAAATCGTTTCTGGTACACATGCAATTGCAACGGCTCTTTTCGGAGTATTACGACCGGGAGACGAGCTTCTCTATATCACGGGAGCTCCATACGACACGCTAGAAGAAATCGTAGGAAAACGCGGGACCGGTAACGGCTCATTAAAAGATTTTAACATTGGTTACCAAGATATTGCACTGTCTGACGGAGCGGTTAATTACGATGCTGTCCGTGAGGCTATGACGGATCAGACAAAAGTAATCGGAATTCAGCGTTCAAAGGGATACGCCAATCGTCCATCTTTCACAATTGATGAGATCCGTGAAATGATTGAATTCGTTAAATCAATTAAAGAAGACGTGGTTGTGTTTGTAGATAACTGTTATGGTGAATTTGTTGAAGAGCTTGAACCCTGTCACGTCGGTGCTGATTTAATCGCAGGCTCCCTTATTAAAAATCCTGGGGCAGGAATTGTTAAAACAGGCGGTTATCTTGTTGGCAGAGAGGACTTAATTGAACTTTGTGGTTACAGGTTAACGTCACCTGGAATTGGTAGAGAAGTGGGCGCTTCACTCTATTCCTTGCAAGAAATGTATCAAGGTATTTTTCTCGCGCCACATACAGTAGGGCAGGCTGTGAAAGGTGCTGTTTACAGCTCGGCCCTTTTAGAAGCTGCTGGGTTTAATACAACACCACACTGGAATAGTATGCGTACGGATCTCATTCAATCTGTGCAATTTAACGATCGGGAACGCATGGTTGCATTCTGTCAGGCGATACAATCTGCTTCACCAGTTAATGCGCATGTGCGCCCTGAACCTGCTTATATGCCAGGGTATGAAGATGATGTCATCATGGCGGCGGGTACGTTTATCCAAGGAGCAAGTCTTGAATTATCGGCAGATGGTCCACTAAGACCGCCGTACGTAGCATACGTTCAAGGTGGGCTTACGTTTGAACACGTGAAAATAAGTGTGCTTCGAGCGGTCGATGAATTGTTAATAAAAGGTTTGATCACAGTATAATTGGGAATAAAGGCAGGGGTCGAGTCGATCTCTGCTGTTTTTTTGTTTAAAAATGATGTTAGATTATCTAACGTACTTTAACACGATGATGTGAAGGCTATAGTATATTGTTAAGTAAGTGAAGAAGGAAGTGGCAATTGCGAATTCTCAGTTTGTTCAGAATTTTGGCATTTATTCGTATTGCCCACGTACGGCGAGTCGATCAGATACAGATCTTATAGTTTTACTCGTGCAGTTTGTCCAACGGATTCACTAAATCTTTATATTTCTTAAGGAGGATTCATTTTACATGGCTAACAAATTCACGGCAGACGATATTAAGAAGATGGCGCAAGACGAGAACGTAAAGTTTATTCGCTTGCAGTTTACTGACCTACTAGGGATTATTAAGAACGTAGAAATTCCAGTTGATCAGCTTGAAAAAGCTCTTGATAATAAAATGATGTTTGACGGTTCTTCTATCGAAGGGTTCGTTCGTATTGAAGAATCCGATATGTATCTTTATCCAGACCTCGATTCATGGGTCGTTTTCCCATGGTCATCTGAAAAAGGAAGAGTAGCTCGTCTTATCTGTGACATTTACAGCCCTGATGGCACTCCTTTCGATGGGGATCCTCGTTCAGTGCTTAAACGCGTTCTTAAAGAAATGGAAGAGCTTGGTTTCTCTGACTTCAATATTGGACCAGAGCCAGAATTTTTCCTATTCAAAATGGATGAGAACGGTGAACCAACGCTTGAGCTTAACGATAAAGGCGGATACTTTGACCTTGCTCCTACAGATCTAGGTGAAAACTGTCGCCGTGATATCGTACTTGAGCTTGAGGACATGGGCTTTGAAATCGAAGCTTCTCACCATGAAGTAGCACCTGGACAGCACGAAATTGATTTTAAATACGCTGATGCCATTACAACATGTGATAACATCCAAACGTTTAAACTAGCGGTTAAAACAATCGCTCGTAAACACGGCTTGCATGCAACGTTCATGCCAAAGCCACTTTTCGGTGTTAACGGCTCAGGTATGCATGCGAACATGTCTCTGTTCAAAGACGGGGAAAATGCATTCTACGATCCAAAAGACGAGCTTGGTCTAAGCGAAACAGCACGTCAATTTATCGCAGGAACGATGAAGCACGCTGAAGCGTTCACAGCGGTAACTAACCCAACTGTTAACTCTTACAAGCGTCTTGTACCTGGATACGAAGCACCTTGCTACGTTGCTTGGTCTCTTCGTAACCGTAGTCCGCTTATCCGTGTACCAGCATCACGCGGAATCAGCACTCGTATCGAAGTACGTAGCGTAGACCCATCTGCAAATCCATACCTTGCAATGGCAGTTCTACTAGCAGCTGGACTAGACGGTATCAAGAACAAAATGACGCCTCCTGAGCCAACTGAGCGGAATATCTATGTTATGGACAAAGACGAGCGCGTAGCAGAAGGCATTACAGATCTTCCTGCAACACTATACGATGCACTTCAATTGCTTAAGAGCGATGAAGTTATGATGAGCGCTCTCGGCGAGCACGCATCTGAACACTTTATCGAAGCGAAAGAAATTGAGTGGGATATGTTCCGTACGCAAGTACACCCTTGGGAACGCGAACAGTATATGACGACTTATTAATAGCTAAACCCCTTGATACGACTAGTATCAAGGGGTTTTTAATGAGAGCTGATATTATTGAAATAAGAACTATATTTAGTAAAACATCAGAATTATCACTTGTCCTTTTTCTAGTCTCATATTAATAAAATGCTGAACACTAGGCATGCAGTTTGTTTCAATAACAATCTTTTAGAATGTACAAACCTGTTGTTTTTAGAAGCTATTTAACAAGAAGAGATGTATTGTGCTCTGCTAAACTAAAAGAAAAACCCCTATGATAGGAGTCTTGTATTGATCGATTTTCAGTTAGAACTAGTTACATCTATACCTAAAGAGATCAGTGCCTCTTTAACCTTCGATTTTGTTGGAATTGAGCTTAGCCTTGTATCGATCTGTAGAGCGATGAGAGCTAGTTCAGGTCTAAGACCAGTAAAGATGGATTGCACTCCAAGTAGTGATAATACACTGTAAATTTTAAAGAGATACTCCGTAACAATATAGTCCAATGTATAGATTCCTGAAAAGTCAATAATAAGATGATTTACGCCCTGTTTTTTGACTTTAAGAGGGATATTTTCTAGAAGCTGTCTGGCTCTATCTTCATCAAAAGATCCAATAAGGGGTAGTATGGCAATACCATCTAGAAGGGGAACAATTGATGACGACAATTCGTTAACTTGATTGATAGTTTCTAAGTGTTTCTTTTCGTTTAGTTTCCTTTCTGTAATGTCCTTCACATAAGTTTGGATCGCCAGAGTATCTCCTAAACGTACAGGGTGGCAATATAATTCAACATCAACTGTTTTTCCGTCCATTCTATAAATGGTTTCCTCAATAACTTTTGCTGGTTTTTCATAAGCAGATTGTATTCGATCAAATATAGAGGATTTAGAGGTTTCTTGAAAAATATCTAATGGGCTAACACCAATAAGTTCTTCTCTAGGCGCTCTGAAAAAATCTACTGCTACACTATTAACGTCAATTATTTTCAGTTCTGTATGTATAATTAACGGATCAAGGGAATACTCCATGACTTGACGATAGTCAATGTTTTCAACCTTTTCGCTCATAGTAATTACTCCCGTCTTATACTTTTGTAATAAACATCATGTTACCACCTTAACAAATACAAACATTAAATAGCAATTATCTGAATTGAAAGGAAATGATAAGAAGCTGGTTAAAAATATGATATGGTGATGTAGCATGGTGATTTTCTAGTAATAAATGTGAGAGAAGCCTTCCTAATCACGTGCGGGATCTGACTGTAAAACTAAATGAAAAAGGGGGCTTGCATATGCCGGACTGGTCCTATCATGTACTGTTTAAACCTTTCCTATCAAGATGGAATACCGAAGTTTCAAGAGAGTTTATTCATCAATCAATGAATCGCATCGCATCACTACCAGGAGGGCATCATCTCATACACTTTTTAGGAAGAGAAGAAGTATCAGAAGAGTTAACGGTCAAGATTGAGAACCTATCGTTTCCTGGTTGTGTTGGGCTATCAGACAAAATAGATCCACGTCTATCTGGTTTAAAAGGGTTTAGTCATTTAGGGTTCAGTTGTATTGAAATAGGTCCAATTACAAAAGAACCCTCTGAAAAATATTTAAAACCAATTAGAGTTCAGAATGGTGCAATCTTTCTTCCTGAACGTGGAGAAAAAGTGGGGCTTACAAAGACAATTCAAAGGTTAGACCAAGTCAAGCTGACGCAGCCCTTTTTGTTCAATATAAGTGGAACAAACAATGAGATAATTGAGATAGCTAGAGCATTAAGACCTTATAACGGTGTTTATGAGATTCACTATGATCAAATCGATTTCAGTAATTTATCTATTTTGAAGTTGATCGGTGAGTGGAAATGCATTTTTGTTCGAGTTCCAAGTCGTAAAATTGAAAGTGCTAATTTACATCAAATTCATCCATACATAACAGGTATTGTGCTTGATGAAGATCTAAGTTTAGATACAAATGAAAACCTTACTATACATAAGCAAGCGATTGAATATTGTAAGAAAGTACATCCTTCATTACGATTAGTGACAGTAGGCGGAGTCAAAGAGCCAGTAGATGCGCTTGGGTTTTTGAATAATGGTGCTGATTTGCTGTTGTTATCTGGTGAATATGTAGAAGTCGGGCCTGGTTTGACGAAGAGGATATATGAAGCGATTCTTGATACGGATGATCATAAAGAAGAGAGTAATGGATGGAAGGATTACTTCTTGTTTGGATTTTTCGTCATGATTGGTGGCATTATTGCTCTGGTGTTAAGTCTGACCTCCATTGTGCTACCTTATGATGAAAGCTTTATGCAATTATCTCGTGAGGAGCTACTCCTTTTCAATGAGCGACTACTGTGGTTTATGGCGCATGACAGGATGACCTTAGCTGGAACGATGATTTCCGGTGGAGTTGTTTACATGACGCTGTCGATAAACGGAGTGAAATACGGATTGCTGTGGGCGAAACAAGCGATTGATATTGCTGCCATTATAGGATTTTTGGGCATTCTGCTTTTCATTGGTTATGGGTACTTCGATTGGTTACATTTGCTGTTTTGGATCGTGTTATTACCTTTCTACTTGAGAGGATATGTAAAATCGAAGGAAATAAAGGGAACACCTAAATCCCTTAACCGACACAATGACTTGGCTTGGAGAAGAGGAGTGTTGGGGCAATTTTGTTTTGTTATGCTTGGGTTTTCGTTTGTTCTTGGCGGCGTAATTATTGCTGGGATAGGCGTGACGGGTGTTTTTGTTCCAACTGACTTGCAATATATCTGTATGCCTGCGGATGCTATTCAGTCATTCAATGATCGGCTAATTTCCGTTATCGCTCATGACCGAGCTGGATTTGGATCAGCAATGATTAGTGTTGGTTTGTTAGTGTTAATGTCTGCTCTCTGGGGATTTCAAGCGGGAAATAATTGGCTGTGGTGGATGTTTCTTTTAGGAGGGATACCTGCCTTTGTATCAGGTATCTTCGTACATATCATGATTGGTTATACGACGTTTATTCATTTGCTACCAGCTTACATAGCTCTAGGGCTATTTTTGGGAGGATTATATTTCTCGCATAGCTATTTGATGCAGAAGAAAGCGTAGTTTCTACTTCGTAAAACTATTTTTTCCTCATGCTAAAGTCGTAGTAAAGTTCATTCGATGTTCTAAAGCTTTTACTCCTTGAAACGAATAAAATAGTTGTAAATAGTTTGATGGATCATCAGAAGAAAAAACCAATCCAAGCTCACCGGAGGGAATACAAAATGAACTTTAAAGACTTTACCGCAGTTCAAATTCGAATTGCTAGACCGACAGATCAATTAGAGGAGATCGTTCGTTTTTATGAAGTGGGTCTAGGATTAAAAAGGGTTGCCGAATTTTCAGGACATGTTGGGTATACAGGCGTAGTCTATGGTTTACCAAATCTACACTATCAACTAGAGTTCACGACACATGAACAAGGGAGTCCTTGCCCTGCTCCTACTACTGATAACTTGTTCGTTTTTTATATTCCGAACAAAGAAAACCTCGAGAAAGTAGCAGATAGGCTCAAAGAAATGGGACATGGAGAAGTTGAACCTGAAAATGTGTATTGGAAAGAGAGAGGCGTAACGATAGAAGACCCTGATGGGTGGAGAGTGGTATTAATGAACACCGAAGGAATTTAAGGAGGTTATTCATGGATTACATACAGCACCTACGCTCTATGATAGGGCACGAAAAAGTGATCATGGTTGTAGCGGGAGCGATGGTCTTCGATTCTCGAAATCGATTATTGCTACAGCTCCGAACAGATAATGAATCGTGGGGACTGCCTGGTGGGTTTATGGACTTGAACGAATCTGTACAGGAAACAGCGAGACGAGAGGTGTTTGAAGAAACAGGACTTACTTTGAAAGACATGTCGTTATTTGGGGTTTACTCAGGACCTGATAAAGACAAGCAGTTTGCAAACGGAGATCAGGTTTCACCGGTGCAGATTCTATTTCGTTGTGATGAGTATGGAGGGGAATTAATGAAAGACGATGAATCCCATGATCTAGCGTTTTTTCACCTAAATAAACTTCCGGAAAACCTGTTTCCAGAGCATCGTATAATGATCAATGATTTATTACAGCATAAAGAACAACCGGTAATCGGTTAGGAAAAGGAGGGGAACGATGAGTAAAAGAAAAGTAAGCGTCTATATCGCTACAAGCGTTGATGGCTATATTGCAACGGAGAATGACTCGCTGCACTGGCTGTTTCGTTCAGAGCCAGAAGGTGACGCTGGGTACGGGGAGTTCTATGAAACGGTCGATACGATTATAATGGGGCGACGAACGTACGACTGGGTAATGGAACAGGTGAAAGGTAAGTACCCATATGAGGAGAAGAAGTCCTATATTTATACTTCTAGCCCTGAAGAGAACACATCAAATATCACTTTCACGAGCGAGGAACCGTCTACTCTCATCGATCGGATAAAGAAGGATGATGGTGAAAGAATCTGGCTTGTCGGTGGCGGGGCGCTTATCAATGCTTTTCTGCAGAATAATCTCATAGATGAGTTTATTATTTCAATAGCGCCTGCTTTAATTGGAAAAGGCATTCCGCTTTTCAAAAACAGTGAGATTGAGCATGAACTCGAGTTAACGGACGTTCGGCGGTACGGGCAGTTCGCTCAGTTGCATTATCACATAAAGTAAAAACTAAGTTAGGGTAGCACTCGCAAATAAGCAAAAGAACTCACCAATTATAAGAAGGGTGAGTTCTTTTGCTTGTTTGCTGATTCCTTTTGATGCGGAATAGTACAGAAGAAATTAATTAACTATCGTAACGTATGTGTAATGGAGAAGAGTATTTATTACAATTACTAGCCAGGCTGCCTTTGGCCAAGTTCTTGATCAATTAAGAGTAGAGATGATGTGTTATCTCCAGCTAATTTCAGCCTTTCAACAATGGTGAGTGCTTGCGCTTCTTCATCAATCTGTTCTCGTAAAAAGTCCTGCACGATGACAGTGGTTTGAGGATCAATTTTTTTAATGTAATTGTAAGCCTGTCGATAAGAATCCGTGACATATTGTTCATGATCTAAAACTTGTTGGAAGGTTTCGAGTGGTGTTCCAAAGTCTGTCGATTGCTCCGGTAAGGCAGCTAGCTTCACAATGCCGTCTTTACCAGCTAAATAATCAATGAGGGTGAGTAAGTGTGTTCTCTCTTCATTAGATTGAATTCTTAACCACCTGGCCATACCTGTGTAGTTTTTTCTGTCCATGTAAGCGGACATTGCTAAATAAAGCGTTGAAGAAACATGTTCGATTTGAATAAGCGTATTCAACAAATCCTGAACCTCTTCTTTAACCATTACGATTCACCTCTTTATACATCATTACAACATACCTTATGAAATAGGCATGTGTAGAGTTCCAGAAGAAATAAAAAAAGAAGCGCAATTTGCGCTTCTAATGGATCGAACGAAAGACACCAACAACTTTACCAAGAATGGACACAGAATCTAGAATAATGGGCTCCATTGAAGAGTTCTCCGGTTGGAGACGGAAGTAATTGCTTTCTTTAAAGAATCGCTTAACAGTTGCTTCACCTTCATCAGTCATCGCAACAACAATATCCCCATTGTTTGCAGTTGGTTGTTGTTTCACGATAACCATATCTCCGTTATAAATACCAGCTTCGATCATACTGTCCCCTTCGATGACAAGAATGAAGGTATGTTCTTCATCTTGTGCAAACTGTTCAGGAAGTGGGAAATATTCTTCTACATTTTCAATCGCAGTAATCGGCTGACCTGCAGTAACTTTACCAATAACAGGAACGTTTACAGTGTGTTGGCGAGGGATATCAATGGCTTCCTCTAGACCAAGCACTTCAATTGCTCTAGGTTTTGTAGGATCACGACGGATGTAACCTTTTTTCTCGAGTCTTGCCAGGTGGCCATGGACAGTTGAGCTTGAAGCAAGTCCAACAGCTTCGCCAATTTCTCTTACAGAGGGTGGATAACCCTTTTGCTTCACTTCGACTTTAATAAAGTCCAGAATGTCCTGTTGACGCTTTGATAGTTTCATATATCTGGCACCTCGTTCCAATCTATCTATTTGTTAGTAGTATACCAGAATTTTTGTTCGCATACAAACATAAGTTCGAAGAAATTAGTTGACACGAACAGAGGTTCTGATATACTAAAAACAGAACAAATATTCGTATATGGGGTGGTTGGGATGAGAAAGCAAGCTGGGGGCTTGTCTGGAATTGATTTTCTTGTCATTATATCTTTTGTAGCTGTGTTAATTATTGTGTTCGTATCATTGCGAACAGCTGCAGCTGAGAATTATGATCGTTACACGACGATTGAATTGGAGCAGGGTGATACTGTCATTGAAATTGCAGAAGAGTATCGTAACGCGCATCATTTGTCTGATCGTAAATTTATCAGTTGGGTTGAGGAAGTAAATCGCATTAATGCAAACAGAATTACAGCAGGAGATACTCTCATCATCCCTGTTGAAGCGAATGCTACCGCACTTGGGGGTATAGAATAAAGAATGAACGCAATTATATATTGTCGTGTAAGCACGAAGAAAGAAGCACAGGAGTCCTCACTTACAAGACAAAAGGAAGAACTGCATAGGTTTGCGTCAGAGTCGGGATTTAAGGTATATAAAATGATTGAAGAAAAGCACAGCGGATATGACATTGATCGAAATGGCATACTTGAGGTGCTTGATTTGTTGAAAGAGGGATATGCTGAGGCATTGTTAATCCAGGATGAAACAAGACTTGGAAGAGGGAATGCCAAAATTGCACTGTTACATGCAGTTCATAAATATGGCGGTACGATCTATACAGTGAATCAAAACGGTGAACTGCAATTATCTGAAGCTGATTCAATGGTGCTTGAAATTGTAAGTATTGTTGAAGAGTTTCAGAGGAAGCTACACAATTTAAAAATTAAACGTGGGATGGACAAAGCAGTGAAGGAAGGGTATCGGCCACAGCGTAACCTCAGCCATCAGAGTAACGGAGGAAGAGATCGTGTCGAGGTTCCAGTTGAGGAAATCGTCAATCTACGTAACCGAGGACTTACATTTAACGAAATAGCAGCTACGTTAAAAGGATTTGGTCATAATGCCTCAAAAGCAACTGTACATAGGCGTTATCAAGAGTTTGTTGACCAACAGGAGGAAAGGCACTAAACTTGTTTATGTGCAATATTTACGTTAGCATAAAAGATACAAGTTGCAGTAAAGGAGCTATTCAACATGCTTTCACAAGATAAAATTCAAAGAATTAATGAGTTGTCACGGAAATCTAAAGAGTCTTCATTAACTGAAGCTGAAAAGAAAGAGCAAAAAGACCTCCGCCAGGAATACCTGAAGAGTTTGCGATCTTCATTTGACAACCAGCTACATTCGATTAAGGTAGTGGACGAAGAAGGTACTGACGTGACTCCAAATAAATTAAAAGAAAGCAAGAAAAGTCGCCGCTTTCTTCAGTAGTAAATAGCCTAATTTTGCGAAAAGCAAAATTAGGCTATTTTTATGGTTGCAATTTTTTGAATTTTCGTTATACTGTACTATAACAAGATGTACTAATACAAATACGGAGAGGGCGGATAAGATGTTTGTTGTAACAGACTCAGCTGCAGAATTTTATAAGAATGAAATGGAACTTAGAAATGGTGACTGCTTGAGATTGTTTGTACGCTATGCTGGAAGTGGAGATAGTGGCGGATTTTCCCTAGGTGTCATGTCAGATCGGCCTTCATATGAAGATTATAAGCAAGAAATTGGTGGAGTTACTTACTTTGTACGACCGGACGATCAGTGGTTTGTCGATCGAATGAAGCTTGATTATGATGAGAGTTGCGGCGGTGTGCTTTGCGACTTGCCAAGCATGGCCTAGCAAATCAAACCTGTACTATAACATATATGTTATAGTACAGGTTTTTTGTATTCGACAAAACTAGTGGAGCCACGCTACATGCATAGACAACGATTTTAATGAGAATGGTGTATACTATCTTTCATAATCAGGCTTTGTCTGACAGGGGGAAGTGTATGCGGCACTACGAGATGTACTTCATTAAGCAAGACGTTGCTTCTCAATATGCTGGTAAGGAAACCCTTTTGTATCAACTCTTCTTGGAACGAAAAGGTGCCTTATTTGTTGAAGAGAAGTCTATATTAGATAAACAGGTCACTTTTATTACAGAGCCTGTTTGTGAAGAGGAACTGAATAAGTATATTGTGAATGAACTAGGTGGTTTTCGAACCTATGAATTTAGAAATGACGGTCATAGGTTATCAATAAAACAATCTAATAGTGACGCTTCCTTATTTGTAAGAGGTGAAAAACTAAATTTATATTCTAGCGGTTCGAACGATGCTGAAACCGTTTTTTTTGAAGTAATTCGTAAATTAACTCCTTCTTTCTTTGCGATCGACTTCCAATCTGGTCGTTATGGCTGGCTTAACCCGGTAAAACAACAGAAGCTAGTTTGAACAAACTCCTACTATTTTAGTAGACGTTATTGTATAATCATTACGGGTTGTAGTACACTATTGGAAGAGAAAGAATAAGGAGGAAATCTAGAATGTGGTGGATGTACACGATTGTGGGCGTTCTAGCGTTGATTGCTGGAGTAGCACTTGGCTTTTTTATTGCCCGCAAGTATATGATGGACTATTTAAAGAAGAATCCCCCAATTAATGAAAATATGCTGCGTGTTATGATGATGCAGATGGGGCAGAAACCTTCTCAGAAGAAAATCAATCAAATGATGAAGGCTATGAATAGTCAAATGACAAATAACGATAAATAAAGCACGGGCACTCTGGTTGCAGAGTGCTTTTTTTATGGGTTGATTTTGGTTGACGGGTCTAATTGGTGTGATGGTATGATAGATTAGACTATAAAACAATCAGGAAGTGTTGATATGACAATGAAGAATCTATTTATTGCAAGTGGCTTATCCTTGGCTCTAATTGCAGGGTGTCAAGCAAATGAACCCAATCAAGGAGCCGATCAAACGACGAACCAGAATCAAAGTGATGATCAAACGAACACCACATCTAAAGAATCGAACAGTAACAACAGTACAAATAGCAACAATCAAAAAGATGATGCTAAGAAAAATGACGATCGTGAAAGTAACAGCAATCAGAATGATGCAAAAAAGAATGAAGACCAAAATAAAGAAAAGCAAAACGAAGCGAATCAGAGTAATGAGCCCGCTTATCCTACTATGGCTGAAACCGTCAAAGAAAACAATGGTGAACTAACTGTTACGAATCCAGATAGTATTTACGTTGTCGCGAATAAGGAGCGTAATTTACCTGCTGACTTCGTACCGAAAAATTTGGTTGAGCCAGATGTTGCTTTTTATGCACCACAAGGAGATCCAAAACGATTAATGGTAAAAGAAGCAGCGGAGGCGCTTGAAGAGATGTTTGCTGCAGCTAAAGAAGAGGGTTATGAGTTAAAAGCTGTATCCGGTTACCGATCTTATGATCGCCAGGAAGCTATTTTCGCTTATAATGCTGATCGCTATGGTGAAGAAAAAGCGAATCAGGTTAGCGCTCAGGCAGGACAGAGTGAACATCAGACTGGATTGACGATGGATATTAGTACGCCGTCCATTGGCAGTTCGCTCACTGAAGAATTTGGGAGCACTCCTGAGGGAGAGTGGGTCGCTAAAAATGCATACAAATATGGCTTGGTTGTCCGTTATTTAAAAGGCAAAGAAGAGATAACAGGTTATCAGTATGAACCGTGGCACGTTCGGTATGTTGGTAAAGAAGCAGCAAAAGATATCCATGAAGCAGGGTATACGCTCGAAGAATTTTTTCCGAATAAAAAATAGTTGATGAATGTTCATAGTATAAACGTATTAATTCGATTACAATCAAGGTTGGAATGGTGATCACATGCACATGCTATAATGATCGTGTGCATTAGACAGGGAGTAATGCAATGGCAGATTTGAACTTGTTTTTGGCGTTCGGTGCCGGTTTTCTATCGTTTATTTCGCCGTGTGTCTTGCCGCTTTATCCGGCGTTTATTTCTTACATCACTGGTGTATCAGTTGATGATTTAAAAGAAGATCGTGGAATGATGCAGAGAAGAGCGATATTCCACACGATTTTCTTCTTGTTTGGATTCTCGATCATTTTTCTCGTGTTGGGTATGTCTACAACACTAATTGGAAATTTGTTCATCCAGTATAAGGAGCTACTTCGTCAAGTTGGAGCGATTCTTATAGTTGTGTTTGGACTTGTCGTTGTAGGGTTCTGGAAACCGTCATTTCTTATGAAAGATAGGCGTTTAACGATTCGGAATCGCCCCGCCGGTTTTATAGGCTCTATTCTTATTGGGATGGGATTTGCAGCAGGGTGGACACCTTGTACTGGACCGATCCTCGCAGCTGTTATCGCTCTTGGTGTTTCGAATCCTGATGCTGGATTCATGTACATGGTAGCCTACACGCTTGGTTTTTCTGTTCCATTTTTCATACTTTCCTTTTTTATTGGGCGAATGCAGTGGATTAAGAAAAACAGTCGATTCATTATGAAGGCTGGCGGGTATTTAATGATTGTGATGGGTGTTTTGTTATATTTCAACTTTATGACAATGTTCACATCATTTCTTGTTAATAACCTCTTTAATGGATTCCAAGGATTTTAAGTTAGAAAGGATGCTTTAATGTGAAAGGGACAAATGATCTTATACTTAAAACGACAACAACAATAATTGTTTTCATTATTTTAGGATTTTCCATCTACCTATTTTTTGCAGGTCACAATGCGCCTGGTGGCGGGTTCATCGGAGGACTAATGACAGCAGGAGCCCTTGTTCTTCTTTACATATCGTATGGTTTTAAAACGATGAACAAGGTCATTCGAATTGACTTTAAGAATTTTATTCCAGTTGGGTTATTGATTGCTGTGTTGACTGGGGTCGGTTCATTTATGTTTGGGCAACCATTCTTGAGCCAAACGGATGCCTATTTCGAACTTCCAATTTTAGGTCATTCTCATCTTGCGACAGCTATGCTGTTTGACCTAGGTGTGTACTTCACTGTTGTAGGTGTAACGATGACAATAATTTTATCCATTGCTGCAGATGAAGGGGAAGAAGTCCTTTCTAAGCAAAATGGTTAAAGAGAGCAGGGGCTTCGACCCTGTTCTTTTTCGTAAGCTTGTATTTTTTGTTTCTTCCACATACAATGGTAAGGATAGGGAGTAACGGTATAGGTGAGGGATGAAAATATGCTGATTTTTAGTACAATTGTAGGAGCTATGATGGCAATGGCGATGGTAGTCATCAGATTGAAAGCTTCGAAAAAACCAGCAACAATTAGAAAAATAATACTTCCGCCTTTCTTCATGGCAACTGGCTTCTTTATGTTTGCAGTACCAGAGGCGAGAGTTCCGTGGTATGAAGCAATAGAAGCGCTTTCCGTAGGTGCTGCATTTTCACTTCTTTTGATTAGAACATCTAAGTTTGAAATTAGAGGGGATCAGATTTATCTGACACGATCAAAGGCTTTTGCGTTCATTTTGATTGGATTGTTATTGGTTCGAATTATTTTCAAACTAATTATAGGGGAGTCTATTCCGGTTCTTCAAACTAGTTCACTTTTCTTTGTGCTGGCATTTGGTATGATTGTGCCATGGAGAATTGCGATGTACTACCAATTTAGGAAAACGGAAAGAAGTCGAGGGCATCGAACCAATTTCCATCAAACATTATCATAAAAAACTCGTTTAGCAATAGCTAAACGAGTTTTTTATTGAAGCAAATGATTATATGGTGCCATATCAATTCGCTTTTCATTTAATTTTTTGATGAGCCACTTGTGATCTCGTTTCGGGGTAGCAATGATATAGCCGCGAATAATGAGGTCCTGTGACATGTTCTTTGCTTTTTCTTGTAATGCGAGTTCGCCAACTGTTCCTGCAATTTTGTATTTAGCAATATCTCTGAATAGTTCAGGAACAGGAGATACCAATTCATCTAAAAGTTTAATTTGATCCGAGCTCCACATGTGTTTCGTTTTCTCGATATGATATTCTTGCCAATCTAATATTGATTTGCCATCTTCTTTAGGTAGGCGTTTGAGAAACTTTCGAAACATAAAGAAGCCGCCGATAGCAATAAGAGAAATTAGTATTATCGTCCAGCTGACAATAAACCATTGAAACCAACCTGCCAACATCATCACCTCTTGGCATTATATTGTCTTAACAATGTTTGAATACGGTCACATTATACGCCGAAAGCAGCGATTAATCAAGAGGAGAGAGCTTTATTTACTTCTTCGTGCGGGAAATGATTTGGTTATGAATACGATTTATTTCAACTTCTACATAGTTGTGTATTTTAGAGGTTGGGGTGGTGATAAAGTTGAAAAAGAGGTGCATCTAGTTAAAGGTGATCCTTACTTATATAATTGGGGGATGCTAGAAGAGGAGGAGGGAAGTTTACTCAACTAGTATTTTTTTAAAGAAAAAGCAGACTGACACGCCAGTCTGCTTTTGGTATAAAAAGATTCGTAATCATATTATGTAAATCGAATTGGCGGGACTGTGTGGGAATCGAACCCACCGAAGACGGCACGCGCCTCCCAGGCGGTTTTGAAGACCGTGGCACTCACCAGACGTACAACCAGCCCCATCGGAATGAGTCATTCTTTTAACATAGTAACTTAAGGAACAATGAGATTCAACACATGTGCTCAAAGGCATTGAATCATTTAAGGGCTTTAGTAAATTACTTAGTAAACATTTTACTTCGGTCAACTAATGACAACATCATTAAGTCATGATTTGTCGAACTGTGGAGGCAGCTATTAAATATAGGAAATAGGAAACTGTATTCTACATTTCTCGACAATGATTACCGGACGTTGCATCAATTCATAATTCGACAAATTATTCCTTGAAACAGTTTTCTATAACGAACTATAACAGTTTGAGAGGTGGTACAGCTTGGATTTGGGAATGTAACAGTTCTCGCTTGTGGATAGCTGTTAATAACTTTTCTAGTATGCACGACTGTATAATTATACGGTCTTGCATGACTGTGTTGGGGAATGTGCCTAAATATAATTACACTTGTAAGGGGTTATAAGTTGCATCCTGATACGACTTTTATTAATGTTAATATCGGATGTAAGTAGATTGGCGGGTGAGTGTATGAACTATTTTACGATCGGTCTTGCGGGACACATTGATCATGGAAAAACAACGTTAACAGGTGCATTGACGGGTATTGATACGGATCGGTTAAAAGAAGAAAAGGAACGGAATATTTCAATCGAGCCTGGTTTTGCGCCATTTCAACTTTCGGAAGAGATGACGGTTTCAATCATAGATGTGCCGGGTCATGAACGGTTTATTAGACAAATGATAGCTGGTGTTGCCGGGATTGATTTGGTTATCCCTGTTGTAGCAGCTGATGAAGGAGTAATGCCACAGACCAGGGAGCATCTAGAGATTCTCTCTCTCCTTGGTATTCAAAGATCCATCATAGCCATTACGAAAGCAGATCTAGTTGATGAAGAGATGCTTCAGCTTGTACAGGAGGATATTATTGACTACATAGAAGACTCTGGATTTGAAGGATCTGAGATTCATATTGTCGATGCTAAGTCGGGCAGAGGACTTGATGAATTGAAAGAAAGTATTACAGCATTTCTTTCACGAGTACCCTCGAGGAATAGAGCAGGAGCATTTCGTCTTCCGATTGACCAAGTATTTACACTACAGGGACACGGCACGATTGTAAGAGGAACGATTTTCGATGGGGAAATAAGCGAAGGTGAAAAGGTTACACTCTTACCTGATCGATTGGAAGCTAGAGTGAGGCAAATACAAACGCATAACGAGAAAGTAGACCGTGCGTTTGCAGGTCAACGAGTGGCGGTCAATCTTGCTGGCATAAACAAGCAGGAGCTTACAAGAGGTCAAGTTATCGTTAATTCTAATCATTATTCGGTAACTTCAACCATTGATCTCGCATTCACACAATCATTAACAATGTCCCACGAATTGAAACAACGCTCACTTGTTACGTTACATAACGGAACAGCTGAGGTAAGGGGGACCATTGTCTTTTTCGATCGGAATGTATTGAAGACTGGTGAGCGAGAAGAACTTTTTTGCCAGATTCGACTTCATCGCCCTATAACAGCAAAAAAGGGAGACCATGTTATTGTTAGACGTCCGACCCCAGTTGAAACAATTGGCGGAGGAAGCATTTTAAATGTAGCTGGAGAGAAATATAAATTCGGCAACGAAACGATTGAAATGTTTGAACAGATGAGTAGAGGTACACCAGGTGAACGGTTAGATCAATTGCTTGATCATGAACTAGTACTCTCTAAGGAGCGGGTTATGCAGCACATTGGCCTTGATGAAGAAGCCTATGTACAACTTACTGAAGAATCTCAACTTGTTCTTTTTGGAAACTATGTAACATCGGACAGTGTATTTAACAGGGTTGTAGAGGCAATTCTAGTTATTCTTCAAAATAATCATCAGCAATTTCCAATGCGAAGAGGTATGCCAAAAGCAGAGCTGATACAGGAACTGAGCAAAACATATCCTGTAAAACTCGTTGAAGCTGCAATTGAGTTGATGATAATGAAAGAAGTTCTTAAGCAAACTGGTCCTTTGTTATCTGAATACTCATTTCAACCTTCTCTTCCTGATTCGTGGAACACAAGAATGACACAGGTTATTCGGGAATTAGATAAACAGGGACTAAACGTATCACCTATTGATGTGCTCATTGAGAAAGAAAGCATCCCCGAGTCACTTATAGGAGAATTTAAGCAATACTTAATAACAGAAAATGTGGCGGTTAGCCTTAATGAGGAATTATATCTTCATCAAAATAGTTGGGAAAAGACCATTACTGAATTGAACTCAGGTACAGGGGATACGTTTACACTTCAAGAAGCGAAGGATATTCTAAATGTGAGTAGAAAGTACCTTGTCCCAGTTCTTGAGAAACTAGATGATAGTGGTTATACCATTAGAAAAGATCGTGACCGTCATTGGAGAAAATAAAGAGGTACGGATGAGGAGTGGGGAAGATGAAGAAGTTAGGAATCGTTTTGATCGTATTATTAGTAAGTATTCTAGCGGCTTGTGGTTCGAATGAACAAAAGAATGATCAGGCAAGTAATGATAAAAAAGATAGTAAACCCTTTACGATTGGAGTTATTCCTGTACAAACTGAAGGTGAAATTGAAGAAGCTATGACTAAGCTTCAAGGTGAACTATCTAGCAAACTTGATAGGGAAGTGGAAATTACCACATTTCCTGACTATAACGGTGTTGTTGAAGCGATGAATTATAATCAAATTGATATGGCTTATTTTGGTCCACTTACTTATGTAATTGCACATGAAAAAAGTGGTGCTAAAGCGATTGTAACGCAGTTAATCGATGGAGAACCTTTTTACCATTCTTATATCATTACAAATACGGATAATAAATGGGATACTTTGGAGGCATTTCTAGAAGATAGTGAATCAAGTACGTTTGCTTTTGGAGACCCTAACTCGACATCAGGATCACTTATTCCTTCGATTGAACTTCAAGACCGTGGTGTGTTTGAAGATCAAGATAAGAACAGTTTTAAGTCTGTAAAGTATACAGGCTCGCACGATGCTACTGCTCTATCCGTTCAGAACAATCAAGTTGATGCAGGAGCAATCGATAGTGCTATATATAACCAGCTCTTGGAATCAGGCAAGATTGACGGAGACAAGCTAAAGGTGATTTGGGAATCAGAGAAGTTATTCCAATATCCTTGGGCGGTTACGAAAGAAACAGATGAGGAAACGGTTATTAAGTTGCAAAATGCATTTCTTTCGATTGAAGATGAAACCATTTTAAATGCGTTTGGCGCTTCTGGTTTTACAAAAGCAAGCAATGATGATTACGAGAGCATTCGCCAGGCTGCTGACAAACAAGGGTTATTAAACGAGTAAACATGGTATGGTTTAAATGGAATCATCTAATCTTATTTATTCTGGTAATTGGATTCATGATTTGGAGTGCGAGAGTTACAGAATTTGATATAAGGAAGTTCAGTCAATTTCATAATATGGTGGACTTTCTGTCGAATTGGTTTCCGATGAACACCAGTATTATTCCAAAGATGCTTGAAGCGAGTTTGGTGACGCTTGGTATGGCTTTTCTCGGAAGTTTTGCAGGACTACTGGTTGCTCTTCCGACTAGTCTTCTAGCTGCCAAGAATACAGCAGGTCCATTCTACGGAATCGTTCGAATCATGCTCAGTTTTATTCGATCGATTCCAGAGATAGTGCTAGGGTTAATGTTTCTTACTGTAGTAGGACCAGGGCCGTTTGCTGCGACAATCGCTATTATAGTTCATAATGCGAGCGTGCTCTCTAAATTAATTGCAGAACTCATCGAAGCTGCAGATAAAGGTCCTCAAGAAGCGATGAATGCTGCTGGAGCACGTTCATTGACTGGAGCACTTTTTTCGATCTTTCCGCAAATTTGGCCAAATGTACTATCTCATTTTTTCTACCGGTTTGAAGTAGCGATACGTACGTCCTTAATCCTTGGTCTCGTTGGTGGTGGAGGGATTGGACAGCAATTGTTTGTCCACTTTAAAACGTTTCAGTATTCGACCGTAGCTGTAGATGTAATCATTATTATGATTATCGTGATTGCGGTTGATTTTCTTGGGAGCAGGGTGAGACAGTATGTTATGTAATGAAGAGCTTCTAACAATTCGAAATGGAAGTGTTACCTACAAGAGTGCAAGGGTAGCTGCCTTGAGTGATGTGTCCCTTACGTTTCGCAAAGGTGAATTTGTTTGTATTCTAGGTAAAACGGGTGCAGGTAAATCAACTCTTATAAGAACATTGAATGGTCTTCAACCGCTCTCAGAAGGAGAAATATTTTACAATAAGAAGGTATATAGTCAATTAGATCGTGAAGGTCTAAGGCAGGTCAGAAGCAACATAGGTATGATTTTTCAACATCATCAATTGATACCAAGGCTTTCTGTGGTGCAGAATGTGTATACCGGGTTATTTGGATCTCGATCTACTCTTCGTAATCTTGTCGGATTTTTTACGAGTGAGGAGAAGGCGCTCGCTCGAGACGTTATTAACCAAGTAGAGTTGCTACCATTTCTTAATCACCGTGTTGATTGGCTTAGTGGTGGACAGAGGCAGAGAGTCGGGATTGCAAGAGCATTGATTCAAACGCCAGAAGTTTTTCTTGGTGATGAACCTGTTGCAAGTCTTGATCCAGGAACAGCTAATCGGATTTTCCAACTGCTTGAACGATTGCATTCAGAACGCCAATTACTTACAATCATTAATGTTCATGATGTGAAAATTGCAAAGAGGTATGCATCGAGGATTGTGGCACTAAAAGAGGGGAAGGTCGTGTTTGACGACAGGCCCGAGGCATTTACAGAAGATATAGAAGAGATGATATTTGCATACTAAAAAAGCGGAAGGGATAATCCTTCCGCTTTTCATATGCTTTTATTTATTAGCAGTTATCGCGAAAGTTTCTTTTTCCGTAACATGACCAATAACGAATGCCTGCTTTCCCTTCTCTTGCATTCGTTTTGTGTATAAGTCTGCTTGATCAGAAGGAAGGCTAATTAATAAGCCGCCCGATGTAACAGCATCGCATAATACATATTGTTCAATTTCACTTAAATTCTCATACTGAACGGCTTCAGAAATCCAGCGATGATTTGATTTAGATCCACCTGGGACAAATCCTTGTTGCGCAAGTTCTAACGTTCCAGGCAATACAGGTACTTTGTTGTAGTTAACATGAATACTTACGTTGCTGCCTGTCGCCATTTCATAAGCATGACCGAGTAATCCAAATCCCGTGACATCTGTTACAGCATTGGGCGATAATCCTGAAAGTGATTCAGCGGCTGTTTTGTTTAACTCGGCCATCGTAGTTGAGACCTTGTTAAGCTGCTGTTCAGTAAGTTTCTCAGGTTTAATCGCTGTTGTTTGAATCCCAACCCCAATAGGCTTCGTGAGGATCAGAACATCTCCTGGTTTTGCCCCAACATTCATATAGATATGGTCAGGATGAACAAGTCCTGTAACGGATAACCCGAACTTCGGTTCTTGATCATCAATCGAATGGCCACCTGCAATTACGGCACCTGCTTCATCGACTTTATCTGCTGCTCCTTTTAGGATTTCAGCTAGAATCGATGGATCAAGGTTCTTGATTGGAAAGCCAACGATATTAAGTACAGTTTTTGGAACTCCACCCATGGCATAGACATCGCTCAATGAGTTGGCTGCAGCAATTTGACCGAACATATATGGATCATCAACGATAGGTGTAAAGAAATCTACCGTTTGTATCATAGCAAGTTCATCGGTTAAACGGTAAACACCAGCATCATCAGAGGTTTCCACACCGACAAGTAAATTTGGATCTTTTTTCTTATTAGGTAATTGACGCAAAACTTGCGCCAGGTCCTCTGGACCGATTTTACATCCTCAACCACCTTTTGTAGAGAACGACGTTAATCGAATTTTTTCATGACTAGACATATGACCACCTCCTTACAAGAGTATAAAACTTTTCATGCATTTTTTGAAATGATATAGTATGTAAAACATGAATTTTAATATGGAGGTCTTTCATGTACAAAGTTACGATTGAATTTTGCATGCAGTGAAATTACGCACCTAAAGCCGCGAGTTTCGCGGAAGCGTTGTTTAACCATTTTAGAAGACAGGTTGTTTCACTTGAGTTAATACCAAGCTCAGGTGGTGCTTTTGAAATTACGGTTAATGGAGATCGTATGCATTCCAAGTTGGAAACTGGTCACTATCCAGATCCAGAAGCGTTTATTAAAGAAATGGAAAAGTTGAATTCATAGTTTTGGCACCCGGGCAAAGGGTGCCTTTCCTTTCGCCGTTAGGAGCTGAAAACATTGAGATTGTTAAGAGAACTGCCTCCCGTTCATCAGGTACAGGAAGTACTGTTGATGAAGGGAATTGGAACGGAACTACCTCATGAGTTAATCACGGAAATGATTCAACAAGAAGTAAACGAAATTCGTCACCTTCTTTTAAATGAATCATACAACGGGTCATCTAGTACGAGAGAAGAGTTCCTCAATGAAATAATAAACAACATTAACGTGAAGTCTCAGCAATCAGGTACGCTTAAACTTAAGCCGGTTGTGAACGCGACAGGTGTTGTTCTTCATACGAATCTTGGAAGAGCGCGTCTAAGTGAAGCAGCACTCACTCATATGGTGAATGTAGCAAGAAGCTATTCCACGCTTGAATACAATCTTGAAAAAGGTGAACGTGGATCTAGGCATAGCATTACAGAGGAATGGATATGTAAATTGACTGGTGCAGAAGCGGCGATGGTTGTAAATAACAACGCTGCTGCTGTTTTCTTTATTCTTAGTGCACTAGCCAAAGAGAAAGAAGTCATCGTATCGCGAGGGGAGCTAGTCGAGATTGGTGGATCGTTTCGTGTTTCTTCTATTATGGAAGAAAGTGGTGCAAAGCTCATTGAAGTTGGAACAACAAATAAGACGCATCCTGCCGATTACGAGAAAGGGATAAACGACGAAACAGCAATGCTAATGAAGGTACATCGTAGCAATTTTGCTTTAATAGGGTTTACAGCTGAGGTGGAGAGATCTGAGCTTTCTAGTATAGCTAGTATAAACAATGTGATCTTTTATGAAGATTTAGGTAGTGGAGCTTTATTCAATTATCGTAAAGCTGATATCGGAGACGAACCAACTGTCCAAGAAACGCTTGAAGCGGGTGCTGATCTAGTTTCATTTAGTGGAGATAAGTTGCTTGGGGGCCCGCAGGCAGGTATGATTGCTGGAAGGAAAGATCTTATCGACCAATTAAAGAAACATCAGCTTGCAAGAGTTCTTCGAGTTGATAAATTTACACTTGCAGCCCTTGAAGCAACGCTTAAGCAGCATTTGTTCGATGAAGCGGGTGATATTCCTGCCATAAGAGATATAACGAAGAGTGAGCGTGAAATTAAGACTCGTACCGAGAACTTTGAAGGTAAGCTACAAACGAATACTACATTATACGAAACAGAAATCATTCAAGGGACTTCTCAAGTAGGTGGGGGAACAATGCCGGCAGTCAAGCTACCTACCTACATTCTATCGATTGCTTCAAAATCTTTCAGTGTTAATGAGTTTGATGAACAATTAAGAAGTTATGCATTTCCTATCATCACCCGAATAAAAGCAGATAGGATTTTAATGGATTTTCGAACAGTAACGGCGAGTGAAGAAGTTATTATCCTGGAAGCATTAATTGAAATTGCATCATAAAAGACGGCCGTGAGGCCGTCTTTTTTAGTGTTTTAAGAAAGGAAACATTAAAACCCTTCACCATTTTTTTGTCTAGTGTGGTTTCTGTTCTTCACTTTATGGGACCCTTTCATTGGCTCGGGTTGTCCGGTGTGTCCCTTAGGAGCGTTTTTACGGGCATCTTTAAACGTATTGCTCTCTGTCATGTGAATCCCTCCTTAACCGTTAGTATTGGCAGTACACAGGTACTTATGCGCGTCGTATAGGAAGCCTATACCTGGTTACACTATGATGAAAGTAGAAGAAAAGGAGGTTGGTTTTATGCCATACAATAAGGATAAACAACAGTCGTTTCAAGCTGCTCAGCAAGGTTACGATCAGGCAATAAGTGCAAAACAAGAAATTATTGTTAGTAGCAGTGGTTATGGAAAAGATCTGAAACATTTGCAACAAGAGGTTGGAGAAGCGAAAATGCAAATTGAAAATGCGCTCGAAAGTGCCTCTGAACACCAGAGAGCCCAGTTACTTCAATTTCAAAAGGATTTGCAATCAATTGAAACTGAAATGAATAATAATCTTTAATAGAAAACCCGTCATCGAGGGATGACGGGTTTTTATGCTACTGACGTTTTTTCGTCTTTTTATTGTACTGTCGTTGTTCTTGTGTCATGTGTTCGTGTGCGTATTCATTATCATAGCCTGCACCGTTTCCTTGTGCATCGGCATCATTCATTCCTGGACGAACCCCGTTTGCTTTTCGCTTACCCATGTTAATCACCTCCGTACCTTTAATTTCTCCTGAAGCGAAGATTATATGTGGTGATAAGAAGATCTTATGAAGTATAATAACAATCTTGTTATTTACTTATGTTTGAAAATTTACTAAGATGGATAAAGGGAAGTTGAAAACGTTTTTTTCGACATTCGCTTTGTTATGCAATTTGGAGGAGGGAACTACATATGGCAAATCATGAACTTTATAACTCAAAAGCAACATTCGATGCCAATGGTAAATCATATTCCTTCTATCGCCTTCAGGCGCTAGAAGAAGCAGGCATCGCTAAAGTAAGCAAGCTCCCTTATACAATTAAAATATTGCTTGAGTCCGTGCTACGACAGTATGACGGCAAAGTAATTAAAGAAGAGCATATTGAAAATCTCGCAAAGTGGGGAACAAGCGAGCAGAACAAAGATATTGACGTACCATTTAAGCCTTCTAGAGTCATTCTTCAAGATTTCACAGGTGTACCAGCTGTTGTTGATCTTGCATCTCTTCGTAAAGCAATGGCTGATATCGGTGGCGATCCTGACAAAATCAATCCTGAGATTCCAGTTGATCTCGTTATTGACCATTCTGTACAGGTTGATAAATACGCATCGGATGATGCACTTGAATTTAACATGAACAAAGAATTTGAACGTAACATGGAGCGTTATAAATTCCTTAAATGGGCGCAGGGTGCATTTGATAACTACCGTGCGGTTCCACCAGCAACAGGTATCGTTCACCAGGTAAACCTTGAGTACGTTGCAAACGTTGTCCAAGAAAATACTGTAGATGGCGAAAACATCGCTTATCCAGATACACTATTTGGAACAGATTCTCATACAACAATGATCAACGGTCTTGGAGTTCTTGGCTGGGGTGTAGGTGGAATTGAAGCTGAAGCAGGTATGCTTGGTCAGCCATCTTATTTCCCTGTACCTGAAGTAATTGGTGTGAAGCTTACGGGAGAACTTCCAAGTGGAACAACTGCAACTGATCTTGCTCTTAAAGTAACACAGCTTCTTCGTGAGAAAAAAGTTGTTGGCAAATTTGTTGAATTCTTTGGTCCTGGTCTATCAGGCATGCCGCTTGCAGACCGTGCGACAATTTCGAACATGGCACCAGAACAAGGATCTACTTGTAGCTTCTTCCCAGTTGATGAAGAAGCACTTGAATACATGCGCCTAACAGGCCGTTCTGAAGAGCATATCAATCTTGTACGTGAATACTCGATTGCTAACGGCTTGTTCTATACACCAGAATCAGAAGATCCTGAATTCTCAAGCGTTGTTGAACTTGATCTTGGAACAGTAGAACCAAGTCTTGCAGGACCTAAGCGTCCACAGGATTTAATTCTTCTTTCTGATATGAAGAAAGAGTTTAACAAAGCGCTTACAGCCCCTCAAGGCAACCAGGGCCTTGGTATGGATAAGAAAGAAATTGACAAAGAAGCAGTTGTTAAATTTAAAGATGGAAATGAAGTAACAATGAAGACTGGTGCGGTTGCAATCGCTGCGATTACAAGCTGTACGAATACTTCGAATCCATCAGTTATGCTAGGAGCAGCGCTTCTTGCGAAGAAAGCTGTTGAAAAGGGACTTAAAGTACCAGAATATGTTAAAACAAGTCTTGCTCCAGGATCAAAGGTTGTAACAGACTACCTTGATAAGTCAGGCCTTATGCCTTACCTAAGAGATCTTGGTTTCCACCTTGTTGGTTACGGCTGTACAACATGTATCGGTAACTCTGGTCCACTAAAAGAAGAGATTGAAGATGCTGTCGCTAAGTCAGATCTTACAGTAACTTCTGTACTATCTGGTAACCGTAACTTTGAAGGACGCATTCATCCGCTAGTGAAAGCAAACTATCTTGCTTCACCACCGCTTGTAGTGGCTTATGCTTTAGCTGGAACTGTTGATTTTGATCTTCACTCTGAATCATTCGGTAAAGATAAAGACGGCAACGATGTATTCTTGAAAGATTTATGGCCATCAGCAGAAGAAATTAAGCAAGCAGTTGCTGAGACTGTTACGCCAGAAATGTTTAAGCGTCAGTACAAAACTGTTTTTGATGAAAATAAACGCTGGAATGAACTAAGCACAAGTGAAGGAGAACTATATAACTGGGATGACGATTCCACTTATATTCAAAATCCTCCATTCTTCGAGAATCTATCTAAAGATCCAGAAGATATTCATGAGCTTAAAGATCTAAGAGCAGTCGCGAAATTCGGCGATTCTGTTACAACGGATCACATTTCACCAGCTGGTGCGATTGCGAAAGATATGCCTGCAGGGCAATATCTACAAAATAACGGCGTTCGTCCAATTGATTTTAACTCTTATGGTTCTCGTCGTGGTAACCATGAAGTGATGATGCGTGGTACGTTCGGTAATATCCGTATCCGTAACGAAATTGCACCGGGTACAGAAGGTGGCTGGACTACTTTCTGGAAAACGGATGAAGTTATGCCGATTTATGATGCTGCTATGAAGTACAAAGAAGAAGGAACAGGTCTTGTTGTTCTTGCTGGTAAAGATTACGGTATGGGAAGCTCACGTGACTGGGCTGCTAAAGGAACAAACCTTCTTGGAATCAAAACTGTTATCGCTGAAAGCTATGAAAGAATTCACCGCAGTAACCTTGTTCTCATGGGTGTGCTTCCTCTACAATTTAGAGATGGCGAAACTGCTGATACGTATAACTTAACTGGTAAAGAAACGTTTGATGTTGAGATTACTGAGAACGTAAAACCAAGAGACGAAATTAACGTAACAGCTACTTCACCTGAAGGCGAAAAGCAAACATTTAAAGTTCTAGCTCGTTTTGATAGTGAAGTTGAAATTGACTACTATCGTCATGGCGGAATTCTTCAAATGGTCCTTCGCGACAAAATTGCAAACTAAAAATGTGTTAAAAGATGGCCCAGAAAATGGGTCATCTTTTTTGTTGGTTTCTAAAGGCCTGTAGTCTTTGTATAAAACCCACACTTATCGTATTGGAGCGGAAATTAGCTCACTCATATAACAAAAATGTTTACAGAGAGATTTTTTCATTTTAAAGCAATAAATAAACAAAAAACTCGGAATATGTAATAAGTTTTCGAAAATCGGGAATACTGGCAATAAATAAGTCCGTTTAAGAAAGGAGACTAACATGAGAAAATCTAAAAAGATGTCTTTCAAAGAACTTGTTATGCAGAATAAGCTTGAGCTAATGAACGATAAGAAAGCAATCGAACGAATTGAAGACAAATTCGAACAAAAACACGCTAAAAATTTGTAACAGGATAGATATTTCTCCTCCATTTGCACAGCCTAAAAGGTAAAGGAGGAGATAGTAATGAGTAATCCAAAGCGATTTCCTAAATCTTTTAAGCCAAATCACCTTGCTTCAGTAAATCCTGAGGCAGAAGGGAACAAAGGCAAACAGATGCAGACGAAAGGGAATCAAGAACCGGACTATGCACCCCCTAAAGGGAAATAGACTAATCAAAGCCAGAAAGGAACCAACTTTCTGGTTTATTTCAATTTTAACAAGTTCTTTTCATTCACTGTAAAATCGCCCCAAAAGATTAAATGACTGCGAAGGCTTAGATATAAGAATGTTTTGCGGGGGGACAATTATGACAATAACAGCAAGAATTCAACCTATTTCAAAGAACGGAGTGGAAGAAGGGACTAAAGAAGATCTTCTGATTAAAGAACTTGAAATTAAAATGCAGCAGATGGGTTATTTAGTGCCTTACCGAGAGGAATTAAATTGGGATCGAACAATCGCAAGCCTTGAGTTAGGCGAAGCACAGTCACTTCATCAGTTAAAAAAAGCAGCAGCTAGAAATGATCGAGTGCTCCTCATTTATGCAAGACTCTTCAAAGGCACAATTTTTCAGCACCTCATTCTTCATCCAAATCATTCAGGAATTTATCTACCGTTTCGTTTTGATGAACCGTTTACGGTTCAAGTTGAAGGCCAGAAAATCTGGATTGGTTCTTCTGTAAGGCTTCTTGAGGAATTATCATGGCTACAAATTAGCTTTGAACAAGGAAATCACAACGACACCGTCAAGGAATACTGGCAGAATCTTAGAGACATCTCTAAAAAAAGTGTTGATTACATGAGTCCGATTATTTTTGAAGAAGCCATTTAGGAGATTTTAACTAATAAAGATAGGGTATGGACATATAAGGTGGGTGATGAATATGGAAAGAAATGAAAAGGTTGGCAATGAGATTTACCGAATGTTAGAAGAATCTGGGCCACCCTATGGATGTGGAACAGCTGGGATAGTAGGTGGCTTCGCTGCACGATTAGCTATCATGAGTCTTACAATTTCAGATATTGATCATGACTTACATGATGTACCAGGTACTTTCTTCCTTCTAAGTGATGAAGACAACCAAGAATTTCAATCGTTTCTTGATGGTGAGCAAGAACGCTCAATAAACGAAGTACCTCTTCAACTCTTGGAATGTTCGTATCGTCTTCTGATCGCATTATCAGCTTATGAAGATCGAATCCAAGATAACGTAGTTGTTGATTATCGAATGGGAATGAGAATGTTAAATCAAGTATTTTTAGCTGCTGAAAATATTCTCCTTTCAAATGGGTGTAGTGCAGAAATAAGGAAAGACATGCTTTACTATGAAAACAAATTGTCTGGAACGATCCCTAAAAGTCTACAAACTTAAATAAGAAAACATAACCCGTCTGGTGATAAGACATACTAGGAAAGTACCATCGCGTACGTCAAATTCTAGGTCAGGGGGGATATGATATGAAAGCTAACCAAGATGATCGTCGAGACAATGCAGCTAAATTACAACAAATGGTTCAGGACACAACTGAGAATAAAAGGGATGCAGAGGCATCGTTAGAGTTTACCGATAGTGCTGAACAAAAGAAACAAATTGAAGCAAAGAACCAGCGTCGTGAAGAGAGTATTAAAGCGATGCGAAATGAAATTAAAGATGAATCTAACTATGATCAATAAATAAATTGACTGGATGGCCTTTTGCCATTCAGTCTTTCTGATTTACCCACTTATCGTATTGGAGTTGAACTGAACCGCTATAACAACAATGTCTACCAAAAGAGTAATTATGGTAAAATAGTAGTGAATCAATGTAACAGTAAGAGGAGGAATTCTAGTGTACATAGCAACAACTCCAATAGAGGTTCGTTATGCTGAAACAGATCAGATGGGTGTAGTTTATCATGCTAATTATCTGGTGTGGTTTGAGTTAGGACGGACTGCTTTAATAAATGATCTTGGATTTCGTTATGCCGATATGGAGAAAGAGGGGATTTTATCACCGGTCGTAGATATAAAGGCGAGCTACAAGCGCCCAGTCCGATATGGTGATCAAGTGATGATAAGAACGTGGGTAGAACATTATGACGGAATTCGAGTAAGCTACGGCTATGAAGTGACGAACGGTGATGGGGAAACCTGTGTAACAGGGGAGTCGATGCATACCTGTGTGAAGCGTGAATCATTTCGTCCTATCTCCATTCGAAGAAAATTTCCGGAATGGCATAAAGCGTATGAAGAAGTTAAAAAAGCACCTGTTTCGGATCGAGTTTAACGATGGCATTTGGGCTATCAAAGCTAGAATTAGCAGAATGGAAAGAAAGAGTAGCATCTGGTGAAGTAGCTCTGTTAACACACTTCTGGTATGATCCTCGATTTCCACAATATAAGACAGTAACGAAAGCAGGATGCAGTGATAAAGCAACCCTTGCCAGATGGGGAGAGAAATATGGATTAAAAGTAGAATGGATGCATGATCGCGAGGAATTTCCACATTTTGATTTGCTAGGAGATAATCAGCTACGCATCCTCCAATTAGAAGGACTGACCTCACACATAAATCGATTTAATTTGAAAGAAAACAGATAATAAGAAAACGCGAAAGCAGTTAGCTTTCGCGTTTTACGTTTAATTACCGTGTACGAACTCAATTTCATCTTTATTGCGGCTAAACTTCACAGTAAAATCCTGATTTTCGAAAAACCAGATATCTTTTTCTTCAACAAAGAAAGTAATACCCTCCTCTTGAATACTTAGAGCGGGTTCGGTTGGTGCTTCTACAGTCATACCGAGTGAGAAGCCATCCTGTACAGTGCTGCAACCTCCTACTCGTACAAAAAAGCGGAGGTTATCTCCTTCTGTTAGTTCCATTTCCCGTTTAAACCAATTCATAGCGGGTTTAGTAATTGTCATTTTCATTTATTTATTCCTCCTTGCCGTACAAGTCTACCACCTCTATTATAAAGAAGTAGCATCAACTTGCAAAAAGAAAAGGTTTCAATTTGTATTAAACGTTAAATCCTCATAAAATGAGGGTATAAATGGAAGTGTAATGGGGAGGTTTTTATAATGAAAAAACAAAGAGCGTGGCTGTTTTTATTCCTCATTCTTGCTGGAAGTATTCTCCTAAGCATTAAGCCAGTAATGGAATACCGTAGTCAGCGCCTGAATGAAATAAAGCAAGCAGCATCTATGATGGTAATGAATAAAGCACCGAATGAAACAGTCATTTCATCTATTGCAGATAAAAAAGATTCAGCAAGTACAACGATTACTCCTGAAGTAACAAGTCAACAAGTAGAAGAAGTTTCAACCACTACAAAAGATGAGGTTCCTAAGAACCCTGACTTGACAATGGTTGGTCTTGGAGACTCGCTTACAAAAGGTAGTGGTGATTCAACTGGTCAGGGGTACATTGGACGTCTGGCAGCAAATATAGAGAACGAAGCAGGTACATCCGTTTTAGTTGAGAACTTTGCAGTCCATGGTAGAAGAACACCTAAATTATATAAAATGCTTAAAGAAGAAAATGTTGAAGAAGCATTAGCTGATGCTGATGTTATAGTAATGAGCATTGGCGGAAATGATTTAATGAAAGTTGTGAAAGAACATTTTCTTGATCTTCAGATGGATGATTTTCAGAAAGAACAAACAAGCTATGTTGAACGACTAAATCAAATAATGAATAAGATTAGAAGCATTAATTCTAAAGCGCCTATTTTGTTTATTGGACTATATAATCCATTATTAGAAAATTTTCAATCCGTTACGGAAATTGATCAAATTGTACAGCGGTGGAATGGAGCGACGCAAGAGACCGTTGAGAAAGATGATAATACGACATTTGTGCCAATCTACGAATTATTTCATTCAGTTGATGAAAACCTGTTCTTTGAAGATGGTTTTCATCCAAATGATCAGGGGTATGAATTAATGGCGAGGCAGATTCAGTATCGGCTTCAACAAGACGACTTAGTCGAAGATATTCCATTTGAGTAATCGATAGATAGAATAAGAGAAATCGAATCCATTAAAATAATAATCATAAGTGACAGAGCAGTATATCGTTAAAGGTAGGGAATGAGTATGGAAGAGTCTTTAAATTACGAAGAGCTATACAATACGCTAGCGGACCGATATGAAGTAAAAGGTGTGACAACTCCTAAAACAAAATTAATCTTCATTTTGGAATCTCCGCATGTTGCTGAAGTGAAAAATGGTGTGCCAGTAGCTGGCCCCTCTGGCGCGACAATGTCAAAAAAGTTATTTGGAGAAGAATATGGTAAGCCTCTCGGTCTTCTTCTACAAAAACAGTTGGAAGAAAGCAAGGATAGACCTTCCCTGGATGTTGTTGGACTTTTGAACGTTTGCAACATACCTATGCAAAAGCGTCCATACGAAAAACAGGATATTAATAAATGCAATGGTTTCCTAGATCATCTGGAAACCATTCGAACATCAAATCAGAAGAGTCAATTTAAAGATGACAACCTAAATGACATTCAGAACTTTATTTTAAATAAGTTTCGAGAACGTTTGATTGCTCTAGTTGATCGAGAATTGACAATCGTACCATGTGGCCGATTTGCACAAAAGTTCTTTAAGCTTGCAAATGTGTCAAGTGAGAAGTGGACAGTTGTTGAAGACGTACCGCACCCTTCGTATAATTCATGGAGTCGTGAGCGTTACCAGGCTTCTGTTAACAATGTGATTCAAGAATTGAATCGCCATACAATATAAGTATGTTTATCTATAAGGATGTAAAAGCTTCGTTCAAGTTGAACGAAGCTTTTTTGGTTGATCAGTTGCCCATATAAAGCCAACGCATAAATATTGGATCCATTGTAATATAAATGTAACAAAGGAGGGGGATAATTTGAAAAAGTGGACAGCTTTGCTTTTGCTTTCTCTTGTCGTTTTCAGTAGTTATGCGGTAGTGCCTATAGACTCGCAAGAAATGGCACAAGTATCTAATTATATAATCAGTGACGAAGATCTTCCTTACTGCCATTAAAGAAAGAAAAGGGGTTTTGAACTTGCTTACATCACTTCAATACTTGCAAATTAGAATGAATAGTCCTTGAATCTCTTGAAAGGAGGACATGCAATGGAAGAACTCACATTGTTTATCACTGCAGGACTTTTCTTCGTGTCTCTCTTTAATTTTATCGTCATCTTAATTGAGAAAACAAAGCAAAAGTAATTTATGAATTATGGGGTAGCATTCCGATCTTCTTCGCATAGTCGTCTACGTGCCCTTTGAATGCTTCATTTTGATCTAGTTTAAAAATAGTAGAGGCAGTGGCGAGGTATTCAGAAGCAAGCTCCTGGTTTCCTAGTAAAAAGTTTAGCTTCCCACACTGGTAGCTTAATTCACCGAATAAATAAAGACGCTGTTTATCGCGACAGAGCAGAAATCCCTCTCTCGCAATCGAAAGTGCTTTCTCATAGTTACGGGAGGTGGAAAGAGCCTTCGCGTAATTATAATAAAGTCTAATTTCAATTGTCGCATCATTAATAATAGGAAAGAAGCGAACATGATAGAGGGCTTTATGAAATAATGGCAGCGCACGATCCCAATCCTTGTCTTCACTATATAGAATGGCCATACTAATGAGAATTTCAATTTCCCGTTCAGAGTAATTCTTAGGTGTTGTTGTTGTATAGTGGAGTGCAGCATCCAAAAGTTGAAGAGCAGTTTCTGCTTCCTTGTGAAGGTAGTACATGCAAATGCCCTTATGCCACAGATAGAATTGTTGATTTTTCACGGGTCTGAAAAGGGGGTTCGACTCTTCTGAATCTAGTATTTCTTCTACTTCTAAATATTCACGTCTTTTAATGTGTCGCCTTACCTGACGAATCACTTCATTTACGTAATCCAGGCGAGGCGTTTCCCTCATATGAAAGAAATAGTTGATATCAACACCAAGTCTTGATGCAAGTTGATACAGTAATTCTGCGGACGGAGATACATCATTGTTCTCAATTTGGCTAATCAATGCCTGTGTACAGATGCCATCTGAAAGCTCAGCTTGTGAAAGTCCAAGGTACAATCGAAGTTCGCGCATGGAATATCCGAGTGTATCCTGATGCACCTGCAATCCCCCTTTTTTCTTTCAGTGTAGCATGAAGAGATAATCTAAATACATATTTTTCTAAATTAATTGTACATAATTTTATTATGTAAACAAAAACCTATGCAGGAATTTACTTTTCTTTATTGAACAGTATTCTAGTAGATCTATATAAAAGGAGTGGAAACAACTTGTCTTACTTGCCATCATTTAAATTAACTGATCAAGTAGTCGTCGTCACTGGAGCAGGTAAAGGAATCGGAAGAGCACTTGCAGTAGGGGCAGCTGAAGCAGGTGCTGATGTTGTAATTCTTGCTAGAACGGAAGCTGATATCAACGAAACGGCAGGACTCGTTCGTGACGTGGGAAGAAAAGCTTACCCTATACAAGCTGATATTACGAGTAATGAGGAAATAAACGATGCAGTAAAACAAATTGAGAAAGAGGCTGGTACAGTCGATGTTCTTATTAATAATGCTGGCATGAACATACGCTCAAAGGCTAAAGATGTAACAGAAGAAGAATGGAACCGAATTTTTCAAACAAACCTGCAAGGTGCTTTTTTTATGTCTCAAGCATGTGCTGAGATTATGAAGGAGAATGGCGGAGGTAAAATTATTAATATCGCATCGGTTGCAGGACACGTTGCACTTAGAACAGGTGTGGTGTACGCAGCAACTAAAGCGGGTATGATTCAAATGACCAAAAATCTCGCACTAGAATGGGCAGAGAACAACATAACAGTCAATGCAATTGGTCCGTGGTATTTCAGAACACCGCTTACTGATAAGCTATTGCAAAATGAAGAATACCTTCAGGATATTCTATCAAGAACACCAATGAAACGAGTTGGCGAGCTCAGAGATCTTGTAGGTGCTAGCGTGTTTCTTTCATCCGAAGCATCTAATTATATGACAGGACAAACTCTTTATGTAGATGGTGGTATGACCATTTACGGATTCTAGAAGACATGGTATGAAAAAAACCGTTACGAGAATCGTAACGGTTCTATCTTTCTATTAATCTACTAGATCTGCCGCAAAACTAGGTGCAGTTAAACCTGCATCTTTGTATACAGTACCCATTTTTTCTTCAAAAGAAGCAAATTGAGCATCTGATTCTTCATACGCTGCTTCTGCTTCATCAGATAGGTTAGCTGCTCTTGTTTCGTATGATTTTGCAAGATCTTCTAACGCTGATTCGATGTCACTTTGGTACGTTTCAAGTTCAGCTGGAACCTCTACGCCACGAACATCTTCAGCAACTTGGTTTGCTGCTTCTTCTGCTTCAGATTTCATTTTAGCAAGTTCTTCGTCAGAAGGTTTTTCTTCTGCAACTTTTGCAGCTTCGAATGCATAGATTGGTGAGTCATTCTTGTTAACCGTTTGAATGAGGTTCATTTGGAAATCAAGAAGAGCACTCTTAACGTCTGTTTCGCTGTTAGTCGTTTCTTCGGTGTTACCAGAGTTGGTGGCGCCTTCATTGGTGTTATTGGTTTCACTGTTACTGCAAGCTGCCGCGAATACAAGTGCGAACAACATGAGTGGAAGTAATAATTTCTTCATTCAAAACCCTCCTAATTTTTAGAAAATTACCCTACGAATACAAATTCTAGTGGATTGAAGGGCGTTTGTAAATAACTAGAATGGAATTTGGAATAGAATGTAAAAAATAAGACTATTCAGATAAAAAAGAAATATAAGACGATCCTTTGTATATGTTAAAGTTGAGGGAGAAAAAAGGCGATAGGAGTGTAAAAAATTGATTCTATTAAATGGTGAATTACTTTCAAGAGAACAAGTTTCAATTGATATTGAAGACAGAGGATATCAGTTTGGAGACGGCGTTTATGAAGTAGTGCGTATTTACAATGGAGAATTTTTTGAATTGGATGCACATCTAGAAAGACTTGAAAGAAGTGCTGGAGAAATTAAGATCATCCTTCCCTTCAGCATAAGTGATCTTAAAGGAAAAATTGAGAAACTGATGAATTCCAACAACGTACATAGTGGCCATCTCTATTTACAAGTTACTCGAGGAGTATCTCCAAGGAATCATGCCTTCCCTGAAAACGCTGAGCCTATTCTAGTTGCATACACTAAAGAGTATAGTGTAGAGCCAACACGGTTACCAGGACGTGCCATGTTTACTGATGATATTCGCTGGTTACGCTGTGATATAAAGAGTCTTAATTTACTTGGGAATGTGTTAGCAAAAGAGGATGCCACAAAAAAGGGATTTGATGAAGCGATTTTCCATAGAGGAGAAATAATTACTGAAGGAAGCTCAACTAATGTATTCATCATTAAGAATCACGTCCTTTATACACATCCAGCAAACCATTTGATTCTTGATGGCATTACTAGAAGGAAAATATTATCAGTAGCAGCAAGACTTGGAGTACAGGTAAAAGAAGAGTCATTTACGAAACAGCAGTTGCTTGAATCTGATGAAGTTTTTATTTCTAGTACAACACAAGAAGTAAGACCTATAATTGAAGTGGATGGTCAAACGATTGGAAATGGAAAAGAAGGTGATGTGACAGCTTCTCTTCAAGCCGAATTTGAGTTACATATACCTCGAGCAGAGAAGTAAGCTAAAAATCTTTTTATGAAGTATAGTTGAATTATCATCATAAAAGTGGTACTGTTAACTTTGGCTATACGTGAATGAAGAATTGCTTGTTCCGAGCGTTTCCAACATTAGGGAAATGCTTTTTTTGAACATTATCAGGAGAGTTGTCTCCCGTCTATAGCATTTAATGCATTTAAAAGTAAAAAGGAGTTTTTAAAAGTTGAAAAAATTTCAAGATCTAGGTTTAAGTAATACACTAATTGAAGCCGTTAATCAGATGGGCTTCGAAGAAACAACACCAATTCAAGCAGGTACTATTCCAATTGCGCTTGAAGGTAAAGATGTAATTGGCCAGGCGCAAACGGGTACTGGTAAAACTGCTGCATTTGGTATTCCAATGATTGAAAAGATCGACACTTCTCTTTCGCACGTACAAGGTATCATTCTTGCTCCAACTCGTGAGCTTGCTGTACAGGTTGCAGAAGAACTAAATCGTATTGGTCAAGCAAAAGGCGTACGTGCCCTTCCTATATACGGTGGACAGAGCATCGTTCATCAAATCAAAGCACTTAAAAAGAAACCTCACCTGGTTGTAGCTACACCGGGACGTCTTATTGACCATATGGAACGTAAAACAATCCGTCTTTCAGAAGTTTCATTCGTTGTTCTTGACGAAGCAGACGAAATGCTCAACATGGGCTTCATCGAAGATATCGAGAAAATTCTTAAAGGTGTACCGAATGAGCGTCAAACGCTTCTGTTCTCTGCTACAATGCCTAAACGTATTGCGCTTCTTGCTGAGAAGTTCATGAGCAATCCTGAGACAGTTAGAACGAAATCAAAAGAAATGACTGTTCCATCTATCGAACAGCATTATTATGAAGTTCGTGATTCTAAGAAATTCGATATTCTTTGTCGCCTTCTTGATACTCAGTCTCCTGAGCTTGCGATTGTGTTTGCAAGAACAAAGAAGCGCGTTGATGAAGTATCTGAAGGACTTAAGAAGCGCGGCTATATGGCTGAAGGAATTCACGGTGATCTACCACAGGGTAAACGTGACCAGGTTATTAAGCAGTTTAAAGACAGCACAATCGACATCATGGTAGCAACAGACGTTGCAGCTCGTGGTCTTGATATTAGCGGTGTTACTCACGTTTATAACTTTGACATTCCTCAAGATCCTGAAAGCTATGTTCACAGAATCGGTCGTACAGGCCGTGCTGGTAAATCAGGTCTTGCTTCAACGTTCATCACTCCACGTGAGTATGATCACTTGAAAGTGATTGAGAAAATCACGAAGAAATCAATGCAGAAGCGTACGATTCCAAGTTTTGCTGAAGCAATGGAAGGTCAGCAACAAATGGCAATTCAACAGCTTCAAAGCACGATTGAAGAGCAGGATCATTCAGGTTACCGTTCATCAGCTGAGCAGCTTCTTGATGATCACGATTCTGTAACACTTCTTTCTGCAGCACTTAAGCTGCTAACAAAAGAGCCTGATACTACTCCTGTTAGAATTACAGAGATTGCTCCACTACGTGCGAAAAAAGCACAAAATCGTGGTGGTAGCGGTGGAAATCGTAACCGTAACCGTAGCAACGATCGCGGAGGCCGTAAAGGTGGAAGCGGTGGCGGATACCGTGGCGACCGTAACAGCAGTGGCAGTGGTAACAAGCGTCGTAAGTTTAACGACAAAGGAAATAAATAAGTATACACTTAAGTCGGGCTATTGCCCGGCTTTTTTTGTTGAATATGGATAGGAAAACATAGGACTATTGAGATAACATTCAAATAAGTCTTTTTTTATAAATCAGGACTGGGAAAAATCGTTTGAAAGCGTTATTCTAAGATAGACACTATTAACGAAAGGCAGCGGTATAACATGAAGCATGATTCCAAGTTGCATACAAGACTTAAAGAGGACGTTTTACTCGAACGTCTTGCGCTAATTGAGCGAGAGATTGACACGCCTGAAGCTACAAAAGTAAAACAGCTTATTCATAAGCTAATGACTGGAGAGCAACACTTTCTATTTTCGGGGCATTTTTCGGCAGGCAAATCATCGTTAATCAATGCTTTATTTGATACGAAACTACTGCCGTCTAGTCCAATTCCAGCAAGTGCCAACACCGTTCGAGTTCGTTCAGGTGAACCCGGTGCTTCTGTACATTTTTTGAATGGGAAGAAAATGGTGTTTCAAGCACCTTATGATATTGAAGTAGTTAAAGGGTATTGCTTGAATGGGGAAGAAGTGGAACGCGTCGAACTTTCTTCACCTTCCATGCTCAATCAAGATGTTATCTTAATAGACACTCCAGGAATTGATTCAACAGATGAAGCGCATCGCTTATCAACCGAGTCATCTATGTATTTAGCGGATGTTGTCTTCTATGTTATGGATTACAATCATGTTCAAGCTGAAGTGAACTACCAATTTATTCGTGAGCTCTATCGGCAGAATAAGAAAGTCATTCTAATCGTAAATCAAATCGACAAACATAAAGAATCAGAACTATCCTTTAAATCATTTCAGCGTTCGGTTGTTGAATCATTTGAGACGTGGGGTATTTCTCTCGAATCATTCTTTTTTATCTCATTAAGAGATCTTGAGCATCCTCACAATCAGTTTAACCAATTGAAGTCTTATATCGAAGGGCTATCTGATAAAACAACGGAAGAGAAAGTAAAACGCGTATACGATGCAGCTGTTGAGCTGCTCGCAGATGTAACAGCAGTTCAAGTGGAAGATGATGACGTGAATGAAGCGTTTAACGTTATGCAACATACACTTTCAAATTCGAATGAACGAATCGATTTAGTTGAGGAAGAGTTTCAAGTGGAATCATCAAAAATTATCAAGAGCGCGAACTTAATGCCTTACGAAGTTCGTGAAGCTGGTAGAGCGTATCTTGAGTCCCTCCAACCAGGATTTAAGGTAGGTTTTATTTTCCGAGAAAAGAAAACAGAGCAAGAAAGAAATGCTCGGTACCAGGCATTTATTGATGGCTTACAAGAGCAGGTTAAATCACAGCTTGAATGGCATTTTCATCAGCTGTTGCAACAGCTTGTTGAGACAGCAAAGGTGGAGCAAGTAGATTTATATGAAGAGCCACTAATTGCTGATTTCAGTGTGATTCAGGAAGAGGCAAATAAAGGTACTGGTGCATCAGGAGAGGCTGTCTTGCACTATACTGAAAATATTGCAAACCTCCTTAAATCGCAGATGAAACAGCAAGCAGAACGTGTGAAGGATGATCTTCTTAAACAAGTGAAAAAGGATCATGAACAAACTGCAACTAAAGCAGAAGCGTCATTTAAAGAAATGGTAGGAGAAAAAGCGGCAGCTACTTATTTAGCGAGAGTAAAAATTGCAAATCGTAAATATGAGGACCTCTGGTCAATTATGAGCGGTGACCATGATGAGGATGCTACCCACGCAGCTGAAAGAATAAAGCAGTGGTTAAAATCAGGTGATGAAGAGGTTGTTATTATTGAACCGGTTGATGAGAACCACGTACGAAAGAGAAACCAGCCAACTTCGAAGAAGAAACAAATTCAAAGAGAAGAATTATCGGATCGTTTACCATCTACTGAAGAAACGGCTCTTGCTCTTTACGACATTGCTAGTCAGCTAGATGATTTACCAGGATTCGAACAAACCAAATCCACTTTGATAAATAAGGCAGCAAAAATGAAAGATAAATCCTATACTGTTGCTTTATTTGGTGCTTTTAGTGCAGGGAAATCATCATTTGCAAATGCTCTGATTGGGGAAACAATTCTACCGTCATCTCCAAATCCAACAACAGCTACACTTAATCGAATCTGTCCAGTTTCAAATCAGCATCCACACAAAACAGCTATAATTTATTACAAAACAGAAGAAGAACTTCTTGAAGACTTAAAACATTCTCTTTCCTATTTTGGTGAGCAAGCCTTTTCGATACAAGATAGTTTGCAAATAATTGCTACAGGAAAGATTTTCAAACGAGAATCCGCTGATACGAAGCCCCATGCGCTCTTCTTGAGAGCAGTGCTTGAAGGTGAGTCGGAAATCGAATATCTTGGAAATGAACGAGAAGTATCTTTAGAAGAATATAAAGATATGGTTGTGAATGAGTCAAAGGCTGGATTTATATCTTCAATCTCATTGTTTTATGACTGTCCGCTTACAACAGAAGGCATCACGCTTGTTGACACGCCTGGAGCAGATTCAATAAATGCACGTCATACTGGCGTTGCTTTCCAGTATATGAAGTCTGCCGATGCTATTCTATATGTAACGTACTATAACCATGCATTTTCTAAAGCAGATCGAGAATTTCTCATTCAGCTTGGTCGTGTCAAAGATGTATTTGAATTAGATAAAATGTTCTTCCTATTAAATGCTGCAGACCTTGCAGAGGATGAAGAAGAATTACAAGTTGTCCTTGATCATGTGACACACCAGCTTCAGCAATATGGGATACGTCAACCGTCCCTTTATCCTGTCTCAAGTCTTGCAGGCATGCTTGAAGGGCAACATAATCTCAATCAGGAAGAAAGAAGATTTCTAGATGGATTACCTGATAAATTGAAGAAAAAGGGTGGAGTTGAAGACTTCGAGGCACGTTTTTATCAATTTATCCGTTCTGATCTTTCGAAATTGGCGGTTGAAGCCAACTTGTATGAAATTAATCGTGTTCAGCAGTTAATTGAGCAATGGCTATTAAATTATGAACTGGATTCAAGTGACAAAGAAAAGCAGTTACAACGAATTAAAGTACGAGCTGTGGAAGCTAAAAAGGAACTTTCTAATTATGCAATAACATCGTCGCAAAAATCGATTCAACAGGAATTGACTGAGCTTGTTCATTATATTCCGCAACGTCTGTTTTATCGTTTCAATGATTTCTTTAAAGAAGCGTTTAATCCTTCCGTTGTGAGTAGTCGTGAAGATTTGATTAATGCTTCGTCTAGTCTTTTAGAGGACATTGAACAAGATATTCTTCAAGAATTAAGAGCTGCTTCACTCCGGATCGATCGGTTTATTAAAAGAGAGCTTCAAAAGAATGAGAAAGACATTCAAATGATCATCAGTTACAAACTATCTGAATTTCGTTATTCAGGAGAGGGATATAAAGACATGGAAACACCTGCATTTGCAGAGTCCCTATCTTCATGGCTTCAGATAGATGATATACAAAAAAAAGCACGATCGGTATTTAAATCGCAGAAACAGTTTTTTGAACAAAATGGTAGAAGTCAATTACATGATGACTTAAAAGACTTGTTCAACCAACCTGTTAATGATTATTTAAAGACTGAACAGCAAGTTCTCCAAGACAGTGCTATCCATTATTATGAACAGATGGTGTGGCAGATGAAAGACCAGGTTGATGCCCATATTACAAATCACGTCGAATCTTCGTCTTACATGCTCACAAGCACAATTAATAAAGAAGTATTAGAAGAAAAAGAACAACAGGTTGAGCAAATTAAAACGAATTTATTGGGGGAATAGACCAATGAAAAATCTCGTTACAGTTGAGTGGCTTTCTGACCACTTACTTGATGAAAATTTAGTCGTCGTAGACTGCCAGTTCGATCTTGGAAATTCTTCCACTGGGTATGAATCTTATTTAAATGGGCACATACCAGGTGCTGTTTATGCAGATTTAGAAAAGGATTTATCAGGAGAGATTGGGGAACACGGTGGAAGACACCCTCTACCTGATCAAGAGCAATTACAACGGTTGATTGAACGTCTTGGAATTGAACAAGATTCAAAAGTGATTGCTTACGACAATCAGCACAGTGCGATGGCTGCAAGGCTCTGGTTTTTGCTAGGCTTTGCGGGCCATAAACAACGTGCTGTTCTAAATGGTGGGATTGAAGCATGGAGAGGGGAGGGGTTAAAAACCGAATCGAAGCTACCTTCTGTCCGTGCGTCCCATTATCCCATCAGTTTAGATAGTTCCATGATTGTGTCAATGAATGATGTGAAACAGGCACAGGTAGATGGTCGCACAATTGTCGACTCACGTGCACCTGCACGATACGCAGGCAAAGAAGAGCCAATTGATGCGAGAGCAGGACATATCCCTCATGCAGTGAATTATTTTTGGAAAGATAACCTTACAGAAAAGCAAAAATGGAAAGAGCCTTTCGAGAGAGTAGGGGAGATAGAAAGCGGTCAAGAGCCAATCATATACTGTGGCTCCGGAGTAACTGCGTGTGTCAACATACTTGCTTTCCAAGAAGCTGGTGTTCATGCCAAGCTTTATCCAGGTAGTTATAGTGATTGGATTTCATACAAAGATAACCAAGTTGTAACTTTATAATGAGAAAAGCCATCCTGGACATGATCGTCCAGGATGGCTTTTTTCTGTAAATTAAAGAGTCTTTATAAATCTTTCTAATCGATCCATACCTTCCCTTAATACATCGAGCTTGTAAGCAAATGAAATTCTTACATAACCTTCTCCACAGTCAGAAAAAGCACTACCTGGAACAACTGCAAGATTCCCTTCTTTCGCGAGCTTCATGGCAAAGTCAAATGACGATAAACCAAATTGCTTAATGGAAGGAAGAATGTAAAATGCACCGTCAGGTTTAATTGGAGATAGCCCCATCTCAACGAGTCGGTTATAAACGTAATTCATTCGAACCTCATATTCTTTTCTCATCTCTACTGGATCTTCAAGTCCGTTTTGCAGCGCTTCGAGAGCAGCATACTGAGAAATCGAAGAAGCACAGGAAACATTGTATTGATGAACTTTTAGAATATGTTTGCAAATTTTCTCTGGAGCGAAAAGGAAACCAACTCGCCAGCCTGTCATTGCATGAGATTTTGAAAGCCCGTTAATCACGATCGTTTTCTCTCTCATTCTGTCAAATTGAGCAATTGAGGCGTGGTTACCCGAGAAATTGAGTTCAGAATATATTTCGTCAGATAGAACAAAAATCTCCTTATCTCTTAAAAGATCTGCAATATCCGATAGTTCTTCTTCAGACAATGCAACGCCAGTGGGGTTAGATGGTGACGGAAGAATAATACACTTTGTTCTCTCAGTTAGAGCTTCTTCAATTAATGAACGTGTCATTTTAAATTCGTGTTGAGTTGTATCAACGTGAACTGGTGTTGCGCCTGAAAGCGTGATAATAGGTTCGTAACCAGGATAAACAGGTCCGGGAAGAATGACTTCAGATCCTTCAGTTAAAATAGTCCGAAGTGTCACGTCGATAGCCTGACTTGCGCCGGTCGTTGTAATAACTTCATCCTCTGCTCGATAGGTTAGATTATATTTTGATTGGAGAAAGTTTGCTGCTGCTTTTCGTAAGTCAAGTATGCCGGCATTATGTGTATACGTTGTTCGATTATCATCAACTGCTGATTTTGCAGCTTCTTTAATATGGTTAGGTGTTTCGAAATCTGGTTGGCCAATTGTCAGAGAAATCATATTCTCATAATTTGAGACCATGTTGAAAAAAGTCCGTATACCTGAAATTTCTATTGATTTCACTTTGGGATTTAATAAGTGTTCCATAGGGGTGTCTTCCTTTCTTCAAGCTCTCATATACCGTTACGAGCTGTTATCCCCGCAAAACCTCCTTAACTTTCATTTTGGAGTGGGGGTTATGGCCCTCTATTAAGGGTGGGTTAAACATCATTGTAGCATAATTTAAAAGCTATCGTCGAAATGACCTTCTAATCACGTATTGAAAGGAAAAGATCCAAATTAAAGGTTGTTGATAACTTCTAAAAGTATTGGTACTATTGGGTTTCGAATACTTATCAACAGCTCTTACCCTATACCCTATATGGGTATATTAGGAAGTTGAGGGGGTATAAGCCTAGGTATATGGTTACCCACAAAAATCTGTGGATAACCAATTTTCCGAACATTTTTACTCCATTTATTTTATTAAAAGGAATAATATGTAATAATAGTTGTGGTTATCTAATGGTGAGAAGTTCAAGATGAGGATACTTCATCATTACTTTTCACAGTATGAATTAATAAATTTAGAGAAGGAGAATGAGCCTATTGAACAACAAAATAATTTTCAGTGCACTTTTTCTGTCTCTTAGTCTTTTACTAGCAGCGTGCGGACAAGGAGAGGACGTAGGAAAGGACGATTCTAAGACAGTAGACGAAACGAAACAAAGTAATGACGAAGAAAATACAGCCTCTGATAATAGCAAAAATAATGAAGATGAAAACGCGTCAGAAGATAATGGCTCGACAGAGAGTGATTCGACAAGTGAAGGTGAAGCAACCTCGGAGGAAGCGTCTAGTGATGAAGAAAAGAATACGAATTTAAACGAAAGTTATGATCTTACTAAAGAAAATTTCACTGAAAATGGGGTCTCTATCAACTATCCTCAGATCACTGGTTTAACTGATATTGATAAAGAGAAGACTTTAAACGATCTTCTCAATAAAGAGGCACACAAAGTATTAAACTTTTACGAAGAATCAAATGGATTAGACTTAGAGATTGACTATGCAATTTCGTTTCAGAACCCTTATTTCTTAAGTGTGCAGTATGCAGGGAGTGGCTATGTAGATGGTGCTGCTCACCCGAATAACCTCTTCTACACGACAAATGTCGATGTGGAAAATGGAAATCGGATCAGGCTCTCTGACGTTGTAGTCATAGATGAATCGTTCCTTTCGCTTTTCCAATCAGATGCTTTTAAAGTGGTTAATCCCGATCAAGAAGAATTTGCAAACGAACTAAAAGCGAATGTAACGGTAGACCAATTGCAAAATGCTGATAACTTGGACGGAATTGGGACTGAGCAGCATTCTGAAACATTTACGTACTTCACTGAAAGTGGATTAGGTATAAGCATCGGAACGAGTCATGCGGCTGGTGGTCATGCAGCTTTCGAAATGATGTATGTTGACTCGCCTGAAGAAATGTGGGATGGAGATAAAATCTGGGATTTGTTAAAGGTATATCAATAAAATTGGGAAGACTCTGTCACATGCAGAGTCTTTTTAATTCTTTTGAAGGTGTTAAAAAGATAATGTCTTTTATAATAGAGGGAGTTTTGCTGAGAAAAGATTAGCAAAAAGGACTTCGAACGTGTGGTAGCTTTTATATCGGCGGTTAAGCTTACTAATGTAGCACAATGAATAACAGACGCATAAAAAGCTTATGTGATTGGAGTAATTTAGTTAACGCCAACCTGGCTCCACGCACTAGCAATTGAATCATACGTTGTGCCTGTACCGTAAAGGTCTGTCGTTGCCTGCAATAGGGCAGCGCGTGCTTCACTAAAGTTACTTGTTGGCGTTAAATAAACGCTTAAAGCACGATAGTAAATCTGTTCAGCTTTTGATTTACCAATGCTTTGAATGGTTAGATATGCTGCTTTGTTCGGAATTCCACTGTTTGTGTGAACACCGCCGTTATCTGAAGTTGTATTGTAGTAGTCATCCATGTGAGAAGGCTGACCATATGCTTCTGGATTTGATAAGCTTCTAAGCGCATCCCCTGACTTATTAGGCGTATAAACATCTTCACCAAGAAGGAAGTCTTCTGGTTCTACGAAGTAGCCAAATACATCGGACATCGATTCATTCAATGCACCTGATTGATCTTGATACTTTAGTCCAGCTGTTCTTTCTGTTACGGCATGCGTAATTTCATGCGCAACAACGTCCTGTGCGCCAGATAGAGGAGCAAATACTTTTCCGTCTCCATCGCCATAGACCATCTGTGAACCGTTCCAGAATGCATTATTGTAGTTCGAGCCATAATGAACCGTTGAACGGATTGTCGCACCATTATCGTCAAAGCTGTTACGGCCGTGTGTGTTGTAGTAATAGTCATAAACCGTACCAGCATAATAATTGGCATCAACATCCGCACCCTGAGAAGTATCAGTAAATGCGTTATCTTTGTCTGTAGAATAGTTTCCAGGAAGGAAATTACCCAAGAAGGCTTTTCTCGTTTCAATGACACCAGTCATAGGCTTTGTTGTATCGTAAAGATAGTACGTTCCGTTGGAGTAGTACGTATTAAGTGACTTGTTATCACCCAGTACGCCAGTTCCGTGACCGGTAGTTGCTTCTTCAGTAACTGCGTTGTAGGAATCTACGATTGATCCATCACGTGCGTCAACGAAGATTTGCCAGTTTGCAGGATATGGATCGATGAACTGAAGTTGGACTTTATATGTCATATAATAGTTATTGTCTTTTTGATAGACTACTTTTTCACTTTTCTCGACCATATCAGAAGCATTTGATTTTTTAACAAAGCTAGGGTTGTCGCTCATAACGTTTTTAGGCTTCACATCAATATGATTCCACGCTTCTTTAACAGCTTCCTTTTCGGACAGCTTTACTTCAGAATTGCCTTTGAAATTCTTATCCGCATCAGGGTGAAGATCCCCATTGACTGCTACAACCTCGCCTGTTTCATTTATATGTACGATAAATCTCGCTCCGTCGATCGAAACACCTTTAACTGTTTGAACGTACTCGTAATGCATCATACCAAGATCGTCAGTTGACTCGTTAATGAGTTCTAGATCCTTTACTTTTACTTTAAATAGACTTTCATTTGATTTTAAATATGATTTAACTGCTTTTTCGGTTTTAACATTCTTCTCAGATAGTTTTCCGGAAAGGAAAGATGGCACCTTACGCTCATTTTCCCAATTTTGCTTCACAATTTCCATTTTCTCTAGTGCCTGCTTTTGTTCCGGTTTTAAATCCTTTGAAGAAGCACCAGCAGGTAGGGCTGAACCAAATGCAAGACCAGTCGCAAGAACAACGGCGATTCCTTTTTTCAAATCATTTCCTCCATTCGATATAATTAGAATTTTCTTACATATTCAGACTAACATAGAAAATTAATACCTGTATTGGGAAATGTAGTTGTGTTTTAAGGATTATCGGATGGGTTTTTCCTAGTCTTTTCCCAATAACATTCTGAGTTTTAAAGTGGTATAATTTATTTGTAAGTTTGAATAATTACACTAATTTACATGAGTAGGCGTTCATAGCAAATAAGGCAGGCCAATGGCCTGCCTTATTTGCTAGTTATAAAAAGTTTTACTCAGATAACTTCCACACCTAATCTGTAGACGTTATTTTTTCATTATCACTCCTTATTTGGTAAGAATATGATCCGTTAAATAAGCAAGAAGAGCAAATTGAATATGAATTCGCTGTTCGTAAGAGTATATGTCAATGCCAGTGAGTTTCTCCAATTGTTTAATACGATAGTTTAACGTATGACGATGAATAAATAACTTGTCAGCTGTTCGGTTGATAACAAGGTTGTTCTCCAAAAATGTCTCAAGTGTTCTCATTAACTGTGATTGATGTTTTTGATCATAATTAATGATTTGAGATAGCAATGGAGTGTAGTAAGTAGAAAGATCTTCTCCACTTTCTTTTAGTCGAATAAAAATCTGATATGCTCCAAGTTCCTCATGGTGAAGAATGGTTTCGCCTCGATACTTTGCAAATTGATGAGCTGTTGATGCTTCCCTTAAAGCTTCTTCTAAAAGCTGGATTCCTGATTTACTTGAACTAATTCCTGCATTAAAAGGATAGGGAGCCATCTTATTAGTGAAAGGTACATGATCTCCAGTGAACAATACCACAAGATGATCTATTTTTCTCTTAACAATACCTTTCGTTCTACTAGTGACTAACTGCTGTTGGCATTCTTTTTCGAGCAATGCAAGATTACTAGATGAAAAGATAGCTACTCGATTTACCCCGCTTAAATCAAATCCCATATCTCTACTTTTCTTTAAGATATAGCCCTGGTCCTCGTAAGAGTGTGAGAGAAGTGTATCAAGGAAATCAGTCTCTATCTGAGATCGCGTATCTTCTACTATTTTTAACTTTAGGAATTCGATTGCAAATATGGTCGATGCATGTTTTAAAGCTAAATGTTCAAGTGAAGTTAGTGGTGTTTGCTTCTGAATACATAACATTCCGATCGTTCTAGTTTCTGCTACGATAGGATAGGTTTCTTCCACACGATAGTTTCGGTTTGCAAAGTAAGTCCCTGCTACTAAGGCATGATACTGGTCGTATAGCGTTATATTACTATTCAGTAGTTTTGATAGCGTTTCAGTAATGACAGAAAAACCAGTATTTTGTAATACAAGAGAAGTTAACTTCTCTTGTATTTGCTGTGCGTAAGTAAGCATAGAAAGCTGCTTGTTTACTAGCTGTTCAAGGATACTCCTAGTTACCATAGAAAAATTCATCGTTCTCGGAATTTCTAGAAGTGGTAGTCCTGTCCGATTCGCAGCTTCAATAATCGCTATTGGTATGACATCAAGGTAGAAGCCGGTGTGAATGGCAAGTGCAGAAAGCTGCCGGTTAGCTAGTGCCTCAACTAATTTCGTATACGTCTCAGAATTTTCATTCCATCCATAAGCTGTTGTAATTAAAAATTCTCCTTCATGCAGTCTTGTGATATCTTCCATCACCTCTACGATCGTTAGCCACTTAATATCACGATCAATCCCTTGTTTACCAGCAATGAGCTTAATTTCTTTCATTTCTCTCAGCTGCAACGCTTCTCTTACTGTTAATCCCATAGACGTCCCTCCGTATCCTCTTATCCAAATCGTACAACAAAGTCAGAATTTTTTGTAGATACTGTGGAATAGAATTTTCACCTTTTTCAACATAGGCTATAACTATAAACATGAATAGTGAGGTGAAGTTCTGTATGAACAAGGGAACCCACTTAATTAAACCTCTGCTCGGAATGGAATATGCCGTCATATCTCATGGTAAAGGAATATTTTTATATGATGAAGATGGCAACTCATTTCTTGACGGTTGTTCAGGTGCTGTAACGGCGAACATCGGTCATGGAGTGTCTGAAATTACAGAAGCCATGGTCAAACAGGCGACTCAAGTGTCTTTTGTTTATCGCTCTCAATTCACCAGTTCATCTGCTGAAGAACTTGCAGAGCGCTTAGCTCGGTCAGCACCCGGAGATCTCGACTGGGTGTTCTTTGTGAATAGCGGGTCTGAAGCAATGGAAACAGCGTTAAAAATAGCGGTTCAATACTGGCAGGAACTGGGTAGGCCAACGAAGAACAAAGTCATATCAAGATGGATGAGTTATCACGGCATTACTATGGGAGCGCTATCAATGTCCGGTCATGTTATCCGGAGAAGTCGATTCACTGCCATGCTTGAACAATATCCAACCCTTTCTCCACCTTATTGTTATCGTTGCACGTTTAAGGAGCATTGCCCTAACTGTTCAAAACAATACGCTCTAGAATTTGAGCGAGAAGTTCAACGTTTGGGAGCGGATACGATTGCTGCTTTCGTTTGTGAACCTATTATTGGTGCAGCGGGTGGTGCGGTCGTTCCTCCAGAAAACTATTTTAAGGAGATGAAAGCGGTTTGTGATCGTTACGACATTTTGTTTATTGCTGATGAAGTAATGACCGGTATAGGAAGAACAGGGAAAATGTATGCAATGGAACATTGGGGAGTTATACCAGACATTATTGCATTAGGGAAAGGTATGAGTGCTGGTTATACGCCTATGGCAGCAACTCTTGTATCCGATCGCATCATTCAAACAATTGAACGAGGATCGAAAATCGTTTTAAGTGGCCATACGTTTAGTGCAAATCCACTCTCTGCCTCCATATGTCTAGCTGTTCTTGATTATATTAATAATCATAATGTCGTTGATAATGCTGAAAAAAGCGGTGCAGTTCTATTGAGAGGGTTAGAACACCTTAAGTCTATTTATCCCATTATCGGTGATGTGAGGGGAAGGGGATTGTTGACTGCTATTGAATTTGTTATAGATCCTATAACAAAGGAATCCTTTCCACTTCACTATGAAATAACCAATCGATTCATACGAAAATGCTATGAAGCAGGTTTACTTGTTTACACCGCTGCTGGTGGTTTAAATGGTGTAGCAGGTGATGCAGTTATTGTAGCACCCCCACTGGTAATCCAAGAGCATGAAGTGCATATTCTTCTCGACAAATTGAACAGGGGGCTAAAAGACCTTGTTTCTGATTTGGAGGCAGAAGGACTTTACGGAACCAGGTCAATTAGCTGATGAGGGGAGAGTCCGTTTGTGAGAAGTAAAAAAAGTAGTCTTTCAAACCTGGACGTTTTATTTGATGGTATGACAATTATGTGCGGCGGGTTTGGTGGTGTTGGTTCACCCCCTACGATTATTGATTGGATACTTGATTCTGGCGTTACAAATCTTACGTTGATTAGTAATGATGCAGGTTTTCCGTGGATTGGTCCAGGAAAATTAGTCACAGAAAAACGAGTGTCAAAACTTATTGCTTCCCATATTGGGTCAAACCCTGAAGCTGGTAAACAAATGCACATAGGTGAACTTGAAGTTCAGTTCTTTCCACAGGGAACGCTTGCAGAGAAAATCCGCGCCGGAGGTATGGGTCTTGGTGGAATACTAGTGGATGTAGGTCTCGGAACATCGGTGGAAGAGGGGAAAGATAAAGCAATTGTGAATGGAAAGGAATATATGATTGAGCCAGCCTTAACTGCTGATCTTGCAATCGTTGCGTGCAAGAAGGCTGATCCGTATGGGAATTTGATCTATGATAAAAGCGCACGAAATACGAATCCCCTTATCGCAGCTGCAGGAGACATAACGATTGCAGAAACAGTTGAACTAGTTGAAGCGGGTTTATTAAACCCAGAGGAAATTATTACTCAGGGTGTTTTCATCGATCATGTAATAGAAAGTAAGGGGGTCGACTGGCAGTGGGTATGGGAGATGAAACGAGAAGGTTAATCGCAGAGCGTGCGGCGCAGGAAGTAAAATATGGTATGATGGTTAATCTTGGAATTGGAATTCCCACCCTTGTAGCAGATTTTATCCCTTCTTCACTTGATGTCATGCTTCATACGGAGAACGGCATTCTTGGCATGGGAGGTAGTCCTGAACCTGGCAAGGAGGATGGAAACCTTTCTAACGCTGGAGGTTATCCTGTAACAATTAACACAGGTGCTTCATTTTTTAATAGTGCAGAAGCGTTTGGAATGGTGAGAAGGGGGCACCTTGATCTGACCATTTTAGGGGCGCTCGAGGTGAATGGCAGAGGTGACATTGCGAACTGGATTGTTCCAGGAAAGCGCGTTCCAGGTATGGGAGGAGCGATTGACCTTGCTCAAAAAGCCAAGAAAGTTATCGTCCTAATGAGCCATATAACAAAAGAGGGTAAACCAAAAATCCTTAAAGAATGTTCTTTACCATTAACAGTTAAAGAAGGAGCTCATATGATTATCACTGAAAGAGCCGTGATGAGAATTGACAGTGGGAAACTGTTCCTAATTGAACTCATGCCTGGTTTTTCAGTCGAAGATGTGATCAATTCAACCGAAGCAGAGCTTAATGTAGAACTGGTAGGGAGGAGCACTTCGTGAATAATAAGATAAGTAGTTGGATGAACGAGAACAGAAATTATGGGGTTGAACTACTTCAAAATTTTGTTAGATGTGATAGTGTTCAAGGCAATGAAACTAGTGTGCAAAGAATTGTTGAAGAAGAGCTTCTACAGCTAGAATTAACCGTCGACCGCTTTGTTCCTTCAGACGAAACAATTAACCATCCAGCTTTCTGTGCGAATAGAACAGACTTTACTGAAAGTCCAAACATTGTAGGTGTATTGAAAGGGAGTGGTGGTGGCCGCTCGTTAATCCTTAATGGGCATGTTGATGTTGTCCCACCTGGAAATCGAGAGGATTGGAATGAGGACCCGTATAGTGGTGAAGTGATAGATGGACGTGTATATGGAAGAGGCGCTACTGATATGAAAGGCGGTAATACGTCAATGCTTCTTGCGTTGAAATGTCTAAAGGAGCTCGGCATCTCTCTAAAAGGAGATATTATATTTGAGAGTGTTGTTGAGGAAGAAAGTGGAGGGACCGGGACGCTCGCTACTATTCAAAGAGGCTATCATGCGGATGCAGCGCTAATTCCAGAGCCTACGAAAATGAAGGTGTTTCCAAAGCAACAGGGTTCGATGTGGTTTAGAATAACAATTTCAGGGCGGGCAGCCCATGGTGGGACTCGATATGAAGGGATATCCGCAGTCGAGAAAAGTGTAGCAATCATACAAGCGATTCAGAATCTAGAAAAGGTGAGGAATGAAAGGATTTCGGATCCCTTATTCAACAATATTCCAATACCTATACCAATTAACATTGGCAAAATTTCTGGTGGTGACTGGCCATCCTCTGTTCCGGATCTCGTAACCATCGAAGGACGAATGGGTGTAATACCAGGGGAAACCATGGAAGGTGCGAAAGAAGAAATGAGTCAGGCTCTAAAGGAAATTAATGATTCATGGCTTAAAGATCATCCTGTATCACTTGAATGGTTTGGTGCGAGGTGGCTTCCTGGGGAAGTTCCAGAAGACCATCCCCTTGTTGGAATTATTAGCAATCACTATAGTCGTATGACAGGCAAAGAATTAACGATTGAGGCTTCACCGTGGGGCACTGATGGTGGTCTTCTGAATGAAGTTGGTAAGACGCCTTCAATTGTGTTCGGACCTGGAGAGACCTCGGTTGCTCATTTTGCAAATGAATACATTGAAATTGATCAAATGATGCTAGCAGCAGAATTGTTCGTCCATATTATTCTTGACTGGTGTGGTCAGAATTAAGAACGGGTGAACCGTTCTTTTTTTATTAAGGCTCTTTTCTAAAAGAATGTTGCTTTTCAAAGATTTTTCTATAGAGCAAATCAACCACTACTCTTAAAGCTACAATTTCTACCAAAACACCGCTTCATTATGAAGGATTTCAAGTAGAAAAGGAGAAGCAATTTGTATAGCAGGATGATGAAGGAGGGGCTAAAGTGGATCAAGAGAGAAGTGAAGCTGTTTCTAGAGTTTATAAAGGGTGCGATTATTCCTTTTCCTGTACACATGATCTATTCAATGAACGAATACGAATCGACGAATATACAGGAAATGTTAAAGCGATGACCAATCACATTAACTCCTTGTTTACAGAAGAGTATACAAAATGCATTATCAAAGCAAAAGAAGGAGATGTATCTAAGCTTCTATCTCTTGGTCTGTCCTACGAAGGAAGGATTCAACATTATTTCTCAGGAGTCGATGCGCATATCATGACGAAGTATCGAGACAACTGGCGCCGAAATAGTCAGACATGGAAAGCTGAGGATGAGATTCTAGAAGGTGTTTTAACGAAACGCCGTTCTGAACTTAGTGGAAAACCACTTATGCGTCCTGGTCGTGAAAGTGACGCAGCTGCTTTAGCAGAATTGTATAAAGAGGTGTTTGCTATTTATCCAACGCCAATGGATGAACCTGCTTACATTCGAAAAGTAATGAAGCAAGATACACTTTTTTACGTTTTAGAAGAGAATGGACGTATAATTAGTGCCTCTTCAGCCGAAGTAAATCCAAAGTACAAGAATGCAGAGATAACGGATTGTGCAACACTTCCTAAGTTTCGTAAAGGAGGGACAATGCGCCACCTAATCATTCAACTAGAGAAGAAATTACTTGAAGAGGAAATTTATTATGCCTACTCGATTGCGAGAAGTCTTTCATTCGGAATGAACGCAGTGTTTCAACAACTTAACTATGAATATGGTGGAAGGCTTATTAATAATGTGAAGATTTATCAGGACTGGGAGAATATGAATCTTTGGAGCAAGTCTCTGACTTGTGGTGCCGAATAATAGGCACTAAATGATGAAAATTCGGCAAAAAGGAGCTAGATATGGATGAGACCATTTCCATTACTGATGGAATGTTTGAGGCGATACTAGAAAGCATTGATGAAGGTATTCATGTTGTAGACAATAAAGGCATTACGATTTATTACAATGAAATTGCAGCAAAGCACGATGGATTACAAGTTGAAGAAGTTCTTGGGAAGCATTACTTGGAAGCGTTCCCATCTCTATCAAAGGAAACGAGCACATTATCCAGTGTTTTGGCGACTAGGAAAGCGATTTTCAATAAAGATCAAACATACCGAAATGTAAAAGGACGTTTCATCTCTACTATTAATACTACACTCCCAATTGTAGTCGATGGTGAACTTGAAGGAGCTGTAGAAATAGCGAGAGACATCTCGCGGATTAAAACTCTTTCTGACAAAGTGATGGAGTTACAGGCTAAGATTAATAAAAAATCGATAAAAGAATTTGATAACGGAACAACATATACGTTTGATCACATCTTAACGAATGATGAAGCTTTTATGAATGTGAAAGCAAGGGCTAGAAAAGCAGCAGAACTCCATTCACCTATTCTTGTCTATGGAGAGACAGGAACAGGAAAAGAGCTAATTGTACAGGCTATTCATAATGCTGCTAACAGATCAGGGCCATTTATTGCACAGAACTGTGCAGCCTTACCAGCGACTATTCTTGAATCCATTTTATTTGGAACATCTCGGGGGAGTTTCACCGGTGCAGAAGACAGGGAAGGATTATTTGAGTTAGCTGATGGTGGCACACTATTTCTAGATGAAGTGAATTCGATGCCAATTGATGTACAAGCAAAGCTTCTTCGTGTTCTTGAGGATGGAGTGATCAGGAGAGTAGGAGCTGGTAAAACAAGAAAAGTGGATGTTCGAATCATAGCTGCAATAAACGAAGAACCCGATGTTGCTCTTCAAGCACAAAGATTACGTGTTGATCTATTCTATCGATTAAATGTCATTTACTTAAGGCTACCTCCTCTTCGTGTACGAAGAAATGATATTCCACTGTTGATTGACCATTTTATAGATAAATATAATCGCAAGTTCCATCAAAAAGTTAAAACAATTAGTGCTGATGCAATTGACTTCTTATATGAACGTAATTGGCAAGGCAATGTAAGGGAGCTTGAACATGTGATTCAGTCAGCAATGAATTTTGCGGAAGGCGAAGTTTTAAGTTTAAAAGATTTCCCGATGCTTCAGCCGGAGCAAAACGAAGTGGTGTTGACTAAACCAGTAGAACCACTCAGAGAAACGCTAATGAAAACGGAGAGAAGAATAATTGAACAGGCGATGACCGCTAGTGAGGGAAATGTAAAAAAAGCTGCAAAGCAACTTTGTATCCCAAGACAAACTTTACAATATAAATTATCTAAATTACCAAAGCGTCATAGTGCCGAATAATGAGCACTTATGGCGTTTTTTTAAATTCCTACTGGTAGCGTAGCTCCTTCTTAAAGAGGGGCTCTTTTCTAAAAGAGTTTTGTTTTTGAACGAGGTTTCGTATATTAAAAAACCATTCTTAGCTGATTGGTTCGGTAATCAACTGCTTTATCGCAACAATGTCTAGGAAAACAGTCTAAAGAAATAATGGAGCTGGCATTAAACTTGCATAGTATGTAAGTAGATTATATGAAGGGGGAATGCTTCATGCTTATGCAGCTTTATAAGCCAGCTCGACATTGGAAAGACATTGAACTTTGGAAGGATGTAACAGAGGAAAAGTGGAATGATTGGATTTGGCAATTAACAAACACGATTCGTACACTTGAAGATCTGAAAAAAGTTGTGAATTTAACTGCTGATGAAGAAGCTGGTGTTAAGATTGCAACCAAAACGATCCCGTTAAACATTACTCCTTACTATGCGTCGCTAATGAATCCTGACGATCCTCGTTGTCCAATTCGTATGCAATCTGTACCAATATCACAAGAGATGCACAAAACAAGATATGACCTTGAAGATCCATTGCATGAAGATGAAGATTCACCTGTACCAGGATTAACACACCGCTATCCAGATCGCGTTCTCTTCCTTGTTACAAATCAATGCTCCATGTACTGTCGTTACTGTACGAGAAGGCGTTTTTCAGGACAGATTGGTATGGGTGTACCGAAAAAGCAGCTTGATGATGCGATTAACTACATTGCAAATACACCGGAAGTGAGAGATGTTCTAATTTCTGGAGGAGACGGCTTATTAATTAACGATAAAATACTTGAATATGTACTCAAAAATTTACGTGACATACCACATGTGGAAATTATTCGAATTGGTACAAGGGCACCTGTTGTATTCCCACAACGGATTACAGAAGATTTATGTAATATCCTGAAGAAGTATCATCCTGTCTGGCTAAATACGCATTTCAATACAAGTATAGAAATTACCGAAGAGTCTAAGAAAGCTTGTGAGATGCTAGCTGATGCTGGCGTTCCAGTAGGTAATCAAGCGGTTATTCTTGCGGGCATTAACGATAGCGTGCCAATTATGAAGAAGCTGATGCATGATCTGGTGAAAATTAGAGTAAGACCTTACTATATTTATCAGTGTGATTTGTCAGAGGGTATCGGGCATTTTCGGGCACCGGTATCAAAAGGATTAGAGATTATTGAAGGACTTAGAGGTCATACGTCAGGGTATGCTGTTCCAACTTTTGTTGTCGATGCACCTGGGGGTGGCGGTAAAATAGCACTGCAACCAAATTACATGATTTCTCAAAGCGCTGATAAAGTTATTTTACGAAACTTTGAAGGGGTGATTACTTCTTACCCTGAACCAGAGAATTATACTCCAGGTACAGCCGATAAGTATTTTAATAATGTTTATGAACTTGAGAAAAAACCAGCCATTGGCATTCATTCGTTAATGACAGATGAGCGGTTTAATCTTGTACCTGAAGGTCTGCAACGATTAAATCGTAGATCTCAATATGAGAAAGATGTCGAGCATAGCTCTTTGAAAGACCGAAGAGATAAACGAGACCAAATGAAAGAAAAGAAATACAATGCGGAACAAAGCAAATACAAGGAAGGAGAAAAAGGGGAGGTAAGTGAATGAAGTGCAAATGGTGCGACCAAGAAGGGGCGTTCGAAACCCTTGATAAAGGGTACTGGGAACTTCCGGATGGAACGAAAGCTGTAGAGATTATTGATTTGCCATCGATTCAATGTGTTTATTGTGGAATGTGCTATCAGACTGATGAATTGGTCGGTGATGTGGAGGAGCAGCTTATGCTAATCGACACTTCAAAGCTCTCTGCGTCGTTCACATATAAAGAATTGATGAATCAGGAACGACTCCTTAAGAAAAACTACTTTGACATTGATCGGTACCCACTATAGGGATACAAGAGTACCGTAATAGAGGCAAAAACGAACAAGTTAAAAAATTATATCGGAATATTCTGAAAAATATTGATATTTTGACGATTCCCTCGTATAATAGAAAAAAGAGCTTCAAGAGGGGGGAGAGCTAACATGAACAATCATCACAAGTCTTATAAAGATAATATGAAACAACGTGCAATGAAAAAGAAACAAGAACAGGAAACTTTTGAATTGGAATTGTACGCCCAGTTGATCCTTGATGAAGCCGTGTTTACTTTCCAAGAAGAACGTTATCAACAAACTATTGATCAGGCTCTCGACCAAAGAGATGAGAAAGCATTCAAGGAAGCATCAAAACAGTATGTCGCGTTCCTTCGATCATACAAACAGGAGCTTCATTTTGACTGAATAGAATCAGACCTTACTGACACAAACTATTAGAGAAATAACAATAAAGGAGTGTCACGATGGGTCGACAGAAAAAGGGCAATCCGAATGCTCAACGAAATAACAATGCCAAACAAATGAAAGACAAACAGAATTTCGCATCATATGCTGAAATGGAAGCTGAAAAACTAAAAAACCCAGAGAAATAGAAAGAAGAAGCCTTCTCCTAAGGCTTCTTCTTTTGTATGAGAAGCGGTGTTCTAGCTATATAGATAACAACAGGCGTACATAGTCCGATTGTGTTACCATTACAAAAGATATAGTAATGAGCGAAAGGAAGAAAAAATAATGGGCCGATTAATTCTAATCGATGGTTTTAATTTACTTAGTAGAGGTTATTTTGCAACAGCATATGGTAAAACAGAGGAAGAATTAACGAAAACAGAAGAAGGTTTATTTACAAATGCACTACGAGTGAAGCTTCAAAAAATTATTTCCCTTGTCAAAGAGTACGAGCCAAGCCATTTAGTTGTGACATGGGATGTTAAACGAAATGAAACAAAGCGCAAGGAGCTATTTGAAGATTATAAAGGCACCAGGCAGGATTTGCCATCAGCCCTTATTCAACAGTATGAAACGGCAGTCAATTTGTTTCATGTAACAGGAATTCCACAAATGTCTGTAGAAGGTTTTGAAGCGGATGATGTGATGGGAACGCTCTCAGATAGATGGACAAGGGAAGGAATGGGTGATTGTTACATATACAGTAATGATAGGGACCTTCTTCAATTGTTGAACCCTTCTGTTTCACAAATCATTGCGATTCGAAAAGAAGGCGATAGGGTATATACAGAAGAACATTTTAAATCAGAATATGGCATTTCTCCTAATCAGTGGATTGATGTTAAAGCTTTACTTGGCGATAAGAGTGATAATATCCCAGGTGTAGCCGGTGTCGGAGATAAAGCAGCGCTTCCACTTATCCAACAATATGGATCTGTAAATGGTGTGTATGAGAACATTGAAACACTCGATAGCAAATTTAATCGCTATCACAAGAAGCTAATTGCAGGTGAAGAATTAGCAAAATTGAGTCGTCAGCTTGTTACAATTGAATGTGCTATTCCTCATCTCGAAAATCATTCATTTGATGATAGTAAACTTGACGTTAATTATGAACAGTTAAAGAAGGAACTTGATTCACTTGGTCTACGGATTAGGATGTAAAAAACATAGGCTCTCTGGGAAGGGGGTTATTCCCAAAAGAGGTTTTGTGAAGATAAATTTAAAACAGCGCCTTATAAAGAAAGGCGCTGTCGATTTTTTTATGCAGTATTCAGCTGAATGGCTTTTCTAGCGAGTTCATCGGCCATTTTATTTTTTGAACTCGGAATCCATTTAATGAAACATAAATCAAATTGGTCAACTAACGCAAGCGAACGAGCTAAATAGGGCTGATAGACTTTGTTTTTTACATAACGATTATCGACTGCGCTACTAACGAGCTGGGAGTCTGTTCGAACGGATAGAGTTTTGTAGTTATGATCTATACAAAGCGTAAGTGCATGAATTAACGCTTCAAATTCAGCTTCGTGGTTCGTTAGTATTCCGAGTGGCATGGATGAGCGGATCACATTGCCATCAGCTTTAATAAAAACACCGGCTCCAGAAGGGCCAGGATTACCTGCGCTTGCTCCGTCTACATATACTTCAATCACATGTATTTCCTCCCTGGTGGCTAGTCGTGATTAATTTTATCATAATCATGTTCTAACAGAGAAGACATACATTTAAGGTAAAAGGAGAAAGCTGTTAAGAAGGGATTGTGCTTAGGAGTGAAAAGTATGAAAAAGAAAGAAGTCATGATGGAGCTAGGGTTAATCCTTGATACATATTGTCAGGATTGCTTATTAAAGCGTGTTAATCAGCACGACTATGGGAAATGTCATGCTCAACGCTTTTGTATAACAGAGTGCACTGTAGGTGATGAACTGAAGCAGTTAGGCAAACATCTAACATAAGGGGAGTGGAAAATCATGCTTGTCATTGTGAAATGGAAGTATAAAACCCCTCGTGGCATACAGTCATGGATGACGTCCGATGAAATGAATTCAAATGAGGCCATGCTTCTTGCTCGTGATATTGCAAAAACGGGACGATCCATTGATCTGTACTTCCTTGATGATCGTGGAACAAAATGGTCTATTAAAGAGTTAGAAACATTTACGACGAAAAAGCAAGAAAGACCAGCTTCAATCGAAGTCATATTTGATGGTAGCTTTGATAAAGCATCTAAGAAATCTGGCTGCGGAGCGGTTATTTATTTTTATGAAGGAAGAAGAAGAAAACGTATCCGAGTAAATCGAGCAATGGATTATCTTGAAAACAATAATGAAGCAGAATATGCAGCATTGTGGGTTGGACTACAAGAAGTGAAAACGATTGATGTAGAAGATACGGAGATTCTAATTAAAGGTGATTCACAAGTTGTGATAAATCAGCTTTCTGGAGAGTGGGCGGTATATGAGCCTCTTTTAAATAGGTGGATGGACCGTATTGAAGAAGCATTACGAGATCTAAGGCTACAACCAATCTACAAACACATTGCAAGAGATGAAAATAAAGAAGCACACCGTCTAGCTGTTCAGGCTTTGAAGGGTACTGAAATAAGCAGCTCAATTGAATTAGATAACGAATAAAAGAAGCAGCCGGAGCTGCTTCTTTTATTCGTTCGCTTCTTTTAACTGAGTTTCACACTTCTCAATAAGTTCACTTGAGAATTCGTAGAACTGTTCGTTTGTTCCTGTCTTGTGTGAAAGTGCTTGCTGGAATTGCTCTTTTGCCTGATTAATTGCATCTTGAGCTGCTTTTAGCTGATTGTCGTTCATACTTTTAGTCGCTTGTCCAACAAGGTGCTGAGCAGACTTGATCGACATTTCAATCTGTTGAAGATCAGAATATGGTTCTGACATACTATCCCACCTTTACAAATCATTCAGGAATAGTATGACCTAACGATATCGACATTAAACGACTGAAACTAAAAAAGGAGCAGATGAATTGATCTGCTCCTTTAGCTCATATATATAATTAGAGTTTGTTAACGTTAGCAGCTTGAGGTCCGCGATTTCCTTCAACGATTTCGAAAGAAACTTCTTGGCCTTCTTCAAGTGTTTTGAAACCTTCGTCATTGATTGCTGAGAAGTGTACGAATACGTCTTCAGCACCTTCGATTTCGATGAAGCCGAATCCTTTTTCTGCATTAAACCATTTTACTTTACCGTTTTGCATGTTTGTTCCTCCTAAAAGCTTAGCACAATCTTTGTGCACTTAAATTTAAACCATTCATAAAGAAATTGAGAAAAATGCTTGATATTGTGAATAAGTTAAACACAATATAAGAATCATCTGTTCACTCAAATACCCTATGTGATAAATGGTTAATTTAACTATACCGAATAATAACAGTATTGTCAAGGATGTGCTCAATTTTGTAGATAATCCTTAACGTACGGAATAAACTTGGGTAAGATGGAAAATGGAATACATATCTCATCGGATGGAGGAGTTTGATGAAATCAGAATTAAAGATAAAAAGTGATATTGAAATTGCTCAATCAACAGAGATGAAACGAATTAAAGATATTGCTCAAAATCTAGGTCTACAAGAGGATGAGTGGGAACCATACGGTCACTATAAAGCAAAAATTTCTTTAAATACGATGAAGCGTTTAAACGAACATTCTTCCGGTAAAGTCATCCTCGTAACTGCGATTAACCCAACCCCTGCAGGTGAAGGGAAAAGTACTGTAACTGTAGGGCTAGCTCAAGCGCTAAATCGAATCGGTGAAAAAGCGATCGTGGCAATGCGAGAACCTTCTCTTGGCCCCAGCATGGGTATAAAGGGTGGCGCTGCAGGTGGTGGATACTCACAAGTAATGCCGATGGAAGATATTAACCTTCATTTTACTGGTGATCTTCATGCGATTACCTGTGCGCATAATGCTCTATCTGCATTAATCGATAATCATATCCATCAAGGAAACGAAATTGGGTTTGATACAAGAAGAATAACTTGGAAACGCGTAGTGGACTTAAATGATAGAGCTTTGCGTCAAGTGATAGTAGGACTAGGGGGACCGACTCAAGGTGTTCCTCGCGAAGATGGATTTGATATTACGGTAGCTTCAGAAATTATGGCAATTCTTTGTCTTGCTTCTGATTTAACTGATTTAAAGAGAAGAATTTCGTCAATTGTTATTGGTTATAATTCAATGAAAGAACCGATTACGGTATCTGATCTTGGCGTCCAGGGTGCAATTACGTTACTTCTTAAAGATGCATTGAACCCTAACCTTGTCCAGACACTTGAAAATACCCCTGCGCTTATCCATGGTGGACCATTCGCTAACATTGCTCATGGATGTAACAGCGTTGCTGCAACAAAAATGGCTCAGAAACTTTCTGATTATGTTGTGACAGAAGCAGGGTTTGGCGCAGATCTTGGAGCAGAGAAATTTTTCGATATCAAAACGAGAGCTGGAGATATTGATCCTGCAGCGACTGTTATTGTGGCAACGATCCGGGCGCTCAAGATGCACGGTGGTGTACCGAAAGACCAGTTGAAAGAAGAGAATGTTTCTGCACTTGAGAAAGGACTCTCAAATCTCGAACATCACGTCGCATCAATCCAAAAGTACGGAGTCCCATTCGTTGTTGCCATTAATCGCTTCGTAACTGATTCTGAGCTTGAAGTTAATACGCTTCTTAATTGGTGTGAAGAGAATAGTATTCCTGTTGCATTAACAGACGTTTGGGCAAGAGGAGGGGAAGGTGGAGTTGAACTTGCACACCTCCTTCTTAATGAAATTGAGAATAAAGAAAATACATTTAAGCCTCTCTATGATTTGAATATGCCAATTGAGGACAAAATTAAGACCATCGCAACAGAGGTCTATGGTGCAGATGGGGTAGAGTTCTCTTCAAAAGCACAAAAGCAATTAAAGGAATTTGATCTGAACGGTTGGAGTCATCTTCCAGTATGTATGGCAAAAACGCAGTATTCTTTATCCGATGATCCTGCTTTACTTGGAAGACCATTAGGATTTACGATTACAATTAGAGAGTTCCGACCTTCAATTGGAGCAGGATTTATTGTGGCTCTTACAGGTAATGTGATGACAATGCCTGGACTACCAAAAAAACCAGCAGCCCTTAATATGGATGTTTCAGAAGACGGAACAGCAATTGGGCTTTTCTAGAAAGAGTGAAGAAATATGTCTGACAACGATTTACCAAAAAAACTAATCCGGGCTTCTAGAACAACAAAATCAAGCTTTGTCTTACCATCTGATACGAACACTCATGGCACATTGTTCGGAGGTAAGCTTATGGCTTATATCGACGACATCGCTGCTATAACAGCGTCAAAACACGCGCGATCAGCAGTTGTCACTGCTTCCGCTGATTCGATTGATTTCCTTAGTCCGATTAGGGAAGGGGAAGTAGTGAGTCTTGAATCTTATGTAAGCTGGACACACAATACGTCAATGGAAGTTTTTGTGAAAATCTTTGCAGAAAATGTGTTAACAGGAAAAAAGAAAGTATGCGCCACTTCATTTTTAACTTTCGTTGCATTGGATGGACACAGTAAGCCATCCAAAGTGCCTGAAGCGATTCCAGAAACAAAAGAAGAAAAATATGTTCATGACGGTGGGTTTGATCGAATGAAGGCAAGAAAAGCGAGAAGAAAGAACTCCGAGAAGATGGCAAGCGAGTTCGGGTCATTTTCTTAGGGTCTTTTCAAGAGATAGTTGCTGTTAATACGGTTTTATAAAACTTACTTAGCAAATTGGAGGTAAGGTGTATGACTTCCGCGGAAAGCGAACACCTGGAGCGGACTATCCTTTTAGTAACAATGTCTGCGAAAACAGCCTTTAAATAAGAAAAAAAAGATCTGCTGACAGCAGATCTCATGTATCGAATCCTAATATAAAGTCATTTTGGCAATCCTGAACTTGCTGTTGTGCTCGTGATAACGCATCACGCTGTTCAGGATTAGCACTATGAATCATTTTATCAAGCTCAACAGACATGCGTTCAAGAAGCTGTTGAGTTTCAGTGTAGCCTTTATCTGACACTGCTGGTTGCTGCTTTGTTGCAAGTTGTAGCTGTTCATCAGCATATTCAACAAGTTCATGTGCGTTTTTTAACATTTCTTCGACTTTACGGTAAGTAGACATCGTTCACGACTCCTTTTCGATTTGTGTCGCTGTTAGTATTTACAGGATAAAAACTTTTATGATAAATGATTAAATACGAGCGTATGAAGTGATATACTAAGACGAGAAAAAAGAAAGGCGTGAATCAAGTTGGCAAGTGAATTACTAGCAGGAGAAATTACACAACTACGTGTTGCGCGTATGCAGGAATATGGCTACTTCTTAACGAATGGTTATGAGGATGTAATGCTTCACAAACGAGAAGCTATAAATAAATATGAAGAAAATGATGAAGTGGAAGTATTTTTGTATCATGATCATCAAGGCAGACTTTCTGCAACAGAAACGATGCCAACTGTAACACTGGATTCTTTCTCCATTCTTAAAGTGGTAGAAGTAAAGCACAGTCTTGGTGTATTCGTAGACATTGGTATCCAAAAGGACATGCTCCTCTCTAAAGACGATCTTCCTTACGACTGGGCAACATGGCCTGCGATTGGTGATGAGTTGTATTGTGGATTAAAGCTTGATAAAAAGCAGCGTCTTTTTGCCGATTTAAGTAAATTCGAAGAAATCCAAGAGCTTTCAATCGTTGCTCCAGCTGAATCCAAAAATACAGAAGTAGAAGGACTTGTCTTCAGATTTTTAGATGACGGTGTTTCAATTTTAACGAGTGAAGGTTACCTTGCCTATCTTCATAAAGACGAGATGAAAGAGCAGGTAAGACTTGGACAGCGACTGACGATGAGAATAACCTTTGTTAGAGAAGATGGTCGAGTGAATGTATCGACACGACCTCTTGTTAAGGAAGCAAGAGTAGAGGACTCTGATCGCCTTCTTACGTATATGAAGGAACGTGATAATCAAATGCCATTTACAGATAAGAGTGATCCTGAAGCAATTAAAAAAGAATTTAACATTAGTAAAGCAGCATTCAAGCGTGCAATGGGAAAGTTGTTAAAGGAAAAGAAAGTGGAACAGAAAGACGGCTTTACCATCCTTAAATCATAATATGACTGTTATCTTTTTCTTTGTGTAAGCGGAGCTGCCATGTAGATACTATAGGTAAGCTCCTAGAAAGGGGGCAAGTCATTGGATATTACCGACTATGACAAAGCTCTTTATTACACTCACCACTGCGCATGTATCGATTTAAGCGTATTGATGATGAAAACCCAAGATGACATTCTTTCAAAGCGAATTGAAACCTTCGTATACGCGTTTATACGCGAAACCGAGTTCCTTAAAGTGAAAGAAGCCAGAGATCAGCTTCTTTCGTATATTGATTACGTGTACCGAATGGAGCCAGAAACTGGTGAAGTTGCTGCGATTAATCAGACTTTAGACTGACCTTTTTTCCCGGGTTAGTCTTTTTCGTACAATAAAAAGGTTTAAAATTGTCGAAAAGGGTATAATTGTAGTAAAAAATAAGGAGCAGGTGAGGAATATGAATCAACATAAGCTGCACAGTGTACTTGAAAGCATGCGACTACCTAATGGCGCATATGTTGCAAGTACTTCAGATGACTACGACTATGTATGGATCAGAGATGTATGCTATGCAGTGATGCCATATTTAAATTCAAAATGTACAAGGTACGAAAAAGCGTATCATGCGTTGCTCTCATTGCTTAGAAAATATGAATGGAAGTTAGATATTCATACAGAACAAAAGCCACAATACCTTCACGAATATATTCACGCAAGATATACGAAGAACCTTGAAGAAATACCGGTAGAGTGGGGTCATGCTCAAAATGATGCGATAGGGATTATGCTCTACGGCATAGGACAAGGAATTCTAAACGGTAAACCAGTATTAAGAGACAAAATCGACCTTAGAATTGTTCAAAAGCTTGTTGATTACTTAGAGTGTCTTCAATACTGGGAAAGTCCTGATAACGGTATGTGGGAAGAAAATGTTGAAGTTCATGCTTCAAGCGTCGGGGCGTGTGTAGCTGGACTAAAGGCAGTTAAAACACTTGTTAATGTTCCTGCTTATATGATTCAAAAAGGCGAAGACTCATTAAATAAACTTCTTCCATGTGAAAGTGAGACGAAAGAAACCGATCTAGCGCTATTATCCTTAATTTATCCTTTAAATGTTGTAACAAGACAACAAGCAATCCAAATTCTTGACCGTGTAACAGGGCGACTTGAACGTAAACGAGGCATTATCAGATATGAGAACGATCAGTATTATAATGAAGGTAGCGAAGCGGAATGGTGCTTTGGATTCCCATGGTTAGGATTGTGTTACGAACAAATTGGTGAACTTGATAAAATGAATGAATATTGGTCCAAAACAATGAGTATAACGCCTGAAAGTGGGAAAATTCCTGAATTGTATATCGGCGGAACAAATATTCCGAATAAAAACACTCCACTTGCATGGTCAATCTCAATGGCTTACCAACTTCAGGTAAGAATGAATGAAATGCAAGAAAATGTATCATAATTGGACATAAGGTCTGCGCTAAATAGCGCAGACTCTTTTTTTTATGAAAATAATTTCGAAATTTGACGAAAAATAATTATTCTTTCGACAAATTATTTTTTAAAAGGAAACACTGCATCGTTTGTCGAATCTGTAAGATGTAAAGGATTTCTAAGGGTTAATCCCTATATTTTATCTTGAAAGCGAGGTGTCGCAATGACTGTAATGATGCCGACAGATTACGATCGGTATTTATTTCATCAGGGAAATTTATTTCAGGCGTATCGTTCGATGGGCGCGCATTTAAGGGCTGAGAATGGACGATATGGAGTACGCTTTACAGTCTGGGCTCCTCACGCAGTAGCCGTATCCGTAACAGGAAATTTTAATCACTGGGATCCCACTTCTCATCCGATGGCGAAAATTGAAGAATCAGGTCTCTGGTCCTTATTTATTGATGAACTTTCAGAGAACGAGCTTTATAAGTACGCAGTAGAAACAAGTAGTGGAGAGGTTTTAATGAAATCTGACCCCTACGCGTTCTACTCTGAATTAAAGCCGAAAACCGCGTCTATTGTTAAAAAAGTGGACGAATATGATTGGCAAGATTCAAAATGGATGAACAAACGACAGAAAACGGAACCGTATCAAGGTCCGCTTTCCATTTATGAGGTTCATCCAGGTTCTTGGAAAAGGAAAGAGGATGGATCGTATTATTCATACAGTGATCTAACAAATGAATTAATCCCATATGTAAAAGAACACGGGTATACGCATATTGAACTTATGCCTATTATGGAGCATCCGTTTGATAGATCGTGGGGATACCAACTTACCGGATATTTTTCGGTGACAAGTCGATTTGGTGAACCACAAGATTTGAAGGAATTCATTGATCGGTGCCACCAAGAAGATATTGGCGTTATTCTAGACTGGGTTCCAGCTCACTTCTGTAAAGACGCACATGGTCTAGGGCAGTTTGATGGCGGTCCCGTTTTTGAGCCTTCAGATCCTGCAAGGGCTGAACGCCTTAATTGGGGGACTTATAATTTCGATTATAACAAGCCGGAAGTTGTGAGTTTCCTGATATCAAATGCTGTCTTCTGGTTTGATTATTATCATATTGATGGACTAAGAATTGATGCGGTATCTCAAATGTTACTCTATCATCACGATGATGGTAGTGGCGTTGATGTAGGAGAAAATTTAGCTGCTAAGGAATTTTTACAAAAGCTGAACCGAACGATTTTCGAGAAATTTCCTAATGTGTTAATGATGGCTGAAGAGTCGACAGATTATCCTCTTGTTAGCGCGCCAATTCATGAAGGCGGTCTCGGATTCAATTATAAATGGAATATGGGATGGATGAACGATGTTCTGAAATACATGGAACTTCATATGGACGACCGGAAACATCATCATAATTTGTTGACGTTCTCGTTTTTTTACGCGTTCTCAGAGAATTATCTTCTTCCTTTATCACATGATGAAGTTGTTCACGGGAAGAAGTCCCTTCTTAATAAAATGCCTGGAGATTATTGGCAGAAATTTGCCAATCTTCGAACGTTGTATGGCTACATGATGGCTCATCCAGGCAAGAAGCTACTATTTATGGGTGGGGAATTTGGTCAATTCGATGAATGGAAAGATTTATCTGAACTTGATTGGATGTTATTTGATTATGAAATGCACAAAAAAATGAATGCCTACGTGAAGGATTTAAATCATTTCTACCTAGAGTCAAGAGCCATGTGGCGAATTGATCATGAGCATGAAGGATTTGAATGGATTGATGCGAATGACAATTCTCAATCCGTGCTCACATTTATGAGAAAAGGAAAAGCGAAAGGTGATTGCGATATTGCAGTGATCAATTTTTCTCCTAATGTTTATTACGATTATCGAATTGGTGTCCCTTCAACAGGCACGTATATTGAAATGTTTACTAGCGATCAAGAAAAGTATGGTGGATCAGGCCAGCTGAACGCAGAAACGATGCAGAGCGAGAAGCAACCGTATCATAATCAACCGAATAGTCTGATGTTAAAAGTTCCACCACTTGGTATTGTGATTCTCGGCAAAAAAAATAAAAGCAACCTTGAAAGGAGAAGTCGCTATGTCTAAAAAACGCTGTGTCGCCATGCTACTTGCAGGAGGACAGGGAACACGATTAGGAAAGTTGACCACTCGTCTAGCAAAGCCAGCTGTTCCATTCGGTGGAAAGTACCGAATTATTGACTTCACACTTAGTAATTGTAGTAACTCTGGGATTGACACGGTTGGAGTTCTAACACAATACCAGCCTTACATACTAAATTCTTATATTGGAATTGGAAGTTCGTGGGATCTGGATCGTAAAAATGGTGGCGTATCAGTGCTTCCACCTTATCTGGGTCAAAAGGGTGGAGAATGGTATAGAGGCACAGCAAATGCCATTTATCAGAATATGTATTACATCAAACAATATGATCCAGAATATGTGCTCGTTATTTCGGGAGATCACATTTATAAAATGGATTATTCCGAAATGATTGATTACCATGAAGAACGTGGCGCTGACGCGACAATCGCTGTGTTGGAAGTGCCTTGGCATGAGGCTAGTCGATTTGGAATCATGAATACAGATGATGAAGATCGAATTGTTGAATTCCAAGAGAAGCCAGCTGAACCTAAAACAAACCTTGCTTCAATGGGTATTTATATCTTCAACTGGAAAGCTCTTGAGAAATATTTAACGGAAGATGAACAAAATCCAGAATCATCAAATGACTTTGGAAAAGACATCATCCCAGCGATGATTGAGGACGAAAAAAATGTGTTTGCTTACTCATTCAATGGTTACTGGAAAGATGTTGGTACATTACAAAGCTTGTGGGAAGCCAATATGGATTTATTAGATGACGATCCATCTTTAATTCTAAATGATCCTGCATGGAAGATTTATTCTGTTAACCCAAACCAGCCACCACAATATATTGCACCACAGGCGAAAGTATCACGTTCACTTGTGAATGAGGGGTGTGTTGTTTATGGAGATGTTTATCGATCTGTCCTATTTTACGGTGTTCATGTTGGACTCGGAAGTACAATTAAAAACTCCATTATTATGCCAAATGTAAAAATTGGTGCTAATGTAACGATTGAAAATGCAATTGTTGAAAGTGGTACAGTTGTGGAAGATGGTATGACACTTGGATCGAATGATGGTTCTATATCATTGATTGCTGATGGCGAAATTGTTTCGGTACCAAAATAGGATAGGAGGATGAATCGATGAAAAAAGTAGTAGGAGTAATTAATCTTGTCGACGAAAAAAACAACTTGAGTGAGTTAACAAATCATCGGAGCTTTGCCTCTGTTCCTTTTGCAGGTCGGTATCGTTTAATTGATTTTTCGTTATCGAATATGACCAACGCAGGTATTAATACTGTAGCCGTGTTTACCCGTGAAAAATATCGTTCCCTTTTTGATCACCTTGGTTCTGGTAGAGAGTGGGATCTAGATCGTCACAGAGGTGGTTTGTTCTTTCAACCACCTGCTGACGATGAACGAAAGACTAACGGAGATATTTATTCTTTCTTTGAAAATCTTTCTTACTTTAAAAGAAGCCTTTCTGATTATGTACTTGTTACGAATGGCCAACTTGTTTGGAATGTAGACTTTGACCAAGTTATTCAAGAACATGAAGCACAAAATGCTGATATTACAGTAGTGTATAAGCCATGTGATGACCCTTATACAAGCGGTAGAAATTATAACGTACTTTACACGAATGATGATGAGCGTGTTGATCGTCTTAACCTTAATGTTGAGGCATTGCCAGGAGATAATGTGTATTTGAACACATTCCTTATGAAATCATCCCTGCTTATCTCACTTGTTGAAGATAGTGTGGCTTCGGGTAAATATGATTCAATTAATGAAGCCATTGCAGGTAGCCTAGATCGTTACCATGTTCATGCATGTCATTTTGGCGGCTATGTCACTTTTATTGATAGCATTGAAAGTTATTACCGCTACAGCATGGAGATGCTAGATCCAAATGTTACACAGGAGCTATTCTACAATAAGGGACCGATCTATACGAAGGTTAAACATGAGTCGCCTGCAAAGTATCTTGAAAGCTCAAATGTTTCAAATTCCCTTGTCGCAAATGGGTGTACAATTTCAGGAACTGTAGAAAACAGCATTTTATTTAGAGGTATTAGAGTTGGTAAAGGGGCAGTTATTCGGAATAGTATTATTATGCAAAAATGTGAAATTGGTGAAGATGCGATCATTGAAAACGTTATTTTAGATAAAGACGTTTCCGTTTCACCTGGTGAGACAGTCAGGTCAGAAGATGAGCCCCGTGTCATTGCCAAAGCCACGGTTATCTAGTAGGAGGACTTGAAATGAATGTGTTATTTGCAGCGTCTGAAGGCCACCCATTTATTAAAACTGGGGGCCTAGGTGATGTGATCGGAGCACTACCAAAAGCTCTTAAGAACCAGGGAGTAAACGTATCCGTTATCTTACCTAAATATCAAGATATGAACGAATCCTTTAAAAGCAAACTTGAGCTCAAGGATACGATTACAGTATCTGTAGGATGGCGTCATAAATATTGTGGAATTGAAATGCTTAAGTATGACGGGATTACGTATTACTTTATTGATAATGAGTATTACTTTAAACGGAGTGGAAGCTATGGGTATTACGATGATGGTGAACGATTCTCATTCTTCTGTAAAGCCGTGTTAGAGGCAATTCCTTATCTTGAGGAGCAACCTGATATCCTTCATTGTCACGATTGGCAAACCGGTATGATTCCGGTGTTAAAGAAAGCACATTACCGTAACCATCCAACATACGAGTCCATGAAGGTTGTCTATACCATTCACAACCTGCGTTATCAGGGCGTTTTTCCGAAATCAATTTTACATGACCTTCTCGATTTAAGTGAGCTTCATTTTACTAATGAAGGCGTTGAGTTTCATGGTAATGTTAGCTTCATGAAGGGGGGCCTCGTGTATTCAGATTACATTTCAACGGTAAGTCCTTCTTATGCTGATGAAATTAAGTTACCTTTTTTCGGAGAGTACTTGGATGGAATAATGCGCAAAAGGGAACAAGATTTTGTTGGAATCATTAATGGAATTGATACAGAACTTTATGATCCTGCAACTGATGCTGCGCTTCCTTTTAAATACCAGGCCACACAGCAACTGTTGAAAGAGAAAAACAAAACAGACTTGCAAAAGAAGATCGGCTTACAGATTGGGGAAGGTATTCCTGTCTTATCAATGATTACACGGTTAGTGGAACAAAAAGGGATTGATCTATTCTTCCGGGTGCTACCAGAAATCATGGAAGAGAATGTACAAGTTGTTGTACTTGGTACTGGTGATGAACATTACGAACACATGCTTCGTGAAGCAGAGGCTCGTTATCCAGGAAGGTTTTCAGCTAATATTTATTTTGATGATGGCTTTGCCCGTCAACTTTATGCTGCCTCTGATCTTTTTCTAATGCCGTCACAGTTTGAACCATGTGGACTTAGTCAGCTTATTGCACTTCGATACGGAAGTTTACCGATTGTTCGTGAAACCGGAGGATTGAAGGATACCGTTATTCCTTTTAACAAGTACACCGGTGAAGGGCATGGTTTCAGTTTCGCAAACTATAATGCGCATGAGATGTTAGATACGATAAAGCTTGCTCTTAACCTTTATCATCATGATGAGAAAACATGGCATAAGTTAGTTGCAAGAGCAATGCAATTAGACTACTCGTGGGAATCTTCTTCTGAAAAATACCTTAATATGTATGAAAATCTATTAAACTAAATAGGAACTTGTCCGATAAAAAAAGCAGGGGATATAATCTTCTGCTTTTTTTTGAAGACTTTGAGGATTGAACTATAGTAAAGGTAAGGAGAAGATTATGAATGCTTGCTTGTTCAAAATGCAATACAATTCCAGAAATAGTACATAAGGGGTATTTAGAAATTTACACACCAGTCCCTCAATTATTGGAAAGCCTGAGAGAAATTCTTAAATGGGAACCAACAAACCCTATTATCGTTTCTTATGAAAACGAACATGAACTTAAAGACCTTTGTGATACCATTAATAGTGCCTTTAATAAGGCAGCTAAAGAAATGTTTTATTGCTCAACGCTAACTGAGCCTGGAAAAAAGGAAGCCGCAACCATAACTTTCCCTCAATTTTATTCACGGGTGCAGCGACCAGATTACATAGAAATTATGAATAGCTCGTTATTTACTAATCATATGCAGCCTATTATTAAGCTGGAGGATAATGAAATATCTGGTTATGAATTTCTAATGCGTCCAATAAATCAACATTACCCTTTTCAGCCATATGAATTGTTTCAAATGGCAAGAGAGTCTGGTCTCCAGTCATTTCTAGATAGTGCTACTAGAATTTCTTCTATTCGAGTTGGTGCAGAGCACCTTCCTAGAGGAATTAAGCGATTTATTAACTTTCTGCCGTCCTCTATCTACGATCCATCCCATTGTCTCAAGACGACTTTCAAGGCAGTTGAAAAATATGAAGTGGACCCGAATGATTTAGTTTTTGAAGTAGTAGAGACAGAGAAGGTTAATGAAATCGATCATTTGAAAAATATCTTTAACACCTATAAAGCTGAAGGTATGAAAATGGCACTGGATGATGTTGGGACAGGCTTCGCTACTAAGGAAATGCTTCTTGAATTAAAGCCGGATTTCGCGAAAATTGATCGCAGTGTCATTTCTTTTTGTGATCAGGATCTTGATAAGCAGTCGAAACTATCTGAATTGGTTTCAATTGCTGAAGCAGAGGGGATTACACTTCTTGCAGAGGGTATTGAGCGAAGAGAAGAAGCTCAATTCTGTCGCGAAGCTGGTATGACTTTTGGTCAGGGGTATTATTTTGGACGACCATTAGAAAGACCAATTACAAGTATTAAGGTATAATCTGAAAAGAAGGGTGTTCCCTTCTTTTTTGTTATGGAAATTTACTGATAAAACCGATATGCTTACGACAGATGAATTAAGTGAGGTGACAACGTGTTAACTTTTTATAGACGGTATGCGAGAACCGCATTTGATATCGGTCTTATCGTATTAACCGTGTTTCTTATTATGCTCGTATCAAGTTTCTTATTCGATATTGCCGCTCCTATTCTTGTAGGATATGTCATTTTTTTAATTATTGAGCCTTTTGCTCGCTTTCTAAATCGTAGAGGGCTTGGAAAAACGGCAGCTACGACAATATCAACACTACTATTTGTTCTAATTGTGGTTAGTGTTGTTTTTCTTGCTGGAGCGATTTTTGTTCTCCAATTACAAAATCTAATTGCATTAATTCCTGAGTACGTTGCTAAATTTCAGGAACAGGTGATGAGCTACGTTCATTGGGGGCAACTTCAGTTGAATGCACTTCCTCCAGATGTCCTACAAAAAGCACAGGATTTCTCTTTAACTTTAGTAGAAAAGGCATCTTTCATGCTTACATCTTTCTTAAATAGTGTATTTGCTTTTGTTACCTCGATTCCAACCCTTGTGATTAATTTTATCATCGGGATCGTTTTGGCCTATTTCTTAAGTATTGAAATTGATATGTGGAAGCGTATTGCAGAGAAGCGTACGCCTAACACATTTAAGACAGCTTATTATTTTCTGAAAGAGAACGTACTTAGTGGAATTGCCTCCTATTTAAAAGCTCAGCTCAAACTGATTACGATTACCTTCGTACTCGTTCTTTGTGGGTTATGGATTTTACGAGTCGATAATGCATTTACACTTGCGCTTTTATCAGCATTTTTTGATGTTCTACCACTGCTTGGTGTTTCTGCTATCTTCGTACCATGGGCTATTTATTTATTCGCAGTAGGCCAATCATCACTTGCGATATCATTGTTAATTTTACTTGCTGTTGTGATGCTAGTTAGACAAATAATGGAGCCGAAAATCACTGGAGATTCGCTTGGCGTATCAGCATTTACGATTCTATCATTCATGATTATATCGTTATCTCTTTTTGGTATTGCAGGTGTTGTACTATCGCCGATTTTACTCATTTTGATTAAAGCTCTCTATGATCATGGTTATCTAAGTAAATGGATTCATCTTCCGAGTGAAGAATTTCAAGATCCGAATGACCGCAGCTAGGAAGGAAGTATTGATGTGAAACGACCCGGGATAGCAATTCTAATGACAGTCATCATAAGCGTAGTTTGTGGGATTCTTTTACAGAAGAATCCTGCTTCTTTTCCCACTCCATTGAAAAAGTCACATGTTCCTGAAGAGTATATTGATCTTTACAGAGAGGCTGCTGAAGAATATGGGATGCAATGGGAACTACTTGCTGCTGTTCATCGTGTAGAAACAAAGTTTTCAACCATGAACACACTTGAGAGTCCAAAAGGTGCGATTGGACATTATCAATTCATGCCACTCACATGGATAGGGTGGAGCTACGGTGGCAGTAGGCTTGGTGAATTGGATAAAGATGATTTAATTGATATAACGGATCCTAAACTGATCGACAAATACGGGGGTTATGGAAAGGATGGGAATGGTGATGGTAAAGCTGACCCATATAACCTAACAGATGCTGCTTATACTGCTGCAAGCTATCTTTCTGCAAATGGGGCGAGTGAAGGAAGAATTAAGAGTGCATTATTTGCCTACAACCAGAGTGATGAATATGTGGACGAGGTGCTTTCCTTTTATAATGAATACAGGAAAAATGCTACGGTGGTTAAGATTGAACAATGAATCACTGTAATGGTAGAGCTTAGTCACATATGATAAAATCACGAATAGAAGGGGGCGATTGCATGAGAATTGTTTCAATCGAACCGACACCAAGTCCGAATTCGATGAAAATTAACCTAAGTGAAGAATTAGAAGCTGGCGATACCCGCCAGTATAAACAGGATAGTGATCTAACGGATGCGCCAGATTTTATCCAGAAATTGATGGCTGTACCAGGAGTAAAAGGTCTTTATCATGTGATGGATTTTATCGCACTTGAACGAAATGCTAAATATGCTTGGGAAGATATCTTACCAGGTGCTAGGGAAGCGTTTGGACAGGAGAGTGAAGAGTCTCCCGCTTCTGATCAGGCGAAAGTTGAAGACTTTGGAGAAGTGAAGGTGTTTATCCAGATGTTCCGTGATATTCCAATGCAGGTTAAGCTTGAAGAGGGGGATAAGGAACATCGTTTTGGACTCCCAGATCGATTTATGGAGGCGGCTATGAACGCGTCTTCAGCATCTGATAACATGGTAATGGAGCGAGAATGGAAAGAGCAAAGTCCGAGATATGGTGCAGCTGATGACATCGGAACTGAAGTAACGGAAGAAATAGCTGCAACATATAGCAAAGAGCGCCTTGACGATCTTGTAAAGTCCGCGTTTGATCCGAATCGGACAACTCAAACGAGAAAAACAAATAAGAAGAAAGTAACTTTAGAGATGCTGGATGATCCAGATTGGAAATCAAGATATGCTGCTCTAGATCGGATGGATCCGGATCTCTCGGATTTACCTGTTCTTGAGAAAGCTTTGGGCGACGAGAAAGCTTCTGTAAGAAGACTTGCCGCTGTTTATCTTGGAATGATTGAATCAAAAGAAGTTCTTCCACTACTTTATCAAGCTTTACGAGATAAATCGGTTACCGTTAGGCGCACCGCGGGTGACTGTATGTCCGATTTAGGTTATATAGAAGCTATGCCAGAAATGATTGAGTCGTTAAAGGATCCGAACAAGCTTGTCCGCTGGAGAGCAGCGATGTATTTGTATGAATTAGGCGATGATACAGCTATTCCAGCACTAGAAGAAGCGACTCAAGACAATGAGTTTGAAGTGAAAATGCAGGCAGGCATGGCTCTAGAGCGTATTAAAGGCGGAGAAGAAGCAAAAGGATCTGTCTGGCACCAAATGACTCAGGCAAGAAAGTCTAATTAAAATCAGGAGGTATCGGATATGAACCCATACGAAGAATATATGCGCCAAATGGCACAACCAATGCGTGATGAATTGACATCAGCTGGATTTGAAGAACTTACAACACCTGAAGAGGTTGCAAGCTTCATTACTGAAAAAAAAGGAACGTCTCTCGTTTTCATTAATTCTGTTTGTGGCTGTGCAGCAGGACTTGCAAGACCTGCTGCGCGTGAAGCGATTGAGAATGACAAAAAGCCAGAACACTTAGTGACGGTTTTTGCTGGTCAAGATAGAGAAGCGACTGGGAAGATGCGTGAATACCTAGAAGGATATGAACCTTCTTCACCTTCTATTGCATTACTTAAAGATGGTCAGGTCCTTCACTTCATTCCAAGGGAAGAAATTGAAGACCATGAAGTAGAAGAAATCGTTGAGAACTTAACAGGAGCTTTCGAACAATATTGTTAATGACTAACTCCACTCATTCGAGTGGAGTTTTGTCTCTATTTTAAGGAGGTCATCATATGGATCATGTATTTGAACTGAAAGGTAGTTGGAAAGGCGGGCTATCGGGTGAAGGGAAAATTAGTACGGATCATTTAACGACAGAAGTATCAATTCCTGGATCAATGGGGGGGAGTGAGGTTGGTACGAACCCCGATGAGTTGTTGTTAAGTTCATCTGCTGCCTGTTACTTTATGACGATTGGTTTATATTTAGAGCGAAACAAAATTCAGTTTGAAGATATTACAATTTCTTCTAAATTAATCGTGAGTGAAAAAGGAAGACTACATGTAGAGTCAATTACCCATTATCCAGTCATTTATCTTTCAGGAAAGCCAGATGAAGCATTGAGTGAACAAATTCATAAGATTGCTCATCAGGCAGAAGAAGGGTGTATGATTACACGTGCTATTAAGGGGAACGTTGAAGTTATTGTCGAGCCATCTATTAAACAAACGTGATTTTTTCACTGTTTCAACTGCTGTCTGTAGCAATAAAAGCAATGCCGATTGATTTGTTTGAAATCTGCTTAACAAATTAGTTTAAGCGATTCGGTTTGCATTTTGAGTAAATTTTATTATAATTAGTTTTTGGAACGGTTCAAAGACTGGCAAAAGGAAACAGTGAAATAAAGGAGATACTAGTATGGATAAAGACTATCGCGTTTTATTGTTTTATAAATATGTTCAAATTGATCAAGCTGAAGAATATGTAGAAGAACATCTTGCATTTTGTAAGGAAAACAATCTAAAAGGCAGAATCCTTATTTCGGAAGAAGGCATTAACGGAACACTTTCTGGAACAATTGAGGATACTCAAAAATATATGGATATGATGCATGCTGATGAGCGTTTTGCTGATTTGTTCTTCAAAATTGATGAAGCAACAGAACATCCTTTCAAGAAAATGCATGTCCGCTATCGAGATGAACTTGTAACGCTTCGTCTTGAAGATAATCACAATCCTAATGAAGTGGGTGGCAAGCATCTTAAACCAGCAGAATGGCGTGAAGCGATGCAACAGGAGGACGTTATCATCTTAGATACTCGTAACGACTATGAGTATGATCTAGGTCACTTCCGCGGAGCGATTCGCCCTGATATTCAGAATTTCCGTGACCTACCTGAATGGGTTCAAGAGAACCTTGCTGATCAGAAGGAGAAGAAAATTCTCACTTACTGCACTGGAGGCATTCGCTGTGAAAAATTCACAGGATGGATGATGAATCAAGGATTTCAGGATGTTAATCAGCTCGATGGTGGTATCGTGTCGTATGGTAAAGATGAAGAGACGCAGGGCGAACTTTGGGATGGGCAGTGTTATGTATTCGATGGTAGAATTTCCGTCCCAATTAATCAAAAAGACCATGTAGTAGTTGGAAAAGACTATTTTACTGGTGAGCCGTGTGAACGCTATGTTAATTGTGGTAACCCTGAATGTAATAAGCAAATTATTACGTCAGAGGAGAACGAGCATAAATATTTGCGTGGATGTACGCATGAATGTAGAACATCCCCACGAAATCGCTATGTTGCAGAGCATGGTTTAACTAAAGAAGAAGTTGACGAACGTATTCGAAATCTCATGCAAGAACATATTGAACAAGAAGTATAGAAAAGCTAGCTGTCGTCTCATCGACAGCTAGCTTTTATTTATCGTATCTTAATTTGCTTACTTTCAGAAGGCGATCCACACGTGATAGACGATCTCCTTCGATTTTCTCAAGAAATTCGTGAAGGGTAAGTTCCATCTGACAAAGCGCTTGAAACAAATTCTGGTGGCGAAGTTCTTTATTTTCAGGAGAAAGTGAGATATATCCTGTTAACAAGTCTGGCAATTCAGTAGAAAGCATTCGTTTCACAATATGCCGTTCTTCAAGATCCAAAGGCTCAAGCTCAGGCAGAATCTTTCGAAATAAATTAATCAGCCTTGTACATCTAGAATGAATGACCCCTTGAATGAATGAATGTCCAGTTATTCGTTGTAATCTGTCAAGGTGATCAAGGAGAAGAGGATCAATTGTAGGTGAGTGACTCGTACCAGTTGGTGATGTACCGAGTAGCGAATGGTCCAACAATCTTATCCGTTGAAAAATTCCAGAGAAGAAGGGCGATCGTTTAATGTTTCTCTTAATAATACGACCTCTGTCATTTATTAATATCGTCCCTTGCTTACAGCGTCCATGGTCTTTCTTAGCTACCATTTGCCTTTCCCACTGAATGAAAAACTTTTTGGGCGTTGATGTTCTGTTTTTTTGACTGTCATAGCCGGACAATAGAATTAGGTTTCTTCTTATTTTCAAATATATCGTATAGCCATGTTCAGATCGCTTCCATTTCTGTGGTTTGTCTGAACCTTGGTCGAGTTTATCAATGAACTCATCCAACAACTTTTCTGCGTATGTGAGGAAGCTAGTTGAACTGGCGTCCTGTAAAAGCGATGGTTCCACCGTTTTATACTGTGGTGGTAAAAGCTTTTCAAGCCACTGTGATTCTAGAGAATCGAAAAGCCCCATACTATTCCCTCCTGTCATTAAAATCGATCTGCAGCATCAGAAAGCTGTTTCTGCCTCTGAGTCGAACTGTCTAATTTAGCTTTCATCTCTTTATTTAAATCATTCATTTCAGTAATAAACTTCTTACCACTGTCGATTATCCGGACGTTTGATTTCTCTGTAATATTAATTGCTTCAAACACATCGTTATAGGCTTTACGAAAAGATTCAATCGCAATAGCTGGTTTTTCGAGCGTTTTGACTGTACCTTCTGTATTTTGCTTCAACATCTCCGCGTTCCTTAGCAACATGGATTCTGTCGCTTCGTTTACATTCTGTACAGCGGAAATGACCTTTTGTTGGTTACCTAGTGCAAGTTGTATGGATGCTGTAACGGTAATGATGTTTTTGGTCATCGTTACGGCATTAAAAATCGCTTCTTCAAGCTTTTCGTTGTTTTCAATAATAAGGTCTACTGATGCCATGGATTGACGAAGGACCATAACAGCCTGTGACATGTTTTTCACTCTGCTAACAACCTTCTGCTGTGCTTTCTGAATTGGAAGAGGATTTTCTTTCCACTGCTCTTTAGAAGCTTCGTCATCAAGCATTTTCATGAGCGTTTGTCCAAGCTCCATTTGGTCTTCAAGTCCGCCAATTCTATCTCTTGCAACGTCTTTTAATTCCTTCAGCATCACATTGTCTTCCTGGAGCTTATCCTTACCTGTTAGAAGTGATTCAACAATCACCTCAACCTGGGATTCTACTGTTTTGTACTTTTTGGCATATTGTTCAACTTCATTTCGACCCATAACTCGGTTCACTAACTTATTGAATTTACTTTTCTTAAGATAGGAAGGTTCAAGTTCTGATACATGTTCTCTTAATTTATGAAGATGATCGGGTAAATCATTGTTAGGCTGGTCAATCATTCCCTTAACTGGTCGTTTCAGTGCTTCAAGTGATTCACCCGCATTTCTTTGTGCATCTTCTCCTAGTCCTGAAAGAGACTGAAGTAGCTTATCTGTATCATCTTCATGATAAAAGCTTTGTATAATTTCTGCCGCACGCTGGTCGTTTGTTTGTTCAGGTTGAAGACTCATATATGTCACTCCTTCAATAGAATGAAATCGTTAGGATGTAAACCTCTATTATTGTATACGATTAGATTTCGAGAAAAGTTTCAAAACACCTTCAGCAACCCATTTCCCCTTGGTATCGATTGACAAACTTTCTAAAACGAAAGAGTTGAAAGATAAGCAACGTGGTGGTATGTTTTAGACGGATTTATTTGTATATGAACGATAGGATGTGATAATAAATGAAAAACGTGAAGCTTTATACCCAACCAGCTTGCCCACCTTGTGAATTTGTAAAAAACTACTTCCAAATGCATGAAATTGCCTACGAACTACTAAATATCAAGGAGAATACTGCTGCTCGGAATGAGCTCATTAACGAACATCAATCGATGTCTACACCAACAATTGTTATCGATGGAGAAGTGATTATTGGTTTTGAAAAAGAACGGATCGATGAACTACTAGAAATCACCTCTTAATTAGACGTTAAATCGGTAACAAAAGGAGAGTGCTTAAGATGATTGGGCAATTTATAAGAAATGAACGAGATCTTGAATTGATCAAGATAGCAGAGAAGCATCGGCTTGAACTTAGGGAACATGCAGAATTGATAGATCAAGAAGCTAGTATTCCTTCACATATCATTGACAACATGAGGTTGTCAGGTTTAACAGCGCTTCCTATTCCTGAACAAGCTGGGGGTAGGAGCATGTCGCTTTATGAACTCGTTTTAATTCAGGAAGAGCTTGGGAAGGGTGAATCTTCTGCAGCATTATCAATTGGTTGGCATCTTGGGGTATTAAAAGATTTAAACGACCGCAGACCATGGGCAGATGAAACCTACACGAAACTATGTAACGACGTTTTAAATGGGTCGATCATTAATCGAGCTCAAACGGAGGAAGAAACTGGCGATCCTACACGTGGAGGATTGCCTGCTACAATAGCTACTCCTGTTGAAGGAGGATATACTATTACCGGAAGAAAAACATTTACAACCTTGAGTCCACATCTTGACCAAGTCATTGTAAAAGCAACATGTGAAGGCGTTCCTGCCGATTTCCTCGTTGCTATGAATTTAGAAGGCGTAGAGCTTGAAAAAACGTGGGATACCCTCGGCATGAGGGGAACGAGAAGTGATGATTTAATCCTTAATAAAGTATTTGTTCCTAAAAGTGCACTCCTGGAAACTTTTGATAAAGAACGGAAAACAAAATCTCTACCACCTGCTTGGCTGCTTCATATTCCAGCTGTTTATCTCGGGATTGCTGAAGCTGCAAGAGTAGAGGCGCTAAACTTTGTTTCGAATTACCAACCCAATAGTATAGATATACCATTAAAAGATGTTCCGCATATTCAAGATAAATTCGGTCAAATAGCACTCTCACTAGTGGCTGCACGTCATTTCCTATATTCTGTTGCAGATCAATGGGATCGGTATCCTGACGAACGAATGATGATGCAAGCTCAACTGTTTGCTGCTAAACAACAAGCAGTTAGTAGCGCCATGGAAGCTGTAGACTTATCGATGAGAATTGTTGGTGGTCGTAGCCTGATGAAAAAGAATAAATTAGAACGACTTTATCGTGATGTTCGTGCTGGGCTTCATAACCCCCCTAGTGATGAATTAACATTACAACTTCTTGGCATGAGTCAGTTCAAAGAGTAAGAAAGAAACTCCTTCTCGCTGGAAGGAGTTTCTTTCTGTTCTGATATGTGGAAGTATGTCCTTCGTTTCCCTATTGAATCCTGTCTCGACTTCCTCTAACCTTAATTGCGTGTTTGAGAACGTTATAGAAAGGATGGGGTTTATGATCAAATCGCTATCTATTCTACTTACGATGAGCTTGGTCCTTACTTTATTTTCTGCCGAAACTCATCATGTTGAAGCGAAGACGATGATTAAAGCTGGACCTTCCCTATTTAATGAGGAAATGACAGACTCCAAGTTCGTTATACCTGAACCTGAAACGAAACAGGACGTTGCGTTACTTTTGAACCTTCCTGTTAAACATATGAACGATGTGAAGCAAGTAACGAAAGATCAACTGTCAGTAACGAAGTACTCGGTAGAAGAGATTGAAATGCTAGCTAAATTAATTAGTGGTGAAGCAAGAGGGGAGTCCTTTGAGGGGAAAGTAGCGGTTGCTGCTGTAACAGTCAATCGAGTTCTCTCTTCTGAATTTCCTAATTCCATTAAAGAAGTAATATTTCAGAGCGGTGCCTATACCGCTGTGTCAGATGGCCAGTATGATCGAAAGCCAGGGAAAGATGCGTACAGAGCTGTCTATTCTGCGCTTATCGGAGAGGATCCAAGTTCTGGTGCCCTTTTCTATTACAATCCTGAAACGGCTACAGATAATTGGATTCGAAGCAGGCATATTATTAAAGAGATTGGAAAGCATGTATTCACAAGATAAAATCCTCCTGACACAGGAGGATTTTATGATATCATCGACGTGTAGAATCATAGATGATGAAGGAGTGAAGTTCCCATGTCAGAGCAAAAATCATTTCAACCAGGAGAAATCGTTACAGCAGGTTACAAAACAGGAAGATATATAGGTGAAATTGTAGATCTGAAATCCCCTAAGGCTGTCGTGAAGGTTCTCGCAGTTATGAAGCACCCTACACAGGGAGATCTTCATAATCCTAAACAATTGGATGTACCACTTTTTCATCAGCGGAAAGCACTCGCTGAATTTGAAAAAGCGCTCGTTCCAATGTCTGCGATTAATCATTATGATGGAAATGTTCCTGATTATACAGCGTCATTACAAGAAGCGCTTGATACCCAATCGGCAGAATTAAAACACGAAGGCGGCCGATGGGCAGAAGCCTCATTAACAGAAATTGAAAAGCTTAAAGATGATTATTTCTCGAAAAGATAGACTTCTTTACATCAATTAAGAGATAAGGTAAGATTTATTATTGGTTTAAGAAGACGTAAAAGGTGGTTTTTGATTTGCAATCAGAAGCTTCAGCATATCAAGTGCTGTTATATTATCAGTATGTCGAAATAGAAGATCCTGCCTATTTTGCTAAAAAGCATCTTAAGTTCTGCCAATCTCTTGATTTAAGAGGAAGGGTGCTTGTAGGCGTTGAAGGGATCAATGGAACTGTTTCGGGCACAATTGAAGACACAGAACGCTATATGGAAGAACTAAAGGCAGACCCGCGTTTTGAAGATATGGTCTTTAAAATTGATAAAGTAGAAGGTCACACATTTAAAAAAATGCACGTTCGTGCACGCGATGAGATTGTTTCACTTCGTCTCGAAGAAGATATTAATCCGAAAGAAATAACCGGTAACTATCTAGAACCCAAGGAATTTATGGAAGCTTTAGAAGATGATGATGTTATAGTTATTGATGCAAGAAATGATTATGAATATGACATTGGTCACTTCCGGAATGCAATTCGTCCAGATATTAAGGCGTTTCGAGATTTACCTGAATGGATTGAAAAGAACTTATCTGACCAAAAGGATAAGAAGGTTCTCACGTATTGTACAGGTGGGATTCGCTGTGAGAAATTCTCTGGCTATCTTATGAAAAAAGGATTCTCTGATGTTTCTCAGCTTCACGGTGGCATTGTCACATACGGCAAAGACCCTGAGGTTCAGGGCAAGTATTTCGATGGCAAATGTTTTGTATTTGATGATCGACTTGCTGTAAGTGTCAACAGAACCGATGAAGACAAAGTAGTTGGGGAATGCTATCACTGTGAGACGCCAGCAGATACGTATATTAATTGCGCGAATGTTGAGTGCGACAAGCTTCACATCGTTTGTGATTCTTGTAAAGAAACGCATAACCATTTCTGCTCATCTTCATGTGAACAGCACGCAGTTAGTACTCTCTAAGTTTCAGCGCAGCGTTTATCGCTGCGCTTTCTTTTTGAATTTGAAGGGAGAAAAGTGGCCATGTGTTTAATTGGAATCGCCTTAAATGCACACGAGAAATACCCATTTATTCTCGTTGCGAATCGAGATGAGTTCTATGAGCGTCCAACAGAGCGAGCTCACTTCTGGGAAGATGAGCCTGAAATTCTCGCAGGTCGAGATCTTAAAGCGATGGGGACGTGGCTTGGTGTAACAACCACAGGGAAAATTGCTGCCCTAACCAATTACCGAGAACCTGGAGAGAAGCCTCAAGAAAAATCCAGAGGAGATCTGCCGTTAGATTATTTAAGAACAGATCTCGAAATAAATACATATTTGGAAGATGTGAAAGCAAAAAGGACAGAATACAATGGCTTTAATCTTATTGCAGGGCATTTTAACGAATTGTACTACTATTCGAACCGTCAAGACGAAATTAAACAGTTGCAAGATGGGGTCCATGGTCTTAGCAATCATTTATTGAATACTAGCTGGCCAAAGGTTGATCGCTTGAAGGACGATGTAACAAGCTATCTATCGCAAAATGCTGAAATAGACATCAGTCACTTGTTTGAGATGCTTAATCAAGCAGATCACGCTCCAGATGATGATCTTCCAGAAACCGGCGTTCCAATCGAATGGGAGAGGATGCTTTCTCCGATTTTTATAGCTTCTGACTCATATGGAACAAGAGCACAAACGGTCATTACAGTAACGAATCAGGGCCAAGTAACATTTACAGAATGGTCAAAAGGACAGAAAAATGATGAAAGATCCTTTGAATTTTCGATTAATCCTTCATAAACCGGGGATAAAGGAATACAATAGATTTTACCTGTAACTTTTACTACTAAATAAATGATAAAAAGAAGTGGTTTAAACATCGTCTTGCAGGGGTAATGATGAACTATTACTCATGAGGAGGGGTTTTTTTGAAACGAAAGCGTCACTATGTAGAAGATCAGCTTTTGAGGGAATCGTCTGAAATGAAAGAATACCGCAAATATGATTCTAATATGGTGACCAGGAAAAGACCAGAACTCAGTGCAACGAATAAGAAAAAACCACTTGTAAAATCGCCGGTATAAGCAGGGAAGATCCCTGCTTTTTTTATTTGGAAAAAGGGTTGCAATTGCATCGGAAGGATGGTAAGATTATTTTTGTCCTCGAAAAACGCTTTTAAAAAAAGGTGTTGACGGGTTCAGGTTATACATTATATAATACAGAAGTCGCTGTTTAATGGAGGATTAGCTCAGCTGGGAGAGCATCTGCCTTACAAGCAGAGGGTCGGCGGTTCGAGCCCGTCATCCTCCACCATTTTATCTTAGCGATTCGCTGGTCTAGATCAATTGGTAGAGCAAGACATCATTGAATAATCAACGACCTGTCTCGACGCAGCTTACTTTAGAGCAAAGCTTGTAGAGGAAGAGACAACAGTTTTTCACTTCGCCGGTCTAGCTCAATTGGTAGAGCAACTGACTTGTAATCAGTAGGTTGGGGGTTCAAGTCCTCTGGCCGGCACCACACATGCGGGTGTGGCGGAATTGGCAGACGCGCTAGACTTAGGATCTAGTGTCTTACGACGTGGGGGTTCAAGTCCCTTCACCCGCACCATATATTATATTTTTGCGCCCGTAGCTCAATTGGATAGAGCGTCTGACTACGGATCAGAAGGTTAGGGATTCGACTTCTCTCGGGCGCACCATTACATATTTGGGGCCTTAGCTCAGCTGGGAGAGCGCCTGCCTTGCACGCAGGAGGTCAGCGGTTCGATCCCGCTAGGCTCCACCATATATAACGGAGGAATACCCAAGTCTGGCTGAAGGGATCGGTCTTGAAAACCGACAGGGGCTTAATCGCCCGCGGGGGTTCGAATCCCTCTTCCTCCTCCATTTTGCGGGTGTAGTTTAGTGGTAAAACCTCAGCCTTCCAAGCTGATGTCGTGGGTTCGATCCCCATCACCCGCTCCATTTTTAAATTGGCCCGTTGGTCAAGCGGTTAAGACACCGCCCTTTCACGGCGGTAACACGGGTTCGAATCCCGTACGGGTCACCAGCGTAATTTAAATCAAATGATTGTACTTTCCAAGCATACTCGTTGAGATGCTTTTTTTGTTTGTTTCAATCGGTACACCTCACTTTAATACAGCATACATTGGCTGTAACAAGAGAGAGGGGATGGACCGTATGTATTATGAAGAACATGAACATATTGAGTATCATTATGACGTTGGAGACCAAAGTAGACAGCAGCCGGTAACAGCTCCAACATCTAGCCCGCCTGCTTCAGCACCTCCAAAACCTCAGACTGCACAAAGTGGATTGCAGGCTGTCGATCCTGGTGCAATAAGAGGGTGTATGTATCGATTCACTTATATCTGGATGAGAGGTGGAAACTCATTTTGGTTTTGGCCGGTATATGTCGGTCGCACGTCTGTATCCGGATTTCGTTGGACAGGGAGAAGATGGGTTTACACAGGTATCGGTCTAAATCGAATTGATATGTTTACGTGTTAATGAATGTGGAGCGCTTTCAAAGAGCGCTCCTATGATACATAATATTTTGAAAAATGTAGTAAACATCTGGCTTTTTTTATTGGTTCGTGCGAAAATAAAGAGAACAATTGAACTGTGAAAGTCAGGTGTGAAGTATGAGATCGCCATTATGGATGAGGAAACTATTCGTTGCATTTGTTGCTGTTATTACACTTGGTACGGTTATTCCAACAGGTTATCTTGCTGAAGACAAAGCAGAGTCTTCTGAGAATTATCAGGAGGAGAGCTATCTTCGTCTTGAACCAAGAGACGAGCTTCCAGATCCAACCGATAACGAGGCTAAGGATGAATTGGATTGGCCTTCGCTTGCTAAGTATGCTCCTACTTCTGAACTTCTTACAGGCTTTGTTAGCTATGCTAGCCTTCAATCAGAGGAGATTGGTTTAGCTAAGTTTGGCGAAACGATTTCTAATCGTGTAGGAAGTGAATATAAAGATACTATTGTGCCGAGAATGACTGAAGCGATTGCATCGTCAGTTGAACTACTTGATGAAGAAACCATTCGATCACTTCGCTTGACGGACAAGCCTGCAAGTGGTTATGGTGAACGTATTATGCACGTTTACAATGAAGAAACAGGAGAAGATCTTCTTCGTTTTCACGTAAGAAGAGATCATCCACCACAGGATGGCTACTGGTTTAATTTTCATTATCACGACGCATCCGATAATTTTGAAGAACATTATGAAGTTGGTAAGATATATTGGGATAAAAACACTCCGCCTAAGTGGCTCTCTTAAGAGAGGCATGCGGGGTGTTTTTGGTTGGAGAATAAGGGAGGATTACATCATAGATGGAACTTGTACAGTGTATTAGAGATGTTTTTGAAGAAGAGCCTTTAACTGGCGCTGAGAACCCGCTAGACAAAAAGTTATTTAAGGAAGGGAATTTCTATCCTGTATACCGAGATGAGCATAATAGCTGGATTACAGTAGATGATGAAGGGGAGCAGCACATCATCGCAACGGGTTTAACGCTAATGGAGGATTTCTGGTTTACATTTCGGTTTCGCATCGCATAACAAAACGCCGCTTAATTAGCGGCGTTTTGTTATTTCTTTTTAGGGCGCGCGTTTTGCGGGCCTCTTTTTTTGTTCATTAGAAGCGCATCTTCGCCTTCTTTTTCACCTTGAATGCCGGTTTTTGGGTCATATCCGTTTCGGTTTTTCATTTGTAAGTGCCTCCTTTTTTGGATTCACTCATTAGAATGCCCGAATAGAATTAAAACATCGGATTTTCTTCAATGAATTGATATACATTGTCTACAAGCTCTTCTGGCGTTTCACCAATTACCCGCTCGCCATTAACAAGACAGTACATTTCCTGGCTACAAAGCGTGCAATGACCGAGACAGGAATACTCAAGCACGTCTAGGTCAGAATCTTTTTCAAGTATTTCCATTGCTTTATGTGAACCGCTTGAAAGATTGCTCATGCAGAATTCTACGATTGGATTCATCTTACATTCACCTCTGGTTCTTGATACAAATTGTAAACTGCTTCTATTCTATCAAGAAGGAAGGAAAATAAACAACCATTTGCATATTGAAGTAAGAATGAAGTGTGAAATAAACGATACTATTTGTAAGAGAGGGGTTTATTTCTCTGGAATTAGGAAAAATAACATAATGAAGTCGATAGAGGAGGGTCATTATGCATAAAGCAGTTATTGTAGGAACAGGACCAGCAGGTTTAACAGCTGCCATTTACCTCGCGAGGGCGAATATGGAACCGCTAGTAATTGAAGGACCTGAACCGGGCGGTCAGCTTACGTTAACAACCGATGTGGAGAATTTCCCTGGGTTTCCTGATGGTGTACTTGGGCCTGAATTAATGGAGAATATGAAGAAGCAGGCACTTCGCTTTGGTGCTACGATTGAACGTGGCTGGGTGAAGGATATTGATTTCTCAGAGCGTCCTTATAAACTCTCTACGGATACACTTGGTGAGATTCAGGCAGAATCTGTGTTGATCTCAACTGGTGCATCTGCCAAACTTCTTGGCATTCCTGGAGAATCAGAAAATATGGGGAGAGGCGTTAGTACATGCGCAACCTGCGACGGGTTTTTCTTCAGGGGCAAAAAGATTGTTGTAATTGGCGGAGGTGACTCTGCAATGGAAGAAGCGACTTTCTTGACGAAATTTGCTTCTGAAGTCACTGTGCTTCATAGAAGAAATGAGCTTCGTGCATCTAAAATTATGCAAGAACGAGCTCGCAACAATGATAAGATAAGCTGGAAACTGAACTTCTCACCAGTAGAAGTGGTAGCAGCAAACAATAAAGTAAGTGGCATTAAAGTGGAGCATAGTGATACTGGAGAAGAAGAAATCGTTGAAACAGATGGAATTTTCGTTGCGATTGGTCATCGTCCTAATACAGATTTCTTGCATGGTAAAATAGATATGGATGACAAAGGATACATCAAGGTAGAACCAGGCACAACAAGAACAAATATTCCTGGTGTCTTTGCTTGTGGAGACGTCCAGGACTTCACATATCGCCAAGCTATAACAGCAGCTGGAACAGGGTGTATGGCTGCAATGGACTGTGAGCGATTCCTTGAAGGAAATGCGTTTATTGACTGGAGTATGTAAAAAGAGTGCGGAGGCTTAGCCTCTGCACTCTTTTAGTCAATTGTTAAAAAGGAATAGCCTTCAATGCGATCAGTCTTAGGTATTGTAATTTCTAATATGCCGTTTGCATACTTTCCTTTCACGTTATCCATCGAAAAGTGATAAGGAAGTTTGATGGTGCGACTCGTACTAGTATAGGAGCGCTCTTGCTTATAATATTTTTGTTTATCGTTACGTTCTTCCTCATAGCTATTCGATTCAATTGATATTCGAAGTCCATCTCCTAGTGGCTCCACTTTAATTTGTTCTTTTGATACTCCAGGAAGTTCTGCCTCAACAATAAAAGCTGTCTTCGTTTCATAAAGGTCTACGCGAAACGATTGTGCAGGCAACAGATTCGCGAATGGCTCTTTGAAGAAATCATCAAACGTGTTCATCCAGTTCTGAATCGTAGGGTCTTGGAACAGTTTCGGCAACTTATCGCCTTTTTTCAATTCGCTTCATCCTCTCAGTAATTTCTGATATACCATATGACAGGAAACTTAGAATGTTCCATAGGTGCCTATAATCAATACTTTCTTCGTGTTACAATGATTTGTAGTGAATTAGAGGAGGAGTAAGATGAAGACATATTTAAATCTATGTGAAGAAATTTTACATAACGGAACGAAAAAATCGGATCGAACAGGTACGGGGACAATTAGTGTGTTTGGACATCAGATGAGATTCGATCTACAAGAGGGCTTCCCTGCTTTAACCACGAAGAAATTACATCTACGCTCCATCATTCATGAGCTGCTTTGGTTCTTAAAGGGAGATACAAATGTAAAGTATTTGCAAGATAACGGTGTGCGAATATGGAACGAATGGGCAGATGAAGATGGTGAACTGGGCCCAGTTTATGGACATCAGTGGCGATCGTGGAGCGCAAATGGAGAAACCGTTGATCAAATATCCAAAGTTGTTGAACAGATTAAAACGAATCCAAATTCGCGAAGAATGATTGTAACAGCTTGGAATCCTTCACAAGTTGATGAAATGGCACTTCCGCCTTGTCACTGCCTCTTTCAATTTTATGTGGCAGATGGGAAGCTTTCATGTCAGTTATACCAGCGTTCAGCTGACGTGTTCCTTGGTGTCCCGTTCAATATTGCATCGTATGCGTTACTAACAATGATGATGGCTCAAGTATGTGACTTAGAGCCAGGTGAATTTATTCATACACTTGGTGATGCACATATTTACAATAACCATATTGAACAAGTTCAACTTCAGCTTACACGTGATACTCGGACTCTTCCCAAGATGAAAATCAATCCAGATGTGAAATCGATTTTTGATTTTACCTTCGATGATTTTGAATTAACCGAGTATGATCCCCATCCACATATTAAAGGGGAGGTTTCTGTATGATTTCATTTCTTCTCGCTATGGATGAGCAGAATCTAATAGGTAAAAACAACGATCTGCCATGGCATATACCTGCCGACCTTGCATACTTTAAAAAAATGACAACTGGCAAGCCAATTGTCATGGGAAGAAAAACGTTTGAATCCATCGGCAAAGCCCTTCCAGGACGAGAGAACTATTTAATTTCAAGAAAAGATCTTGAGTATGAAGGAGTGACAGTACTTCACTCAATCGAGGAGTTCTTTGAATTAACACGTAATCAAGAGAAAGAATGGTTTGTTATTGGGGGAGCAGAAATATACCGACAAATCTTACCTCATGCTGATCGATTGTACATTACAGAAATTCATGAATCGTTTGAGGGAGACACGTACTTCCCTACATTCTCGAAGGAAGAATGGAAGGAAACCTCACGGGAAAAGCATTTGAAAGACGATAGAAATAAATATGAATTCGATTTTGTGATCTATGATCGTAAATAACAAAACCCCCGAGTGAATTAAACTCATCACTCGGGGGATTATTTTAAGTCTTGGGGAATGTAAATCCTTCACCAAATACATCTCTCACATCGTGTACAACAACAAATGCTTTTTCATCAACCTGTTGAATCATTTTCTTTAAGAGAAATAGTTCTTGCTTATTAATGACAACATACAGAATATCTTTTGCTTCATTAGAATAATGACCTCGTGCATTAATAACCGTAACACCACGATCCATCTCTTCGCTTACCTTTTCAGCAATCGCTATTGTGTTTTGCGAAATGATTGTAACAGCTTTTCTAGTATCAAAACCATCAATCAAGTAATCTAATATTTTAGTGCTTATATAAATTGAAATACCTGTGTACATTGTATTCTCTATTCCAATGACTACAGATGACCCAAGAACAACTAGAATATCGAAAACAAACATCGATGTACTAACACTCCAGCCGAAATGCTGATTTAGCATTCGAGCGACAATAGTTGATCCTCCAGTTGTCCCACCTGAACGTAAAACGAGCCCAAGACCAATACCGATAAAAACGCCTGCAAAGACAGTTCCTAGCATAATGTCGAGGGGATTACCCATGCCTTCAGTTAACTGAATAAAGAGGGAGGTGAAGAAGATCGCAATCATTGTATACCACGTTACTCGTTTATTTAGAACTTTATAACCGATTGCTAAAAGGACACCGTTCATAACGAAGTTCGTAATACCTGGCGACCACCCTATGAGATAATAAAGCGTCATCGATATACCAGTAACGCCGCCCTCACCAAGTTCGTTAGGGATAGCAAACCAGTTTACGCCAAGCGCAAAGAACAGGGATCCAATAATAATTAATGTGATTTCTTTCCCTGTGTTATTCATATCATCACTCCGTTCTATTCTGAATACGTAGGATAATATATCACAGAGAGATAATTAGAACAAGATTGTTCAACAATATTGTTCTAGATGAATATAAAATCATTACACATTATGTTAAAATAGCTAAAAAAGAACATATGGGCGGGTTAGTTGAAATGCGAAAAGAAACAGTTGAACAAAAGGTGTACCAGTTAATAAAGAATGCAATCATGAAAAGACAAATTGCACCTGGTAATCAGTTGTTTGAAAGTGCCATTGCAGAGAAAGTTAACGCGAGTAGGACGCCTATTCGAAGCGCAATTTTGAAGTTAGAATCAGAGGGACTAGTGAACGTTATTCCAAATAAGGGAGCATTCATTGTCCAACCAACGATTGAAGAAATGATCCAAGCATTTGAAATGAGAAAAACACTCGAGGAAATGGCTGTTCAAAAAGGGTTCTCGAATATTGGAACGAATGATATCGATCAACTTAAACAATATGTTGAAGAAATGAGAATCGCCTATAAGGAGCGGGAAATCGAACTGTATCAAGAGAAAAACAATGCTTTTCATCTTTTGATAGCAAAAGCAAGTGGGAACTGCTATTTGATTGATTTCATGCGGAAAATCTTAAATCAAATTACAATTTATATGGTGTTGTATGATGTATTTAATGGAGATAATGATAATGAAGAAATGGATATCCTTGAACATGAAGAGATGATTAAACACATTGAAAATGGACATGAAAGAAAGCTTCGAACGATACTTAGTCTTCATCTTGATAGTAGTTTAACAAAGCTTGAGCAAGATAAATTAAATTATCAGTCCCTTTCTACGCTTTTTTAAAAGAAGGAAAGCCAGTCATTAAAAGGACTGGCCTTCCTTCTTTTTCATTTATTCTGCCGGTCTAGGGCCTGCATCAAGACCAGAGCTCTCAACTGTCATGGCTGGTTTAACTTCACAATCACCTTTTACACGAACTTGACAAGATAATCGTAAATTATCTTCAACGCCTTTTTTCTTAAATGCTTCCTGTTCAATTTCAGTCAAATCTCCAAACTCACCATCTACGACTTCGACACGACAGGTCGTGCATTTAGCATTTCCACCACAACGATGGAGAATTTGCACACCATTGTCTTCTAGTGCAAGTGTCAGCTTTGTTCCTTCTGCTACTTCGAATGTTCCATGATCTGGTACTGTAACTTTAGCCAAAGAAATTCCTCCTTTAAGAAAATATTACCTTTACATGGTCTATCATATCTGAAAACGGTCTTTCTTTATAGTGTGCAATTCAATATGTAAAAAAACGTCGAATGATGTGTAAAGAATGGAGGTAAGGGTAAAGAAGGAGTAGTAAAGAATAACCAGGAGGATAATCATGGAAAAAAAGTATTTTACCGTAGAAGAAGCAAATCGTCTGTTGCCTGAGTTAAAGAGGGAGCTTGCCGAACTTAAACGACTTAAAGTCCAATTTAGCGAACACTATGACCAGATCGAACAGCATAAAAAAACCCTCCTTTACAGACATAAAACCAAAGTAGATGAAGATATTATCTTCAAAAAGGAAGCAAGAATGGAATTTATGGAGATGGAAGCTCAAACGTTCATTCTTAACATGAAGGCTCTTGGGGTGGAGATCAAAAACGTCGATGCAGGATTGATCGATTTTCCTGCACGGATAAACGATCAAGAAGTGTTGCTATGTTGGAAAGAAGGGGAAGAGGAAGTTTCTTTCTACCATTCTGAGATTGGTGGATTCAATACAAGAGAGCCAATTGAAAACCTAATGAAAGAAAATGATTAGGCTGACCTTGTTCAGCCTTTTTATTAGTTTGTGATTTAATTTCACATACCGTATTTAGTATAAAAATTTTATGAATGATCACATTAAGAAAGAGTGGAGGTGAGTATCTTGAAGAATCCAAAACAAAACCAAAAGCATGAAACTGAATTCGCAAGCGAGCTTGCAGCAGATCAGAACAATAACAAAAAACATAAGAAAAACAAACAACAGAAAAAGAATAATTCTTGATTAGAAGAAGCTCTTCATTGAGCTTCTTTTTTTAATTGCTTTTTTCTCACTAGTAGATTAGTTCCTTTCTTTACACAAAACAGTTAAAATAGAAAGCAGACTAAAGAGAGAAAAGGATGAATGTCATGAGCTTACTTCAAGCTGAATTAATTACGAAGTCGTACGGAGAAAAAACGCTTTTTGATGGGGTATCTTTTTCCTTAGAAGAGAAACAGCGGATCGGTTTAATTGGAGTAAATGGAACTGGTAAATCATCTTTGCTCAAGATTTTAGCTGGAATTGAATCAATGGATAGCGGAACACTTTATCATGCCAATCAATTTCATGTGGAGTATTTGCCCCAGGATCCTAAATTTATAGAGAAGAAAACGATTCTTGAAACGGTTTTCGATAGCGATATACCGTTATTTAATACAGTAAGACAATACGAGGAAGCACTCCAAGATGTAATGAAAAATCCAGAACGGGAAGCTTATCAGGACAAGTTACTTCATGCACAAGAGGAAATGGATCGTGTTGGGGCATGGGATTTCAGTACACAAGCGAAGACAATATTAACAAAGCTAGGTTTAAATCAGTTTGATGCTATGGTAGACGAGCTCTCAGGTGGGCAGCAAAAGCGTGTGGCCCTTGCGAAGGCTTTCATTAATCCTGCAGATTTATTAATACTCGATGAGCCGACTAACCATATTGATAACGCAACAGTGGAGTGGTTAGAACAATACCTTGCTAACTATTCAGGCACACTACTGCTCGTGACGCATGACCGTTATTTCTTAAATCGTGTCACAAACCGTATTTTTGAATTAGATAAAGGCAGATTGTTTGAATACGAAGGAAATTATGCGACGTTTCTTGAACAGAAAGCAATGCGAGAAGAACGCGAAATGAAGGAAGAAGACAAGCACAATAAGTTGTTGAAAAGCGAGCTTGAATGGCTTAAAAAAGGTGCGAAAGCAAGAACAACGAAACAAAAAGCAAGAAAGCAACGAATTGAGAAGATGAAAGAAGTACCTGGTAGAAGTACTGATGGAAATGTTGATATGGAGCTTGGTGCTAGTCGACTAGGGAAGAAAGTTATTGAAGCGGATAACATCTCTAAATCAATCAACGGTAAAACTCTAACAGATGAATTTAGTTATCTTGTTCTTCCGCAGGATCGAATTGGAATTATTGGACCGAACGGCTCAGGTAAAACAACTTTGCTCAACATGCTTGCCGGAAGAACAGCTCCTGACACAGGAACTGTTGATATTGGTACTACTGTAAAAGCTGGGTTCTATAGTCAGCAAAATGAAGGTCTTGATGAATCACAGAGAGTGATTGAGTATATTCGAGAAGGTGGAGAAGAAATTCGCCTTCGTAAAGGTGGATCAATAACAGCTTCTCAAATGCTTGAACGATTTCTATTTACACCTGACCTACAGTGGACGTACATATCTAGACTTTCTGGTGGGGAAAAACGACGCTTGTATTTACTACGTATTCTAATGGAAGAACCGAACGTTCTTTTTCTTGATGAACCTACAAATGATCTTGATGTCCAAACTCTAGCCGTACTAGAAGACTATTTATCAGAGTTTCCAGGGGCGGTTATTACTGTATCCCATGACCGTTACTTCCTCGATAAAGTAGCACAGCAGTTATTTGTATTTGAAGGTAACGGAGAAATTAAGCATTATTACGGTGACTATTCAGACTATCTAGACGTGGTCAAAAGAGAGAAAGAACTTGAAGCAGAAGAAAAGAAGCAAGTAAAAGAAGACGTTGTTCAAGAGAAAACGCGTCCTACAAAGTTGTCTTACAATGAAAAGAAAGAATGGGAAACGATTCAGGACACCATTGAAAAAATTGAGCAGCGGATTGAAGATGTAAAGAACCAAATAACAGAATCCGGAAGCGACTTTGCTAAAGTCGATGAACTTTATAAAGAAGAGCAAGCTCTTACGATGGAATTAGAAGAAAAGATTGAGCGCTGGTCTGAGCTCTCAGAAAAAATGGAATAGTATATTGAGAGTAGTTCAGTCTAAGAGTGCAAACTTGTTTTGCACCTTAATTGAACTGCTTTTTTATTTTAACTAATACAGGATTATTCCTTTTGCAATAAAATGTAAAAAAGGACTATGAGAATAGTAAATAGAATATACGTATTTGAAGCTATATACTAGCATGATTACTTAAAACTATGAAAAGTAGGAGGGAATTATGGGGAGAGTAGTTCATTTTGAAATTCACGTTGATGACATGGAACGGGCAAAGGAATTTTATGGTGAGGTATTTGGATGGAGATTTGAGGATTGGAGCGACTTTGCAGGAATGCCTTACTTTGGAGCTGTTACTGGTGATGAAAAAGAATTAGGAATTAACGGAGCTTTGATGCAAAGACAAAGTGCTCCTCCAGTGTTAAACCAGGCTGTAAACGCCTATGCATGCACGATAGGTGTAGAAAATTTGGATGCGATCGAATCTAAAATCATGCAATATGGATGTAAGATAGCAATGCCTAAATATGCTCTACCTGGAATGGCGTGGCAAGCATACTATTTTGATACCGAAGGAAATATTTTTGGTGTTCATGAACCAGACGAAAACGCTAAATAGTATTATGATCTTACAAATGAGAAGAGGTATTTATGAACTTAGTAGAACACGACATATAACAACCCTATCTGTTCATAAGGGGTCCTCCGTATTAGTAGTTGAAAACGATAAATGTTCATAAAACTACTAATTGGAGGGTTTTAAATGAATACAGATGCGCAATTCTTACATTATCTTAAAGACGTGGAGCAGGATTTTACTGGCTGGGACTTCTCCTTTATAACAGGTACTGGGCGTATGCAGAATCAATTACTTCCCTGGTCGTATGGAAGTATTGTAAAACCATTTGTTCATAAAGCCAAAGTTATGTTGGACATGGGAACTGGTGGAGGTGAGTTTTTATCTAAGCTAAGACCTTTTCCAGATCATGTATTTGCCACTGAAGGATACGAACCTAATGTTGCAATAGCTAAAGAAAGACTCGAGCCTCTTGGTGTTAAAGTTGCTGAGTTTATAGATGATTCTAATCTACCTTTTGAGAATGAACAGTTTGACTTAATCTTGAATCAGCACGAGTCTTATTCTCCATTAGAACTCAAAAGAATCATTTCAAGTAAAGGAATCTTTATTACCCAGCAGGTAGGTGGTACTGATTGTTTTCAAATAAATGAAAAGTTAAAAGTTCCTTTAAATGGAGAATTCCAAAATTGGTGCATGGGAACAGCTCAAAAACAACTTACCAATAGTGGCTTTAAGGTGTTGGAAAGCAGCGAAGCTTTTCCAGTTCAACGATTTTACGATATTGCAGCTTTAGCTTATTATTTAAAAGCGATCCCCTGGCAAATACCAGACTTTAGTATAAAAGAGTACTTGAATGAATTATATAATGTACATTGCATCATTAAAGAAAATGGGTACTTCGATGTCAATCAGCACCGTTTTCTAATTAAAGCAGAACAATATTAAAAGCCAAGCCTTCGTTTGAAGGCTTTCTTTTTATTTGTAATGAAGCGCAAAGAATCATCACTTAAATTACAAATAAAAAGGAAGGTAATGGATAAAGTTTCTTTAGGGAATGATGAGCTTATATGAAAGAAAGAGGTGCTCGTCATGGATATAGTAATGGATGGCTTTAAGGTCATCCTGCGTATTGTAACCATTCTCCCCTTCATGCTTGCAATTGTACTCTACATGGGAAAGCGCTCAATTGGAGAGCTACCTGTATTCGATTTTCTTGTCATTCTCGTTTTTGGAGCTGTAGTAGGGGCAGATATTGCAGATCCAAAGATTAATCATATTTACACTGTCATAGCAATGATTGCCATAGCTCTTTTGCAGAAACTGATTATTAAATTAAAATTAAAACATCAGAAAGTAGGAAAGCTCCTCACCTTTGAACCAACAGTTGTTATGTATAGAGGTAAATTCTTAGAGGAGAATATGGGACACATTAAATACTCTATTGATAACATTCTACAGATGCTACGGGAAAAGAATGTTTTCCATACACCTGATGTAGAACTTGCCATAGTAGAATCGAATGGAAAACTTAGTGTGAAATTATATCCTGATAAAGAGTCGGTAGTCCGTAAAGACTTATCGATTTACAAACCTGGTAATAACTTTGAAATTCCAGTTGTACTCGACGGGAAAATCCAGCGGGATTTGTTGCAGCGCTTAGATAAATCAGAGTCTTGGCTTATGGAGCAACTAGAGAAAGCTGGAGAACTTAGTTTGGATTCTGTTTTTTATGCAGGTGTTAATGCAAAAAGTGAAATATTTATTTCCAAAAAGCAACCTACGAGCTCTGATGTGCCGCCATTTAAACATTGATATAAGAATTCAAAAATAATACTTCTATGTATTTCTAAGAAAATGGTCATCAAAACGATGACCATTTTGTGTTTTAATATGAAACTTTAGTTCTTTTATCCTGATTAAGTTTCTTTCTGAAGTGAGCTACTTAAGTTTAAACATAGGTACAATGTAATAAAACTTCATTTTATTTTTAGAATATACTGAGAAATGAAGCGGATGATGGTATAATTATTCAGAAAGTTAAGAAAAAATGGGAAAAGGAGGTAATCTGTGAAGTTTTATTTATCGGTTGATATGGAAGGGATTACTGGACTTGTAGATGATACATTCGTGGATTCTGGAAAGCGTAATTATCTGCGCGGACAAGAAATCATGACGAAAGAAACGAATCATGTGATCGAATCTGCATTTGATAATGGTTGTAGTGAAGTTATCGTGAATGATAGCCATTCCAAAATGAATAATTTGCTTTTTGAGAAGCTACATCCTGAAGCCAAGCTTGTTTCAGGAGACGTAAAGCCATTTTCAATGGTCCAAGGTTTGGATGATTCATATGACGGCATGGGACTTATCGGCTATCATGCAAGTGCTTCCATGGCTGGAGTAATGTCACATTCTATGACGTTTGCAGTAAAGAATTTCTACATAGACGATCGAACAGTTGGTGAGCTAGGTATGAATGCATATGTTGCAGGATACTTCGGAGTACCCGTTTGGCTGGTTGCTGGAGACGATCGTGCTGTTCTGGAAGCTAAGGAGCTTCTGCCGAATGTCACGACAGCTGTAGTAAAAGAATCAATTTCTCGTTCTTCAGCATTAATCTTATCACCTGAGAAAACAGGTCAGCTTCTTAAGAATAAGACTGTAGAGGCAATTGAGAACAGATGGAATGTAGAGCCATTAGTTCCACCAAAACAACCTACATTTCGCATTGAATTTACAAATTACGGACAGGCAGAATGGGCGAGTATCATGCCAGGAGCTGAACTTGAAAGAGACACAATCGTAAAGTTTCAAGCAAAGGATATGCTTGAAGCTTATCAAGCAATGCTTGTTATGACTGAATTAGCAACTAGAACGACATTTTGCTAGAAAGTAGGGATGCCTGTGGGGAAATATGTATTAAGTCGATTGTTCGCTATGGTGATTACATTGTGGATAATTGTTACCATTACATTTTTCTTAATGCATGCGGTTCCAGGATCACCATTTAACCAAGAAAGAAATACAAGTGAAGCGGTGCAACAAAATCTTGAAGCGCACTACCATTTAAATGAGCCCGTCTTTATTCAATATGTTATTTACATTAAATCACTTGCAACACTAGATTTTGGTCCTTCTATTAAACAATCATCTACATCAGTGAATGAAATGATTGGAAGAGGATTTCCTGTTTCAGCTGAGTTAGGTATTACATCTCTTTTGTTTGCGGTAATCTCAGGGGTTATCCTTGGTATTTTGGCCGCTCTTAAACACAACGGAGCAATTGATTACATAGCCATGACATTTGCTGTTATCGGCATTTCGGTCCCCAATTTTATTATGGCAACGCTACTTATTCAGCAACTAGCTGTTACGTGGGAGATATTCCCTGTAGCAACCTGGGCAACGCCGCTTCACATGATTTTGCCTTCAATTGCTCTAGCTACAGGGCCAATGGCGATTATTGCCAGGTTAACCCGATCGAGCATGATTGAAGTGCTTAATCAGGATTATATTCTAACTGCTCGAGCAAAAGGAATGACAACATTTCAAATCGTTACGAAACACGCGATGCGAAATGCGTTACTTCCTGTTATCACAATTCTTGGAACACTTGTAGCAGGTGTTCTAACTGGTAGCTTTGTAATTGAAAAAATCTTTGCGATACCAGGTATGGGGAAGTATTTCATTAATGGGATTAACGATCGGGATTATCCTGTCATTATGGGTACAACAGTATTTTATAGCGCCTTTTTAATTCTCATGCTTTTTATTGTAGATATTGCATACGGGATACTAGACCCGAGAATCAAGCTACATAAGAGGGGGAATTAAGATGGGCTTGCCAGAACAAAAAGAACCAAAGGTGCAGGCGCCAGACAATTTATTTGTTCCACTAAGAGAATCGTTACATGATGCAGAAATGATAGCGAAGCCTAGCATTTCTTATTGGAAGGATGCCTGGTTGCGACTTTCTAGAAACAAACTTTCCATGTCTGGCCTTGTTATGTTAATTCTACTCATCGTAATGGCGATCATTGGTCCTATGATTACACCTTACTCTTATGACCACCAAGTTCTAACAGAGGGGAATTTACCTCCTTCACTTGAGCATTGGTTTGGAACCGATAATCTTGGACGTGACATGTTTACAAGAACGTGGAATGGCGCACGGATTTCATTATTTGTTGGTTTCATGGCAGCCACCATTGACTTTATTATAGGAGTAGCTTATGGGGGTTTTTCAGGTTATAAAGGTGGCAGAGTGGATGACTTCATGATGAGAATCATTGAGATCCTCTACGGTCTTCCATATCTACTGATGGTAATTCTATTAATGGTAGTGATGGGACCAGGTCTATTCACGATCATTATTGCGTTAACTGTAACTGGTTGGGTCGGGATGGCGAGAATTGTTCGAGGTCAAGTGCTTCAATTGAAAAGTTCAGAGCACGTTCTTGCATCTCGTACATTTGGAGCGAGTGCCAGTCGCGTTATTCGTAAGAATTTGCTACCCAATACAATGGGACCAATCATTGTACAAATGACATTAACCGTGCCGACGGCTATTTTTGCAGAAGCATTTTTAAGCTTCTTGGGTCTTGGTGTTCAAGCCCCAGTTGCAAGCTGGGGAGTTATGGCTAATGATGGTTTATCTGTTATTTTATCAGGGCACTGGTGGAGATTATTCTTTCCTGCGTTTTTCATTTCATTAACGATGTTTGCGTTTAACGTACTAGGAGATGGGTTGCAAGATGCACTGGATCCTAAACTTCGTAGATAGCGCTTGAAATCTATTTATTATAATAAGGGGGAATTCAATTGAAAAAATTAGTAGTATTACTACTTTCGCTCGTACTTTTGTTAGGAATTGTAGGATGTACGACAACTGAAAACAGTTCATCTAACACAGGCTCCGGAAGTGATGAATCAAAGCAAGAAGGTAAGAAGATATTGAAGCTAAATAACGGTAGTGAACCAACTTCATTTGATCCGCCTATAGGATTTGATAGTGTTTCATGGAATGCATTGAACAATTTGATGGAAGGTATGACACGTCTTGATCAAGATGACAAACCGCAACCAGCAGCAGCTAAAGAGTGGGAGTTATCTAATGATGGTAAAACGTACACTTTTCATCTGCGTGAAGATGCTAAATGGTCAAATGGAGAGCCGGTAACAGCAGGTGATTTTGAATTCGCATGGAAGCGTCTTGCGAATCCGGATACTGCTTCTCCCGCAGCTTTTCTTGCTTATTTCATTGATGGTGCAGAAGCCTTTAATACTGGCGAGGGTACTGAAGAAGATATGATGGTAAAAGCGGTAGACGAATCGACGTTAGAAGTAACGCTTGAAAGCCCGGTGGCTTACTTCCCTAGTCTAGTTTCTAATCCTGCCTTTTTCCCTGTGCACAAGGAAACGGTCGAAGCGAATCCTGAATGGCATACTGAAGCAGATTCTTATGTAAGTAATGGGCCATTCAAGCTTACAAAATGGGATCACGAATCCGAATTTGTATTTAGTAAAAATGAGAATTATTGGGACTCTGCTAATGTGAAGTTGGATGAGGTTGATTGGGCAATGGTCGATGATACGAATACAGAATACCAGATGTACAAAACAGGAGAGCTTCATACATCTGATGTCCCAGCTGACTTAAGTGAAGACCTTTTCAAAGATGGCCAGGCTCAAGTAGAGGATCAATCTGGAACGTATTTCTACCGCTTTAATCTAGAAATGGAGCCTTTCCAGAATGAGAATATTCGTAAAGCCTTTGCGATGGCTGTTGATCAACAAAAAATCGTAGATTATGTTACAAAAAATGAAGAAAAACCAGCGCACGGCTTTGTTGCATATGGGTTTGAAGATGCTTCCGGAGGCGATTTTAGGGAAGTTGGAGGAGATCTTGTAACAACGGATGCAGACAAAGCGAAGGAGTTACTCAAAAAGGGGATGGAAGAAGAAGGGTATGATAAGCTCCCTAACATAACATTAACTTACAATACTGATGATTCTCACAAGAAAATAGCCGAAACACTTCAACAAATGTATAAGGAAGTGCTTGGTGTTAATGTAGATCTTGCTAATCAGGAATGGAATGTATTCTCAGATGAACAGAAGCAACTGAAACTGCAATTCTCACGTAGCTCATTCCTCGCAGATTATGGAGACCCTATTAATTTCCTTGAAAGTTTCCAAACAGGACACTCGATGAATCGAACGGGGTGGAGTAATGAAGAATTTGATGGTTTAATTAAACAGGCAAAAGAAGAAACGGATGAAGCCAAGCGTTTTGAGCTCATGCATGAAGCTGAAGCACTATTATTTGAAGAAATGCCTATTTTCCCAATTCATTTCTATAACCAGGTATACCTTCAAAATGAAGATGTGACAGGAATTGTTCGTCACCCTGTAGGTTATATGGAATTGAAGGATGCAGCTATTAAATAAGTCATTAGAGCCCGTCTTTCGAGAACGGGCTCTTTTTAATGGTGAAACTAATACAAATGATTACACTTTTAGCATTATATAGTGACTATGTGGGAAGCAACATGATTCAATGTCTCTTTTCTCAAGAAAGGGGCTATAGTTCTAAGGGAATCATTGATAGAATTATAGATGGAGCAAAAAGTCCTAATTGACTTAAAAGGCAGGCAAAACTGGGAGGGGCTATGATTGGAATTGATTCGTAAAACGATAGCGGTTACAACAGCAACACTATGGACTTCGCCAGAAAAAGCTCGACCAATTGATCAAGAAGCAATTACTAATCCAGTAAGGCTTGAGAACTGGCTTGAGAATCTTACATACTCACAAAGCCTTGAGTTATGCGATCACAACCATGTTCAATCACAGGTGCTGTATGGTGAAGAAGTAATTATTTTAGATGAACGAGTTAATTGGTCATATGTTCTCGTACCGTCACAGCCTTCATCAAAAGACGAACGTGGTTATCCTGGTTGGATTCCAACAGTTCAATTATCAGAAAGAGTACTTGAACATTATGATTCTAATATAACGGTTAACAAACACGGAGCAAGTCTTAAAACAATCAATGGTGAGATGGAACTTTCTATGAGCTTTCAAACCGTTCTACCATTGATTCAAGAACGTCAATCAGACTATCTTGTTTGGACTCCGCACGGTAAAGGAATCGTTAAGAAAGAAGATGCTGTGTTGCGTCCTTCTAAGACTCCGTTTGGGACAGGTGAAGATCTTGTACGTGAAGCAGAACGATTCATTGGTCTCCTATATCTCTGGGGAGGTATGTCATCATTCGGATATGACTGTTCGGGATTTAGCTACAATATGGCTAAAGCAATTGGATGTACCATTCCAAGGGATGCCCATGACCAATTCAATGGTGGGAAGGCAGTAAATGATGGAGATTGGGAGAAGGGAGATTTGCTTTTCTTCGCATACCAATATGGAAAGGGCTCTGTTCACCATGTAGGGATATATTACGGGGAAGGTAAAATGATCCATTCTCCAAGTACTGGCCGTTTCATTGAAATTACTCCTCTCAAAGGAACGCTTTATGAAGAAGAGCTTTGTGGAGTTCGTAGATATTGGGGGAACAGTTGATGAACTTTGGACAAGTATCCGGAAAAATTCTTGATTGCTTTCGTAGTCTTGAAGGGAATCAATCACTCTATGTATTAGCTCCTGATGGAGAGATTGCATTAAATGAAGATCAGCCAGTATCATCAGCAAGTATTGTTAAACTGGCGATTATGATTGCAGCATTAAGAAAATTAGATAATGGAGATCTCAATTTTAATACCGTCATACCTATTGAATCTAGTAATAAAGTGGAGGGAGCAGGCGTTATTTCTCTCCTTTCAAATGAATTACAGTGGACAGTGTCTGATCTGATTAAGCTTATGATCGTTTCGTCTGATAATACTGCTACGAATCAACTGATTGAATTACTAGGTGAAGCTGAAATTAACCATACGATGAAGTGTGCAGGCGCTTTTCATTCAAAGCTTATGAGAAAAATGATGGATCGGGAAGCCGTTAAAGTTGGTAGGGATAATATGATTAGCGGTAAAGATACCTACTTATTGCTAAACGAACTCGTTACGACGCATCTTTTATCTGAATCTTCAATGGAGTGGGGAATCACTGTTCTAATGCAGCAACAGTTGAAAGATAAGTTTCCATCAAAAATAGCCAAACTTCAAAACGATGTTCTTGCTCATAAAACGGGTGAACTTCCTGGAGTAGAGCATGATGCAGGAATATTGTTTACGTCGAAAGGACCAGTGATCTATGCGTTTCTAACAGCCGGTCTCATTGAAAATCGCTACGGTAGAGATGCGATATCTAATGCTGGTCGACTATTATACGATTACTACATGTAATTTGAAAAACCATACAAAAAACACCCCGGAACGGGGTGTTTTTTGTATAATTTTAAGGACCAATCGTTACGGATGTTCCAATTGGGATGGTTCTTGCTAGATCTTCTACATCCCTGTTATGCATTCGAATACACCCTCGAGATACATACTTGCCGATTGAAGAAGGATCATTTGTACCGTGGATACCATAATGGATTTTCGAAATACTCATCCACATTGTACCGAACGGACCTCCTGGATTTGGTGCCTTGTTAATGATAATAAAGTTACCTGATGGAGTATCGTGAAGCATACGTCCAACGCCAACAGGGTATACATTAATAACGGAGCCATTTTTTAGAAGTGAAAGAGTTCGGTTTTTGAGCGATACATAAATTGTATAAGGAAGAGTAGAGGGATCGAGGTACCCAGGGATATTAATTAGCTGACCTGGGTAAATCAGATTTGGATTCGCAAGTGAATTAGCTTGGATAATGGCTAATACAGGAACGCGATAATCGCCAGATATTGAACTTAGGGTCTCACCTGGTTTCACAATGTGTCTCACGTGCATACCCCCTGTAAATAATAGTAAGATGAAGGGAATGAAAGAAGTGAACGTAATTGTTTTGGGTGACACTCATATGCCACGTATGGCAAAGCAGCTTCCAGAACGTCTGCTTAATGAAATAAGAGCTGCTGATCTCATTATTCATGTAGGCGATTGGCAAACAAGAGATGTCTATGAACAATTGAAGCAATTTGCCCCTGTGAAAGGAGTCTACGGGAACGTTGACGAACCTTTTTTTTATGGTCACTTTAAAGACAAACTTGTGCTTAATCTTGCTGGGCATCGGATTGGTGTAACACATGGTCACGGCAAAGGTAAGACAACTGAGAAGAGGGCATTAGACCAATTTAGTAATCAAGATGTTGAACTGATTCTATTTGGTCATTCCCACATACCACTCCATAGAGAATATGAAGGAAGAGTTCTTTTTAATCCTGGATCACCAACAGATAAGAGAAGACAGTCTCATTATTCCTTTGGGAAGCTTACTCTTTTTAAGAATGAGCCCATTCAAATTGAGCATATTTTCTTTGTCGATAAGAAGCAATGAGACGTACAGCATTTCGCTTGTGCATAAATTGTTGAACAAAAAAGCCTCAGTATGTATAATGTTTGTATAACTTATGTGCGAAGTGGCATATGCGGATAGAAGGGAAGATCGTCATGACAACAACCAAACGAATTATTGTAATCGGGGCCGGGCCAGGAGGCTTAACTGCCGCAATGCTATTAGCAAGCAAAGGGTACTCAGTTTCTGTTTATGAGAAGCAGCCATTTGTAGGTGGCAGAACATCAGGATTTGAGCGTGATGGCTATAGATTTGATAGAGGACCTACCTTTCTTAATATGCCGCATATACTTGAAGAAATGTTTGAAGAAGCTGGACGAAGTGTCCATGATTATCTTGATTTAGTAGAAATTGATCCAATGTATGAACTGAAGTTTGATGACGTATCTTTCTATCCAACTAGAGATCAAGATGAGATGGTAAGAAGAATTGAGAAGACGTTTCCAGGTGATGGTGAAGGCTATCGAAGATTTATGAAGGAAGAAAAAGAGAAGTTTGAAGCATTGATGCCTATTTTACAGAACAAACATGATTCCCTGCTAGACTATGGGAGATGGCGTTTTGTAAAAGCTTTGCCAAAGCTTACTGTTACTGAGAGTGTCTATAAAAGATTAGCTAGTTATTTTGACGATGAACGTCTTCGCCTTTCTTTCACATTTCAAGCAAAGTATCTAGGAATGTCACCATGGGAATGTCCTGGAGCATTTACAATCCTTTCTTATATGGAGCATGCTTATGGGATTTTTCATCCAATTGGTGGACTCAATCAAATACCTGAGGCCATGGCAAGAGTAATTAAAGAAGATGGCGGAGAGATTCATACTGGTAAAGGGGTGAAACAGCTTATACTTGATGGAAAAACAGTTGTGGGTGTAGAACTAGAAGATGGTACCACTGATTATGCAGATGAAGTTATCATTAATGCTGATTTTGCGCATGCTGTAAATCACCTCATTCCATCTGGCACGGTGAAAAAGTACACCCCTGAGAAGATGGAGAAGAAGAAGTATTCATGCTCAGCATTTATGCTTTATCTAGGAGTCAATAAAACCTATGATTTATCACATCACTCCATTGTCTTTTCTTCTGATTATAAAAAAAATGTAGAAGAGCTTACGAAGCAGAAAATGCTTTCGGACGATCCATCTATTTATATACAAAATGCCTCTGTAACGGATAAAACACTTGCACCTGAAGGCAAATCTTCCATTTATATTTTAGCACCAGTTCCAAATAATTTTAGTTTAATTGATTGGGAGAAACACAAAGAGGATTTTAGGAGACTCGTTCTAGATCAGATCAAGAAGAAAACAGGCTTTACCGATCTTGAAGAACATATTGAAGTTGAAGAAATGTACACCCCAACTGATTGGGAAACGGATATGAATGTTTATAAGGGTGCTACGTTTAACCTTGCACATAATCTTCCACAAATGATGTATTTTAGACCACCTAACCAATTTAAAGAGCTGAATCAATGTTGGCTTGTTGGAGGGGGAACACACCCAGGGAGCGGTCTCCCAACGATCATGGAATCTGCTCGCATAACAAGTAGAATGTTGCACGAGCAACCTGCATTAACGAGGTCTGAAACATGAGTATCGGTATAGTAGGTGGAGGAATTGGCGGAATGTTCTCAGCCCTTTTTCTTGCTCAAAAAGGGTACGACGTAACGATTCATGAAAAATCATCATCGCTTGGGGGTAGACTTTCTTTCGTTGAAAGAGAAGGGTTCAAAATTGATAAAGGGCCAACCATCGTTTTACTTCCAGGCATGATTTATGAATTCCTTGATAAAGCTGGGATTCCAAGAGATGAAGTCGAGATGGTGCGCTGCGACCCCCTTTATCGAATGATCTATCCTGATGGCACTACATTTACTAAAACGAGTGATGTTGACAAACAGCTTAAGGAAATCAGTCGTGTTTTTCCAGGTGAGGAAAAACACTTTTTATCCTATCTAAATGACATGCGTGTGCGGTTTACAAAAGGGAAAGCGGCTTTTCTAGAACAGTCCTTCGTCAAAAGAAAAGACTTCTTTACCCCAAAGAACATTAAGTTATTACTTGAGCTTAAAGCGTATCAATCTGTTCAGTCTCAAGTAGGAGATTACTTTACAAACACACGAATGCAAGATGCTTTCTCCCTTCAAACGTTATACATCGGAGGGGAACCATCAGCTTCACCAGCGCTTTATTCACTTGTTCCGTTTAGTGAGTACGAGCATGGCATTTGGTATATAAAAGGTGGATATGCTAGTTTAATATCTGTTTTAGAAAAGCATTTGCGCATCCAAAACGTAACAGTTCATTTAGAGTCTTCTGTGGAAGAGCTTCTAATAGAAGGCAACACCTGTAAAGGAATACGCACAACAGATGGCGAACATTATTACAACAAAGTAGTGTACAATGGAGATTTCCCGTTAATAAACCAATTAATCAAAGGTAAAAAGTCTTCTAAAAAGAAATATAAGGCTTCATCTGGCTGTTTACTTCTTTACATGGGTCTTAATCGTGTTTATGAAGAGGCGGATGTTCATCAATTCTTTATGACAGACGATTTTTCAACGCATATGAATGACGTATTTAAAAGCGGTAAACTGACGGATCAACCTGCTGTTTATACATTTCACCCCTCACGAATTGATGATTCGCTAGCTCCTCCTGGTAAGGGAGTGCTATACGTTCTAATTCCTGTGCCTTCAGGGGAATCAATTGATTGGAATGATAAAGAAGAGGTAGCCAATCGAATGATTCAATTATTGGATAATCGAGGATTTCCTAATTTGAAAGAATCAATTGAATGGTTAGAGATTCGGACACCTAGTGATGCCGAAAAAGAAGGACTTTACCAAGGTGGCAGTTTCGGGATTGCTCCTACACTTACACAGTCTGGTGCTTTTCGGCCACAGGTTAAGCCGTTTAAATATAATAATCTCTATGCAGTTGGGGCTTCCATTCATCCTGGTGGAGGAATACCGATCGTTATACAGGGAGCAGAACTTCTAGTGAAAGAAATCGAAAGGGAGTGAGCGAAAGATGCTGGAACAAGCTTATAATCACTGTGAAGCAATCATTAAACATCATTCTAAAACATTTTACAAAGCTTTTTCCTTATTACCTCCTACAAAGCGAAAGGCCGTTTGGGCTGTCTATGGTTTCTGTAGGCAGGTAGATGATATTGTCGATGAAGGCACAGATCCAGAAGCAGAACTAACTGTCTTTCGCGCTCAATTTGCCTCTTTTCTTAATGGACAAGTACCAGATACAGATCCAATGTGGCTAGCCCTTGAAGATGTATTTCAGAAGTTCCCAATGGAACCAGAAGCTTTTCATGATATGATTGCAGGTCAGGAAATGGATCTTTATAAAACGAAATATTATACTTTAGATGAACTTGAGCACTATTCCTATCATGTAGCAAGTACAGTCGGGTTGATGCTCCTACCCATTCTTGCTCCTAAGAAAGTAGACAAATTGAGAGAAAGTGCAATTGCTCTAGGTCTAGGAATGCAAATTACGAACATTCTCCGTGATATATCAGAAGACCTTGAAAGACAGAGGATTTATCTACCTATAGATGAAATGATTGCTTCAGGGTATATGGTCGATGATTTACTTAACCATCGTTTAACAGAAGAGTTCATTGAAGTTTGGGAAAGGTTAGCGATGAGAGCGGAAACTCATTATGAAAAGGCTCTCTCCGCGATGCATCACTATCCACTCGATGCTCGTTTACCTGTTAAAAGCTCTGCCGTCTTTTACCGCGCAATTCTAAAGTCGATCCGAAAAAAAGGCTATAACATTTTTGAACAGCGTGCGTTTGTAACTGATAAAGAAAAAGAAGAATTATTGTCTGCAATAGCAGGGAATTAATTAATCGCTTCCTCACTTAGGGAGCGTTTTTTTATTGAATAATTAGACCGGTAAGGCAAGAAGTTGTTGAGAAAATGGTTGCTGTTTGAAATAATTGTCATTGTACTAAAACAAAAAGTAATGGAGGCGGCATTCATAGTCCATTGGAGCTTTTGATCGGCGCGTTTCGTATGAATTGAAGAGTGAAATGGACAAGAATGTAGCCTGCAGTACTAAAACATTACGTAAATGGAAGACAGAAAGAAATGATACATAAGGTGGGGACAATTTTGATAACGATATCTAAAGACAAAATTATGTTAAGAGAAGCGACCTGGAATGATATTAACGAACTTTACTATTGGAAATACGAGGAGAAAGAACAAGAAGCGAAGAAGTGGAATGGTCCTTACATTCCTGAAAGGAAGATAACGAGAAGAGAGTATCGAAGATCGTGGGAGCATAATAATGAAATTCTACCTGGTATTCCCGATACTCTTGTCATATTAGCAGGAGACCATGTGATTGGAACTGTTGGCTCTTATTGGGTGGATCGAAATACAAATTGGCTTGAAACAGGAATTGTGATTTACGACAAACAATATTGGAATGGTGGGTACGGTTCAGAAGCATACAGAGTATGGATTGATTTTCTCTTCCGTTCAACAACTCTTCACCGTCTTGGGATGTCCACCTGGTCTGGAAATCATCGAATGATGAAGGTGGCAGAGAAACTTGGAATGAAAGAAGAAGCGAGAATAAGAGATGCAAGAATGGTAGATGGAGAGTACTATGATGCTATCAAAATGGGAATGCTGCGTAAAGAATGGGAGATTCTTAATAAATCGTAATGTGATAGTGTTTTTATACATCATATATGACATGATAGATAACGAGAGATTAGATAACCTGGAGGAATTTATGGAAAATATGACGTATACACATTTATTAAATGAAACGATTGCTATTTATGATAAGAGCGGTAGTCTAAAAGCTTATCAGTTTATGAAAGAAAATGCTGATGAAGTAGAAGGAAATCAGGCACAAATTTTTAATTTTAAATATGCCTTAGCAGCGGCTTCAGGTCTAGAACAAGAAGCACTTGATACAATGAAAGAAGCAGTCATTGATCGTGGATATTGGTACGCCTATGACTATTTACAATCAGATGATGATTTAAACTCTCTTCGTAAATTTGATGAATTTCAAGAGTTGGTAGTTCTTTGTAAAAGGCGAGAACAAGAAGCAATAGAAGAGACAAGTGCACAACTAATCATCGAAGGAGGCTCTAATAACAAGCGACCATTATTGATGGCACTTCATGGTGATCAGGAAAATGCAGATATGACCCTAAGAGCTTGGAATAGTGCCATTACTGAAGGATATACACTAGCTCTTCCTCAATCCTCACAAATTCAATTTACAGATGCGTATGAATGGGAAGATGTTGAAAAAGGTGTAGAAGAAGTCTCGGAACACGTTCAGAACCTTAGCAGCAGAACTGATCTTATGATAGAGGATATGGTTATCGGCGGATTTTCAGCAGGATGCCGAGTAGCACTGAAAGCGCTAATGAATAAGCGTTTTTCTGTGAAAGGTTTTCTCTTTGTTGCACCATGGCTTCCGGATATAGAGGAGTGGAGTAGTGCTCTAGATCATTTGAAAGGCGAGAATGTGAGAGGTTATATACTATGTGGTGATCAAGATGAAGACTGTCTAGACGGTTCTCGAAAGCTATCAGAATTGTTGGAAAAGAAAGGGATTCAACATGAATTGAGAATTATTCAAAACCTTGATCACGAATATCCTGAGGAATTTAATGAAGAATTAGCAAAAGCTCTTACGTTCATTAACAAAAACTAGAGTTTCTTATAAGACTACTTAAGGTATAGGGTGATGACTGGATGAAAGAACTGGTAGGAGAATGTGCAAATTGTCATAAGCCAATTTATTGTTTAGATGGTTTCTTAGATGGTGTTATTTCTGATAATCGGACACTTTATTGTTTTTCCTGTAATGGAGTTACTAATAGAGTTAATCCTGATAAAGATAGTAATAGTAGCGAGACAGAAAGTTAGGTGTTAACCTACTTACTTAAAAATTGGGCTCCATTTGCTTTAGGAATAATGATTTTAATCCCATTACTCGATATATTGGAGCGTAAACCAATTAATTTGGAGGTTGCCATTTGTATGAGTATAGGTGCTTTATTTGGCTTTATGATGAAATGGTATTACAAAAAGGGTAAGGAAAAAAGCAAGGACCATTAACACGTCTGTGTAATGGTCCTTGCTTTTTTGTAACTATGCATCTCGTTCAATAATCTTCTCCGCCACATTTTTCCCACTAATAACAACCATCGGAGAACCCCCGCCAGGGTGTGTACTACCGCCTGCGAAATAGAGATTAGCTATATCCTTTGATTGATTGGATGGGCGTAAAAAGCTGTTTTTTAGAGAGTTGGATGAGATGCCATACAGTGCGCCTCTAAATGCATGAAAACGCTCCTTAATTTCTTTCGGACCAATCACTTTTTCTTCTACTAAATACTTCCGAATAGGGAGACCACGAGCTTCTAATTTGTCGTATATGATTGTTTTATACTCATCCTCTGAAATGCTGTTGTCTGTTGAGATTGGTGGAGCATTTACCAGGATAAAGAGATTGTCTCCGTCTGGAGAAACAGATGGATCAGTATAGGAAGAATTTGAGATATAAATCGTTGGGTCTTGAGCCCACTTTCCATCAAAAAGCGTTTCAAATTCCTCAGTGTAATTTCTAGAAAAATAGACTTGATGATGACAGAGGTTTTCGAGTCGAGTTGAAAGACCTGCCATAATAACAAAAGCTGAAATAGATGGGGGAGAGCTCTCAATTTTTTTGTTTCGCATAGATGGACGATGCTTTTCGTTTACAAGTGTTGGATATGATTGAAGTAAGTCTCCGTTGATGACAACGTGGTCTACAGGCAGAACAAACCCGTCTACTGTTTCAACTTTCTTTGCTTCTTTACCTTCAATATGTACTTGTTTCACTTGCGTATTTAAATGAAAGTTCACCCCAAGTTGCTTAGCAGCACGCTCCAATCCTTCAGCGAGTCTAGTGTTACCGCCTTTAACGTAATAAACGCCTTGCACCATCTCTAAATATCCAATCATCGCAAAAGTGGCTGGAGACAAATAAGGCGATGATCCGATATAAGTAGAGTAGCGATTAAATGCTTTTAATAGAAGCGGGTGTTTAAAGAAGCGTTCGTGAAAGTGATTCATTTTCTCAAGTGGTCTAACTCTTAGTACTGCGTTAAAAAGTCCAGGTGATAAATAATCGCCTGGGGAAGTAAACATTTTCGGAAAGAACGAATGCTTTGATAACAAGTAAAGACGCTCGATTTCACGCAAATAAGCTGGATAATGTTCTGCAGCAAAGGGATCAAGCTTATTAAGCTGGTTAATCATATCTTCTTTATTTGTGCTCATCATAAATGACTCACCATTGTAGTCAACGTTGCGCGTGTGCTGATCAATCCGAGTCCAGTCAAAAAAATCACGAGGGTTGAGATTAGCCTCTTCAAATACACGATCGAATACTTCAGGCATCGTCATTGTGTTAGGTCCGAAGTCAAAGTGGTAGGAACCCATATTTACAGGCATCATTTTCCCGCCAGTATGAGCGTTTTTTTCAAATACATGTACATCATAGCCGTTGCTTGCGAGTTTAATAGAAGCTGATAGTCCGCCAAGACCTGCTCCGATAATTGCGATTGTTTTCATGAGTAGGTCCGCCCTTTCCAAACATAACCTTTACCCTTTAATCCTATACGCATGGAATGAATCAGTAGAATCATAAAAGCTAGCGCACTTAACGGCATAAAGAAAGATAAGGAAATAACTTGCTTCGTTCTAAAATCTACCCATGCTTTTTGTAGAACAGTCAAAAGGTAGGGATAGAACAATTCTAGTTGTAAGGTTCCATTAGCAAGCTTATAAAACCCAATAATTAATAAGATTAGTGGAGTAACATAAAAAATCCCATAGAAGCAAAATAGGACCGAGACGAGAAAGCGGGATCGTCCAAGGCCTGGAAACAGGTTCTTTGTAAATCCTTTCCACACTTCAAGGTTTGAGTGATACATATAACATGTTGCGTAGTTTGTTACATTTGCGAGTATCGCTCGATAGCCATGCTTTTTAAATGTTCTCGTTAAATCTACGTCATCAAGTAACGTGTTGTAAATCCCTTTGTGTCCACCAATGGTTTGATAGGCTTCATTTTTTACCATCATAAAAGCACCATGGGCGGCAGTAAATGAAGGGAGTGTGGTCCAGTTGGCTGGAGCTAAAGGTAGGTGAAAATGAACAACAAAGTGCTGTAGAGGCACTAGAAGTTTTTCGAGCCAAAGCTTTACTGGAAATGATGGAAACCCGGTTAACATAGCTGCTTTTCGCTTCTTCATTAAGGAAAGCGTTGATTGAACAACACCAGGTGCAAGTCTTAAATCGGCATCAATAAATAAGAGATAAGCACCTTTTGATTCTAAACTTAGTTGGTGGCAGGCATGTACTTTTCCAGTCCAGCCCGCAGGTAATTCCTTGCCTTCCATAATAGTGAATCGATCATCACTAATTGTCGTCATTTGAAGCAATTCCATTGTGTTATCTGTGGAATGGTCATCCAGAAGTATGATTTCTAGATTTGGATATGTAAGTTCTTTTAGAGACTTAACAAGATTAACAACATTACCCTTTTCATTACGAAGAGGGATAAGGATGGAAACAAGTTCATCCTTATCCCCCTGTGTGGTAGAATTTTTTAGGGGTGGCATAAATAACGAGTTGACGATTGTCCAAGCAACAAAACCAGTAAGAATCCATAGGTAGATTATTAGCATCAGAGTAGCACCTCTTCAGTTGTAGCCAATACTTTTTGTTTCGTGCTAGCTCGATAAGCAAAGAGTAGTAAATAGGCTGGTATTCCAGTAAGGAAAAATGCAAGCCATAGCCCATCAAGAAGAGCAAGAAAGATAAACATTCCCATTACCATACCGAACAAAGCAGCCATTCGATTTTTCCAGAGTTGAAAGGCTTTCTTTCTTTTCACTTTATTATTCATATAGATTGGATAGAGAAGGATGTGAAAGAAAAGTGATACCCAGAACCAACCTGAGAAGTTCTGTAATGGTACACTATAATAGAAGCTATCACCTTCCCACCCCCAATATCCTTTAACCAGATATGCAACTGGGTCAATAATTAAATCAATTAATACAGCAATCATTGCACCAAGTAATGAATAAGTTATCCATTTCATGATGGAAGGTTTAATCTTACTGACTAGTTCCATAGATAGTACATGAGTGACCGCTATAACCATTACCCAGGCGAATCCAATCCCAATTGGAACGTCAACTAATTTATAGCCGAAATCACCTGAGTAATCATATTTTCCAAAAATCCAACCATAATGAACGCCCAATCCTTCAGCGACCATACTAAATAAGAAGATAAAAGTAGTGATTGCTAATCCTTTATTTAATTCAAAGGTTCGAATGAAATAAAATCCTCCTAGAATACCACAAAGAATTAAGAAGAATGCATTGGCCCATTCGAGTATGGGGGGGAGCAGATCAAATCCTACTAGAATTAATCCGCAGCAATACCAAAAAACAAATAATCGAAATATTAAATTGTCCAATTTCATCATGCAGTGAAGATCCTTTCTCAGCCAGTTTGTTCGTCTTTCAGTTTCTGATCTTCAGCAATTAAGTCTGCAGTTAATTGTCCGGATAGAGTTACCATTGGAACGCCACCACCAGGGTGAGTAGATCCACCTACAAAATACAGATTATCAACAAGAGAGCTTCTAGAAGGAATTTTAAATCCGCCATTCACTTTACGATCAGTAGCAACACCATAAATCGACCCACCATTTGAACCGTATAGATCACGAATATCATCAGGAATAAATTGGTACTCAAATTCAATTGATTCACGAAGACCTGTCATGCCCATTCGTTCAAGTTTATCAAGCACAATTTCGCGGTATTTGCCACGGTATTGTTCAAAACTTTCACCTGGTTGAAGTGGTGGAACGTGAGTAAGTACAAATAGGTTTTCTTTTCCTGCAGGGGCTTGAGATGGATCAGACTTAGAAGAAACACCAATGTAAACAGTCGGATCATCCGCTGGAATACCTTCATCAAAAATTTGCTTAAACTCGAGCTCTGGATCTTTTGAGAAGAAGAAGTTGTGATGTTCTAAGTGATCAAATGTTTTGTTGACACCTAGCAATAAGACCAATCCTGAAACAGTTGGCGTATATTTCTTAAGATCATTTTTCACTTTTTCAGCGCCTGGTTCACCTTTTAATAGCGTTTCGTGAGCAGGAATTCCTTCAAGGTTACTAACAATTAAATCAGCTTCCATTATATGTCCACTTGCTAATTTAACGCCAGCTGCTTTTTTATTTACTGTTAGAATTTCAGCAACTTCAGTGTTTACTTGAACATCTACACCAAGTTCATCTAGTAGCTTAAGCATGCCTTCAGCGATGTTGTACATCCCGCCTTCTACATAATAAATGCCAAGTCCGAGCTGTACATAGACAAGCTGTGAAAGAATAGCAGGTGAGTGATATGGAGAAGATCCGATATACATAATGAAGAAATTAAATAATTGCTGTAGATGTTTATCATCTAAATACTTCTCAGTAGCTTGATTCATTGATTTCATAGGATTCATGGTGAGAAGATCTTTAAATGTATGTAGCTTTTGCAAATCCTGAATACCCGATAAGCTTTTTTTGTAGAAGCTCTTTAAACTTAAATCAAACATCGTCTTACAATAGTCTAAATAGGAGAGGAAATTGGAGTAATCTTTTTCTGAGCGTTTGTGAACTTCAGATAACATAACGGCAATATCACTCGTTACGTCTATCTGTGCACCATCTTCAAAGAAGGTTCTCCATTGTGGTTCGATCCGTTTGATTGTCATATAATCGCTCACATTTCGACCAGCACTATTAAAGAGCTTCTCTAGTACCCACGGCATTGTTAATATGGAAGGACCTGTGTCGAATTTGAATCCTTGACCGGACCGCTTGTTTAACTTACCACCAGCACGTTCGTTTTTCTCAAGAATTGTTACATCATGTCCATCGGCAGCAAGGCGAATAGCTGCTGAGAGCCCACCTAAACCGGCGCCGATTACGATTGTTTTTTTTCCCATTCCTTCTCCTCCTTCTTCATTTGAAAGTCATTCTTCGACTTTTGATCACTGTCATTGTATAGTGTAGGTATAACTTTTGTAAAGGAATCATAACACCTTGAACGTGCTAGGAGTATGTTCCTAACAGGACTATTACCTTAAATTAGGACATGTAAACCAAACTATGAAATGAGGATTGTCTGTGCAGGTTATCGAATTGTCCATTACCTTACTTATTATCCTAAATATACTTGCGTGGTTAATTATACACGTCGTACTATCTTATATTTGCCTTCGACTGCCAGATTCCTTTTATGAATCAGAAAAATCAGAGATTGATCTAAAAGATTGGGAACTCAAATTGTACAAGATTGTTGGCATTCGTAAATGGAAAACCATCTTACCTGATGGTGGAGGCGTTTTCCGAGGGGGATTCCGAAAGAAAGAGTTAAAAGCATTAACGTCTACTTATATAAACAAGTTTATACTTGAAACGAGACGAGCAGAGCTAACTCACTGGATTTTAATTCCACCAGCTATTTTGTTTTTTCTCTGGAATCCTCCCTTGGTCGGTTGGATAATGGTTGGATATGCTTTGCTCGTTAACCTTCCATTTATTATGATTCAACGGTACAACCGTTATCGATTTAAGCCGATATTAAAAAAACAAATGAAAAGAGAGCAGTACAGGGGGACTTCCAATGAATCATTTTGAATATGATCAAACTGAAAAACGTAAAAATGAACATATTGATATTTGTCTAACACAAGAAGTAGAAGGAAAAGATTTATCAACAGGTCTTGAAAGATATCGGTTTAAACACAATCCATTGCCAGAAATTGATTATAAGGATGTGGACCTTTCAACGACCTTCCTCAATAAAAAAATGGCCACACCTTTTCTTATTAGCTCGATGACAGGCGGAACGAACCGTGCCTGGGAAATTAATCAGCGACTAGCACAGGCAGCAGAGCGACATGGATGGGCGCTTGGTGTTGGATCAATGCGTGCGGCTATTCAAGAATCCCGCTCCGTTTATTCATTCGAAGTGAGAAAGCATGCACCTTCTATTCCAATTCTTGCAAACATTGGTGCTGTTCAACTGAATTACGGCTTCACAATTGAAGAATGCAAACGAGCAATAGATCTTATTCAAGCAGACGCCCTGCTTCTGCACCTTAATCCTCTGCAGGAAGTATTTCAGCCTGAAGGAGACACCAATTTCAAGGATCTAGTAGCGAAAATTAAAGAAGTCGCAAAAGAAATTCCTGTGCCTCTTGGCATTAAAGAGGTTGGAATGGGAATTGATTCTGAAAGTGCGAAACGCTTGATTGACGCTGGAGCTCACTTTATAGATGTAGCAGGAGCTGGTGGAACGTCTTGGATCCAGGTGGAAAGCTATCGAGCACATCAAGAAATGCGAAGACAAGCTGCAGAGGCTTTTCAGGAATGGGGAAATTCTACAGCAGACTGCTTGATTGACGTACGCAAGCACCATTCAGATGTGCCAATTGTGGCGAGTGGAGGGCTAAAAAACGGAGTTGATGCAGCTAAAACCATTGCACTAGGTGCAAATGTAGCTGGTTTTGGTCGTGCTCTTCTTGAGAATGCTGTAGATGACAGCGAACAAGCATTGTCTGATCAGCTTGAACGCATTGAGTTCGAGTTAAGAACCGCCATGTTTGGAATTGGCGCATCATCGATAGCAGATCTACAATTTCATAAAGCATTGCGTAACAGGTAGCCAGAGCGTATGCTCTGGCTTTTTGTATAGCTCGTTCCTCCTAGCGCAAACTAGTAGCGAAGGGGGGAGAATCACTTGGACTGGCTGTCAATCTTACCATTTGTGGTAGTTATCATTGTTGCAATGAAAACGAAACTTGTGATACCTGGTCTTACCGCAGGATTACTAACGGCATCATTTATATATAGAACGGGTCCACTTATAGGACTAGAACAGTTTTACACGTTTATTATGAGCGGGTTGAAAGATGAGAATAACATTAAAATTGTTCTCTTTCTTTATATGTTTACTGGGCTTATTGGAATGATGAAATTCACAGGAGGCATAAAAGGCTTTGTTAACGCTGCTTCTGAGAAAATTAGTACAAAAAAGGGAGCCCTTTTTCTTACATGGATCTCAACACTCGGTACGTTTAGTGCCCCAAGCTTTCGAATCGTTACAGTAGCTCCTATTATGAAAGCTCTTCTTAGTAAAGTGAAAATCACACCACAAGAACTTGGCTTTGTCATTGAGACAACAGCAACACCTGTTATCGTTTTAATGCCAATTGCGACAGCATTTGTTGGCTATATGTCTTCAGTTGTTCAACTTTCCATAAGAGCTGAGGGAATAGAAGGGGACGGCTATCGTTTATTCCTCCAAAGCATTCCATACAATTTTTTCTCAATTAGTATCATAATGATAGGTTTTTATTTAAGCTTTTTCCACCACCGCAAAAAGCCCTCTACTGATGCTGGTAATGCTGAGAAGGAAGTAGACGATCAATGGGAGGATTGTCATCCCGCTGTAGCAAAGAACCTTCCTACAAAACCGTTTAACTTATTAATCCCGCTTGGTGGCGTTATATTACTTACATTGTTACTAACGTATTGGAGTGGTTATCAAAAAGGGTTTACTTCTCCAATCAAAGCGTTCATTGAAGCAAGCGTTCTTGATGCGATGGTCTTTGCACTGCTTACGACTGTTCTCTTAGCATTTGTTTTTTACTTATTTCAGCGCTTCTCACTAAAAGAGCTCGTTACCTTTTTCATTGAGGGAGGTAACGAAATGATGCCGGTGATCGTTTTATTAACTGTCGTATGGGGACTTGCTGCATCGACGGAGGCACTAGGATTTTCAACTTTCGTAACATCAAACCTTGATTGGATTCCAGCACTATTTGTTCCAACTGTTCTTTTTTTAGTTGGAGCATTTATTTCCTATTTTATCGGATCATCGTGGGGAACATGGGGCATTTTAATGCCGCTTGGTGTTTCACTTGGTCATTCCACTGGAACTGATTTGCCACTTGTTATTGGTGCCGTTTTTGCTAGTGGGACATTTGGAGCTTTTTCATCTCCTTTAAGTGACAACACAAACACGGTTGCAAGAATTCTTAAATTGAATCCAATGTCGTATGCTAAATTCAAACTTGGCCCAGCATTAATAGGCGCTGGTACTGCTGCAGTAGGGTATTTTATAATTTCTTTTGTGATTTAGCATACTAATGTGTTCGTTTCTATTGACACTAGTATTAAAAGGATTTATTATTGAAAATAACTTAATAATCCTTTGTTTAAAGGATCTTCTTATTTAGAGAGGTGGAGGGACTGGCCCTTGGAAACCTCGGCAACGGACCGATGAATGTAATGTTCATTAGGAACCGTGCTAATTCCTGCGACGAAAGTCGGAAAATAAGAAGAGGCTCGGAAATTCCAAACCCTCTTCTGTTCTGACAGATGGGGGTTTTTTCGTATGCGCCCACTATCTGGCATCAATTTATTGTAGAGGAGTGACTGGCATTGCATACACTAATAAATAATGAAGCTAAACAACAACTTATTAAGACCCTTCTTTCAAAAGGGATTTACAAGAAGGGGAGTAAGCAGCTTTATATGTTACCACTAAATGAACTAGAGAACATATATAGAAATGAGACTGAAGCTAACAATATAGGAAACGGAGTGGGCACGATGAATTACGCAACATTTGCAGCTGGATGTTTTTGGGGAGTAGAAGCACTTTTTCAACAATTAAATGGGGTTATTTCAACTTCCACAGGTTTTACAGGTGGTGAAACCATCAATCCTTCTTATGAAGATGTATATAAAGAACTAACAGGTCATGCCGAAGCAGTTCATATTGAGTATGATTCAGCACTTATCTCGTATGAGGAACTCCTTGAAGTGTTCTTCGATAATCATAACCCAACTTCATTAAATCGCCAGGGTGAGGATGTTGGTGCAAGATATCGTTCAGCAGTCTTTTTCCATTCTGAAGAGCAGAAATCCGCTGCATTGATTGCAAAAAACACCCTGTCAGCCTCAGGAAGATTCAAGAAACCGATCGTAACACAAATCGTACCAGCTACAGCGTTTTATCGTGCAGAAGAGTATCATCAAAGCTATCTTGCTAAACGTGGTCAGTCTTCTTGCAGAATTTCTTAATACCAAAAGAGGCTGGGACATAAGTAAATAACCATGAGAAAGACCCGAACAATTCATTTGAATCAGATCGGGTCTTTCGTAATTTACAGATAGGAAACAACCGCTTCGCCAACATACTTCGCTTTCCGCGGGCACGGCCTCAGTCTCCTCAGAAAGCAAAAAACGCTTTCCTGCGGGGTCTTCGGACTCGTGCTGTTCCCGCAGGAGTCTACGTATGTTGGCTACGCTAAGGTCTTACTCTTAACATTCAAAATTCGCGATTTCCTTCATGTATTTTAGTTTTGTCCCAGCCTCTTTTTTTACTACTTTAGTTTGTTTGATTAACACCAATTTGGTCGATAAAGATAGTCCCTCCGTTAGGTTGATCGAATTGAAACGTAAGCGAATCTATCTTCTTAACATCTATAGAAGGGTTGTCTTCAATAAAATGTGAAATTGGAATGTTAAATGTTTGAAGAACAGGTTCTGTTGGTTCTCCGTACCGATTCTCTTCGAAGTAAATCGTTTTCGTATGCCTTACAGGTAAAACAGGATGCATAAGCATAATGTCACTTAACAAAACAGTAGCACTCTCACCGTTGCTTGATAATTTAATCGAGAAGTCAACCGGCTCCTGACTTATTTCTTCAGAAAGATTAGCCGCGGTAAAGGTTAAATCACTGTTCTTATTAAAATTAAATGGATCCTGAAGTGGTTTAGAAAAATTCAAGGTATAATGCCCGTTTTTGGAATATGAATCATCCCATTTCAAGAATACACCATGATTTGCTCTTTCTTTATCTCTTCTGTACTCAAGTTCTCCTTCATACCACTGCAATAAACTTCCTGCTGTAACATGAATAAAGGGAGACGATGTACTCGTCACATCAACATCTTCTTCATAATCAGCAAAGATGCTGTAGGAGGGATCTTCGTATTTACTAATATAAGTCGTATTAGGTAACCATCTAAGTGCATACCGGTAATCTTCAAACATCGGAGTAAAGGAATCATCCTCATGTAACGTAGATTCTAAGAAACCAGATACATATGTTTTAGCAATCTGTCGCTGTTCTTCCCCCTTTAATAAAGGCTTCTTATTTAAAAGCAACGTAAAAGGAAAGTACGTGTCATTATCTCCCCATGTTGTATTAAATTGTCCATGATTTGCACGATCAATATAAAGAGCTGCTTTAATGGCATCATCACCGCCAGTTAATTGAATACCGTTATATTGGCGATCTCCCTCGAATTCTGAAAGGTCACTGTCATATGATCCATGAAGTAACAAGTAGTTCACATCATTCATTTCAATTTTTCGGTCGGAAAGTTTTTGATAATCCGTTGGCGCTATGGCTATTACAGTTTGAATAGCGTAATTAAAATCAAAGCGCATAGTCGCATTATTTGGATAACGATCAAGCTTATTAAATTTCGCAGCTAGTATTGCTGCCTGACCGCCACGAGAATGGCCGATTAGAGCGATTTCATTCATATCAACTTTTTGATAAAAAGGCGTATCTTTCTTTTGGTTAAATGACTCGATTTGTTGAAGGTGTTGTAATAGCATCCAGGCTCTTCCGTTGATATCTCCTGCCACGCCTCCTGACCATGATGAATTTAGGAAATTCTCATCAACCGATACGGTGATAAATCCCCTACTTGCAAGTAATTCACCAAGATAGTCGTAACCTTCATCAGAGAAGTCCTCCATTTTGTGGTTTCCGTGAACAATAAGGACAAGAGGAAATTCACCTTTCCCTTCTGGCATCCAAACTCTGCCGTTAAGAGGAACATTTGTGTCTTTGAATCCCCAGAACCTTTCACGTGCTTTTGACCATTCGCCAATCATTGGGGAAGCATTGACAGACTGAGTCTTTAAATCCACTTGCTTACTGAATTCCTTTCGTTGTTTATCGTTGCCACTTCCATACGTAAATGTTTGAACAGAGTAGTTACCGCTACTTGCTGGGTTAGAGCTAACAGGCGAAAGAGGTTTTACTGCTATTTGAGAGCGGTAATCTTCAAAGCCAGGTGTGAACAGCCAGTAGAAAAAAACACCGGATGCGATTAAGCCAATAGTGAGTAAAACGATAGATACTGGTTTCTTTAGACCCTTCGTTAGAGGATAACCAACTAATCCACCAATACCAATGCCAACAACAAGCAATGTATAGGCTAAGGGAAGAATGTTATCGAGTTGTCTGTACTGATCTAATGTATAAATGATAATAAAGGCTGAAACTAGGATGCTTGCGATGAACAACGACGGTAGTTTCTTAATAAAGCCAACGATGATTACACCGATTTTAACAGCTAACCATGTTCCCGGAATCGCGATTAGTGTAAATATACCAATGTCTATTGCTTTCCCTAAGCCGGTATGAAAATCGAAACCCATTGAGATAATGAGTAGCATTGTCATGAAAATGGCTCCATAAGACGAACCTTTCCAAGTTGCTTTCGAAAAGGACTGAACTAGGTAGAGGCTTTTTTGCGTATAGATTTTAAAAATCTTTCTTTTATGATGGGTTGTTCTACGTGTTACCTCATATTCAGGTTCTTGATTCACACGAATCCTCCATTTCACTGCATGATTGTATTATTATATCAAAACCACATTCTACTTAGGGTACTAGAGAGTGGTTTTCACCATAGAAACTCCATCATTTTCGTGAAAAATTGAAGGGGATGAATCCTTTTTATGGAATTTTATAGGTTGTAGAGAAATCTTTTAGATAAATGACATCATTTTAAGGAGGAAATTTAGTGTTAAATCAGGTGTGTGTACTAACAGTTAAGGTAAAGGAAATGAAAGAATCGCTCTCATTTTATACGGAGATGTTCAATTTTACAGTATCAAAAAAGTATAGTGATAAGATTGTGAGTCTTGTACATAAGAATATCCCGATTGTCTTAGAAGAGGACCCTTCAATCAATTTGTCAGAGTCGAAGAATGTTCTGCTTGGTATTTCTTCAGAGAATATCGATTATGATTTCAAACTTTTAAAAGAACGAGGTGCTAACGTCCTATTTGATGAACCGAAGCCTTGTCCACCAGGTCTTTATTTTATCGTTGAAGATCCATCTGGCAACCAGATTGAGGTTGTTGAATTCACAAATGAGGATCAATAGGTAATCAATTATATGTTCAAAACTTACGCTGTCCGTTCACTCATTCAATTTTCCTTAACGTCAATTGGAATCATGTTGATAGGTTCACTTCCTTACCTTCTTTTCAATATGGAATCGCAATTGGACGTCTTAAAAATGGTAGATCGAAAGGAATTAACAAATACGCTTTTTATCTACGATACAATCGTCCTCAACTTTGAAGAATATTTAAAACACATGATGACAATGTTAAACCTGCTTTTTACTGATAATACGATTCAATATTACGAGCGAGGAAGAGAGCTACCATTGTTCCCTGAATTTTTTGATGCGTATCTTCAATCAATGGTTTATCTTTTGGCTTCGCTTACCTTAGCACTAGTGTTAGGAGTCCTACTCACAATTCTCACAATGTTGCTTCCAAAAGAGAAGAGAGCTCTACCTAAAGGAGTCCTGTTTGTTCTTGAGTCGCTTCCAGACATATTTGTTATATTGATTACGCAATTGACTATTATTTGGATTTACAAAGTATCAGGTATTCTTCTATTTAATATTGCTAGTGGATACAATGACCGAGCCATTTTGCTTCCGATTGTTGTATTAGCTCTTCTACCTGCTTTATACATCTTTAAATACTTATTAGTCTCATTTGAAGATGAGGAACAGCAGTTATATGTTGAGCTAGCAAGAGGAAAAGGATTAAAGCGAAGCAAAATCTTAGTGGTCCATATTTTTAGAAATTCTATATTAACGTTATTTAACCACTTTAAAGGCATTTTTCTTTTTGCATTAGCAAATTTGGTGATGCTTGAGGTTATTTTTGAAGTAAGAGGATTCATGACGTTTGTTATTAACCACGGCGTGTTAAACCCTGAAATTGTAACCATTGCCTTATTTATGATATTCATTCCTACTTTTTTATTCTTTACTTGTATGCAATGGATACTAGAGCGATGGTTGCATGTTAAGGGGGAGCTGATATGAGAAAGATATCGTTACTACGTAATAAACCTTTACTTGGCGGTGGATTGTTTATTGTATTATTGCTTATTGGGAGCATCTTGTATGGTTTGTTTTTCGATCCACAAGAGCCCCAAAAAGTTCTGCTTGATGAGAACAATAATGCTGTTGCACTTGCTCCTTTTCCGCCGTCACCAAAATTCCCACTAGGTAGTGACCTTGATGGCAAAAACTTATTGCTTAACATTCTTGAGGGGGCAAAATTCACGGTAGGCTTATCCATCCTCGTTGCATTTTTTCGAATGGTCGTTTCATTTGTTGGAGGATATATATTGTACCTTCTTCCAGGATCATTCCGAAGAATATTAGATGGTCTTGCTAACGCTTTGCATTACGCACCTGTAACGATTTTTACCTACGTACTAATAGCACCTGTCATCTTAAGCTTCAGCTGGAGTTATGACACATCAACGAAAGTGATTTTTCCGATGCTAGTACTTATCTTAATCAGCGTTCCGGTTTTATCACTTTATGTTCAAAATGAACTTCATCTTATTGCAGAAAAGGAGTTCATTGAAAGTGCTAAAGTGATGGGAGGGAGTCATTTTCAAATTTTTCGCAAACATATGGCACCGTTTCTATACCCTAAATTATTTGTTGTTTTTATTCAACAAGTCGGTCAGGTGCTGATTGTTTTTGCGCATCTCGGTCTTCTGAATGTGTTTATTGGTGGATCGGATATTCGAATTATGGATTACGATTATGATACGGGTGAAGCTACTATTGAAGTCTTCTCTATGTCCAATGAATGGGCAGGGTTGATTGCACAAAACTTTCAATATGTATCATCCTTTCCCTGGATGGTTCTTGCCCCTGTTACGGCTTTTGCCTTAACAATTCTAGCGGTTAATAGTATTGTATATGGGTTAACGCATACGTATACTTATCGCAAACGTAGGAAAAAAAGCAGTGAATCTTCCACACATCACGTTATCCGAGAAGATAGTTTTCATATGAAAGGTTAATAGTGGTAAAGTGAAGTACTGATCTTATGGATTGGTACTTCTTTTTCCCATGAATGAAAGACATGCTACCAAATGCGATCAAGTGTACGCTATACTAATAAAGAGAATAGATGATGCGCGCATCATGTTCAGGGAGGAATGTTTTGATTGGCAGCAGTATGTATTATCGCGGAAAAGCCAGATCAGGGAACGCGTCTCGCAGCGCCTTATCCGTCAGAAAAGAAACAAGGATATATTTACATAAAACCAAATCCAGATTTCCCAGAAGGTGCCTATATGACTTGGGCTGTTGGTCACCTTTGTGAACTTGTACCACCAGAAACATATGAGTCATCATGGAAGAAATGGTCACTACAAACATTACCTATGATTCCGCAGCAATTTCAATATCAAGTCACAAAAGGAAAGTGGAAGCAGTTTAAAGTTATTAAAGAATTAGTGAATAAGAAGGAAGTTCGCTCCATCATTCATGCCGGAGATGCTGGGAGAGAAGGAGAGTTGATCGTTCGCACCATTCTCAATCAGGCGGGATGTAAAAAGCCAATGAAGCGGTTATGGATATCCTCGCTAACTGAGCGAGCAGTAAAAGAAGGTTTTAACGCACTACTTGATGAGGAGAAAACGCGCAACTTATATTTTGAGGCTTATGCGAGGTCATGTGCAGACTGGGTCATCGGCATAAATGCTTCCCGTGTCTACACGCTCCTTTTTAAACAAAAGGGTGTACAGGATGTTTTTTCTGCAGGAAGAGTGCAAACACCTACACTTGCATTGGTTGTAAAAAGAGAAAAAGAAATTGCGGATTTTAAATCAGAACCATTCTGGGAAGTGAAGGGGACATTCAATTACAGTGGAAAAGTTGTTGTCGGGAAATGGATTAAGGATGACCAAACTCGAATTGAATCACCCGAAATGGCTAGTAAAATCGCTCAATTTTGTCAGGACAAAGACTGTATAGCCAGTGATGTTAAAAAGGAACGAAAGCAATACAAGCCTCCATTTCTGTTCCAACTTTCATCACTACAATCGACAGCAAACAAACGGTATAAGTTTTCACCTAAAAAAACGCTAGACATTGCTCAGAAGCTCTATACGAAGGGAATCATCTCATATCCCCGAAGTGATTCTAGTTTTGTCACAAAAGATGAGGCTGCAGAGTTTCCGTCGATTCTATCAAAACTGCAAAAGCAGTCAGCATACAAAGATCTATTTCCTCTAAAGCGTGATTCAATTATGGATGATAAACGGTTTGTCAATGCAGCTAAAGTTAGCGATCATTATGCCATCATCCCAACTGAGCAGGTTCCAAATATGGATAAACTATCAGGTGATGAAGCGAAAATTTATGACTTAATCGCAAGAAGTCTTCTAGCAGCACATGAAGAAGTCGCTATTGTTGATTATACAACGTTAATGACACTTGTAGATGATCGTGCTTTATTTCAATCTAAAGGTCAGGTTCGCATCCAAGAGGGTTGGCAACGTATTATTAATTCAACACAAAAAGATGAAGAGTTGCCTCCGATCGAAAAAGATGAAAATGGTAAGGTAGTATCTGCAGAAGTTACTGAAGGGAAAACACAGCCTCCTAAACGATTTACTGAAGGTCAGTTAATTACGATGATGAAAACCGCAGGCAGGCATCTTGAGGATGAATCGCTTGAGAAAATTCTAAAAGATACGGAAGGTTTAGGAACAGAAGCAACAAGGGCCGGAATAATTACAATGCTAAAAGACCGGAAATACATCGACGTAGTAAAAAACCAGGTGTTTGCAACGGATAAAGGAATTTTACTCATTGATTCAATCGGAAATGCCGTATTATCCAGTGCAGAAATGACAGCGAAATGGGAGCAGCGGTTGAAACAAATAGGAAGTGGAGATGCTTCTCCGCAAGCCTTTATGGAATCTGTTAAAAAGCTTGCTGCTAAATTAACGTCGGATGCAATTGAAGCTTCTGGAACGTGGGATTTAAAGGATATTAAAATTGAACCTTCTACGGTTTCCAAAAAGGCTCTAGGTAAAAAAATTGGGGAATGCCCACTATGTGGATCTGAAGTCATTGACAAAGGGAAGTTGTATGGCTGTAGCAACTATTCAAAATCCAAATGTCCGTTTACGATATCAAAAAGGATTCTTGGCAAACCAATCTCCCAAACCAATGCTAAGAAACTACTAACAGACGGCAAAACAAACGTAATCATTGGACTGAAAAGTAAAAAAGGAACGTTTGACGCAGCACTTGTTTGGAGTTCCACTGAAAAGAAAATAACGTTTGATTTTGCAAAAAAATAGCTTCTTCAAGAACATGCTCAGTACGCTGAGCATGTTCTTTTATAGTTTTATCAGTAGAACGTAATGTATTAATCAAAAATAAATATATTATTTTCTGAAACCTGTTGTATATATATTCTTTAGTATGTATAATCATACAATAAGAAAAGAAAGAGGGAGTGGAATTAGTGAAAGCAGGTATTGTCGGTGCCAGCGGTTACAGCGGTCTAGAATTGATCCGTTTATTGCTTGGACACCCTGAAGTAGAAATTAAAACGATCGTATCTCCATCTAATGTAGGTTCTAAACTAAATGATGTATTCCCTCACCTAACGAATATACACAATTGTGAATTTGATGCTCTAGATGTTAACGATCTAGCATCTAAAGTAGATGTCGTGTTTTTTGCTACACCTGCTGGAATTAGCAGTAAGTCCATTCCATCCCTTCTAGAGAGAGGAGTCCCATGTATCGACTTGTCGGGGGACTTTCGATTAAAGGGAGATGGGTTATACGAAGAATGGTATAAACATTCATCACCCCCTGCACATGCTTTAAAGCAAGCAGTCTACGGATTATCAGAATTTTATCCAGAGGAGATTGCGAATGCGAACTTGATTGCAAATCCGGGGTGCTATCCGACAGCTTCTCTTCTCGGCATTCTTCCTATTATCCAACAGGAATGGGTAGACCCAAATTCACTGATTATTGATGGTAAATCCGGACTTTCTGGTGCAGGTCGTAAAACAAGCCTTGAATCACACTTCTCAGAAGTGAATGAGAATGTTTCTGCCTATAAGCTTGGAAAACACCAGCACATTCCTGAAATTGAACAACTGCTTTCAATGCAAATCGAAAAAGAAATTCAGCTGACGTTTTCAACACATCTCATTCCGCTAACAAGAGGGATGATGTGTAGCATGTATATGAATCTACTAACTGATAAAACAACTAACGAAGTGATTGAGCTATACCAATCATTCTATGAAAATCATCCATTTATTCGTATTATGCCTGAAGGAAAATGGCCAACACCAAAGGGCGTTGCAGGATCTAATTACTGTGACATCGGCTTCTCGGTAGACAAGAGAACAAACCGGGTTACGGTAATATCTGTGATTGATAATTTAATGAAAGGTGCGGCCGGTCAGGCTGTTCAAAATATGAATTTACGATTTGGTTTTGCCGAAACAGAAGGTCTAACGCTTTCACCAGTGTTTCCATAAGTTTACGAATAGAAAGGATTGAACTTTGTGGCAATGACAACTGCAAGTGAGGAACTTTTTACTAAGGTAACAGAAGGCACAGTTACATCTCCAAAAGGATTTGAGGCAGGAGGATTTCATGCTGGGTTAAAGCGAAAGCGTAAAGATCTTGGCTGGATTAAGTCGAATGTTCCAGCAGTTGCAGCGGGGGTTTTCACGTTGAATACCTTCCAGGCGCCTCCATTGAAAGTAACGAAAGAGAGTCTATCTGGGGGACTACTGCAAGGTATTATTGTAAACTCTGGAAATGCAAATGCTTTTACTGGCAAAAAGGGACTTGAAGATGCTTATGAAATGCGCAAACAATTTGCAGAAGTGATGGATATAAAAGAAGCACAAACAGCTGTTACATCAACAGGTGTAATCGGCGAATTTTTACCGATGGAAGCTATTGCTAAAGGAATAAAGCAAATTCCAAATTACGAAGAAATGACATGCGGAAGTGATTTTGCTGAAGCCATTGTGACGACGGATACCATAACAAAGGAAATTGCAGTTACATGCGAGATAGACGGGAAGATGATTACGATTGGAGGTGCAGCTAAAGGTTCAGGGATGATTAAGCCGAATATGGCAACAATGCTTGCTTTTGTTACAACAGATGCAAAAGTGGAAACGGAGGCACTTCAAACAGCACTGAGTACGGTAACAGATCGTACCTACAATATGATTACAGTAGATGGAGAAACGAGCACAAATGATATGGTACTTCTTTTAGCAAACGGTCAAGCAGAAAATAAGGTATTGTCAGCAACTCATCCTGATTGGAAGACATTCTTACATTCACTAGAGTTTGTTTGTCAGCAATTAGCCAAAATGATTGCAAAAGATGGCGAGGGTGCAACTAAGCTCGTTGAAGTGCATGTAAAGGGAGCACAAACGAATAATGGAGCTAAAGCAATAGCGAAATCGATTGTAGGCTCTAGTCTTGTTAAAACAGCCATTTATGGAACAGATGCGAACTGGGGGCGAATCGTTTGTGCGATTGGGTACAGCGGTGAATCAGTTCAAGAAGAATCGCTCTCCATATCACTAGGTGGAATTAAAGTAGTTGATCATGGAATAACTACTAAATTTAGTGAAGAAGAAGCAAAGAGCTACTTAGAAAATGAAAACATTCATATTTATGTTGACTTGGGTAACGGAACCAAAGAAGCGACAGCATGGGGGTGTGATCTTACTTATGACTATGTCAGAATCAATGCCTCCTACAGAACATAATAGATTGAAGTATTTCGTTATCAAATGTGGAGGAAGTATTTTAGATCAACTTCCAGACGAATTCTATCAGGATCTTATTAAACTCAAATCTTATGACATCTATCCAGTGCTTGTACATGGTGGTGGTCCAGAAATATCGCATATGCTTCATAAGTTATCGATTGAGACTACTTTTATTGATGGATTACGCGTAACGACTGATCAAATGGTTGATACAGTTGAAATGGTTCTGAGCGGTAAAATTAATAAGCTGCTTGTCAGGAACATCCACCGTGCTGGAGGGAAAGCGATTGGTATAAGCGGTGTAGATGGAGGGATGTTTCGTTGTAAACAGACTGATCAAGCGCTTGGTCGAGTAGGCGAAGTGACTCATGTGGATCGATCTTTAATTGAACAGCTGTCTATTTCAGGTTACATACCTGTTATCTCTCCGATTAGTATGGATGACCATGGAAATTCGCTCAATATTAATGGAGATGAAGCTGCGTCTGCTGTTGCACAATCATTACATGCAGAGATATGTCTTGTGAGTGATATTCCTGGCATTTACAAAGAAATAAATGGTGAAAAAGTTGTTTTTAGATCTTTAGATGAAATTAGGATTACAAAGTTAATAGAAGAAGGCACAATATCAGGTGGTATGATCCCGAAAGTGAAAGGTGCGGTTGCTGCCCTTTCTGATCAAGTGTCTTCCGTGATTATTCTTGATGGAAGAGAAAAGAACGCTCTACAAAAAGCTGTCTCTAATGAACAGATAGGCACTAGGATTGTGCGAAAGGAGCTTACAAATGTCACCAACTGAAACCTCGCAAACTAGCATTATGAGAACGTACAATCGTCTTCCAATCACTGCAGTGAAAGGTGATGGAAGCTTCCTATACGAAGCAAACGGCATGAAATTTCTAGACTTCACCTCAGGGATTGCAACGTGTAACCTCGGTCACCAGCCAAATTCAGTAAAAAAAGCTGTCACAGATCAGTTAGATCTGCTTTGGCATTGCTCTAATTTATATCACATTCCGAAACAACAGGAGCTTGCAGACCTGCTTACCGAAAAAAGCTGTTTTGATCAAGTGTTTTTCTGTAACAGTGGAACAGAAGCCAACGAAGCGGCCATTAAACTAGTTAGAAAATGGAGTGACAACGAAACGATTGTCACGTTTACAAAGTCATTCCACGGAAGGACGCTCGGATCTCTCTCAGCTACTGCACAAACAAATTTGCAAGAAGGCTTTGGTTCTATGTTGGAAGGATTCCATTACCTTCCTTATAATGAATTTGAGAGTTTAGCAGAAATCGAGGAACAGAAACCAGCAGCTGTCATGTTTGAGCTTGTACAAGGAGAGGGCGGTGTTCGACCGGCAGATCAACAGTGGGTCTCAAAACTTGTTGAGATTTGTCAGTCAAACAATATCCTACTTGTAGTGGATGAGGTTCAAACTGGAATGGGCAGAACGGGAACCCTATTCGCGCATGAGCAATATGGGTTTGAACCTGACATTATGACACTTGCTAAAGGACTTGGATCAGGATTTCCGATTGGCGCGATGCTTGCTAAGGAAAGCGTAGGATCTGCTTTTGGTCCTGGGGCTCATGGGAGTACGTTTGGAGGAAATCCTCTTGCATCAGCAGCAGCTGTTGAAACGGTTAAGCAGGTATCTTCTCTATTGCCTGAAGTTAACGAGACATCAACTTATCTTATAAGTGAATTAAAAAACATTTCAGAACAGTGTACATCGATATTAGAAGTAAGAGGACTTGGTTTGCTCATTGGAATTGAAGTGAAAGAAGCAGCACCGTATATGACGAAACTGAGAGAAAAAAGTGTGCTGGTTTTAACGGCTGGTGCTTCAGTACTTCGGATCCTTCCACCATTAAATGTGACTAAAGAAGAAGTGAATAACTTTTTGAACGTTTTAACAGAAGTTTTTCAGGCAGCGGAGGAGGGTGAACAGCAATGAAAAAAGGCTATCTCGCTCTTGAAAACGGAGCGGTGTTTGAAGGTGTCCTAATAGGGGATCTCGAGGCCACAGGAGAAGTGGTTTTTAATACGAGCATGACTGGTTATCAGGAAATCGTGACTGATCCCTCCTATGCAGGGCAAATTATAGTTTTTTGCTATCCACAGATTGGAAATTATGGAATGAATGATTTTGATAGTGAAAGTGAGCATCTCCATCTTCACGGTGTCGTAACAGGTGAGCAATGTGAAACGCCTAGTCACTACCTATCTAATAATTCGTTCTCGAATGGACTCGCGCAAAAACATATCCCTTCATTAACTGGAGTGGACACACGAGCTCTTGTAAAGATGCTTAGAGATCATGGAACGATGAAGGGTAAAATACTGACCGAATTGCCAGTAGCGGAGATCGACTGGCATGGTGGTGACTCGTATGTTCCTCTTGTGTCAGTTAAAGAATTCAAGCATTTTCCAAATAACGGTCCACATATTGTATTGATTGATTTCGGCTATAAGAAGTCAATTTTAACGGCACTACAATCTATTGGGTGCGCGGTCACTGTTGTTCCTTATAATACAACGTTAGATCAGCTTCTTGATCTAAATCCCGATGGAGTTGTTTTAAGCAATGGACCAGGTGATCCTGAAGCTTTATCCGCAAGTTACGAAACGATACGTATCATAAGTGAAATGTATCCGGTTTTCGGAATATGTCTTGGTCACCAACTTCTAGCTCTAGCTCATGGTGCTTCTACTCGAAAGCTTTCGTTTGGGCATCGAGGATCAAATCATCCTGTTAAGCACGTAGAAACGGGTAAGGTGTATATGACTTCTCAGAACCATGGGTATGAAGTAGTGCAAGATAGTCTTATAGATACTGGCCTCAAAACAACTTTTATGAACTTGAATGATGGAACGGTGGAAGGATTGACGCATGAGAAATACAACATCCAATCAGTGCAATTCCATCCTGAAGCACATGCAGGACCATCAGATACGGCGTATTTATTTGAAGTTTTTATGCAGCAGATTACAAGAACAGGAGACCAGCATTATGCCTTTACGTAAAGAGTTAAAAAAAGTAGTGATTCTAGGTTCCGGTCCGATTGTCATTGGTCAGGCAGCAGAATTTGATTATGCTGGTACGCAAGCTTGTCTTGCTCTTAAAGAAGAAGGAATTGAAGTCGTCTTAATCAATAGTAACCCTGCAACAATTATGACGGATAAATCTATTGCTGATCATGTTTATATGGAGCCAATGACGATTGATTATGTAGAAGAAATTCTACGAAAGGAAAAACCTGATGGCATTATAGGAACACTTGGAGGGCAAACAGGACTGAATCTTGTTGTGCAACTATATGAAAAAGGAATTCTCGAGAAGTTAAACGTTGAGCTTCTTGGAACGTCAGTTGAATCAATTCAAAATGGCGAAGACCGTGAGAAGTTCAGACAAATGATGATTGACATCGGAGAACCAGTACCTGAATCTAAAATTGCTGTAACTGGAGACGAAGCTTTAACTTTTGCTAATGAAATTGGTTATCCAATTATGGTACGTCCTGCCTATACGATGGGTGGTGAAGGAGGCGGTTTTGCTGCAAATGATCACGAGTTGCTTGAGATTGTGGAACGAGGACTAGCGTTAAGTCCAATTTCGCAAGTTCTTATTGAGAAAAGCATGCTCGGATGGAAAGAAATTGAGTATGAAGTAATGCGTGATGAAAACGACACATGCATGATCGTGTGCAACATGGAAAATATGGACCCAGTTGGGATTCACACCGGAGATTCAATTGTTGTTGCACCTTCACAGACGTTAAATGATTACCAGTATCAAATGCTTCGTAATGTTTCCTTGAAAGTGATTCGCTCTCTTAATGTGATTGGAGGATGCAATATTCAACTTGGGTTAAATCCTGAATCCAACGATTATTACATTATTGAAGTTAATCCAAGGGTAAGTCGCTCATCAGCTCTCGCTTCTAAAGCGACAGGTTATCCGATTGCTCGAATGGCGGCAAAATGTGCGATCGGTTATACACTTGATGAACTTCCAAACCCTATTACTGGAACGACGTTTGCAGCTTTCGAACCAGCGCTCGATTACCTAGTCGTTAAAATACCGAGATTCCCATTCGATAAATTTCCTGAAGGTGATCGAGGTCTTGGAACCCAAATGAAAGCAACAGGAGAAGTAATGGCGATTGATCGAAGCTTTGAGGGGGCTTTAAACAAAGCGATTCGTTCCTTGGAAAATGGTCTTTATTCATTAACGAAAAATTTTTACCAAAATGTCAGTACAGAAAATTTAGATTATCAACTGCAACATCCTACAGACGAAAGGCTTTTTTTAATTAGTGAAGCTTTTCGTAGAGGTTATTCTGTAGAGCACGTAAAGTCCCTTACAGCGATTGACAACTGGTTTCTTGATAAAGTGAAGCGAATCGTAGACGCTGAAATGATGTTGAAAAATATAACCGACCTGAACGAAGAATTGTTATTGAGCTCCAAGCGTTTAAACATAAGTGATTCGTTCATCGCTGAAGCTATCGGAAAAACGATTGATACTGTTATTGAGATGAGTAAGAATGCAGGTATTAATCGTGGAATGAAACAAGTCGATACGTGCGCAGGTGAATTTGAAGCGGTGACGCCTTACTTCTATTCCACTTTTCTAGGAAACGATGAACTAGAGGTGGTCAGTGATCCAGCTATTCTCGTGCTTGGTTCTGGGCCGATTCGAATTGGTCAGGGTGTCGAATTTGACTATTGCTCTGTTCATGCGGCTCAAGCAGTGAAAAAGTTAGGGTACCGAGCAGTGGTCATGAATAATAATCCTGAAACAGTGAGTACAGACTACAGCATCGCAGATTGCCTTTACTTTGAACCACTTTCTCTAGAAGACGTTCTTGCGGTTATCGAGAAAGAGAATGTTGTTGGTGTAGCGGTTCAATTTGGTGGTCAAACAGCCGTTAATCTCGCTGAGGAGCTTCATGAACGAGGCGTACCGATTCTAGGAACACCAGTTGAGAACATCAATAAGGTGGAAGACCGGGATCAATTTTATCAATTGTTGAACTCACTATCAATTCCATATATAGAAGGAAGAATGGCATATAAAGCTGATGAAATGGAGCAGCTTGCTGAAGAACTAGGGTTTCCGATCATCGTGAGGCCATCTTACGTTATTGGGGGACAAAATATGTTTATCTTCCGGAACTTAGATGAGTTGAAAAAGTACACGAAGAAGCTAGGTTCAAGTTCAAAAAAAATGTGGCCATTTCTGCTTGATCGTTATGTGGAAGGCGTTGAATGTGAAGTCGATGTGATCTGTGATGGTAAATCAGTTGCCATACCAGGTATCATGGAACACCTTGAGCGAGCGGGAGTCCATTCTGGAGATAGCACCGCGATTTACCCACCTCTTTCTATTACGAAAAAACAGAAGGAAGTCATCACCCAATACTCTGAGAAGTTATCACGAGCACTCGAATGTCGTGGGCTTATGAATATTCAATTTGTGATTGATGAAGATATCATTTACGTTCTTGAAATAAATCCAAGATCTTCACGAACCGTTCCTGTTATGAGTAAAGTAACCAATGTCCCAATGGTCGAATGGGCGATTAAGTCTCAACTACAACCAAACTCACTCGAATTAACAGGGCTTTTAGAAGAAAAACCTTATTACACAGTGAAATTCCCGATTTTCTCAAAGGGAAAGTTAAAAAACGTCGATCATGTATTAGGACCTGAAATGAAGTCAACTGGTGAAGTTCTTGCTATAGCAAGAAACAAAGAGGAGGCGCTTAGTAAAGCTGTATTATCGACATGGGATACAGAGGTACTACCTTCAAAAATTCTTTGTTCAATAAGTGAAGAACATAAAGAAGCTGCGTCAAAAGTAATATCAAATCTCCCTGAAAAGGGTGTAGAAATATTTGCAACCCCTGGCACCGCTCATTATTTAAGCAAAAAAGGAATTCAGACGATTCTCATTCAAAAAGAGTTGGGTGAGGTAGAGAAATTGATGAAAGAAGGACTTGGAGCTGTTATATCCATTCCCACGACCGGAAGAGAAAAGGAACGTTCAGGCTTTCAAATCAGAGCGCTTGCAACACGTTATAAAATTCCATGCTTTACTCATATCGACACTCTTCAGCTTCTAGATTTAGCTGGATTAAAGACGATGGAAGTGATGAGTCTTCAGGATTGGCACCAGATGGAGAAGAATACAATCGGACAGAAAGGATGATTAGATGTTTCAATCAATACAGAAAGAAGATACTGAAATTGAAGAAGGGATGAAAGGGAAGGATTTTCTTACCCTGGATCAGTTTTCAGCAGAAGAAATTCATTACCTTTTAAAAGAAGCAGTTGAAATGAAAAAGTTACAAAAACAGGGCATACCTCATGAGGAACTAAAGGGGAAAGTCCTCGGGATGATCTTTGAAAAGTCATCAACCAGGACGCGCGTCTCATTTGAAGTAGCCATGTTGCAACTTGGAGGGCATGCACTATTCTTAAGTTCGAAAGATATTCAGCTTGGAAGAGGCGAGACGATAGAGGATACGGCACAAGTGCTTTCGGGATATCTTGATGGTGTTATGATTCGAACTTTTGGTCATGAGACCATTGAACGCTTTGCTAAAGCATCATCAATTCCAGTTTTTAATGGATTGACGGATACACACCATCCTGCACAGATCCTTGCCGATTTGCTTACGATTATGGAACGTAAAGGTGAGTTATGCGGGTTGAAAGCAGCTTATTTCGGTGATGGGAATAATGTGGCTCATTCATTAATAGAAGGTGCAGCTAAAGTTGGGATGCATTTTACCATTGCCTGTCCACCTGGATATGAACCAGACGAAGCGATCTTATCTAAAGCAAAAGAAGTTGGAAAAAAGACTGGCGCAGTTATTAACGTTACCCAAAATCCTTTCGAGGCTGTGAAGGATGCGGACGTGTTAATGACAGATGTATGGGCCAGTATGGGGCAAGAAGAAGAACAAGAAGAACGTGAAGGAGTATTTGAACAGTATCAAGTTAATAAGGAGCTATGCATAAACGCGAATGAAAATTACATCTTTATGCATTGCCTGCCCGCACACAGAGGAGAAGAGGTTACAGGAGAAATCATTGATGGTCCACACTCTGTTGTATTCGAGGAAGCAGAAAATCGTCTTCATGCTCAAAAAGCTCTTTTAAAACTTTTATTAAAAAGTTAAAAATTTTTAATGCATTTTGAATAAATATACGTTATCATATATATTAATACAAAGATAGGGAGTGGTTAGCATGGCGAAAGAAAAAATCATTCTGGCATATTCGGGAGGATTAGATACCTCCATTTCAATAAAATGGTTGGAAGAGAAATACGGTTATGAGGTAATCGCACTTGGACTCGATGTAGGAGAAGGGAAGGATCTCGAAACGATCAAGGATAAGGCGCTAAAAGTCGGCGCTTCTAAAGCATACATGATTGAAGCTAAAGAATTACTTGCTCAGAACTATTTGTTACCTGCTCTAAAAGCAAATGCGCTTTATGAAGGAAAGTATCCATTATCCTCTGCACTGTCACGCCCACTCATATCGAAGCTTCTCGTTGAAGCGGCAGAACGTGAAGGAGCATCAGCGGTTGCTCATGGATGTACCGGAAAAGGTAATGACCAGGTTCGCTTTGAAGTTTCGATTCAAGCGTTGAATCCGGACTTGAAAGTGATCGCACCAGTTCGTGAATGGGGCATGACGCGTGATGAACAGATTGCTTATGCTGAAGAAAAAGGCATTCCAGTACCTGTTAAATTGGATAATCCCTTTTCAATAGATGCAAATATTTGGGGCCGTGCTTGTGAAGCGGGGGTACTAGAAGACCCTTGGGCTGAAGCACCTGAAGCAGCGTTTGAATGGACCGCTCCGATTCATCTTACACCAGATGAGCCAGAGTACATTGAAGTGGATTTTAAAGAAGGTTGCCCAACTGCATTGAACGGTGAGGAAATGGGGCTAGTTGACCTTATTGAGAAACTTAATGAAATTGGCGGTCATCACGGAATAGGCCGCATCGACCACATTGAGAATCGTCTCGTTGGTATTAAATCAAGAGAAGTGTATGAAAATCCTGGCGCACTAATTTTAATTAATGCACACAAAGAGCTAGAATTTCTAACACATACACGTGAAGTATCACAGTTCAAAACAACGATTGATCAGCAGATGTCGAAACTCATCTATGACGGACTCTGGTATTCGCCACTTCGTCAAGCACTTGAAGGATTTATTAACGAAACACAGAAAGTTGTCAGTGGAAAGATTCGCATCAAACTATACAAAGGAACGCATACAGTGGTTGGCCGTAAGTCAGAGAATTCGCTATACAACGAACAACTCGCTACGTATCTTAAAGGAGATCTCTTCGATCATGATGCAGCGGTAGGTTTCATTAAGTTATGGGGACTACCAACAAAAGTAAATGCGGAAGTGCATAAAAAGCAAAAAGTACATCAATAAGGAGATGTTAATGTGTCTAAGCTTTGGGGAGGACGCTTCACGAAAGAGACGAATAAGCTCGTAGAAGAATATACAGCATCTATACAGTATGATAAGGAACTAGCAGAGGAAGATATCGAAGGGAGTCTTGCCCATGTTCAGATGCTTAGTGAATGCGGCGTAATCAGCTCAGCAGACATGTTAGAAATCAAACGCGGACTGAATATCGTGCTTGAGAAAATTCAATCTGGTGAGTTTGAATATGATGTATCTCATGAAGATATTCACATGAATATAGAGAAAGCACTAATTGATGAAATTGGTCCAGTAGGAGGTAAGCTTCATACCGGAAGAAGTCGTAACGATCAGGTAGCTACCGATATGCACATGTATCTTGTGAAAAAGGTGAAGTTATTCATTTCACATATCGAAGCTGTTCAGCAGGCAATCGTGAAGCAAGCTGAAGAACATGTGGAAACGGTTCTTCCTGGGTATACACATTTACAACGTGCTCAGCCGGTCTCTTTTGCGCACCACATGCTTGCTTACTTCTGGATGTTCGAGCGAGACAAGGAGCGACTCAAGGAAAGCTTGAAGCGCACAAATATGCTACCACTTGGAGCAGGCGCATTAGCTGGGACGACGTTTCCAATTGATCGCCATCGTACCGCAGAGCTACTTGGATTCAATGATGTTTATCCAAATAGTATGGATGCTGTAAGTGATCGCGATTTTATTCTTGAGTTTCTATCTAATGCTTCGATGCTAATGATGCACATGTCTCGTTTGTCTGAAGAAATGGTCATTTGGAGCAGTCAGGAATTTCAGTTCATTGAACTTGACGACTCTTTCTGCACAGGATCTAGTATTATGCCACAGAAGAAAAACCCTGATGTGCCTGAATTGTTACGTGCCAAAACAGGAAGAGTTTATGGGAATTTATTCAGTTTGCTAACTGTTCTGAAAGGATTGCCTCTCGCTTATAACAAAGACATGCAGGAAGATAAAGAAGGCATGTTTGATACAGCTAAAACGCTAGACGGAGCACTAAAACTTTTAGCGCCAATGATTGCGACGATGACAGTGAAAACAGAAAATATGAAGCAGGCAGTGAATGAGGATTATTCAAATGCAACGGACATAGCTGATTACCTTGTGAACAAAGGCATGACTTTTCGAGAATCTCATGAAATGATTGGAAAAATCGTTTTATACAGCATACAGCATCAGAAGTATTTGCTGGATCTGACGCTACAAGAATACCAAACCTTCACGCCACTGTTCGAGAAAGATGTATTTGATATCTTGAAGCCTGCAAACGTTATGAACGCAAGGAAAAGCTATGGAGGTACTTCACCTGAACAAATTAAAGTTCAGCTCGAATTAGCTAATCATCACTTAAAAGTGAAGGAAAGCGTATAGAAAAAGGCCCTATCCGTATGGATAAGGCCATGAAGAAGGAAATTATTAGCTATTGCTAAACAAGCGATGGGGTAGAACGGAAGTTGTCTTTTGGAGACACCTCTTTCTAATGAAAGTTGTTAGAGCCTTGTTTTACCAACAGAGTAGTTCAACGCGACCATCTCCTTAATTGACGATGCCGTCTTTCCTTATGCACTTTTGTTTTCCTTCTTCACTAATTATAATGGCCAAATGAACCTGATAATATACATCCGTATATCATTTTTTTTCGAATATGGGTTATGACAGGTGACATACTATCCACATGGAAGGAGGGATCGTATGGGTAGAGGCAAAGCTTTTGATCATAAGAAAAAAGGTATGGAGCGAAAGCGACCTGCAACAGCTGATCAAACGAAGTTTCCACACGAAGCTTCAACTGGACACAAAACAATTACCAATGAAGAACGTGAAGAATAGTTGATAATCCTGCTTAAGCAGGATTTTTTTGTGCATGAAAGCCATCAAAAGATTGAATGTGCTACAAAATGTTTAAGAATGTTCCTAACGCGGGAAGAGTTCACCACTAACGCGTAGGAGGTATTTCAAGTGAAGAGTTATCAAATCTACATTAATGGTGAATTTACAAAAAGCAATTCTGAAGAAATGATTGATGTTATTAATCCAGCAACAGAAGAAGTGATTTCGCGCATACCTAAAGGTGACGAGAAAGACGTAGAGCGAGCAATCGAAGCTGCTAAATCTATACAGCAGGAATGGGAACATAAACCATCTATTGAACGAGCTGAATACTTAACAACAATTGCAAGTGAAATAGAAGATAAAAAAGATACATTTATTAAAATGCTTACTGAAGAAAACGGTAAAACAACGGATGCTTCCAAAGCTGAAGTAGAAATAACAATCGATTATTTCCGATATATGGCTGGTTGGGCTAGAAGATATGAAGGCGAAGTTCTTCCAAGTGATCGTCAAAATGAGAATATTCTTGTATTCAAAAAACCAATTGGGGTCGTAGGCGGTATTGTACCTTGGAACTTCCCAATGTTTATCTTCGCACGCAAAGTTGCACCAGCTTTTGTTACGGGATGTCCTATTGTTATTAAACCAAGTCAATACACCCCAAATACAGCATGTGAATTGGCAAGTATCATCCATGAAGCTGGCGTTCCTAAAGGAGTCTTTAACTTAATTACTGGTAAAGGTTCAGATATTGGTACACCACTTGCGTCATCCCCAGATGTTGCAATGATAAGTTTAACTGGTAGTTATCCAGCAGGCTCTAAAGTAATGGAAGCCGCAGCTAAGAACATTACGAAAGTAAATCTTGAGCTTGGTGGTAAAGCGCCTGCCATCGTAACAAAACATGCAAATGTCGATCTTGCAGTAGAGAAGATTACAACTTCACGCATTACAAATAATGGGCAAGCTTGTACGAACGCGGAGCGAGTATATGTACATGAAGATGTGGCAGAAGAATTCATTTCAAAAATTACTGAATCCTTCAAGAATACAAAAGTCGGTGATTCTTTAAATGAAGAAGGCTGTGACATTGGACCACTTGCTAATGAACAGCAAATTGACTCTGTTGAAGAGATGGTAAACAACGCAGTTAAAGCAGGTGCAGTTGTAAAGACTGGTGGAAAGCGAATCGATCGAGAAAAAGGCTTTTTCTTTGAGCCAACAGTCCTAACAGATGTTTCCCAAGACATGAATGTCATTCAAGAGGAAATATTCGGTCCAGTACTACCAATCGTTGTCTATAGTGATTTTGATAAAGTCTTAGAAGCTGCGAATGATACGAAATATGGACTTTCTTCATCTATTTTTAGTGACAACATGCATGAAGTTATGAAGGCGTCTAATGTGCTTCGTTATGGTGAAACATATGTAAACCGTGAGAACTTTGAAGCCGTTCAAGGTTTCCATGCCGGAATGGGTCAATCAGGAATTGGTGGCGCAGATGGTAAGCACGGCTTGAATGAATATTTAAAAACCCACGTGATCTACATGGAGTACAATCAAGATATTAAGTAAAGAGAAACCGGGCTTATGCCCGGTTTTCTATTGTTTGAAGAAAGGGTTCTTTAAAGCGTATAATGAATGAAGCTATTATATTTTAAGAAAAGAGGGAGAATATGATTGATTCTCGTATTATAGAATTTTCACAGAAACTTGTTCAATACTCAACTGAAATCCAACCTGGTGAACACGTTCTAATTGAAGCATTTGATGTGGATAATACCCTTGTAAGAAGTATCGTAAAAGAAGTACATAAGGTAGGGGGATTTCCACACGTTAATTTACGAGATAACCAGATCATTCGTGAATTGTTGATGAATGCGACTGAAGAGCAAATTTCACAGTGGGCAGAGATGGACTTAAATCAGATGGAGAAAATGGATGCATATATTGGGATACGTGGATCTGAGAATATCAATGAACTATCTGACGTACCTGAAGCAAAAATGGCTTTATATAATCAAATTTATAAAACAAAAGTTCATAGCAACCAGCGTGTTAAGCATACAAAGTGGGTTGTAATGAGATATCCTAATGAATCGATGGCGCAGCTATCTGGTATGAGTACAGAAGCGTTCGAAGATTTTTATTTTAAAGTATGTACGATGGATTACGCGAAAATGAGTGAAGCCATGGATGCGCTTGTTGAGCGCATGAATAAAGCAGATTCAGTTCGAATCGTTTCTCCGGATACTAATCTGAGTTTCTCAATTAAAGATATCCCTGCAGTCAAATGTGCAGGACAACTTAATATCCCAGATGGTGAAGTATTTACTGCTCCAGTTAAGGATAGCGTAAATGGCGTTATTACTTATAACACACCATCTCCATACAATGGTTTCGTTTTTGAAGATGTTCAGCTTACGTTTGAAAATGGGAAAGTGATAGATGCAGAGGCAAATGATACTGAACGTTTAAATCAAATTCTTAATACGGATGAAGGCGCACGTTATATCGGTGAATTTGCTATTGGAGTTAACCCATTCATCCGCGAGCCAATGAAAGATATCCTTTTCGATGAAAAGATTGATGGTTCATTCCACTTCACACCTGGACAAGCATATGATGAAGCTCCAAATGGTAACGACTCTTCCGTTCACTGGGATCTCGTTTTAATTCAGCGCCCTGAATATGGTGGTGGTGAAATCTGGTTCGACGATGAATTGATTCGTAAAGATGGAAAGTTTGTCCCCGAGGCACTTCAGGCGTTAAATCCTGAGAATCTTAAGTAATTTACCGAGGCGCATCCAAGTGGATGCGCCTTTTTCGTACAGATGACCAATCACATTATAGATCTCTTGAATATAAATAAAGAAAATACTTAAGACAGGAAGTGCCTTCCAATGGAAATACATTGTGATGGATGTACGAAGGAGATGAGGGACTGGGAAACCATTCATATGGTTAAGTTCGATAAATGGTATGTTGGTCATTTCAACTGCTTATTGAACTTAAAAAAGAAGTTAAATCTTAATAGACCAATCAAGTGGGATAAACTTGAGGGTAAAAAAGATAACCAAAAAGATTCTGATGGTAAAATGGCACCTTAGATCGAGGGGTAAGAAAAGACGCTACGATAAAGTAGCGTCTTTTCTTATGGTACGATTCACCCTTTTCTACAAGGAAGACGCACCATGTAATAGCTATGGAAGAGAGGGAGAGTTATTATTGATGGCATTCATCCGAATACAGAAGGGCATAAAGTGTTAGAAAAGAACTAGTGGAAACAGGAATATGCTTATGAATGTTTAATTTAGAATAAACCGGGTAAAATTTGATGTTCATTATACTATTACTATTCAGGGAGGAACACATGGTACAACAATCTATTCAAACTACTGAGTTAAGAAATCAATTGCTCCATTCATACGAAACGATACGAATGATGACAAATAAATTAGTAGAACCACTCGAAACGGAGGACTATACGATCCAATCTATTCCAGATGTAAGTCCTCCAAAATGGCACATGGCTCACACAACTTGGTTTTTCGAGACTTTTATTCTAAAAGAATACTGCGAAAGTTACCGTTCCTTTCATGAAGAATTCGATTACTTATTTAATTCTTATTACGAAAGTGTAGGTAGTTTCTTTCCAAGACATTCTAGAGGGCTTTTGAGTCGACCAAGTATCGAGAAGGTAAGGAGTTACCGTAAAGATATTGATGAAGAAGTAATAAGGTTGATCATAGAAGCCGACGAAAAGAAGCTAGTTGATATATCAGGGTTAATTGAAATTGGATTAAATCATGAACAACAGCATCAAGAGCTACTTATGACTGACATCAAATATAACTTTTCAATAAATCCTTTAAAACCAGTTTACCGAGAACTTGAAATGAATTCTGATGGCAAAGCTTCTCCTTTAGAATGGGTATCGTTTGAAGGAGGACTTGTCGAAACTGGTATTAATGAAGAGGACGGCTTTTCTTTCGATAATGAACGTCCCGTACATAAAGTGTGGCTAGAACCGTTTGAACTTGCCACGAGAACGGTGACCAATGGTGAGTATCTTGCCTTTATTGAAGATGGTGGGTATCAGCGAGCTGAATTCTGGTTATCTGATGGTTGGTCAACAGTAAAGAATCAAAATTGGGAAGCACCTTTACACTGGGAGAAAAAAGATGGAGAATGGTATAATTTTACCCTTCATGGTTTGGTCCCTGTAAATAGGGAAGAACCAGTTACGCATATTAGCTATTATGAAGCAGAAGCATATGCAAGCTGGGTAGGTAAACGTCTTCCCACAGAAGCAGAATGGGAAGTTGCAGTGAGAGATCAGCCTATAACAGGGAACTTTGTAGAAGATGGTGTCTATCACCCTGTTGCTTCAGTTAAAAACGATGAAGGACAGCTACAAAAAGCATATGGAGATGTTTGGGAATGGACAAAAAGTCCATACATGCCGTATCCGGGAAACAAACCACTTGATGGAGCATTGGGTGAATACAATGCTAAATTCATGAGTAGCCAAATGATTTTACGAGGCGGATCTTGTGTAACCTCTCAATCTCATATACGTCCTACCTATAGGAATTTCTTTGCTCCTGATAAACGCTGGCAGTTTACTGGAATTCGTCTTGCAGGAGATGTTGAATGATTAAAACTCAAAGCAATATGCGAATCATTGATCAGCTTAATGAACAGAACAATCGGTTTAACGAAGCTATTGAAGGTTTAACTGCTTCAAAAAAGTCATTGCAGCCTAAGTTTTTGTATGATAAATATGGTTCGGAGTTGTTTGAGCAAATAACCCAACTTAAAGAATATTACCCAACTAGAACTGAACTTTCGATTATAGAACACTCGCTTGATGAGATTTTAAGACATATCGGTTCTGGCTCGACTGTTATTGAATTCGGTAGTGGTGCAAGTAGGAAAATTAGGTTACTGCTTGAATCAGGTATGATTCATGAGTATGTACCAATTGATATTTCGAAATCATTTCTAATAGAATCTTCTGAACAACTTTCATTTGACTATCCTGATATTCAAGTTACTGGCATAGTAGCTGATTATACAGATCAGCTCAATCTTCCTAACGAATTTATTGATTCAACGAAAAAAAAGACGGTCTTTTTTCCAGGTTCAACGATCGGGAATTTTGAGAAAAAAGAAGCCCAGAACTTCCTTTTAACAATCTCTAACTTACTGTCATCCGGAGATGGCTTATTAATTGGAGTTGATGTTAAGAAACCTCCTAGAATACTTCATAACGCTTATAATGATAATGAGGGCATAACAGCTAAATTTAATTTGAACATGCTTACACACTTGAATCGTGAACTTGGGGCGAATTTTAATCTTAATCAGTTCGAACATTATGCTTATTACAATGCAGTGATGGGTAGGATTGAAATGCATCTTGTTAGTATGGAGGATCAGATTGTTACCATTGGAAATGTAACGATTCCATTTAAAAATCATGAGACCATCCATACTGAAAATTCATATAAGTACAGTATCAGTGAGTTTCATAATCTTGCATCTGCTTCTGGTTTTATTCTAGAAAAGACGTGGACAGATCCAGAAGAATTATTTAGTCTTCATTATCTAAGTGTTTTGTAAAGGGGTCTCTTTAAAGACAACAGGAGAGTATTTCGGTATAATTGTGGTAAACGCTAGTTTCAAAGGAGAGATGAACATGAAAAAAATTGAAACAAATGATTCTTATCAATCATTTATTAACGATACGAATGTATCAGTCTTGAAATATGAGGCAAATTGGTGTCCTGACTGCAAGCGTCTTGATTTTTTTATTGATGATATTATGACAGAACATGATGATAAGAAATGGGCTCAAATTGATATTGAACAATTTCCTGAAATTACGGAGGAAAATGACGTAATGGGAATCCCAAGCCTTCTTATTTATAAAGAAGGTAAAAAAATTGGCCATCTTCACAGTGCTAATACGAAGAACCCTGATCAAGTAAAAGATTACTTAAGTCAATTTAAATAAAGAGAGGGGGGATCCCTCTCTTTATTTTGTTAAAATATATTCGATTGTGCCTTCTGGAAGTGAATGGACGAACGAAATGTTGTAGCCAATACTTAAGTAGATTGATAAGGTCTCCGTACATAATGGGTGGAGTGGTTCTGTCGGGGCATGAAGACTACTAAAAAACGAAATTACTTTATTCGTGTCTTGTGAACAGCGAATAATGACAACATGTGTGCCACTCCAAGCAGTGCCGATTTGATTTCTATTCATTAGAATACTTCCTTTATAATAGTAGTATAGTCCTTATTAGGGTATGAAAAAAATACCTTCATGTTAGAACATATTTTTTTCGAAATAATAATTAAAATATTTTGAATTTTAAATGAATTACTGGTATATTAGTAGCATATAACCTCAATGTTCTTTTAATACGGGTGAATTTCACTAATAATGCTAGATTAATTGGAATGTTGTTGGAGTGTGTCATTTCTGAACTCTCCAGAAAAAGGCAAACCATCTGAAAGGGTGGGACGCAAAGACACAGGTCTAATGTTGGAGATTCCAACGATGACGGCTGGTCCTCCTGGAAAACCTACGAAGGAGGATGAGGAGAATGGCCGTGGCCAAGATAATGTCTACTAAAGTACTTGATCAAGAATGGGTTGTTTTAATGAGAGCCGCCAGAGAACTGGGACTCCAAAAGAATGAGATTCAAGCATTTTTAAGACAATATAATAAACCAACAACGACGAGATTACATAAATGAAAAGAGCGATCAATAGATCGTTCTTTTTTTGGTCATTATAAGTAACGAGACGATGCAATTGAAATCCCTTGACTTTAGGTACTCATTTTTTGTATCATATGTCTTATCAATTGCATACATAAAACGTACAACTGTGAAGGACAGATAGTAACCAGGAGATTTCTTACTAGCGATTCAGGGATGGTGAAAGCCTGAAAAAAATCTGGTGAAACGGCAGTCTGGAGTTGGCATTCTTAAAGTGGATGTACTTTCTTTGTACATTAACTAGGGTGGAACCGCGGGTGCACAAGCTCTCGTCCCTGGACAATTACTGTCCATGGGTCGGGAGCTTTTTATAATTGAAGAGCATGAATAAAAGGAGAGATTGACATGAGTATTACAATGGAACAAATTGTATCTATATCGAAACACAGAGGGTTTATCTTTGCAGGGTCTGATATTTATGGTGGTCTTGCGAATACTTGGGATTATGGTCCACTTGGTGTGGAACTTAAGAACAACATTAAGGGTGCATGGTGGAAGAAATTCGTACAGGAGTCACCGTATAACAGCGGACTTGATGCAGCGATTTTAATGAACCCGAAAACATGGGAAGCTTCAGGGCATTTGGGTAATTTTAATGATCCTTTGATTGATTGCAAAAGCTGTAAAACACGCCATCGTGCAGATAAACTGATTGAGGATGCATTATCGACTGATACAGATGAAATGATTGCAGACGGTCTTTCATTTGAAGAAATGGGTCGTTTAATTAAAGAAAATAATATTACATGTCCTGAATGTGGTAGCGATGATTTCACAGAAATTCGCCAGTTTGATTTAATGTTCAAAACTCATCAAGGTGTAACAAAGTCGAGCACAAGTGAAATTTATCTTCGCCCTGAAACAGCACAAGGTATTTTCGTGAACTTCAAAAACGTTCAACGTTCTATGCGAAAGAAAGTTCCTTTTGGAATTGCTCAAGTCGGTAAAAGCTTCCGTAATGAAATTACACCAGGTAACTTTACTTTCCGTACACGTGAATTCGAGCAAATGGAACTAGAATTCTTCTGTAAACCTGGGGACGAACTGGAATGGCACGACTACTGGAAAGAATATTGTAAGAACTGGCTCCTTAATCTAGGTGTAAGTGAAGATAGCATTCGTCTTCGTGAGCATGCAGAGGACGAATTATCACATTATAGTAATGCGACAACAGATATTGAGTACAAATTCCCGTTTGGTTGGGGAGAACTATGGGGCGTAGCTTCAAGAACAGACTATGACCTTAAGCAGCATATGCAACATTCAAATGAAGACTTTACGTATCATGATCAACAAACAGGTGAAAAGTACGTTCCATATTGTATCGAACCTTCCCTTGGAGCGGATCGTGTAACACTCGCCTTCTTAATTGAAGCATATGAAGAACAAGAACTTGAAGACGGAACATCAAGAAGCGTGATGCACTTCCATCCTGCTATTGCACCGTTCAAGGCAGCTGTTTTCCCACTTTCTAAGAAGCTTTCTGAAGAAGCGAGAGCAGTACATGCTGAACTATCTAAATATTTTATGGTTGATTATGATGAAGCAGGTTCGATCGGTAAACGTTACCGTCGCCACGATGAGATTGGTACGCCGTATGCGATCACTTTCGACTTTGATTCAGTTGAAGATCAACAGGTTACAATTCGTGATCGTGATACAATGGAGCAAAAGAGAATGCCGATTTCCGAACTAAAAAGCTTCCTAGAAGAGAAAACACAATTCTAACTATGAGAGCCGCTCGATGTGAGCGGCTTTTCTATACTTATAAAAAAGGAGAGGGGTTACACGATGAGAATCTTATGGGATTTCGACGGTACTCTTTTTGATACATACCCAGCTTTTACAACAGTAATGAAAGAGCTAGTACCTCCCGAAGTAAAGGAAGAAGATATCTTAAAAGAATTAAAAGTATCTTTCCATCATGCTACAGAAGTTTTTAATTTATCGGAAGCTCAAATAAAAACGTTTCGTGAAATGGATAATGCGTTATCACCTGAAGATAAACCACCGTTTACTGGTTTGAAAAAAATCCTTGAGAAAGCAGAAATGAACGTCATTATGACGCACAAGCCTCGAGAAGAAGTAATAGCAATTCTAAATCATTTTAAAATGAACCATTATTTTACTGACCTTGTAGCAGGTGATGACGGCTATCCTCGTAAGCCTGATGCTTCTTCCTATCGCTATTTACATAGTAAACACAACCTCGATCTTGCGATTGGTGATCGTGTGCTTGATATCCTTCCTGCGAAAGAAATCGGTTTGAAAACGTGTCTATTCCAGAATAATGCAGAAGGTGCCGATATGTATGTAACGAATTATCACGACCTAAGTGAAATGTTGTGGCCAACTTCTAAATAGATTAGCTCTTTATGACATATGCATTGAAAGTGAGGGAGAATGAAGCGTGGATAAACAACTCCGATTTATACTCATTACATTTCTACTCGGTGTGTTTCTTGGAGCACTTGATTCTGGTATTGTATCACCAGCTTTAACGACATTAATTGAGGAACTTGGGATTGACCTGAAATGGACTGTTTGGGTAGTAACGATTTATACGCTTGTGTATGCAGTGAGTATGCCAATTGTTGGTAAATTAGGTGACTTATTAGGAAGGAAACGCGTTTTTCTCACCGGTATTGTCCTTTTCGCTATCGGGTCACTTATTGCAGGGTTAAGTCAATCACTGCCATTTCTACTGATTGGTAGAGCGATTCAAGCTCTTGGAGGTGGAGGTATTATTCCGATTGCAAATGCCGTGATTGGGAGTAGTTTTCCTAAAGAAAAGCGAGGTATGGCACTAGGGCTAGTTGGTGCAATGTACGGTATAGCAACGATACTTGGTCCAAACCTGGGAGGCTTATTTGTAGCACAGCTGAGTTGGAGATGGATTTTTCTTATTAATTTACCTATTGCCTTCATTATACTAATGATGGGTCTTAAACTTCCTGAAGATCGTATAGAAAGAAAACAACCTTCACTTGACTGGGGAGGGGCTACGATTCTGTCATTTGTCATTATTTCACTATTACTTGGACTAACGAATTTAGACACCAGTGACTTTTCTGCTTCTTTACAATCAGTGCTCGTATGGCCATTGCTTATACTTAGTATTTTGCTAATTTATCCGCTCATTAAAGTGGAGAAGAAGGCGAAAGACCCGATTATTAAATTATCTTATTTTACTGATCGAAACATTGTATTGGCACTCTTGATCTCAACAATTACAGGTATTGGAATTATAAGTATGATATTCATACCATCCTTTTCTGAAATACTCCTCTCATTATCAAGGGGACAGGGTGGATATGTTATGACTATTCTAGCTGTTGCTGCAGGTTTTGCTGCTCCTATTGGTGGAGTGTTGCTTGATAAGTGGGGTGCGAAACAGGTAGTGCTTCTAGGTTTTTCTTTAAGTTTACTAGGATCTCTCACTTTTGTTTTCATTGCACAGGGCTTTGTATCGCTATCGATCGGCATGATTCTCTCGGGTGTAGGTATTGGTTTTACAATGGGAACACCGCTTAATTACATTATTTTAGAATTAACTCCTGATCGTGAAGCGGGGGCTGCACTATCTCTCGTAAGCTTACTAAGATCAATTGGAACATCCCTTGGGCCAGTCATCCTTGCTGGTTTCATAGCAACTTCTGGTGCTGGATCATTTAGTAGGGGGGTGACGGAGACGATTAGGGCAGTGGTTCTAAATGGTTATGAACAGATGTATCTTGCTAGTGCAGTTATTTTTCTCATAGGTCTAGTTCTGGGGATTTTTCTGAAACTGCCTTCAAAAAACGTAACTAATTAAATTCTCCAAATTAAGAAGCCAGGGGTGAGTCTGATTGAATCAAACTCACCCCTGGCTTCTATGTATTTTGAATTAGCTCATTGTAATTAAATCAGTTTATTGTCCAAATCGGTTAAGAACTTCATAAAAATGGGTAAGGAATTCAAAAAACTTCCTTTCAGATGGAGCGAGTTCTCTTCCTTTAGGGATAATGACGCCAACAGTGCGAGTCACGTTAGGTTCAGATAGTTCAATTTTAACTGTCTCACCTGGTAGCTGTTCTGAAAGTGTAATTTCAGGAAGGAGGCTAACACCGAGCCCTGCAGCCACAAGACCCTTTATCGTATCGATATCTTCTCCTTCAAAAGCGATTCGAGTTTTAAAGCCAACCTGCTGACATGCTGATGTAACAAGATGATGAAGGGCATAGCCTGATCGAAACAGGACGAATGGTTCATTCTTCAATTGTCCTAGTCTTAACATCGGATAGTCGGCTAGTGGATGGGAGATAGGGAGAAGGGCTAGTAGCTTCTCTGTGAAAAAAATATGACCATCAACATCAGTACGATCCTTGGGTACTGGAGAAACAAAAGCGATATCGATTTCTCCTTTACTTACTGCATCCGTAAGGTCCTGAACTGAACCTTGCCTCAATTGAAAACCAACACTTGGGTGCTCTTTTCGAAATGCAGAAATAACGGTAGGTAACGTTTTGGCAGCTAGACTGTTTGGAAATCCAATTCGAATCGTACCAGTATCAGGATTAAGAAATTCGAACACTGCTTGTCTTGCTCGTTCAATCTCAGAGATAGCTGTTTCGGCGTGATCCATAAAGATGTGTCCAACTTGTGTCAGCTTAACGTTACGTCCCTCACGAATAAATAATTGCACACCGAGCTCAGACTCTAGGTTGGCAATCTGTCGGCTAACAGCTGATTGAGCGACATGTAATGAGGTTGCTGCCTCTGTTACATGCTCTCTTTTAGCTACTTCCATAAAGTAATAGAGTTGCCTAAGTTCCAATAAAAACGACCCTTTCTTCGATTCATATCAATAATAGATTAATTATATCTTAATTATATATTGGAAGCATTGGTTAAAGCAATGTACAATAAGTGTAGAATATTTAAACAATTTCGACGTTATGGCGTTAAAGCGAGAAACCATAATGAATTGGGATAAGAGCGAGGAGTGGGATTATGGATAGAAGCAATTTTCCAGAGAAACAGGGATTATATGATCCAATTCATGAGCATGACGCTTGTGGCATCGGGCTGATCGCCAATATGAATAATGAGCCAGCACATCATATTATTGAAAAAGGAGTTTATATGCTTCGCCAGCTAGATCACCGAGGCGGACAGGGAAGTGATCCTGACACAGGTGACGGTGCGGGTATTATGCTACAGATTCCACATGAATTCTTTATAGAAAATTCAGGTTTTAACCTCCCAAATAAAGGCGAGTACGGTGTGGGGATGATGTTCCTACCAGTAGATAATCAGCTGAGACAGCGCGCAAAACAAATTGTTGAGAAAGCAATTAAGGAAGCAGGTCAAGAATTTATTGGCTGGAGAACGGTTCCTGTTGATGAGTCCACAATTGGAGAAGCTGCATGCATTGCTCAGCCTGTCATTCGACAGGTCTTTATTAAGAAAAGCGATATTTCCGCTGAAGAATTCGAACGTAAACTTTACGTGATTCGTAAGAAAGCCGAAAAACAAGTAGCACTTGATTCACAGCTTTCCAAAACAAAGTACTACGCAGCAAGCTTTTCTAAAGATACGATTGTTTATAAAGGAATGCTTACACCAGAACAACTAGACAAATTTTATCTTGATCTTAAAAACCCAAGTTTTAAATCTGCCTTTTCAATGGTCCATTCACGTTTTAGTACAAATACATTTCCTAGCTGGGATCGAGCGCATCCGAACCGTTATCTCATTCATAATGGTGAGATCAATACGCTACGGGGAAATGTTAATTGGATGAGAGCACGTGAAGGAGCGCTTCAATCAGACGTTTTCGGTGACGATATGCAGGACATCGCTCCGATTATTCGTCCGAATGGAAGCGATTCTTCTTCATTGGACAATTGCCTGGAATTCTTGAACCTATCTGGACGTTCGTTGCCACATGCAGCAATGATGATGATACCTGAACCTTGGGATCGTGATGTTACAATGCAGGATCCAAAGAAGGCCTTCTATGAGTACCATAGCTGCTTAATGGAACCATGGGATGGTCCGACAGCCATCGCCTTTACAAATGGGCGTCAAATTGGTGCGATGCTAGATCGAAATGGTCTGCGTCCTGCGCGTTATATTATTACGGATGATGATACGTTTATCCTGTCTTCAGAAGTTGGCGTTATCGAAATGGAAGAAGAAAAGATAATTGAAAAAGGTCGTTTGAGTCCTGGTAAGATGCTACTTCTCGATTTAGAAGAGAAGCGCCTTGTATATGATGAAGAGATTAAAGAACAGATTTCAACAGAAGTTCCGTACAGAAAATGGCTTGATGATAATTTAATGAGCTTAAATAATACGCCTGCAAGTGAGCGCCATATTGATGAGAAAGAACTTGTGAAAACACAACGGGCCTTTGGTTACACATATGAAGAATTAACGAAGAATATTGCACCAATGGTCACGGAGAAAAAAGATCCAATTGGTTCGATGGGTAATGATGTACCACTTGCCGTTCTATCTCAACGTCCACAGCTTTTGTTTAATTACTTTAAACAGCTATTTGCACAGGTAACAAACCCTCCTATCGATTCAATTCGAGAAGAGTCCGTTACATCGACAATGACGTTACTCGGACCAGAAGGTAATTTATTAAGTACTGATCCCGGTAGTGCAAAAAGAATTCGTCTTGAAACCCCTATTTTAACTGAGGGTAGATTTGAAGCAATTAAAGCTTTAGATAAAGAGGATTTTCACACTGAAACGCTAAGCTTGCTGTTTAATGCTGCACGCGGTGAAACTGAAATGGAGCACGCGCTACTTGCTTTATTCCGTAAAGCAGATCGTGCAATTAAGAATGGAAAAACTATTCTAGTGCTTTCGGATCTTGGTGTTAATAGTGAAAAAGCAGCCATTCCTTCCCTTCTTGCTATTAGCGGACTTCATCACCATTTAATAAAGCGTGAGACGCGAACGAAAGTTAGTCTCATTGTGGAAACAGGTGAAGCGAGAGATGTACATCAATTTGCAATGCTAGTTGGGTACGGATCAGATGCAATTTATCCTTATGCTGCCTATGATTCAATTGCTCATATGATTCAGGATGGCACAATTGAAGGATTCACATTTGAAGATGCTCTTGATAATTACATTGAAGCTGCGACAACAGGAATTGTAAAAGTAATGTCCAAAATGGGGATCTCTACCATTCAAAGCTATCGAGGTGCGCAAATCTTTGAAGCTATTGGTGTTAGCGATGAAGTGATTGATCGTTACTTCACTGGTACAGCATCACAAATCGATGGGATTCCAATTGATATTATTGCAACAGAAACTCTGATGAGACATCATTTTGCTTATCATGATTCCGAATATAGTGACCTTACACTTGAAACAGGTAGTGAATTGCAGTGGAGAAATGGTGGAGAGCACCATTCATTTAATCCAAAAACGATTCATACGCTGCAACATGCTGCAAGAAGCAATAACTATGAGTTATATAAAAAATTCTCTAGTATGGCATTTGAAGAAAACTTAACGTATTTGAGACAGGCGATTGATTTTGGATCGAATGAACCGATTCCAATTGATGAAGTTGAAAGTGTTGAGTCAATCACACGCCGATTTAAAACAGGTGCTATGAGTTACGGTGCACTTAGTGGAGAAGCTCATGAGGCACTTGCAATTGCTATGAACCGCATTGGTGGACGAAGCAATAGTGGTGAGGGTGGAGAAGATCCTTCGCGCTTTACACCTGATGAGAATGGAGACTTGCGTCGAAGCTCTATTAAACAAGTTGCATCAGGAAGGTTTGGCGTTTCAAGTTATTACTTGAGTAATGCTGATGAAATTCAAATCAAAATGGCTCAAGGGGCTAAACCAGGTGAAGGTGGTCAACTGCCTGGTAAAAAGGTTTACCCGTGGATTGCAGAAGTTCGAGGTTCAACGCCTGGAGTAGGCTTGATCTCCCCGCCACCACACCATGATATTTATTCGATTGAGGATCTTGCTCAGCTTATTCATGACTTAAAGAATGCAAATCCTTCTGCACGAATTAATGTCAAACTAGTTTCCAAAGCGGGTGTAGGTACGATCGCTGCAGGTGTAGCGAAAGGGCTTGCAGATGTAATCCTCATCAGCGGATATGAAGGTGGAACTGGAGCTTCACCTAGAACCAGTATTAAACATGCTGGTTTACCTTGGGAGTTAGGTCTTGCTGAAACACACCAAACCTTAGTCCTAAATGATTTACGGGATCGCGTCGTTCTTGAAGCTGATGGAAAAATGATGACTGGCCGTGACGTTGTGATGGCTGCCATCTTAGGAGCAGAAGAATTCGGTTTTTCAACTGCACCACTTGTTGTATTAGGTTGTATTCTAATGAGAGCTTGCCATCTAGATACATGTCCAGTTGGGGTAGCGACACAGAACCCTGAACTTCGTAAAAAGTTTATAGGTAACCCTGATCACGTAGTAAATTACATGCAATTTATCGCACAGGAAGTTCGTGAAATCATGGCACAGCTTGGTTTCAGAACGATTGGAGAAATGATTGGTCGTACAGATGTGCTGAAAGTGAGTCGTCGTACGAAAGACCACTGGAAAGCAAGATATCTTGACTTAAAGCCGCTACTTTATCAACCACATGTATCTGAAGAAGTTGGTCGGTTTAATCAACGTAAACAAGATCATAATCTTGAAGCAGCACTTGATAATACGTCAATTATTCCTGCCTGTCTTGGAGCACTTGAAGAAGGAAAACCTTTTGAAGGGTCATATATCATTCGAAACACAAATCGAGTAGCTGGTGCGTTGTTAGGGCATGAAATTACGAAACGATATGGTGCAGAAGGACTTCCAAATGACCTTATCCGATTGAACTTTAAAGGATCAGCAGGACAAAGTTTTGGAGCATTTGTACCTAATGGTGTCACAATGCATCTTGTGGGTGACGCAAACGACTATGTTGGAAAAGGATTGTCAGGTGGTAAGTTAATTATCCACCCTTCATCTAAATCGGTATTTGCCCGTGATGAGAATACGGTTATTGGTAACGTTGCTTTCTATGGTGCTACTTCTGGTGAAGCATACATTAGCGGACTTGCTGGTGAGCGATTCTGTGTAAGAAATAGTGGAGTAAAAGCAGTAGTAGAAGGTATTGGGGATAATGGATGTGAATATATGACAGGCGGCCGTGTAGTTGTTCTTGGAAATACTGGGAAAAACTTTGCAGCAGGTATGTCAGGTGGAATCGCCTACGTGCTCTCTGAAGACCGTGACGCATTTATGCATAATGTAAATGCTGAAATGGTTCATATTGAATCTTTAACAAATTACGAAGAAATTCTTGAGGTAAAGCATCTGATTCAGCAGCATGCATACTTTACAGATAGCCCTAAAGCGATTCGTTACATTCAAAATTGGAACGAATATGTAGGCAAGATCGTGAAAGTTATACCAAAAGAGTTTAAGCGAATTACAAATTCATTAGAAGAATTGAAAGAAAAAGGATACAAAGATGATGAAGCAGCATATGAAGTGTTCCAGCAGGCTAAGAACGGTCAAGTTAAACCACGACAAAGCGATCTGGAGCCGGTATAAGGGGAGGTAATCGATTGGGTAAGCCGACAGGTTTTATAGACTATCCTAGAGAAAAAGCACGTGAAAGAGATTTAACAACACGACTAAAAGATTGGGAAGAATATCAGCTTCCTCAATCTGAAGAAGAATTGAAGACGCAAGGGGCCCGCTGTATGGACTGCGGCACCCCCTTCTGTCACTCAGGTATTGAATTAAATGGAAGCGCATCTGGATGTCCACTCTATAATCTTATTCCAGAATGGAACCATCTTGTTTACCAGGGTAAATGGAAAGATGCTTTAGATCGTCTACTGAAAACGAATAACTTCCCTGAATTTACTGGTAGAGTGTGCCCTGCACCATGTGAAGGTGCATGTGTAGCAGCTATTCCAGATGATGCGGTTGCAATAAAAAGCATTGAGAAAGAAATCATTGATCGAGGCTTTGCTGAAGGTTGGATGATTCCAAAGCCACCAGAAAATCGTACAGGAAAGAAAATTGCTATCGTAGGTTCGGGACCAGCTGGTCTTGCAGCAGCTGACCAATTAAACAAAGCAGGTCATTCTGTTACAGTATATGAACGTGACGATCGCATTGGTGGATTGTTAATGTATGGTATACCTAACATGAAGCTGGATAAAGATCTTGTTGAGCGTCGTGTGAAGTTGCTTGAAGATGAAGGTGTTGTATTTGTTACAAATACTGAAATCGGTAAAGATGTAACACGTGAAGAGCTTCGTGAAGAACATGATGCTGTTATCCTTTGTACTGGTGCCCAGAAGCACAGAGACCTTCCCATCGAGGGACGTAAACTTGGCGGTATTCATTATGCAATGGACTATTTAAGAAAGAACACGAAAAGCTTATTAGATTCACATCTTCAAGATAAGCAATATGTTTCTGCAGAGGGTAAAAATGTTATTGTTATTGGTGGCGGAGATACAGGAGCAGACTGTGTCGCAACTGCGCTTAGACACGGTTGTAAAAGTGTCCACCAGTTTGGTAAACACCCACAATTAACAGCAGATCGTATGATCGATAATCCATGGCCAGAATTTCCGAAAGTCTTTACGCTGGATTATGCTTATGAAGAAGCACAAGCAGAGTACGGAGAAGATCCACGTCAATATTCAATTATGACGAAGAAGTTCGTCGGCGATGAGAATGGTGATGTGAAAGAACTTCATACCGTTACAATTGAGAAGCATGTTGATAAAAAGGGCAACGTCTTTATGAAAGAGCTACCGGGTACAGAACAAGTTTGGCCGGTTGAGCTAGTTTTAATCGCGATCGGTTTTACTGGTCCTGAAGAAGGCGTGCTAGAACACTTTGAAGTAGAGCAAGATAACCGTAAGCGTGCAAAAGCAGAATTCGAAGATTACAGAACAAATGTTGATGGCGTCTTTGCTGCAGGGGATGTTCGTAGAGGGCAAAGTCTTATTGTGTGGGCAATTAACGAAGGACGTGGAGTAGCTCGTGAGACAGATCGCTATCTCATGAATAAGACGGTTATGCCATAAATTGAGAAAGCACTCCTCATTGAGGAGTGCTTTTCTATTACGATGACCGGTCTTTCGTGTGGATGATGGCGAGTACAAGAGCGGAAAAACTGACCATTAACGACAGGGCCTCAAATACGCTAAGCATCTCATCACTCCTTTACATATAGAATGTCTCATTGTGGGGTTGTCCTATACGCGTAAACCAAAACATTTGACAGATAGAGGAGATTTTTAATAAACTCAAATCAAACATCTCGAATTAAAGATAATTAAGTGGATAAATTCGAAGATTAGAAAGTTCACTAGACGGGAATCTTCTAGAATGGATGTAAAATTGTAAAGGAGAATAGCAATTTATGAAACATACAACAGGAATTCATCACATAACAGCAATTGTAGGAAATCCTCAGGAAAATGTTGATTTTTATAGTGGAGTATTAGGGCTTCGACTTGTGAAGAAAACAGTGAATTTTGACGATCCAGAAACATATCATCTTTACTTCGGTAATGAAGAAGGTGCACCAGGTACAATTATGACGTTCTTCCCGTGGTCAAACGCTCACGAGGGTACGATTGGATCTGGACAAGTCGGCGTAACGAGCTTTGTGATTCCAGAAGGGAGCCTTTCGTTTTGGAAAAAGCGCCTAACGAAATTAAATGTCGAGTATGGAGAAATGACACGCTTTGGTGAGGACGTACTTACGTTTGATGATCCTCATGGCTTGCACCTTGAGCTTGTAGAGCGAGAAGAGGGTGAACGTAATACGTGGAACTTCGGTGGAGTTGGTACACAACATGCTATTAAAGGATTTGCGGGCGCAACACTATTAACTGGAAAACCGGAATCAACTCTGCAAGTTCTTGAAGAAATACTTGGATTTGTTCGAGTAGCAGAAGAAGAGGATTTCGTGCGACTTAAATCAAGTGATTCTATCGGTAATACGATTGATGTCAAGAAAACGCCTCTTTCATCAGGTAGAATGGGTTCTGGTACGGTACACCACATCGCATTTCGTGCGAACGACTTTGAAGACCATGAAGAGTGGAGAAGTTTACTAGAAGAGAACGGGTATAAACCAACACCAGTTGTTGATCGCCAGTACTTTAATGCGATTTATTTCCGTGAAGAAGGCGGAATATTGTTTGAGATTGCAACGGACCCTCCAGGCTTCGCTAAAGATGAAGATCCTGAAGAAATGGGTAAGGAACTACTTCTACCACCGTGGCTTGAAGAGAAACGTTCACAGATTGAGAGTGTTCTTGAGCCTGCTAACACAAGAGTTCTTAAAGGTGATAAATAATGAAGCATATCTTCAAAAAAGGGAATGAGGACCTTCCTGTTTTATTGTTGTTACATGGAACAGGAGGTACGGAAGAAGATCTTCTTCCGCTTGCTGAGTTAATTGCGCCTGAACATTCCATTTTAAGTGTAAGAGGAAACGTATCTGAAAATGGCATGCCGCGTTTCTTTAAAAGACTTTCAGAAGGTGTATTTGATGTGGAAGATTTAATAGAACGTACACATGAGTTGAATACATTCATTGATGATTCAGCAAAGCAATATGACTTTGACCGAAATAATGTCATTGCGATTGGCTATTCAAATGGTGCTAATATAGCGGCAAGCTTACTGTTTCATGATCAAAATGCGCTTCGTGCAGCCATTCTTCATCATCCGATGGTTCCATTAAGAAACCATGTGCTTCCTAACCTTAGTAAGAAATCAATTTTCATTGGGGCTGGTGAAAATGATCCAATTTGTTCAGCCGATGAAACAAAAGAGCTAGAGCAGTTATTAAATAATGCCGGCGCTGAAGTTACCGTTCACTGGGAAAAGTCAGGTCACCAGTTAACACAGTCAGAAGCTATAAAAGCAGCAGAATGGTTTAGAAGATATAGTTGATGTTTAGAGGAGTAGCCAATCAGGCTATTCCTCTTTTTAATTGGCTCTTTTCTAAAAGATTGTTGCTTTTGAAAGTATTTAATATAAAAAACTACACTTAGCTAATTGGAGCGGAAGGATGCTCGACTCCTGCGGGACTAGCGGGACAGGCGAGACCCCACAGGCACGCCCGAGCGTGCCGAGGAGGCTCAGCGCCCGCCCCGCGGAAAGCGAGCATCCTGGAGCGGAAATTAACCCTCTCATATAGCAATAATGTGTACGAAAAGAGCCTTTCTAAAAGATTGTTGCTTTTATTGAGGTAACGAAAGTAGTACCCTATACTACTTTTGAATGATGACGATATAGTTCTTTCCCTTTTACCATTTAAAACCTTTAGTGAATAGAAAAAGGTTTGTTTTCATTACATAATGAAAAATAAGAAAAATAAGAAAATTAAAGGAGGAAAATGGATGAAGCAAATTTATGTACTTGTACTTTCGTTATTACTAACGGTAGGATTTGGTTATACTCCACAGTCATATGCAGAAAATGCTGCTGTGATTGGTCCCGAATTAACAGAAATGATGGCTAAAGAACACGGCCCTTTTGAGGTAATTGTAACCTTTAATGGTGATGGAGCTCCTACCAATGCTCAATCAAGCTTATTAAAGGATATTGGAGTGAAAGCCGGATTAACGTTACAGAACCTCCCAATGGCTGGAGTCATTGCAACAAAAGATCAAATTAATACGCTCGCTAAAAATGATCTAGTTCGTTCGATTTACTTAAATAAAAAGTTAAAATATTTCAATGCAGATGCAACAGCTCTAACAGGTGTCGATAAGGTCCGTACAGATGACGAAATGCGAAAAGAAAATGGTGGCATGCCTGTTAGTGGAAACGGAATAGGAGTAGTTGTGAATGACAGCGGAGTAGATGGTACGCACAAAGACCACGAGCTTGGAAGAAATTTAGTTCAGAATGTGATAGGTTCTACAAACCTTAATAGTTTATCGCCAGGATTACTACCTGTTACATATCAGGAAGGTGTTGCTAATACTGATACGAACTCAGGACATGGTACGCACGTTGCGGGTACAGTTGGAGGAACTGGAGCAATGTCAGGTGGTAAATATGAAGGTGCAGCTCCAGGTGCAGACCTAATCGGCTATGGATCAGGTGCAGCGCTATTCGTTCTTGATGGAATTGGTGGATTTGATTATGCTTTAACGCACCAATCTCAATATGATATCCGCGTAATTACAAACTCATGGGGATCATCAGGTGACTTCGACCCTAACCATCCAATTAATATTGCTAGTAAAAAAGTATACGACCGAGGCATTGTCGTATTATTTGCAGCAGGTAACGAAGGTCCTAGCGAAAATACACATAATCCCTATGCAAAAGCACCATGGGTCATTTCAGTAGCTGCAGGTGAGAAAGATGGTACATTAGCAGACTTCTCTTCTCGTGGCACAAAAGGATTAGGTGGCACATTTGAGATGGACGGTGAGACTTGGACATGGGAGGATCGTCCTACTGTAACAGCTCCAGGTGTTGATGTTGTTTCAACGCGTGTTATTGCTCCAGTTAGTTCTCTCGGTGCAACAAGTGATGTTGAAGACATTGATCCTGCTCACATACCGTTTTATACAACAATGAGCGGAACTTCAATGGCGACTCCACATGCAGCGGGTGTTGTCGCATTAATGCTAGAAGCTAATTATGCTTTATCACCGGCTGAAGTGAAAGTAATCGTTCAAGCAACTGCTACAAATATGCCAGGATATGAAGCATGGGAAGTCGGAGCAGGATACTTAAATGCTTACGCTTCAGTTGATAGTGCATTTGGAGATACAGGATATGGTGAAACAGTTAATACGAATCAAAAGTTTACTAGTTCTGTAGAAGCAGATACATTAAGAAAAGACTTTACTGTTGATTATAATCCAGTAACGCTCACATCGGATAATCAGTATGCATTTGAAGTTGAGTCAGGTTTAACAACTCTAGTTGCCAAAGTAAATGCAGGGGGGTTATTAGGAGAGACGGGTAACCCGGTCAACCTTGTCCTAATAGCTCCAGATGGTACTGAGTACAGTTCAGGTATCAGTTTATTGTTCACATTATCGACAGATAGAACTGTTTCTGTGAACGCTCCACTGAAAGGCACATGGAAGGCAGAGATTAGAGGTCTCAGAGGCGATGAAGCAAATCTAACTTCTGGATTATCGTTTCCTGAAAAAGTAAAAGGAAGTCTTGCTTTTACAAAGATTAGTGGATTCTCTGGACTAAATGATATTGAGGGACATGCAGCCGCTTCTGCAATTAAAACTGGTGTGAAAGAAAGACTTTTTGATGCTAACAATAAAGGTAACTTTATGCCAGATCAAAAGCTACAAAGAGGAGATTTAGCCAAGTATTTGGTAATGGGAGCAGAAATACGACAAGCTACGAATCAATCATACAGCGATGTTTCTTCCAAACAAGCTCCATACGTCGCAGCAGTAACTGAAGAAGGAGCATCATTCCGTGATACAACTTATAAGCAGCAGGGAGTTATTCTTGTTGAAGGAGCAAAATTCAATCCCAAATCTTCTGTTACAAGAGCAGAATTAGCTTACTCTCTTGTGCAAAGTCTCGGACTTCAAGAAGAAGCACAGTCAATTACGGGTAATCTAACTGTTCAGTATCGAGATGAAAGAATAAATATTGAAGACGCAGATTCAGTACCTGAGCACCTTAAAGGTTACGTTCAACTGGCGCTTGATCTCAATATTATCAACGCTAACTTCAATATCTCTCAAGGTAATTATGATCTGGAGCCTACTGTAATTGCAACGTTCAGTCCTAACACAGACGTAACTCGTGGAGATTTTGCTGTTGCTATGACAAGATATTTTGAAGCTTTTCTAAAATAGTTCCTTTCATTAGGAATAAGAAAGATTGAAATACTAAAAGTAACAAATGTAAAAAAGTCCCTTTAGGTAACGGGTTCAGTTATCGGGTATAAAACTTAATATCACACATAAAATGGAGTGCTAAATCATATTGATTTTGATGCTCCTTTTTTGTTGGATATACACAGATTATATAGATTTAACTATTCGATTGGTATAGGAAATCGCACGCTAAATGAGAAGCTATTTAGGTTACCAATAATAGTTAGAGATCGTTATAAATATGATAGATATGTAGAAAATGTTCCTTCTGTTATAGGGGCTTCTTGTATTAAGGTCTCTAGATCTAGTAACTAAGGAATGTCCTAACCCCTAACCTCATAGACTTAGAGAGTAGGAGGGAGGTGGTCTTGATAATTGAGTGGAGTGTTACCCTTGTAGCCATCGCGTTTATTGTTCTCGTCGTCTATTTAGTTTTGACATTACGAAAAGTTATGACAACATTGGCAGAAACAAAAGAGACGCTGTCTGGCGTCCGGAATTCTGTAAACGGCATTTCAGATGAAGCAGAAGAACTGATTCATAAAGCCAACGAAATTTCGGTTGATGTAAAAGGGAAAATGGAAGCCGTTGACCCTTTAATCGAGTCAGCTCATGATGTGGGGGATATGATACACGATGTAACAAGCTCAATAAAAAGAACTGCTTTGCATAAGAACAATAAGAAAACCATTCATACACAGGAAAGTCAAGGTGTGCAAATTAAATTGAAATAAGGAGAAAGAGGCTGGGTAAACCGGTCTCTTTTTAAATCGCTCTTCTCTAAAAGATTGTTGCTTTTAAAAATTTTTCTATAGAGAACCTCATTTCATAGTTCATTGGAAGGGAAGGTGCTTGACTCTTGTGGGACTAGTGGGATAGGTGAGACCCCACTGTGCATTTTAAGTATAAAAGAAGACTCTGTGGGCTTTTTATTATTGAAAATGTTTTATTTTAAAGCGGATTGCTTTTAACTATAAATATTTTTGACTACTATTAATTTGTATATTAAAACAGCAGCCGTTAACCCTTTGGGCATTTTTTGTTTGTGAAAAATATCTACTTAAGGTGTTAAAGAGGACATCTCATCGCATGGTATAATAGAGATACAAAAAGGAGTTATGAATAAATGATTTATACAACAGCAGGAAGACCAACAGATGCTTTGATTCTTGAAGCCACAAGACTATCAATAGAATACAATGGAACATACATACCTAGAAAAAAGCGGACTCTTCAACATTTTATCGACACATATAATGCCCCTGTAGTGGTAACCGGATTTGACCGACTCTTTCTCTATACGAATAACGCTGAAGAACCCGTTTTCTTTCACCCGAATTCCGCGATGTTTCGATGTAAATCTATTCTAAATAATCGTCCCGATGCTTTTATCAATGCAAGTGGCCTTAAAGAAGGGATGAGTTTACTAGATTGTACTGCTGGACTAGGTTCAGACAGTATCGTTGCAAGTCTTGTTACTGGTGAAACTGGAAGTGTGCAGGCACTTGAAGGCTCTAAGCATGCGATTCTTCTTCAAGAAGGGCTTCAGACGTGGCAGAGCGGAAATGAACAGATTAATGCTGCTATGAGAAGGGTATCGGTAAAGCATAATCGTTACGAAGATGTCTTGCCCTATTTAGCTGATCAGTCTGTTGATGTAGTGTATTTTGATCCCATGTTTGAGAACTCCATACTTGAATCAGACGGTGTGCATGCTATCAAACAGGTAGCTCTTTACGATCCATTAACAGACGAAATGCTAAGAGAAGCGAGACGTGTTGCTAGGAAAAGGGTAATACTGAAAGATTTTTGGAAAAGCACTCGATTTGAACGTCTAGGTTTTCAACAATTAAAAAGAAAAACAGCTAAATTTCACTACGGTATACTTGAAAGTAAGGAGTGAAAATAAATGTTACCAGACCATCTTGCTCATGAGCTTACAATAGTGTTTATCGGTTTTAATCCTGGCCTTCAATCGGAGGAGGAAGGTCATCATTATGCTAATCCGACAAATCGTTTTTACACTGTTTTAAAAGAAGCGGGCCTTACTCACCGTAAACTTTTGCCAGAAGAAGATCACAGGCTGCTTGAATATGGATATGGGTTAACGAATATCGTTGATCGTCCTACAAGAGGGGCTGCCGACTTAACTGCTGAAGACTATGCAAAAGGGAGAGAGAGCCTCCACAAAAAAATTAAAATGTATCGTCCGAGAATCAATTGTTTTGTTGGAAAAGGTGTTTACCAAAGATTCTCAGGAATCAAAAAGGTTGATTGGGGATTTCAACCGACTAATCAAGTTGAAGGAGTGCGTGACTTTGTAGCACCATCAACAAGTGGCCTTGTCAGGATGAGCGTTGACGAGCTCACGCATATTTATAGCAAGTTAATAATGTGAAAGAAACCGCGTAATGTAATGGACGCGGTTTCTTAATGTTACACAAATCGTAGCAATAATCGTTTCAGAAGAGGGGTTAAATAAGCAGGAATCTCGTTTGCAGATGGGATTACAATACTTTGTGTGCCATAAATATTTCGCATTGTATTCTTTTCTTTTTCCTGGGGTTCCCCGTTCGATAAGAAAACACCGATTACTTCATAGCCTCTTTTCCTCGTTTGTATGACGGCTTCATGTGTGTCGACGATGCCATTTTCACTGTAATCGAATGCAGACGGTTCACCATCAGTAAACACTAATAGTATTTTATGCTTCTCATTCCGTTCAGCGAGTTCCTCAGCGGCTTTACGAATCGCATAGCCATCTCGATTGTCTTCTTCAGGCTCAAGTTGCATGATTTTAGCACCCTCGTTCGGTTGTGTTGAACGATTGTAATCGATGATTTGAAACAAAGTGTTCGGTTGCTCCTGATCATCTGCATCGAATGCATCTTCATAGAAGCCTGTAATCGAGTGCTTAATATCGAGTCCTTTTAACGTTTCATGAAAAAGCGTAATTCCTAAACGCGTTTCCTCCATTTTGTCGTACATTGATGCCGAACAGTCTACGAGAAGTGAAAAGGTCACGTCAAGCTTAGTGCTTGGAGCATTTTTTTTATAAAACAGACGAGGATTTTCATCTGTTAACAGTCTTAGTAGCTTTCGATTCAATCTTCCGAAATGGAGATCACTTCTAGGTGCAATTTGTTTTTGCTCAATTGTCTTTTGAATTGCAGTACGAAGAGACTTCTCAGCATATTGAATCTCTGCTTTCGCAGTACGATACGACTCTTGATCTTGACCAGAAGGCTTTTCTGCGTTTCGAATGACTTCTTTCACATTGCGATTCGCTTCACCAAGAGGATCTTGAGCGGATGCAACAGCTTTTGTATCACGGCTGTCTAGAAGAGCTTCTTCATCGAATTGACTGCCTTCTGATTGCTTAGAAGCCCCTTGCACACTAACGAAAGCCTGATCACCAGACTCTTCTTTTCGTTCCCCTTCACCAATAAGGTCAGATTTTGCACCTTCCTCTAAATCAAATTGAAGGAAGTTAGACCCTTCTTGTTCCTGTTCTTCGTGCCAGGTGTTCATTTCTTCATCATACGTTTCTTTATCTTCTTTATCAGTCGTTTCCATCGTATCATCACTTTTTAACTCTCGAGCCTGCTCGTCTTCAACGAATGTTGAAGGATTGGAAGCTGTCCCGTACATTGTTAAATATTCAGTCGTCATGTCTGCATGATCTGCACTTAGTTCATCACAAAACGCATTCGTTAGAACAGAGACGTCTTTAGTCGACTTTGCCTTACGGATTTCGGCAATCAAATGACGCAAGTAAGGTTTGTAGGTAGCAAGGCTTTCCCCAACAGAAACAGGTTTTCCTATCGCTTGAAGATAAATGGCACAGAAAAGCGAATCGATGATCTGATTCTGTCGATTGTGTACTTCTAACCGACCTCGGAACCGTTTTTGAAAAAGAGAGCGTCTTGTTTCAAAAGCATCGCTCATACCAGGTCTCTTTAAAATGCAAAGGGATTCAATTCGCATGTCTTCTAAAAGGGAAAAAAGTTGCTTCCTAAATGATGGATAATTTTTGGTGCGTAGAGATGAAAGATAGTGATCGACGGCAGTAAAGTCAGTGTAGGAGACATTGCCAAGCGCACGTAAATATATATCACTTTTCATTCCATCGAACTGTCTACCGTCAAATATATCATTCCAGTAGTGGCTAACTGTAATTAAATTCTCAGCCGGTCTGTAATAGGAGTGAAAGGCAAATTGAACTTCGCTTTCGCTGTTACTTAATGTTTCAGCGAGATCAGATAAGCTCAAATGGAGAAAAGGATCCGTCTGATTCTCCGCAAAGTTAAGAAATTTCATTTATCCTTTCTCCTGAATGCGACCAAAAATTGTTTCTGCAATGTTTTCTACAGCTGCTTTTTCGCGTTCTTCTTCAAGTTTATCTGTAATCGCACGCTTTATTGCACGCCTTGCTTCCATAAACGTTGTAAGGTCACACGCATCAAGCAGAGACCGAGGTGATGCAGCTTCTTCTGAAATCTGACCGTCTCTTACCTTGGATTGGAGGTCCGTTGATAACGTTACGAATTGATCAAGTTTATCTGAATCGTTAAGTAAAGACTGTTCGTCCAGCATCTCTTTTAATGCAGAGCCCTGTAAGTACGGAACTTCAATAACAATAAAGCGATTTTTTAGTGCCTCGTTTAATGGAGCAGTACCAATATAACCTTCATTGATGGCTGCAATGACGCCGAAGTTTTCTTTAGCACGGACCGTTTCTCCTGTAAAAGGATTTAGAACCATGCGTCGATAGTCAAGTACACCATTTAATATAGGTAGTGTTTCAGCCTTCGCTGTATTAATTTCATCTATATATAGTAGCTCACCATTTTTCATAGCATTTTCAACTGGTCCTGGGATGAAAGTAATATGGGCATTGTTTTGGTCATCATATGTGAGAGTTTTATAGCCAAGAAGTGCTTCAGCGTCTAGATCCACCGAGCAGTTAATCGAATACATAGGTTGATTAAAGAAATAACTAATAAGCTCAGCAAGCTTTGTTTTACCTGCTCCAGTTGGACCTTTCAATAGAACATTTTTACCTAGAATTAATGCTGTAACGGCATCTTTAACAATTGACATATTAGGTGCTGTATAGCCCTCTGACCCAATTAAATAATGGTCAGGATTGTCATTGGCATCACGGCGATCTTGAATTCTGTTCTGTATTTCTAATGGAATATCAAATGTTTCATATAGTTGCATAAGTAAAACCTCCGAGTATCAATTATTCGCTTCTGTTCAACAGTTAACTATAACGGAAAAAAACAATGCTTGTCTAATAAGGAGGTACAGTAATATCAATCATTTTACCCGACTCGATAGATAGGCTATACTAGTTTTAGCTAGCTGGCCTAAGAAAGAAGGGGGCAATAGGATGAAGCCTATTCAAATAGAAGATGTTCAAGACATTCTTGAAACGTTTGAAAACAAAGATTTGTATTTCCATCTTGAAACAACAAGTGGAGCATATGCAGCTCAAAATAAAGAGAAGCTTGCAGTAGGAGCATACATAAGAAATGGCTCACTTCAATTTACGAATGTGAAAATAGCCGGTACTGGGCCATTCCGTGTTGGATTTAAACTTAAGGAAGGCTGGATGTATGCAGAAGGGTTAACGGATTATCAATTAGATGATGGTCGACTGCTTATGGCTGGTCATGATGATAGTGGACGTCTGGCGGTTGCGCTTCAATTAAGCTATACGCCATTTGATTAAGGAGGAATACATGATGGAGAAACAAGTCCTAGTAGTCTTCCCACATCCGGATGATGAAGCATTTGGAACGGCCGGGTTGATGACGAAATTTGTAAATGAAGGCGTGCCTGTTACGTACGCATGTGCAACACTTGGAGAAATGGGTCGCAATATGGGCAATCCATTTTTCGCAACCCGAGAAACGCTACCCGAAGTGAGGAAGAAAGAATTGAAAGATGCCTGTCAGGCAATGGGAGTTAATGATCTTCGTATGCTTGGCTTTCGCGATAAAACACTTGAATTTGAAGATCCAGAACTTCTTGTATCGACGATTAGTAAATTGGTGGATGAATTAAAGCCTTCACTTGTTATTTCATTCTATCCAGGGTATGGTATTCATCCGGACCACGATGCTTGTGGAGCAGCGGTTGTGGAAACCTTAAAAAGGTTGCCAGCTGCTAATCGACCTACATTGTACACTCTTCCAATCACACCTGACCGTGAAGCGGTATTGGGTAAACCTGATAAAGTATTCGATGTGATGGATGTACTAGATACCAAAATTAAAACAATTGAGGCCCACCGCTCACAAACAGAAGCCATGGTTGCTCGTCTTGACGATGGCTCTCTAGATCCGAATTCTGACATTATGACGTTCATCAAGCAAGAATCATTCTGGATCTATCCTTTTGATGAATAAGTTCTGATGCGTTCATATCTATTCGGCTCTATCCATGTTATAATCTTGACTATATTACGATAGATGGAGGAATACGACCTAAATGATTACTGTTACAGATGTCGGCTTACGATATGGTGATCGTAAGCTTTTTGAAGATGTTAATATTAAATTTACCCCGGGAAATTGTTATGGACTAATTGGCGCAAACGGTGCTGGTAAGTCAACATTTCTCAAGATTTTATCTGGTGAAGTTGAGCCACAAACAGGTGATGTTCACATGGGACCTGGTGAACGCCTAGCGGTTCTAAAGCAGAACCACTTTGAATATGAAGATTTCGAAGTGCTTAACACTGTTATTATGGGTCATACACGACTTTATGAAGTGATGCAGGAAAAGAATGCTATTTATATGAAAGAAGACTTTTCTGATGAAGATGGCATGAAAGCTGCTGAACTCGAAGGAGAATTTGCTGACTTAAACGGTTGGGAAGCAGAGTCCGATGCTGCAGTATTGCTTAAAGGACTCGGTATTTCAGAAGATCTTCACTATAAAAAGCTTTCAGATTTAACTGGCTCTGAGAAAGTAAAGGTACTTCTTGCTCAGGCATTGTTCGGTTCTCCGGATATCCTTTTACTTGATGAGCCTACAAACAACCTTGATTTAAATGCAATTCAATGGCTTGAAGAGTTTCTTATTAACTTTGAAAACACTGTTATTGTCGTATCCCATGACCGTCACTTCTTAAATAAAGTGTGTACGCACATGGCAGACCTCGACTATGGCAAAATTCAGGTATATGTAGGAAACTATGACTTCTGGTATGAATCAAGCCAGCTTGCTCGTACAATGAAAGAAGATGCGAACAAGAAAAAGGAAGAAAAGGTTAAAGAACTTCAAGCGTTTATTCAGCGATTTAGTGCGAACGCATCGAAGTCAAAACAAGCAACATCACGTAAAAAACTTCTTGATAAAATTACGCTTGATGACATTAAGCCATCTTCAAGAAAATATCCGTATGTTGCCTTCACTCCAAATCGCGAAATCGGAAACGATGTACTTCACGTTGAAGGTTTAACGAAAACAATCGACGGTGTGAAAGTGCTTGATAATATTAGCTTTATGCTGAATAAAGATGACAAAGTAGCACTTGTAGGTAAAAACGAGATTGCGAATACGACACTAATCAAAATTCTAATGGGTGAAATGGAAGCTGATAGCGGAACGTATAAATGGGGCATTACAACGTCTCAAGCATACTTCCCTAAAGATAACTCAGAGTATTTTGAGGGCGTAGATACCAATCTTGTGAATTGGCTTCGTCAATATTCACCTGAAGATCAAAGTGAAAGCTTCCTTCGTGGTTTCCTTGGAAGAATGCTATTCTCTGGTGAAGAAGTATTGAAGAAAGCGAGTGTTCTTTCCGGTGGGGAGAAGGTTCGCTGTATGCTATCTAAAATGATGCTGAGCGGTGCGAACGTGCTTGTTCTTGATGATCCAACAAACCACCTGGATCTTGAATCAATCACAGCATTGAACAATGGACTAACGAATTTCAAAGGTGCCATGATATTTACTTCTCATGACCATCAGTTCATTCAAACAATCGCTAACAGGGTGATTGAAATCACACCTAAAGGCATCATTGATAAAGAAGCAACGTACGATGAATACCTTGAAAATACTGAGCTTCAGGCGAAAGCACAGGCAATGTATAAGTAATACAAAAAAGCGGGTCCCAATTGGGATCCGCTTTTTATTTGTTTACTAGCACCTTTGTTCTTTGCACATGACGCAATCTAATAAAGAGGGTAACCGCAGCAACAAACAAGCCGGTACTAAGGCCTACCCAGTATCCATAAGGCCCAAATTCTGTATACTTAGCAAGCAAAAAACCTGAAGGAAGTCCAATAATCCAATAAGAAATCAAACTCATGACAAGCGTTACATTAACGTCTTTGTAACCTCGAAGTGCTCCTTGAATTGGAGCAGCGATCGCATCGGATAGTTGGAAGAAAATTGCATAAATAAGAAAGACTTTAATTAAATCAAACACGATTTCATTACTCGTGTACCAGCTAGCAACAGCATCATTAAAAATGAATAAGCAAAGTGCTGAGAGTAAGGCCATGCCCACTGCAACTGCAATTCCCAGATAGCTGTATTGCTTTGCATCCTTAAATCTTCCGCCACCAACTTCAAAACCAACCGCAATCGTTAAAGCCATAGAAATACTGAGAGGAATCATGTATAGAAGAGATGCGAAATTAATAGCAGCTTGGTGAGCTGCTATTGTTTCGGTTGTATACGTACTCATTAGAAGCGTAACAGCAGCAAATATACTAACTTCAAAGAAGATCGAGAAGCCAATAGGAACCCCAATTTTAAGCTGTTCTTTCCAATCCGAAAGTGAAATGCCATGTAACTTTTTGAAGATCGCGTACGCTCGGAAAGGACTGACTTTTAGAACGACAATTAATGATATAAATAAGATAAACCAGTAAGTGATTGCAGAAGCATACCCAGCTCCAACACCTCCTAGTTCAGGAAATCCGAATTTACCGAATATCAAAACATAATTGAAGAAGACATTAATTGGAAGTGAAGTTAGTGTAATTAGCATTGTTGTTCTTGTTTCTCCGAGTGCATCGATAAAGCTTCTGAGTACAGAGTAGATAAAGAGTGGAATGATTCCGTATGAGAGACCAATTAAATACTCTTTCGCAATCCTTCTGACGCTATCATTTAAATCCATAAGTTGTAGAACAGGATTAAGTATAATACTACCTGCAACCAAAATTAATATTGATAGTACAACTGAAAGGTAGATGCCCTGTAGGACTGAGAAGGAGACTCGATTTTGTTGTTTTGCCCCAATGTATTGAGAAACAATCGGTGTAATGGCGAGTAGGATACCACTTAATCCTGTAAAGATTGGGACCCATAGACTTGAACCAATTGCGACACCAGCAAGATCGTTTGCACCAGCTCTACCACTCATAATGGTATCAACGAAATTCATGGAATAAAGCCCAACTTGTGTGATAAGAATAGGGTATAAAATGATAAATAGTAGTTTTATCTTTTCTCGTAATGATTGAGTAGAGTACATGAACAAACATCCTTGCTACATAGTTTACTGAACACGAAAATTATAGCATATTCATATCAAAAAATAGTGCGTATGTGGTATACTGAAATTGTGAAATGTTGAGCATGAGTTACAACGAGGTGATTAGTGTGAAAAAGGATCAACCCAAAAATGTGATTTTGTTTGATGGGGTATGCAATCTTTGTAATGGCCTAGTGAAGTTTATGTTTAAATATGATAAAAAGGCTATATTTTCATTTGCTTCATTGCAGTCAGAAGTAGCTGGAAAGTTGCTACGAGAAGCTGGAGTGGTAGAAGTTCCAGATAGTGTTATTGTCATTTGTGATGGGAAAGCGTTAGTAAAGTCTGACGCAGCTCTTCATATTGTGAAGTATCTTGGAGGACTCTTTAACCTGTTGCTTATTTTTCGTATTCTCCCACGCGGATTAAGGGACAACTTGTATGATGTTATTGCAAAAAGGCGCTACAAGTGGTTTGGAAAGCAGGAGGCATGTATGATCCCGACGCCTGAACAGCGGAGCAGATTTTTATAGGTGAACATGGCTTGCCGTTCTCGGTGAGCCTTTTTTGTGGAGAATGGCCAATAACGGAGTTAAGGACAATTTTAGTCAATATCGTTTCATTACTGCTATATTAGAAGGGAGAAGTCTTAGAATAGTTTACAATTTTAGTTTTCGAAACAATAACAAAGATTAATATTCTATATTTTTTGAATAGTAAGATATTTTTCGTACAATACAACACACGTACATGTTAAAATAAGATAACTCATACTTCCTCTTTGATTTCGGTGTATTTATATTCCGTACATTAAACACTCCAAATTTAATTATAGTAGTTCATTTTAGTTATCTAGTACTTTTAATAATGAAAGATTAAATCTTAGTGAGAGGAGCTTATAGCAATGGATAATAGCATCCTGTTACGAAATAATGTCAACCTGAAAGGCGATGGCCAGACGCCACTAATCTTTGCTCCAGGTCTTGGTTGTGACCAGAACGTTTGGAATTCAGTAGCAAAGACGTTCGAAAAAGACTATCAAGTCATTTTATTCGATTATGTTGGGTCAGGTCATTCCGACATAGGTTCATATGACGAAGTACGGTACAGTTCGCTAAAAGGGTATGCTAAAGATGTCATTGACGTATGTACTAGTCTTGATCTTAAAAAAGCAGTCTTTGTTGGTCACTCTGTTGGGAGCACAATAGGTATGCTAGCATCAATGGAACATCCTGAATTCTTTACTGACCTGATCTTGGTCGGACCTTCTCCATGCTATATGAACGTGCCTCCTAACTACTTTGGAGGGTTTGAGAAAGAAGAAATTCTTGGATTAATAGATTTAATGGAGAAGAATTATATTGGTTGGGCACATATATTTGCCTCCACAGCAATGGGAAATGAAGAACGGCCAGAACTTGCTCAGGACCTTGAAGATCGCTTTTGCTCAACAGATCCAATCATCGCTCTTCAATTTGCCAAAGCTACTTTTTTTGCTGATACAAGGGCTGATCTACACAAAGTAACTGTTCCATCTCTCATTTTACAGTGTGCAGAAGACATTATTGCTCCAGTTGCTGTAGGGGAATATCTTCATCAACATCTTCCCTCTAGTACGTTTAAGCAAATGAAGGCAACAGGGCATTGCCCACATATGAGTTTCCCTGAAGAGACAGCGCAGTTAATTCGAGAGTATTTGAACGAATCGATGGAAAGGACAATTCAATTCGGTGATCTAAGGTAATGGAAGACATATTAAACTATGCACCTTGCGGCTTTCTAACTTTATCACAAAAAGGAAGTATTCTAGCTATTAATCAAACACTGCTTACTGTACTTGGATACGAGTTGGACCAATTAATTGGAAAGAATATCAATCATATACTTTCTGTTCCAGCTCGTATTTTCTATCAGCTTTACTTTATTCCATTAATCTCAGCAGAAAAACCTGTAGAGGAGATGTATATCTCTTTAGCATCAGAAAAAGGCGAAGAAATTCCTGTCCTGATTAATGCAGTCCAAAGGAAAAACAGTCATTTAATTGATTGCGTTTTTGTTAAAATGAACAAACGGAACGAATATGAGAATGAATTACTTATTGCCAAGAAAAACGCAGAGAGTGCTTTGTCTGCTAAAAGAAAAGCAAATAAGGATCTTGAGATCGCTCTTCATAAACTAGAAATGAAACAAAAAGAATTAATAGAATTGAACAAAGAGAATGATAAATACAAATCAGAAACCCAGATGGAATTGCATCTGGCAAAGAATATTCAAGAAACTTCGTTAACAGAACCAATTGTTTCTGAGCGGTTGCAAATTGAAGCATACTATAAAGCATCCAGTGAATTATCAGGGGATATGTATGGTTTTTATACTATTAACCCAAATCAATACGGAATTATTATACTAGATGTCATGGGACACGGAATTTCTTCAGCATTAATCACAATGTCGCTACAATCCCTGTTTCAACGATTAATATCAAAAGGGATGAGAGCAGATGTTATTTTTAAAGAATTAGATAACCATCTGAATAGGTTATTTCGAAAGAATGAGGAAACGTGGCATTATTGTACAGCTATTTATCTTTTCATTGATACTGAAAGAAAAACAATAGAATACATAAATGCCGGACATCCCCCTGGATTATGGCAAAATAGCAAAGGGGAGCAGTATGAACTCACTTCTACAAGCCCTCCAATAGGTTCATTTACTGACCTTACATTTAAACGAAATACGTTATCATACACAAAAGGTGGCAGGTTACTTTTGTATACGGATGGTGTCGTTGATCCATATGATGCTCATCTTCTTTCTTCTTTGTTGAAAGACAATCCTGAAGTACCAATTACTAAATTTAAAAACAAACTTCTTCAGCTAATTAAAGAAGAAGAAAATGGCTTCCATAAAAATGATGATCAGTGTTTTATACTAATTGATTTAAAGGGTGGAGTAGATACAGCAACGGTAACGATGTAGGTATGCGCGAAGTTTATATGAGCATCTTGATGAAAGGCAATGATATTAGTTTGAAAGAATAATTAAGGATTGCAGATATTCTCTTTACGCTTTTCCTTCACAAAAAAGCAAGCACTCTTCGTCGAGTGCTTGCTTTTCAATTTGTACTTTTCTAGTTCTATTAATAGAGGTATGTATAAAAAATTCACATTTAGCTAATCTCAGCGGGAGGGATTAGACTCCCACCTTGTGGAAAGCTAGCATCCTGGAGCATAAATCAACTATTCCATCTATAGAAATTTCACAACAACGACATTATGATTAATTTTCTTTAAAACTTTTTTACATTTTGTATAGTGCACGACTTCTAGCAATCTTCTACACTTTTATTAGAAAGAAAATTCAGTAAATTAAGAGCGTTAGAGGAGGGTTTACATATGGCGGATTCAGTGACAATCGGTTTGATTCAAGCAAGAAATGATGTGGAAGGAAATGAGTCAGTTGAAGTTCATAAAGAGAAAGCGATTGAGAAACATATAAAGCTTGTTCAGGAAGCAAGTGATAAAGGGGCACAGATTGTTTGTCTTCAAGAAATTTTCTATGGTCCTTATTTCTGTGCTGAGCAAAATAAGAAGTGGTATGACGCTGCAGAAGAAATACCCGAAGGACCTACTACGGTTAGGTTTCAATCGCTTGCCCGCGAACTAGGTATAGTCATTATCCTACCAATTTATGAGCGAGAAGGTATTTCAACTTATTACAACACAGCAGCCGTAATTGATGCTGATGGTTCTTATCTTGGTAAATACAGAAAACAGCATATTCCACACGTAGCAGTAGGGGAAAACGGTCATGGATTTTGGGAGAAGTATTATTTTAAACCTGGGAACCTAGGATATCCTGTTTTTGATACAGCTTTTGCAAAAATTGGTGTGTATATCTGTTACGATCGGCATTTCCCAGAAGGAGCAAGGCTTCTAGGTTTGAATGGAGCTGAAATTGTGTTTAATCCTTCTGCGACAGTAGCTGGATTGTCAGAGTATTTGTGGAAGCTAGAGCAACCTGCACATGCTGTTGCAAATGGTTACTATCTTGGTGCAATAAATCGTGTTGGTACAGAAGGGCCATGGAATATGGGGGAATTTTACGGACAATCCTATCTCGTCGATCCTAGAGGGAATTTTGTTGCAACTGGTTCACGTGATCAGGATGAGGTAATTATTGGGGAAGTGAACAAAAAATTAATACGAGAAGTAAGAGATACGTGGCAGTTCTATCGTGATCGACGTCCTGAAACTTACGGAGAAATGACGTCATTGTTACCTTGAAGATCAAAAAGCAGGTGAAACACACCTGCTTTTTATATTAATTATAGGGGGGACGTTTATGAGTTCGCTAGAATCATCGGTTCAGAAAGAGCTACAGAAAAACTTCACGGAAGTCATTCCATCTCTAACAAATCAAGAGGCATTCCAAGAATCCCAACGCTGTCTGTATTGTTATGATGCACCATGTATTACTGCGTGTCCAACCGGTATTGATATCCCTACTTTTATTAAGAAGATCGCATCTGGAAATATGAAAGGTTCAGCTAAAACCATCATGACTGCAAACCCTATAGGGGCTAGTTGTTCCAGGGTTTGTCCTACTGAAGAGCTATGTGAAGGTGCATGTGTGTTAAACCATTCAACTAAGCCAATTTTAATTGGTAATCTTCAGCGTTATGCAACAGATTGGGCAATAAAAAACGATCAGGTTTTATTTAAACAAGGTCAGCCCAATGGAAAGAAGATAGCAATCGTTGGTGGAGGACCAGCAGGTTTATCTGCAGCTCGTGAACTGGCTCTTCTTGGATACGACGTTACGATTTATGAAGCAGAATCACAGGCGGGTGGTCTTGATACATATGGAATTGTGTCATTCCGTTTGCCGAAGTCCGTCTCCCTTTGGGAGGTGGAGCAGGTTCTGAACCTGGGTGTGAAGATCAAAACAAGCGTTAAAGTTGGTGAAGACATCCAATTTGATGAAATATATTCTAGGTACGATCGCGTAATCCTGGCTATCGGAATGGCAAGCGTGCCGGATTTGAATATTCCAGGAGAACAATCAAGTGGCGTATATGATGCAATTGAACTTGTGAAGATGACGAAAGCAGCTCCATTCCCAACTGAATTAAAAGACAAGAAAGTTGTGGTCATTGGTGCTGGGAATACAGCTATTGATGGTGCCACATGTTCTGTTCGTCTTGGAGCTGATAACGTGAAAATCCTCTACCGACGGAGCGAACAGGAAATGACCGCTTATGATTTTGAATATGAGTTTGCGAAGCAAGATGGTGTGGAGTTCAGGTGGTTAACACAGCCAGTTGAAATAATGACAAATGAAGATGGAAAGGTAAAAGGAATTAAGTGTATCAGATTGAGGTTATTAAAAGCAGATCATGGTGAAAGACGAAGAACAGAACCAGTCCCTGATTCAGAATTCATCATTGAATGTGATGCAGTAGTTAAAGCGATTGGACAAAAAAGACACCTACCTTTTATTGAGGAACTGGGGCTTGCTCATAAAGATGGTGTCATTCTGATTAATAATGAAACGATGGAAACATCAAATCCAAAGGTATATGCTTGTGGCGACGTTATTTTTGGTAAAGGACAGGGTGAAGCAATGGTTGTGTCTGCTGCTCAACAAGGGAAAACAGCGGCGTATCATATGCATGAAAGTTTAAAAGAAACGTATACAGCATAACGGGATAGAAAGGGGAATGACGATGGCAGACCTGAGAACTAATCTTGCGGGCATTACATCACCAAATCCATTCTGGCTCGCATCAGCACCTCCTACAAATTCAGGGTATCAAGTGCAACGTGCATTTGAAGCAGGTTGGGGTGGAGCTGTTTGGAAAACGCTTGGTGATCCCATTTTAAACGTTTCATCAAGATACGCGGCCGTACACTTTAACGGTCAACGAGTCGCAGGCTTTAATAACATTGAACTGATAACAGATCGCCCGCTAGAGGTGAATTTAAAAGAAATTTACGAAACCAAAAAACGATTTCCCAATCATGCCGTTGTAGCATCTTTGATGGTAGAACCCAACCAGAGCGCATGGCATGAAATCGTTAAGAAGACGGAAGCAGCTGGCGTTGATGGGCTGGAACTGAACTTTGGTTGTCCGCACGGTATGGCAGAAAGAGGAATGGGATCAGCTTCAGGGCAGGTACCTGAACTCGTAGAGAAACAAACGCATTGGGCGAAGGAAGCTGCTGAGACACCAGTGATTGTGAAGCTTACCCCAAACATAACGGATATTACCGCTACTGCTGAAGCGGCAGTACGGGGCGGAGCTGATGCTGTCAGTATGATAAACACGATCAATAGCCTGGCAGGCGTTGATATTGATACGTGGTTACCAATTCCACATGTTGGTGGTAAAGGTGCACATGGAGGCTACTGTGGACCTGCGGTTAAACCAATTGCCCTTAACATGGTAAGTGAATGTGCTAGAAATAACCGAATCAACGTTCCTATTTCAGGAATGGGTGGGGTATCTAACTGGCAGAACGCAATAGAGTTTATGCTCATGGGTGCAAGTAATGTCCAAATTTGTACGGCTGCCATGCACCATGGGTTTCGGATTGTGGAAGACCTTATTGATGGTCTTTCAACATATCTTGATGACCGCGGTATTCTATCAGTACAGGATATTATTGGGAAATCGGTCCCTACATTTTCGGACTGGGGTAACCTTGATTTGAATTATAAAGTTGTTGCGAGAATTAACAATGATGTTTGTATTAATTGCAATAAATGCCATATCGCATGTGAAGATACATCACACCAATGTATTGATATGTTAAATGATCCCTCTGGCAATCCAATCCTTCAAGTTCGGGAAGAAGATTGTGTAGGGTGCAATTTATGTTCTATTGTATGCCCAGTCGATGGTGCTATCGATATGATTGAACTTAAGCGTGAACATCCAGCAATGACATGGAATGAAAGGCAGACTCTTATCGGTTCACTGAAAGATAAGAAAGTATCCAAATAAGTAGGAGGATTTGAAATGAAGAAAATCATTCGAAATGGAACGATCGTTACGGCAAGTGAAACGTATCAAGCGGATATCCTCGTAGCTAATGGAAAGATTCTATCAATAGGTAAGCAGCTGGTAGAAAAAGATGCTGAAGAGATTGATGCAACAGGACGTTATGTATTCCCCGGAGGCATTGATCCTCATACACATCTTGAAATGCCTTTTGGAGGAACTGTTTCAAAAGATGACTTTGAGACGGGAACAATTGCTGCAGCTTTCGGTGGAACGACATCAGTGATTGACTTTTGTTTAACAGAGAAAGGCAAACCTCTTTCTCAATCAATTAAAACCTGGCATGATAAATCGAAAGATAAATCGGTCATAGATTATAGTTTTCACTTAATGATTAGTGAAATTAACGATCGTGTTCTAGAGCAGCTTCCAGAAGTGATTGAGAAAGAAGGGATTACGTCTTTTAAAGTGTTCATGGCCTACAAAAATGTTTTCCAATCAGACGATGAAACCCTATATCGAACGCTTCTAGCGGCTAAGGAACTTGGGGCGCTCGTAATGGTGCATGCAGAGAATGGAGATGTCATTGAATACTTAACGAAAGAAGCACTTTCGAAAGGTCAGACCGAGCCCATCTATCATGCATTAACACGACCACCTGAAGTGGAAGGAGAAGCTACAGGTCGAGCAGCGCAGCTAACAGGTCTTGCATCATCACAACTTTACGTCGTACATGTTAGCTGTAAGGAAGCTGCAGATAAGATAGCTGAAGCAAGGAGCAAAGGTTACGATATTCATGGAGAGACGTGTCCACAATACCTTGTACTTGACCAAACCTATCTTGAAAAGCCGAATTTTGAAGGAGCTAAGTATGTTTGGAGTCCACCTCTACGAGAAAAATGGAATCAAGATGCTCTCTGGAATGCTTTACGGACCGGGCAACTTGAAACAATAGGGTCTGATCAATGTTCATTTGATTTTGTAGGTCAAAAAGACCTAGGAAGGGACGATTTTACGAAGATCCCTAATGGAGGCCCTATGATTGAGGATCGGTTTAGCATTCTATTTTCAGAAGGTGTTCTTAAAGGGAGAATCTCCCTGAATCAATTTGTAGACATTACGTCTACGAAGGCTGCGAAACTATTTGGATTGTTTCCTAAAAAAGGGACGATATCGGTAGGTGCTGATGCAGATTTAGTTATATTTAATCCTGATAGTAAACGTACAATTTCTGCAGAAACCCATCATATGGCAGTAGACTACAATGCTTTTGAAGGGATGGAAGTAACTGGAGAGGCTGAGTTTGTTTTCGTTAGAGGTGAATTTGTTATAAAGAATAAGCAATTCGTAGGAACACCAGGTTCAGGAAAGTATATGAAACGAGCGAAATACGGGAAAATGATGAACATCACTGATAAGGCAGATCCAGTAAGAAGTGAATGAAAAAGGAGATAGCTCAATGAAAAAAGAGGAAAGCTATTTAAAATCTCCAGATCTTCTACCTATTGCTCATCATGATAAGAAAATTGGCGCAACAGGGTTCGCAATGATGTGGGTTGGTATGGCGGTTGTGCTTGCTGCCTTTGCCATTGGTGGGGCAGGTGTTCAATCACTTTCTCTTACATGGGTTGTTGTGGCTACAATTATAGGATCACTAGCAATTGGATTATTTATCACTATTATTGGGGATATAGGCATTGAACATGGACTATCTTTTCCAGTCTATATGAGAGCGCCATTTGGAACAATCGGTACCCATATCCCATCTGTCGTAAGAGGTCTTGCAGCATCATTCTGGTTCGGTATTAATACGTATTTTGGCGCAACAGCGATGAATGCTATCCTAAACGTTCTGTTTGGTTTTAATAACTGGTTTGTATGTTTTCTTATCTTCGCGACCGTTCAGCTCGTGAATACATCCCTAGGAATTAAAGCAGTAGAACGATTCGCAGACCTCGCTGCACCGGTTATTATTATCATCTCTGTATGGATGTATGCCTCTCTCTCAGATCAGGCGCTCACGCAAGGAAGAGAAGTATGGGGATGGATTGAAAGTCCTGTAACTGGTGGAGCAGCAGTAACTGCGTTTCTTGTTGTAATCTTCAGTAACATGGGATTTTGGGCAACCATTTCAGCAGATATACCCTCAATCTCACGTTTTATTAAGGCGCCGAAGTTTGAAAGAAATTGGGTAAAGCGAAATAAAGGAACCTTGATTGGAAGTATGGTTGCCTTACCTTTAACGCAAACATTTATGGTTATAATCGGTGGCGTATCTTATATTGCGGTTTCAAACTATGATCCAGTTGTAGCTTTACAAGAAGCAGCAACAGGCTTAGTACTTGGGATTCTACTCCTTATGATCGTGCTTGCTCAATGGTCGACGAATGTATCGGCTAACCTTGTTCCCGCTGCTACGATTTTCTCGAACGTAGGAGGTCCGAAAGTACCTTTCTGGGCTGGAGTATTTATTGCTGGAATTTTAGGTTCAGTTGTTCAACCATGGAGTCTGTTTAGTATTCTCATTCCTATTCTACTTGTAGTAGGAGGCATTCTTTCAGCTATTGTAGGTATTCTTTTCTGCGATTATTATGTGCTTAGAAAACGCAGGGTGAACGTACCCGAACTGTACGAACAGTCTGGTCAATACCGATATGCAAACGGAATCAATGCAGCAGGGTTTATCGCATGGATCATTGGTGGAACGGCAGCATATTATCTTTCTACTTATTCATTTCTTGTAGGGTTTGTTGTAGGGGGCGCTACTTATTACGTTCTAGCGAAATATTGGTGGTTCAAAAAGTATGTACAGGCTGAAATTACAGATCCAAGTGATGATAAATATTTGGGAATTACGGTTGGGCGAGATTGGGTCATTACAAGTGGAAGTGAATCTGAAGCAGTAAAAGAAGTCGGTAGTGCACTTGAGGATGGGAGGTAAATACATGAGAGAACATCAACATTATATAATTGAACGTGAAAAAATTGATTATTTTATTGATAGAGGTTACCGTATACATGGTATTACAGAGAATTTAAGCGGTGCTTTTATTGAATTTAAATTAAAAGATAATAAGAATGAAGAAGAATCAATTGAAACCCTTCATATTCAAACACCAGATGGGAGAAAATACTTCTCAGCACTACTTTTAAAACAGATCCAAACAGTTTCTTAGAGAGGGAGGGTGTTCATGGAATATAATCTGTATTCAAAAGATAGTGCGTATCCATGTGAGGTTACCATCGATGAAGAAAATGGCCGCTATATGATTCGAAAAGCGGATACAAGTGGAGAGATATTTAATTCTGCAGCAGAATTAACAACATGGGTTCGTTCGAATTGGAAAGAAACAGACTTCCGTAGCAAAAAACAGTATTATTACTTAATGGAGCTATTAGACGAGTATGAATGGGAGATGGAAACCGGGCAGTAGCCCGGTTTTTAAATACGTTATTTATAAATTTCAATTACCGTATTGGATATAAAAAAATCAACTAAAAAAGGCTAATTATGTCACATATAGAAGAATAAGTAGAAAAGAAAAGCTTGATGTAGTAAAGTAAATCTCAAAAGATGTAAGCGTCATCATCGTAATTATTGAAAGATTATCTCCCCAATTTCACCTCGTAAACCATCGTCCATGATTAAATTATTGTACTTAATATTACAAAAGAGGGTGTGGTAGGATGCTACGAATGACCAGTTTAACGGTTCATGAGGTGTTAGAAAGAGAACATTTTAGTCATGCTACTGTGATAGCTGGGCAAGGCGGGTTATCTAGGAAAATCAAGTGGGTTCATGTAATGGAAGTAACAAGTGTTAAGCAATTACTACATGGGCAGGAATTAATTTTATCCACGGGCTTTGTTTGGAAAGATAATGTGAAAGTATTTCTATCAATTGTCAAACAACTTATTCAAAGCAAAGCGGCTGGTCTTTGCATTGAAATTGGTACATATATGGACAGTATTCCCTCTGAAATTATTGACCTTGCAAATCAACAGCAATTTCCCATCATCGTTTTTACGAAAGAAGTCCGTTTCGTCGATATCACCCAGGATCTTCATTCCCTCTTAATTGCCCATCATTATCAAATGATTTCTGACCTTGAAAAGTTTTCTCAAGAACTTAATAATCTTCTATTAGCACCTGGCTGTCTTTATAAAATCCTATCCTATCTCGCTAAAAGGACTGGGATGCAGGTTATCTACAAACCGAAGGAAAGTGAACCTATTTTTGCACCTGAAGCAACGGAAGAGAAGAAAGAAACATTTCTTCATTTCCTAACATTTCAACCAGATGGGAAAGGACTTGTTGTTCAACACGTCCGAGCAATGGATTATCATTTCGCAAATTTAATTCTTGTACCAGATCAACATACATCTGTTTCGGACTATGACATGCTTCTCCTCGATAGAAGTGCAACAGCAATTGCTCAATTTTTATTAAGAGAATTGTATATTGAGGAGAAAAAAAGAGCACTTGAAACAGAGTGGCTTTATGACTGGCTTGAAGGAAAGCATTCTGAAGAAAGAATCCTTTCATACCTTGTTGACTTTGACGAATCTCTCATACCAAGGGGTCTTCAAGTATGTACATGCAAGTTTACAAGGCAGATTGACGCATATACTTCATCTCAGGTCACATACTTTATGCTGTTAATGCGCTCTGTTTTTGAACAGGAAGGTTTCTTCCTATTATCATTAACAACAAGGAATAAACTCATCATCATCGTTCTCAACAGACGGGATGAGTTAACTGTAATGGAGCGTTTAAGAGAGGCGTTTAATCGATTTTTGACTAGCGATATCCTCCAAAAAGAAACTGTACCAGACGTTGACCAAATAAGTGTAGGTAAACATGTTCGCCTTTTAAAAGAAATGCACAAAAGCTATGAATCTTCGACAGAAACACTTGCAATGAACGACAAGCTATTGACTCAGTCCTCTAAAGTCATTTACCATGCTGATTTTCATATATATCGAATGATCTATCAATTAGCTAAAGGTAAAGAATTAAATGAATTCATGCATGATTATTTAGAACCTGTTTTAAAGTATGACGAGAAGAATAATAGTAATCTTTTAAACACTCTCAAGGTGTATATGTGCTGTAATGGATCCAAAAAGGAAACAGCTGAACAATTATTCGTTGTAAGACAAACACTTTACCATCGTTTAGAAAAACTTGAAGAACTGCTGGGTATTGATTTTATGAGCTCGCCCAAACGTCAAGCTATAGAATTCGCAATACATGCCTATGAGTATTTGAAACGAAACGTCTAAATTGTGCACCATGTACAGTGTCTTAACAATCCATGTTACGTTTTGTCTAATGAAGGATTGCCATTCCATCACCTACAATAGTGATATGAACGAATTAAAGGAGGGCGTGTTATGGCAGTCGTTAAAAAGGAAACAGCTGTGTTAAAAAACTTTGTGAATGGTGAGTGGGTAAGTTCTAGAAGCAATGAGACCCTGGAGGTACCGAATCCTGCTACAGAGGAAAATTTGGCTTATGTGCCGTTATCATCTAAAGAAGATGTTTCTCTTGCTGTGAGTGCTGCTAAGGAGGCTTTTCAGACTTGGAGTAAGGTGCCTGTACCAAAACGCGCTAGAATATTGTTTGCGTATCATTCCTTGCTTGTAAAGCATCATGACGAACTAGCCGAGCTAGTTGTAAAAGAAAACGGAAAAAGCTATAAAGAAGCTCACGGTGAAGTACTTAGAGGGATTGAATGCGTTGAATTTGCAACCGGTGCACCTTCGTTAATGATGGGTGACAATTTGTCTACTATTGCAGAAACGATTGATTCTGAAATGTATCGCTATCCTGTAGGTGTAGTAGGGGGCATTACGCCATTTAATTTTCCAATGATGGTTCCACATTGGATGTTTCCACTAGCCATTGCCTGTGGAAATACCTTCGTTCTAAAACCTTCTGAACGTACGCCTATTCTTGCAAACCGCATGGCAGAATTGCTAACAGAAGCAGGTTTACCAAACGGTGTGTTTAACATAGTTCATGGCGCTCATGATGTAGTTAACGGACTAATTGAACACGAAGAAGTTAAAGCGATCTCGTTCGTGGGTTCTCAGCCTGTAGCGAAATACGTTTATGAGCAGGCAGCGTCTAGGGGAAAAAGAGTTCAAGCACTTTCTGGAGCAAAGAATCATCATATCGTTATGCCAGACGCGGACATAGACAAAGCAGTGCAACAGGTTATTAGTTCTACATTTGGTAGTGCTGGCCAGCGCTGTATGGCTTGTAGTGCTGTAGTCATTATTGGATCAAGTGAGAAGTTTGTTTCTGCATTAAAAGAAAAGGCTGATGAACTGAAACTTGGTAATGGATTGGATGATGAGGTGCTATTAACCCCTGTTATTCGTAAGTCACATAGGGAAAAAGTGCTTGGGTATATCGAGAAGGGCTTAGAGGAAGGAGCAGCCTTAATTCGTGATGGACGAACAGATATACAGACTCATGAAAAAGGAAACTTCCTAGGGCCGACTATATTTGATGAAGTGACACCTGATATGACAATTGCGAAAGAAGAAATATTTGCCCCCGTGTTAAGTTTATTGCATGCTGATACGCTCGATGACGCTCTAAGTATTCTTAAAAAATCGAGATATGGCAATGGAGCGACAATTTATACGAAAGATGCAGGTGCGATACGAAAATTCCGTGAAGAAGCAGATGCTGGAATGCTCGGTGTTAACATTGGTGTACCTGCACCTATGGCGTTCTTCCCATTCTCTGGTTGGAAAGATTCTTTCTATGGTGATCTTCATGCTAATGGTAAAGACGGTGTGAATTTCTATACACGTAGGAAAATGATTACAACCCGCTTTGACTATTAATGAGGGAGTGAAAGATATGCATACAGCTCACGAGAACCTTGCTGGTAAGGACGAGAAGTATGTCTGGCATGCTATGCGTCCATTCGATCCAAAGTCTACAATGGTTATTGAGAAGGCGCAGGGCGCCTGGCTAACTGACTATGAAGGGAATCAGTTTCTAGATGCGATGGCCGGACTATGGTGTGTCAATGTAGGTTATGGCCGTGAGGAACTAGCTGAAGCAGCATACGAGCAACTTAAAACACTCTCTTACTATCCTTTAACACACACACATGCTCCTGCGATCAAGCTTGCTGAAAAGTTAAACGAAATGCTTGGTGGAGGATACGTCATTTTTTTCTCTAACAGTGGATCAGAAGCAAATGAAACTGCTTTTAAAATTGCGAGACAATATCACGAACAGAATGGTAATGTACATCGAAACAAAATTGTTTCTCGTTATCGTGCCTACCATGGTAATACGATGGGATCTCTTGCTGCAACTGGCCAGGCGCAGCGAAAATATAAATACGAACCACTGGGACAGGGATTCTTGCATGTACAGCCACCTGATACGTACCGTGATGCACCAAACATGGATGACCACCTTCCATCTGTAAAAGCGGTTGATGATCTAATGACATGGGAATTAAGTGAAACAGTAGCCGCAATGATAATGGAGCCAATCATTACAGGTGGCGGAATTATTATGCCACAGCAAGGTTATATGAAAGCTGTTAAAGAAGTGTGTGAAAAACATGGGGCTCTCCTTATATGTGATGAAGTGATCTGTGGATTTGGAAGAACAGGTAAGCCCTTCGGATTCATGAACTATGATGTAATGCCTGATATCGTTACGATGGCGAAAGGGTTGACGAGTGGATACTTGCCCTTATCAGCAACTGCTGTGAAAGAAGAAGTGTATGAAGCTTTTAAGGGAAAACAGCAATATGATCATTTCCGACATATAAATACGTTCGGAGGTAATCCAGCGTCATGTGCGCTTGCATTAAAAAACTTAGAAATTATGGAAACAGAACAGCTCTTTAATCGTTCAAAAGAGTTAGGTGAGAAGCTAAAGAACGAGTTGCAGAATCGTCTTTCAAAACACCCTAACGTCGGTGATGTAAGAGGTAAAGGACTATTAGTAGGGATTGAACTTGTTGAAGATCGCACAACTAAAAAACCTTTGGGTGTTACAGAGTTGAATAAAGTGATTGGCTATTGTAAATCACAAGGCGTGATTATAGGTAAAAACGGTGATACTGTTGCAGGATACAATAATGTTCTTACTATGGCTCCGCCGCTATCAATACAGGAAAAAGATATTGATTTAATCATACAGACAGTTGTCGAAGGATTATTGCAGCTGTAAAGTGCGCCTGAGTGCGCACTTTTTTTATTGAATAGTTTGACAAATTGTATTATAGTGATACTAATAATGTACATACTAACTGGTTAGTTTATAAAAGGAGGATTAATTATGAAAGCTATTCAATTAACAGAATTCGGTGGTCCAGAGGTTTTGAAAGTGATTGAGATGGATGTTCCTAAACCAGAGGGGCATGAGGTATTAATTGAGATTAAGGCGATTGGGGTTAACTATGCAGACACAGCTAGGAGAGAGGGGCAGTATGTTGTAGACACACCTCTTCCATATGTACCAGGATCGGAAGTTGCTGGCGTTGTTAAGGCAGTTGGGGAAAAGGTTACATCAGTTAAACCTGGTTCAACAGTTGTAACCTTGCTTGGGACGAAGAATGCAACTGGCTATGCTGAATTTACGCTTGCAGATGAGCGAGGGTTAATTCCAATTCCAGAAGGCATGGATCTTCATCATGCAGTAGCTTTACCTCTCCAAGGACTAAGCGCTTACCACACTTTGAAAACGATGGGGCGGTTTGAAAATGGTGAGACCGTTTTAATCCATGCAGCAGCTGGTGGTCTTGGGACAATTGCTGTTCAACTTGCCAGGCTATGGGGAGCAAAGACGATTATTGGAACAGCAAGTACTGAAGAAAAACGTAAGCTTGCTTCTGATATAGGAGTAGATGTAACGGTAGATTATACAAAGGAAGGGTGGGAGCAAGAAGTATTAGCTGCAACAGATGGAAATGGGGTTGATGTCATACTAGAGATGGCTGGAGGAGATGTTTTTTGCAAGTCGTTAAAGTGTCTTGCTCCATTTGGAAGACTCGTGATTTACGGAGTGGCTAGTGGAGAGCAAAGTCGCTTTTTTCCATCCTCATTAATGGAGAAAAATCAATCTGTTGTTGGATTTTTCCTTCCACAAATTATGAGAAAACCTTCTCTCTATCAAAAGAGTCTTGAAGAACTCTTGAATTATATCAAGAGCGGAGAGTTGAAATTAACAATAGGTGGAGTGTATGACCTAGAAAAAGCAGCCGATGTACATAGGATGCTTCAAGGAAGAGCAACGAAAGGGAAGCTTATTTTAACACCTTGATCTTTTGAAGGCGACCATACTCAGGTCGCCTTTTTTGGTGGTGAATTTCGAGTTTTCATATTCATTGTTATAAAATCTCTAATTTGTATTCACTATGGATACACTTTGTGGTAATTTAGTATTGCACTGTGTTAATATTCGAAAAATTTTTCGGTGAATTTATCTATTTCAGAAATTTTTTTCGAGAATTTGCTTGAAAGTTTTGTGGGCATCGCAACACTGTGCTAAAATGCCAATGTAAGCGTTTTTTTAAAATGAGGTTTTCAAATCACTCAAAGAGTGAAAAGAACTAGTAAGAAATCATGCTTTAGATTGCGTACAAATATACTATTTGCGCATGAATTTAGTAAAACCCAGTAGGGAGGTAGCATGCTTTGAATACCAAACAGTCCAGAGTGGAACATCAATGGCAAGAATTTTATGGACCCAACCTTGGCTATGCCATTGAATTATATGAAAAGTACCAGGAAGACCCGGAATCAGTCGATCCGGACATGCGCCAAAAGTTTGAACAGTGGGGACCACCACCATCTTCAACAGATGCAGTGGAAACATCTGGCCAACCAGGTAATTTAAAAAAGGTCATTTCAGCAGTTAAACTAGCTGACAACATTCGTACATATGGCCATTTAGCTGCAGCAATTAATCCACTAAATAATGAGAAATCTGATCAGAAATTTATGACTCCTAAGAAATACGGTCTTTCTGATGAAGACTTGAAAGCGATTCCCGCTGAAGTAATCTGGGAAAAAGCGCCTGCAGATATTCAAAATGGCTTGCAGGCTATTAAGCGATTGCAAGATCTATATACAAAGTCCTTATCTTATGAATTCACTCACGTTCATTCTGAAGATGAGCGTACATGGCTTGACGAAATGGTTGAGAACGATTCCGTAAGCAGAACGTTAACCAACGAAGATCGTAAAGCACTACTTCGAAGATTAACAGAAGTAGAAGGATTTGAGAAATTTCTTCATAAAACATTTGTCGGTCAGAAACGCTTCTCTATTGAAGGTGTGGACGCAATGGTACCAATGCTTGATGACGTTATTAAATGTGGTACCAGTGACGGTGCAAAAAACGTAATGATTGGAATGGCTCACCGAGGACGATTAAACGTTCTTACTCACGTTTTAAATAAGCCATATGAGAAGATCTTCGCAGAATTCCATCATGCACCGAATAAGGAACTTGTTCCATCTGAAGGCTCTATGGGTATTAACTATGGCTGGACTGGTGATGTGAAATACCACATGGGTGCAGATCGCAAGTTTGAAGGTTCTGAGACGGCTGAAGCAACCGTTACGCTTGCCAACAATCCGTCTCACCTTGAGTTTGTAGATCCAGTTGTAGAAGGGTATGCAAGAGCAGCTCAGGAAACTCGTGATAACAAAGGGGAACCTAAGCAAGATTTCCGTAAATCATTTGCTATTCTAATTCATGGAGACGCAGCTTTCCCTGGTGAAGGCGTGGTAGCTGAGACGCTTAACTTAAGTCAACTTAAGGGCTATCATACAGGTGGAACGATTCATATTATTGCAAATAATCAGCTCGGATTCACAACTGAAAGTTCGGATTCTCGTTCTACCAAGTATGCAAGTGATCTTGCAAAAGGGTATGAGATACCAATTGTGCATGTAAATGCGGACGATCCTGAAGCATGTTTAGCTGCAATGCACCTTGCATATGAGTACAGAATGAAGTTCAATAAAGATTTCTTGATTGACCTAATTGGATATCGTAGATTTGGTCATAACGAAATGGATGATCCAGCTGTTACCCAACCACATTTATATGAAAAGATTAAAAATCACCCAACAGTAAGAGCAAGCTATGCAAAGTACCTTACTGAACAGAATGTAATTGATTCTGGCCAGGGTGATCAGATTGATGAAGACGTTCTGAAAGAGTTGCAGGAAGAGTACGATAAGGTTGCAAAAGGCGGAGATAGTAAAGGGGATGTGCAAGAGTTACAACCTCCTAAAGAAATTGTTAAAGGCATTCCGTCTATTGATACAGCAGTCCCTCTTGAAACACTGAAAGACATCAACGATAAGTTACTCATTCGTCCTGATGGCTTTAATGTATATCCAAAGCTCGAGCGTATTTTGAAACGTAGACTTGATATGCTTGAAGAAGGTGGAAAAGTAGATTGGGCACTTGGTGAAACGCTTGCTTTTGCATCCATCCTTGGTGATGGAACACCAATTCGTATAACTGGCCAGGATTCTCAGCGCGGAACATTCGCTCAGAGACATCTTGTTCTTCATGATAAAGAAACAGGTGAAACGTTCTGTCCACTTCACGAACTGCCTCAAGCTGAATCGTCATTTGCGATTCATAACAGTCCACTTTCAGAGGCGTCTGTTGTTGGCTTTGAATATGGTTATAATGTATTCGCTCCGGAGACGCTTGTAATCTGGGAAGCACAATATGGTGACTTTGCTAATGCTGCACAAGTTATTTTTGACCAATTTGTTTCAGCAGGTAGAGCAAAATGGGGACAAAAGTCAGGAATGGTGTTGTTGCTTCCACACGGTTATGAAGGACAAGGCCCTGAACACTCTAGCGGAAGAGTAGAACGTTTCCTTACGCTTGCTGCTGAAAATAACTGGACGGTTGCGAATCTAACAAGCGCAGCGCAATATTTCCACATTTTACGTAGGCAAGCTGCCATCCTCGAGAAGCAGGAAGTAAGACCGCTTGTCATTATGACACCGAAGAGTCTACTGCGTAACCAGCGTACCTCATCACCTGGATTTGAATTTAGCCAGGGGCAATTCCTAAGCGTTGTTGAACAAGCTGGCCTTGGCGAAAGCAAAGAAAAGGTAGAGCGTATTGTACTTTGTACTGGTAAGGTTGCGGTAGATCTTGCTGCTGAAATAGAATCTTCTGAAGAGAATTTTGAATGGTTACATGTGCTTAGAGTAGAGCAATTATATCCATTCCCTCATGAAGAAGTTAAAAAGATTTTTGAACGTTATTCTAACGTGAAAGAAGTTATCTGGTTGCAGGAAGAACCGAAAAATATGGGCTCTTGGAATTATATTTCTCCGCGTATAAATGAATCAGCCCCAGAAGGTATAGCTGTTAGCTATGTTGGTCGTCCAGATCGATCAAGTCCAGCTGGTGGAGAGCCTAACGTGCATAAGAAAGATCAAGAACGAATTATACAAGAAGTATTAGAGCCATCCAAAACTGTTTCCCATCAAGGAGGTAATCGTCGTGATTGAAGTTAAAGTACCAGAACTCGCAGAATCCATTACAGAAGGTACCATTTCTCAATGGTTAATCAAAGTAGGCGACAAAGTAGAAAAAGGTGACAACCTTGTTGAGCTTGAAACAGACAAAGTTAACATCGAAGTTAGTGCTGAAAACGATGGAGTAATTAAAGAGCTCTTGAAAGAACCTGGAGATAATGTAGAAGTTGGCGAAATCATTGCTTATTTAGGAGGCAGTGAAGGAGGATCTTCTGTATCAGAAGAACAAGGAAATAATACTGAAAAAGCTGAAGCTAAAAAAGAAGAAAAAGAGTCATCTGAAGAGGCGAAATCAGAGCAGGAATCGAAAGCTCATGTAGCACCAGAACCTGATCAACAATCTGAGAATGGTCGTACCGTGGCTTCACCATCAGCTAGAAAACTTGCACGTGAACTTGGCGTTGATTTAAATGAGGTTAAAACGCGTGATCCTCTTGGTCGTGTTCGTCCTGATGATGTGAAAGCACATGCTGATCAACCGAAACAAAAAGAAACTCCAAAGCAGGAGAACAAACAAGAAAAACAAGAAAAGAAGCAACCAGAAGCTAATGAAGGTAAGCCAGTAGAACGCGTGAAAATGTCTCGCCGTCGTCAAACGATTGCGAAGCGTCTTGTTGAAGTTCAGCATACAGCAGCAATGCTTACGACATTCAACGAAGTAGACATGACAGCGATTATGGAGCTTCGTAAACGCCGTAAAGACAAGTTCCTTGAAGATAACGATGTAAAGCTTGGTTTTATGTCTTTCTTTACAAAAGCAGTTGTAGGAGCTCTTAAAAAGTATCCTCGTCTAAATGCAGAGATTCAAGATACTGATATTGTGTTGAAGAAATTCTATGATATCGGTATTGCAGTTGGAGCTGAAGAAGGACTTGTTGTTCCTGTCGTACGTGACGCAGATAAACTTTCATTCGCTGGGATTGAACAGGAAATTGGCAATCTTGCGAAGAAAGCCCGTGACAATAAATTGAAACTTGATGAGTTGCAGGGTGGATCGTTCACAATTACAAACGGTGGTATTTTTGGGTCTATGCTTTCGACTCCAATTCTAAATGCACCTCAAGTAGGAATCCTTGGAATGCATAAGATTCAATGGCGCCCTGTTGCGATTGATCAAGAGCGAATGGAAAATCGTCCTATGATGTATATCGCTCTTTCTTACGATCACCGTATCGTAGATGGTGGGGAAGCTGTTAGTTTCCTTGCAAAAATTAAAGAACTTCTTGAAGATCCAGAACAACTTCTTCTTGAAGGATAAGTTAGAGGTAGAACCTGAATCCGAGTGATTCAGGTTCTTTTCTCAAAAGTGGGGAATTAGAATGAAAATAAGAACCTTTCAAGATCCGGTTGCATACTTAAATCATGTCAAATCCTTTCTAGAAGAAAACGAAGCAGTGAATAATTTATCACTTGGAATTTTACATCGACTTGTTTCACAGAATGGAGTAGGGGAGCATAGGCCTTATTTATCAACGATCGAATCAGATGATGGAGAAATAGAACTATGTATGATTCAAACGCCGCCTCACAATCTCACAATAGCTGGACAACCAACTACTTCAAGTGAGACGCTTTCTTACGGAGCGAAAGAATTACTTAAGCAAAAGCAAGTTCCAGGGATTATTGGAGAAAATCATCTGGTTGAAATATTTTCTAAAGAGTATTGCAGGTTAACCACCCAAAAGCGCTCACTTCATATGAATCAACGTATTTATCGGCTTGATAAGGTAATATCACCTAAACAAGTAAATGGGACGATGAGGATTGTTGAAAGAGCTGACAATGAGTTATTAACTAAGTGGATCCAACAATTTATACAATCATTGGGACAACAAGCTACTCTTGAAGAAAGTCGTGAACGTGCTGAACAATTCATTGAAGAGCAATCCATTGTATTCTGGCAAGTTGAAGATCAAATTGTTTCAATGGCAAATCAGACGAGACCCACTTCAAACGGAATGACAATTAACTTTGTCTATACTCCACCAGAGTATGAAAGAAAAGGCTTTGCTTCTGCTTGTGTAGCTGAACTCTGTCAATCACTATTAGATCGTGGTTATACGTTCTGCAGTCTATATACTGATTTATCAAATCCTACTTCAAACTCAATTTATATGAAAATAGGTTTTAAACCTGTTGGAGATTCAATTGTCTATATATATGAATCCTAATGACGTATTCTTTATCTAAAAGGCGCTCTCATGTAGAATAGAAGAAAAGAAGAAAGGAGTGAGTGTAATGATCCATCACTCATGGAAAGATAAAGCAACCATTAAGAAAGTGAAATGTGTACATACTGACGCTAAGAAGTATATGGTAAACCGAGTATTAACTGAGGGAAAGATATACGATGTAAAGAATGAAACAGAAGAGTTCTTGTTTGTCATAGATAATAGCGGTAAAGTTGGCGGATTTTATAAAGAATATTTTGAAGAACTTTAAGTATTGAAAGGATAAAGACCTAATCGATTATCGATTAGGTCTTTATATTAATCTTACCTAAAGTTTTTTATCATATGGAATGTGTAGACAAAAAAACAAAAAAAGCCGTTCATAGAAGAGAAATTTGATGCACGACTTTTTCTTTTACTAACAGAATTGGTCTCCTTTTTTAGGATTACTTAACCCAAAAAGTGGACGAATGTAAAGAGCTAAGTAAGACCCTGCAAGAGCAACAATCATCCAAACCCAACCATGAAGGCTAAATGAAGCGATGCCTCCGAAATAAGCACCAATGTTACAACCAAATGCTAAACGAGCACCGTACCCCATTAACAAACCACCAATAATAGAGGCTGCAGCTAACTTAAGCGGAACTCTTCGAATGATAAACGCTCCACCTGCACCAGCAGCAACAAATGCACCTAGAATAACACCAAAATTCATAACGCTAGTAGAATCAGCGAGAATGGATTGTTCAAGTGCAGCTGATTTACCGCCAGACCAGTAACCCCACTGTGTGACATCAATTCCGAGAAATATTGCTATTTTTGAACCCCAAAGAGCAAAAGCAGAAGTAATTCCCCATGGATTACCTCTAGAAATTAACGTTAAAGCATTTAAAATGCCAAGCGCAATCGCGGCAGTCCATATTGGCCAAGATCCCCTGAAAAATCGTTTCCAACTGCCTGCAGATGGTAGAGGTTTCATCTTTGGAGGCTGACGTTTCTTTGCGATAAATCTTACAAGAAAGAAGATAAATGCAAATAAAGCAAGTTGAAGGACCCAAGCGCCGAAAAAGCCAAGCCCAGTATCTTTGGCTAAAGAGATAGCTGGAAACGATGGCATTTGGTTTACCCAGAAATCAAAATGCCATGCCCCGATGACGGATCCGACGATAAAACCGTAAAGCGTAAGTAGCATTTCGGTTTTGCCCCAACCAACTGTATAGAGTGTACCAGACGCACAGCCACCCCCTAGTTGCATACCTATACCGAATAGAAATGCTCCCACTACTACGCTTGTTCCGACAGGAAATACGTATCCTAAAGGGGTTGTACCAAATAGACCAAAACCATTTGATAGAATTGGTGCAAACAACGTGCAGGCGACAGCAAGCATCAGCATATGGGATTGGAGGGCTGTTCCGTTTCCCACGCTTAATAGTTGTCTAAAAGCAGAAGTAAAGCCGAACCTTGCGTGGAGTAAGCAATACCCGAAGGATAATCCTAATCCAAAGAGAACAACTTGCTGAACTCCTTGATCTAGAAAGAGTATCAAACCGAGTATTGCAATAATAAAGAAGCCAGCTGTAAGAACGGGCTTTTGTGGCGCTTTTAGGAACGGAATCTGTAATGAATTTTTCGTTGAATGAACAGGTTGTTCCATTGCCATAATTAATGCACCTCATTCCGATAGTTTTAATATGAATTAACGAATTTATCCTACAATAGATTCGATATAGTGTAAACAATTTACTCTTTAAAAAATTAAGAACACATTCACTGCAGTAGTTCATTAGGCCTGAATATCGTCGTGTGGTATAATACGCGTGGACTAGAAGTATACCTATGACAAAAACGATGAGCTTAAGATTAGGTTTTAGAACCGTCTCCGGCTACAGGAGGTAGATTCAATGAAAAATAATGAATTAGTAGAGAAAGCCTTGGACTTTCTTAATCAGGCTTATTATGAATTAGACAAAGAGCCTGCTATTCTACACAATCGCAAAAATGAAATAAGAGCTGAAATTAGCTCTAAAGGAACATATACCCATACATACGAGGAACTCGAGCATGGTGCCAAAATGGCATGGCGAAATAGTAACAAATGCATCGGTAGACTTTTTTGGAACACCATGACAGTGCTAGATGCACGGAATGCTTCAACAATAGATGAAGTAACAGATGCGTTAAGTAATCATATTAAGGTGGCTACAAACGCTGGTAAGATCAGGCCCACTATTACTATTTTTGAGCCTGGGATGGTACGAATTTGGAATCATCAGCTAATTCGTTACGCAGGATATGAAACGGAAAATGGAATTGTTGGTGATCCTGATTCAGTCAACTTCACAAATCAAGTGATGAAACTCGGTTGGAGAGGAGAAGGGACACCACATGACGTGTTACCCCTCGTCTTTACAATTAATGATGAGAAACCAGCAATTATTGAGATACCTTCAGAATATGTCCTACAAGTAGAAGTTGAACATCCTGAATATGATTTTTCTTCTCTTGGTGCTAAATGGTATGCAGTTCCAATTATTTCAGATATGCGATTAGAAATAGGCGGAATTGATTACAATGCAGCTCCATTTAATGGTTGGTACATGGGAACAGAAATCGGTGCACGGAACCTTGCTGATACCGACCGCTATGATTTACTGCCTCAAGTAGCAAACCTAATGAAGATTGATGCGAGTTCTAATGCGACATTATGGAAAGATCGAGCATTAGTTGAACTTAATCGAGCAGTTTTGTATTCCTACCAAAAGGCAGGAGTAAGCATAGTTGACCATCACACAGCAGCAAAGCAATTTCAGAAGTTCGAGCAAAACGAAGCAAAAGCAGAGCGAGAGGTAACAGGGAATTGGACATGGCTGATTCCTCCGTTATCACCAGCAACGACCCATATTTTCCATAAACCATATAAGAATAAAATTTTATCACCAAACTACTTTTATCAGCAGAAACCATTTTAGTTCAGAATAGGTGGAATGGAATTGATTACCGAAAAAGCGTACTTTACAATACACGAAGGGCTAGAAACTAAATTTGAAGAAGCTTTTGCAGAAGCAGTTGAATTAATTGCTGAAACTAAGGGATACCAGCATTACACTCTGACAAAATCAATTGAGTCTGAACGTAAATATGTGATTTTTATAGAGTGGGATTCACTTGCAGCCCACACGGAAGGTTTCATGAATTCACATCGGTTTGAACAGTTTACGAAAAAGATGGATCCATTTTTGGAACATGTGGAAATGGAACATTTAGTTCAACTAAATTCTGACAAGTAAACCCACTTTTAGTGGGTTTTTTTGAGCTTTGTACTGTACAAAATGCTCCATACCGTATATGCTATTATATAAGTAAATTCCTATAAGAAAGGTAGGTATTAACATGTCTTCATCCATACCTAGACCTCTTGTACGATTAAATCAATCGTTTATTTTTATATTTGCAACATTATTTATCATCACATCTAATTGGATCTTTTTAGTAGTACCGCTCTTGGCAGGATTAATTGGGCTGCTCTTTCATTTCAATCCAGTGATTAAAGCAGGTAAACCATTTCTTAAAAAACCTCTCAGTAGCTATATTCCTGAGGACTCTGAGCAGCAAAATTTCAATCAGAAAATAGCCGTAACCCTTTTGACTATCTCATTAATTGGAAGTATTTCATCTATTCAGTGGCTAGCGATTACAGCTGCTATTATGGTTGCACTTGCTTCCTTAGTAGCTATTCTTGGATTTTGCGTCGGCTGTTTTGTCCGATTTCAATGGAAACAATTTCAGTACAGAAGATCACAGCATTCTTCTTAAAAACAGCCTAAGGGCTGTTTTTTTTTTGTGAAAAAACAGAAAATATAATTTCTGATATACTTAGTAGAGATAATAGATAAAAGATTAGAAAGGATAGGGTTGGATGAGAGACAAAGTTTATGACTTGATTGGTGTAGGGATTGGGCCATTTAATTTAGGATTAGCTGCATTATTAGATCCTGTAAATGAAATTGAATCGTTATTCTTTGAACAGAAAGCAGAATTTGACTGGCATCCGGGTATGTTAATCGAGGGGACAAGGCTACAAGTCCCATTTATGGCCGATCTTGTTACAATGGCGGATCCCACAAATCCATATAGCTATTTAAATTACTTAAAGCATCAGAATCGATTGTATAATTTTTATTTTCTTCAGCGACTTGAAATGCCACGAAATGAATATAACCATTACTGTCAGTGGGCTGCTAGTCAATTAGAAAGCTGCAGATTTGGAACAAGGGTAACTAGTGTTGTGCCTGTTGGTGATCCTGTTCATCGCTATGAAATCACAGTAGAAAAGGTTGAATCTGGTGAAATAGAAAGGTATATTGCAAAAAATATTATTCTTGGAGTAGGAACAGTCCCATCTCTTCCTGCTCCGTTAAGAGGGATGCCTGAAGAAGATGTTTTTCATTCTTCAACGTTCCTTCAGCATACTGAACGATGTAAAGAAGCGAAGAGCATCACAGTTATCGGATCAGGACAAAGTTCAGCAGAAATTTTTCGGGAACTGTTAAAAGAGAGACAGGATTATGGCTATTCACTAAATTGGGTGACAAGGTCTCAAGGGTTCTTCCCAATGGAGGAAACGCGATTAAGTCTTGAGCATTTTTCGCCAGAATATATCGATTACTTCTATGACCTCCCACAGGATCAAAAAGATGAGATATTTAGTGGACAACAGCTTCTATACAAAGGAATTAGTCCACATACCATTACAGATATTTATAACCTTCTATATGAGCAATCTGTCGGCGGTAAGGAGATGGATGTTATGCTGATGCCTCTCACTGAGATTAATGGTCTTAAAATGAAAGAAGATGAATCAGGATATGAACTGGAATGTCGCCAATGGCAAAAAAACAAAAATTTCTTACTTGAAAGCGAAGTTGTTGTCGCAGGCACTGGATATCGCCCTTTAATTCCAACGTGTCTAGATGATCTCAAAGAATTAATTAAATGGGACGATAAAGGGCGATATCATGTAACCAAAGATTATCGTTTAACATTAAATTGTGAATCAACCTCTACTATCTTCGTGCATAGTGGTATGCAACATACGCATGGCGTTGGTTCAACAAACCTTGGTCTTGCCGTTAATCGTAATAAAATTATTATAAATGAGCTTGCAGGCAAAGATATTTACCCTGTCTTAGAAGGAAATGTGTTTCAGCAATTCGAATATAGAGAGTAGTTAGTATTGTTATAAAAGGCTCTTTTCTAAAAGAATGTTGCTTTTCAATGATTTTTCTATAGAGAACCCCATATCATATCATCCTGTAGCGGAAATCAACCACTACCTTTATAGCAATAATGTTTACGAAAAGAGCCTATTAAAAAGAGGAGGACTGGCTATGAGTGTGATCAAGACATGAATCAATTGCAACCCTTAACAGCCAGTAAGTTTCTTGGAAAGTTAATCACACAATATGCTCATATTCATAAACGGACAATCGGTCCAGGAGCGCAAGAATATATTACACAATTAGGAATAAGAACAGGAGAATGGCTGGAGTCGTATTATCCAAAAAGTAGCTGGACGCCTGATGACTATGCGCGCGTGATTGTTGATATTAAGAATTCAATTGGTGGAGAATTTTATATATCAGAAGTGAATGAACGTTACGTCGTCGTTAAATCGAACAGCTGTCCATTTGGTGATCAGGTCAAGGATGCCCCACACCTATGTAGCATGACTTCAAGTGTGTTTGGTGGGATTGCAGCTAGACACTTCAAGTATGGTGAAGTGAATTTACGAAAACGCATTGCTCTTGGAGACCCGGGGTGTGAAGTTATGATTGCATTTGAACCGGGTATTGAAGATGGGGATCGATATAAGAACCTACCGGTGACGCCTAAAAATGGTGATCCATTTACTTGGGAAGAGGATGCGATTGCGCTTTTGAACAAAGAATTAAAGCGTAGCGATGATATGGTGATGAAACTTGTCCAAGAATTAGAAGATCTTAAACAACAAGTAGATCGGAATAATACAGTATAGCCAGTTGGATATAATCCAACTGGTTTTTTGTATGAAATTTATGTTTTATAGGACACTAATAGAAAAGGAGGGATGAATATGGAAAAGAATGCAAGAGGTTATGTTCAGGATAGTTGTCAAGCATTAGAGGAAGCGAGCCGTTGTTTAGAACAAGCCCTTTCTACTGTTGAAAAAGGGCAAAATCGTGAGAGAATTCAACAATCCTTAGATGAGTTAATCACTGTTCAAACCCATTGTGGTGAAACAGCGAATGTACTTGAACAACAATAAAATATTTTAACAAATTTAATAAAATAAGTTTTAACAAAAATAAAATCGGAAATGGTGGATTAACGTTCACATAAGGAGGTATAAAAGATGAGCTTATTATTTGGCAAAGGCATGCAAGCATTTGAACAAGATGCCAAAGCTGAGAAAGAAAAAGTGCAAACTGCTCCAGATGCTCACTTTAATAAAAAGTCTCGATTAAAACAAAAACCAACTAAAATATAACCATCCAATTGGATGGTTTTTTTTATTGCTTATTGGAATGATGTTAATTACAATATATATGAAAATAATGTAAAAAAAGGTAGATTTGTTTCTCGGAGGAAATAAGAGACTTTAGTATCGATCTGAAGCTTTGAATGGCGACGTTCAGGGACATCATTTGAGGAACTTGGCAATAAATTGATAATAGAAAATAACAAAGGTGGAATGTAATGAAAAAGGTGAATTTTTATACGTTTTGTTTATATCCTGATATCATGATTATGTCTTTTCTTTTAGGGGCAAGTATTATTTATCTTATAAGTCACTTCACTGTACAGCATCTTCTTTTTGTTCTTATTGGTTTTTTAATTTTTAGTGTGATTGAATACACAACTCACCGTTTTTTCTTTCATCTTAAAACTCCGAAAAACCCGGTGTTATTGAAGGTCCTTCAGCGGTTACATTATGACCACCACAAAGACCCCAATAATTTACATCTTATGTTTTTGCCGATCTGGTATACAATTCCTCAATTTTTACTTATTTCCTATTTTATCTATCTAATTACACACCAGTTAGGAAGTTCTGTTGCTGTTGGTTTAGGGTTAATGTTCATGCTTCTATTTTATGAATGGAAGCATTATATTGCACATCAACCGATCGTACCTAGAACCAAGTTTGGAAAGTGGCTTAAAAAAACTCATTTACTTCATCATTACAAAAATGAAAATTACTGGTACGGGGTTACAAATCCATTTGTTGATATTATATTAGGTACCTTTAAGGATGAGAAAACAGTTGACAAGAGTAAGACGGCTAAAAGTTTGGAGATGCAACATTCATCTAAAAAAATGAATTCATTGGATGTGTAAAAATAAAGAAAGTACCTTTAAAAAAGATTAAATTCTTTAGAAAATGGGAAGAGTTCACTTGTAAATGAAAATTGGAGGAGATTTCTAATGACTAAACAATGGACAACAACAACATTGCATAATGGCGTTGAAATGCCAACGCTAGGACTAGGCGTATGGAAAATGGAGAACAATGATGAAGTTAAGACAGCTGTAAATGCTGCGATTGATGCAGGTTACAAGGCAATCGATACAGCAGCAGCTTATAAGAACGAAGAGGGCGTAGGTGCAGCGATTAAAGAAAACAGTACACCACGTGAAGATCTTTTTATTACATCTAAAGTGTGGAATGATGACCAGGGGTATGAGTCAACATTACAAGCATTTGAAGATACAGTAACTAAGCTTGGCGTTGATACTCTAGACTTGTACCTCATTCATTGGCCAGTAGAAGGCAAGTACAAACAGACGTGGAAAGCAATGGAAAAGCTATATAAAGATGGACGTATCCGTGCAATTGGGGTAAGTAACTTCCACCCACACCATCTAGAAGATTTAATCAAAGATGCAGAAATCAAGCCCATGGTAAATCAGGTGGAATTTCATCCACTCTTAAACCAACAGGAGCTTCGTGACTACTGTAAACAGCACTCTATTCAAATGGAAGCTTGGTCACCACTTGCACAGGGAAAATTGCTTGATCACGATGTAGTGAAACAAATTGCAGAACAGCATGGTAAATCAACTGCTCAGGTTATTATTCGATGGGATCTTGAACACGAAGTCGTAACAATCCCTAAATCATCGAATCCAGAAAGAATTAAACAAAACTTTGATGTTTTTGATTTTGAATTAACGAAAGATGATATTAGAGCCATTGACGAACTTAATCAAAATGAACGAATGGGTCCAGATCCAGATAACTTTGATTTTTAATTAATAAGCCGGCCAAAAGCCGGCTATTTTTATTGTGATATAGTTTTCGGATTTATTCTGTACAGAACCAGAACCCATATATGTCGATTAAGACATGAATTGTGGATTTATATTTGACTGAAAAAGGATAATGAGATAAAATTATCTCGAATTCAAGATATATTCGAAAGTGGTGAGGTAGTTGAATATAAAAAGGTATCAAGTGAACCAGCAAGGTGTTGGGCAGTTTGATGGAGGTAAAATCACTGAACAGAAGCCAATTGGTTTTCCAGGTGAGGGTTCAGAAGTGAAACGAATAGGACCACTTTTTTACTGGGCATGGGCAAAGTCGGAAAATGAAGGTTACATACCGCTACATCCTCATCAAGGATTTGAAATTATTACCTATGTGATAAGCGGTAAAGCTGAACATGGAGACACACTTGGGACCAAAAGTACGGTTGGTCCAGGGGGATTACAAGTCATGCAAACCGGATCAGGAGTTTCACACAAAGAAGGGTTTATAGGGCCAAACATGCAAGGTTTCCAAATTTGGTTTGAACCTCACATAACAGAAGCCTTGAAAAGAAGACCGACATATCAGCAATATAATGATGAAGATTTTCAAGTGGAAGGTAGTGAAGGGATACGTGTAAAAGAAGTATTAGGTGTTGATTCGCCGGTTGATTTTGTAACAGATGCTGCCATGTGGGATATAGAGGTAAAAAATGATTATACGTACGAACAAAGTTTAACTAAAGGACGATCTCTAAGTATTCTCGTTCTTAGTGGTGAAGGAAATATAAATGGAACAGAATTTCAAATGAAAGAATTTCTCGTTATGGAAGCAGATGAACGGAGTAAGGTTGCAATAGAGGTTAGAAAGGATACAAGAGTAATAGCTATTGAAGTACCAACTTTTGTTGACTATCCTATGTACAGAAAATAAGGGAATATGTTTATTCCGATCGATTTACTGGAGAATTAGACATACAATAGTGTACGATTAATAGTAGATCATGTTCGGAAAGGCTGTGAGTAAGAGATGAATCATTTGTATGAATCATTTATTAAATCTGAAAGTCAACAACAGTTGTTTGAACTAGGTAGTAAGCTTTCAGAATCTTTTGCATTGAGAGCAGATAAGGTTGATCGTGAAGGGCGTTTTCCTTCCGAGAATTTCGAACAGTTAGAACAGTCGGGCTACATTGCTTTAACGGTACCTGAGAAATTCGGTGGAAGAGAAATTAACTTGTATGAATTCGTTATGCTACAGGAACAGATTGCCACAGGTGATGCTGCAACTGCTCTTTCAATTGGATGGCATTTAGGTATTATGCTTGAAATGAGAGACGACCAAACATGGTCAGATGATGTGTATGAACGTTTATCCAAATTAATTGTCAATGAACATGCACTTTTAAATCGTGCGGCTTCAGAACCTGCAACTGGAAGTCCGACACGAGGTGGGATGCCTCAAACCAAAGCGAGTAAGAAGGATGGACAGTGGATTATAAACGGAAGAAAATCATTTACTTCTATGGCACCTGGACTCCATTATGCTCTTGTATCAGCACGAATTAACAATACAGGTGAGAAGGGCTTTTTCCTTGTCGATATGAGTTTAAAAGGAGTTACGATAGAAGAAAACTGGGATACGATATCTATGAGAGGTACGAGAAGTGATGATCTCGTACTAAATGATGTTATCCTCCCGCATGATGCTCTTATTGAAGGTCCCAATAGCAATAAAAGCGAACTACCTAAGGCGTGGCTTCTTCACATCCCTGCTTGTTATCTTGGTGTCGCAATTGCAGCAAGAAACGAAGCGATTGCATTTGCATCTGAGTATTCTCCCAATAGCCTACCAGGACCAATTAAAGATGTACCTGAAGTACAAAGGAAAATTGGTGAAATGGAGTTAGAGCTAATGAGAGCAAGAGAAATGATGTATTCTATTGCCTACCGGTGGGTAAATGAACCTCATCATAGGATCAACATGGGTCCAGAACTTGCAGCCGTAAAGCATGTAGCTACAAACAGTGCTGCTAATGTGGTTGACATCGCTATGAGAATTGTTGGAGCAAGAGCCTTGTTTAAAGACAACCCCATGCAGCGTTATTACCGAGATGTGAGAGCTGGTCTTCATAATCCTCCAATGGATGATGCTGTGATATCTATGCTTGCAAGTCGAGCACTTAATAAATGAGTAAAGTCTTCCTGATGGAAGGCTTTTTTTGCGCGAAGTGCTAAAGTCATACTGTTTTACCATGAATCAACATGTTTTTCCTTATCGTAACAGGATTCTAGGTAATTAGATTCAAATTCGCCAGCAAAGAAGGAAAAAGTTATTTGAGTGGCGAAATGAATCATTAATAAACGAAAAGGAGGGGAGTATGTTGAGAGAGCGAAGGACCGTTTCGTTGAGTGGAAGTTTGCTGCTGACGAATGTCTGGGGATTTGATCGGTTTGAAGAAGATCATTCAAAACAAGAAGGCGATTATGTAAGGAAGATCACCAAAGAACAGGGGTTGAAGGAAACCAAATGAATCTATTCAAAGCTAAATTACGACAGGAAACTTCATAGAAGGAGCCGTGCGACATGTCCATTCGCAGCGGCTCCATTTTCATTTACATAGAATGCACGAAATAAAGAATGCTAATAGAAAAGGAGGTCATAGTCATATTAAATAGAAAAAAATTGACTGGTGCTGCTTTACTTACAACTTGCTTGCTTCTCATTCCGATGACGTCTGTCAAGCAATTTGGTAGGTCGGCAAGGGCTGAAGATCATCAGACTTTAACAGAGCAAATACATACGATTGTTAACAATAAGCGATTAAAAGGTGCAATTGCTGGCGTTAGTGTTCGATCAGCTATAACGGGAGAACTTCTTTTCGATCATCATGGCGATACAAGACTAACTCCTGCCTCTAATATGAAACTACTCACAGCAGCTGCGGCTCTTGAAACACTCGGTTCAGATTATAGATTCAAAACAGTAGTCTTTGCAGATCATCGCAATGGAGAAATCATTAGTGGAAATCTTTATATAAAGGGAAGTGGTGATCCAACATTACTTCCCAAAGACTTTGATGCATTAGCAAATCAATTGAAACTTTTAGGGATTACCCAGGTAGATGGAGATCTAATCGGCGATGAGTCATGGTATGATAGTGAGTATTTATCAGAGGATATGATTTGGAGTGATGAGGATCAATACTATGGTGCTCAAATTTCTGCGCTTACAGCATCTCCAAATCAAGACTATGACGCTGGTACAATTATGATTGAGGTATCACCTGGAAGTGGTGAAGGATTGTTGAGCAGTGTTAAGTTAACACCTGAAACGGATACAATATCCATTATCAACAATGGAATGACCGTGAATGAAAATGAAGATGCTGAGATTGAGATTCACCGAAAGCATGGTACGAATATAATCGTTGTTGATGGAACAATTTCCAAAAATGCTTCCCGAGAAAAAGCTTGGGTGGCAGTTTGGAATCCAGCAAGCTATGCATTAAATCTTTTTGCCCAATCATTGAAGAAGCACGGTATTGAAATAAAGGGAGAAGAAAGGTTAGGTAAAACTTCTGATCAAGCCATTCCCTTAGCTGAAAAGAAATCCATGCCTCTTTCAGACTTACTCATTCCGTTTATGAAACTTAGTAACAACGGCCATGCAGAAGTTCTTGTGAAAGAAATGGGAAAAGTAGTGAAGGAAGAAGGTAGTTTTCAGGCAGGTTTAGAAGTAATTCGGTCAGTTTTACGAAATGAAGGTCTTCATACAGATGACATGTGCTTGCGAGATGGGTCAGGAATTTCACAGATAACTCTCATTCAACCTAATCAACTTTCATTACTTCTTTATCGAATTCAAGAAAAGCCGTGGTTTGATTTATATTTGAACTCTCTTCCTATTGCGGGCGAACCTGAACGATTGGTTGGAGGAACGCTTCGGAATCGATTAAGCAACACAGTAGCAGAAGGGGTCATTTACGCGAAAACAGGCTCATTAATCGGTGTAACGTCTTTGTCTGGTTATGTTCGAACTGAACATCCTCTTATATTTTCAGTCATTCTAAATCAGTTTATTGATGAAGAAGAAATGGGAAAGATAGAAGACCAAATTGCGGTTGTACTTGCTAATTATAAAGAAGCAAACAAACGAAAAGGCTGAATCATAGCCTTTTCGTTTGTTTGCAACCGTCGAAATAGATACACTTTAGTTTGATTACTTTGGTAAAGGCTATGTTAGCTCTTATTGTTGATTTCTCAATTTTTGGCTCATTCGAGTGAAACCTTAGTTTCACTCGCCTTTCAGCTCTGCTGAAAGGTTGTCCTGTGGTGACCAATCGTCTGAGCAAATGAATTTGCTCGAAGCGATTGGTCACCACAGGGCGTAAATGGGCCAAAAATCAACACTGCTCGCTAACATAGCCTTGGTAAAAGGGGGGATAGTCCAATGTGGAAACTTATTTATCAGTATCTTTTATTTGCATGTGTCATTTTGTCTGTTTCAACAATTTGGTATGAATCCCCTTTTCAAAAGGCAATCCTTATTGGGACCTGGGTTGTCTTTTTTGTAGATTACATGGTCTTTCTTTATCTATCTAAAGATCGGTTTCAATATATTAAAAAGCATCCTTTTGATCTTATTGCTTTAATTCCACTTGACTCTATCTTTCAAAGTGCAAAATTAGCTAGACTTTATCGGCTCTGGCGAATTAAGACGATTACGAAACGATTCAGTAATCCTATCATTGGAAAAGCGATGGGAATGTCGCCTCAAACATGGTTTCTCACAAGCTTTGTTTTTGTGATTGTTTCAACATTTCCCTTTTACTTCTATGAGCCTGTTGTGGATTCATTCCAAGATGCTGCGATTTGGTCATTTGGCTCGCTCCTATTTGTCGGTCGTTTTTCAGTTGAACCAACATCTTTTGTAAGTAAAATCGTCATTGTCGTTCTGACGATTGTAGGAATTCTACTACACGCATTAATTGTTCGAACGGCGCTTCATTATGTGGATCGAATAAGAAAAAGTTGGTCATCCAAAAAAGATGACCAGTCAGAAGAAGCCTAGTAGAACCATTTAACGATAAAGAAGGTTAGAATGGAAAGCGTCAATGATACAATTGTAATAATTGCGATAGGTTTTAATGCTTTATTTTTCAAATCTTTGATACTTACACTCAGCCCTAGTCCAACCATAGCAGCGGTTAGACACCATGTTGTGACTTCCGTAACGGCCGTCATAGCAGTTTCTGAAAATGGAACAATTGGGCCAAGGATATAAGTACCTGCAAGACTCATCAAAATGAATCCTACTAGGAACCATGGGAATGGAACCTGCTGCTTGCTTCCTATATTTTTCTTTTTCACAATGTACATAAATAAAAAACAAACTGGAACGAGTAAGAAAACTCTTCCAAGCTTTGCAAGAAGTCCCATAGCTAGTGCGGTCTCTCCCCCTGGAGCTGCGGCTAACGCAACGTGGGCTACTTCATGTAGTGAAATACCAGACCAAATGCCATATTCGGAAGGTGTTAAGGGAAGAAATGGACGAACGATTGTATAACCTACCGAGAAAATCGTTCCAAATAAAGCAATGATTCCGACTCCGATCGCAGTATCTTCTTCCTTCGCTTCAACGATGGGCGCTACGGCAGCAATCGCAGCAGCTCCGCATATTCCAGTTCCTGCACCTACTAACAAAGTAATCGAACGGTTTGCATTCATTGCTTTAGAAAGCCATACAGAAGATAGTAAGGCAAAAGCAATCACAGCAGCACCAAGAAGTAGAATTGGCAAGCCATCTTGTAATATCAAGCTAACATTCAGTTTTATTCCATATAAGATAATGGCAAATCGAAGTAATTTCTTAGAAGAGAATGTGATTCCTGCTCTAAGCCATTCAGGGTAACCCGCAATTTGTCTGTAGATGATTGAAATAAATATGGCAGAAGCGAGTTGTCCGGTCAATTTAAAGCCAGGAACCATTGCTAGATAATAGCCCAGTAATGCAATGAAAAATGTAAACGCGATTCCTAGCATCCATCGTATACCAGGCGTTAGTGTTTGTTGTTGTCTGATTATATTGATCATGATTCTGCCTCCGTTTCTCTTCTTATAGTTTACCTAGTTGTTTGCTATAAGTGAAATAATTAAATATAATTCATATCATAAGTAATTAGTTATAGTGAGGTGGATTAAATGGATCAACCATTAACTGTTTTTGTAACGGTTGTTGAGAAACGAAATTTTTCTAGAGCTGCTGAAGAGCTTCATATGACGCAGCCTGCCGTAAGTCAATATATCAAAAATCTTGAAGAGTCATTAGGAACGAAACTATTGGAACGAAGCAATCGTTCAGTAGAAATGAATAAAGCAGGCGAAATCGTCTATCATCATGCAAAAGAACTGTTAAATTTATACTCAAAAATGAACTATTTGCTTGATGATTTAAGTAATCGTGCAAGTGGGAAAATAACAATCGGTGCAAGTTATACATATGGAGAATATGTATTACCACATGTTATTGCTAAAATACGAAAGAACTATCCTCTCATTACACCGTCCATTACAATAGGTAACTCTAGAGAAATTGGTGATCTAGTTTATTCACATCAATTAGACGTTGGAATTATTGAAGGAGACTATCCTGCTCGGGATATGAAAATAGAAGATTTCACAGAAGATGAAATGGTCATTGTAGCTTCACCCTCTCATGTACAGGTAGCAAATGGATCTATGCTTGAGAACGAAATGTGGATTGTCAGAGAAGGGGGATCAGGAACGAGAGAAGCTACAGAGAAAATGTGGAAACATCTAGAGATCACACCAGGTAATACAATGGCGTTCGGAAGCACTCAGCTTATTAAAGAGTCTGTTGAAGCTGGAATTGGTATTAGTTTTCTTTCAAGGTGGACGATTCGAAAGGAATTAGAGCTTGGAACTTTAGTCGTTCTCGCCATTCCGAATTTTACATACAAACGAACTTTCTCAATCCTCATGCGTTCTCCTTTCCAGACTAAAGTCCTTGAATTGTTCCTAGAGCATTTGCACGACCATCATCTTGACTAAAAGTTCAGTAGAGAGTTCGAGTTATGCGTGATATAGTATAGGAATTGAAAAAAGACAAGTTGTCTCTTTAAGGAGCACTCCTAAGTAATAAAGGAAGCGATTAATTATGAAAGAACTAATACAAGAATGGCAAATGGCATTACGTGCTGAAATTGCACATCTGAAGAAATATGGAAGTAGACCATACAAAATTGTAAATGGACAAATATTATCTTCTAAAGATGACTTCCGCTATTACTTTGACGCCGTTATGCCTATTCAGATTCCAACCGGCTCAAAGGTGCGAATTGAGATGGGAGATGTAAAGCGTGAGGGGAGAATACTCTCTTCAGAAGGTAAGAATATCATTCTTTCCTTAGAAGGTGGGTTTGGTGACCTTATAGGTGAAGCGGATCTTTATCACGACCCATGGGAGCTACTCGACGAACTACATGAACGGTTAGAGGAAATTAAGAAAAGCAAACGCAGGTTAGCAAGAGTTAAAAATATGATGAATCCACCAGAAATTACGAAGCATCCGGAAGGAAAAGCGAAAAGTAAACTACATGAGTTAATTCTCAGATCCAAATATAACCCGGTTACGTTTGTATGGGGACCACCTGGAACAGGTAAGACTCATAATCTCGCAAGAGCGGCAGCTAACCATTTCTTTAGAGGTAATAAAGTACTGGTTTTATCTCACAGCAATCAGGCTGTCGATGTCTTGATGCGTGAGACGGCTGCATTCATTCAAACGAGAGAGAAGTTTGAAGAAGGTAAAATCATGAGATACGGTTTGCAGCGAGATGTGCCATCAGAACTACCGCTTTATACCGATCAGCTTTTAAGGACAAAACACCCAGAACTAGCTGAAGAGAAAGAAAACTTAATGACAGAACGTAAGAAACTGAAAGAAGATCTAACGAAATCTTTTAACAACAGAGATTCCGATCAACTACTTAAGCTTGAAGCGAAACTAGGAAATATACTCGAACAGATTCGTAGAAAAGAGTCTCAGTTTGTAAAGGAAGCGTCCATTATAGGCACAACGCTTGCAAAAGCTGCAATCGATGAAACGATCTATCGAAAACGAGTCGATGTTGTGATTATTGATGAAGCGAGTATGGCATATGTTCCCCAAGCCGCGTTTGCAGCATCTCTTGGAAAACGAGTTGTCATATGTGGGGATTTTAAGCAGTTACCACCGATTGCTACTGCACGACATCCTCTTGTATCAAAATGGCTTCGTGAAGATGTTTTTCATTGCAGTGGTATAGTCGATACTGTCCAAGAAGGAAAACTGCATCCTCAACTTTTCTTGCTTAATGAACAAAGGAGGATGCATCCGCTTATCTCAGCTTTTACAAATGATAAAATCTATCACTCTCTTGTAAAAGATCATCCCAAAACAACTGAAATGAGGAGAGCTATTGCAGAACGCTCTCCTTTTCATGGACGTGCCTCTACTCTTATCGATACAAGTCATACTGGTCAATTCTGCATTACAGGACATTCATCCAAATCACGCATGAACATGTGGCAACTTCTTGTATCATTTCAAGCTATTTATGAATCATTACTTGGGGGAATGACATCTATCGGCTACGTCACTCCTTATCGTGCTCAGGCTAAGATGATGAGTTTATTATTTGAAGACTTACTGCAAGAGCATCAACAAGCCGATATTCTTTCAGCAACCGTCCACCGGTTTCAAGGTAGTGAACGAGATATGATGGTGTTTGATACAGTAGATGGTGAACCACAAAATCGCCCAGGCATGCTCCTAGTTGGACAGAATAGCGCACGTCTTATTAATGTTGCTATGACAAGAACAAAGGGTAAATTTATTCATGTAACCAACGTCGACTACATTAAGAAGAATATATCTCGATTTAAAACGTTACATCAATTAGTGGATCATCAATTAGAACAAGATGAACAAATTACACCATCTCAAATTGGGAAGTGGGTCAAAAACCAGCATCCCCGTTTGCGTTGGAGTCATGCAATGAAGACAGACTCCGTTTTTGATGATATTAAGAAGGCAAGCGAAATTATACTCGCTCTACCGAACGACTCTTCTTTAACAGAAGAATGGGAAAGTCAAATCAAAGCAGCAAAAGGAAAGCTAACAATTGTCTCACCCACTCCTTTAAGTTCATTTCCACTAGCAAAACAAGTGGAGGAGGCGATTCCATTTCCATTTATAGCAATTAATCATAATGTCCTCTGGTTAGGCGTACCCTTTGAAGCTATGAAAGGTACTCTCCCACCGGCCGTTTCAATAAGACTTCAATCTTCACTCGTAACAGGTGAGTTTATAAATCAAGTCGTACCTCATCAATAAGCGCTGTGACCTCTTCCTTGCTTTGAAATTAGACGATTAGTATGATAGATATGAGTATTGAATGTGAGATTCAGATTACGTGATGGGAAAGCTGGTGTTTTATGAGTATACAGAAACTTGAGCATGTAGGAGTACATGTAAGAAATATCGAGGCTTCGAAAGGATTTTATCAGGGTATTCTGGGTCTTGAATTACTTGATGAATTTAATCATCCTGATGGTGATAAGCAGCTTGCATTTCTAGGCTTAGATGGTCAAATTATCCTAGAATTGATTGAAGGCTATAACGCTGATTTACCTGTCGAAGGAAAAGTTCATCATATAGCTTTTACTGTTTCAGATATTGAAGAAGAGCGGACAAGAATTCGAAATCTTGGCGTGACCTTTATTGATGAAGGAATTAATGAACTTCCAAATGGAGCAAAATATTTATTTTTCGCTGGTCCAGACGGTGAGTGGATTGAGTTCTTTCAATCTCCTAAATCACAATAATAAAGTAATAATTAATAGAAGCGACCTTCACTCTCAGAAGGTCGTTTCTTACGTTTCATGAGCAGGAAATCACATGAAATTATAAGAGTAGTGTAAGATTAGTATGGATAAAACGTGAAGGAAAGAAGGAATAAGCATGCAAGGTCATCAGAACTTGTCGAAAGAGAAAATATGGACACGTGATTTTATTTTCATTTGCATCTCCAATTTTTTTATTTTTGCTGGTTTCCAAATGACTCTACCTACATTACCATTGTTTGTGAATGAACTTGGCGGAAGCGATCAGCTCATTGGATTCGTCGTGGGTATATTTACTCTTTCGGCACTGTTAATTCGTCCATGGAGTGGACATGTTCTCGAATCTTTAGGCAGAAGAGTAGTATTCTTAATCGGTCTATTGGTTTTCGTTATTTCTGTTGGTTCCTATGCTTTTACTGGAAGTCTAATTCTATTATTTCTAATGCGAATCGTACAAGGTCTTGGTTGGGGGATGTCTACTACCGCAGTAGGTACGATTGCTACTGACCTTATCCCTCAAAAGCGCAGGGGAGAAGGAATGGGATACTTCGGGTTAGCTGGTAATTTAGCAATGGCATTTGGACCTGCACTAGGACTGTTAATTATTGCTGTTTTTGATTTCACATCAATGTTTTTAATTGCGGCAGCTGCCGGTTTCATTTCATTTGTTATAGCAGCATTTATAAGGTATAAACCTGCAAATAAGACACCCGTTCAGAAAAAGAAATGGGATGTATTTGAAAAATCTGCATTAATGCCGTCGCTTTTGCTCTTCTTTATAACAATGGTGTTTGGTGGAATTGCCACCTTTCTACCACTTTATGCTGAACAGCTTGGTATAGATGGAATTGAATGGTACTTTGTAGTATTTGCACTATCATTAATGGCAGTTCGAGCTTTCGCAGGAAGAATTTATGACAGGAAAGGGCATAAAGCCATTTTTCTACCAGGAGCTTTACTAATTCTAGCTGCAATGATTGACCTAACTTTGCTGTCAAATCAGTTTATGTTGTTACTTGCGGCATTTCTGTTTGGTGTTGGTTTCGGCTCAGTACAACCTGCTCTTCAAGCATGGGCAGTTAATGAAGCCCCTTTGAATCGAAAAGGAATGGCTAACGCTACATTTTTCTCAGCGTTTGATTTAGGAGTCGGCCTCGGGGCAATGTTTTTTGGATTGATTGCTTCTAAGTTTGGCTATGCTGATATCTATCTAACAGCAGGAGTATCGGTCATAATCTCCATGATTATTTATGTTATCTATTTAAAACGAAGCTCAACAGTGCAGAAGCATAGTGAAGCAGTACAATGGAAATAGAATGAAAAAGCATAGCGCAATATTGTTTAGTAGTTTAATTATAGGTGCAAGACATTTGCACCTATATTGAACTGCTCATTTTTGTATTGTAGTCGTTTTACGTTTGAGGAAAGGTTACATTTATCGACTTGCTGGAATAATCATTTCTTTATTCACCTCATTTAAGTCACGGCAACCTGATAACCCCATCGTTAGATCAAAGTCTGCAAGAAGATTGGTCATAACTTGTCTCACTCCCGTTTCACCAGCAACAGCTAGTCCATACATACAAGGTCTTCCAATGAGGACCGCTTTGGCTCCAAGAGCAAGTGCTTTGAATATATCAGCTCCACGACGAATGCCACTGTCCATTAGAATGGGAATACGGTTTTGGGTTGCTTCAACTATGGCTGGTAAAGCATCAAGAGCAGCGATAGCGCCATCAACCTGTCGACCTCCATGATTTGATACGATGATGGCATCAACACCATATTTTAAAGCGAGCTTTGCGTCTTCCGGGTGAAGAATCCCTTTTAAAATGATTGGTAGTGATGTATAGGTCTTCAGCTCGGCAAGATCTTCCCATGTTAATCCTGCATGGCCAAATATTCGAGTCCAATGCATAATGGCTCCCATTGAATCTTCTTCAGGTGGAACCTTGAGCCCTGCACGAAAAGCCGGATCAGTCAGGTAATTTCCAATTCCTTCACCAATCAGAAATGGTAAGTACACATTTTTAAGATCAAATTCCCTCCATGCCATCATCGGTGTGTCGAGTGTAACAACTATAGCGGTATATCCAGCGTTTTCAGCACGCTCCACAAAGCTTTTTGCTATAGAAGGATCACTGCTCCAATAAAGTTGAAACCACTTAGGTGCTTCTCCCATTACTTGCGCAATTTCTTCCATTGAATGAGTAGAAGCTGAGCTTGCAATGTACGGCACTCCAATTGATGCAGCAGCTTTTGCCGTAGCGAGTTCTCCATCATTATGAATAATAGATTGTACACCAATCGGAGCTACCATAAGAGGGGAAGGAAGCATGTTACCAAATAACCCTAGTTTTAAATTTCGATCTTCCACATTTCTAAAGACACGAGGCATGATATGCCAGCGCTTAAATGCTTCTCTATTCGCTTGAACGGTATCTTCACCACCAGAACCACCTGCAACATAATCGTAAGGGCCATCTTCTAAAACTTCTCGAGCTCGCTTTTCCCATTCCTCAAATCGCGTCGGAAGGCGGTTTGGATCTGGGGAATGCATTTGTTTATAGATATTAAATTGGACTTCATTTCCGATATTTGACATAGATCATACTCCTTTGTTTTTTACTGATTAAAGGAGTCTTCTTTATTGTTTCATTAATTCCTTTAATCAAGTTTCATCGAAATAAAAGCAAGAAAAAAGGACTAATTAAAAACAGGGATTAAGCAGGACTTTCTCATCATGTTTAGAAATAAGTAGGATAGATGAATTAGCTAGAAACCATTGGGGGACAATCATGAAGCTCAACATCATACATACTAACGATATCCATAGTCATTTTGAGACCTTTTCAAGAGCCACATCTTTAATGAGACACTATTCAGATGAGCACACATTACTTTTTGATGGAGGAGACTTTGCTGATTTTAAAAGTATAGAACTTCAGGGTACGAGGGGATTAGCAGCAGTCAAAATGCTCGAATCCGCTGGGTATAAAGCTTTAACGATTGGAAATAATGAATTGTTTAATGGGAATGAAACGTTAGAGCATATGGCAGTGAATTCTACAGTGCCTTTTATTAGTTGTAATTTGCTTAAAGCAAATGGAGATTCATTTGAAGGTGTTAGAAGCAGTATCATACTAAATAAAAACGGCTTGCGTATCTTACTAACAGGCGCTTCTCCAGATCTACAAGAATTCAATGATTTAATGGGCTTTCAAATTAATGATTACAAGGAGTCAATACGAAAAGAAATCACGAAACACCAAAATCAATATGACATATGCATTGTATTGAATCATATTGGAACGGAAGCAGATATTGAATTAGCAGAAGCAATTGAGGAAATTGACTTAATTCTTTCAGCTCACGACCATGTTCTTTATGAAGAAGCGAAAGTAGTAAACGGAACGATCATAAATTCAGCTGGGATGTACGGAGAACATGTGGGTATCGTTGAAATGGAATACAGAAATGGCTCCTTAGAGCTACTAGCCTCATCCACGATTTCAACTTCAAAAGCTACAGAAGACGAAGAAATTGTAGGTATTCTAGCATCAAGTAAAGCAGAAGCGATTGCTAATTTAAGCGAGCCACTATACCATATCACTACCACGCTTTGGGATGATGTATTAGAAGAGAATCCACTAACTAATTTAATTGCAGATGGGTTAAAAGATCGCTTTCAGTGTGAGATTGGAATTATTAATAGTGGCATTGCAAATGGTGGCATAGTTAATTTTGTATCCAATAAGAAATTGATTGAAATTTGCCCATCACCTTTAAATCCAACTTATTTTGAAATTCAAGGTAAGCATCTTAAGAATGCTCTAGAAAGTTCACTTGATAGTTCAGTATGTATGGCGGATGGTAGGGGACCTGGTTTTAGAGGTAAATACGCAGGAAGACTTCATGTTTCCGGGATAGAAGTTAACCACAATGGGACTGGAATTACCTCTCTTACAGTAAACGGACAGTTACTTGATGAAGAAAGGTGGTACCGAGTAGCTTCATCAGATTATTTACTAAGAGGATCTGGTTACCCTGACCTCGCACATAATCGAAACTTTTCATATCAGCCTGACGAAATAAAAGATGTGATACGAGAATACGCAGAAAAAGATCGATTTGTAACGAATGCTTTTAAAAACCGTTGGGTCCTAGAAAAATCAGCTGTGTGCAATAATCATCTGTAGAAATAGTATCATCTCGATCACAGACAGATGCCAATTCTGTCTGTGATATTTAGTTTACATAATAATAATATATTTAATTATATCATTTTAACGAAACAAGGGAGTGATCTATTGATTCATCACATTGAGTTGTATGTTTCAGATCTTAAAAAGAGTAGTTTATTCTGGGGTTGGTTATTAGAAGAACTTGGGTACATACCGTTCCAAAAATGGGATGAGGGAAGGAGTTGGAAGTGGAAAGATAGTTACATTGTATTCGTGCAGGTAGAAGAGTCTTTTGTAGATCATGGTTATCATCGAAAAAGAATAGGGCTAAACCATCTCGCTTTTCACGCCAAGTCTAGAGAACATGTTGATTATCTGTTTAATCAACTGGAGACTATGGGTATAAACATTCTTTATAGGGATAAATACCCCTTTGCAGGTGGGAAAGGTCATTACGCTCTTTATTTTGAAGACCCGGATCGAATTAAGGTTGAAGTTGTTGCAGTTACCCATTCATAAATCACATAAATTTCAATTACCGTAATTGATTATTAAAATTCATTTAAAATATCCAGAATATATCAATAGATAAAACAATAAATCAAGAACTAAAGCTGCAATTTGCCTGCTTTTTTTGTCATTCAATCAGAGCTATCATCATTACTTACTCTATATAAGGTTTCTGAGGAACAGAATATAAAAACCGCTTCAGAAAAACAATATGAAAAAGGAGGAGCTGTAGATGTCCTTAAATTTACAATTGGATTTCTGATCGGTTCTTTAATCCAAGCAAGAATAGTGATGCTGGCTGAGTCAAGTGGGTTTTCTAAACTTGGAGCAAATTTAACGCTGATACACTTTATTACACATATTCTTGCGGGCCAAGTTGCAGGTTATATCTTGCTAGTTCTAACGAGGCAACTGAAAGTATTACAACAATTGAACATAATTCTAATTGGTGCAATTTGGGGGACAATTATTTGGGCGATCGTCATTCCACTTAACGCTTCTCAAGGGAAGGTCGTTATACCATGGGAAGCAGGAATTTCTACAATCATAATTAGTCTTTTTGCATTTATCACCTTTGGAGTGATTGCTTCCTTTACCATAAAAAATTTTGGATATGAAACTAATCTCAACAAAGAGTGAATCTTTCGCCAGTCATATGTTCGTACTTTTAAACAATCACCTGCTTATAAAGTGGGTGGTTGTTTAATTTTAATCAATCTTACACTAATGAAGATAGTACCGGTTATTTTAATCTAAGTGCAACTATTTCTACATAATGATACAAAACATATATTGTGTATCATTATGAAAATGAATGAAAGCTTGTTTTTCGCGGTTTTTTTCTTTTCTTAGGAAGCTAGGAACGGTATAATGAAACTTATTGAACCATTACTTATCGTTAATGATACATATCGGATATAGAAAGGAGGGTGTCTCTATGAACACGGTTCAGCCCATTCGAGACCCTCAGAAGATAAAATTGATCAAACAGAATTTACGAAGACGAAATTCCAGAGATTGGTTTTTGTTTCTGATGGGAATTAATACCGGCCTTCGAATTAGTGATCTGCTTCCATTACGTGTAGAAGATGTTCGAAATCAAACTCACATTGTGATCAAAGAGAAAAAGACTGGGAAAACGAAACGATTTCCAATAAACTATTCGCTTAAAGAATTAATAGAATCGTATACGTTTGATATGCAAGATCAAGATTTCTTATTTCCTTCTCACAAAACGGATTTACCAATCCAAAGAGGGCAGGCATACAAAATATTAAATCAGGCTGCTGCTGAAGCGGGGCTTTCCGAAATAGGTACACATACAATGAGGAAAACGTTTGGGTATTTTTATTACAAACAAACAAAAGACGTTGCGATGCTTCAGAAAATATTCGGCCACTCTGCGCCATCTATTACACTCAGATACATTGGAATAGAGCAGGAGCAAATTGACGAATCTCTGTTCAACTTTAGTTTGTAAGAATCCGATGTTTAGAACATGTTATACTTATGATGGGGGACAAGGGGAATATGGCCTCTAGATTGATGCATTTACTAATTGATGATCATAAAACAATACAAATTCCGTTCGTTAATAGTAGTGCTTTTCTTGCAGGCAGTGTTTCCTCTGATGTTTTTTTAGGGCATGAGTATAAAAAGAGCCATTGCGATAAGGTCTAATATTAATGAAGGAACTCGTCATATTTTTATTTTTTGTATTCGCTTACATTAAGAAGGAGGTACACTAATGGACAAAAAATATAATAGTCAAGATCCAACTGAAGCATCTATACATACTGATTTTAAAGATAATATGACATACGGAGAGTATTTAAATCTTGATCAGATTCTTTCCGGTCAAAACAGGCTTTCAGAGCATCATGATGAAATGCTTTTTATTATTATTCATCAAGTAAGTGAACTCTGGATGAAGTTAATTCTCCACGAACTAAGAGGGGCGATTGAGTCGATTGAAAACAACGAACTTTCTACAGCCTTTAAGATGCTTGCTCGCGTCTCAAAAACACAGACGCAAATTATTCAAGCCTGGGACGTGCTCTCCACGTTAACACCATCAGAGTACATGGAGTTTCGTGATTCACTTGGACAGGCTTCAGGGTTTCAATCGTATCAATACAGAATGATCGAATTTGCACTTGGCTACAAAACTTCACACGTACTTAAGATTTATGAAAAGGATCAGGAACTTCATCATCATTTAGTAGAAGCCTATGAGGCTCCAAGCATTTATGATGTTGCTATTAAAGCTCTCGCTAAGGCGGGATTACCAATTGATGAGGATATACTGGAACGGGACGTAACCGTTACATATGAGAAGAATGAGTCGGTAATGAAGGCTTGGCTATCAGTCTATCGTGATGTTGAAACGTATTGGGATCTTTACGAGCTCGCTGAAAAGCTGGTGGATATTGAGGACTGGCTTCAGCAGTGGCGTTTTCGCCATATGAAGACAGTTGAACGCATTATAGGATTTAAAAAAGGAACAGGAGGATCGTCAGGTGTAGGGTATTTAAAAAAAGTGCTGGATCACCGCTTTTTCCCAGAGCTTTGGGATATTCGAACCGAACTGTAGGTGATAATAAAAACATTATGTAAACAAAATATAAATAGACGCTAGAAAATACAGCGTCTATTTTTTCTGTACGTCACTTTTTTATCAAAAGAGTACTAGCTAAGGATTCCTTTATTACGAAGAATCTCCTCAATCTCTAAGAACGTATCCACACCGATAAACGGCACACCATTTTCCTTTAGAATATCTTGAAGTGCATCCTTTGCAAAAGTAAGATCTGCTACTTTCGCAGGATGAGAATCCGGTTCACTATCACCTGCAAAGTATATAAAATCATATTTTTCCTTCATTTCTTCTATGACCTTAGATTTGTCAATGCCATACCTTTTTGAATAATGTTTGTGATTTTCATCAATCGAAAGGTGTACGTTTTGGTTTTCATAATAGCCTTTATTCGAAAAGACAGGTACATTCTGAATACCATATTGTTTAAGAATATGATGAATGTAATAATCCGTTCCCGCACTTAAAATATAGAAGTCCCCACCGCTCTGTTGAACTTTTTCTATAAAGGAAGGAACATATTCATCAATAGGTAGTGATCGAATATCCTCTATGATTTGTTCTTCATTCTGATCAATTGATTTAAATACCTTCTGCAGAAAATCAATATCCTGATATTCTCCAGCTTTCCACTTTTTATAGAGCTCCTGACCTTCTGGAAAATACGTTTCAATGACAAGCCAATAAAAATCCTTTTTTGAGATCGTACCATCAAAGTCAGAAACAAATGCCCAGTTCCCCATGAAGTAGCCTCCTCCTATTCGTTATCTTATAGAATTGTAGCATGGTTCACTGTTGAAAAGAAATTAAGCACATTTAGAACAATAACGTACAACCGCATTAAATTATGTTAAAATGAATTTTAAAAAGTTAAACTATTCTTATTAATCAGAAGGAGTGCGAGAATGAGTAAAACAATCAGCAAAGTACAGGTAGAAGATGTCATTATCGCAAATCAAGTATTAAAGGAAGTTGTAGTGCCTACTCCACTGCAGCGTAACGAAATCCTTTCTGATCGATATAACTGCAATGTTTATTTAAAGCGTGAGGATCTTCAGAACGTAAGGTCATTTAAGATTAGAGGCGCTTATAATTTAATCCAAAGTTTGAATGCAGATGAAAAAGAAAGTGGAATAGTATGCGCAAGTGCTGGTAATCATGCGCAAGGTGTTGCTTTTTCTTGTAAGGCGTTAGACATTCAAGGTCATATCTTTATGCCAGCGACTACGCCTCGACAAAAGGTTACTCAAGTAGAACTGTTTGGGGGAGCAAATGTAGAAGTGATTTTAACTGGTGATACGTTTGATGACTCTTTTCAAACGGCAAAGAAGTTTTGTAATTCGAATGATAAGACATTTATACATCCATTTGACGATTATCGAACAATCGCAGGGCAGGGAACTGTGGGACTAGAAATTATGAATGATATTGATGAAGTGGACTTTTTGATGGTACCAATTGGAGGGGGAGGACTTGCATCTGGTGTTGGTTCTTACGTCAAGAGCATCAGTCCCCATACTCAAATCGTTGGAATTGAACCCCAGGGTGCTCCAGGTATGAAGAATTCTCTTGATCACGACGAGGTTCTGTCTCTTGATTACATTGATAAATTTGTTGATGGGGCTGCTGTTAAGCAGGTAGGTAAATTAACGCTTGATATTTGTAAACACATTCTTGACGATATTGTCCTTGTACCTGAAGGAAAGATTTGCACGACCATTCTTGAGTTGTATAATCAAAATGCGATCGTGGCAGAACCAGCAGGAGCGATGTCAATTGCAGCGTTAGATTTTTATCGGGATCAGATTAAAGAGAAAAATGTGGTATGTGTAATTAGTGGTGGTAATAATGATATTAACAGAATGCAAGAAATTCAAGAGCGATCGCTTATTTACGAAGGATTAAAACATTATTTCATCGTCCACTTTCCACAGCGAGCAGGTGCTTTGAAAGAGTTTATGGCAGATGTCCTCGGTCCAACTGATGACATCACCCGCTTTGAATATACGAAAAAGAATAACCGAGATCGTGGCCCTGTACTTGCAGGAATTGAGTTGAAACAAAAAGAAGACTACGAACCATTAATTGAACGTATGAATCGCAAAGGCTTTTCATATATCGAAATCAATAAAGATCAAGACCTCTTTAACTTATTAGTTTAAGCGCCCGAACAGGGCGTTTTTCTCATAATGAGAGGATAAATGGGTCTTTTCTATCTATATGATAGTAGTAAATGGTTGTAAAAAGAGGTGTATAATGAAATTAAGTATTCTCGATCAATCACCACTCTTCATAGGAGAAACGGTAGCTGATGCACTTCAAGGCTCAAAGGAACTTGCGGTACTTGCAGACAAGCTAGGCTACACAAGGTACTGGATTACAGAACACCATGACCTTAACCATGTAGCTTGTCCTGCGCCAGAAGTTCTCATTAGCTACCTTGGTGCACATACAAAAGAAATACGAATTGGTGCAGGAGCTATTCTCCTTCCACATTACCAACCTTATAAAGTCGCGGAGATATTTAACACACTAGCAACATTATTTCCGGGACGAATCGATCTAGGACTAGGACGTGCACCTGGTGGCTCAGCTGAAGCAACAACCGCCTTATCAGGTCGATTTCTTGAAGAAGTGACACGAATGCCAGAAAAACTGGAAGAACTGCTTTGCTTCTTAAGAAATGGCTTTCCCAATGATCATATGTACAATAGCTTAGATGCGGCACCTGTTCCTACCGTAGCACCTGAACAATGGTTACTTGGAACAGGAATCAAAAGTGCAAAGCTTGCAGCTAGAAATGAGATGTCTTACGCATTCGGGTATTTTATGAGCGATAAAGACGGTAGAGAGCTACTAGATACGTATAGAAGTGAGTTTAAAGGAAGTAACCCATACACTTTATTTGCTGTATCTGTGATCTGTAGTGAAACAAAGGAGCGCGCAGAAGAACTTGCACAATGGGTTCATGTTTTGAATGACTTCCAATCAAAGGGTGAGACGAAATTACCAACCCTTGAAGAAGCTAAAGAAATTAAGGTTGAACCTAATCCTTCTTCTAAGCTAATAGCAGGGACGATTGATGACGTTAAACAACAGTTAGAGCAGTTAAAGACTATCTATCAACCAGATGAGTTAATGATTACAACAATGATACCAAGTAGACGTGACCGTTTACGCTCCTTTCAATTAATCGGTGAGGCGCTGATTCAACAGTAGATCTTTTTTCACTAATAACACTAAATCTGTTATGATAAAAGGTGGTTTTCTTGTTTTTCATATTGATACATTCATATACACGCAAGATGAACAAAAGAAACCACAGCTGTCGTTAAAAATAATGACAGAGTTGTTCTACTATACAGGACGGATCAAGCTAGAAGAGGAGACCGTACATGACACAATCATTACCTTTTGAAATTACAAAGGAAGATTCCTTTTTCGAAAAGCTCGGTGACTATATCGGAGATGTTTTCTATGATATCCTCCCTGAACACGGTTATGAGCTTCGCGATGAACAAATCTTCATGGCCTTTCAAATCGAACAGGCTTTTAAAAATAAAAGTGTCGTATTCGCAGAAGCAGGCGTTGGGACAGGTAAAACGTTTGTTTATTTGCTATATGCCATTTGCTATGCACGCTACACGCGTAAACCTGCTATTATTTCATGTGCTGATGAAACGCTTATTGAGCAGCTCGTTAAAGAAGGCGGGGACATTGAGAAGCTTGAAAAAGCCCTCGGTTTAACCGTTGATGTGAGACTTGCAAAAGCAAGAGAGCAATATGTGTGCGTGAAGAAACTGGATCATCTTGCTCACCGAACAGATGATGAAGATATTCTAAGTGTTCATGATGAAATACCAGAATTCGTATACGAGCCTGCAGCATCAATGAAATCTTTCAAACGCTATGGTGACCGTAAAGAGTATCCATGGGTACCGAATGAAAAGTGGGAGAAGATTGCGTGGGATCCCCTTCAGCAGTGCTCTACATGTGATTGGCGCCATCGCTGTGGTCAGACATTAAATCGTGAGTATTACCGTCATGCTAGTGATCTCATCATCTGTTCACATGATTTTTACATGGAGCATATTTGGACAAAGGATTCTCGCAAACGTGAAGGGCAACTTCCATTGTTACCTGAAGCAAGTACAGTTGTCTTCGATGAAGGTCACCTTCTCGAATTTTCCGCACAAAAAGGATTAACCTATCGCTTTCATTCGGAAACACTTTCTAGCATCTTAACAGGGTATATGGATCAGGATGTTCGTGAAGAATCCTTAACGCTTGTGGAAGATATTCTTGAACTACACGATGAATGGTTTGCTCATCTTAGCAAATCTTCTAAAGCTGTAGAAGGGTCCGTTCGTAAAGATGTACCACGAACAGAAGTGATGCTTTCAACTGCCAAGACGATCGCTGAAAAAGTTGATGCATTGCTTGAACAGCTCGTTTTTGATTCTGAACTTTATGTGATGGAAGATTACCATGTGAAAATCATGGAAGAATACCTTGAATTCTTCGCCTATGGGCTAAGAACGTTACTTCATGACGGACAAGGCATTCATTGGTTAGAGGAAACTGAAACTCAGACGTCTCTTGTCATCATGCCAAGACTTGTAGAAGATATTCTACGAAAGGAAGTTTTCTCTCAAAAAATTCCATTCGTCTTTTCTTCTGCAACACTATCTCAAGCAGGTGACTTCTCATATACTGCAAGCAGCCTTGGGATACAAAAGTACGCTTCTTTCTCTGTTAAATCACCTTTTGATTATGAAACTCAAATGAAGATGAATGGAACAGTTTCAGAAAACGAAATTGAGAAGTGGGAAGCCATGGGTAAAGCCCTTAATGATAACAATGGCCAATCCTTGATGTTATTCTCGTCGCTCGAAGAAATGGATCGGTTCCGTGACTGGGCAGATAATCAAAGTTGGACCTTTGAGATGATCTATGAAGGGGATAGGGAGATTAGTGAAATTGTAAAACAATTCCAGCGTGATCACTCTGCTGTACTATGTTCTTACCATCTGTGGGAAGGTCTAGATGTACCAGGAGAAGCTCTTACACAGGTATTGATCTCTTCACTACCTTTCCCTCCTAACGATCCCGTTTTCCAAGCCAAGCGAAGTCACGCCGCGGATCCAATCGCTGAAGTTGACTTGCCATATATGCTACTCAGGCTTAGGCAGGGAATTGGACGCTTGATAAGAAGTAGTGATGACCACGGTTCTGTTCGAATATGGATGTCAAAAGAACAGGTTACGAAGTATGAAAAACAGGTTCAAGACGTGTTGCCTTTACCAATAAACTGGATCTAATTTATAAGCTCTTTCTCTTTCGAGAAAGAGCTTATTTGTTATGATGTTGATATGATAAGGAGAGGGAGGGGTTACATGAAAACAAACTGGGAACGTCACAATCCTATTATTGAAATTCCTATCGAAGCCATACAATCAATCATTCGAAGTTATTCTAGCAACCTCACCGTTCAGAACGTTACACTTCTCTCAGGTGGATTAAGCCATACAAATTACAAGGTAGAAGTTGAAGCGAATTTCGTCGTTGTACGAGTGACCAAAAATCACGAGAGCCTATTAAGAGAAGAAACGCTTCACGCTATTCTACCAGACAAAGTGCTGGCCCCACGTTTCTTGCATGTAACAATGTGGAATGGGTATGGTGTAGGTATTCTAGAATGGAAAAATGGTTCTTTGCTTTATCACCATTTAACGGATTCTTCTCCAAGTAACATGAATCGAATGGGAAGATCCATTGGCCAACAACTTGCAGCACTTCGAGAACTAACTTTTGATACGTATGGATTTTTAGACACAGAATTAACTGTTGCTGAAGAATTCCGCCTAACACCAGAAAACTTTATCTCAACAATTGAGTCTTTCTTTACGGCTGGTTATGCCTCCAAGTGGCTACCGAATAATGAAATTGATCAAATACATAGGTTTACGAGGGGGAACGCCCATCTATTTGAAGAAGACGAGAGTGGAGCAAGGCTTGTTCATGGTGATTTTAATGGTCTAAACCTCTTAATGAATGGGTCCGATGTTAGCGCTGTACTAGACTGGGAATTTGCTTTATCAGGAAGCATCTATTTCGATATTGGCAACATGCTTCGATACCAGTATATCCATATGTCATCATTCGAATCTGGCCTTATCACTGGTTTGAACGAAAGTGGAATTGTTTTAAGTGATAATTGGAAAAAGTTAGCCAAGTTAGCAGACTTAGTAGCTCTATGCAGTTTAATCAACCGGCAAGTGTGTGGAGAAAATCGTGTAAGAGATATTCAAGGATTAATTCATATGACACTAAGTGACTCATGGAAATGAGAATAATTCAATATGGGGAGAATCGAGATGAGAATTGGATTTATTCGACACGGTAGCACATCCTGGAATAAAGAAAAGAGAGCGCAGGGCAGTTCAGATATTCACCTTGATCATGATGGGCGGAGGGACGCAGCAAAGCTCGCGCAACATCTTGATAAAGGGAAATGGGATATCATTTTCTCTAGTCATTTAGCAAGAGCCGAACAAACAGCTAATATTATTGCTGGAAATCTTGGTATTGATGTAATAATCGATCAACGCTTACGGGAAGCTGGAGGAGGTATGATTGAAGGAACAACTGAACAAGAGCGAATTAATAAATGGGGAGAGAACTGGCGAGAATTAGATCTTGGTATTGAAGCAGAACAGCTTGTCATGGCACGCGCAACAGAAGCTATCACCGAATTCCAGAGAACCTATCAGGATAAAAATATCTTAATTGTTAGTCATGGTTCCTTTTTGAGACACTTTTTTAAAGATGCATTACCCGCTCTCGATCACAATAGTCACCTATATAATACATCGCTAACGATATTAGAGAAACAGGCTGAAGGCTGGAAGCATGAGGTTTATAACTCAACCGCTCATCTGCATCAATAATCGATTGAAAAAAAGGTTTTTCAATCGATACAGAGAAATTGTTTCCTAGAAGAGTATGATAATGCTTGGAGGGAAGATTGATATGCTAGAAACGCTTAGAATTGAAAAGGATTTATCTCTTGTTGACCTTTACGACTTAACCTTTGCGAAACGAACTGGAAGTTACATACTACACGAAGAAGAGCTCACTATCATTGAGACAAGTGCCAGTCCCTCTATACCTTATTTAATGGAAGGGCTTAAAGACCTTAATATTGAATTAAAGTCAATTAAGAATATTATCATTACTCACATACACCTTGATCATGCTGGAGGTGCTGGTCTCTTACTTGAAAAGTGTCCAAATGCTCGTGTAATTGTTCATCCAAAAGGTGCACGTCACCTTTGTAATCCAGTGCGCCTCATTCAAGGCGCAAAAGCAGTTTATGGAAATAAATTCGATGAGCTCTTTGACCCTATTGTGCCGATTCCAGAGGATCGCTTAATGGTGATGAATGACGGAGACACCTTATCAATTGGCCCAAAAAGAACGCTAACATTCTTTGACACACCAGGGCATGCAAAGCATCATTTTTCGATACATGATTCGAAGACGAATGGGGTCTTTGTAGGAGATACCGTAGGTGTTTATTATCCACAGCTGGATTTTGAATTGTATTTGCCCTCAACATCACCAAACCAATTTGATCCTGAAGCAATGCTTGATTCAGCTAAAAAAATCTTTTCTTATTATCCAAATGCTATCTATTTCGGGCATTATGGCAAGTCTGATAATCCTCGTGAAGTATCTAGACAGCTTAAGCACTGGTTGTCACTTTTCCTTAAAAAAACAGAAACAACCGTTGATCGATTAGAAGAGGGTTCTTTTGTGGAAATGAGTAATCTGTTAGCAGAAGAACTGTTACTTCTCGTTAAAACGGTGTTAGATGAGCATGATGTTCCAGAAGATCATGCTGTTTACAACTATATCAGCGTCGATTTAAAGGTGTGTGCGATGGGTCTTGTAGATTACTATACAAAAACGGCTAAGAAAACCTCTTAAGAATCGTCTTAAGAGGTTTTCTACTGTACGATTAGATAAAAAGATGGTGAAAGATAACCTGCACCAATTCTATGGCTTTGTGTTTGTCAGAGAGTGAAGCAAAGGCTTTTCTTTCATGATATAGTGGAGTGATAGGAACAAAGTAGAAAGAACGTATGTGGAGAGATGCTATGATTAAGAATAAATCAACGATTAAATCCTTTCGCTATATTTTCTTAATGTATATGGGAACCATTCTTTTATTTGCAATTCTTTACTTGCTGCCAATCTCTCATATCGGTTCGATTCAATTAATTGATGCCTTGTTCGTTTCAACAAGTGCGCTTAGTGTAACAGGGCTAACCGTTTTAAACATTTCTTCCGAATTCACAAGAATTGGTCAAGCGATGTTAATCATTGAAATGCAGCTTGGCGGTATTGGAATACTAGTACTTGTTAGTTATTTGTTTATGATGATGGGAAAAAAACTAACGTTGTCGAGTATGTTGCTAATCTCTAAAGACCAGAACCAAACCCAGTTAAAAACAATCCGTTCGTTGAGTCTTTCTGTATTGATGATTGCCTTAACGGTTGAAGCTATAGGCTTCGGCTTAATGTTTAATGGGATACATGAACAGTCAAGTTCACTTAAAGAAGCCATATTTATCACTGTTTTTCACAGTGTAGCAAGTTTTACCAATGCCGGATTTGATCTATTCGGTGATAGTTTAATTTCATTTCAAGAAAACTGGTTGCTTTTATTAACGTCTGCTACTATGATTTTTCTTGGAAGTCTTGGGTTTCCGACCATAGTCGAATACATATTTGCATTTCGAAAGAAGAAAAGTTTATTTACAAAAGTGAACATTAGACTGCACAGTTCTTTATTTCTTTTCGGAACAGTCATTTACTTTCTATTAGAGCATAATGGGGTATTTAGCCATCTTTCACTGTTCAATAAACTCGTCAATATTATTTTCTTATCTGCGACATCAAGAAACGGTGGACTAACAACGGTTGATATCTCGACGCTTAATATAACAACCCTCCTAATATTGATGAGTTTGATGTTTATCGGCGGCGCTTCCTCTAGTACAGGGGGAGGCTTACGTTTAACAACCTTTACTGTTTTAGTTGCAAAGATGATATCTGTTGCACGATCGGAAGAAAATACAACATTATTTAAAAAGACGATTTCTCAGGATTCGATTAACAAATCGTTTCTCATTTTATTAACCTTTATCTTTTTATTCGGTTTCTCAACCATCTTTCTATCAATTTTTGAGGCGCAGGAAATCGAAATGGTTGCGTTCGAAGTTCTTTCAGCACTTACGAATACTGGTCTTTCGATGGGAATAACCGCAGAGCTCGCTGGCATTTCTAAATTGCTTCTCTGTATGTTAATGATTATCGGAAGGATTGGTGTCTTTAGTTTCATCTATGTTGTATTCAAAATTGAAAGGTCACGAACGCGTTATTTAAAAGAGGATCTCGCTGTAGGTTAAGGAGTGTTCAATATGCGGAAGCAATATTTAGTTATAGGAGCTGGGCGGTTCGCTAAAGGAATCATCCGAGAATTATATGCCCAGAAATGCGATGTTGTTGTTTGTGATAAAGATGAAGGCCCATTAGAAGATGTTGATGATTATACAACACATTCCATTGTAGGGGACCTTCGTGAAAATCGTGTCATGGATGATTTGAATGTGGAACAGTATGATGCCGTATTTGTTGCTATTGGAACAGATGCGTATTCAGCCATATTAATTACAAATCGTCTTCACGATCGGAACGCAAAGAAAATTATTACGAAAGCTGTGAGTCGTGAGATTGGTGAGATCTTATCCAATTTAGGTGCAGATCAAGTTATCTATCCAGAAGAAGAGGCTGGCATGAAGGTTGCGAAGCAAATTACAATGCCTAACGTCCTTGAATACATCGAAATTACAAAGAATGTATCAGCAATTGAGATCAAAGTACCTGATGAATTAGTAGGTAAAACGCTTCTTGATCTCGAATTTTCAAGAAAATATGAATTAAACGTATCACTTATTTTACGTCAGGATTCTCCCATTTTAAGCCGTTATGCTGAAGTGGCATTTGAAAAAGGGGACGTCATTTTGATGGTTGGTGAAAACAAAAAAATCGACCAATTCAAACGAAAATTCTCTATATAATAAAAGAAGATAATAAATTGATTTGACCTTACCTCGCCTTTTTTGCGAGGTTTTTTTATAGATTCTCGAAAAAAATAAATTTTATTTGAATGCGTTTTCATTCCTTTAATGTAAGTAGGTATAGCCGATGTAAAGCAAAAGTGGCAGCGTCATAAAAGATGACAAGAATAAATTTTCTTGTTTATAATAAGTTTATTGAAATATTTTTAATATTTAATTAGATATCTCTATAAGAAAAAGAAAGGTTGATTGTACATGGCTATGGATACAGAACGTTCGACACTACAGAGTCACCACGTTGCCCTAAGACGTGACATTAGTATGCTGGGAAGTTTATTAGGTGACGTTTTAGTGCAGCATGGCGGCAAAGAACTTCTTTATAGGGTTGAATCGATTCGTGAGAAGACGAAATCACTTAGACAGGAAGTAAGTCAAGAAACATCTCATGAACTTAAAGAAGAAATTCATACACTTAAACCACCGATGCGAAAGCAAGTCATTCGTGCCTTTGCATTGTATTTTCATCTTGTAAATATCGCTGAGCAAAACCACCGCATTAGAAGACGACGCGATTATCAAATGCTTGAAGAGGACCAATCACAACCAGGTTCCATACCACATGCAATCGCTCTGCTTAAGAAAAATAATGTGCCAGGTGAACTGATTGAAGATACACTATCATCTCTTTCTCTTGAATTAATTCTTACTGCACACCCAACAGAAGCAACAAGACGATCCGTGCTTGAAATTCATAAGCGCATTGCAGTCTCATTACAACAATTGGACAACCCATTGCTTACAAAGCGTGAGCAAAAAGGACTTAAAGAAGAGCTATTAAATGAAATTACGACACTTTGGCAAACAGATGAACTGCGCCATAAAAAGCCTTCTGTAATGGATGAAGTCAACATGGGACTTTTCTATTTTGAAGAAACGCTTTTTGAGGTTCTTCCTCAAATTCATCAAGAACTTGAAGAATGTCTCCAAGAACACTATCCGGATGCAGAGTGGCGCATTCCTAATATCCTGAAATTCGGTTCGTGGATTGGGGGAGATCGTGATGGTAACCCATTCGTAACACCTCAAGTAACTTGGAACACACTTGAAAGACAGCGTGATGTTGTCCTTTCGAAATATAAAGAATCCATCAAAAATTTAATGCGGAAGCTTAGTCAATCCACCAATCGTATACCAATTTGTGGTGAACTCATTGCTTCAATCGAAAGAGATAAAGAAGCATTTCCAGAAGTAAAAGAGTGGGGCGTTGCACATGAAGCTTATCGTGTTAAACTTGCTTACGTATTAGAAAAGCTTAATCGCATTAATTCTGATAAGGGATATAGTGATGTAGAAAGTTTTATTGAGGACTTGAAGCTAATCGCCAACAGCCTTCGTCAGCACCATCCGGAACGATATCATTTCGCGGATCTTACTAAGCTGATACGCCAGGCGTCACTCTTCGGTTTTCATCTTGCTACTTTAGATATCCGAAATCATAGCGGTGAACATGAAGCAGCTATTGCAGAAGTATTTAAACGAGTAAATGTTGCTAATGACTATGCATCTCTTCCTGAAAAGGAAAAGGTGAAATTGCTTAGCGATGTTCTAGAAGATCCAAGGCCTGTGCTCTCAACATATGAAGATTACTCTGAAAAAACGAGAAAAATCCTTGATATTTTTAACATGATTAAGAAAGCACATAATGAATTTGGTTTGAATTCAATTTCAGTATACTTAATTAGCATGACACAATCTGCAAGTGACTTGCTTGAAGTACTTGTTCTTGCTAAAGAGGCAAACATCTATCGCTTACATTCAGATGGCAGCATCGAAAGTGATTTGAATATCGCTCCATTGCTAGAGACAATCGATGATTTAAAAGCTGGTCCTTCCATCATGGAAACATTATTTGATCTTCCAGTGTATAAAAATCATCTCGAAAAGCTTGATAACAGACAAGAAATCATGCTTGGTTATTCTGACGGAAGCAAAGACGGCGGAACGCTTACTGCTAACTGGAAACTTTATGAGGCACAACAAGAAATTAGTCGCCTTGCTTCTGACCGCAACTTGCGTCTGAAGTTCTTCCACGGACGTGGTGGTGCTCTTGGACGTGGTGGCGGTCCACTACGAAGAAGTTTATTATCACAGCCACCTGAAACATACACAGCTGGAGTGAAGATTACCGAGCAAGGTGAAGTGTTATCTTCTCGTTATCTTTTGTATGATATTGCCTATAGAAGTTTAGAGCAAGCAACAACTACACTGCTAACATCGGCTGTATCTGGAATTGAAAAAGATAAAAGACAAGAGAAATGGCAGAAAGCAATGGAACAGATCTCTGAAGTCTCACTTAAGACTTACCAATCACTGGTCTTCCAAGATGAAGGGTTTCTAGCTTACTTCAAACAAGGAACACCATTACCAGAGCTTAGTGCACTTAATATCGGCTCAAGACCTATGAGTCGCAAAGGAACAGATCACTTTGATGATCTTCGAGCCATTCCATGGGTGTTTGCCTGGACTCAGAGCCGTCAATTGATGCCTGCATGGTATGCATCAGGTACAGGTCTTACTGAATATGCATCCACTAATGAAGGTTTAAGTACGCTCCAAGAAATGTATGAAAACTGGCCATTTTTTGCTTCTTTAATCGATAATTTGCAAATGGGCTTAATGAAAGCTGACTTAACAACAGCAGAAAAATATATGGATCTCATTGATGATCAGCAACTATCAAGTCGTATTTTCGGTAAAATCGTGGATGAATATCATCAGACAAAAGATGTTATTCTAACGATTACTGGTCAAAAAGAGCTTCTTGACGGTACGCCAAATATTAAAGATTCCATCCGATTAAGAAACCCTTACGTTGATCCATTGAGTTCACTTCAAGTTGAACTGATCTCAACTTATCGTGCTGATGGGAGTTCTGATGACGAATTGCTGAAAGAAATTCTCCTTACGATTAATGGCATTGCAGCTGGACTTCGAAATACTGGTTGATGAATGAAAAGCTTCTCTCAATTGAGAGAAGCTTTTTTTGTATAACTGGAACCTTTCTTATGATTTCTCGATTATTACCACATATACTTTGTCCTTCTTTAGAAAAACTAAGACAGTAAGAAATTGAATTACAGGAGGGCAACCAATGTATAAGAAACTAATGCCATTATTGCTGCCGGGTTTATTACTACTTGGGGCATGTAATGCAAATAATAACGATGAAGCACTCGATATCAATAAAACGAGTTCGCCTACAGAAGGTGTTCAGCGGATAAACAGTGGACAACTAACCATTGACCCGAACTCGTATAGTACTGAAACACCAAGTATTAAATTTCCACATGGTGAAATTGTTCAGAATGGGCAATTTGAATTTAAAGAGGCACTGCCTGAAGGAGTAGATCCTAGAGAATACTTGCCAGAAGGCTTCCCTGAACAATATGGAATTGGTGGGAAAGAAGAGCAACAGCGCCAACAGAAGATGCGACCAGATCAAGGTACAGGGCAAGCACAACCTGATCAAAAAGCCGCACCTAAGCAAGATGACACTGAGAACAAGAAAGCTCCAAAACAATCAGGAGAAATCAGCAAAGAAGTTCAACAAGTAATTGATTTAACAAATGCTGAGAGAAGAAAGCAAGGTCTTTCGAATTTAAAAGCAATGCCTTCATTGAGTGATGTAGCACAGGAAAAATCCCGCGACATGCAACAAAAGAATTACTTTTCTCATACGAGCCCAACGTATGGCTCACCTTTTGACATGATGAGAGACTTTGGTGTTGATTTTAACACTGCTGGAGAAAACATTGCTCAGGGTCAACAAACACCTGAAGCAGTAGTTGATGCATGGATGAAGAGTGAAGGTCACCGTAAGAACATTATGAATAAGAACTTTACTCATATTGGCGTTGGACTTGCACAAGATGGACATTACTGGACTCAAATGTTTATAGGGAAATAGAAGTAAGGGGGTCAGGCAAGTGCCTGATCCCCTCTTTTATTTTAACTAGCCTAAACAATCTCTAAGTTATAAGAAGGAAGAAGAATCAATATGTCGAAATAGGATACTAACCGGTTAGTAAGTTTTGCTTTTTGTTTTTTAAATAGATACTTAAGGAGAGATCTAACATGGATTTACGTCTAACAGATGAACAGGTTATGGTGCAAAAAACAATTCGCAAGTTCGTTGAAAATGAATTAATGCCCTTAGAAAATGATGTTCTGCGGAATGAGCGTGAAGGAAAACCAGGTATCTCTGCCGAAAAGATGAATGAATTACAACAAAAAGCAAAAAAAGCAGGGTTCTGGGGAATTAATACACCTGAAGAATACGGTGGTGCGGACCTTGGTCAAATGATGCTTGCAATCGTGATGATGGAAGTATCAAAAACGTTCGTTCCGTTTCGATTCGGAGGCTCAGCTGACAATATCCTGTATTATGCTAATGAAGATCAGAAAAAGAATTATTTGCTACCAACGATTAACGGAGATAAGAAATCTTGTTTTGCCATGACAGAACCAGGCGCTGGTTCTGATACGCGTAACATTAAAATGACTGCCGTCCAAGACGGTGATGAGTGGGTATTAAATGGTGAGAAAACCTTTATCACTGGTGGTAATGAGGCTGACTTTGTGATGGTTATTGCCATCACGGACAAAGAAAAACACGCTGCTACTGGTCGAGATGGGGTTACTTGCTTTATCGTCGATCGAGAGATGGGATGGAGGTCAGAATATATTCATACAATGGGAGAATGGGGTCCTGCTGGCCTTGTTTTTGATAACGTAAGAGTCCCTCATGAAAATATTCTTGGAGAAGTAAATGGTGGTTATAATCTCGGGCTTGAATGGATTGGTTTTGCTCGTTGGATCGTTGGTGCTACAGCTGTGGGAGCAGGAGAACGACTGTTAAAAATGGCCATAGATTATTCAAACGAAAGAGAAACATTTGGTAAACCAATTGCAGAGCGCCAGGCTATTCAGTGGCAAATTGCAGATTCTGCCGTGGAGATTGAAGCAGCGAAATGGCTCGTATTAAACGCTGCCTATACACTTGATGAAGGGAAAGACAACCGTCACCTTGCATCAATGGCAAAATTATATGGATCTAACATGGGAAACAGAGTCGTTGATCGCGTTCTACAAATCCACGGCGGGATGGGTTATACAAGAGAGTTACCAATTGAACGCTGGTACCGTGAAGCGAGACTCTGGAGAATATATGACGGAACGGATGAAATCCAACGCCTTATTATTGCAAGAAACCTGTTAAAAGGACATGTAAAAGTCGGACAATACGCTTAGGAGGATTTGTATGTTTCAAGAATTAATCGGAAAACAATCCACTCCTGTAAAGAATACTGTGGAACTCGGGTCTGTCAGAGCATTCTCAAAAGCAATAGGAGATCCTTCTCCAATTTATACAGATGAAGAGGTCGGCAAACGCTCAAGGTATGGTACGAACCTTGCCCCTCCTACATATCCGAGAGTGTTTGATTATGGAGTTATAGAAGAATTTAATCTTCCTAATGTTGGATTGATTCATGGGAAACAAACATTTCATTACAATCGTCCTCTTCTTGTCGGTGAGACTGTAATGTGTACTACAGCATTAGAGGATTATTACGAACGTAATGGGAAAAGCGGTCTTTTAGGATTTCTCATCTTAAAACGAGTAGGTAAAGAACCAGATGGAGAAACAATTTTCACCGAAGAACAAGTCGTTATCATCACTGAAGCCGTCAGAAGGGGGATGTCTTCATGAACACAGTTAACGAATTTAATATTGGCACTCCATTAGAAGTAACTCTTCCACCTGTCTCTCGGCTTGATTTAATTAAGTATGCAGGTGCGTCAGGCGACTTTAACCCTATACACACCATTGATGAGGAAGCTTCTAAGGCAGGACTGCCGGGAATTATTGCTCATGGTATGTGGACAATGGGTAACTTAGCAAAACTCTTTACGCCTTATTATGAAGAAGTGTTTCTTAAAGAGTATTCCGTTGCTTTTAAAGGAATGGTTTTCTTAAACGATGTCATTACGCTACAAGCATCACTTGCATCCATTCAAAATGATCAATACAAATTTGATGTTCTCGCAATGAATCAAAAAGATGAAGTGGTTGTTAAAGGCGAAGCCATTTTAATGCGTTTTTAGTCATTAGGTTTTATTATTCATTATGTTCAGCTAAACGAACCTGCCTAAAGGTTCGTTTTTTGATTTGAATCCATCAATTTCTAGTCAATTTGGTAGATTCTGAAACTTTTTATGACCACAATCGTAGAAAAGGGGAACGCAATTACATAATAAGAATTGCAAAACGTAGAAAGGAAGATGAACACTATATGATGGAATTCATTGGATTAATCATTTCGGGGATTATCTTATTTTTCTTACTTATCGCTGGTGGAATCGGCTTTTTCATTTTCAAAAAGCGATATAAAACAGCAAGCTCCAATCAGGCGCTAATCATCACTGGCCCCAAACTAGGTGATGCTGAAAAGGACAACCGGATTTTTGTAGATGATAATGGTAGAAGTATGAAAATTGTTCGAGGTGGCGGGATTCGACTCAAAATGTTCCAGACGAGTACACCGATCGATCTTACATCTTTTCAATTAGAAATTGCTTCACCAAAAGCATACACATCAGAAGGTGTACCTATTAAAGCAACAAGCGTTGCTGAAATTAGCATAGGAAGCAAGCTTGAAATTGTTGCGAACTACGCTGAGAAGTTCCTTGGTAAAGAACAAAAAGAAAAAGAACGCGAACTAAAAGAAGTTCTAGAAGGTCACCTTCGTGCGATCATATCTTCCCTCACGGTGGATGAAATCTACAAAGATTTTAATTCTGTTAACAAAAAAGTGAAAAACATAGCAGAGGAAGATCTAAAAAACCTCGGTTTTGAAATCACTTCTTTTGCTTTAAAAGAACTAAAAGACGACGACGAGGAAAATGGATACCTTGAAGCACTTGGGCGTCCCAGAATCGCAGAGGCTAGAAAAGATGCAGATATTGCTGAAGCGAATGCGAGACGTGAAACCCGTATGCACAAGGCTAAGACAGATCAAGAAGCCGAAGAAGATGAAATCAGGCGTCAAATTGATATTGCTCAATCGCAAAAAGATAAGGATGTAAAGGAAGCAGAATATAAAGAAGAGATCGAGCGTGGACGAGCTCGTTCAGAACAATCTTACAATCTAGAGCAAGCAAGACTAAACCAGAAAGTTAAAGAAGAAGAGATGCAGGTACAATATATCGAACGTCAACGTCAAGTTGAGTTAGAGTTAGAAGAACAAAAACGTAGGAAAACACAGGCAGATGCAAATGCTTACGATATTCGTGCAAAAGCGGAAGCTGAGGCAGAAAGTGATCGTATTGACGGTCAAACGAAAGCTGAAATTCAGAAGCAAAAAGGCCTTGCCGAAGCTGAAGTAATTCGTGAACGCGGCCGAGCTGAAGCCGAAGCAAAAGAATTAATGGCAACAGCGATGGAGAAATATGGCGAAGCAGCGATTATTGAGATGGTTGTCGACATGTTGCCTAAATACGCACACGAAATTGCTCAACCGCTATCACAGATTTCAGAAATGAAAGTGATTGATATGGGTGGCGGTTCTAGTAACGGTTCTGCAAAAATCACAGACAACGTAACCAAAACCATGACTGGTCTACAAGCAAGTCTTAAAGAATCAATGGGCATGGACTTAAAAGCAATGCTAGAAAGCTTCGTGTCGAGAGGGAGTTACAACAACTTCGCTTCAGATAAAGAAAGCTCTTCTCCAAAGAAAGAGAACGAACAAGAAGAGGAGCATCAATATACTAGCGAAGTTGCTACTGCATATGAAGAAGAAATAGAAGAAGAAAACAATCTAAAAGAATCGTAAAATTTGAGTCTGGCTAATACCCAGACTCTTTTTCGTTTGTTAAAGAGTTTTATGAGATTGACGCATATTATCCAATAGTGATAAAGTGGTGAGATAGTTATCAGAAAAGTATAAATTTTATATACAAATGGAGGAAAGACTGTTGAAACTTCTATCCCTATTGTCTACTTTCCTTGAAGATGATCAAATTAGTGTAAATGCTACAGTACTCGAGCAGCACAGCAAAGATGAGTCTTATCACACACCCCATGACCCTGATGTTGTCGTATTCCCTAAAACAACCGAAGAAGTATCCAAAATTATTAAAACAGCTAATGACAATCAAGTGCCAATCATTCCGTTTGGACTTGGATCAAGTCTCGAGGGGCATGTCATTCCTTATCATGGCGGTATTTCTATTGATTTTCAGATGATGAACAAAGTACTTGAGGTTCGTCCAAAAGACTTTCTTGTAAAAGTTCAGCCAGGCGTAACCCGCTCTCAGTTAAATAAGGAGTTAAAAAAACACGGCTTATTCTTCACTGTAGATCCTGGTGCAGATGCTACCCTTGGTGGAATGGCAGCAACAAACGCAAGCGGTACGATGTCTGTTCGATACGGCGTTATGCGCGATCAAGTGCGCGATTTGGAAGTTGTTCTAGCTGATGGACGCGTCATACATACAGGAAGCATGACAGCAAAATCTTCATCAGGTTATCATCTTAATGGGCTTTTCGTCGGATCAGAAGGCACTCTTGGCACATTCACCGAGCTTACCCTTAATGTGAATGGCATACCTGAAGCTACGCTAGCAGGTAGAATTGTTTTCCCTTCAATCGAAAAGGCCGTATCAACTGTTACCAATATTCTTCATGTTGCAATACCAGTAGCAAGAATCGAGCTTGTAGATGCTCGCTCTGTCCAGCAAGTTAATAAAACAAATGAAACGAATTATATTGAGAAACCAACTTTATTTGTTGAATTTCACGGCAACGAAGCAGGCTTAAAACAGGACGTCGTATTTGCACAAAGTATCGCAGAAGATAATGATTGCGAAGAATTTATTTTTGAACATGATACGAAGAAAAGGGCTCTTCTGTGGGAAGCTCGCCATAACCTAGCGTATTCCTTCAGTCACGGTTCACCAGGAAAGAAAATGATGGTTACTGATGTTTGTGTACCAATATCAGAACTCACACGCGCCATTGTGGATGCACGTAAAGCAATTGAAACGTATGGATTAGACGGCGCGCTTCTTGGTCATGTAGGAGATGGCAATTATCATGCTATTGTTATGATTGACCCTTCTGATTCAGATGAGCTCGATCGAGCAATGAAATTGAACCAACACCTTGTCCACTATGCATTGGAACGTGGAGGTACTTGTACTGGTGAACATGGAGTTGGTACAGGTAAAACACAGTATCAACAGAAAGAACATGGCCCAGCATTGGATGTTATGAAGGCGCTTAAGCAAACACTCGATCCGAAAGGTATTTTAAATCCAGGTAAAATTTTCGCAATAGATCGCATTACTAATTAACCAAACCGTTCACACTGAACGGTTTTTTATTGGAAAGGTTATGTTAGCTCATATTGTTGATTTCTCGATTTTTCACTCGAATGAGTCAAAAATCAACACTGTTCGTTAACATAGCTATTGTAAAAATATACACAGTTTAAAGGAAGTCTTACATACAGACGAGAAGTAAAATAAATATCCAAATTTGTAAGCGATTACATTAATTCAAAAGGGTGATAGAAGTGACCATTCAAAACATTGCAGTAATTGGAGCAGGAACGATGGGAAGAGGCATTGCGTATTCAGCAGCTGTTGCAGGTCTCTCCGTAATTGTTCAAGACGTTAGCGACATGTCTTTACACAATGCAAAAGAGGATATTGAAAAACAATTTGACCGTGCAGTTAGGAAAGAATTGTTATCGAAAGAAATGGCAGACGAGCGTCGTAGCGGAATCCAATTTACAACAGAGTTAAGCGAGGCAGCAAAGGGTCGAGACTTAGTAATTGAGGCTGTGCTTGAAATCATGGATCTTAAAACAAGCATTTTCAAGCAACTTGATGAGCTAACCCCAGCTCATGCTATTCTCGCCACGAACACATCAACAATGAGTCCGACGGAAATAGCTGCTCAAACAAGAAGACCTGAAAAATGCCTAGCTCTTCATTTCTTTAACCCAGTTCCAAAAATGAAGCTTATTGAAGTTATTTGTGGGTTAGAAACATCTGAAGAAACAATCAATAAGGCTATAGCCTTTGGAGAATCGATTGGAAAAGAATGTGTTAAAATCAATGAATTTCCAGGTTTTGCTGTAAGTCGTATGAATTGCCTGATTGGAAATGAAGCAATGAATATGGTTATGGAAGGCGTAGGTTCACCTGAGGATATTGATAAAGCCATGAAACTTGGTCTTAATCATCCGATGGGACCGCTTGAGCTTGCAGATTTAGTTGGACTTGATACAAGACTTCGAAACATGCAATACCTTTATGAAACACTTGGAGAAAAATATAGACCATGTCCAATTCTGACAAAATACGTTAAAGCTGGTCGACTAGGACGAAAAAGTGGAAAAGGCTTTTATGACTATACATAAACGAATAGAGGGATATACATGGACTTTCAATTAGATGAAGAAATCGAATTTTTAAGAACCAATATCCGAAATTTTGTACAAAATGAAGTTGAGAAAGTGGCTATGACAATTGAGCGAGAAGACAGAGTTCCAGATCGAATTATTGAGATGTCAAAAGAGATGGGACTATTCGGTTTAAGTATTCCTGAAGAATACGGTGGACTTGGCATTGGAATGGTTGGGAAATGTGCACTTTATGAAGAACTAGGGAAAACCCATAATGGATTTACAACGCTAATTGGAGCTCACACTGGAATTGGGTCAGTGGGTATTGTAGAGCTTGGGAATGAAGAACAAAAGAAGAGATACCTTCCAGATATGGCAAAAGGGGAGAAAATAGGCGCATTTGCATTAACAGAACCGTCTGCAGGATCAAATGCTTCAAATTTAAAAACAACTGCAGTTAAAGATGGAAAAAAATATATTTTGAATGGAACAAAACATTATATAACTAACGCAATTGAAGCTGACGTTTTTACTGTTATGGCCGCGACAGGTCCTGCAAAAGGAGCAAAAGGTATTACTTCTTTCATTGTTGAGAAAAGCTTCCCAGGATTCATTGTCGGTGCCGTAGAAGAGAAAATGGGATTAAAAGGCTCTCATTCCGCTGAACTTATTTTTGATAACTGTGAGGTACCCGAGGAAAATGTGTTAGGTGAAGTGGGACAGGGGTATGTAAATGCATTAAAAATTTTAGCTAATGGGCGTGCGGGCCTTGCTGCTCGTAATCTTGGATCTTCTCAAAAGCTACTTGATCTGAGCATGAAACATGTAGAAGAACGAATCCAATTTGGTGTACCGATTATTGAACACCAGGCAGTGGCACATATGGTAGCAGAAATGGGCGTTGAAATTGAAGCGCTTCGTTCGTTTACATACCGGGTCGCATGGATGGTTGATCAAGGTCAAAAGGTGATTAAGGAAGCAGCTATGCTTAAATTGTACGGCTCCGAAGTGTACAACAGAGTCGCAGATAAAGCACTTCAGGTACATGGTGGTTTAGGTTATATTTCTGACTATCCAATTGAACGCTATTTCCGTGATGCTCGTATTACACGTATTTATGAAGGAACTTCTGAAATTCAAAAAAATATCATAGCAAGTCAACTTCGAAAGGAATATAGCTAAAGGAGGATTTATCAATGAAAGAGAATATTGTTATTGTCGAGGCAGTGAGAACCCCTGTCGGCCGTTATGGTGGCGTATTAAAAGATTATAATTCAGGTGAACTTGCTGCGATTGCAATCAAAGAATCTATTTCAAGAGCAGGCCTGTCACCAGACCTTGTTGATGAGGTTATTCTTGGTGAAGTAAGACAAACGACGGAATCTTCAAATGTAGCAAGAGTCGCAGCGTTAAGAGCAGGTCTCCCCGATACCACTCCAGCATTTACAATCAATCGTCTATGTGCTTCAGGTATGCAAGCTGTTGCATCTGCTGTACAACAAATACAATCTGGACAAGCGGAGGTCGTGGTTGCTGGTGGAACGGAGAGTTTAAGTCATGCTCCTATCTATCTACGCAACAGCAGGTTTGGTGGGGATAAAACGAGCCTGGTTGATTCGAACGTCGAAGCAGGTCAACAGCCGATCGAACTATATGGAGAAAACCTTGGTATGGGAATAACGGCAGAGAATGTCGCGGAACGTTTCCACGTAACGAGAGAGGATCAAGATGCATTCGCAGTTGAAAGTCAGAGACGTGCTGCTAATGCCCTCGAGAATGGTACTTTTAGTGAAGAAATTGTTCCAATGAGTGTGAAGTCTCGAAAACAATCAAAGATTGTAGATGCAGATGAACATCCAAGGCCTGGTACGTCAGTAGAGAAACTTTCAAAACTAACGCCAGTATTTAAAGAAAACGGAACGGTAACAGCTGGTAATTCATGTGGACGAAATGATGGAGCTGTTGCCATGCTAGTAATGACAGAAGAAAAAGCGAAGGAACATAACCTTAAACCGCTTGCCCGCATCATAGACTGGGCAACGTCAGGTGTGTCTCCTGAAATCATGGGAATCGGTCCAGTTCCTGCTGTTCGAAAACTTCTTGAGAGGACAGGCAGACAAATTGAAGATGTTGGTTTAATTGAATTAAATGAAGCGTTTGCTTCACAGGCACTAGCCGTCATTCGAGAACTAGATCTCGACACAAAGAAAGTAAACGTAAACGGCGGTGCGATTGCACTCGGTCATCCGCTAGGCGCAACAGGTGCTAGAATACTTACTTCGCTCATGTATGAGATGAAAAGAAGGAAAGAACGCTTTGGAATCGCAACACTTTGTGTTGGTGGTGGACAGGGAATGGCAATGATGGTAGAAAATAGTTATCGTTAATTCATTAGACAGCACTTTTTCAGTGCTGTTTTTTCTGGTTTACTTAAGCTGTACGATTTGATAGGGAAACTTGATGATGGAGGTAAAAATGAAAATAAGACGATATGAGGAAAAAGACTTGAAACAAATCATCAATTTATTCTATGACACGGTTCATCTCGTGAATAGAAAAGACTATTCAGAAGAACAAGTGAACGCTTGGGCATCATCTGACGAAAGAGAAACTAAATTCACCGCCTGGGGCGATTCTTTCGCTCAAAACACTACTTTTGTAGCTCTTAGTGATCATCGAATTATTGGCTTTAGTGACCTATCTTCCTCTGGATTGCTAGATCGCCTGTATATTCATCATGAATACCAGAGAATTGGGATAGCCTCTGCACTATTAGATAAGGTCGAATCTGCTGCTCTTAGCATGAATATTAAAAAGTTAAGAACTGAAGCAAGCATAACCGCTAAGCCGTTTTTTGAGCGTAAAGGGTTTCAATTGATAACCATACAGAATGTGACCAAGAACGAAACCACAATGCCAAACTATTTAATGGTTAAAACTCTCGTGTAAATCAATACATAATCGAATTAGAATAGTTCCTTATCATTTATAATATCTTTAAATTAAAAAGGATGACTGCGATGATTCGGGATACTCCTAAACTGCAATACCCAGATGACATGCTTAAGATCATCAAAAAAGGACTTAAGAGACCGAATAGACCAGCGAATGTTATTATAATCGGTGCAGGCATGGCTGGACTTGTATCCGCATCATTATTGAAGCAAGCAGGACACCAAGTAACGATCCTCGAAGGAAATAATCGTGTTGGTGGAAGAGTGTATACATTAAGAGAACCTTTTACAGAAGATAACTATCTCGATGTTGGGGCGATGAGAATTCCAACAACGCATAAGTTAACTTACGAATATATAATGAAATTTAACCTTGCTATTAATCGATTTATTAATTCTTCACCAAAAGATATTATTTTTGCCAATGGTATAAGAACAACAAGAGCAAAATACGAAGAAAATCCAGATATTCTTAAATTTCCTGTTGAACCACACGAAAAAGGGAAAACAGCCACAGAACTCTTCTTGAATGCTGTTAACCCTTTTTTAATGTTGTATCAAGGTGGGGACGAAGAACAAAAAAAATTTCTTAGGAAGAAATTCGATCAGTATTCCATGGAGAATTTTCTGCGCTTTAATCCAATCGGACCATCTTTATCACCAAATGCGGTTAGAATGGTAAAAGTTCTTCTCGGTATTGAAGGATTTTCCGAACTCTCCTTTATAGATATCTTAACGGATATTGTGAATACCGTTTTTAATGAAGATATGCAATTTAATGAAATTACTGGTGGCAATGACTTACTGCCTAAATCATTCTTGGCTGAGCTTCAAGATGACATTCTTTTAAACGAAAAAGTACATCGCATGATTCAGCGTCCACAAGGCGTGGAGATTCAAACTAGAAATCAGAAAACGGGGAAGATCCAAACGTTTACAGCTGATTATGTTGTCATTACTGTTCCTTTCTCAGTATTCCAATTCATTGAGGTCTATCCTTACCGTTCTTTTTCATTTGATAAATGGAAAGCCATACGAGAACTGCATTATGTTGCATCAATCAAGATAGGAATGGAATTTAAAGACCGTTTTTGGGAGAGGGAAGGTCTAAATGGAGCTAATATGATATCTGACTTCCCTAATCGCTATACGTATACCCCAAGTCGAACAGTAGGTGAAGCTCGAACTGGTGTCTTACTTGCAAGCTATAGCTGGGAAGATAATGCGATGCTTTGGAATAGCCTTTCTGATGAACAAAAAATCACTCAGTCACTTGAAGACCTCGCCAAAATTCATGGACCTAAAGTTTTTGAAGAATTTTTAACGGGAGCTTCATTTAGTTGGAGTCAGAATCAATTTTCTGGTGGGTGCTTTACACTTTTTAAACCTAATCAAATTACTGAATTTGAAGAAGTTTCTAAAAAACCAGAAGGAAGAATTCATTTTGCTGGGGAACATACGTCTTCATTTCATGGTTGGATTGAAGGTGCAATTGAGTCAGCAGTTAGAGCTGCGTTTGAGGTCAACCAGCGCGCATAATAGTTATATTCAACTAATTTAGTACATTGAATTTTTTAGTCAATCCGATCGCAGCAATTGCGGCTCCAGCCGTTTGTCCATAACTTCCGAGCGCAACAATCTGCTGACCGAATTTAACTTTCCCTTTTTTTATATAAAGAAGGCCAATCGCCTCAATTGCAACTGCAAACGATTGAATCGATTGTCCCATTGCAATCCATTCTGTATAGGCTGTATGACTTAAACTAGAAATTGTCGCCTCAAAAGCTGCACCAGTCGATTGAAAAACATCGCCCAAAATATCAATATTAAGACCTTCATCCCTTTTTCCGGTAAGGGCTTGTGAACCACCTACGACGTTTGCAACGTTACCTGCCGCTTGAAACCATGCCCCCATCGTTCCAAACGTCTCATCTTCGTTATCCAATGGTAAGTTGGTTCGTCCAATCGCTTTAATTGCATTACCTGTAGCTTCAATGCCATTGCCTAGTACGTATAACTCACCACCAGCAGTTTCGCTATTTTCTTCTGCAGTAGCAATGAACGTATTTCCAATGGACGCAACACCTGCACCTATCGTTTGAATCCAGGCGCCAGTAATGATTAATTGCTCTCCATACACATCCATTAAAACACGCCTCCTTCATTACGTTATACTATTCTAGAAGAAGGCATCACGATTGTTTTTTTATTCATAAATTCACCCATTCTATTCTTTATTCTCAGCTACTCGTTTTACTCTTTCCATAAAATCGTTAACGACTTTATCACCAGAAAGCAAAACAAATGGTTTGATATACCACTTCAGAGGTTTGTTGAAACCTGTATAATGTAGGTTTGTTGTCGTATCTGACTCTTTAGTAAGTTCATAACATCCTTCGATTTGAAACATACTCGCTAGATTAAAACCTATTTTCAATTTTTTATAGTCATCTTGATTGTTATAATCTAGCGTATGTACATCATATTCCATCACGCGCTTTCCTTCACGATAGGATTGTCGGTAAACGCTCCCAATGACATTGTCAGTTACGGTTACTGGTTGGTTATCAACGACATTAGGCATGATCTTTTGCATATTTTCAAGAGAACCATCAAGGTAGCTCCAAACTGTTTCGATAGAAGCATTGATGAGTATCGACTTATCCCACTTCTTTTCCATTCCATTTCCTCCTTAAATTTGATTTCCTCACTTGCTTTATTATTCGCTACTTACATGCTACTTTCCCATTAGCTTGATTTACTTATTACGGTTTAAAGATAACAGAAAAGGGAATTACCAAACCATGGAAATTACTTTGAGATAAGGAAGGAGAAATGGGAATGAGCAATCCAATTGAAATAGCTAACATACGCATTGAACAGGATGAAGGTAAGAATCGACGTGCCTATATTTCCAACTTTGAAGAGCCCATTCAATATGGTGTACATGGTGGGGTTAAGGAGTTTTATAAAGCTTCACCTGAAGTTGAACATCCATCCACACTAGACCATATTGTAGCCGCAGCAGGTGGCTGACTAACCGGCACATTATCAGGTGCGCTGGAGGCGCGCCACATACCGACTTTTCCTAATAAGTTATCAGGTCAATTTGAAGGGATTATTGAAGCGCCAGATGGTGTTCTTAAAATAACTCAAATCAAATGTCACTATAAACTAACAATTCCAGAAGGAAAGCTTGAAGCGGCTGAAAGAGCGCTGCACGTTTTTGAACGGGGATGTCCAGTTGCCCAAACGCTAAAAGGCTGTGTTGCCTTTGAACATGATTGGGAGATTATAGAGGAATAGAGAAAAAGCGGATGAATTAAGTATTCATTCGCTTTTTCTCTGTTCTTTTTCATATTCTTCTCTATAATGTTTTCTTAAGTCAAATCGATGTATTAATCGTATCGATGGGCGTATAAGCATCTGTAAACTTCCTAGAACAAATAGCGATACTCCCCATGTTTTTAACGATTCAAAATAGAAAAAAATACTTCCAATTAGGAAGGACAACCCTAATAGAAACTCATTCACTGTATAGAAAACCTGATACCCCTTTTTGAAAAATAAATCATGATGCCCCATTTGAATGTCTACGTATTCATCTTTACTTTGTGTTTGAGCGTTAGCTGATTTTTGATTACTCATTTTAATCTCCTTTCCAATCACACTATTGATCATTTCCTTTTTTCACATTTCTTCTAAACCATAAAATCTACTAAATTATAAATTGTCGCGTCTAGTTTGTTAAAGTAAACTAATATATAAATAAACCAAAAGGGATGATGTCATTAATGGCGTATAAGGAAGTGAAAAGACGCAAGATCTATGAAGAAATAGCCGATCAGCTTCTAGATAAAATTAAAAGTGGCGACCTGTCCCCAGGTGATAAACTTGACTCCGTTCAATCTTTGGCTGAAGGTTTTAATGTGGGAAGATCTGCAGTGCGTGAAGCCCTTAGTGCCCTTCGAGCTATGGGATTAGTAGAGATGAGACAGGGGGAAGGCACCTATGTTAAACATTATGATTCTTTAACTTTAAGCCAATCTCTATCGACAGGTATTCTAATGAATCGAGAAGATATTATAGAGCTATTAGAAGTTCGTAAAATTCTTGAAACAGGTTGCGTTGCAAGCGCTGCAGTGAAAAGGACAGAGGAAGAACTTTCTGGAATTGAAAAAGCACTTATGGAAATGGAAAAAGCTCTTTCACACCATCAATTAGGAGAGAACGCAGATTTGCAATTTCATATGGCAATTACTGCTGCATCACACAACCGATTGCTTGGCGACTTAATGAATCAAGTGTCTCAATTAATAATCGATTCCATGAGAGAAACAAGAAAGTTATCTCTTTATTCCGAAGCAGCTATCCTAGAAAAACTTTATAAAGAACATAAAGAAATCTTCGTTGCAATTAAAGACAGTGATTCAGAAAAAGCACAGCAAGCCATGCTTCACCATTTAAATGAAGTAGAAAGATTCCTTTTAAAACATGTGTAAGCCTTAATAGTTAGAAAAATCAATATATTTAGTTGAAATGTTCAAAAGTTATCCTTATACTGGAAGAAGGAATTCTAGTCATCAGATGACCTGATAGCTAACGATCCTAAACAGAAAGGAGGCTCATATGAACGTTTCGTTGTTTATTACATGCCTTGGTGATATTTTCTATCCTAACGTTGGAAAAAGTGTTGTAGAAGTGTTAGAGAGTCAAGGGTGTGAAGTGGATTTTCCCATTTCACAAACGTGTTGTGGCCAGCCAGCGTATAACAGCGGGTATCATGAAGAAGCAAGGGAAGCAGCCCGAAGAATGATCACAACATTTGAAAATTCTTCATATGTGGTAAGTCCTTCAGGTTCTTGTGTGGCCATGTTCGCAGAATACGAAGAGCTGTTTCATAATGAACCTGAAATGCAGCGAAAGGCACGCTCATTGAAAGAGCGCTCGTATGAATTTACTCAATTTCTTGTAGATGTTCTTAATGTAACCAATGTTGGAGCTTCGTTACATGCTACTGCCACTTACCACAAATCCTGCCACATGACGCGACTGCTAGGGATCAAGCATGCACCAGAAGCATTACTTTCTCAAGTAGACGGGTTATCTTATAGGAAACTACCAAACTGCGAAAATTGTTGTGGATTTGGAGGCACATTTTCTGTGAAAATGGAAACGATCTCAAAAGAAATGGTAGACGAAAAAATTAATAACATTGAATCAACCGGTGCTGACTTATTAATTGGTGCAGATAGTGGTTGCCTAATGAACATTGGCGGGCGAATGAAGCGTCTTCAAAAACCGGTGAAAGTGATGCATATTGCAGAAGTTCTTACCCAGCGGGAGGTGAAATAAACATGCCAATGAGAATTGGGGCTGATCCGTTCAAAGATCGTGTCAAAAAGGGCTTGAACGATACGTTTATGAGAGACTCTGTTCGCTCAGCTCAAGAGCGCTTATATGGAAAGCGTCTTGATGCAGCAGAAGAACTTGGAAACTGGGAGGATTGGCGAAATCTAGGGGAGGAGATCCGCTCACATACGCTCGAAAACCTCGACTATTACCTTCACGAGTTAAGTGAGAAAATCGAAGAAAACGGTGGTCACGTTTATTTTGCTAAGACTGCTGAAGATGCGAATTTCTATATTCAAGAAGTTGTGAAGCGTAAGAATGGAAAGAAGATTATCAAATCCAAGTCAATGGTTACAGAAGAAATTAGTATGAATGAAGCGTTAGAATCAATTGGCTGCGAAGTCATTGAAAGTGACCTTGGGGAGTATATCCTACAAATTGACGATCACGATCCTCCGTCACATATTGTCGTACCTGCTTTACATAAAAACAAATCCCAAATACGAGATGTATTTAAGGAGAAGCTAGGCTATTTAAACACAGAAAAACCAGAAGAACTGACGCTTTTCGCTAGAGAAAAACTACGTGAAGAGTTCCTCTCAGCTGATATTGGCATTACAGGCTGTAACTTTGCAGTAGCGGAATCTGGAACGATTAGCCTAGTAACTAATGAAGGAAACGCAAGGCTTGCAACAACCCTACCAGAAACACAAATTACCGTAATGGGAATGGAGCGTATCGTTCCAACGTGGGAAGAACTGGATGTCATGATTAGTCTCCTTAGTCGAAGTGCTGTTGGACAAAAGTTAACAACGTATGTTACAGCATTAACGGGTCCAAAGGCAGCTCTAGAGGGTGATGGTCCTGAAGAGTTTCATCTTGTAATCGTAGATAATGGACGCTCGAACATGATTGGTACAGAGTTTCAGGAAGCGCTCCACTGCATTCGCTGTGCTGCATGCATTAATGTGTGTCCTGTCTACCGACACGTTGGTGGACATGGATACGGCTCCATCTACCCAGGGCCGATCGGTGCTGTAATTAGTCCATTACTTGGAGGATATGAGGAATACGGAGAATTGCCCTTTGCCTCAACACTTTGTGCTGCCTGTACAGATGCATGTCCTGTGAAAATACCTCTTCATGAACTCTTAAACAAACATCGAAAGAAAATGATTGAAGGAAAAGGAATAACAGCTGAAAAAATCGCAATGAAAGGATTTCAATATGGCACCACACTTCCTATGTTATATCAAGTAGGTACGAAACTAGCACCATTCCTCTCATTGCCATTCCAAACAAATCGATTTCTAACAAAAGGTCCAGGACCGCTAAAAGCATGGACTACAATTCGTGACATGCCTGCACCAAATCGTGAACGGTTTCGAGACTGGTACCAAAAAAGACAAAGGGAGGATTCAGGTGAGTGAGCAAATTCATAATCGTGAATCATTTCTAAGTTCTCTTGCACAGAAGTTAGGCCGCAATACTCCAAAAACGGTAGAAGTTCCTAAATGGAAACACCAGCCGCAATGGAATGTATTAAAAGATGCTTCTCAGGATGAGCTTGTTGCTGTATTTAAAAAGCAATGTGACACAATTCATACTGATGTAATCGAAACGGAATCAAAGCAACTAGCAGATGTCATTCAAGAAAGAGTCGAATCTTACAATGGTAAATCTATTTCCACCTGGAATGATAAACGTTTTGATCGATACAAGATTTTCAGTAAAACAGAAGCATTGATTCATACATGGGATCCCCGAACGAAAGATAATGTGAACGTAGCAGAACAAGCAGATATTGGCATTACTTTCTGTGACTTGGCACTTGCAGAATCCGGCACAGTTGTTTTGTTTAGCAATGAACGCCAGGGGCGATCGGTTAGTCTTCTTCCAAAAGCTTATATTTCACTCATTCCTAGAAGTTTAATCGTCCCGAGAATGTCACAGGCAGCAAGAATCATTCATCACCGCAATAAGGCAGGTGAGTTTCCCGCTACCTGTGTTAATTTTATTTCAGGACCAAGTAATAGTGCAGACATCGAGATGAATCTTGTCGTAGGGGTGCATGGACCTATTAAAACGACTTATGTTATTATATCTGATTTATAATCAGGTAAATGAGTTGCTACTTTTCAATTATAGATTGTGCTAGTTTAATAAATTCTTTAACTGCATAGGGTAGATACTTATTTCTTTTCCAAACCATGCCTAGCTCAAGACTTACATTGGAATGCGTTAGTTCAAGAGATTTAATAGCTTCATTTGGTATCGCTTTTGCAATTTTACCAGGCATAAGAGCAACACCCAGCTTTGCCTCAACCATTTCAATCATGAAATCTTTTTGGGAGCTCTGACAAACAATATTAGGGTAAAAACCTTTTTTTGAACATTCTTCTATTATTCTGTCATGCAGGGTAAAATCTTCACGATATAAAATGAAAGACTCATATTCAAGATCTGCGAGATTGACCTCTTTGAATGCAGATAACGGATGCGAACTGTGAACGATTAACATCAAAGGGTCATTAATCACTCGAACAGATTCAAAGTTTTCATTTTGTACAGGAGTATTACAAATTAATCCGATATCGAGTGACCCATCTTCAACACCAAGTTTGATTCGCTTAGAGCCTACTTCTGTGAGAATGATCTCGACCATCGGATAAAGCTCTTTAAACTGGCTGATTAATTTTGAGAAGAATGCTGCTCCAATGATTGGGGGAATACCAATTTTGATTTCACCTTTTTTCAGTTCGGTTAAATCTGAAAGCTCAGACGTCAGATTTCGGAAAGCACTTAGCACATGCTTCGCATTAACAAGTACGGCACGTCCAGCATCCGTTAATTCCAATTGTTTTGATCTATAGAATAAAGGGACACCAAGCTCATCTTCTATATGTTTAACTGCTTTACTTATTGATGGCTGAGAGACATGAAGTGTTGAAGCAGCCTTTGTAAAACTTAACTGTTTTGCAACTTCTGAGAAATATTCAAGATGACGAATTTCCAAAAAATCACTCCAAATCTTGTAGAATCATAGAAAATTCTGAATTATAACGATAAAGAATACTCAATATTCCAAATATGTATTATATCTATACATTTATTTATTATAAGATAAGACTAAATGGAAGGACAGTCCTAATAGAAACTTAGGATCTGTTCATTATGAGGAGGAAATTTAATGGAAAGCTATGCTAAAATCGGTTATTTACAAGTTGCTGAAGAACTCTACGAATTTATTAATAAGGATGTTATCCCAGGAACGGGTATGTCTAGTGAAGAATTCTGGATAGGACTTGGTGACATTGTGAAGGATCTCGCTCCAAAGAATGAGAAACTTCTAAACGTTCGTGATGATATTCAAATGAAACTAGATGAATGGTATAAATCAAATAAAAATTCTAATTTCGATGAGTATAAAGCTTTTCTGAAAGACCTAAATTATTTAGAGTCTGAAGTAGACGACTTCACCATTTCTACTACAAATGTTGATGATGAAATTGCTCTTCAAGCAGGCCCACAACTCGTTGTGCCAGTCAACAATGGACGTTATGCAATCAATGCTGCAAATGCAAGATGGGGTAGCCTGTATGATGCACTTTATGGAACAGACGCCATAAGTGAAGACAACGGGGCAGAACGTAAAGGGGCTTACAATCCTGTTCGAGGAGATAAAGTAATTGCTTATGCTAAAAGGTACCTTGATAAAACAGTTCCTCTTAAAGAGAGAAGTCATTCAGATATCGTTCAGTATTCCATTGAACAGGGTATGCTGAAAGTACATTTTAAAGATAACAATGAAAGCGTTTTACTAGATCAAAGTCAATTTGTTGGCTATCAAGGTAGCGAAGATCATCCAAGCGCAATCCTATTAAAGAATAATGATGTCCATCTTGAAATACAGATTGACCGAGAAGACATGATTGGTCAAACAGATACTGCAGGAGTAAAAGATGTGTATATGGAATCTGCCATTACAACAATTATGGATTTCGAAGATTCCGTTACTGCAGTAGATGCTGAAGATAAGGTGCTTGTTTATCGTAATTTCCTCGGTTTAATTAAAGGCGATCTAAAAGCTTCATTTCAAAAAGGATCTAAAACAGTAAGCCGTACGCTTAATACAGATCGTAATTATACTTCCCCTGATGGAGATAGCTTTTCACTAAGTGGACGATCGCTAATGTTTGCTCGTAATGTAGGTCATCTTATGACAACAAATGCTGTGTTGGATCAGGACGGAAATGAAATTCCAGAAGGTATTCTTGATTCTGTTATAACTGGGCTAATCGCAAAGCATGATGTACTTAAAAATGGCAAGTACCAAAACTCAACAAAAGGTTCGATATATATTGTTAAACCGAAAATGCACGGTTCAGAAGAAGTGGCTTTTGCCAATGAATTATTTGATAGAACAGAAGATTTACTGAAACTTGATCGGAATACAATTAAAATTGGCGTAATGGATGAAGAAAGACGTACAACCCTTAATCTTCGCAACTGTATAAATAAAGTAAAAGAACGTATTGTATTCATTAATACTGGATTCCTTGATCGAACTGGCGATGAAATTCATACGTCTATGGAAGCAGGGCCGGTCATTCGCAAAAGTGAAATGAAAAACTCTACTTGGCTACAAAGCTATGAGAAATCAAATGTCCAACAGGGCTTAAAAACAGGTTTTTCTGGAAAAGCCCAAATTGGTAAAGGAATGTGGGCAATGCCTGATTTGATGGCAGATATGCTTGCACAAAAAGGAAGCCAATTACAAGCAGGAGCTAATACCGCATGGGTACCATCCCCAACTGCAGCAACACTACATGCACTTCATTATCACGAAGTTAATGTGCCTAATGTACAAGAAGAACTAGCTAAAGCAGCGGTAAATTATCAAGATGATATTCTCGAAATCCCTCTTTCAAAAGATACAAAGTGGAGTGAAAAGGAGATCCAAGAAGAGCTTGATAATAATGCACAGGGAATACTTGGTTATGTTGTACGTTGGGTTGAACATGGAGTAGGATGTTCGAAAGTTCCAGATATCCGCAACATTGAGTTAATGGAAGACAGAGCAACACTTCGTATTTCAAGTCAACATATGGCTAACTGGCTCCATCACGGTATTTGTACGAAGGACCAAGTAATGGAAACAATGAAACGGATGGCAAAAGTTGTCGATGAACAGAATGCTCTAGATCCAGAGTATCGTGCAATGGCAGCAAATTATGACGAATCGATCGCATTCCAAGCAGCTTGTGATCTTGTTTTTGAAGGATTCAATCAACCGAGCGGCTATACTGAACCGATCCTTCATAAACGTCGTCAAGAAGCTAAAGCGAAAGTATATGCTAATAAGTAATAGCAGATGCAAAAGTGGCACACGCCACTTTTGCAATCTTTTATCATTTACTATCTGAATACTCTTGAAATTTTCATTCGTGAACTTGTCTGATATGTGACTTCTGAAAGGTGGTTTTTATTATGGAATTTAGAAGGATCTCATCCCAAAAAATTTCAGATAAAGTAGAAGAACAGATTGTTAGGTTAATAAAGGAAGGCAGTTATAAACAGGGCGATAAACTTCCATCCGTTCGTGAACTTTGTGAATCGCTTGAGGTAGGAAGATCAGCTGTACGAGATGCCTTGACCACTTTAAAAGGAAGAGGATTAGTAGACATTAGGCAGGGAGAAGGAACATTTGTTACTGGATTTAATCCGAAACGATTTTTTAAACATATGCTCATGCCGAACCAGAAAGAGATTGAGTCCTTGTTTCAGGTTCGTGAAATTCTGGAAACGAGCATTGTAAAGTTAGCAGCAGTGAATCGTTCAGAAGATGATTTAGTTGCGATGAGAAAAGCCCTTGATCATATGAGTCTCTGTAAATATGACAATAGCGGTCAGCATGATTGTCAGTTTCATATGGTGATAGCGAATGCATCAGGTAATCCAATTCTCCATCAATTGCTAGAATCGATTTCTTCTAGCATGGAAAAATCAATGGCTGACTTTCATCGGTTAATTGCTTCTAAACCTGAACTTATTCATGACATCCATCATCAGCATGAATTAATTATGGAAATGATTGTTTGTGAGGATGCTTCTGGCGCATACGAAGCCATGATGCTTCATCTCTCTTATGTTAAAAAGCAAATGAGAAAAGGTTTTTCTATACGATCTGAATATATTCAAACCCACTAAAGGAGGGAAGGAGTTGGACAAACACTTACTTGACGTCGCGCCACTAACTGATTCGAGTAACCGTTTTGGAAACTTAAGCTCAAATTTAATATACCCGGAATCAGAAGATGAAGTTGTTGACATTGTTACTAAAGCCAATGAATCAGGAAAGAAGATTTCCATTGTAAGCGGTGGCACGAAGCTCGGTTATGGTGGTCTTAAATCCAAGTATGATCTTACGCTTTCCCTCAAGAAACTTTCCGGAATTGTTGAACATACGGTGGGTGACATGACAGTGACTGTAAAACCTGGCACCACGATACTTGAGCTTCAGACTTTTTTAGGTCAGTACAATCAAATGGTTTCACTTGACCCAGCATTCCCATCCACTGCCACAATTGGAGGAGTTATTGCTGCTAATGAGAGCGGTCCAAAGCGTTTAAAGTATGGTTCAGCAAGAGATCACGTCATTGGAATGCGCGTTGTTTATGCAGATGGAAAAATCATTCGGACCGGAGGGAAAGTGGTTAAAAATGTCGCTGGATATGACATGAATAAACTTTTTATCGGTTCGATGGGAACCCTTGGTGTTATAACTGAAATTACTTTAAAATTAAGACCGATTCCAAAACATACAAGCTTAGTTATGCTAACAGTTCGTGAAGAAGCACTCGACCAATTGAAAGCGTTCACAAAGTTAATTCAGGATTCTCTATTAGAACCTGTTTCCCTAGAGATATTAACACCATCAATGTCAAAGCGACTTATAGACAAGGATGACTACTGTCTATTAATAGCGCTAGAAGACGTCAAGAAAGCTGTTCAATTTCAAGAAGTTTGGATTGATCAACATAAACCTCATGAAGCTGTTATGACTGTTCATCCTAATCCAGACTATTTCTGGCAAATGTTTAGTGAACTTTCGCCAAATAGTCTCACTGATTTAGGTGAAAGCACACATGGCGTTTTGAAGGTTGGCACTAAAAATTTAGATGTATTTCCTCTACTACAGGAGTGTGTCCGTATTCATCATGAAGGTAACGTTAAAGTTGAAGCAAGTGGTGGTGCAGGTCACGGCCTTAGTACCATTATCGTTTCAGGAAAGGGTGTTAATGTCGTTAAGACCATTCAATACATTCAATCGTTCGCCACAAATTTAAACGGGTATGCAATTATAAAACACATTCCAATTAAACTTAGGAATGAACTGAACGTATGGGGAGAATCTGATGGCTTGTTCAAACTGTTTAAAGGTATTAAACAAAAACAAGACCCCAATAATACGCTGAATGAGCAGCGCTTTATAGGAGGAATTTAGAATGTCTGTTAAAGAAGAAGAGCTAACAAATAACTCGCCTCCGTGTGCTTCCAACAGTCTTAGTAATTATTTGTGGGACGACCATCCCGATGAAAATAAATGGGCGGACTGCGTTCATTGTGGGATGTGTCTTGAATCCTGTCCTACTTATTTAGAAACAGGACAGGAACAACACTCACCTCGTGGAAGAGTACATCTAATTAAATCAGTTGCCGAAGGAAAACTCGAGGTAAATGAACAATTTATGGATCCCGTTTTCCAATGCCTCGATTGTCGAGCTTGCACGACAGCATGTCCAGCTGATGTGGATGTGGGTGGTCTTATTGAAGAAGCACGTGGACAAGTGAGGCAAGCAATGCCTTTAACAGGATTGAATGGCGTTGTAAGCAGCTTTTTCCTAAAAGGATTATTTCCTCACCCTACTCGGCTTCAGGCAGTGGGCGGCTTATTGAAATTCTACCAAAAGAGTGGACTTCAAAAGGCAGTTCGATCGACAGGAGCACTTCGTATTATGCCAGATCATCTCGCTGAAATGGAAGCAATTATGCCTGAAATTAAACAGTCGGTTCATAAGAAATACAAAAGTGTTGATGTTATCCCAGCAAAAGGATCTTCGAAAGCACAGGTTGCTATGCTAAAGGGCTGTATCATGGATGTTATGTTTAGTGATATTAACGAATCAACGATCAATGTACTAACCTATAACGGTAATGACGTCACACTACCTAAAAACCAGACATGTTGTGGTGCATTACATATCCATGCTGGAGACAGAGAAACAGGTAAAAAGCTTGCAAAACAAAATATAGAAGCTTTTCAGGACGCTGATAAAGTTGTCGTGAATGCTGCAGGGTGTGGTTGTGCACTGAAAGAATATCCTGAGCTATTTCGCAACGATCCTGAATGGCATGAGAAAGCAGAAGTGTTTTCTGAAAAGATAGAGGATATTTCGAAATACCTTTATGATACAGGTTATATAAAACCTCAAAGCTCGATTAACAAAACCATCACATACCATGATGCTTGCCATCTTGCACATGGACAGGGAGTACGGCACGAGCCAAGGCAGTTAATTAATGACATTCCAGGGGTCAACTACATTGAACAACCTAATGCTGATACGTGTTGTGGCAGTGCTGGTATTTATAATATTACAAACCCTGAAATGGCTTCAGCTGTGTTAGAGCGCAAAATGGAGAATGTACCCCAGGATGTTGAAATGATTTCGATGGGAAATCCAGGTTGTATGCTCCAAATGGCTATGGGTGTTCAAAAATATGGCCGAGGCGGAAAAGTTGTTCATACTGTCCAACTGCTAGATTGGGCATATCAGGAGGATGAGAAAAAAGGTCTTGAAAATAAGGTAGCCTCGGTGAAGGAGTGAACAAAAATGCTTTTATCAAAGAAAAAGAAGCAGAAACTTGATCCAGACATTTTAGCACTCACTGAAATTGTAGGCGCTAAATCCATTCTACATTATAAGGAAGACCTACTTTCTTACGATTGTGATGGATTTACAATTCATAAAGCGATGCCTAAAGCAGTCATTTTTCCCAAGAACACAGAAGAAGTAGCCGCTGCAGTAAAATATTGTGCTGATCGCAGCATTCCTTTTTTAGCCCGAGGTGCTGGAACCGGCTTGTCTGGTGGAGCAATCCCATTAAACAATGAAGTAATTATTAGTCTTGTAAAGATGAAACACTTACTTGAGGTTGATTATGAAAATAGACAAGCTGTTGTCCAACCTGGATTTGTTAATTTAAAGCTTACAAACTCTATTTCACACAAAGGATACTATTATGCACCAGACCCTTCCAGTCAGTACGTATGTACAATCGGTGGCAACGTTGCTGAGAACGCCGGAGGAGCTCATTGTCTTAAGTATGGAGTGACAACTAACCATATACTTGGACTCGAAGTTGTCCTTCCTGATGGAGAAATCATCGAAATTAGCAAAAACGGCGTATTGGATATGCCAGGATATGATTTACTTGGTATTCTTACAGGTTCTGAAGGGACGCTCGGAATCGTGACGAAGATTATCGTCCGCATTCTAAAGAATCCTGAAGCTAAGAAAACCGTTCTTGCTTACTTCGACGATGTAGAAGATGGAAGCCATGCCGTTTCTGATATCATTTCTGCTGGGATTATTCCTGCAGCGCTTGAAATGATGGATCAAACCGCTATAGAAGGAGTAGAAAAGGGCGCCTTTCCAGTTGGTCACCCTGAGGATATTGAAGCTCTCCTACTAATTGAAGTGGATGGGATTGCAGAAGGAATTGAAGAGCAGATTGAGCAGATTTTAACTGTTTGCCGGAACAGGAATGTTCGTGAAGTTAAAGTAGCTCGTGATGAGGAAGAAAGAGGACGCTGGTGGGCGAATCGAAAAACTGGATTTGGCGCAATGGGCGCAATCTCACCTGACTACCTAGTTCAAGATGGGGTTATTCCACGTAGTAAACTCCCTGAAGTGCTTGAAAGAATAAGGTCAATCAGCGATGAATACGGCTTAAGGATTGCCAATATCTTTCATGCAGGAGATGGTAACCTTCATCCGCTCATTTTGTTTGATTCAAGGATTGAGGGAGAAACCGGCAAAGCATTAAAAGCTGGAACCGCATGCCTTAAAGCCTGCGCTGATGCAGGAGGCTCCATCACTGGTGAACATGGAGTTGGTATTGAGAAAAAGGAAGAAATGCGCTTTATATTTAGTGATGAAGAAATTGATGCACAAACAGCTATAAGAGATGTTTTTAATCCTACCAATCTATTAAACCAAGGAAAATTATTTCCAACCCCTAGCAGATGTATGGATATCAAAAAAGTGATAAAAGAAACTGCTATAACGAAATAGCACAAGGGAGAGAATGATATGAAATTTGGAAGATTCACTTATAATAACAGCATTTATAACGGTGTGTTTGAGGAAGATGTTATAACGATTATTGATGGAAATCCTTTGACTAAATGGTCTTATACAGATGAAAAGGTTTCGATTAATGACGTTGAGTTACTCGCACCACTTACTCCTAGAAATGTAATTGGAATCGGAGCAAACTATGTTGGGGATAAAGATTCATTACCAGACAAAATTCCAGAAATGCCTGTTTTCTTTTTGAAACCAGCAACTTCAGTTATTGGACCGAATGAAGCAGTCATTATTCCAGAGCAACTTCAGGAAGTGAAATTCGAATCAGAACTTGCCGTTGTCATTGGGAAAGAGGCTAAAAATATTGAAAAAGAGAAAGCGTTTGAGTATGTGTTTGGGTATACGGTAGGGAATGATGTAACAGCTCCACAATATTTCCACAATGATGGTCATTGGACACTGGGTAAATCCTTTGATACATTCACCCCCCTCGGTCCAGTTATCGAAACGGAGCTTGATCCTTATCACATTCATGTCACAGCAACAGTTAACGGAGAGCAGAAGCAGAATAGTCCTACAAAATGGATGATTGTACCGATTAAAGAGATGATTGCATATCTTTCAACAGTCATGACTCTTCATCCAGGAGACGTGATTCTAACTGGAAGCCCCACAGGAGCACATTTTGTTAAAAATGACGACACTATTACTTGCTCCATTAAGGAAATCGGTTCACTATCGAATACGTTCTCAAGGAAGTCATCTCTAATCGGGGTTACCCAACAGTAATTGGACAAGAAAGCAAGGGGGATATTTCCCCCTTTGGTTACCATAGAAGCGGAACGCGCTTTTTCAGACCAGAATACATACAACACAAAGACAGCAACTGAATAGTGAAAGAATGTCACGCTTCATTACCCAACAAATAACATTTTTGGAGGATGAGCAATGAGTACAGGGTTATTATCGATTCTTTCGTTACTGCCGATTGCTGCTGTAGGGATTTTTCTAGTAGGGTTACGGTGGCCAGCGAGTAAAGCCATGCCGGTTTCATACATCGTTGCCGTTTTTCTTGCGCTGTTTGTTTGGAAAGTTCCCGGTGCTACTGTTGCTGCAGCATCAGTAAATGGCTTAGTGGTTGCAGCAACCTTACTCTACATCATATTTGGGGCAATTCTACTATTAAATACCCTTCAAGAAAGCGGAGGTATCAAGACAATAAGAGAAGGATTCATCGGTATCTCACCAGATCGACGAATTCAGGTCATCATCGTTGCCTGGTTGTTCGGTTCTTTCATTGAAGGTTCAGCAGGTTTCGGAACACCTGCTGCAGTTGCCGTGCCGCTTCTCGTTGGACTCGGTTTTCCTGCCATGGCGGCTGTTATTGCTGGTATGGTCATTCAAAGTACACCAGTATCATTCGGGGCAGTAGGGACACCTATTCTTGTTGGAGTTCAAACTGGGTTAGCTGCAGATGCCAGCATTACAAACAATTTTCTAGCACTTGTTACAATGGTTGGAGGACGCGTTGCTATCCTACACGCAATAGTCGGAACACTCATTCCATTATTTGTTGTAGCACTTATGACGCGATTTTTCGGTAAAAATAAATCGTTTCGTGAAGGGGTTAAAGTGTGGAAATTTGCATTATTTGCAGCCTTCGCCATGACAATTCCATACGTTATTGTTGCTAATGTACTCGGACCAGAATTCCCTTCAATGATAGGGGGATTAGTTGGGCTCTCGATTGTTGTAACTGCCGCGAAAAAAGGTTTTCTTATGCCACGACCTGAAGAACAATGGGATTTTGACGATAAAGCCAATTGGGATCCTACCTGGACTGGTACGATTGAGATTAAAGACATTGCTCATAAAAGTGGTCATATGTCGATGGTTCGCGCCTGGCTTCCTTATATCCTTGTCGGCGTTCTTCTTGTAGCGACAAGATTGAAAGCGTTACCAATTATTGATTGGTTCCAAGCCTGGACTGTCTCTATTCCAAATATCTTTGGTACAGAAATCTCGTCTAGCTTTCAGCCGCTTTATTTACCAGGAACAATTTTTATCATCGTATCACTCATCACATTTGTCATCCATCAAATGAATGAAAAAGCTTACGTAAGAGCATGGAAACAATCAGGTAAAACAATGATAGCAGCATCAACAGCTCTTGTTTTTACTGTGCCAATGGTTCAAGTATTCTTAAACTCGAGCGGAGGAGCAGCTGGATTTGATAAGATGCCGATTGAGCTTGCAAATGGAGTTGCAGCCCTAACAGGTGATTTCTGGCCATTATTTTCATCATTTATAGGTGGGATCGGGGCATTCATTGCAGGAAGTAACACCGTTAGCAATATGATGTTTTCATTATTCCAATATGATGTAGGTTCTCAAATTGGTGTAGACGCTTCCTGGATTGTTGCCCTCCAAGCTGTAGGGGGAGCTGCAGGAAACATGATCTGTGTGCATAATGTTGTTGCTGCTTCTGCAGTTGTTGGACTTGTAGGGAGGGAAGGGGAGGTAATTCGAAAGACGCTCATTCCTTTTGTTTATTATGCAACAATGGCGGGCGCCCTTGGATATTCCATCGTATGGACGTCAGAAAAGGGATTGTTTAATATAGGAACAATCATAGCGACACTCATTTCAGTAAGTGCTATTTATATTATTGCGACGAACCGTTCACGCACTTCAGTTATCGAAATGAACAACACCTATAAATCCGCAAAATAAGCAACTCAAAAGCCCCTGTTGTCAGAAACAGGGGCTTTATACATCTATGAAGCTTTAGATTGAACAATTGGTTTAATAACGCTTCTTTTGCTCTTAGATGATACATTAAAAATAAGATTCATTACTATTGCAGTGATACTACCAGCAACAATCCCATTATCGGTAAGGATTTGGATGCTTTCTGGGAGTTGCTCAAAAATAGATGGGGCTGCTGTCACGCCAAGTCCCATACCAATAGAGCAAGCAATGATGAAAAGATTTTCTTGAGATGTTAAATCGACTCGCGTTAGCATTTTAATCCCATAGGCCATTACCATCCCGAACATAATAAGCATAGCTCCACCTAGTACAGGAGCAGGAATAATCGTTGTCATAGCACCTATTTTGGGAACTAAGCCTAGCACAAGTAACATTCCGCCTACAAGATAAATGACTTGTTTTTTCTTAATACCTGATAATTGAATTAAACCCACATTCTGTGAGTAGGTAGTGTACGGAAAAGCGTTGAATAGAGAGCCAAGTATAATGGCAAGCCCTTCAGCACGGTATCCTTTCTTGACATCATTTTGCGATAGTTCCTTTTCGCAAATATCACTTAATGCAAAATAAACACCAGTCGATTCTACAAGACTCACCAATACGACTAATATCATTGTAAGAATAGCAGTAAGTTCAAAGGTTGGTACTCCAAAATATAGTGGCTGGATCATATGAAACCAGGAAGCATCTTGTACAGGAGATAAACTAACCATCCCCAAAAGCGAAGCTATAATTGTACCAACAACAAGTCCCATTAATATCGTAATGGAGCGAATAAATCCTTTTGAAAAGCGTGTAAGTAAGATAATAAAAAGCAGTGTGCCAAAAGCAAGAGACATATTTTTTAATGAACCATAGTCAGCAGATCCTTCCCCACCTGCCATATTTCCCATTGCAACAGGTATAAGAGTAATCCCTATTATTGTAACGATAGAGCCTGTTACAACAGGTGGGAAGTATTCAATTAATTTGCTGAAAATAGGAGAGATAAGAACAACGACCACTCCAGCAACAAGAATAGAACCATAGATTGCCGTAATGCCATACTGACCTCCAATAGCTATCATAGGTCCTACAGCGGTAAATGTGCATCCGAGAACAACTGGTAAACCAATACCAAAGAAACGATTACTCATCACCTGCAAAATGGTTGCGACTCCACACATGAAAATATCAATTGAAACAAGATAAGTTAATTCTTCACCGCTAAGTCCTAGAGCTCCACCAACAATAAGGGGTACTACAACAGCACCTGCATACATAGCTAGGACGTGTTGAATACCGAGGGATGTATATTTAAACAAACTCATACCAAGCTTTCCTCTTCAGCAAAGGTCACCTGGCCTTCTTCCAATTGAGATATCTTGGCAAGGGATTCTACTCGATATCCTTTTTTTCTCAATCGTATCCCGCCATCTTGAAATGCTTTTTCAATTACAATACCAATACCCGAGCATGTTGCTCCTGCTTGAGAGACAACGTTTAATAGACCTTCTGCAGCTTGTCCATTTGCGAGAAAATCATCAATGAGTAATACACGATCCTGTGCAGTGAGAAATTTCTTAGACACTGAGATTGAATTAGTTTGTTGTTTAGTAAATGAGTAGACTTCCGCAGTAAGCAAATCCTCTTGAAGGGTTAAAGATTTTCTTTTTCGTGCAAAGATGAGAGGAACATTTAGTGTCAAAGCAGTAAATACAGCTGGAGCGATGCCTGAAGATTCAAGTGTTACAACCTTTGTTATATTTTCTTCTTCAAATAGTTTAGCAAACGTAGTTCCAATTTCATTCATTAGTTTTGGATCTACCTGATGATTTAAAAACGAATCTACCTTCAGAACCGTATCAGATAAAGCAGTACCTTCTTCTAAGATCTTTTTCTTTAAACTTTCCATATATAATTCCCTCCTCAAAACAAAAGCCCGAAGAACACCATCCTCACAAAAGAGTGAGCAAAATGTCCTCGGGCGATTGGTCATTAAAGAAATAAAATCCGCTCAAAAGGCTGCTCACTCATAGTCAAATCATTTACGGTGATTTGGTAGAAACTTGCAAGCCATATTCTTGCGGTTATATGAGTGATGTTCCTATTCAGGTTATGAGTGGTATTATAGCTCAACACCCAAATGATTGTAAAGATGAAACTTAACGATTTAACGTAGAATCAATTAAACGTTCGTTTCTACAGAAATACAATGTTCATTATTAGAAGGCAATAGAAAAGGCCATATATAAAATATGGCCTTTAGTGTAGTTATGATTTCACTAACTCAGAGAGCAACTCATAAGATTTCTTGCGCTTCTCATGATCATATATTGAAGAGATAACCATCATTTCATCGGCTTGTGTCTCATTGAGAAATTCCTGTAATTTTCGTTGGACCGTTTCAGGACTTCCAATGATTGAAGTGGCGAGTTGTTGATCTAAAGCTGCTAATTCATATTCACTCGCATTCAGTTTTTCAACAGGCGGTTGCATCGGTGCTTCATGATTGCGAATCAAGTTAAGAAATTGTTGCTGAAGCGTTGTTGCAAGGTAATTTGCTTCTTCATCCGTATCAGCCACTATTACATTTACCCCAACCATCGCATAAGGCTTATCAAGAACTTTGGATGGCTTAAAATGCTCATGATACGTTTTAATGGCAGGGATCGTATTCTTTGGTGAAAAATGACTTGCAAACGAGTAAGGGAGTCCAAGTTCACCAGCAAGCTTTGCACTATATAAGCTTGAACCTAGTAACCATGTAGGAATATTTAGCCCTTCACCTGGTACAGCACGAACTGGGGAAGAACCAGCACTCAATGTGGGATCAAAATAAGACCGCAATTCAGCAAGTAAATCAGGAAAATCTTGTCCCATTGACCCTTGGCCTCTTCGTAAAGCAAACGCAGTACGTTGATCTGTTCCAGGAGCGCGTCCAAGACCTAAATCAATTCGACCTGGAAAAAGCGAATCGAGAGTTCCAAATTGTTCTGCGATGACTAAAGGAGCGTGGTTCGGAAGCATTATACCTCCAGAGCCTACTCGAAGTGTTGACGTTCCAGCTGCAACATGTCCTATAACAATAGAAGTTGCAGAGCTCGCAATAAAAGGCATATTATGATGCTCAGCAAGCCAAAAACGGTTGTATCCAAGTGCTTCAACATGCTGTGCAAGGTCTCTTGTCCGATTCAGCGCATCTGTATAGGCGCCATATTCAGTTACCGGTGCTAAATCAAGTACAGAGTATGGAATATCATTGAGATCTTTATGTTGTTCAGGCATTATTTCATCTTCTTTCTATATTAAAAATTTAAAAGTATGTTTTGAGTTGCATTAAAACCTATACTTAATTTTATCAGGAGGATCATGAGATAGAAAATAATCCGCTCAACCATCAATCATATTCATTACGGTATAAACGAACTCTTGTTCGTCAATACTGGATAGTAATTACACGATGGGGAGAGGAAAGTATGGAAGAGCAGCGTTATCGCATTATGTTTGCTTATCGAATGAGAAGTGTTGGATTCCTTTGCCTGCATTGCTTCGATACCCTAGATAAACAAATCGTTACAATACCTGTTTATAGTGGATATGAAGGAATTGAAATGAATCATGGTTCAATGGCCAATTTTCCTGAAGAATTGAAACAAACACTATCTCTTGAAAAAGAGAAAATCGATCAAGGATATTATTCAATACGTACATGGGATATTGAGAATTTAGGATAACATTAGTAGCTTTTTATTTAATAATCCTCTTTGAGTCATCACGTTAACTAGATGGTCTTAATTCTGTTAGAATAGCTTTAAGAAGATTAAAGGGAGCTGCTTAGATTGTTAAACAAAGTTGATTATTTTTTCTATCCTGTTGATGTTACACAACCAACAGGTGCTGAAGTCACTTACTACTGGGAAATTAGCGTAGCAGAGTACGGCGGCAAAATTTATTCTTATGCAAAAGCGGATGAATTCGGTAGAAAAATTCGATGGCATGTAAGTGACCAACCGGATAAAGAAAGTGCACTTGAAGTCATTCAAGAAAAATGCAAATCACAAAGTAAATAATGAAGAAAAAAGCTAACGATATGAATTCGTTAGCTTTTTTATGTATTGAGCACATCGTAACCTATTGGAGCTGTTCATCCTAGCATTCATCCGTTACTTTGAGGGTATGCTTACTTAAAGATAACAACAAGATAGGATGATGACATAGTGAATCAAAAAATCATAGTCCTAAGCTCTCTCTTGCTTGCTCATTTTCTTCTTTTCATTAGTTTTGTTCAATATCCCGAAACATTCTGGCCTGTTTTCACGACTACACTTGGCATTCTAATTTTAATCAGCATCACAACCGGTTCTTTAGTGTTTAAAAAAATCACATTGGTGGATGCCTATTATATTGTGGTAAGTGCTGTATCGCTTTATATAATAAGTTATATAGGGATTCAAATCATTCAGTGGATTACTCCATCATTATTTGAAGATATGGAACAGTTTTATAAAATTGTTCAACCTATAAAGGCCTGGCATTACGTTAGCCTGGTACTGATTGTCATCCCTGGTGAAGAGATATACTGGAGAGGCTATATCCAGCAACAATTTAAACGGTATAAAAAGGGTAATACCATTATCATCGCTACCTTACTTTACGCTATTGCTCATCTTTATTCTGGTGCGCCATTATTAATCGTTGCAGCATTGGTTGGAGGGGTAGTATGGGGTTGGATCTATGAAAAGAGAGGGAACTTCTGGGTCCCGCTTCTTTCACACATTTTATTTGACTTACTCATCCTAGTATTTATACCGTTGCTTTAAAAACTCTTGAAAAGAGAAGTTGAAGCTATTAAGACCGGCTTATACTCTATTTTTGCGTATCCTATTTTCCTCAATCTAGATTAACAGGTTGCGACTTGGTTATACTTCTAGTAGTATTAGAATGAATGGCTAAGAATTGAAAAGAGGGTTATACATGAAAGAATCAATATACGGATTAACGTTTGATCAGCTAACTGAATGGTTGTTAGAACGTGGTCATAAGAAATTCCGTGCTTCTCAAGTATGGGATTGGCTCTATAAGAAGCGTGTTAAAGAATTCTCTCAAATGAATAATGTAAATAAAGATTGTATCAAACTGTTAGAAGATAACTTTGCGATTCAGACGTTAACAACGGAAATCAAACAGGAATCTTCCGACGGTACGATCAAATTCTTGTTCAAATTACAGGATGGTAACGTTATTGAGACGGTTCTCATGCGCTTCCATTACGGACAATCTGTTTGTGTGACAACACAAGTTGGCTGTAACATCGGATGTTCATTCTGCGCAAGTGGCTTATTAAAGAAAAGCCGAGACCTGACAAGTGGTGAAATTGTTGAGCAAATTATGAACGTGCAGCACGCACTTGATGAGAAGGCAAACGAAGAACGCGTAAGCCACATTGTTATTATGGGAATTGGAGAACCATTTGATAACTACGATAATATGATGGACTTCCTACACATCGTTAATTCTCAAAAAGGGCTTTGTATTGGTGCCCGTCACATTACAGTTTCAACAAGTGGACTTGCGAAGCAAATCTACGACTTTGCGAATGAAGATCTTCAAGTAAACCTTGCTATTTCTCTACACGCTCCTAACGACGAGCTTCGTACGAAGATTATGAAGATCAATAAAGCTTATCCGCTCGGAAAGTTAATGCCTGCGATTGATTACTATTTGGAGAAAACGAATCGCAGAATCACGTTTGAGTATATTATGTTACGAGACGTCAACGATCATGTGGAAGAAGCGAAACAACTTGCGAATCTCCTAAAAGACAAGCGTCATCTTTCATACGTGAACTTGATTCCATACAATCCAGTCGATGATCACTCTTATCAGCGTAGTGAAAAAGAATCGATTCTTGCGTTCTATGATACGCTTAAGAAAAACGGCATTAACTGTGTTATCCGTCATGAGAACGGTACAGATATTGATGCAGCCTGCGGTCAGCTTCGTAGTAAGCAAGTGAAAAAGCTTGAGAAGACAGGAAAATAAAATTGTTATTAAAAGACACACTCTCATTATGAGTGTGTCTTTTTGTGTGCTTTTATTTGCTTCAAACACATTCATTCCTTACTTGAATAAACTACTATAGCTACTTCACATCATCTTATTACAAGGAGAAATGAATAGAGATGAGAGGATTATTAGTTATTGGTTGCTTTCTATTATTTTGGATTGGGGCGGGGGTGTTAGAGGATATAGATAGAAAAGATTTCCCTTTTCAAATAGACCAGGATGACCTGGCAGTTCTATCTGGATACAATTACATGCATGCGGTTATGGATAATGACCTCCTTTTGCAATTAAATGTGTATGATCAAAACAAGCAACTTGTAAAAACATACTATGCAAGTGATCTTAATGAACTAGTACCATCAGCAGCTTATAAGCAAATTGTAGAAGAGAATGAGAAACTTTTTGTGTTATATGAGGAAAATGACACTAGTATATCTAGGAAAAAGTTAGTCGTAGGTCCAAGAGGGTCCTTAACATTCGTTCCAGAGCGATATTAAGAGTGTATCTTACAATTAGAGATACACTTTTTTTATTGAGATTAAGTAAAATTTTTTTCTTTACTTAAGAAATAATATCGATCTATTATACCCAATTCCGACGAATTTGGACATATATGGATGCTTTGTCCACGTTCTATACATATAGTAATTAGAGAAGGAAAATCAACCAAAGGTTAGAAAGGAAATATGGGTATGGCATTTGTCAATCGTTATACAGGATCTGAATGTGGCGCAATGACATTTACAGGAAACACGCTTGGTTTGAGTGGAAATGGCTCTGCCAATCAGGCAGGAACAGCAGGGACTGCAGGAACTTTTATTACACTTGATAGCAGTTCTACCGTTGATGCTTATCCTCCTCCTGTTCCACCAACTTCAGCAGGAACAACGCTTGTTTATCAAGATAATGGTTCTGAAGCATTATTAACATTACCTGCTAACAGTACAATTCTATATGCTGAGCTAATCTGGGGTGGATTATACCAAACAGGGAACGATGATATTTCCGCTATTTTAAATGATGATATTTTATTCTCATCACCTTCTGCAATCAATTTACCTGTTTCACCCGATTCAACTACTGCAAATGAATTTAATGTGGGTACGACAGGATTCTATATGCGCTCTGCTAATGTCACGTCAATTGTACAGGCAGGAGGAAGTGGCACGTATAGTGCAGGTAGTATACCAGCTATTATTCTTGATATCACAACTGTTAACCACGCAGGATGGACCCTCGCGGTCGTTTATACAAATAATAGACTTCCAAACCGCTCAATGAATTTATATGTTGGTGCTGAAGGACTCGTAAATCAAAATAATACAATTGATATTCCAATCACAGGATTTACAACTCCTCCTATTGGGGACGTAGACGCAAGAGTGTTACTGAGTGCACAGGAAGGTGATGCAGAAATTAACGGAGATCAAGCTCTATTTGGACCCGACTCATCCTCTCTTACGAATTTGTCTGGTCCAAGAAATCCGGCAATGAATTTCTTCGGTTCACAAATCACAGATAATTCAGGAAACCTTAACACCAATGGATCATATGGCACCTTTAACCAAACCCCAGGTACTCCAGGATCTAACGTACTTGCCGGTAGGCAAGGATGGGATATCACAAACGTCTCAGCTTTCAATTATTTACCTAACAATCAATCATCAGCTTTGTTTCGCTTTGCTTCAACTGGGGATTTCTATATGCCTAATGCATTAGGGGTACAAATTGATTTAGGCGATGCTGTAATGGAAATGGATAAAGAAGTAAACAAGTCGTTTTCATACCAAGGAGACCAGCTCACATATACAATTACAATTACAAACAATGGAGTAGTCGAAGCAGCTAATCCATACCTTGTAGATGATCTTCCTGCAGGGGCGGAGTTTATCACTAATTCCGTAACAATTAATGATGTTTCACAACCAGGATATGATCCTCAAGTAGGGTTTCCTCTGGGTCCAATGCCGGTAGGTGATGTTAGGGTAGTGAAGTTTAGAATAAGAGTACTAATTAATAGTTGTTTTCTTATGAATGAAGCAAACGTCACGTTTGGCTGTGGAAAAGTTGCGACAAGCAATTCAGTATTAACAACCATATGTAAGATTTGTTGTAAACGTCGAGCCCGTTGCAGTTGCACTTAAAAAGCTGCTGAATATCTCTGCTCAGCAGCTTTTTCCATTCAAATAATAATAAATGTTTAGACAATATTTACCTACACATTGTGTTGCTTTCAGTTGATTAGGTTTCTCGTGAACTGATCCATTATTGGTTTGAATACCATCCCGTAATTCAATTGCAACTCTACACAAATCACTATATGTTCGCGTTCTCGTATTGCCTAACGGTACATAGAAACTAGTATCATCGCAACAATTTACGATCACATCAATCTCTTCGCAACTACCTTTTTCATAATAAATTGTCAGAGTAGCGAAAACTGGGGTAATACAACCTTCTACTTCCCAGATAGGAGCATATGGATTTTTCCTAGGATCAATTCTAAATATTCCTGTAATGCACTCTTGAATTAACTCTCCACTACCACACCCATACTCCGGCTCTCTCTCATCCATCTCATTTATATAATGTAAATCACCTGCACTCAGTAACGATCTTTTTCTTGCCACTGTACATACACATCCCTATAAAAACACCATTTGTAATATAAAATGCCAGAATAAAAATTTTGTGTAGGCAGGAGACTATTATTTACAGTCATATATTTAGTAAGCTGCCATTTAACTAGCACAATTAGAAAAAAAGAGAGTACTTCGGATGCTCTTGGTCGAACCTCCGGAGTACTCATGTATATTTGATTTACAGACCAGCTTTATATTGAAGATCTAATTCTACTGTTGCTGTACAGTAGACAAGAGGATCAGCTTGTGGGGGATCAGAAGCGCAAAATACAGTGATTAAATTTAAATCTGTCACCTGTACCATTAGAGAAGATTGAGCATCAATAGTATAAGTTTGTGGGTTTGCGTTTGTTCCGTCAGTAATAGTAACAGTCATAATACAATTATTAGTTGTAGAGCTTGTGTTAATTATAGAAACCATACCGCTAGCTAGCGAATCTGGTGGTGTATCTTCAGGAGCTATATAAAGCGTTTCTGGCACAGGAACTACTGGTGGATCTGCTTGGGGGTCGGCAACTTGACATACTGTTCTTACAGGCAAACATCTCTTAATACCTATTAATGTGGTATTAGCACCACCAAAAAAGTCAGGTGTGGAACAAGGAACGGGACAGCAAAAAGCATTGGTACTACAGTTAGCCATTATTTTTCCTCCTAGTAAAATAGTTACAATCCTAGCTTATGCCCGTACGCGTATCTTGTATAAACACTAGTCCAGTTTTAAATGATTTTATTACGTTAACGTCAATTTTCACATTCTTTTGAACTATTTCCTGTAATATTCATCATCTTTTTACACTACTTCAACTTAATTTACACAAAAATTAGTTACAATATAGTGTGGATGCATTTATTACTAGAATTAACAGGGGGATATTATGTTACATAATGTAAAAAGAAAATCACTTACAACAACCATTGCTTTAAGTTTATTAGCCACGCCTTTGCTTGCTCATTCAGATCAAGCAGAAGCTGCAGGTTCCGATGTGAACCTTCGAATTATGGAAACGACTGATCTCCACACAAATATCGTCAACTATGACTATTACAAAGATCAGTTAACCGATCAATTCGGGCTCGCGAAAACAGCTTCACTCATTAATCAAGCTAGAAATGAAGCGGATAATAGTTTGTTGTTTGACAATGGGGACTTACTACAAGGGAATCCTTTGGGAGATTATGTCGCAAAGATTAACCCACTCCAAAAAGGCGAAACACATCCTGCTTACAAAGCGATGAATCTATTGAATTACGATGCTGGAAATATTGGAAATCATGAGTTTAATTTCGGACTTGATTTCCTTCAAAACAGTCTAGCAGGCGCAAATTTCACATATATCAATGCGAATGTGTATGTAGATGACCATGATAATGATCCAACAAATGATAAAAATTATTTCTCACCGTATAAAATCATCAATAAGACAGTAACAGATGAATCAGGAGCTAAGCACGAACTTAAAGTAGGAGTTATTGGTTTTGTGCCACCACAAGTTATGCAATGGGACAAGGCAAACTTGGAAGGTCATGTGATTGTAAAAGATATCGTAGAGACTGCTAACAAGTACGTTCCAGAAATGAAAGCAAAGGGAGCTGACCTTATTGTTGCCATTCCTCACTCAGGTTTCGAAAAAGCAGCACCAGAGGGGAACGATGAAAATGCGGTTTATTACTTAAGCGATGTGGATGGAATTGATGCCATTTTGTTTGGACATGCTCATAAAGTATTCCCTGGCGATAGTAGTTTTGAGGGGATTAATGGAGTAGACAATAACAAAGGAACAATCAATGGCGTTCCTTCTGTAGAACCTGGTTATTGGGGTGATCATCTAGGCGTTATTGATCTCACATTAACAGAAGAGAACGGAAAATGGACAGTAAGCAATTCTCAGTCTGAAGCTCGCCCTATATATGATAAAGCAACAAAAAAACCTCTTGTGGAAGCCGACATGGACATTGTGAATGCGGTTAAAGAAGAACATGAAGGTACCATTAATTATGTAAGAACTGCTGTAGGTGAAACAACTGCACCGATTAACAGCTATTTTGCGCTTGTTAACGACGATCCTTCTATTCAAATTGTAACGAATGCACAGAAGTGGTACGTTGAGAACAATATACAAGGGACAGAGTATGAAGGCATTCCAGTTTTATCAGCAGGCGCACCTTTTAAGGCAGGTGGTCGTGGCGGATCGTCTTACTATACTGACATTCCAGCTGGCGATTTAGCTATTAAAAACGTAGCAGATCTTTATGTTTATCCCAACACGCTAAAAGCAGTTCTTCTAACAGGTGAGCAAGTGAAAGATTGGCTAGAGATGTCAGCAGGACAATTCAATCAAATCGACAAGAAAAACAAGGAAGAGCAAGCGCTAATTAATCCTGATTTCCCTTCGTTTAACTACGATGTGATTGACGGGGTCACGTACAAAATTGATGTCACAGAGCCTGCTAAGTATGATTTGAGCGGGAACGAAGTAAATGCTGATGCAAACCGAATCAAAGAGTTGAAGTACAACGGTAAGAAAGTGACGAAGGACATGTCCTTTATTGTTGCTACAAATAATTACAGAGCAACAGGCGGAGGGCACTTCCCACATCTGGATGGGTCGAATATTGTTATAGATTCACCTGACGAGAACAGACAGATTCTTATTGATTACATTCTTGAAGAACAAACGATTAACCCAACAGCTGATCAAAACTGGTCATTTGATACAATTAATAAAAAGAAACTGAATGTTACATTTGAGTCATCGCTACAAGCTCAGCCTTATGCACATGATATTAAGTCAATTGATTTCGTAAAAGAAACGGAAAATGGTTTTGCAACGTACAAAATGGATTTATCAAGACAGAAAAAAGACAAGAAAAAACACCATGATAAAGGACACCATCACGGACATTATAGTCACCACCACAACAAATAACTAATTCCTTTACATTAACGCCTCCCCTCGGGGGTGGCGTTTTTTCATGCAAGAAAACAAAGGTTCAAACCTATTTTAGGATTTATACTGTTATACTTATATTATTATCATTTAGAGAGGGATTTTTATGTCACATAACCTAACTACTACCGAGCGGGATAAGCTGTTTCAGCAGCTTTCGACTGACCAACAACGCTATCTCACACAATTTCTTAAACGTGGAAGAAAAACTGTTTTTGCAAATGTGATTGCGCGAGATAAAGGCAGGATCATACCGTATGGTGCTTCTGACGAAGAAATTGAAATGCTGCTTGATGACTGGATTCTAGATGACTTTATCGATGCAGGCATTGTGTCTGATGAGCTATTGTGTGAATGTGGTCGTCCTCTTAGGTATCAGTATGTTGTAAGGCACGTTAAAACGGGAGAGGTCTTACGCTTTGGAATTAATCATTTCGAAGAACATACCGGCATGTCTTCAGTCATCGTGAAAGAAGTCATGAAAGGATTTAATACAATTGATTATGAATTAGATGAGTTACTAGTGAAACTGTCCAAAGGAAAGTCTTCCTATGAGGTTCCTCCAGGTATGAATATCCCAAAAGATATTAGTGATCACTTTGAACTAGACTTACCATTACTCGATCGCCAAGAAAGGCGCCTTATTGAAGCGCTAAGAGCTTTTAGAGAAGGCCACGAAGCTGCCAAACGAGGAAGTAACGATTTTAGTATTCCTTCTAGAACGAAGCGCACAGAGTCGAAGCCTGACGATGAATTACAACCTTCTTTTGATTTATTTACGGAAGATACTTCTTCCACTCTTCAGCATGATCTCCCTAAAGCAAAAAACACGTTAGTTGTAGGTGAGCTGTCGTTTATCATTCAAGAAGCAATCGACGGCTATATCCATAAAGGGATTGAAAGTACGATCATGATGTGTGAACTACTTATAAAAGAGGAAAAGACATCAAATAATCGCTATTCAACTGGAAAACCCAAGATTTATTTTGCAGTAAGCACGTATCTAGATTCATTTGTTCATGCTGGAGAAATGACGGTAGAACCACTTGGACAAGAGGACCGCATTTATCGATTAAAAGACAAGTAAAGAAAGATATTTGGAAATTATCTGAATAATAATTGACATAACCATTGTACGGGTCTATAATTTCAAGCATGTTGAAAATGAAATATAACAACTCTTATGAAGAGCGGCGGAGGGATTAGGCCCTATGATGCCCGGCAACCTTTCAAGCAAACACTTGAAGTTGGTGCCAATTCCTACAGACATTGTTGTCTGAAAGATAAGAGGAGGATTAGACAAGTAAGCCCTCTTCTTATTTAAAGAAGAGGGCTTTTTCTCATTCCAATAATAGGGAGCTGGTTAATGATGAAACGATCACTAGAAGAACGATTGCAAGAAGGGCCCGTTATATGTGGAGAAGGCTATTTGTTTGAATTAGAGCGCCGTGGTTATGTGCAAGCAGGTTCCTTTGTACCAGAAGTTGCACTTGATAATCCACAAGCACTTAAACAAACCTATCGAGACTACATGCTAGCTGGATCAGATGTTGTTTTAGCGTTTACGTACAACGGACATCGTGAAAAGATGAGAATTATTGGGAAAGAAGACCTTCTAGAACCATTAAACCGTCAAGCGATTCGATTAGCGAAAGAGGTAGCGAAGGAGCATCCTGTGGAAGAAGCGCTTGTAGCAGGGAATATATCAAATACAAACCTATTTGACACACATGATGAAGAAGGGAAAGAGACAATTCGCGCTATGTTTGCTGAAATGGTCGGATGGAGCAAGGAAGAGGGCGTTGATTTCGTTAATGGGGAAACATTCTATTACTATGAAGAAGCAAAGATCGCCTTAGAGGAAATTCAAAAACAGGGATTACAAGCCGTTATCACACTTGGACTTATGAGTGAGGGTATTCTTAGAGACGGATACACTGTTGAGGAGGCCTGTCATCTTCTAGAAGAGCAGGGAGCACTTGTAGTTGGTATGAACTGTTTCAGAGGCCCCGCTACAATGCAACCATACATCGAGAAGATTAGACAGTCAGTGGATGGCTATGTGGGTGCACTCCCCGTTCCATACCGTACGACTGAGGAGCATCCAACGTTATTCAATTTACCTGATGGCGGATGCTCGTGCACCTTACCAACAGAAACAACTTTTCCAACATCGTTAGATCCATTGTATTGCAATCGTTATGAATTGGCAGAATGGGCAAAAGAAGCAAAGAACATTGGCGTTAATTACTTTGGCCTATGCTGCGGGGCTTCACCAAGTATGCTTAGAGAAGTGGCTGAGACGGTCGGTAGAACAGCGATAAACTCCGTATACTCGCCTAATATGGAGAAGCATTTCCTATTTGGAAATGATAAGTCACTTAAAGCGAATAATACTTCTTATCGAACAAAAGCTTAGTATCGGACGGAGATTCCCTTTCTTTTAGGGGATCTTTCATTACACAAATTATTTTGCTATTTAAACTGCTGATTTTCTAGTATGATCGATTGTGATTGGCATACATCTCGTTGACTCTTTGTATACCTCACTAAATTAACGATGTTCTGATGTGTCTGCTTTGCACCAATTATTAATAAAGGTACACCAATCCAATTTATTTTTAATCCTCTTGCAAACATACCACCAAATGTCATGGCTAATGGAACGGTAGGAGAGGTATTAGAAAAAATCACGGGTTCTTTCATATCAAAGGTGTCATGAAACAAGACACTGAGATGATTTAATGCAGGTAGAAGTACTTTCGAACCACCTCTTCCGATGGTATACACCTTGTCTCCACGCTCATCCTCACCATGATAAATAATCCTTCCCATGTCACTCCTCTTTAACTTATTAAAGATATCAATGTTAAGAATCTCTTCCTTTGAAGGAACTCTGTCTGATGAAAGCTTTTTTAAATGATAAGCTGCGGCTAGAGCAGATGAATGAGTTCCACCATAGCAATTGTAAATGTAAATCACCTCGAAAACCTCTTTCCTCGTGAATCATGTGTAAATCGATGTATAAAAGGGGGGATGACAATAGCAAAGGATAATAAGTAAGATTGTATTAGTATGAATCGAAATACGAAAATATATTTACATGTTCAATTCAAAAGAAGCATTAAAAATAGGAACGAAGTCAAACATTTCCTTATATAGTGAATAAAGTGGGTAATCTGTCTTGAAAAGTGGCAATAATCATAGATACCTTTCCAAAATAAATCACTTTATTATCGAATTATGTTATTATTTTAAATGTGTCTGCATGCATTCAACATGAATACTGCAGAAAAGAACCTGTACTATAAGTGAGGGAACCAATGATTAATCAAAAAGCCATAAATGAACTCCGCGCTATCTTGCCCGCAGCGGAAGTAAAAATAAATGAACCATTACATGAACACACATACACAAGAATGGGTGGACGGGCAGACGTTCTTGTTTTCCCAAAAACGATTGAAGATGCAAGAGCAGCTGTTGAATATGCTTACAAATCGAGCTATCCACTAACCATTTTAGGAAAAGGCTCCAATGTCATTATCCAGGATGGTGGAATCCGCGGAATTGTGCTTAACCTTTCGTCTCTTGATGCGATTCAGAAAAATGAGAAGAAAGTAATTGCACAGTCTGGAGCACGCATCATTGACGCATCAGAATTTGCACTCGATCAAAAGTTATCTGGCCTCGAATTTGCTTGTGGTATTCCAGGTTCCGTAGGTGGAGCTGTATATATGAATGCTGGCGCTTACGGTGGAGAAATAGCCGATTGTCTTGAAAGTGTGATCGCGGTAACAAAGGAGGGGAAGTTAATCAGCTTAACAGCTGATCAACTCGACTTATCTTACCGTCATAGTAACGTGGAAGAAAACGGCCTTCTTGTGCTTGAAGCTACGTTCCAGCTAAAAGATGGCAATTACGATGATATTAAGGCTATTATGGATGATCTAACAGAGAAACGGGAAACCAAGCAACCGCTTGAATACCCTTCCTGTGGTAGTGTATTTAAACGTCCTCCAGGACTATTTGCTGGAAAGTTGATTCAAGACTCAGAGCTACAGGGCACGCGTATTGGCGGAGCTGAAGTATCCAAAAAGCATGCTGGGTTTATCGTCAACATTGATAACGCAACAGCAACAGATTACTTGAACGTTATTCAACACGTCCAACGTACCGTTAAAGATAAATTCGGTGTTGATCTAGAACGTGAAGTACGTGTTATAGGTGAGCCCCCTGAGATGTAGTGTTACATCTGAATATTAAAAAAAGCAGCGTATCTCAAAATGATACGCTGCTTTTTTGATTTGTTAATAATTTGTTAAACTCTTAAAATCTGCACATTTAATTCATATTTATAAGATATTGTGGGTTTGTAGCACCTTATATAGGTATGATTGTAGATATTTGACTAAGGAGGATACTTATGAGAAACAAGTCTATTTTACTGGTAACTACAATACTTGCATTCACATTCACTCTTACTGCATGTTCAGGAAACAACGAAACCATAAGTCAAGAAAATACTGAAACAAATGCAAATACTGAATCGAGTAATGAAAGCAGTATGGATGATATGAACCATTCCGGTTCTTCTGAAGTACCTCAGAACTTAGAAGATGCTGAAAATCCAACTTATGAAGTGGGAAGCCAGGCGATAATCGAAGCAAACCACATGCAAGGGATGAAGGGCGCTGAAGCAACGATTAAGGGCGCATATCAAACGACTGCCTACGTTGTGTCGTATACTCCAACAAACGGTGGAGAAAGAGTAGAAAACCATAAGTGGGTGATTCACGAGGAAATTGAAGAGGCTGGAGATAAAATCCTGGATCCAGGAGCAGAAGTTACAATTAATGCATCACATATGAAAGGAATGGAGGGCGCTAGCGCTGTAATAGAATCTGCTAACGAAACGACTGTTTATATGATCGATTATATGCCGACCACAGGTGGCGAAAAAGTAACAAATCACAAATGGGTTACAGAAGATGAATTATCTGCTGAAAAGAGATGAGTAACTCATGATCCGGACTAGATTAGTCCGGATTTTTATATGACCACACTTTCTCTATTAGTTTATAGACCCACACTAAATTTGCACACTTTCTTCATATTTTTCTGATAAACTATGAGAGGATTTAGCCAAAATAGATGAAAAGGATGAAATGTTTTGAAGAAAAAATGGATCAGTATTCTTGGTACCTCTGTCTTACTTATTAGTGCAGGTTGCCAGAATGATAAAGAAATAACACCAGATAATAATTCAGAGGTAGTTGAGGTTCAAGAGGGCGATACAGAACTCATCTCATTAGAAGAGTCTAGCTTATATGAGGAATTCGAAAGCAAGCAAATCGATCACGTACACGGCATTGGATATCCTGGTAATCGCAATGAATTGTTAATAGCCACTCACAACGGACCTATTATTTATCAAAATAACTCCTGGTACGAAGCGACTACAAATAATAATGATTATATGGGTTTTACTGCGGTATATGATGGATTTTATAGTAGCGGACATCCCGGTGAAGGTTCAGATCTTCCAAATCCCCTTGGATTAATTAAAAGTTCTGATCGAGGTAATACGTTAGAAGAGCTCGGTTTCCAGGGAGAATCCGATTTTCACTTTCTGGCAGTTGGATATAACACTCATGCGATATATGCAGTAAATCAACAAAAGAATAGCAAAATGGATGTTGGTGTTTATTATAGTGAAAATGCAAAAGACTGGGAGAGAGTTCAGCTGAACGGAACGCCTGACAAGGTAGCGGGAATCTTCACACACCCAAGTGATTCAAACGTGCTGGCCATAACATCTCCCACCGGCTTGTACGTCTCAAGCGATCAAGGTAAGTCATTTAATCGAGTAACAGAAGAAGTTGGTATTAGTACGATGGTATTCCTGGAAGATAAACTCCTTTATGCGAAACAAGATACTAACAAACAACTCGTTCTTCAGGATTTAAGCAATGGAGAGCAAAAAGAAATTTCAATGCCCAATGAGGAATTAAAAACAATTGATTATATCACCGTCAACCCTCAAAATGAGCAAGAGATTGTATTCCATACTAAAGAAGAATCGATTTACCAAACTACAGATTCTGGAGAAACATGGGAAACACTTGTGAAACAGGGGAAAGTTGTAAATAAATAAGACATTCCCTACTTTCTGTTCAAACATTTACATATACCCATTAAGTTTCTAGAAACTGTGCATAAACCATGAAATTTAAAATTTTTCCTACTTTTTTTATTTTTGGGTTTAAATTCCTCATAATAGGCAAATATTACCCTGTAACCAACTTACAAGGAGGAATTTGATTATGTCACATGAGAAATACGGTTCTGTTATTGAGACGCTACATGAATGTATGACAGCTTGTAACCACTGCTATGATTCTTGTTTAAAAGAAGACGATGTTAAGATGATGGCCGATTGTATCCGCCTTGATAGGGAATGTGCGGACATTTGTGGGTATCTTGAACAAGCCTTAGTTAGAGGAACTCCGTTTGCCTCAGAGCTCGCGAAAGTATGTGCTACGATTTGTGAAGCCTGTGGAAACGAATGTAAAAAACATGATCACAAACATTGTCAGGATTGTGCTGACGCTTGCTTTAAATGTGCAGAAGAATGTAAGAAGTTAGCTTCATAAATTAAGAACATAGTCATTAAGCCTGCTTTTAACAAAGCAGGCTTATTTTAATGGGAGAGTTCTTATTCAGCTAGAATTATAACGGATAGGACAAGGTGCACAATTTCTCGATATAATACTGATAAGCTAGCTATTGAAAAAGGAGATCTACATGGCATTTAAAAGAAAAAATAAATTAGCTACAAAATTAGGACTGATGTTTCTCATAAGTATCTTACTTCTTGAAGGAATACTATTTGTTGTGTTGTACTTCGGATTTCTAAACGAGCGAATTATGGCCGAAACCGATGCTTTACTAGCTCGTGGAAACAGTCATAGGGATGTTCTAGAGAAACATTTCGATTCGGAAACAAGAGACCATGTTGCCCTAATGGAATCAGAAGCTGATACGCAAGTGGTGATTACAGACAATAAGAAGAACATTCTTGTTCATTCAAATGAAGTGACACCTCCCATTAAAAAAATGATCCAATCTTCAAACTCCCTTCCTGTTGATGGGGCCGTTATTGAAGGAGATTGGGTGAGAGAACCGAATGTTACGTCCGGTTCACCTATAATAATTAATGATGAATTAGTCGGATATGTTTATATGGTGCTTGATACACAGGGGATTAGAGATGTACGTGATCATTTAACTGCTCAGTTCTTAATCATTAGTGGACTTGCTTTATTCCTGACAATCATCACCATTATTTATCTATCGAGAATTATCATTCGTCCATTAATCCATATGAAAGAAGCCACCAAAAAAATGAGCGCAGGTGAACATGATGTTTCTTTAAAAGTGGATCGAAACGATGAATTAGGAGAATTAGCAAAAGCCATTCAAAGTTTGTCAGATGATTTACTCCGTTTGAAAAACGATCGCAGTGACTTTCTTGCTAGCATCGCTCATGAACTGAGAACACCCTTAACCTACCTTAGCGGATATGCCGACATTGCGCAGAGAGATAACCTGTCTTCCGAAGAAAGACAATACTACCTTTCCATTATTAAGGAAGAATCAGGGAACTTAACCTCCCTTGTAAGAGACTTATTCAACATGGCAAAGATGGATCAAAAAGGGTTTGTTATTGACAAAGAAGAAATTGAATTATGTAGATTAATGCAACAGGTTAATGAGAAAGTAAAGCCAGCTTTTGATAGCAAAGGAATACATCTCTTAATATCTTGCCAGAGAAAGATCCTGGTTTCATTGGATCCAGGTCGGTTCTCTCAAGTTCTCCTCAATCTCCTTGATAATGCCTTACATTATTCAAAAGAAGGAGATACCGTTCTTGTTGAAGCTTCTTTAAACCATTCTAAAGTAGAAGTGAATGTGATCGATGAAGGAGAAGGGATACCTGATAAAGACCTCCCTTATATATTTGATCGACTTTATCGAGTGGATAAATCCCGCTCTCGAAAATATGGCGGGTCAGGTCTCGGCCTTGCGATTGCTAAGGAAATTATTGAAAAGCATGGAGGAAGCATTTCAGCGTTAAGTAAAGAAGGTAAAGGAACAACCATGAAAATAGTCATACCAGGAGATGATTAAATGCAGCGTGTGTTAATTGTTGATGACGAAGAGCGGATGGTAGAGTTAATCTCCCTCTATTTAAAACCACAGGGGAATACGATCTACAAGGCTTACACTGGAAAAGAAGCTCTTGAGATCCTACAGGAAAATAAAATTGATCTTGTGTTATTAGATGTGATGATGCCTGACATGGATGGATGGGTTACCTGTCAGGAGATACGTAAGGTTTCGAATATACCTATTATCATGCTTACCGCTCGAGAACAGTCTGAAGACATAGTGAAGGGATTGAAAATAGGAGCGGATGATTATATTACGAAGCCGTTTGATGAACAGGTTCTCCTTGCCCGAATCGAAGCTGTGACTCGACGTATACAGCAAGAAGATGCGAACCAAGTGTTTATCAAGGGGCTGATATGGGATATGGATAAACATCTTGTCAAATTTAAGGGAAATAAGATCTCAATGACACCAATGGAGTTCAAGCTTCTCGGCCTCTTTTTGAAAAATCCTGAAAAAGTATTTAGCAGAGAGCACCTTATCCAATTAATATGGGGATTTGAGTCCAATACGGAAGGCAGAACCATAGATTCACATATTCGGAATTTGCGAGAAAAATGTAGACAAGCCGGATTTCTTATCGATAACTACTTAAAAACCATCTGGGGTGTAGGATATAAATGGAAAAAATAAACATCATACGTATTAAAAAAATGACTGCCTTTATGTGTCTCTTACCTTCACAGCAAGCATGTTAGCGGCTTGTGCGGGTAATGGGAATGAGATGGTTAACAACCTGAAGATTTTAATTATGCACCGACTCGCTACAACGATGAGAATATTGATATGGATAACAATCGAGGAAGAGATATCGACACTGATCCTCGCGATATAAAAGATCCTAATGAGCCTGATACACCGCCTTAATTACTATTCACATTGACTTTATTTTTTACCCATTCAGCATTCAATTCGATTGTGGAAATTAAAGGAGATAGAAAAGGCAGAAGGAAGCAGTATATTTACTACCGGATTACTTAAACTAACATGTGTTTCTATAGGGGGGAGATACAAGTGTTTAAATTCGCATCAAAGGAAGTGAATTTTCGTGAATAAGAAAAAGAAGAATCAAGGTAAAGGAAAAACCGCAACAATGATGGCATTAAGCGCATTAGGAGGAGCGGCTGCTTATGGATTGACCAATCGCTTTAGAGACGAATATAATGCCCAACAAAATTCTTCCCAAACCATGACTCATGGCAATAAGCACACAATGTCACAGCAGCCTGCACATAATTCTTCAGACAGTGCGTCGAAACAATCATTCACAGACATGACCAACGCAGCAAAAGGTATGGGTATAGACAACAGTGCGATTGAAGAATTTACGAATGCGATTAAGGATGATTTGAAATAGGTTGATACTTTACATGGGATGAATGAGAATATAAGCAAAAGAAGCAGATGAATGCGTCGCTTAATTTCATTATTAAACAAACTCACAGAACATTCCAGTACTGTGAGTTTGAATTTTTATTTGTAAAAATGAAAGAGAGGAATATATGTATTGATCAATATAAAGATATTTAGTCGTTAAATCATTAATTTTTATCTTAGTTAACATAATACTTATTATAGGAAGTCAATCTCAAAACTATAATTCCGTCTCAATCGTTAAGTAAACTTAAGATAGTGAGACGGAATTGAAATTTTTACTTTATATCAAGAATGCGTTCCAAATCATTTATTTTATCATAACTGCTTACTAAGTATGTTGAGAACGTTTTGTTATCATTATCATTCCTGGATATGATGACTGTATCCTGATCTATATTCACTCTAAGTTCTTTGCCGGTTTTTAAGTAAATAATTAAATCAGCATCATCAACTTGAACTCTGTGATTTGGTAATTGAGTTATTTCATTTTGGTCAAGATCATTTAACCAATTCACAAGGATTGACTCATCTTCAGTTGATGTTATCGGCTGGTTTTGACCTTCGCCATTTCTATGTACTTGTATTTCATAGATGTTCTGTTCATCGATTTCCTTATGCAAGCTGCTCTCGAGACTTATAGCGCTTGCAGTATGCTTATATTTGTCGTTCTTATAGTTTATATAAAGTTCGGCTGATTTCAAATAACTAAATGCGAGAACAGAGAAAAGTAGGATGGTTAGAAGTCCTTTGGTTATTTTTTTCAAACAAATCACCCGCTTTCCTTTTATAGCCTAAGAATCTTTAAATTAATTATAGATTAATCCTTCCTATCATAACAAAATTTCTGTTTTTTTCCTTTAATTATGTAACTTTTTTTATAATTTCCTTGTTTAGTTATATACGTAGTACCAATGATTCCTTTTTATCGTTTTGTGCCAAGTATGTCCTTATTTTAAAGGTGTATTTAGCTAAATAGCGAATTAAAGATAATAGTAGAACACTTTTCGAAATGACAATTCCCTAGTCGATGTATCTTATAAATGAAGGAGATTAAGCAATGCCGTTTTTTATAGGGATCCTCCCTCCACTACTCATTACAAATGAAATCAGCTCGTTTCGAAAAAGATGGGAATATCAAGAGATTTCTCCTCCACACATAACGATAAAAGCACAAGGTGGTTTAACTGAAGAAAAAAGTTGGCTTCCAAAAATTGAGAGTGTATGTTATGACTTTCCCGCTTTTGATTTGAAACTAGGTGCACCTGCAACATTTGGTTCAACGGTATTGTTTAGCAGCGTCCTATCGAAGGAGATCATCACACTCCACCTTCTACTAGTAGATGCTATTAAACCAACACTTGATGAACAAAAAAATTATTACGAGGCAACAGATTTCATACCGCATTTAACCATTGCTAAAGGAGAAGGAATTCCAAATGATGACAATTTTCTACAAATGAAAAACGATGCACATGAAAAATTAGTAGGTTTTGAACCTTTTAAAGTGCATTCAATCCATTTATTTTCTTTAAATGAAAATGAAATCTATAAACCTGTTCTAGAAATACCACTTCGCCCACCTCATAAGAATGCAATATATTAGTTTTATTACAATCAAAAACAACGAACGCCCTGGGTTAATCACCAGGGCGTTCGTTGTTACTTTCGGTTAAGCATAGCTTGCTCCAACCGTTCTAAGCCTTCTTGGAGTATTGAGCGAGGACAAGCGATATTCAATCGTTCAAACCCTTTCCCACCTTCACCAAATATATAGCCTTCATCCAATGCTAGCTTAGCATCCACCTGTATAAATTGCTCTAATTCTTCATAAGACATCGAGAGCTTTCGGAAATCTAACCAGACAAGGTAAGTACCCTCTGGTTCAATTACATCAATTTCTGGTATACGCTTTGCAATAAATGATTTAAGATAATCAAGATTTCCTTCAAGATATTCTATTAATTGCTCAAGCCACTCTTCCCCATGAGTATAGGCCGCTTCAATAGCCGTTATCCCAAATGGACTTGGTGCAAATAAACCAAGTTTACCCATGTACGCATTGAATTGCTCCCGCTTCTCATTATCAGGAATGATAATTGTCGATATTTGCATTCCGGCAAGATTAAACGTTTTGCTAGGCGCAACACAAGTAATCGTATTGGCAGCAATCTTATCAGACAGTGTAGAAATTAGCGTATGTTTATTCTCATTAAGAATCAAATCAAAATGAATGTCATCCGACACGATCAATACATCATACGTTAAACAAAGCTCAGCTAACTTTAACAGCTCTTCTTTTGTCCAAACCCTTCCTACTGGATTGTGTGGGTTACATAGAAGGAACATTGTAACATCTGAATCCTTAAGCTTTAACTCAAGATCCTCATAATCCATCACATACTTGCCTTCTTCTAATTTAAGCGGATTATCAACTACATGTCGATCGCTCTTTTCTACCATATCACGGAACGGATAATAGACAGGTGATTGAATTACCACTTTTTCACCCTTCTTGGTGTATGTATTCACTGCAGCTGAAAGTGCAGGTACAACGCCAGGTGTAAATACAATCCAATCTCGGTGAATTGACCATTGGTGCCTTCGATCAAGCCAACTCTGAATAGTCATCTTTGTTTCTTCAGTTGGCATAGAGTAGCCATATATACCGTGTTGAATTCGCTTAGAAAGCGCGTCAATCACAGCTTGCGGAGCTTTAAAGTCCATATCTGCTACCCACATAGGTAGTAAGTTTTCTTTTTCGAATATTGCATCTGTGTGATCCCATTTTACAGAATGTGTATCATATCGATTAATTCGTTCATCAAAAAGGTTCATAATTGCGCCTCCATCTTTTTGTTTCCATCTTTACTTTATCAAAACTCGTCTACTCTGTCAGATCACTTGCCTGACAGAGAACATAGACACTATTAACTAACGAAATTAATGATAGAATGAACCTACTTAAGTAGGCTTACTGCACTTGTGATTTCTTTCAATTTGTAATAAATCATTAAAATAACTAAAGCGAGGATCGGTTCAAAATGAACACATTACATCATGCATTCTGGAGTTACTTTTTCTTTCGTAAAAAGAAGCGTCTTACAGTTAAATATATTGTTATTGGCGGCATTGCGCCAGACATCATTTATTATGTGATGTTTCTATTTTTATTAGTAGAGCGAAGTATTCAAAAACTCATTGATCCTAGTGTGCAGTTATCTATACATTACTTTATCCATGGTCTTTTTGAACATCCTGTAGTCGATATTTTACGTAAGTTAGGTCATTCCATAGTAATCTGGTTTATAGCTTTTATTGTACTAATGATACTTCACCGCGGGTTTAAACTAACCCCTTTGTCTGGATTCATTTGGGGATGGTTCCTTCATGTTGTTGTTGATTTCTTTACCCATGTAAGTGACGCTGTCCCTATTTTCTATCCTATTTATAACAAAATCATACCTGGCGTTGTATCTTACTGGAACGGTGACTACTTTGGAATCGAATTTTCGATCACGCATTCCATTGTACTCGTATCTACGATCATTTATTTACTAATAAAACGACGTAAAACGAAAAAGATCCTTAAAGAAAACAGTCAAAAAGAGTTCAATTCATAACAAAAAAGGAACAAGTGCTTTTGCACTCTGCTCCTTTTCTAGTCTACTTTCTCTTTAATAACAGAATTTGATTTCATTACTCGATTTCGAATTAAGATCGGAATAACTGATAGTAGGATAAAGACCCCAACCGCTATCGCTATAACTTTTGGATCACCTGTTACAAGACTACTTCCAAGAAAATTATAAGCAAATGTCCCTGGGATAATACCAATTAATGTGCCTAAAAAAAACGAAGTAAATTTAATCTTGGATAAACCAGCTGAATAACTAATTAAATCAAAGTTAAATAGCGGAACGAATCGAAAGAATAAAACATAGAAAAACCCATTCTTCTCAAGTTGTTCCTGTAATTTACGACCTTTTCCTTGCCAATCTTTTTTCGCAATGGTTTTACCTAATTTTCTAGCTACAATAAAAGACAATACTGCCCCACCGGTCGCACCGATAACAGTATAAATCGTTCCAAATAGTGACCCAAAAGCTAGCCCACCTGCAATCGATAGGACAGATGCAGGGAAAAAGATTAATGGGCGGATCGTATAGATCACCATATAGACAATTGGAGCAAGTATGCCAAAGGATAGGATCCAATCTCGAATCTCTTCTACTCGAAAGTCAAGATAGGAACGGCTAAACCAGATTAATAAACTAACGGCAGCCAGAAACCCTATCCATTTCAACCATCTTATTGGATGTTTCATCTTCCCATCCTCTCTTTATCGTTCTACATCTTACACTACCGTATTTTCGATGAAATGACTGTAATAATGCTTACATACGCAAAAAAATGAGCTTTTCCCCGCTATGCGAACAATTGTTTGTATATTAAGAAAATCGCACTTATTACTAGAATACTTGATATAAGCCCTTCAGCTTTCGAAGCGGTTTTCATGTAAACGGGAAAACGCACTCGAAGTGGGATCGGATAGAACAGTTGAATACCTCTAACTGTCATTGCATCAAGTATTAAATGACTAACAAATCCGATTAGAAGCCCTGTTTGAATCAACTCGTTATCCTGAAATGCAAAGGTTGAGGTTAGCCAGTAAATAAGAACAACGAAAAGAATGCTATGTGTGATTGTTCGATGTCCAAAGTACCGACTAATTCCTTTTGAGAGCACTTTGGCTCTTCTTCCTGTCCATGAACCCGGGTGGCATACATCTGGTAAGAGCGACCCTAATAAACACGCTCCGTAGTATAGCATTATCTGCGGTGCGTCCAAACTCTGCGTTATGTAATAGCTTTGTGAAGCTATGCCAAGGCATATACCACCTATGGCATGTGTTTTCCCCTCCATATTATTCCTCCTTCTTTCGTGATGCGTTCTCAATTGGTGTAAAGTGCCCATTTAGAGGGGGTGCAATCATATGTTCGCATTCGGTTTAGTATAGCACAAATAAAGTAAATCATCACGAAAAAAATAGACCCGTCGATTAGACGGATCTACTAGCTTTATTCAGGTTTAGATTTCTTTGTTAATTCAAGTGCATCACCAGTCTCACTTACATCGATAACAAAAGAACCATTGCTATAGCGGTCATTTGGACGATAAGTGGAAGGGTCTACTTCAACTGGTTCACCTTTTTTCGTTCTTACCATTACAAGATCTTGTTTCGTTACAGCCTCAACTCCAATAACACGATGAGGATTTGATTTTAATTCCCTAAGCATCACGACGCCTCGTTTGGCTCTCGTTGTTATTTCAAATTCACTTAATTGCATTTTCTTTACCGCTCCTCGGTGGGTTACAAGGAACAGATCATATTTCGCTGTCGGTTCATAAATAATACCACTCACAACAAAATCATCTTCTTTTAAATTAATACCTTTTACACCGCTCGCACGCTGACCAACGAGACTAATTTCATCTTCTTTAAATCGAAGACCATAACCGAAGTTTGTAGCAATGAATACTTCTTTGCTGCCGTTTGTTACATAAACATCAACCAATTCATCATCTTTTTTAAGCTTAAGTGCCATAAGTGGCTTTGAATAACGTTGAGCTTTATAGTGTGATAGCTCGGTTTTCTTAATCATACCTTGTTTGGTTATGAAAACAAGGTAACGATCTTCCTTAAACTCCTGAATCTCCATGGCCTCAATAATCCGCTCGTCTGATTCAATAGAAACAATATTGGCCACATGTTGTCCGAGATCTTTCCACCTGATTTCTGGTAACTCATGAACAGGAAGATAGAGATAACTACCTTTGTTCGTGAATAACAGAATGGTGTTTGTCGTATTGCTATCAAATTGACGGAGAAGAGTATCTGTCTCTTTCATCCCAAAGTCTTTCCCGTTTGAGGCAGCATATGAACGAGGACTTGTCCTTTTTACATAGCCATCTTCTGTAACCGTTACAATAACATCCTCAGATGGGACCATCACTTCAAGATTGACTTTAATATCTTCAATTTCCTGTTCAATTTTAGTCATACGAGCATCAGCATACTTCTTACGAATTTCAAGAAGTTCTTTTTTAATGAGATTTACAAGTTTTTTCTCACTACCAAGAATTGTTTCTAGCTTGTTAATAAGTTGAGTAAGCTCTTCTGATTCTTTCTGAAGCGTTGTAATATCCGTATTCGTTAAGCGGTATAGCTGTAAGTTTACAATCGCTTCAGCTTGAGCATCTGTAAAGTCGTACTGACTTATTAAATTGTTCTTTGCATCGCGCTTGTCTTTTGATGAACGAATGGTAGCGATAACTTCATCTAGAATGGATATCGCTCGAATAAGCCCTTCAACAACGTGCTGTCGATCCTTCGCTCGTTTTAAATCATACTCAGAACGACGGATGACTACTTCCTTCTGATGCTCAATGTACGCACTTAGAATACGCTTTAAGCCCATTTGTTTAGGGGTTTTGTTATAAATCGCCACCATATTGTAATTGTACGTAATTTGTAAGTCTGTTGCTTTGTATAAATACTTCAGGATTCCAGTTGCATCTGCGTCTTTCTTTAACTCGATCACAAACCTAAGACCAGTGCGATCCGTCTCATCTCGTACTTCTGAAATACCTTCTACTTTGCGATCTACGCGTAGTTCATCAATTTTCTTGACGAGATTTGCCTTGTTAATTTCATACGGAATTTCAGTTACAACAATTTGTTGACGTCCACCACGTACTTCTTCAATTTCAGCTTTACCACGTAGGATGAATTTCCCTTTACCTGTTTCAAATGCCTTACGAATTCCTTCTGTCCCTTGAGCAATGCCCCCTGTTGGAAAATCAGGTCCTTTAACAACATTCATTAGCTCTTCTAGCGTCACATCAGGGTTTTCCATCTGCATGACAGCAGCATCAATGACTTCCCCTAAATTGTGTGGAGGAATATCTGTCGCGTATCCTGCAGAAATACCAGTTGATCCGTTAACGAGTAAGTTTGGGAAACGAGCTGGAAGCACAATCGGCTCATACTGCGTATCATCAAAGTTCGGAGCAAACTCTACTGTATCTTTATCGATATCACGAAGGAGTTCAGATGATATCGCAGAAAGTCGTGCTTCTGTATAACGCATAGCAGCAGGTGGGTCCCCGTCAACACTTCCGTTATTACCGTGCATTTCCACTAGGATATTGCGTACTTTCCAATCCTGCGTCATGCGCACCATAGCGTCATAAACAGACGTATCGCCGTGAGGGTGGTAGTTACCAATAACGTTACCAACCGTTTTAGCTGATTTCCGAAAAGGTTTATCTGCAACATTTCCTTCATGATGCATCGCATAAAGAATACGTCTTTGTACAGGCTTCAGACCGTCCCTTGCATCGGGCAGGGCACGGTCCTGAATAATGTATTTACTATAGCGGCCAAAAGCGTCTCCAAGGACATCTTCTAGCGGTAGATCTAGAAATTTTTCTGCGTTAGCCAATGTTACGCCTCCTCTTCAATAATGGAAATGTTCTCATTCTCGATGATGTTGGTCTCTTCATTCAGTCCAAATGCTACATTTGATTCAATCCATTGTCTTCGTGGTTCAACTTTGTCTCCCATAAGAACAGAAACGCGTCTCTCAGCACGAGCAATATCTTCAATCTTCACTCGAATCAATGTGCGACTTTCAGGATTCATCGTCGTTTCCCATAATTGATCGGCGTTCATTTCACCTAGTCCCTTATAACGCTGAATGGTATAGCCTTTACCGACTTTCTTCATTGCTGCTTTCATACCTTCTTCATCCCAAGCATACTCGACAACTTCTTTCTTTCCTTTCCCCTTACTAACCTTATAAAGAGGAGGAAGTGCGAGAAAAATCTTCCCATTTTCAACAAGCTGCTTCATATAGCGGTAGAAGAACGTGAGAAGAAGTACCTGGATATGCGCACCATCTGTGTCCGCATCCGTCATAATGATGACTTTGTCGTAGTTTGCATCCTCAATATCAAAGTCTGGACCTACTCCCGCTCCAATAGCGTGAATAATGGTATTGATTTCTTCGTTTTTAAAAATATCCTGAAGTTTTGCTTTTTCCGTATTGATTACCTTACCACGGAGCGGGAGGATAGCCTGTGTTCGTCGATCTCGTCCTTGCTTAGCAGATCCTCCAGCTGAGTCACCCTCAACAAGGTATAATTCGTTCTTTTTCGGATTACGAGACGTCGCAGGTGTTAATTTCCCACTTAGAATCGTTTCTTTCCGCTTCCCTTTCTTGCCAGAACGTGCATCTTCTCGCGCTTTTCTAGCTGCTTCTCGCGCTTGAGCAGCTTTAATAGATTTTTTGATAAGCATTTCACTAATCGACGGATTTTCTTCTAAGAAATAAGAAATCTGACCTGATACAATTGCATCAATAGCTGATCGAGCTTCACTTGTACCAAGCTTACTTTTCGTTTGTCCTTCGAACTGAAGCAGTTCCTCTGGAATTCGAACCGATACAATTGCTGTGAAGCCTTCGCGTATGTCATTTCCTTCAAGGTTTTTATCTTTTTCTTTTAAAAGATTTACTTTTTTCGCATAATCATTAATAACGCGCGTAATCGCAGTCTTCATACCCGATTCATGTGTACCGCCATCTCTTGTTCGTACGTTATTAACAAATGAGAGGACATTTTCCGAGAAGCCATCGTTATACTGGAATGAGAAATCCAGTTCAATACCATTGTGTTCACCGTTAAACGTAACAACTGGATGTAATGTTTCTTTATCTTCATTCAAATAGTTAATGAAGGCTTCGATACCGGTTTCATAATAGAAGACTTCTTTACGATCATGGCGTTTATCATTCAGTTCAATCTTAAGACCTTTAAGTAAGAATGCCGCTTCACGAAGGCGTTCGCTGAGCGTATCGTAATTATAATTTAGTGTGCTAAACATCGTAGGATCCGGTTTAAAATGAATTGTAGTTCCGGTTTTACGCGTTTTTCCTATGTTTTCGAGCGTTGTTGCTGGCTTGCCACCATTTTCAAATCGTTGCTTAAATATAAAGCCATCACGATGAATGGTAACTTCTAGCCATTCCGATAGAGCGTTAACAACGGAGGCGCCTACACCGTGTAATCCTCCACTCGTTTTGTAGCCACCCTGTCCGAACTTACCTCCGGCGTGAAGGATGGTAAGGATGATTTCTGGTGTCGGTTTACCGAGTTTGTGCATTCCAACAGGCATTCCACGACCATTATCTTCAATACTGACACTATTATCTTCATATAAAGTAACGTTGATTTCATCGCCATGTCCTGCAAGAGCTTCATCAACTGAGTTATCTACGATTTCGTAAACGAGATGATGCAAACCTCTTGAGTCAGTGCTTCCGATATACATACCCGGACGCTTTCTAACAGCTTCAAGCCCTTCTAGAACCTGGATCGAATCATCACTGTATTCTTGCTTCTGTTTCGTTACCATGTTTTTCCCCTTTCAACTTGCTGTATAGACTAGCCTACCACATGAGAACGGATGTTTCTATTTTTTCTTACACCCTGTCCTTTTTTAAAAGCATTGCCAGATCTGCACTTTTTTAATAGTAAGGCAGTACTCTACAGTCTTTATCTACACTAAGCTTTAACGTAATCATCGTCATTTCTTCTATTGATATACGCTTTCGATTCATCGTATAAAAAAATCCTGCACATTGGCAGGAGAGAAAAAAACATCGAACCGTATTGTACCGTATTGTCTATTTTTCATCAATTGTTTTTACGACATCTACATTACCAGCTTTATAACCAATTGTGATCGTGTCCCCCTCATGAATCGACTCCCACTTCGACCTATCGGTTAAATAAGGAGTTTTGTTAACAACGAGATAATAATAAGGTTTGTCAGCTGCAAATTCAGTCAACTCTTCTGCATTTTCATTTGTTTGATCATTTCCATCTTCTTCATTACTTTCATCTTTTTGGTCGATTTTTATCGTCATTTGTGGCTTTTCATAGCGAATCATTTTCTTTTGGACCTCGCCAGTTACATGTGCTAGATCATCATTTTGTTCGTTAGCAAAGGCCGTACCAACAGCTACAACAAAACATAGCAACAAAACCGACAGAAGGGTTCCTCTCAACATATTCATATAGAGGCTCCTCTCATCGTACATTCGCTATTAGTTTACCATACATTTTTCATTTGGTAATACGTTTTCTTATAGCATAAGCGATTTCCCAATGTTCAAATGAATGATTTAAGTTGAAAGTTCGTTTGAATGTTGAACAACATTAATATCATTTTGCTCTTCCATATAACAATAAAAAGCGTTAACCAAATTTATAATTAAGGTGTTATAATAAGAATGAAATAAACGAATCCTAGTGTTTCAACTAAGATATATTCAAATTAATAGCTGTAGCAAACTTAACTGTTAACTTAATTTATTTTATAGTTGACATAAAATAGTTTATCTTTTACGATTCTTTATAGTGATAATGAAAGCGAGGATCATTTATGGGGAAAATGAAAACAATTGATTTAGTTTACGCAGGAATGTTTGCTGCATTGATGGCCGTTGGGGCAAATATTGCTCAATTTCTTGTCGTTGGGGGTGTCCCAATTACATTACAAACGTTTTTTGCAATTCTTGCTGGCCTTCTACTCGGTAGTAGACTTGGTGCTACTTCAATGATTGTTTACACCTTAGTTGGATTAGCAGGAGCACCCGTTTTTGCTCAATTTACAGGTGGACCTGGTGTTATTTTCAAACCAACATTTGGATTTATTCTATCTTATATTTTAGTTGCGTATGTAGTTGGTAAAATTGTTGAATCAAAGGTTAAGCCTTCTATGTCGACCTTTATGATTGCTAGTTTCACTGGATTTATTTTGAACTATGTTTTAGGAACAAACTATATGTACTACGCTTATAAACTGTGGGCAGATGCTCCAGAAGGATTTACTTATAGCATGGCTTGGCTCTGGATGCTTGCCCCTTTACCCAAAGATATTATTTTAAGTGCTGTAGCGGCTCTTATTTCTCCACGTATCTACACTGCTGTTTCAAAAACGGCGAGACGTCAACATGGCAAAGTTGCCTAATTACGTATTCCTCTATTCCCAATAGTTGAATAATAAATGACCGCCGGTACGCACCGGCGGCTTTTTTTGACTATTATTCGCTTGCGACTTGTTTTGATTTGTTTGAATTCAAGAATAAAGAAACGATGAACATTAGTAGAAGGAAGACAATAACAAGACTAAAGCCACCTTTTTCACCAAACGCCTCTGAAACAAGGCCGATGATATAACCGGCTAACCCGCCACCAATTCCTGAAGCAACGTAGATTAGACCAAGAGCCGACCCTGGATTTTTTGAAATTGTCGTTCCGAAAGCCGTCGCTGTTGGGAACAATGTGGAGAAGAATAGACCCGCACCAGCGAACAAGTAAGGCACTTGATTGGCAAAGAAAAAGCTAATCGCCACGATAATTACTGATCCGAGAGAGAATGAAATCATGATTAATCTTTCGTTCAGTTTATTTGCAAGATATGCAGCCCCAAGTCTTCCTACCATAAAGAAGACAGAGAACAGTGATAATATCGTTGCAACCATATCTGATTTCGCTTCGTTTGATATCCCACCAAGTTCAAGTGATTTTAAATATGGTGGAAAGAAGTTTGTAAATGATACTTCAGCAGATACTTCGAAAATCAAGAAGAACATTAAGAAGACCATTTGCGCATCCTTTAACATTGGAATAAAGGCTTTTAAGTCAATCTTCTCTGCTTTACCATCTGGGAAGGCAACCGATGTAACGTAGAAAATTACTAAAACATTTAATGCAGCAATTCCTGCATAGAAATAGCGCCATGATGCAAATTCAAAGAGATAGTTTAGAAGTTGAGGAAAAACAATCATTCCAAGTCCGTAAATCCCCATCGCTAAATTAAACATTTGATTTTGTTTATTAGGATAAGCAGCTGGAACGATTGCATTTGAAGCAACACCAAGTGCACCAAGACCAAATCCAATTAACATATAGAAACCAAGAAACAGCATTACATTAGATGCTAATCCTGTGCCTAAAAATCCAGCACCCATAATAAATGTAGCAATAATAACCATGATTCGAAGTCCTTTTTTATCTGTAAAATAACCAAAAATCAAGCTTGCAAGTGTAAAGCCAATTTGAAAGATCAAAACGACTAGCCCAAACTCACTCATATCAAGCCCGATGTCTGCTTCGACCTCATCAAGGACAATCCCTTTTGTATTCGTAACCCCACCAGATACGAACTGGGTAAATAATAAAATAATTAACGCGTGAATACTTTTTCCTTTTGACATAGTAACCTCCAAAATTTAATCTATCACGGAGGATTCCACGGTTATTTACATTTAAAACTTGTCATTATTTTCAAATGATTTCAGTTACCGCTTTCATTCCCTCCATACCGTTTCTTAAGCCAAAAAAAAAAGTTGCAGGGATTTCTCCCCGCAACCTATTTCATTTGATAAACCATAAATGTAGCTATAAAGTAAATAACAACAATGGCGATAGATGGTAGCATATAAAAAAGCGTAGATCGCTTCTCTTGCCTTGTAATACTATATAAAATGACAAGTACCACTACAACCGTTGAAACTGTTGTAACGATATTAGACATACTAGCATGCTGGAATATATTCGTTTTAAGATAGATTGCATCCGTAAAAGAGAGAAGCATAATGTTAAATGCGTTACTCCCCAATAATGAGCTTACCCCCATGCTATAATTCCGAAGCTTAAGGGCAGTTGCAACACTCACTGCGTCAGGAAGTGAGGTACTTGCACCGACTAAAAATGAACCTACAAATGATGCACCAAGCCCAGTACTGTCAGCAATTCGATCTGCCGTAAGGGTCAATATTGTACCAACAATCATAATCCCAACAGCGGAAAGTACAAACATTGTGACGACTCTTTGATAGGAAAATTCTCCGTATTTTTGATTTCGACGATTTTTTCTTTTTACTTTTTCTTCTGTTTTGCTATTAATCCATTTTACCCCTACAAAATAAATAAGCACTAGAATGACTGAACTATATCCAATGTGAAAAATACTCGCTTGTAAGGTTAAAGATAATCCTGCTACAACAATTAAAGTCATGACAATGACAAGATAAATATAAAGCTTACTACCAATGTCCGTTTGGCCCATGATTTGTTCATGGCGGTAAACCATATCTAAAACAGCAAGTGCCAGTAAATTAAATAAGTTACTACCGAGTAAATTACCGATAGCAAGATCCGGACTATCAATAGCAATGGCCGTTACACTTGACGTCAGTTCTGGTAAAGAAATGGCAGCGCCAATAATGATGCCCATAAACGCTGATGATGTTTTCGTTTTCTCACTGATCGCATCCCCATACATGGCAAGACGCGTTGCAACAAAGTACGTTGCAATTGCTGCTGAGACAAATAACATAATCGTTAGAAATAATTGCATGAATGTTCTCCTTATGTCCTACAATTTAGCTTCTTCTTACCATTACCTTCATCGATTTTAGCTAAACCTTAAAAAGAAATATAGTATTGCAATGGTTTAATAGGAGTGAGTCAAAAAAAGGTTCTTTACACATAGTAAAACCCGCATTTCCAGCGGGTTTTACTTTTTATTATGCAATTGATCCACAAGATGACTTATAACAAGCGCAGCATCAACGAGTGATTTCCGATCAAACGTCATGGACGGATCATGTAACCCCGGAGATACATTAGCGCCAATCCCAATATAGACAGCTTCTACATCTGTGAGCTCTGTATAATAGTGAAAATCTTCTCCACCTGGCGTTAGTATAGGAGAAATTGCTTTTCCTTCCCCAAGAACAGATTCAATTGAAAATTGCGCTTCTTCAATGAGTCTTTTTGAGTATCTTGGAGCAGGAACGCCACCTTCGGCTTGATAAGTAATATAAGCGTCATGCATGCTTCCGGTGTGAATAAAGATGCGGTCTAATTTTTCTATAACCTTTTTAAGTTCCTCATTATCTCGGCTTCGAATATCAATAGCGAATGAAGCACTACCAGGAATAACATTGAAAGAGCCTCCACCTGCTGAAAAATTGGTGAATTTAATACTTGTTCCAGTCTGAGGATTTGGTCGAATTGCGTTAACCGAATTAATTAAGGCGCCAAAAACATCAATGACATTCACACCAAGGTGCGGGCGTCCAGCATGTGCTGCCCTTCCTTGAATCTTACCAGTCAAAATCGTCCCTGCACTATGCATAAGCGCAGGAGACATAGAACCAGTTGGACATTCTGTTGCAGTTCGTAAATGATAGCCAATCAAGCTTTCAACATCCTCTAGAACCCCTTCATTAACCATCGCTTTTGCTCCCAGCATGATTTCTTCAGCAGGCTGAAAAATAAATTTAATCGATCCATTCATCTCTTTCTTTTTTTCACTAACCAGTTTAGCAACACCTAGTGCAATACTTGAGTGAGCATCATGGCCACACGAATGACGATAAAATACATGTCCATCCGCTTCATGTATAATACAGTCCATATCTGCACGGACGGCAATGCATGGGTGATTACACTCTCCCACCAAGGTTGCAGTCACACCCGTACCAGCTATACATGAGTGAACAGTATATCCCATGCTTTTTAGCTCTTTTTCAATGTAAGCTGCTGTTTTAAATTCATGAAAAGCTGGTTCTGGTATTTCGTGAAGATCTTGTTGTACTTTTTGGATATAGTTGCTAATGTTATATGACATTGTCACACCTCCAATTCTATAGAAGATTTGTGCAAGAGCGTTATATCTTATAAGACAGTGAAATGTTGCCATTCATAGGGTAGTAATTGTTGGTACCGTTGTTCTAGAAAACGACTATCGATTAATACCAGCTGCCCAGTGTCCGTTTCCGTTCGAATAAGCCTTCCTCCCGCTTGTTGTACGCGATTCATACCTGGATAGACATATGTATATTCAAAACCGTTCCTTCCTTGCTGATCTAAATACTTTTTCATCAACTGTCGTTCTAAATCAAAGTTAGGAAGCCCAACTCCCACTACCACGACTCCTGTTAGTCTGTCACCTTTTAAATCAATGCCTTCAGAGAAAACCCCTCCAACTACTGCGAATCCAATCAAACTACATTGACGATTAGCCGTAAACGTGTTCAAGAATTCTTCTCGTTCTTGTTCTGTCATACCACTCTTTTGAATAATCGTTTCGAAACCATCGTTTTTAGAAGTAAAAGCATCATAAACTTGCTCCATATAGCCATAAGACGGGAAAAAGAATAGATGATTTCCTGGTTTTTCATTCACCACTTTAAGTAGGACCTCTACAAGCGGTTGAAGCGTTTGTTCACGATCCCTATATTTTGTCGATAAAGGAGCAATATAGACCTTTGCATTTTCTCTAGGAAATGGAGAACGTATTTGAACAGCATAATTCTCATCATTCCAACCGAGCATCTCTTGATAATAGGATAACGGGGAGAATGTTGCAGAGAAAAAGACAGTGGCCATAAAGCCCTTACGCATAGTTTGGAGTATATAAGAGGGGTCAAAACAAAACAATTTCATCTTTACTTCCGATTTTCCAGATTCGACATACGTGATGAACCGTTCATCATAAAGCTTTGCTATGCGTATAAAATTCTGTGAAGCAAAATACGCATCAAGTAGCTCTTCGTCATTTCCTTGGTGGAGTAACTCCTCCTCGCTGACCTGTATAAATGTATCCAGCTTTACTAGCAACTCCTCGTCAACACCTTGTATCACGAGCTTCCCATTCTCACATGATTTTCTTAATTCAATCATAAATTGATTAATTGCAGATGCAGCGTTTACGATCTCAGCGTTCTTTCCTTTATAAGACCGTTTAAGTTGCAGAAACGGTGACTTAAATAGCTCCGATGAATACATGCCCCTTGCTCGATCTACGAGATTATGAGCTTCATCTACTAGCACCGTCGTACGCTTCTTTTGGTCTTCAATCAATCGTTTCAAAGAAACTCTCGGATCAAATAAATAATTATAGTCACAAATAACAGCATCAGCCGTATAAGAAAGATCGAGCGAGAGCTCAAAAGGACATAATCGGTGCTTATGGGCATACCGCTCAATTACATCTCGAGTTATACGCGTTTCGTTGGTTAACACATCAAGCATCCCGTCATTTATGCGATCATAATAACCATCAGCATATTCACAATAGTCCTTTTGGCAAATGGTTTTATCCTTCAAGCATATCTTATCTTTTGCTGTTATCGTAACGGAAGAAGTGTGGAGTCCACTAGATTCCATTAGTCGAAACGCTTCCTGAGCGGTTTCTCTTGTGATTGTTTTTGCAGTTAAATAGAAGATTTTTTGACCCAGACCTTCCCCCATCGCTTTCACAACAGGAAAGAGCGTACTAATTGTCTTCCCAATCCCGGTTGGTGCCGTAGCAAATAATGTTGCTTCATCTTGAACCGTTTTGTAAACAGCTCCGGCTAGCTTACGTTGTCCATCTCGATACGAATCGAAAGGAAATGGTAAGGACTTAGCTGTTTCCGTCCGCTGCTCTACATGCTTTTGTTTCCATTTAGCAAATGGAGCATAGTGTGAGATCAGTTCATGCATAAACTCGGTCAATTGATTGGAAGTGAATACTTTTTCGTATCGAACAATCTCCTTTGAGTTCGATTGAATGTACGTAAGCTGAACGGTTATTTCGTCACGTTCATGTCGCATAGATGCCATATACGCATAACACATCGCCTGCGCCCAATAAACCGGATAAGAATTTTCATTTATTTCAGTGAGCGGGAGAGAAGTTGATTTAATCTCATCAATAACAAGCTGGTCTTCTCTCGAAAGCAATCCATCACATCGTCCTTCGATATGAAAAGTTAAGTCTTCATATACAAAATCGATTTCGAATGGAATCTCTTTTTGATCTTTTTCCCCATACGTTTTCTGGATCATTTGATGCAGACGAGTGCCCTCAGTCATTGATGTTGTTGTACGAAAGCGAGTGTCAATGCTTCCGCTACGATATGCATATTCCACTAGAGGGCGAACCGATAATCGAATTACTTCATTCATGTTATCACCTATTGTTTTCTTTCATGGACCTTCATATATAAGCCATTTTTAATTCGTAATGAAATGAGTGGTTCAGCTTCGACAGAATGATGATCTGCCATTAACTCAAGACGAAACTTTTTTCCGATTGTAGAAATAATAAGCAGTGCCTCCATTGTTGCAAATTGATTTCCTATACAGCTTCTCGGTCCTGCACCGAAAGGGATATACGCAAAAGGCTGTATCTCTTTCGTATTATCTTCAGAAAAGCGATTGGAATCAAACTGGTTAGGGTCCTTAAAGAATGTCGGATTTCGATGCATGATATATGGACTAATTAAAAATGATGACCCCTGCTTAAATTCTTGACCAGATAGATTTACAGGCGCTGTTGCTTCTCGTAATAACATCCATGCAGCGGGATAAAGTCTTAACGTTTCTTTTAGAAATTGTCCTGTTTGTTTAAACGATTTCATGTCTAATTGGTCAATTGATCGCCATTCACTTAAAAGCTTGTCTTCTTGAGGATTACTCCTCGAAAGTTCGTACCACATCCAAGATAAAACGTTTGCAGTCGTCTCATGTCCTGCAATAAGCATCGTCAAAACCTGACTTTTGATTTCTTCTCTTGATATGCAAGAACCGTCGTCATACTTCGCTGTTTGAAGTAGTCGAAGCAAATGATCACCATCTGGCGCTTGATCAATTAACAAATCAGCTAGATCACGGAGACATTCTCTTCCTGAAGTATACCGTTTATTTCTTGGCGAAGGAATGAATTCTGGAACTGGAAAAGGGAGAAATAAATCGCTAGCTGACTTTTCGATAATGTGTGTAACAGCATCCACAACTTCCTCACTATCATCCTCTAATACATCCTTACCAAACATGATTTTCACAATAATACAGAGTGTCAATTTCATCATTTCATTGCTTATACATCGTTTATCATCATCACGCCAAGATTTAATAAACCGTTCCGTCTCTTCAAGAATGATCACTTTATATTGTTCAAGCTTTTCTTTATGAAAAGCTGGTAGAATAAGCCTTCGTTGTCGCAAGTGCTCTTTTCCTTCTGATGTGAGTAAACCTCTACCAATCGTTTTACTTAATAACCAAGCAGATGCACCTTTCTGAAAAGAAGAGGCATGTGTGACGAGAATTTCTTTAATAGCATCTGGTTTGTGAACGACAAAAGAAGATGCTCCGAGCTCTACAAAATCAGCAATTTCACGTGTTTGAGATAGAAACTTTAATGGGTCTTTTCTGAAATCAAGATAGTTTTTTAATCGAATACCTGAAAGTTTTTCAACCGTTTTCATCACAGATCACCACTCTTTATTTTCTTCTATTATAGAAATCACACAGCTATTATGGCAATGTTAAACAGGTTCTATAAAAAACGTTCCAACTGGAATGACCAGAAGGAACGTATGAGAAATTAATTTACATCAATAGCCCAGTTTCCATTACGGAAAATAGCTTCAGTTGTACCATCTTCTTTAACACCATCAATATCTAGCTCACCTGAACCCATCATAAAGTCAACATGAGTGATACTGTTATTAACACCATTCTGATCAAGCGCTTGATCATCCATATCTGCTCCACCCTTTACGCTACTAGGGTAGGCTTTCCCAAGTGCTAGGTGGCACGAAGCGTTCTCATCGTAAAGTGTATTGAAGAAAATAAGCCCTGACTGCGAAATAGGCGAATGATGTGGAACAATTGCGATTTCGCCAAGTCTTCTTGAGCCTTCATCCATGTTAAGAAGGTTCTCAAGCGTTTCATATCCTTCTTCAGCAGAAAAATCGATCACTTTACCATCTTTAAAGGTGAGAGAGAAGTTATTAATTAAGTTGCCACCGTAGCTAAGTGGCTTTGTACTTGCGACTGTACCATTCACACCGTATTTATGTGGTAGTGTGAACACTTCTTCTGTAGGCATATTCGCATTAAATTCAATACCCTGTTCAGAATGAGAAGAACCACCTTTCCAGATATGACCTTCAGGAAGATCAATCTCAAGATCTGTACCAGGAGCTTTGTAGACAAGCTTCTTATAATGTCTGTCGTTTAGGACTCCTCTTGCTTTAGCAAGAGTCGCATTATGTTCGTTCCATGCTTCAACTGGATGATTCTTATCCACGCGCGTAATCTTAAAGATTTGATCCCAAAGCTGTTCGATTGCTTCATCTTCAGATGCTTCAGGAAAGATCTTTGTTGCCCATTCTCCATTTGGTATTGCTATGATTGACCACGTAATTTTGTCGTTCATCGTATATTTACGGAAGTTCTTCATCGCTTCACCAGCCGCTTTATTAGAAGCGGAGATTCGCGATGAATCAATGCCCTTTAACAAATCAGGATTAGTGGAGCGGATCGATAGAATTGCTGCACCTTCCTCTGCGAAATGATCGAACATCTTTACTCGCCATTCAGGAACGTTTTCAAGCACATCCTGGGCAGCATTTTCATACCATAAACGGTCTAGCTCATCGTCACTCCAATTTATATGTACCGTTTTTGCTCCCATTTCATAGGCTTGCTTAACAACGATGCGTGCGAAATCTGCTCCTTCAATCGAAGCATTTACGATTAGCATTTGATCTTTCTGCAGATTAACTCCTCGCTTAAGAGCTAATTCTGCATACTTTTCTAGCATATTATGTTCTGGCAAATCAATTCCTCCTTAGTTTCAAAACGACTACTTAGAATTTTAACAAAACTCACACTCTCTGTCCTCTATATCCTGGATATATCTTCAATCATCTAAAGAAAGGCGTGTAAAATGTGAGCAACACTCCTAATGAGCAGCATTCAGACATGTGCATGTCTGAGAACACGATAACGGTTTATGGCACTGGGACTATTGAAGCAACCCCTGACATAGCTAACGCTGTTATTGGTGCAGAAACAACATCTAAAAGTATTAGTGAAGCACAGAGAGAAAATGCAGAGACGATATCTGCAGTCGTAAATACAATTCATAATATTGGTATATCGAACGATAATATTCAAACCGCGGATTATCGAATTGAAGAAGAGTATACGTTTGAAAATAACACGAAACAATTTCTCGGATATAAAGTTACACATCTTTTAAACGTACTAATTGAACCAGTTCAGAAAACAGGGGCCGTTTTGGACGCAGCTGTTGCTTCAGGTGCAAACACTTTATCAGGCATTCAATTTAAAATTAAGCATCCTGAGCAATACAGCCAGAAAGCATTAACACTCGCGATTGAACAGGCAAGAGAAAAAGCGATAGACATTGCGGTTGCTCTAAAGGTCCAACTCCCTCGAACCCCACACAAAGTCATCGAAATAGAATCATCTACTCCTGTTTACCGTATGCTTAGCCAATATCAAGGAACACCTATACAACCAGGACAATTAACCATTGCTGCTAGCGTTAAAATGATCTATGTTTTTCCAACATGAAAAAGGGCGTAACTGATTACGCCCTTTTCTTCATTTCGTCATGGCATGCTCAACTTTAATACAGCGATCCATTACCATTTTCAAGTTATGTTTTTTACCATATTCATACGCTTCTGCATTCATAACACCTAACTGTGACCAGAAAACATCCGCATCAATGTCTACAGTATCTTTCATAATATCGGGTAAATATTCGCTACGCCTAAATACATTAACGATATCAACGTGACCTTCAATATCTTTTAAAGAATCCACTGCTTTAATACCAAGTGCTTCATCTATCGTTGGATTTACTGGAATAATTTCATAGCCAGCATCCATCATAGCCTGTGAAACCATATAGGAAGTTCGATTTGGATTATTTGATAAACCTACAACAGCGATTCGATTGTTTTCTTTAAGGATTTTTCCTATTTCTTCACGAGACGGATTTTCAATATTCATCTGCGTACACTCCTTTGCAAATATTTGTATACTTCTATTATAAAAGAACGCAAGTCAGATCAACACTAATTCGCTCAAGTATTTTGAACGAGCTGACTGTTCTATCGCTTTGATAATAACCTTTAAAATATCATAAGGGGTATTGTTTCCTGAGTTCGTTGCTTTAATGTAAGTAGATTGTTTCAACAGAGTTGTTTGTTCTCTGACTCGTTGTTTTGTCTGAATTAGGTTACGAAAGAAAGTTGTTAACTTTTAATCCATTAAACCAGCTCAATTTGTTATAATTTTCTTAACTAATTTAAGGGGGAATTATTTATGTCAAAAATTCTATTTTCTAATTTACTAAACAGGGGGGGATTACTGCTTTAATGTAAACATATCCCTCCTACCTTTCAAATGTCCGAACTTATTATGAAAGTTGGAGGATCATGTCATCGATTTCAACAAGAAATATTACTGTATTATTTTGGGTTAATTTCTTTGGTACAGTTAGCTTTCTTCAACCAGTCCTAACGTTATTCTATTTAAAGAATGGATTAAGCGAAGCTGATATACTAATCATTTTACTGTGCTGGAGCGGGGCAGTTTTGATAGGTGAAATTCCAACCGGTGTTTTTGCGGATCGTTTTGGTCCTAGATTATCATTCATCGTTGGTTCATCGATCAAACTATCAAGTATAGGGTTCTTATTATTTGCGGAAAGCTTGCCTATGTTCCTCCTATTCAGTTTCTTAAACGGCCTATCTGTAACGTTTTTCTCAGGAGCGGATGAAGCGTTAATTTACGAATCGCTCAAGAAAGACAATCAACATAATAAGATGGACCAGGCAATGGGTAACATTCAGTCAGCTGGTTTTATGGCAATGATGATTGCGGTGTTGTTGGGTTCTTTTATAGCAAAAGATCTACAAATGGAGCAATTCAAACTACTCATCACCCTTAGCATGGGATCATATATAGTAGAATTTCTACTTTTATTTCTAATTCGCGAACCTGAAGTAAAAATTACAATTTCTGATACTTCACTACATAAAGTAGCTGAAGGAATGAAAGTGATTAAGAGAGCACCACAGCTATTGCTTATGTTTTTGAACTTAACCCTTGTATTTATTCCAACCGTTGCGGTTTTTGAAAAGTTTGATCAGCCACTTATGATTGACGCAGGATTACCCGTTTATCTTATTGGTTCTGTGTATGCAATTGGAGCATTACTCGCTTTCTTTTCTTCAAGAAGCATTGGAGTACTTCATAAAAAATTCACTTATCCTTTCTTAATGTACGCATCTGGATTTTTATCTGCATTGGGTCTAGTAGTTGCAGCTATGTTTCAAAATCAATTATGGGTTGTGCTTTTCGTTGTTCTTTTCCTAAGGTGGGTTGGAGCGATACGCTATCCCATCTATTCACAGTTAAGCAATAACCTTATCCCAACTCATGTAAGAGCGACTACAATTTCGCTATTATCGATTCTAGACTCATTATTTGATCTTATTGTTTTTATTCTCCTCATCGGTTTTGCACGTGAAGGAATTCCAGGCATACTATTAGGATCGGCCTGTATAGCAATGATCGGCTCATTTCTTCCAATTCAGAACAGATCACATCGTAAAAAACAGGGAAACAGAGCTTTTAACCACTAAATAAATTTCCAGAATGGTTTGCTTTTTAGCATAGGCGATGCTATTATATATTTAAACCATTTTACTATTAATATATTTAGGATTTAAATTAGCTGTAGCTTCGAAAGAGGGTAACAAAGTTAAATCCTCTTAAAAAGCTGCAGTTTTTTAATGTAAACGTATTACTTTGTAAAGTGGTGAATTTTAAATTATGTACGATGAGGTACATTAGGAGGCAATTTTTTATGCAAAACGGTAAAGTAAAATGGTTCAACGCTGAAAAAGGTTTCGGTTTCATCGAAGTTGAAGGTGGAGACGACGTATTCGTACACTTCTCTGCAATCAACGGCGAAGGTTTCAAAACACTTGACGAAGGCCAAGAAGTTAACTTCGAAATCGTAGAAGGTAACCGCGGACCACAAGCAGCTAACGTAACAAAAGCATAAATGGCTTAATAAGCCCCTGACGACTAGATCGTCAGGGGCTTATTTATTGTATAGAAGTTGTTATACCGTTTCTTTTATGTCCAACTTTTTCCTTAGTTCAAGCTCATCATGAATAGGTATCTGATGATAACCCATTATTGGAATTTCTGGTTTTTGAACACGTGCTTGATTAACTGCATCTGATTTAATACTGGTTAATCGGTATCCTTTTCGTTGATAGAACCGTAAAGCTTTCAGGTTATCATTCGTCGTAAGGAGTACTATCTCATTTAACCCATCCATTAAAGCTAAGATTTCCACTTCCATTAACAAACGGCTTCCTATGCTGTTATTTCCGACTAAACTATCCAAAGAGATTATTTCAAGGAAGCTCTCATGTAGATAATAGGTAATCATTCCGATAATATCGCCTGATTCATTGTATGCTATGAAACCGCTTAGTCTACTTAAGTCATAAACTCCTGATGAAATGACCATTTCGGTACTTCCCCATAGAGTTGTGAACAAATTTTGCAATTCCTCTTGGTGATCCTCGAGGATTGGTTGTATGTTGTATTCACAAGGATCATAAACCATAAGGTAACAATCCCTCCACTTCCCCTCATGAAACTCATTCTTAGAAAGCATACATTTTCTCACGAATCCTACGTTCTCATAACAAGTAATTTCTCTTGTATTCCACGCTTGTGGATCCATTACAATAAGGGATCCTTTTAATTTCTCAATAATATAATTTAGAACCATAGCAACGATTCTCGTTCCTATTCCTTTGTTCCAGTATCTTGGCTCTCCAATAAATTGATCCATTCCATACGAGTTTGCAGGAAGCGAAATACCCCTCACTTCATTGAGCTGATAAAATTGTATATAACCTATTGGATAGCTATCCTTGTATATGAGGCACCGTGTTTCATAATCATCGACCAAAAAATCGTTTCGTACTTTATTAATCGTGTACTTGTTGTCTCTCCCTTCATAATAAGAAAGTACTTCGTCATTCGTTAACCATTTCAAAAGATGAAGTTCATCTTCTTTTTTAATTGATTGTATATTCAGGTCGTTTTCTTCAATGAAAATAGTCACTATCCTGTCCTTTCTCAAGCATTTTTAGCTTGTCACTTTTTGATTAGGTAGTACTAATAATAAATGACATAAATAAAAAAAATAAAAATCACAAAAAGTGAATATTTCCGATTAAAATCGGGTATAATAAATAGTTATGCTATATCAATGCTATAAATAGTATGGTACAATGATTAAAACATACTTCTAAAAGATGGGACTTGATAAACATATATGGGAAAATACATGATTGACCACCAAAAACAAATTGTCCATAGGACAGCATACGCTGGTGATGAATGTCATTTACCCGAGACCCCTATAAAACACCGGACCGAGGCTAATCATGAACAAGAACTTCTAGTTTTTCTTCGTCAAAAAGGTTATCGAAAATGTGCTTCTTGTTTCTTTGGTTCAACATTTGAAGCAGAATACGAACTTTATACTCCGTCAAGATCTTTGTGAGTATTTACTAATTAGATAGATTAACTTTCCAGAAAGGGCAAGGATATTATATCCTTGCCCTTTCTTTCGTTCTAGATCTCTAACTAGCATACTTAGTTATATGTACTATTACCAGCCTTTTATTGTTAGCGATTTCACGGTATAATACAAATGGTCGCTTTTTTCTGAACAATTTTTTTATTCAAGAGTTTGCATTTTCATGTTTTACTAAAGGAGTTGGTGTGTTATATTCATAACTATGTTTTTATAAACATACGTTTTTCCGTTTTAGAAAATTCGTTAAATACGACAGAGGTGACACTACTATGCACAGTAATTATCACACTAAATTATCTTCAGAAGGAATACTTAAATTCGCTCTCCCTTCTCTTATCGGTATCTTTTTATTCATGATCCCCATTCCAAATGATGAGGGTGTAACGATTCCAATTGCTAAACTTGCGGGTTGGCTCCAGGGCTTATTCGGCACTACATTACCTGCTATTATGACTATTGTCATTTCAATTACTGCAATACTTACAACGATAGCTGTTGTAATCAAGCCAAATTGGGTGACGAATCGACCATTTATGGTAAGTCTTCTCCAAGTCTCTCCAATCTGGACTTTTGCGCGCATTTTGGGGATGATATTCGCAATTCTTACATTATACAATATTGGCCCCGAATGGATCTGGTCAGATGCAACTGGCGGGTTGTTACTTAATGATCTAATTCCAATATTGTTTTCTGTGTTTTTATTTGCGGGAATCTTCTTACCTCTTCTATTAAACTTCGGTTTATTAGAATTTTGCGGCACGCTTCTTACAAAAATTATGCGCCCTATTTTTAAGCTTCCTGGACGTTCTTCAATTGATTGTCTCGCGTCATGGATGGGAGATGGTACGATAGGAGTCTTATTAACGAGTAAACAGTATGAAGAAGGATATTATACCAAACGAGAAGCAGCCATTATTGGAACTACTTTCTCAGTAGTATCCATCACTTTTAGTATTGTTGTACTTCAGCAAATGAAGCTAGAGCAATATTTTATACCTTATTACATAACGATTGTTCTTGCAGGGGTCGTAGCAGCAGTTATTATGCCAAGAATACCACCACTCTCTCGAAAACCGGATACAACATTTGAGTCTGCTGCTGAGACACCAGATGATACAATTCCAGAAAACATGTCCCGTTTCCGTTGGGGGCTTGTTCAAGCAACTAGAACAGCAGAAGATAACCGCACTTCTAATGTTTTAAAAGGCGGTATTCAGAACGTACTAGATATGTGGATGGGTGTTATTCCAATTGTAATGGCAATCGGAACAGTCGCGTTAATCATTGCAGAAACCACTCCTGTATTCAGTTACCTTGGAGCACCATTTGTACCTATTCTCAATATTATGCAGGTTCCTGAGGCAGCTGAAGCAGCACAAACGATGGTAATCGGATTTGCTGACATGTTCTTACCAGCTATTATTGGCGCAGATATTGAGAGTGACTTAACCCGATTTGTTATCGCAAGTCTATCAGTATCTCAGTTAATCTATATGTCTGAAGTTGGTGGACTACTCCTTGGCTCGAAAGTACCTGTGAGGTTCATTGATCTTGTGATTATTTTCCTTGAACGTACATTTATCTCATTACCTATTATTGTAATCATGGCTCATATTATTTTTTAATTCCAAGAAGTTGGGACAAATTGTCCCGACTTCTTTTTATTTTCTCTTGTTATTTAGATTATTGATTGAAAGTTTGTTTAGTAGCAAAGTTTTTTATTTTCTTATACAGTACGGTAAGTGAAATTAATAAAAGTATAAATACAAAAGCAGCGGCATAACCGCTGCTTTTTCATTATTTATCAAATAAAATGACAATCTTACCTTTAGCATGATGCGATTCGCTTAAAGCATGTGCTTCTTGAATTCCTTCTTCACAAAACTGAAAGCGATGTCCAATCGTAGCCTTGATTTCTCCTTTTTCCATTAGAGAAGCAATTTTTTTAAGCTGTTCACCATTGGGTTCTAGCCAAACGTTGCCTGAGCGAACTCCCATTTCCTTAGCTTTATCTTTATCAGGCTCACCTACGATTGAAACGAGGCGTCCACCCCCTCGTAAAACGGCGAAGCTCCTATCCTGAATTTCTCCACCCATTGTATCCAGAACAACGTCATATTCTTCTAATACTTCTGAAAAGTCCTGTTCACGATAATTGATTACGAGGTCAGCTCCAATGGATTTTAAATACTCTTCATTTTTACCACTCGCTGTCGTCGCTACAAATGCACCTTTATGTTTTGCTAGCTGAATAGCAAAACTTCCAACACCACCAGCACCTGCATGTATTAGAACTTTCTCACCCTTTTGTAGGTCAGCAAAATCAATTAGACACTGCCATGCTGTCAATCCTACAAGTGGTACTGAAGCAGCTTCCTCATAAGAAATCGAATCGGGTATCCTTGCGAGCAAATGATCATCAACTAGAACTTCTTCGGCATATGTACCATTTGCTGTTGTTGCCGGTCTTGCAAAAACACGATCGCCAACTTGAAAATCCTCAACGTCTTTCCCTACTTCTTTAATGACACCTGCGATATCCCAGCCAAGGACTATTGGAAAGTTGAAAGGTAGCATTTCTTTTAAATATCCTTCTCTTAATTTCCAATCAATAGGATTAATAGAGGTTGCATAACTCTCTACAACCACCTGATTTTTATCTGGAGAAGGGGACTCTAGTTCTTTTTCATGTAATTCATCTTTTCCACCGTATTGTTCGATCACTACTGCTTTCATAATAGAAAAACTCCTTTCTTTCTCATTCCCTATTATGTTCCCACGACAAGTACGATTCTAAACAAATTAACTTTCAATTCTTCCAAATTGAGAAAGTACAATTAATTGTTGTACTGTTAAATACCCTTTCCACTCTTGCTTAGCATTCTTCCATTCATTTTCATATTGTCCCCATTCCCAATTTGGTCCCCAGCTACCATCACCAAGCTGTTTATCCACAATATAGTCAAGGTTTACGTGAATCTCCTGGTTTAACTCCTTTGCAAATGGCGATTGATTCGATTCTGCTAAAACTACTGGTTGCACTCCATAATGATCCCATTTTTCTGGAGGATCGATAATTGATGGTAGCTTGTTATGTATCTTTTTTATAATACTCTCTACTTCTTCACCACCAGCCAATTTTGCCAATCTTAAATAGCAAAGCACTTCATGAATTTCATATTCATTTAGCTCCTCAAGATGATTCATTACTTTAGAGAGCATTCTTTCAGCCAGTTCATTATTGTAACCTCTATAATGAAGAAGATAACCCACAATTTCTGCATCTGGATTTGCATTAAAACGCTCTTCATTCCCGCTTACATGCCACCACGGAGCGTGAGGAACATCATTTACGTTATCAGAAACTGCCATCCATTGTTCTTTTTCCGTATTAAACGTGTTCATAAAGTATTCAATACCCTCTTTAAGAAAAGGATGACTTTTTGAAATACCAATTTTATTCATGTATTGAAAAGCAACTGTTGTTGCCATAGGAGATGATTCCTTTAATCTGAAATCAGGCTCCAGACTATGCCCAAATCCTCCGTCAGAATTCCGAAACGTTTCAAGCTCATGTAACACTTCTTCTGCACTTGCTTCTCCTTTCCAAAACGCAAAAAATGATCGATCAATCGGTCTTGCATTACTCTCAACATAGGAACAGGCTTTTTCGTAATGCTTTTGAGATAATTTTTTCATGCTTATCCTTCCTTTCCAACTTTACTTCTATAAAGATACTTTCTCGATCTTCTTGTAAATTCCCTTTCCTCATTTCTTGAAAAACTCAATACAAAAAAGTAGAGTAGTAGTGAAGAAAGCGATTTCTAAAAGGAGCGTGTTTATGAATATCGTAATCGTTGGTGCAGGTGCACTGGGTACATACTTTGGTGCAAGATGGATTGAATGTGGAGAAAATGTCTCCTTCTTTGTTCGAGAAGGAAGAAAAGCTCAAATCAAAAAAGAAGGATTAGAAATAGCTAGTGTAAAGGGAAATGCCAAGATTGAAAACCCTCTTATCTTCACTAATCCTGAAGAAATGAAGGATCCTGATTTGATCTTATTAGGTGTGAAGGGCTATCACATTGAAGGTACTTTGCCAGCATTAAAAGCATTTGTTTCAAAAGGGGCAAAGGTTCTCCCAATTCTTAATGGGATAGAACATCTTTCTATTCTGAAAGATGAATTAGGTGAAGAAGCTGTGATTGGGGGATTGTCCTATATTATTGCAACTCTCGATGATCGAGGTCACGTACAACATACAAGTGATTTACATGAATTGATATTTGGTCCTCTGCACCCTTCCCAACAGGAACTATGCAAAGAATTAAGTTTAATAAGTGAGCAAGCTAACTTCAACTGTTTATTAAGTTCAACTATTGAGGAAGAAATGTGGAAAAAATACATGTTCATTTCAGCAATGTCTGGAGTCACTACTGCAGGAGATTTTCATACAGGTACAATCCGAGATGTACCTGAGACATTTGAACTTGTCCAAAATGTTATGAAGGAAATTAGTACGCTTGCTTCTATGTATGATGTTCAAATTAATGATGAAGACATCGAGCGTCGTATGGAACAATTTAATCAATTACCATATGAAGCTACTTCCTCTATGCACCAGGATAAACGGAAGAAAAACAAGCTAGAAGTAGAACACCTACAAGGTGGGGCGCTTCGACTTGCTGAGCGTGTTCAGCTAACAATACCCTATACTGAAACACTTTATCGTTTGATTAAGCCATATGAAATACAAAAATCATAAAGTTAATTCACATAGAAAAAAGCGAGGAATCTTCCTCGCTTTTTTCTTATGCTTTTACTTTCGTTTCAGCCGAAAACAGTGCCAAAGGATTGTCAACAAACAAAGTATTAATAGTTTCATCTGAAATCCCTGCTGCTTTAAGCTTTGGAAGAATTTCTTCAAATATATACACAGGCTGCCAATTCACCATAATCTTTTGCACTGATTCAGGTAATACTGGAGGTCTTCCCATCCAGTAATTAACCGTATCATGCGACAACATGATCTGGCGCTCGTAGCCACTGTTCAATAAACCGATCAGTGCTACTAATCTTTCTTTATCAAATGGTGCACCGACCAGCCCCTGGATACCAAAGCGATCGAACCCGATGTTCACACCTGTTTCTAGTGTTCTCAAATGATATGAAACATCTGTATTGCCACACATATGCCCAATGATAATAGACTGAGGATTTACGCCTTCCTCAACTAAAAGTTTAGCTTGCTCCGGGCCCATAGTCCCTTCTTGAGTATGCGTCAATATCGTTATACCTGTTTCTTTATGCACTCGAGCTGCTGCTTTAAAAAACATCATTTCATAGTCAGTAATCATATCTTTACTTGAAGCAAGCTTGATAATACCAGGCTTAATCCCGGTATTTCCAATACCATCCGTAATTTCTTTCATAAACATTTCATAAATATCTTCCTCGGCTGTTCCAAGTGCCTGACGAAACTTGAAATAAGGTGTAGCGCCTTCACCTTCGTAATAATAACCAGTAGCACATATAATTTGCAGCCCTGTTTCAGTAGCTATTTTACTCAAGAGTTCTGGATTTCTTCCACATTCATTTGGCGTAGGATCAACAACCGTTTTAACACCATGCGCCATTACACTTTCTGCAACTGAAATACCCACTTGCAGTGCTTCTTGAAAATCGAATGGCCCAAGAGAAATATCACCACTGTAACCAGGATACCCGAATGCAAAATGCTCATGCACTAAAGTTTTTCCAAGTTGTTCCACTGGAATAGCACCTGTAACGGTTTCAACAGTTTTCCCCATCTTATTTCACCCCTTCAGCTTTCTGCCTCTCATTATCTTGGAGTTTACGCCATAGTATTTTTCCACTGCTCGTCGTTGGGAATTTATCCATAAATTCAACCATTCTTGGATATTTGTAGGCAGCCATTTGCTCTTTAGACCATTCAACGATTTCTTCTTGAGTGATTTTTCCTTTAGCCTCATCATTTAAAATGACAAATGCCTTTACTGTCTCTCCCCTACGAGGATCCGGCACTCCCACAACGCATGCTTGTTGAACAGCAGGGTGCTTGTATAACATCGATTCGACTTCAGTTGGCCAAACCTTATATCCTGAAGCATTCACCATTCGCTTTACACGATCTATGATAAAAAAGTATCCTTCCTCATCATATCGAGCAATGTCTCCCGTACGGAAAAAGGTTTTACCATCTATCTTAAGAAACGAATTACGGTTCTCATCCTCTCGATTATAATAACCGTCAAACACCTGTGGTCCGTTTACAATTATTTCGCCAATCTCCCCAGCTCCTAATTCTTTCATTGTTGTTGGTTCTATAATTCTTGCATCAACATCAAACGATGGAACGCCCAGACACTGTAGCTTTGGAAAATCAGGTGGATTAAAGTGCGTGTGAGAAATGGTTTCTGAAAGTCCATATCCTTCAATGAAATGCAAGCCTGTTAAATTGTATAGCTTCTCTCCCACAGCTGCAGGTAGCGGTGCCCCTCCACCTGCTAGAATTTTCAGAGAGGAAATAGAATAGTTCGGTAGATTAGGGTTTGACAGAAAATCAATCAACATCGTGCTAATGTTTACCCAGTTTGCAATCTCATATTTCTCAATATATTTTGCGGCTAAATCGCGATCCCACCTTGTCATTATCACCATCGGAGCCCCACTATATATCGGTGCATGCATACTATGAAGCATACCTGTAACGTGAAACAATGGTAATGTAACAAGATGCATACCGTCTGCCGTTATGTTCATCCATTGACACGCTCCCACAGCATTTGCTTGTAATGTGCGGTTAGGATGAATGCAACCTTTCGGAAGACCGGTTGTTCCAGAAGTGTAAGGCATAACAGCTATATCATTAATTGATCGATTGTAGTCTCCTGATATTAATTTATGATTCACTGCCTCTTCCCAAGTGTAATGATTTGGTTTATTTAACGGTTTGGTTTTAAGGGCTACCTCAGCAGGAATTTCACTTTCGTCACCTGCATAGTAGGAGTAAGCGGCCGTTAGGATGTTAGAAAGAGAAGTGGAAGACAACAACGGTTCTGCCCTGTCATAAAGCTCCTGACCAACAACAGCCGTTTTGATCTCGCAATCTTTAATATAGAAGGAAAGTTCTTCGGATGTAAGCATAGGATTAATTGGAACGACTACAGCATTCGCTCGCAAAATGGCATAATAAGCTATAACAAACTGAGGTGAATTCTGCATAAAGAGAAGAACATTCTCCCCTGGTGATACTTGAAGTTCTTTCTCGAGAAAGGCAGCTGTTTGATCCACCTCCTGCAACAATTTCTCATAAGATAAAGTCGCTCCGTAGTAGATAATCGCATCTTTCGAAGGATATCTTTTTGCAGAAACTGTTAAATTATCATAAATTGTTGTTTCTGGAATAGTTAGTGAATAAGGCACTCGTTTTGGCCAGAACTGAAAATGATTCGTTTCCATGTTTTGATCCCCTTTCATACACCTTAATAGTCTTTATCGAGCACTTTTCCATCTTCTACTACACCAATTGCTGGTTTCCAATCAAATGCTCCTCCGTTAACAACTCCATTTATATGCCAAACGACGTTTTCATCTGGAAGTGTTTTAATCCCATCTTCTATGCTTGCCATGATTTTTGTGGGATCGTCCACACTTCCCGATTCTTTCATAGCATTCACAAGTACATGCATAGCTTGATAGTTAAATGCACCTTCAGCAGTTGGTATACGATCAAATCGTTCCTTATATTTCTTTATAAACTCTTCTGCACCTGACGCATCGCTTTCGATTATTGGAAGAGTACCAATTGCACCCTCTAGTTGTTCAAGCCCTCCTAATACTGGTTCCATCTCTTCAATTTTTGCTTGGTCCATTACCATAAATCCACCTTCAAACCCTAATTCTCTCGCTTGCTTGATAACGAGCGCTGTTGGTTGAGATGGTCCACCAACAAAGAGTACATCAGGATCATTGCTTAACGCTTTTGTAACGATAGAGAAAAAGTCTGTATCTTTGCTAAAATCAATTGACCCTTCAAATACGACTTCCCCACCATTTTCTTCCCATACTGGCTTTAGTGCTTCAGTCCAATCCTTACCGTATTGAGATGCCGTTGGGAGAAGTGCAATCTTTTTGCCGAACCTTTCCATTTCATACTTTGTAAAAGGTTCTGGATAAGCACTATAAGCTGGTGGGATCCCGAGTGTTAATGAATTATTCTGTTCCATAATTTTCGGTTCACTCGTATACGCAGCAATTAGAAAGTTCTCCTTCTCATTAAATACCTGTGTAGCAAACACACCACCGCTATGCGGAACAAAAATAACTGGGGTATTGTTTTCTTGAACAAGTCTTCTTGCATTCGTACCCGTCTCGTTCGGTAAATATTGATCGTCTAGAGTTATGAGATTAATGTCATATGTTTTGCCATCCACTTCAAAGCCTTCTTCATTAATTTCATCAACGGCCATTTCTAACCCACTAAGTGTGTTCTCTCCGTAATATGCTGCTGGACCGCTTAGAGGTCCACTAAAACCAATATTGACAGTATTTTCTGCAGAAGAACCAGCTTTCGCATCTTTGCTGGTATCTTTCGTTTCCTTAGAACCAGATGAGCTTTCTGAATTGCTATTGCTTACTGAGCTTGCAGCACAACCTGCCATGACCAAAATCCCAACCAAAACCATTAGTAGTACAAAGAGCTTTTTACTAAATTTCATCATTTCTCCCCCTGTTCAAATAGACTCATATTATGCACCAATATAGGCCTTGCGGATTTCATCATTAGATAACAGTTCTTCTTTACTTCCTTCTAGAACTATTTTGCCACTTTCGATGACATAGCCACGGTTAGAAATTTGAAGAGCAGCATTTGCATTTTGCTCAGCTAAAAGTATGGTTGTTCCCTGCTCATTTATATCTTCAATAATGTTGAACATTTGCTCAACAATTAGTGGAGCTAGTCCAAGAGATGGTTCATCAAGAAGAAGTACTTTTGGATTCGCCATAAGAGCTCGACCTATCGCAAGCATTTGTTGCTGTCCCCCACTCAATGATCCTGCAGCTTCATGGCGTTTATCATAAAGAATTGGAAAGAGAGAATACACCTTCTTTAAACGATTTTCCACTTCTTTACGCTGCTTGCGATGAACAAAACTGCCCATTTTCAAATTTTCATAGACTGACATATGAGGAAAAAGCTTTCTTCCTTCAGGGCATTGCACAATTCCCTCTTTAACTAGTGAGTGTGGCGATTTACCTGTCAGTTTACGATTCATGAATACAATCTCTCCAGAAGCAGGCTTCATTAGTCCACTTATCGTACGGAAAATCGTGCTTTTACCTGCTCCATTTGCTCCAAGTAATACGACTGTCTCCCCTTCATTTACGTGAAGACGAATCTGGTGCAACACCTGAGATGCCCCATAGTTCACGTTAATATTGTTTAACTGGAGCATGAACTTCGCCTCCTAAATATGCTTGAATCACAGCTTCATTCTGACGTATTTCATCAGGGCGACCTTCCGCAATTTTCTTTCCATGATTCAAGACAACTATTTTATCTGCTAGACTCATAATCATTGGCATTTTATGCTCGATCAGACAAACAGTAATACCGTGATCTGCCATTTTTCGCATCAAGTAAGCTAATCCATCTGTTTCATCTGGATTGACACCGGCAGCTGGTTCATCGAGAAGGACCATTTCTGGATCCGTAGCCAATGCTAGAGCAAAGGCTAACCTCTTCTTCTCTTCCTGAGATATAAGAGACACAGGGTGCTCCACAACGTTCATCAGCTCAACAAACTCGAGAGCTTGCAATGCTTTTTCATAAGATCGTTTCTCTTCCTCTTTTTCTCTTGCAGTTCTAAAAATTGCATCCCATATCCCTGATTTCGTGCGAAGTCTATGACCAATTAATACGTTATCGAGGACAGTAGATTGTTCAAATAAGTTTGTCGTTTGAAATGTGCGGCCAATCCCAAGTCGAGCAATCTGTTGCGGTGGCATTTTTGTAATATCGTTATTCTTGAAATGCACTTTTCCTGACGTAATAGGATGAATTCCACTGATCAGATTGAAAAAAGTAGATTTCCCAGCTCCATTCGGACCAATAATGGCTGTTATCGATCCTTTTTCGAATGAAACGCTTACATCTTCTACAGCAGCGAGACCACCAAATCGTTTTGTTATTCTCTCTGTTTCAAAGAACATTAACCAGCCTCCCCTACATCACGTTTGACTTCATGTTCTTCTTTACGCAAATTCAATTTCTGTTGCTTTCTTTTTTGAATGAAAGTATCTATACTTCCTGTTATACCGCGTGGGTAGTATAGAACCAAAAGGACAACTACTGGTCCGAAAATAAGCATACGGTATTCTTCGAGAAATTGAAGTGACTGAGTGAGCGAGATAACAATTAATGTGCCAACTAGAGGGCCAGCAAGTGTTCCTATCCCACCAACAAGAAGATACATAAGCATTTCAAATGTAACCGTAATGGCTGAAATTTGAGGTCCGATGAAACGAATAAATGATGCATACAATGCACCTGATAAACCAGCGAATAATGCTGACAACGTAAAAGCAAGTAGCTGATTTTTCATTATAGATATACCAATTGTTTTTGCGAGTTCCTCACTATTCCGAATCGCAATAAATGTTCTTCCAAGTAAAGAATGAACGATGCGATAGCAAATAAAAATAGTAAGTGCGAGGAATGAAAGAGCGAGATAATATTGAGATGTTAACGTATCAAAGGTAATCGGCCCGATATTACCTGGCGCTGAAATGCCAATTAATCCTCTAACACCGCCTGTAAGGCTATCCCATTTGTCGATTAGAAGATAAATAATCACCCCAACACACATTGTATAAATCGCAAAAAAGTGAGATTTTGTTCTTAATGCAATGACTCCAACCAGAGCACCAGCTAGAGCAGTAATAACCACTGCAAGGAATAAAGAAAGCCAATATGGTAATCCTGCTTTCGTTGTTAAAAGACCTACACCATAGGCTCCGATGGCAAAAAATCCTGCATGCGCCAAAGACAGATAACCCACATAGCCAGATATGATATTAAAACCATATACAGCAATTGACCAGATGAAGACGAGAGTTAGTAATTGCAAAAGATACATATTTTGAAAAACGAGTGGGAATAGAATGGCGATACCTGATAACACAATGATCATTGTTCGCTTTGAAAGAACGTTCGACATTACTGAACCCCCTTCGTAAACAGCCCGGTCGGTTTCGCTGTCAGAATGACGACGAGTAAAAGAAACGCGATGACATCTTTGTAATCAGATGATATGTACGTCGCTCCAATACTTTCAGTTAAACCGAGCATATACCCCCCAATGATTGCCCCAGGAATGCTTCCCATCCCTCCAATAATAATAATGACAAAGGCTTTCATGATAACCAGATTACCCATCGTAGGAAAAACTAGATTAATAGGAGATGCAAGAGAAGCTGCAGCTGCTGCAAGTCCACCAGCAATCGCAAATGTTAACCACGCTACCTGGTTTGCATTAATTCCAACGAGAAATGCTCCTTCACGATTTTGAGCCATTGCAATGATCGCAGCTCCAATCATCGTTTTCGTTAAGAAAAAGTGAAGTGCTAGCATTAACATAATTGCTGAGATAATAATTAAAAGTCGCTGTAAGGTAACTGTTAATCCAAACAAATTTACTACTGAGCTATAAGGTGTATCCATTCTGTAGTATTCAGTTCCCCACATAAACTGACCAAACGCTTCTAGAAATAGGAGGATTCCAATGGCAGCAACCATCATCCTCATGCCATCTGCACCTTCTAATTTCTTAAAAATAAGCTGCTGAGTAACGACACCAAGTAAAGCAACCACTGCTACAGAAGCGATAATGGCTATCCAATAATTGAAGCCGAATCCTACCATCATCATTAATGTTACATAAGCACCAACCATATAGAATGCACCATGTGCGAAATTAGGGACGTGAAGAATACCGAAAACGAGTGTTAAACCGAGTGCCACGAGAGTGTAAACGCTTCCAATTGTAAGTCCGTTAAAAATCTGCTGGAAAAGAAGCTCCATTTTTTTCCTCCTTCTTTTCAGTTAGGATCCAGACAAAGGGAACGGCGATTTGTGCTGAGGATTCAAGTTGTGAGGGTGTTTTATCAGGATTGAAGTTTGATCTTCAATCCTGATTAGTAGATTATTTGCCTTTGAATTGAGGAGCGCGCTTTTCTTTGAAAGCAGTAGCACCTTCTTTATGATCTTCTGTTGTTACCATCAATGCCTGAGTAATTCGTTCCTGCTCCAAAACTTCAGATAATGATGAGGTAAGAGAAGCATCAGCTATTTTCTTAATAAAACCAAATGCTTTACCAGGACCTCTTGAAAGTTTGTCTGCGTAAGCAATCGCTTCGTCTTGTAATTCTGATAAAGGGTATGTTTGATTAACAATTCTTAATTCTTTTGCTTCTTTTGCAGTGATTGGTTGTGCTGAGAAGAATAATTCTTTTGCTTTGTAAGGACCGATTAGACGTGGCAAGAAAGAAAGTCCTCCACCATCAGATATTAGTCCTACTTGAGAGAAACTTAAGACAAAGCTACTATCTTCCGCTGCTAGAATAATATCACTTGCGAGCGCCAGATTAAAACCAGCTCCAGCAGCAAAGCCGTGTATAACTGAAATTATCGGCTTCTCAAGGTCTCTCATTGCAAGCACAAGTTCATTCAATTTCCCAATATGCTCATATACTTCAGTTGAAGTTGTGTCTCCCATCGTCTTTACATCTCCACCAGCACTGAAAGATCGACCAGCTCCAGAAAGCATCACTACACGAATATCATCGTTTTCTTTAGCATCCTGAATTGCCTTTGTAAGTCCTAAAATCATATCTGAACTAAATGCATTTAGTGCCTCAGGTCGATTTAGTGTAAGATGAAGCACAGTCCCTTGAATATTCACTTTTAGATGATCTGTTTTTACAGTTGTTTCCATCATTAAACACTCCTCTTTTTTTATACGATGAGCCAGCCACCGTCTACTAATAAATCAGATCCTGTCATGTAGCTTGCTTCAGTTGAGGCAGCAAATGCTATCACATTAGCTATCTCATCAGGCTGCCCAACCCGGTTTAAAGCTGTATTACGCTTAATCGAAGCTTCAAATCTTTCATTTTTCAGTCCTGATTCTGTTAGCGGTGTTTCCACAAAACCAGGGGATACGGAATTCACACGAATGTATGGTGATAGTTCCACTGCTAGTGCTCTTGTAAAATTAATAACCGCTGCCTTTGCAGCACTGTAATGAGGAATTTGAGCACCCGCTTTATGTCCTGATAATGAAGCGACGTTAACAATCGATAAATCTTCCAATGAATTGTTTTCTTTAGCTGTATCTAACATCAACTTTCCAAGTGCTTTAGATACAAGGAATACGCTTTTTAAATTTACCGACTGCGCATGATCCCAATTTTCCTCAGACATCTCAAGAATTGGTGACCCTTGTGAACCTCCAGCATTATTAATTAAAATATGAAGGGAGTCTGTTTTTTCTTTAACAAAAGAAGTAAGTAATTCAATGTCTTTTTGCTTTGTTACGTCAGCTACACATGTTAATACTGTTCCTTCTAAGTCTTTAAGCTCATTGGCTGTGCGTTTCAACTTCTCTTCTGTACGTCCAACAAGGATCACTGTCCCACCTTCAGAAGCGATACGTCTTGCAGTCATCGCTCCAATTCCGCTTCCGCCACCTGTCACAACAGCGGTTCGCCCTGTAAATCTCGCCATTCTAACACCACTTTCTAGACGTCATACTTTAGTTTCTTATAGATTGATTGTGCTATTTCTCGATTTCGTTCGAGCGAGCTTCCGAAATCGTAAGCAGAAAGCTCGTTAAAAACGAGTTGGATAGCTTGTTGCTTCTTCTCTTTAGGTAGAATACTCATTAGCAGCATTCGAGCTGTAGATTCAACATCTTGAAGAGTTTCCTCTAAAAAGGTTCTTGCTAGCTTAATTTTCATTTCATCCTGATCTTTCAAAGCTCGAAGAACTGCAGATTCTGCTGCATATAACGCGATGGCTATATTCGAAAGCCTCATTAGAGATTCCTGGTTATCCATTAAATCCTCACCATGTTTCTCAAAAGCAGTCCCTACGCAAAAGAGAAACACGTTTCGTATACTTTGGATAGCCGATTCCTCATTTGTCGGATCGATTACCTTTTCTGTTAGCTTTCGTCTTGCTTTTTCAACTAGTTCTTCAAGGAAAATATCTCCCTTAGTTGCTTTCTTAAAGAGCGTTCCAACAATTAACATTCGATTTACTTCATTCGTACCTTCAAAAATACGATTGATTCTTGAATCGCGATACATCTGTTCAATCGGATATTCCCTTATGAAACCAGCCCCACCATGTAACTGAAGAGATTCATCCACAACTTGATCTAGTGTTTCAGAACCAAATACTTTACAAATCGCGCATTCTACAGCGAATTCCATCATTTGTTTGCCTACGATTTTGTGATCGGTCTCGTTATACAGTCCATTCATGGCCTCTTCCAGTAAGAACGCCGTTCTGTACTGAAGCGATTCAGAAGCATAAATTCTTGTCATCATGCGAGCTACTTTTTCTTGCGTAGCAGTAAATTCAGCAATGGTACGACCAAACTGTTTGCGTTCGTTCGTATGCTGAAGTGCTAATTTTAATCCATGCTTTGCTCCCCCAGTACAAGCCGAACCAAGATTAAATCGTCCTAAATTTAACACATTCAGTGCAATAACATGGCCCTTTCCAACAGCACCGAGAAGATTTTCAATAGGAACCTGACAATCTTCTAAAATTACTGATCTAGTCGATGAACCTTTAATCCCCATCTTTTTTTCTTCAGGTCCTAGTGAAAGACCAGGAAAATTTCGCTCTACAATAAATGCAGAAAACTGTTTTCCATTAATTTTGGCATATACAATGAAGGTATCTGAGAACACAGCATTGGTTATATATAATTTCGTTCCATTTAGAAGATAGTGAGTTCCTTCTTCATTAAGCACCGCTGTTGTTTGTGACGCTAACGCATCCGACCCAGCACTAGGTTCTGTTAAACAATAAGCTCCAAGATACTCCCCTGAAGCAAGTTTTGGCAGATACTTCTTCTTCTGCTCGTGGGTACCAAAATGCGTAATCGGTAGGGTAGCGATACAGGTATGGTTGGATTGCGCGACACCATAACCACTCGTCCTCCCAACAACCTCCCCTACTACGCATTTAGAAATCTTATCTAGCCCAATTCCACCATATTTCTCTGGAATACTATGTCCAAGTAATCCAAGTTGACCTGCTTTCTTAAGTAAAGTAACAACTTGATCAAAGTCCTGATGTTCGATCGCTTCTCTAAAAGGATCCACGTCTTTCTCAACGAATTGTTGAGCTGTTTTTGCAATCATCCGATGTTCATCTGTAAACTCTTCAGGAGTAAAAATATCATCTGGAGTGGAACGTCGATAAAGAAAATCAGATCCCGTTCTACTAGACTTGATTTGTGTCATGATGGACCTCCTCCCGTATAATTGTTTTCTTTCCGTCTACGAAAGGTATGATCGAAAAAATACCTTCTGAAGCTACAAATCTCACTTCGTCTTCATACCCATATCGTTTGATCATCTCTCCGACACGAGAAGAAATTAAAACATCTTCCGCACTTTGTTCACTACCTCTATAGAACGAAGATGCAGCACGTGCAGCGTCAGTAAGCTCCCAATCAGGCAACGATGAGATCATTTGATTAATTAAATAACCAGCTCCATAAAAATCTTCTAGAGCAAATTCACCTGATGAACCAGAACAAACTACCACAATTGTTTCATTCGGATGTTCCTGGTTGAGCTTCTTTGCAATAGCTCTTCCGTTTAAGAGTGAGGCTACATATACTCGTTTTGCTCCACTTGTACGTTTAATGGCTACGGTACCATTCGTAGTTGAAAGAATTAATGTTTTGCCTTTCACCGCTTTCTTCAATTGCAGTGGATTAGGGTCAAGAAACCCTTCAATTGTCTTACCTTCATATTCACCAGAAAGCAGATAACTTCCATCAGGTAATGCTTTCGCTTCCGCTAATGCATCGTATTGATCAAGAACTGGTATCACCTGTTCTGCTCCAAATTCAAGAGCTGAAGTAATTGTAGATGTAGCCAGAAGTACGTCCAGCACAACTGCAATTTTCCCATTACCTATCTTCTCCTGATCAATATCTTCTTTTTTCATAAGCACGTGTATTTTTCCCATATGAACTCCTAACGCTTTACTTTTGAATTGTTCCGAGCATGACCAATTAAGCTAGCAACAAATTGATTCAGATCACGAAAACGTTCGTCGGTTGTTTGACCCATTTTCCATCGATAGTAGATCTGCTGACAGATAACGGCGAGCTTGAAATAAGCAAAAGTTAAATAGAAATTCATTTGTGAAACATCTCGACCGGATTTCTTAGCATAAGATTCGATAAATTCATTCCTTGTCATAAAACCGTCCATCACTGTAATAGGTGGCTTTCCGGTTCCACTTTTAAGGATTTCTGGATCATCATTTTGCAACCAATATCCCATTGCAGCACCAAGGTCTGCGAGTGGGTCTCCTACTGTCGTCATTTCCCAATCAAACAAACCTACTATTTTGCTGTAATCATCGTGTGCAAACATAGCGTTGTTTAATTTGTAATCATAATGAATAACAGTTGGGCTTTGCGATTTAGGTATATTTGAAGCCATCCAATTCGTTAGCTCATCAACACCTGGGATTTCATCTGTTTTTGATCGGTGATAACGTTTGATCCACCCATGCACCTGACGCTCCATAAACCCATCTGGATGACTTATTTCACTCAATTTAGTAGCTTCATAGTTAAGACTATGGAGCTCTACAAGAGTATCTACCATTGTTTCAGAGATGTTTCTACAGATCGCTTCCGTTGGCTGAAAACCATCCGGGAAAGAAGTATCAAGTACGACACCTCTTCTTCTTTCCATTAGAAAAAATGGCGAACCTAGCAGAGTTTCATTATAAAAATATGGCTTAGGAGCAAGGGAAAAAATAGGATGTAATTCTTTCAAAATGGTAAACTCTCGCTCCATATCATGCGCTTTTGGTGCAAGTGGTCCAAGAGGAGGCCTTCTCAGTACCGCTTCCCAGTCACCAATTGAAAGCTGGTATGTTAAATTAGAGCGACCAGTTTCAAATTGTTGAATAGTGAGTGGGTCATCACTTAATTGATTGATGTTTTCTCTAATAAAAGTTTCAAGCTTTTGTTGATCAAGCTCTTCTCCATCCCGGACAGGAATCGTATCGTGTGAATAGGACATACGCCACTCTCCTGATTACAAAATATTCGGACTTCTAAACGTGGAAATATTGATTCTTGAGCAAAGTTATTGCATTCTTAAAGCAACTGATAAGATTCCTCGAGCCTTTTTCGTAACTCATCTGGAATAATTTCACTCGTTTGTTTGTTGAAGTCGAAGTACACAACGGTTGCTTCACCTTCAGCTACAATATCATTCGTACTAGTGTCTTTAATCAAGTGAAGCAGCGTAAAGCTTTTCGAACCAATTCTTTTAACTGATGTTTCAATACGAAGTGCCTGTTTAAAGTACACTTGCTTTATAAAATCACATTTCGTAGAAACAAGAATAAACGGCCAATCGTCCGTACCAGATTGTTTACCAAGATATTCAAAAAATTGCACGCGAGCTTCTTCTAAATAAATGAAATAACTTGTATTATTTACATGCCCAAGCGCATCTGTTTCACAGAATCTTACTCGAACATCGATATTTTCACTCATATGACTCCCTCTTTTCTACTACCTATGTGTAAATGCAGGCTTTCTTTTCTCGATGAACGCTTGGACGCCTTCTTTAATATCTTCCGTTTGAAAAACTTCTTCAAACAATTCTGCTTCAAGTTCAACAGCCTCTTCAATCGGAAGGTGTGCTCCTTTATTAACTGCATGTTTAATGCGGGATAACGCCTGCAAAGATTGACCAGTCACTTTAGCTGCCATACCTTGAGCATACGTCATTCCTTGACCTGTTGGTACAACATGATTAACGAGACCGTAACGATCTGCCTCTTCTGCTGTAATAGGTTCTCCAGTAAACATCAATTCCTTTGCTCTTGCTTCGCCAATAAGCCTTGGAAGACGCTGTGTTCCGCCGCCACCCGGGAAAAGTCCAAGCTTAATTTCAGGAAGACCGAGTTGCGCATGCTCTTCTGCTATTCGTATATCACAGGTCATAGCTAGCTCACATCCACCACCGAACGTTAAACCATTTAACACGGCAATCGTTGGTTTAGAAAAATGATCGATGTAATTCATGACACGGTGAGTTTCCAGGACAATGTCCTTAAAACCAGTCTGACCAATCCATTCAGGAAATTCCTTAATATCAGCGCCTGCCATGAACGCTTCATTTCCATATCCTGTTAAAATAACGGCAACTGCTTCTTCATTTGTTTCTAGTTCAGTGAATACATCGTACAATTCTGTTGTTACCTGTTTACTTAACACGTTAAGAGGTGGATTGTTGATCGTTACAATTGCAGTCTTCTCATGAATTTCGTAAGTTACTTTTTTCATTAGTTCTTCACTCCTTCTTTTGTATAGGTATACCAGCCTTTACCAGTTTTACGACCTAGCGTTCCTGCTTTCACCTTATCCTCAATTGCCTTAGAAGGTTTATCTTCAGGATTGCCGGTTTCATTGTATCTTTGCTGCATCACATAATAGCCAACATCAATTCCTGACAAATCCATTAATTCGAATGGACCTATAGGGTGATTGAGAGCTTTTCTACAAATCAGATCAATATCTTTAAAGTCTGCAATTCCTTCTTCATATAGGTACATCGCTTCTTTTTGCAGCGCTCCTAGAATACGATTCGCAACAAATCCGGAAATTTCTTTTTTCAGAAGAACACCGGTCCGATTAATCCGTTCACAAACATCCATGGTCATTTTTGCTGTCTCTTCTGATGTTGCGTCACTCATAACAACTTCTACACAATCCATTACTAGCGGTGGGAAGAAGAAGTGCATATTTACTACTTTGTCTTTGCGATTTGTTACTGAAGCAATTAAAGAGTTAACAATTGTAGAGCTATTAGAAGCAAAAATAACATCAGGAGCGGCTAATTCATCAAGCTTCTGGAATACTTCACGTTTAACATCGAGTTTCTCTACAATCGCTTCAATAATAAAATCAGCTTTAACAGCTGCTTCTTCAAGACTTGTCGTAAAATGTAATCTATTAAAAGCATCTTCTTTCATTTCTTCAGTGATTTTATCTTTCTTTACCCACTTTGTCATAATGCCTTCTAGTTTCTCTCCAGCATTTTTCAATGCCACTTCATTGATATCTTGTATAGTCGTTTCATATCCTCCTAATGCACAGAGCATGCCGATTTGATGGCCCATTGATCCTGCCCCTAGTACTGAAATGTTCTTAATCTCTTTATTACTCATCTCATTTCCTCCTTAAGGTTACTAACCGGTTAGGATGTTAAATTCGCAAGCGCTTACAATTAGGTGGGAAGGAAAGCTTACTTGCTTTCCTCAATCCCACTTAAAACCATATCTACGAAAATACTTGCTACCTCTTTGTCTGAAACAGGTCCGTCTGGTTTATACCACTGATAGGTCCAATTCGTAATGCCAAGAATTGCAAAAGTGACAATTCCAATGTTAAGGTTGGTTCGAAATTCTCCGTTCTCAACGCCCTGTTTTAATAGGTCCTGAAAGTAATAGCGAATTTGGTCTCGTTTCGGCAAAATTTTAGATAAGTTCTCTTCTTTCAAATTCTTCATTTCACGAAAGAAAACCCTTGCGCTATTCCCCTCAAGCTCAACATTATGAATAAGCATGTACACCATGTCGTATAGCTTTGTTCTACAATCTTTCGACGTATCCTCTAGAATTTCTTTTTGCTGCCTGATCATACCGTCGATATAAGAAGAATGAATATCCATTAATAATTCTTCTTTACTCTTAAAATAGTAGTAAAATGTTCCCTTCGTTACACCTATAGCATCTACGATATCTTGGATCGACGTTTCACTAAATCCTTTTTTCTCAAATAATTCAATACTTTTCACCGTTAGTTTGTGTTTCATGGCAGTACCCTCTCAATCTATCAATGATCATTGATTTAGATTATATCACATGGAGGTTACTCCTATGCACACCTATACTTGTCGGGCTTCTTCTCTAATTGATCTTCTTAAAATTTTACCGACACTAGTTTTGGGAAGTTCATGACGAAACTCTACCAATTTAGGTACTTTATATGGCGCCATTTGATCTTTGCAGTAAGAGATCACTTCTTCTTCTGAAAGTGTAGCACCAGGTTTTTTCACGATGACGGCTTTTACTGTTTCACCGCGGTATGGGTCTGGCACACCAACAACAACAGCTTCCATAATACTCTTATGCTCATATAGAACTTCTTCTATATCCCGAGGATAGATGTTATATCCACTTGCTATAATTAGATCCTTTTTCCGATCAATGATATAGACATAGCCATCCTCATCCATTTTTGCAATATCTCCAGTAAATAGCCATCCGTCTCGAAGCGTATTTGCTGTCTCCTCTGGCATGTTCCAGTAACCTTTCATTACCTGAGGACCTTTAATTACAATCTCTCCTGATTCACCAAATGGAACTTCCGTTTTTCCTTCTCCAAGATCTACAATCTTGTATTCTGTGGAAGGAAATCCTATACCAACACTTCCAGGCTTACGTTCTCCGAATGGTGGATTAACATGTGTAGTTGGAGCAGCTTCGCTTAAGCCATATCCTTCTAAGATCTTAGCGCCTGTTTTTCTCTCAAATTCTTTCATTAATCCTACTGGCATTGGTGCACTTCCGCTATTACAGGTTCGAATACTATCAAGATTAAAATTCTCAGCATTCGGATGGTTCGTAAGTGCAACATACATTGTTGGCACACCAGGGAACAATGTTGGCTGTTCTCTTTCAATCGTTTCTAAAACCTCATTTACATCGAATTTTGGTAGTATGACACTTTCAGCGCCGATTCGAATTGATAAATTCATACAGGACGTCATCCCAAATACATGGAATAGTGGAATAACAGTTAAACATTTTTCTTTACCGAAAGTAAACTCATCTTTAAAGAATTCTAGACACTGCTCCACATTTGCGACTAGATTACGATGAGTAAGCATAGCACCTTTGCTTCTTCCAGTTGTTCCACCAGTATATTGTAGAACCGCAATATCTTCTTTAGGATCGATTGAAACGGGTTGAAGAATTTCTGTAGTACTCTGAATAAATTGTTCGAAGGTATAATCCGGATCAACAGGACCCGCATCAGGTTGAAGAGATACAACAATGACATTCTTTACATTTGTTTCATCTTGTATCGCTTTCAATCTAGGATAAAGCGCATCATATATGACTATGGTTTCTGCTCCAGAGTCAGCCAATATGTATTGTAATTCACGTTCTACAAGCATCGGGTTAATTTGAGTAATAATACCACCCGCTTTTAATACACCATAATAACTAATTGAAAACTGTGGACAATTGGGAAGCATAAGCGCTACTCGGTCTTTTGTCTTCATTTGAAAGGTGTTTTGTAGTGCAGAGCCGAATGCTGTAGAAAGATGTCCTAACTCTCGATAGGTTATTTTTTTATGGTAAAACGATAGAGCCACATTGTCGGGATAATCTTCAACTGTTTGATTTAACATGTCTGGGAGTGAAACGTTAGGAATTTCAATAGTACTGGCTATCGATTCAGGGTAATGTTTGAACCAACTATTCTTTGCGTTCATGCTTCCACCTCCGGATAATTAAAACGTTAAACCTCCGCCATCTACAAGAAGGCTAGTTCCTGTTACATAGGATGCTTCATCTGAGACTAGGAACAGTACAGCATTAGCTATTTCTTCTGGTTGTCCAACTCTTTTAAGTGCATTAGCTTTGGAGATAATGGGCCATTTGCGATCGTCCTCTTTCCATGGCGTAACAATATTCGTGTCAATAACCCCAGGACAAACTGCGTTAACACGAATGTTTTTCGCCCCATACTCAAGGGCAGCATTTTTCGTAAGCGTTATGACACCACCTTTTGAAGCGTTATAGGGGGCCATATATTTCTTTCCTTTGAACCCAAGTAGACTTGATGTATTAACGATAGCGCCGCCATTTCTCTTTTCCATTGCCGGGATAGCATACTTCATACCCATAAAAACGCCTTTTAAGTTAATTGAAACAACACGATCCCACTCATCAACCGATATGTCCACTAACTTTACTTCTTCATTACTCACTCCGGCATTATTGAAAAAGATGTCGAGACCACCGTACTGCTTTTCACATTCTTCTACAAGCGCTTTCATATCTCCTTCAATTGACGTGTCAGTTCTTACAAAAATGGCATCTCCTCCCATTTTTATAATTTGATCGACAGATTCCTCACCTGACTCAGAATGGATATCGGAGACAACCACCTTAGCTCCTTCACTTGCAAAACGAAGTGCAGTTGCTCGACCGATACCTCCTCCACCGCCGGTTACAATGGCTACTTTATCTTGAAGTCTCATCAGATCCTCCTTAAATTCGCTCTAAAATCGTAGCGATCCCCTGTCCCCCACCAATACAAGCTGTAACAAGCGCATATTTTCCTTCTCTTCGATCAAGCTCATAAATGGCTTTTGTTGCAAGAATGGCTCCTGTTGCTCCTAATGGATGACCGTGAGAAATGGCTCCACCATTCACATTTAATTTATCAGAATCCATTTTTAATTCACGATCGCAGGCAAGCACCTGTGCAGCAAAAGCTTCATTCAACTCAATCAAATCCATATCTTCTAGTGATAATCCCGCTTGCTCCATAACTTTTTGCGTTGCGGGTACTGGCCCGATTCCCATAATATTAGGATCAACACCACTAACAGCATAAGCTTTTATTACTGCAAGTGGTTTTAAACCAAGTTCTTCTGCTTTTTCGCGAGACATGACAATGACTGCAGAAGCAGCATCATTTAAACCTGAACTAGAGCCCGCTGTAACGGTTCCACCTTTTTTGAATGCAGGAGGTAGCGCTGCTAACTTTTCGAGCGTTGTTTCAGGTCTAGGATGTTCGTCATTAGAAACAACAATAGGATTTCCTTTACGAACAGGTACACGAACAGACGCAATCTGAGAGTCAAAATATCCCTCCGCCATCGCTTTCCCCATACGTTCTTGACTGCGTTGTGCAAATTCATCTTGCTCTTGTCGAGTAATCTCATATTTCGCAGCTAAGTTTTCAGCAGTAATACCCATTGGAGGATCCCCAATTTCATCTGGTGAAAGCCTTGATTTCATAAATCGTGGTGGCATTGTACTATAAGGTTTAGACGGCTTTTCCATTAAGTAAGGTGCCTGACTCATACTTTCAGCTCCGCCTACCACATAAACATCACCATCACCTGCTTTTATAGCCTGTGCAGCTAGATTAATAGCATTCAATCCTGACCCGCACTGTCGATCAATCGTTAATCCTGGTATTGTTAGTGGAAGACCCGCCTCAAGTGCTGTTAACCTTGCAATATTTCCACCACCGCCTATTACATTACCAAAAATAACATCATCAATGCTTTCAACTTCTAATTTAATACGGGCTACAGCTTCCTTGAGGGCTATTGCTCCAAGTACATGTGCTGGAATACTTGCGAATGCTCCTCCTTGTCTACCAATAGGCGTACGTACTGCAGATACAATTACTGAGTCACGATTCATTCCAAATGTCCTCCCCTACTTTTTACATTGCGTGCTGACCACCATCAACGATTAGAATATCTCCCGTTACATAATTGGAAGCATTTGATGCTAGGAATAGAGCAGCTCCTTTTAAATCATCATCCGAACCAAATCGATTTAGAGGAGTCGTTTCTAGCATTTTCTCTCCACCCGCATCGATTAATCCTTTCGACATTTTCGTTGGGAAGAAACCTGGTGCAATCGCATTTACGTTAATGTTATATCCTCCCCACTTCACTGCAAGATCCTTTGTAAACGTAATGACAGCACCTTTACTCGTGTTATAGCCAATAGCATCCATGTAACGTGGATCAGCCCCACCAAGTCCTGCCACCGAAGCTATATTAATGATTTTACCGCTGTTCTGCTTAATCATTTCTTTCCCAGCTGCCTGTGCAAAAAGGAATGTACCTGTTACGTTTACTTCCATTACTTTATGCCATGCCTGTAGGGGCATTTCAACAACAGGTGCTCCCCACGAGGCACCACTGTTATTTACAAGAATATCAATCTGTCCAAACTCTTTCATTGTTTCGTCAACCACATGTTGAACGTGTTCTTGATTTGTCACATCACACTCAAACGCAAGTGATCTAACTCCCTTGCTTTCTAACTCGTCACGAACAGCCTCACACGCTTCCAATTTTCTTGAACAAACAACAACATTTGCCCCAGCTTCAGCGAACCCTTCGGCAATTTGCTTACCGAGACCCCTTCCACCACCAGTCACAATTGCTGTTTTACCTGATAAATTAAACAATTCCATAACGTTCATATTGTATTCCCCCTTGGCTAGATATACTTTTTCAGTTCTTGTCTCGCGATTGCATTACGATGAACTTCATCCGGTCCATCTGCGAGCCTTAATGTTCTAGCATTTGCCCAGTGTGCTGCAAGCGTATAATCATCACTTACTCCCGCTCCACCAAACGCTTGAATAGCACGATCAATGACACTTAGTGCCATATTAGGCGCTACTACTTTAATCATTGCGATTTCTGCTTTTGCCTCTTTGTTTCCAACCGTATCCATCATATGTGCCGCCTTAAGTGTTAAGAGTCTTGCTTGCTCGATTTCGATTCTAGAGTCAGCAATCCATTCCCTCACAACACCCTGATCAGATATCTTCTTACCAAACGCTTCTCGACTTTGTACACGCTTACACAAATCCTCAAGTGCACGTTCAGCTGTTCCAATCAAACGCATACAGTGATGAATTCGTCCTGGCCCAAGTCTTCCTTGCGCGATTGCAAATCCTTTTCCTTCTTCCCAAAGCATATTAGAGGCAGGTACTCGCACGTCTTTGTATTCAATTTCTGCATGGCCATGTGGCGCATGATCATAGCCAAATACAGGAAGAACTCGTTTAATTGTTACACCCTTTGAATCAAGTGGAACTAAGATCATAGATTGTTGCTCATGTTTCGCTGCAGTCGGATCGTTTTTCCCCATCACAATAGCGATTTTGCACCTTGGATCTCCAGCACCAGATGACCACCATTTTGTCCCATTAATGACGTATTCATCACCATCTCGTTCAATTCGAGCCTGAATATTCGTCGCATCTGAAGAAGCAACATCAGGTTCTGTCATCGAGAAACACGAGCGAATTTCACCAGCCAGTAAAGGTTCGAGCCACTGCTTTTTCTGTTCTTCTGTACCGTAACGAACAAGTACTTCCATATTCCCTGTGTCTGGTGCAGCACAATTGAATACTTCAGGTCCAATCATTGAACGGCCCATCACTTCACATAATGGAGCGTATTCAGTATTCGTAAGGCCTGCACCATACTCACTTTCAGGTAGAAATAGATTCCATAAACCAGCATCTTTTGCCTTCTGCTTCAATTCTTCCATTATAGGGGGAACATCTGACCATCGACTTTCTTGATCGGAAAGTTGCTCTTCATACAATTTTTCATTCGGGTATACATGGTCATCCATAAATGCCTTTACTTTTTCCAAGTAAGAATGGCAACGCTCGGAATAATCAAAATTCATTCTTATTCGTCTCCTTGTACCCGTTATCTAACTAACCGGTTGGTATGTTCTCACATTTAGTATAAATATATCTTTCGGAATATTCAATACATTTATTGAAAATTAAAATCCAGTCGGCCAATTAGCTAATTTCCTTTCGCTTTTTGATCCGTTTTTATAACAAGCAAGCTCTAATGTTTGTGCAAGAAAAATTCGAGTTTCACCAGGATCAATAACATCATCAATCAAATGTTTTGCCGCTGCTTTATATGGGGAACTATCAAAACTCCACTTTTCTAAAAGCTTTTCCCTTTCGAGCTTAGGATTTTCAGCTTCCATTAACTCTCTGCCATAAACGACATTAATTCCAACTTCAGGTCCAGTAAAATTAATTTCTGCAGAAGGCCAGGCGACAACAAAATCCGCTCCCATCGTTGGACCACACATGTTTCCATATGCAGCTCCTACGCTTTTACGTATGATAACAGAAACTTTAGGAACTGTTGACTGAGCTAGTGCCTGGTTCCACATCATGATTTTGGTAGGTATTTTCCTCTTTTCTGCATCAGAACTTACTCGAAATCCTGGTATATCATGTAGAAAAATTAAGGGGATATGATAGGAATCACAGAGACAAATAAAATCTGTCGCTTTTTCACACTCCTCTACGCCAGCTGCACCTGCGTAATTCAACGGTTGGCTCGCTATAATCCCTACAGACCTGCCGTTTATCCTAGAAAGCAAAGTGAGAAGAGCAGGACCATATAACGGTTTCACTTCTAAAAAGTCCCCTTCATCAACTAGCTCCTTAATTACCTTTTTCATGTTATAGGCACGGTTTCTCTTCTCAGGTACGATTGATAGAACCTCATCCACTCTTCTCTCTATAGAGTCATGTGTAGCTTTTAAAGGAGGTTCCTCTTCTCCATGTGATGGAAGGTAGCTCAGGAACTTCTTTAGTTGATCAATGCATTTTTCTTCTGTTGTGGCGGTTTGATCAATTTGCCCTGTATACTTTTCATGAACTTTCACACCTCCCAATTCTTCTTCATTAACTTTCTCACCAGTAGCAACTTCAAGCATCCGGGGACCGGCTACCGCCATACACGTTCCGTCCAATTGCGTTACAAAATCTGACGACACAGCAAGCCAGGTAGGCCCACCAAAGCTATCTCCTAAAATCGCAGAAACCATGGGTACCTCACGATTGTGCGTTAGCATTTCTTGTGGAAAAAGCTTATCACTTATACCGTCAGATCCCATTCCATCTGGCATCCGAAGACCTCCCCCTTCACTCAAATTCACAATTGGTAAACCACGTTTTAATGCATATGAATGAGCTGCTTTCGTTTTGCGAATATGTACAGCTCCCTCAGTTCCTGCGAACACTGTTTTATCGCCCGCTTGAACAACGACTGGCCGTCCATCAACGCGTGCAGTTCCACAAATGATCCCGTCACCAGAGCTCTTCCTTTCTAAACCAGGAATTTCAGATACATTTAACTTTCCGAACTCAAGAAATGAATCTTTATCAACCAGGAGTTTAATTCTTTCTCTCGCCGTCTTTTTCCCTTTATCATGTAGAGCATCAATTTTGCTTTGCCCACCCATCAGTTCCGCTCTGTTTCTTCGTTCCTGTAACTCTTCTACATAACCTTTCATAACAGCATGCCTCCAAACTAGTTTTCTTCAAAAACTTCTTTGGTTACTTTGAATTTAACATACTAACCGTACAGTATGTTTAATTTCTATCATACAGGTTTGTGTTTAGACTATTCAATGCTAATTTCTAGTTTTAATTTAATAAAAATGGGAATTCTCTCTTTATGAATTTGAAAGGATGGATATTTAATGAACCAAAATTTATATTTCTTAACTCAGGAGTATGAAAAATTCACGGATGAATGTGAAGGAGAAAGCGTTCCAGAATTTGTAGAGAACTTTATTTATGGATCAATGGAATACAACGATGTAAACCTTCCTAAATTAACCGAAGAAATGAGTAAGCAGGCTCAAAATAAAGAACCTGAAGAATTCAAAAGAGCTTTTGATGAAATGCTTCTTTACCTTAGGGACCGTTTTGTAGCATTAGATCCGGATAAAAAATACTGGCCTCTCCATTACCGTGAAGGAGTAAGTGCTTTCGTTGCAATGATCGATGGGCTTGTCGTACAATATTTCTCAGGTCTTTATTCTGTAGACGATTTAAGAGAGCGTGCCCCTCTTTTTGCTGCCATTATTTTGAACGGATTTATCGGAGTCCACGAACACGAATATAGCGCATTATCTACAGATTAAAAAAGATCTTGCCCACGTGGGCAAGATCTTTTCCTTTAAGATTGTAAACGATAAACTTGTGAGTATTTCTCTTCTAAATACTCTATAAGATATTTTGCGTTAAGTCCTTCGCCAGTAATGTCCTTAATAATTTCAATTGGCTGTTTAAGCTTGCCGTACTGATGAATGTTTTCTGTCAGCCATTCTTTAATTGGTAGCATATTTCCTTCTTCAAGAAGTTCATCAAAATTAGGAAGATCTTCTAGCATAGCGTTCTTAATCTGTGCAGCGTAAATGTAACCAAGTGCATAAGAAGGGAAGTATCCGAACGAGCCACCTGACCAATGCACATCCTGAAGGACACCGACAGCATCGTTATCAGGAGTAATTCCAAGGTATTCTTCCATTTTCTCATTCCATATCTTTGGAAGGTCCTTTACTTCTATATCGCCATTAATAAGGCCTTTTTCTATTTCGTACCGAACCATAATATGAAGAGCGTACGTCATCTCATCTGCTTCAATACGAATTAAGGATGGACCCGCCACATTTATTGCACGATAGTAATCTTCAAGCGATACGTCATCAAACTGTCCTGTTGAATAACTCTTTAACGTATCGAAATTTTTCTGCCAGAAGGACTTATTACGACCAACAAAGTTCTCCCAGAAGAGGGATTGTGATTCATGTATCCCCATGGATGTTCCAGAACAAAGTGGCGTACCAATTAATTCAGGTGAAATATTCTGCTCATATAAAGCATGACCACCTTCGTGTATGGTGCCAAATACAGCTGTTCGGAAATCACTTTCATCATACTTAGTGGTAACACGGACATCACCAGGATTTAATCCTGTTGCGAAAGGGTGGACTGTTGTATCAAGACGACCAGCATTGAAATCATAGCCCATTCCCTCAAGAATATCCAGGCTGAATGCTTTCTGCTTTTCCTGTGGGAAATGACTATATAAGAAATCTGTTTTAGGCTTGTCACTCGCATTTACAACCTGTTGAACTAGTGGCACAATATGCTCTCGCAATTGATTAAATACTCGGTCTATTACCTTAACCGTGACACCTGGCTCATATAGGTCAAGAAGCGTATCGTACTTGTTCTCCTCGTAACCCCAATATTCTACAAATTTTTGATTAAATGCTACGAGCTTTTCAAGATAGGGACGGAACAATTCGAAATTCGACTGTTCCTTGGCTTCTTCCCAAATCGTTTCCGCCTTCGAACTTAGAATAACGTACTCAGAATATTCCTCTGCAGGGATTTTAATATTACGGTCATACTCTTTTCCACATTCTTCTACTGTTTTCCTAGTGCGTTCACTCAAGTTGTTTTGTACTTCTTCTTTTGTAAGTTCATCAAGATACGTCTTCATCTCGTTTGATACCGACATCTCAAATACTTCTGAAGACATCATACCAATCACTTCTGAACGCTGCTCAGCCCCTTTTTTCGGTGCACCAGTTCTGAGATCCCAGTACATTAAGCCAATCGCTTCATTAAAACTCGTCATTTTTTTAACATACTCAAGAAAGTGTTGTTCTGTTTGCATTAGATCAGTTGCCATTACCATTTCATCCTTTCAAGTAGGTTGTAAACTAGTAAATTTCATTCGACACTTCTCGTTTTATTATGTAAAGATTTGTCGGAAGTTAAAAAATTCAAAAACAATGGATTTTCAAAAACTCATGTTATCCTTTGGATAAGCTAAATCGTTCAAGGAGGGATTAGATGTCAGTACAGAATCTGATTAATGCATTCAATGAGGTAAGAGGAAGAAAGCCAGCTACCGCAGACGAATTACTCGACTTTGTACAAGTAAATTACTTACGAGGTACACTCTCTTTAAATGAGTATCAAATCTACTTTAAAGAACTTCATGCACAGGGTGCAAAGAAACCTGAGTACTTTGCTCATGAAGAATTGAAAGCCTTTTAATCTCTCCTGTTCTATCCTACCATAAGTTTACAATATTACGCACACAAGAAGACATGGGCTAATCCCATGTCTTCTTCTATTTCCAATTGCAGTTACATCCCAATGGAATTAAAAAATGCAACAGCTAGAGTAATCAAGACGAATATTAGAATAATCGTCAAAATAAATATCGCAACAAAAATCCAACCTGCAACCTTGCGTCCTGTTTGAATTAAATAGATGCCAAGTGGTAGAAAAGTAAAGAAAAATCCTAGTATCCCCCAAAGCCATGGATTTTTGCCGTGTTTAGGTGCGTCAATTGCAAGATATATAACAATCGCGATGGGTATAATGAACCCAACAAACTCCATGTAAAGCCCTCCTTTCGTATGCATATTCTACGACAGGATACCTTACTTTACCTTACTCGTCTACAATTCTTACAAACTCTTCTTTATCTAGGATAAATTGGCTGAAAACTCCAATCGCCACTACTTCTTTACCATCCCAAATTTCTGTTTTGTAGACGGAGAATAAATACCAATTTTCTCTAGTTGTATTCTCTTTAAAATATGGCACAACAGCTAAATCAACTCCGATTTCAATAAGAGCATTTTGATCTTTCTTCAACTGTTTTCCTATCCAACTACTGTAGTCTTCTTGATCTGGATTGGTAAAGAAAAGAGCGATTGCAAGTAATCCGACAGTAATCACAAACTTATTTCTCATATAATCCTCCTTTTATACAAGCCTATTGTTACTATATACAAGTTTCATAGTTTAAATGTTCTTTAAAGGTGGGTACAGTTAATTAGATCCCATTATTTACAAGGAGGAATTCATATGAGACAGCATCCTATTAATACTTTGAAGCAGGGTGAACACTATACAGCAAAGGAATTAGATAGTTTTGTATCTACTACTGACGTTGTACTATTTTCAAGTAACGCATCTCAGCTGTTTTCTGAACCCGAACGAGAATATAAAGTTGTCCATGAAGTAGAAGGCTTTTTTGAACATTCTTCAGATGATGGGGAGAAATATTTTCGAGATAAACGTGCATATGTAGTTGAAAAGGTATAAAAAATCAGCATCCTGCACTTTAAGCAGGATGCTGATTTTGTTTATAAGCGTAAATAGAAAATAGATCGAATTCTAATTTAGTTGTTCTTAGGCGGTCTTGGACCAAAAAACTGGTAATAATGAGTTTTAATATCACCATTATATAGCTTTCGGTTTTTCGTTGCTCTTTTGCCATAAACCTCTTGGAAACGTGGATGAGAAGTAAGAATGTATACAGACCATGTGTCCAGGCGCTCACGGAACGCTTTCCCCATTTTACGATACATATCTTCTACCTCTTCACGTTCACCAAGACGCTCCCCGTATGGAGGGTTTCCTATTAGTGTCCCATACTCAAACCTTGAACTGACATCGGTCACTTGCATCTGTTTAAATTGAATTAAATCAGCAAACCCAGCTTCTAGTGCATTGTTTTTTGATAAATCAACCATTTTGGGATCAAGATCACTTCCAAAAATATGAAGAGGCTGATCATATTTAGCAAGATCTTCTGTTTCTATCATTGCTTCTTCCCAGCGTTTCTGACCAATCCATTCCCAATCTTCGGAAGCAAACGCACGATTGAATCCTGGTGCAATGTTCTGGCCAATCATAGCAGCTTCAATTGGAAGCGTACCTGAACCACAGAATGGATCTATAAACGGTTTATCAGCGTTCCAATTTGTTAGCATAATCATCGCAGCTGCCATTGTTTCTTTAAGAGGAGCTGCACTATGCAAATAACGGTATCCTCTTCTATGCAAACCTGTACCACTAGTATCTATTGTTAATACCGCTGTATCTTTATGGATTGCCACTTCAATTTTAAACAAGGGCCCATCTTCGTCAAACCATGATACATTGTATTTTTCTTTCATACTTTCCACAATCGCTTTTTTTACGATAGCTTGACAGTCAGGAACACTATATAAAGTCGATTTAACTGATCTTCCACTAACCGGAAATTCTGCGTTAACAGGAAGTAAATCTCCCCACGGAAGTGCTTTTGTCGCTTCGAAAAGCTCATCAAAAGTTGTGACTTTAAATTCTCCCACTTTAAGTTTCACGCGATCTGCTGTTCGTAACCAGTAATTTGACCGGCATATACCGAGCTCATCACTATCGTATGTTACCTTCCCATTGTCGACACGAACATTTTCAAAACCTAGATCTTTCACCTCACGAGCAACCAATGATTCGAGCCCCATGGTGGCCGTTGCAATTAATTCGTATTTTGCCATCTTCTCAACTCCAATCGTTGTTTGATCTCGCATTATGTACTCTTTTATTTCTGTTTTCATATTACAACATTTAATGTCTAATTGTTAAGGCAACTTAGTCAATTGGCTGGTATAATATATGCCTTTGCTTTTTCTTATACTTTAACCGTTTATCATCATTATCTATTCATAAAGTACAAAAAAGCCCCATAAGGGCTTTTCATCAAAGATGATAACGTTCTGTAAGCCATGTTCTGTTCCATTGTACTACGAACGGGTCTCCCCTCGTACTCAGGTGGTAATCATCTATCTCCAGGTGCGTCCTCGCCACCTGGCTCTCTCTCCGTTCAATTCCTTCGAGAAAGCTCCCCTACCATAATTTGGGTTTCTCGCTCGTGGGGTTTACCTCGTTCCACTCTTAATGTTTCCATTAAGACTTCGTCACTGTGGCACTTTCAGAGTATTCGGGCCATATCCGTTAAGAACTTAGGCCGTTTCCCCGCCGTTAGCCCAAAAATGGACTACCCTGACTTATTGTTTCATCAGGCACGAACACTACGATCATCTCAGATCGTGCGAGCATGGACTTTCCTCTATATACTGCTTATATGCAATATACAGCGATCACCCGAACGTTATCATTATTAGGACAGCAAAAGCAATTATATCTTATATATCACTTTCATGCAAGGTTTCTTGTATAATCAGTTAAATGGTACATTTATTATTATATTACGGTGAGTGAAATTTATCAAATGGATAAAAAAACCACCCTATTATGGGCGGCTTATTCGTAAAGCTTACTTCCGAAAACGTGCTTCTCTAAATTGGATAGACGTTTTAAGATATCATAGTTTGTGTTGCCAGGTTGCGTTTGGGAACGTGTCTGCTGACGTTTTTGTTGCTCTGACATGCGATCCATTTCTCTTCTAAGCCGGGTATTCTCCTGGCGAAGTTGTTCGATGTCATTTTCAAAACGTTCATAGTCCTTAATTACAACGTCTAGAAACTTATCTACATCATCTTGATCATATCCACGAAATCCACTTTTAAAATCTTTTTCAAGAATGTCTTTTGCTGTTAATTGAGTCGGTTGTTGCTCTGCCATTTTATCACCTCTATATGTATGCAGTTATATTCTTTTATTTTATTCTTCCAAAAGACCTTCATCTTGTCAATTGGAATCTGTTCAAATAATGCTACTGGCTGTAAAAATCAGGGTTACTTTCACGCAAATCCTGTTCTAGCAGATCAAGATCAACAGGGGTAATGGTAAAAACTTCGTAAGCTGGATCATTTCTCTGTCTGTTTTTGCTTTCTTTCAAATAATAATCTGGCGAACCTGGCGTATCCTCATCGTATAAAACGAGCATTGCGTCACTTTTTTTGACTAAAAATTCATTTTTAGCTTTTAACTGCCCTGGATTTTCGTAAGGTCTACTCGTAATAGACTCGACGAAGTCCGCTTCTGCCATAATCATATTATAATATTCCTGAGTAGGCTCTTTCCATTTACTCTCCTGTTCAAGAAATGGTGTTAATACCGCTAGCTTAAGATCAGGGTATTCTTCTCGAAGATCAAGAGCTGTTTCTCCTGCCCAAAGCTCAACGCCAGTTTGACCACTAATTAAAATCCATTCAAAGTTCCTCTCCTCAATGAGCTGTATCATTCTCATACGGAGTGCTGCCTTAATAATGGGTAAGCCAGGATGGTCATCGTTAAAAATGCCGAGTTCGTGAGCTTTATATCCAGTAATAAGCAAAACGTTCGCCATTCTGACACCTCCTATGTAAAAACGAACTGGATATCCAGTTCGTTTCATTATACCTTTACTATCTTCGTTTTTGTGCTGGACTAACCTGACCAGGACCTGGCATTCCGCTGCCATACTGTCCTTGCATAGCGCCTGCTACTTGGGAAGGATTTGTTGGTCCATACCCAGCCGGCATAGCTCCTGTTGGACGTGGTGGTGGGTAATTGTTTGTGTGTGATGCTAATACTTCATTCGATTCAGTTAATGGATAACTGTGATTATGCTCATACATGTGATGATGGACATTCTTAATATGAGTAGGATGAATATGATCCACATTGTGTTTGTAATAATGATTCTTCACACAACACTTCGTTGGATAAACAACTGGACTTGTTGGACATGGACCTCCTGGCCCTGGCCCTTGCATAGCAGGACTAACTTGCCCTGGCATGCCACCTTTCATTGCTGGACTAACCTGCATAGGCATATTTGCATTTGGACCCTGCATTGCTGGACTTACCTGATTTGGCATATTCGCATTAGGTCCCATGCGATGACGATGATGAAACATAGTGTAGGTTCCCCCTTCTTAATTTGGTGAATTCCCTACTAGCCTATGTAGCACGCATAGTACATGTACTGTGTATTCGTCCTCATTTTACAAATGCTTAACGAAAAAGAAAGCCTATTTTTGCAAGACTACTTCAGAATCATTAAAGATTTGGGCTGACTCACTAATTTGACTCATAACAACCACTGTTAATGCAATAACCATAAAAAACATGACCATAATAATTTGTTTCAATTTCCATCTCTCCATTACATTAAAACTTAATTACTTTTGATTAGAACTAACAGAAACTTCAATATACTATTCAAAGTTACAACAAGAGACGACAATTGTAAACGGCGTATCAACAAGTTATCACACAGAAATCGTCGAATGTTTGTTCTTTATGCGCTTACCCGGGGAATAATTATGGATAAATAATTTATTTCCTACCAAAAACGAGGTTATCTCGGGCTATTCGCTCTCTAATTTCCTGTTCATAATTATCTTTTAAATCTAGTTTGTCAAAAAGCTTTAGGCACAGCTCTGCCGTCATCCGAGCGTCATTTAAAGCATGATGTCTCTCATGGCGTTCAATGTTTAATTTTCGAATTAAAGAATCGAGTTGCGGATTACTTTTCGGAAATATTTCTTTTGCCAGTGCCTCAGAATCAAGGTAAGGTGGCAAGTAATCAGGTAAATCCCACTTTTGAGAAAGTGTTTGCAGGAAATAAACATCAAATTTAACAGGATGGGCAATTAAGGTTGTTCCTCTACTAAAAGTTAAAAAATCATCTAACGCTTCGATAAATGACCATCCTGCCCTAATCTCCCCGATCGAGAGACCGGTTAACTGCCTCACGAATCGAGGTACTTTATGAATGGGTCTTACAATTCGATAAAACGATTCCTCTAAAATACATCCTTCAACAAGATCTATTTTAACAGCTCCAATTGAGATCACTTCATCTCCAAGTGCGGGATAAAAGCCTGTTGTCTCAAGATCAAATACGGTAAAATAGCGACTACTTGATTCTTGATAAGACTGTAATGAATCTGTTAATTGTGCGTAAGCGGGTAAGGATTGATCACTTTTAATCCGTTTTTTCCATCTAATTCTGTCATATATATAATAGCGTAGTAGCTTAAACCCTATCGAAGACATTGCTAAATACTCCGATTCCTGCGGAAGCTCAATTCACTTACCTGCTGCATTCGCTTAGCAACAAGTAAAGCTTCTCTCATTTTTCTTCTTTCTTCCTTTTCCCATTCAATCGGCCGAACTAAATTCGATATTTCTATTCCATTATTCAACTGATGAAGGTTCTGCCTAACTCGAAAAGTGTAAAGGTAATGAAGAGCTGTTTCGATATTTATAACATCTCGGTGATGGAATATTTCTTTTTTCTTCAACTCATGCAGTCTTTTAATTGTATTAACTTCTTCTACTCCATATTTCATCGCAAAGATACGAATACCATTTACAATTTGCATAATAGCGGCTTTTTTCAAGTCAAGCGTTTTTTCTTTTCCACGCAGTTGGATTTTCCCTAAAGGATTTAGTGGTACGCGGAAACGAACAGTATCTTTCATCAACAACATTTGAAGTGTTTGAGCTCTTCTTATGCGCTCAGTTATTCGGCTTCTTAAAGTTCGTGACAGATCAAAATCACCATAGACTGGTCTGAAATCCATAAATATTGTGAAATTGCGTATTTCTTCAGCATCCGTTTCAGTGATCCATCGGTTCACTTCCTTTTGCCAATTGGATAACGATCGCCGCCATTTAGGGTTCTTCGCCATAATGCCCCCATCACATTCAGGCAATCCACATGTTGTTAGCATCGTATTTATCTTTTCGGAAAAAACGCTGAAATAAGTTTCAATTTCCGCTTTATGTTCAAGATGTTCATAGTCATCAATAATTAATCCATTATCTTGATCCGTACTAAAAGCCTGCTCTTTTCTACCTTCACTCCCCATTACAATAAAGCAAAAGTTTACTGGAGCACGCCCATAACCTTCCTGCATCATTTGTTTCTCTGCAAGTAAAATCACGCGTCTATGCATTTCATCGTTATAGTTAGACATCATTTCGCATATTTCGTATCCAAGAGTATTCGCATCTAGCAATTCCTGTATAAATGATCGAAACTCTTGGTGAATAGGTGGAGATAAATTCATAATTTCGTTTAATTCTTTTGCTCTAGATAATCTATAAGAAAGATCCAAGTATGCTGATTCCTGAATACCAAGAAATGATTTTGCGGAAACCATCCCAACAAGTCGATCACGCTTTACAACTGGTAAAAGTGAGACTTTATGATATTTCAAATACGCAAGCGCTTCATAGCTGAATGCATCTTCTTCAACTAGGTTTGGTTTTTGATACATCCATTTGTGGATTGGATCTTGGAACTCACCTCTTGTTAGTGCACTAATGATCTCAAGTGGCGTAACTGTTCCTAGTACACTTTCACGATCTTCACTTACAATTACTCCATCGTAATTATTCGTGCGAAAAAGCTCAGCCGCCTCAAGGACTGTATACGTCGGCGGAATTGTTACCATAGAATCCATAATGGAACTTACGCGTGTCCGATAAAGTGCAATATTTTCTCCATCTGCTTCTCTGTCCCGCTCTTGCTTAATCTCATCATAAAGACTTCTCATTCGTTCACCTATTGTATCTAGTACATTATGTGAAAATGCAGGATTTTCGGTCATGATTTTAAGCATAACTTCTTTTTTAATGCGAATAACCTGGCAGTCTTCATTTGCTTGTACAGAAAATGTCATTGATTCATCTGTTAACATAATCATTAAGCCGACGAGATCACCAGGATAATAAAACCGCATTGTCGTCTGCTGACCGTTTGCTTTATGAACAATATTCTTTGCTATGCCTGATACAAGCAGGAATAACGTATTCGTATCTTCATCTTCGTGGTAAAGGAATTCGCCCTTTTGGTAGGTGGAGAAATGAGCAGATACCATTAACTGTTCAATTTCAGCATCACTTAGCGAATGAAATGGTTCCTTTTTCTTTAATACATCATAGAAATCTTGCATGACAACCTCCTACCGTTAACGTGATTCTTTTTGTTCAAGTCTTTCAATTCTCTTCATATACTGAAGTCGCTCCGATTCTTCTTTATCTTTAAGAATACGTTTTTTATGTTTCCATTTTTGATACCCGGATAATGCATAATAAAGAGCTTTCTCATAGTCTCTCACTTTATGCTCATAGTATTTAGCAAGCTCGACATCGCTTTCTTCATCATTCGATGATTCAGAAAGATCCTGCCAGATGAGAATGGCTTTATCTAGGTTTCCCTGTTTTTTGTAAATACGTGCAAGAGCTTTTCTAGCTTCCCGTTCATGACGACCCGTTGTTTGCTTATATAACTGCGCAGCATGGTCTTCTTCTCCAACGGCATCCCACCAGCGAGCTGACTGGAATTGTTCAGTAGCTGATAAGGATTTCCCTTCAAAATCAAGGAGAAGGTGAGACATTCGAATATATAGGGTGATTAAAGACAAAATATCCTCTTCGTTATGTTTGAGTACACCAGCAATCAATTCTGGATCAGGGTCTTTCACGAATTCGAAATAAAGCATAGGAGCTAGATAACCTGGTATATCTTCATTTCGTGTAAAGCCTAGCTGCTGTTCTTCTACGTTCGAGAGTCTAACAGATTCCATCTCATTTTTCCAGAAACGACGCGCGCCATGCAGAAGGTCAAAATGACCAAATTGTGGCAATTTAGGAACTTGTTCACGAATAAGCGTATGCCTCGTTTTCACCTGTGGCCAATCAAAGGCTTTGCCATTATACGTCACTAAATTCTTCAATTCTTTAACATCTTCTAGAAATGCCTGGTACATAGGAACTTCCGCTCCTGGGCCTGGGAGGAAATATTGATTTACTGAGATACCTTTTTCAGTATACTGGCTGTATCCCAACAAGAAAATCGTATTCCCAACTCCTCCACCTAGACCAGTTGTTTCGGTATCAAAAAACAATAAATCAGATGGGGTTAGATGTTTAGAAGAAAGAGGATGGCTTCGATGAAAGCTATTCCAACGATCGACAACATCTTCAAGCTCTTGAAAAACATACCGTCCATGTTGATATGTTTTAGGATATTGTTTCGTTCGAACGAATGCATATTCACCATCTAAGAAAAAAGGGCTTGCATCGAGTTCACGCCATTTTTGAAGATGTGGAACAGAATGAATAGGCTGTTCCACTTTTTGCGGCGTGTCTTCCCCTTCACTAAGGTTCATATGCTTTTTCATTCGATTTAATTTACCCTTCCGTGACATTAGAATGCTCTCCTCTTAAAAATTCAAGTAAATAGCGGGCAGTTTCTTTGCTATTCTCTCCTGTTTCTCCTGCGACACCTACGCACGACGGACAGCCACTTTCACACTCACAACCAACAACGATTGATTCAGCTTCTTTCAGAATGAGTCCTAGTTCTTTATAGACACGTTCAGAAAGACCAATCCCACCAGGGTATCTATCATAGAAGAAAATAGTAGGTTTATTAGAGTGTATGGCTTTGATTTGTGGTGTTACGTGAAGATCGGAAACATCACACATGACAAAAAGTGGTGCAACGTTACGGAGCACGTTCCCAAGACCTAACAATCCTTCCTCTAATCGGTTTTCCCCCATCGTTTGCACAAAACTTTCTGGAAATTCAAACCAGCATGCGTTTGTATGCAGTTCTTCTTCTGGTAAATGGATAGGTCCAGAACCAATATTCTCATGTGTTTCAAATTTTATCTTCTTAAAGATTGTAGCCATCGCATTCACCATTACTTCACCATACGTGGCTGTGGTATGTGGAAGTTGATCATGCTGATCTTCTTCAAGAACCTTAAGCTGGACGGCAAGATTAGCATCCGTATAATAGTCCACATCAACTTCACGTACCCAGGCTTTCTTTTCCTCGTAATCAAGCAATTCAACCTGATATTGCACACCTTGATGAAGATAAATAGCTTCCTCATGTAGTAAAGTCATAGCACTAAACCTGTCCATTTCCCCAATAACTTTCACATTTGCTGCTGTCGTTTGATCTATAATAACCACATTTTCTTGTGATGCAGAACGAAGGCTAACGTTATGTGCTGGAAAAGCATCATTCATCCAGAACCATCTGTCTGCTCGATGATGGAGCAATTGCTCTTCTGTTAGAAACTCAAGCACATCTTCTACATCTTCACCGCCAAATGTATCACCCTGTTTAAATGGTAATTCATATGCCGCACATTTTACGTGATCGACTAGAATAATTAAATTATTCGGATTCACGCGAGCTTCTTCTGGATTGCGTTCAAAAAAGTAGTCTGGGTGTGTAATCATATATTGATCTAATGGACTTGAACTCGCAACAACAAAGACTACCGATTCATCCTGCCTACGACCTGCTCGTCCAGCTTGCTGCCAGGTGCTCGCAATTGTACCTGGATAGCCTGTCAGAACACATGCTTGAAGCTGACCTATATCTACGCCTAGTTCAAGTGCATTTGTACTAACGACACCTTTTATCTTCCCATTACGAAGCCCCTGTTCAATCTCTCTTCGCTGTTTAGGGAGATAGCCGCCACGGTATCCCATTATGGACCTTGGACCTAGCTCCCGCTGTTCTAGTTGCTGCAAATACGTTAACAGAATTTCTACACGTACCCTACTTCTTGCAAATACGATGGTCTGAATATTATTCCTTAATAGTTCAACAGCAATATTTCTTGCCTCTAACGTTGCTGAACGCCTGATATTAAGAGCTTGATTCACAACTGGGGGATTGTATAGGACAAAATGCTTCCGACCTGTAGGTGCACCATTATTATTAATGAGCGTAATTGCTTCTCCAGTAAGCTCCTCTGCAAGTTCCTTAGGATTTGCAATTGTAGCTGATGTACAAATAAAAATGGGATTGCTTCCGTAAAAGCTACAAATTCGTTTTAACCTTCTTATCACATTGGCTACATGACTCCCAAATACCCCGCGGTATGTATGAAGCTCATCGATAACGATTACTTTTAAATTTTCAAAAAGGGAAACCCACTTTGTATGGTGGGGGAGAATGGCAGAATGAAGCATATCCGGGTTTGTCATGACAATATGCCCAGCTTTGCGTACGATTTGCCTAATTGTTGGAGAGGTATCCCCATCATATGTGTACCCTTTTAAATCTACTTCCATTTCATCAATAAGCTCATTGATTTCACTTTTCTGATCCTGAGCGAGCGCTTTCGTTGGAAACAAGTACAGTGCTCTGCTTGACGGATCTTTCAAAATCGTATCAAGAACAGGGAGGTTGTAGCATAACGTTTTTCCTGAAGCAGTAGGCGTCACAGCTACAAAACTATTTCCTTCAGTTGCTTCTTCGTAAGCAGTTGCTTGATGTGTATATAATTCGTTAACTCCTCTATTTAAAAGAGCCTCTCGCAAAACAGGAGCCACACCTTCAGGGAAGGGTGCGGTTTTTGCTGCTTTCGGTTCAATTGTTTTCCATGTGACGATATTCGATCTATACTTTTCCTCCTGCTGAAACATGTCCAGTAGTTGAGGGAGTTTCTTCTTTATTTCCATCCGATCACCTCAAAAAAATGTCTACTTCTATTGTAGCGAATACGCGTTCGAATGGATACCGTTTTGATTTGGAATACAAGCTTTTCCATTATGATGATAGTATGTATCCAAATACACCAACTTCTTCTTCATAATCAACAGGGTGACAAAAAAAGCTATCAGAGGTTTCCCTGATAGCTCCTGACCTATTTATAATTGCTTGATTAATTGCTCAACATCTGTTGCAGGTAATGAACAGGTAAAGTTCTCACAAAGATAGATCGTGGTTTGTGTTGATTTCATAAATTCAGAAGCAAATGGAGCTGCTTCCTTTAGTAACTCAGGATCTTTCGTACTAATACTTGTAAGCTCTGGTAAAAATGATTGTTGTATAAACTTCTCCATTATTACTCTATTTTCATCGTCAGGCTCCCCAATGATAACCAATTCTTTCGGTGAAGAAACAGTAAACAGTTTGCTCATTAGAAAGTACGCATGCCCACTTGAATAAGAGCTAACATCACCAGAAAAAGCCGTAAACATCTGATTCGCCCATTCATCGTACTTTATTTCACCGGTCATTTTTGATAATCGAAGAAGCTGAAGGACTGCAACGCTGTTACCTGAAGGAAGGGCACCATCGTGCACATCTTTTGGACGGGCAATCAATTCCTCTGCATCATGTCCGTACAAATAGAATCCACCACTTGTTTCATCCCAAAAGAGATGATGCATCTCATCTGATAGCTTTTTAGCTTTCAGAAGAAAATTTGAATCATATGTTGCTTCATAAAGTTCATTTAACGCCCATAATCCATATGCATAGTCATCATGGTACGCTTTGAATTTGACTTCTCCTTCTCGAACGCGTGCCATTAACCTGCCATCAACAACGAGATGTTTCTCTATGAATTCATAGGTATGTTGAGCTGTCGTCAGATAGGAAGGGATATTAAAAACTTTGCCTGCTTTAGCGAATGCAGCAATCATTAGCATATTCCAGCTTGTTAGAATTTTATTATCTTTATGTGGATGAATTCGTTCTTCTCTCACATCAAATAATTTTCGCCGTGCTTCTTCAAGCTTATCTTCGAAGTCTTTCTCGGTTCCATCAAACTTCTCTTTCATTTTTGAAAGGTTTGTATGGATTAAATTAGGTATATTTTCACCTTCAAAGTTACCTTTAGATGTAATATCAAACGTCCGATTATAAAGGGAACCTAACTCATCACCAAGAATATCTAGAATTTCCTGTTTTGACCACACATAGAATTTTCCTTCTACACCTTCAGAATCAGCATCTTCAGCAGAATAAAAGCCACCATCAGGTTCCTTCATATCTCGTTCCACGTAATTCAACACATCACATGCTATTTTCTTATACCGCTCATTTTTGGTCACCTGGTAAGCTTCGGTATAAGTTAAAACAAGCATCGCATTGTCATATAACATTTTCTCAAAATGCGGAACAAGCCACTCCTGATCGACAGCATACCGCGCAAATCCATAACCAATGTGATCATAGATTCCGCCGTTTGCCATGGCATCAAGCGTTCTTGTTACCATCGTTAAGGCGAGCTCATTCTCATATTTCCGATAATAACGAAGCAAGAACATGAGCATGTGTGGAGATGGAAATTTAGGAGATTGACCAAACCCTCCGTAAATCGTATCGAAAGAGTTTTGCATTTGTTGGAAAGCTTTATGAAGCGCTTCCTCCTTTAACTCTCCCCCTTCAGCATTCATCCGTTCTTGAAGAGAAGCTGTAATTTTCTCACCTATTGCTGTAATGCGTTCAGGGTTATCCTGATACTGCTGATACAACTGCATAATTGCATCTTTAAATCCAGGTAGATTGTATCTGCCCTCTTTTGGAAAATATGTTCCAGCATAAAATGGCTTTTGATCCGGGGTTAGAAATACATTCAACGGCCAACCGCCCTGCCCAGTTAATCCCTGACATACTTTCATATAAATTGAATCAATATCAGGACGCTCTTCTCGGTCAACTTTAATTGATACAAATCGATCATTAAGTAATTTTGCTGTTTCCTCATCCTCAAAACTTTCTCTCTCCATCACATGACACCAATGGCAGACCGAGTAGCCTATGGATACTAAAACGGGCTTATTTTCATTTTTAGCTTTTTCGAACGCTTCTTCGCCCCACGGATACCAGTCGATGGGGTTGTATGCATGCTGTAGTAAATAAGGGGATTTCTCATTTATTAACCTATTAGGCTTTTTTTCGTTTGAAGACATTTACCTCACATCCTTTTTATTAAATCCTGTATAATGTCAATCCTCACGTAATGGAATTAAAATGGTTTAAAGGTTAACAAATCAGACGAAGTTATTTCAAAGGTTCTTTATAGAAAAGTGAATTGTCATTTCAACCTCAGCACCAATTAGCCTTTTCCATTCAATTCTTTCAACCAAGGATTTTAAAACATTATTTTCCTCCTGTTCAGTCAAGACTTCTTTATTCATTAAGTCTAATCTTCTATTTAGTTTCTCTATTTTCTCATTAAGAGTTTCCTTACTTATTGATTCTAACATTTTTTCTAAGACCCTTTTTTCTTCCTTAAGTCTTTCCATCTTTAAAACAGTATTATTTTGTCTCCCTAAAAAATCATTAACACTGTATAACCCTATTTCATATGAGTCATGTATTTTCCTAAGCCGAGAATAGTATGTTTCTAAACCCTGTGTAATTCTGTCCAATTTATTTTGTATTTCCACCCGTTGACCATTAACTTCACCATTTCCTTGTTGAAGTTTATTGATATAGAGGATAAGTTGTTCTAAAATTTCTTTTTTAAAGTAGGTAAGCTCTGAACCACGATTAGGACATTTATTGCCATCAGTATCTAGGCTTTGACAGGGTTTAAGAGAAAGTTTGTTTCTTTTGTAATTTAAATACATTGGACTCTTGCATACACCGCATACAAACAAGCTAGATAATGAATACCTCAATTTCCTGGCGGGCTTCTTCCTTTCTAACCTTAAAATTATTTTGTCGTGTTCTTCTTGAGACTTTACTGCTTGATGTGCATCTTCTTTCACTATCCACTGCTTTCTAGGTAGTAATTCTCCTCTTTTCTGTGATGAATTATTTCGACTCTTGTTATAAACAATCCGCCCGAGATGTGTTTCATCTAATAACAACCTCTTAATTGTACTATCTAGCCAATTCTTACCCCTAGGAGATTTAATACCTTTTTCATTTAAATAATTAGCAATGTTATAAATAGAATCTCCCCTGATAAATTTTTCAACAATGTCTCTATATACAGCTAGCCTTACCGTGTTTACGGTAAGACTTTTTGTGTTCTTGTCGTATTCATAAGGGAACGGAGGTGTCCCATTTGTCCATCTACCCATTTTTGCACCTATCTGTTTTCCTTGCTGAAGTCGTTTCTTTATCATTTTGTATTCTTGTCTTGCAATGAAACTGTGGAAATCCGTATATTGTTCATCTTGCTCATTTGATAAATCATAGACTTTGTATGGATTAGCAGTAATTAACTTTGTATTAGAGGTCTTAAAAGCTTTAATAACCTTGTCTTGGTCACCTAAGTCACCTCTTCCGAGTCTATCGTAATCAAAAACTAGTACTGCTTGATATTTGTTCTTTTGGATTAAATCTAAAAGCTCAATCATTTTGGGTCTTGTGTATAGCGAATCCCCACTACCTATCTCAGCAAACTCATCGTAATCCCAGTTTTTATCCTTACATATACTTATCAACTCACTACGGTGATTACTTAAATCTTTCTCACTATCTCCTCTAGACTTCCTTATATAAATAGCAACATGACAGATTCTACCTTTCATTTTAACCCTCCACGTTTAATGACTATAGTTATCTATTAATCTATCACACTCTAATCGTGATGACTATAGTCTGTCGACTCCTTGTCTCTTTAAATGGAGTATTAATAGTAGGGGGTGCTGATATTGCGTGTAGAAGTTGCATTTGGAAAAGTATTAAAGAAAATTAGATTAGAAATGGGATTGTCTCAAGAAAAGCTAGCATTACTATGTGAGCTAGACAGGACTTATATAGGATTATTAGAAAGGGGACAAAGAAAACCTACAATCACAACCATTTTCACAATTGCAGAAAATTTGGATGTTAAACCAAGTTCCTTAATAACTGAAGTGGAATTAATGACTAGCAAATAGTAATTACTTGATTGTTGATTTAACTAAAAATGATGAAGAGAATTAGCTGGTAAAATTACAGCTAATTCTCTTCATCATTTTTTATTAATAAGTATGCAGATTCACCTACTGAACGACACTCAATAACTTTTAAACCTGCTTTTTCACATAAATCTCTTAAAGAAGAAGGAGGAATTATTCCATAAAAAGAGTAATTATTGTTATTTTTTATTAACCATCCATCTTTATACTTAACAGCATTTTTTTTGGATTCATAACTCTTAAAATACGAATTTCTATACTGGGTAGTAATTAGTGCTTTACCTTCAAACTTCAATGCTTTTCGAATAGTAGTTAAAACGTTAACTCTTTCTTCTTCATATGGAATTGCTGAAAGTACATTTGTGCAAATTGCCCAATCAAAATAATTAGCCATATCAAATTCATCGGTAGTGAAAACAGACAAGTTGTCTTCTTCTTCAGCAAAATCCGTAATGGTTAAATGGTTGACTCTATCGAGCTTCTGAGTACGATTAATTTGTTCTTTCGAATCCACAGCAATAACCTCTTTGACTCTATTTAATAAGGGAATTGTATACCTAAGCTTTCCACAACCATAATCTAGAATCACACTACTTTGGGGCAACTCGTTAATCCATTCAAGTAGCCAATTGCTTTGTTGCAAAATAGATTTTGCAGCATATTCGCTTTTAACAATAACTTCTTTCTCATCTTCAATTTTATAATGCATCTTGATACACCTTTTTAATAGATTCCGACACTTGCTCAGTCTCAGACTCAATATTGAATATCAACCTAATCTCAGTATTGATAATTCTTATTGCTCTTTTATAAAACACAACACCTAAAGCACTTAAAATTATAATCAACAAAGCTAAAATTAAGGAAATGCCATTTAACGTCAAAAATAAGAATAGAATTAAAAAAATCATCAAAACCGTAATACTTTCAATACAAATCCAAAATAACGCCCAGTTTGTTAGTGCTAAAATAATGTTATGTTTACTTATTTTAGGTTCTGTAGAATCAGCATATTTATAAAATACTTTATCCATCAATTCATTTCTATCTTCATAAACTTTTTTTCTTTGCTCTGCGTTTAGAGCTATCCCCACTTCATTTGCCATAGGGATAAGAATATACTGAAAATCAAAATGATGTCTAATCTTAAACCTGTTAGAGATTTGATCGTGAAATGCTCCAAAATATGAGAATAGATACCACAACACGGCTGGTATCAAGTAATTAGTGTCAATTGGCACTTTTCTATATTCTACTGTGAAGTTTGGTATATGCTCCATAAAGTCCTTAACTCCGTCTGAATTATTGTAAAGGAAAGAGAAGCAAAAGAATACAACAATCGAACTTACAAGACCAATAAGCCTTAGCATTGATGAATAATCTTTAACAGCCAAAAATCGTTCCCCCAAATCGAAACTTATTTATACAGGGCAATTGGTTTTATAACAATTGCAGGTTTCACAGCGAAGATGTCTTTACTATCAAAATCAAACTCGTTTTTACTTTTAATCTTGGTCTTCGCTCTTCTATGCTCTCTACTAAGCATGTTAGTCATCCCCGATAAAGTGGGGTCAAAGATTGTATATTTTTCTCCAGCTTGTAATACATGTTCTATACGACCCATAACTGTATAAGTTCCGAGAGATAAATCACTAATGTCTACTTCTAAGCTATTAATCCCTAGTGAACCTACGAAGAAAAATTTTGCGGAATTAGGAGAACCAATTGGTCTGAAGATTGCTTTTTGCACATCTTTCTCAATAGCTTTTTTGCCGTAGTTAACTGCAGAATTAAAATCTTCATCAACTTCCATATCAATGTCTAAATTATTCGCCAAGTTAAAAAAATCACCCGCGTTGTTTAAAAAATTTCCTATTTCGTACCCTTTAGAAAGTTTTACTTTCGTTGAAAACCTTACAAATTGACCTTCTTCTAACTGCGCCCATATTTCTCTATCAAAGCCTTCCAAGTACTGTATTGCAGGTTCTAAGTAATTATCTAATTTAGAGAACAGTGATTCTTTTGTAGGTTCTCTCAATTGACTTATATTAACTGATTTTCCTTTCCCTTCTCTCTTAATTGATGTAGCAGGAATTGGTATACCCATCGATACTAATATCTTCTGAAGTTCACCAGTTGAAATATCAAAATTCCACTTAGGAGAACCATCACTAGTAGACGATTCCGTATATTTTATAAGACCATCTTCTATAGTAGAAACATAATTTCTCAAAATTTTCTCATCTAAATAATAAAAATCTTTCAAGCTATCAATCATACGTTCCCACCTTTTCCATTTTTATCTATTATACCACACCCTATTTCTGTAACTCCACTTCGCTTTTTCTATTAATTTCCATTATCATTCTCCTTTCTTAGCTTAGAGATATAGAGAATAATTTAGTTGGTTTTGTGTTGACGTCGAAAAATACAGGTAATATGCACTTATTGGTATCTATAATCTCATAATTAAAAAGGTTTTTAGGGGGTTAACACAGCCATAGGTTCTAAAGACCAAGTGACACCAATGACATGTAGAATACCCAATAGATACAAGGACAGGCTTATTTTCTCTCTTTGCCTTTTGAAACGCTTCCTCTCCCCATGGATACCAGTCAACTGGATTATGTGCATGTTGCAGGAGATAAGGAGACTTCTCATCAATCAGCTTATTTTCATAATGATTCTTCTTATTATGCTCGTCCATTCATTCACCCTCCAACAATTAGTTAGGTATGATCTATCTACAGTTTAACAAAAGAATCCTTTTAATCATAAAATCTTTCGAAACTGACATCCGCACAAAAATAAGCGGTGGATTCACCGCTTATCAATAGTGCTTATTAATATATTTCTGTTCTTCTTCATTCGTCATTAATCGCTTAGCCTTACCGATTGTACCACCATTTAAACGCCATATGTGATTATGAACCTCTACTGCGTTTTGATAATTATCTTCATCCCATTGATTCAACGTTTCAAGATAAAAATCAAAATGCTCATATTCATCCGGTGTTCCTTTTATTTTCTCTAATACGCCAAGCATACTATCAATTCTCTCATCAGAGATTTGATAAATTCCCCATTTTTGTTTAGCTACGACCTTCTGATGAGTCATACCATGTATGTAATCTTGAAATTCATTTTCAGAAGGTATTCCATCTTCAGAAATTAATGGTTCACCATCATCTATGTATCGATCTGGATCAATGGGTTCTGACTTATTACTAGCTGATTCACTTGACGATTTCTCTATACTCGAATCTAAATCAGAAATAAACCAGTATGTAACGCCAAGAACGATTACAACGATGGATGATATTGAAATGATTAATGTTCTTGTTGAAGGCATATCTCGCTTTCAGCTCCTTGTATTTTCTACTGTACAACTACTATGTCATGAAAATAAAAAAGGGTATTTATACCTACTTTTACATAGTTTGCTAGAAAGTTTAGGAGAAGTCAATGATTATACAGATATTTGTTTAGAATATTAGCATAAAAGAGGCGAATGCATAAGCATGTCCATCGAATCTAGCATAGCTTACTAGTAAAAGGAGGTGTTCTTTATGGGAAAACGACGTAGCGCAAGTACACCAAGAACATATCTTAACAACAACAGCAACAACCGAACTCAAGGAGCATCCAGAGGCGAAACTGCTCCAAGCTGTTCTCGCTTCTGTTCTAACGTGTGTCAAAGACTGTTTCCTTTTAACTTTAACCGCTGTTTCAATGACTGCTTATCTTGTAAGAGAGGTGTCGTATCTGACACAGATCACGATTTTTACGACGAGTAATCAATTGAAAGTCACCTAAATGGTGGCTTTTTCTTGTTAGAAGACATATAAGAGCGATATCTTTTCTCTCAAAAGATATCGCTTTTATGCTGAAGAGATATATTCTCTATTATTCACTCTATTGATCTCCAAACGTTTCTGTTACACCGAATGTATCTTCATGATTATAATGATTCATAGCTTTATCCAAATCATGATAATACCTGTGGAGTGATCGAACCTCAGCTCTAGTTAATTCATGACTTGAGAGCTCTTTAATAGATTCTAAATCCCTTTTTAGGTCATCATGAGCTACCCCATTCTTTAGAAAAACATCGATGTATGTGATAGCAGCATCAGCATGGGATTGTTGAACCTCCATATCTAGCTCTCGATCAATCATGCCATATCCTGTTGTTCGGTTATAATAAGCATGAAAATCTGCGATAAATTCGTCAATATGTTTATACTCTGCTGGAAAAGAAGCAGCAGAGACAACTTCATCTGTACCTTCTACCTTCATACCATTCATTTCTGTATGAAGTGAGAATATATAAATATAGAGAGCAGCGAATGTAGCAGCGACGAGGAGACTGAGGATGGAAAACATCATTTTGACTTGATCCATTTCATCTTCCCCCATTCGGATTTCTCCCTATCTATCTATAAAATCCGTTATTTGGCAAAACCAAAAATATTCTTAATTTTTGATACCCCCCACTTCGTATCATGTGACCTACTTTCATCACGAAAACGGTCCTGAACAACCGCCATTAATCTTTCTTCTCTAGCAGACATTCTCTCTTCAGAAAGCTTTCTCTCTTTCGTAACTTCATACTGGTAGAATTCCCTCTCATCAACGGACACATCTGCGAGGTTATCAAGTTTTTTCCCTATAGCACTTAACTCTATTTGATTAATCGTCGCATGAGCATCTGATGCAGTGGCAATTTCCTCGTGGACGATTTCGTGTACCTGATGAACAATATCTTTTTCCAAACGTTTAACGGTTTCATCCATCTTGAGAAGTTGTTTCACTTCTTCAGATTCTACGAAAGAAACTATTTTGGATAATGATAAGTTAATATTTTCATGATCTGTAATAACCCCAGGGGATTCTCTTACTTCAACTTTCAATGGTTCTTTTGTGCGAAGTTCTAGTGTATTTGTTATAACATCGTCCCCAGCACGACTTTCTTTCATATTTTTAATCAATTGAAGGACTTCAATATCCCCGATTGTATACGTTCGAGCGTTATTCTCATCACGTGGAATTGTTAGAAATGGGGCAAATTGTTCCTCCCATAATTTTAGCGTATGACGGGACACATTCAACATGGAAGCCACCCTGGAAATCATCATTGTATTGGTATTCATTTTCATTCCTCCCCGTTGATTTTATAGATGTATTCCATGCGGATATATCAATATCCCTCTGTGATGACAAAGGTTCTTAAAAACAGTCAGAGACTTGCAAATATAGCTATGTTCTTCTCCAAAAACCCGTTTAGTGTAAGTTTATGCACCCTTTATATTTGATAATGTTGTTTTTCAATGTGAATTATTTCATTTAAAGATTAAAATCGACAAATTTTATAATGGAGCCTCTTGTCGAGAAAGCGATTTCAATTCTGAATATTGTGGTAATATTAATTTAAAATGAAATGAGGGTCGCAATGGGTACTTTGATTACGCCTGTAGAGCAGGTTAAGAAAAAAAAATGGCCGCTTTACATTCTTGTTAGCGTTCTACTCCTTTTGCTACTAGCAGGGAGTGGTGCCTTCTGGTTTATTCAGAAAAGCGCTCCTGAAACAACTGGAGAGATCGTCTTATCGTCATTGAATGCACCCGTATCCGTCTATCGAGACAGTTCAGGTGTGCCACACATAGAAGCTTTGTCAACAAAAGATCTCTTCATAGCACAAGGTTACGTAACTGCTCAGGATCGTTTGTTTCAAATGGATCTCAGTCGCAGGCAGGCTTCCGGTACACTAAGTGAAGTCATTGGAGAAGCAACAATTAACAAAGATAAATTCTTTCGTACGTTAGGCTTACGAAGGGCAGCTGAAGCTTCTTATAACGAATATTCTGAAGAAGCGAAGGAAATTCTTCAATGGTATGCAGATGGAGTGAACGCCTATATTACCCAAGCGAGATCTGACCGATCATTACCGATAGAATTCACCTTTGCTGGTTATGAACCTGATGATTGGAATCCAATAGATTCCCTCACAATTGGGAAATATATGGCCTTTGACCTTGGTGGGCATTGGGAAGGACAAGCATTTAGATATTATCTTCTTCAGAATTTCACTGAAGAAGAAGCAATGGATCTTTTTCCGAACTACCCTAAAGATGGGGCGACTGTTATTCAAGAAGTACAGAATAGTTCAATTGATGTCACGAAAAGTTTTGCTAAAGCTGTAATGCCCGATCCCTTTAATGGAAGCAACAATTGGGTCATATCAGGTCAGAAAACAGCATCCGGTAAACCACTACTCGCCAATGATCCGCACCTTGGTCTTGGGACACCACCAATATGGTATGAAACCCACCTAAATTCACCTGAGTACAACGTGAATGGTGTGATATTTGCTGGTGTTCCAGGCATTATTGTCGGTCGAAATGAATCTATTGCGTGGGGTGTAACAAATGTTGGTCCAGATGTGCAGGATTTGTACATCGAGAAACGTAATCCTGAAAATTCCAAGGAATTTCTCTACAACGATTTATGGGAGAAATCTCGTGTAGAAGATGAACCCATTTTCGTTAAAGATGCCGAGCCAATTCCATATCAGGTAACTATAACTCGACATGGACCGATCCTCTCTGAATTCGCATATGACGATCAACCTGATACAGCACTCTCACTCAGGTGGACAGCTCTCGACCCCTCAAACGAGCTTGAAGCAGTGCTAATGATGAACAAAGCGACGAACTGGGATGAATTCAAAAAAGCGCTTACTTCTTTCCATACTCCTGCACAAAATTTTGTTTTCGCTTCAACTAATGGAACCATTGCTTATCGTGCGAATGGCCTTATTCCAATTCGTAAAAAAGGTGACAGCATGCTCCCTGTACCAGGTTGGAATGATGAATACGAATGGGAAGGATATATTCCTTGGGATGAACTTCCTACCATTGTAAATCCCGAGGAAGGCTTTATTTCGACTGCCAACAATAAAATAACAACAGAGGAATACCCTTATCACATTACACATACGTGGGCGCAGCCATACCGTCAGGAGCGAATTCGAGAAGTTCTACTTGGAAATGATCAACTTGATCTAAAGGATATGATGAAGCTTCAAAATGATTTTGTGAATTTACAAGGAAAAGAATTTACGCCAATTTTAATAACTGGTCTTAATCAAAAAGGATTTACATCACCTGAAAAAGATGCTCTTAAACTCCTTAAAAATTGGAACTTTATCGATGGAAAAGATCAAGGTGCACCACTTCTTTTTCATCTGTGGCTAGTTGAAATTGAAAATAGATTGTTTAAAGGAACAATTGATAAAGAAATGATGAGACTCTTCGAAGGAAGAAGTCAGATTGTCGATCAGCTCATTAGAGATGCTGCTGAAGGGCACCCTGGTCCATGGGTAACAAAAGCTGGTGGCTTTGAATCTCTCTTAACCAAATCGTATAAAACAGCTGTAGATCGAATTATTAAGCTACAGGGAGATTCGCCTGAGGACTGGTCATGGGGGACATTTCATTCTGTTCCATTTGAACATCCTCTTGGAGCCATGAAACCCCTCAATCTCCTTTTTAACCCCGAAGCACATGCAATGAGTGGAAGTCGCGTAACAGTTGGGGCAGCAGGCTGGAGCACTTCTAGCGGATTAGTGAATCACGGAGCTCCATGGCGAGGTATTACTGATCTTTCTAAAATTGAAACAAGCTACAATGTCGTTTCGCCCGGTCAGTCAGGTTACGTATTTAGTAAATGGTATGATAACCAAATTGAGGATTGGGTTATTGGTAGCTATCATAAAACGCAGCTAAATGGATATGAAACTAACTCAGATCATCTTATCTTAAAACCTTAAAAAGAAGCCATCTCATATAGGGAGATGGCTTCTTTGCTTTTGGTAAAGTTATTTAATAGTAATAGTCCAATCCTGACTATCTTCTAACTTTCCTGTTTGAATGCCCGTAATCGTATCATATAGTCTTTGTGACAACTCGCCAATTTCATGGTTATTGATTACCATTTTCTTACCTGCCCAGTTCAGTTCTCCTACAGGTGAGATCACTGCGGCTGTTCCTGTTCCGAATGCTTCTTCAAGCTGACCCTTTTCAGAGAGTTGATACAGCTCCTCAATGGATACTTTTCTTTCCGTAACAGGAATTTCCCATTTTTTCAGCAATTCAATAACTGACATTCTCGTAATCCCATGAAGGATACTTCCGTTTAATTCCGGTGTAACCACTTCTCCATTGATTTTAAAGAAAATGTTCATACTACCTACTTCCTCGATATATCGCTTCTCAACTCCATCAAGCCACAGGACGTCCGCATTCCCATCTTTATATGCTTTTGCTTGCGCTTGGTAGGCAGACGAATAATTTCCTGCTGTTTTAGCCATACCTGTTCCGCCTTTAACAGCTCTTGTGAACTTGTCCTCAACACTAATTTTGACTGGGGTTAGACCTCCAGAGAAGTAAGATCCAACAGGAGAAAGAATAATCATTAACTTATACGTATTGGAAGGTGCTACGGATAAGTTAGGTTCCGTTGCAATGATGTATGGGCGAACATAGAGTGAAGTTCCTGGTGTAGAAGGAACCCAGTCCTGCTCAAGATGAATCAATTCTTTTAAGTAACCAATGACACGCTCTTCATCAATTGGAGGAATGCTCAAACGTTCGCTAGAGAGATTCAGTCGTGCTAGATTCTTCTCAGGTCTAAACAACAGGATCTGATCATTTGCTCGGTACGCTTTCAAACCTTCAAAAACAGTTTGTCCATAATGAAAAATCATTGCAGCAGGATCTAATGTTATTGGTTCATATGGAATAATACGTGGTTCGTACCACCCTTTACCAGTTTCATAGTCCATCACAAACATATGGTCAGTAAATGTTTTTCCAAAAGGTAGCTGATCTTTCTCAGGTTTCGCTTTAGGATTAGTGTTTTTTACGATTTCTAAATCAGTACTCATAGCAAGGACTCCTAACTTTAGTAAAAGTGATTAATATAAATTGCTCCTCCCATATGGAGGTAGCTAGATTACAGTCTATTGTACGTCCTTTCTCTAGCGAGTTAAAGCTTTATTGTGAAGAATGATAAAAAAATTCTGTGATTTCTTCCTAATTTCTTTTGTTATTTATCTTTTTTCAGTTCTCTCAATGCCTTCAGTGAAAATTATATAGAAATTTATTTGTTTTTTCACTTTATAGTGTAAGCGATTACGGTTGAGGCATTGCAAGGTACAACATAATATTTCTACTTCAAGGAAAAATTCCGCTTATTTTATTTGCTATTGCATTGGTTCATTTTTTTATGTAAATTAGTCAAGTATGTTTATTAGGAGGTATCATCATGAATCAAACACAAACAACTCAACGAGTACAAATGGCAACAGCTGACCCATCCGCTCTTGGACTATTCGGACTTGCAATGGTAACACTCGTAGCCTCTTCCGCTAAACTGGGCTGGACAGATGGCGTATCCTTCGTTCTGCCATGGGCAATTTTTCTTGGCGGCATCGCACAGTTGATTGCTAGTTTTCTAGATTCAAAACACAATAACACTTTTGGAACAACAGCCTTCGCAGCATTTGGCCTTTTCTGGTTAGGTGTCGGAACATCATGGTTAATTCAATTTGGTGTCTTTGGAGAAGCGGCAGCAAACACTGTTGATCCGAAGCAACTTGGAATAGCTTACATTGGATATCTGATTTTCAGTCTATTTATGACTATCGGTGCCATGGAAACACATAAAGTACTATTCTTTATATTCGTTTTTATTGATTTCTTGTTTATCGGTCTTACATTCTCAACCCTTGGCATTCTTCCTGATGGAATGCATCTTGTAGCTGCTATAGCGGAGTTCTGTATTGCTATCTTGAGCTTTTATGGCTCGGCTGCTAGCGTACTGAATACTCATTTCGGCAAAGTAACTTTACCAATTGGAAAACCTTTTGGAGTGTTTAAATAAACATTCTTTCAACCGAAAGAGGGATCGGTCACGTTTGTGATCGATCCCTCTTTTAATTTAGTTTTTAACTTTTGCTAGTTAACCAGTCGATTACGATCTTTCCAAAACGATTTTCGAATCACAACTTTTTGGATCTTACCTGAAGCCGTTTTAGGAAGTTCTTCACTAAACGTTATACTTTTAGGTGCCTTGAAATGAGCGAGCTTTTCTCGACAGAAGGCTATTAATTCATCTTCCGTTGCCACTTCACCTTCCCGTAAGACCACGACAGCATGTGGCACTTCCCCCCACTTTTCATGTGGAATTGAAACGACTGCTGCTTCAAGAATTGAAGGATGTTCATAAAGAATTCCTTCTACTTCAATCGATGAAATATTTTCGCCTCCACTTATTATCACATCTTTCTTGCGATCTACGATTTCAATATTTCCATTTTGATCAACAACCGCCATATCACCTGTATGAAGCCAACCGTTGCGAATCGCTGCACTCGTGGCTTCTGTATTTTTGTAATACCCTTCCATCACGCCATTTGTACGTGTAATGATCTCTCCAATCGTTTTAGCGTCATTCGGGACTTGACTACCCAGTTCATCAACCACTTTCACCTTACTACCGATCATCGCATAACCAGCTTTTGCTTTAAGACGATAGATTTCTTCAGGGGCAGATCCAAGATCCATGGATCTTAATTCAGAAGTTGTAATTAATGGTGAAATTTCCGTCATCCCATACACCTGAATAAATTTCCAGCCTAATTTCTCTTCAACCTTTTTCACGAAAGCTGCTGGTGGTGCAGACCCAGCAATAACAACACGAACGTCTTGTCGTATGTCAGGTTTTACTTTCTCAAAGGCTTCTAGTACCATATTTAAAACAGTCGGTGCCATATGTAAAACAGATACGCTATGTTTTCTAATCTTCTCTAGAATAAGATCCGGGTCCGTTTTTCGTAGCATCACCTGTGTAGCGCCATTCGCTGTATAATAGAAAGGTGAACCCCATCCATTAACATGAAACATAGGAAGAACATGTAGCAGTGTATCCTGATCATTCACACGTAGATGGTGCATCGCAGATAGCGCATGTAAATAGTTCGATCGATGACTAAGCAGAACACCTTTTGGATTTCCAGTTGTACCACTTGTATATAACAATGAGGCGATATCAGTTTCTTCTAACTCCATACGTTTAAAAGGTGCATCTGAATAGGTGGAAAGCCATGATTCATAAGAAATAAATGCATCATTTCCACTTCCATGAACAATTACATGTTGTAATTGTTCTAATTTTGGTATAACGTCTGCTACCAAATGAAAGAGCTCTTGATCAACAAATAATACCTTGCTCTCACTATGCTCTAGAATAAATTGGTAATCAGTTGCTTTTAACCGTGTGTTTAAAGGTGTCATAATCCCACCTACTTGGAATACCCCATAGAATCCTTCAAACATTTCCGCTGTGTTAGGCGCTAAATAAGCAACCTTATCTCCCTTTTCTACTCCAAGTGATTGCAATCCTCTTGAAAGTTGATTCACACGGCAATTCATTTGTTTATATGTTAAAACACGATCGTCACCAATTATAGCTGCCTTTTCACCATACAATTCTACCGCTCGATCAAGAAAGTCCGTCAATAATAATGGTACATGCATCACGTCAGCTCCCCACATTTGAAATCGGTTACATTCCTCATTGTAAACATCAATCTGTCCTATATCAACGGTTTAAAAGTATTACAGATTTTACGACAGGTTTCATGGTTTTTTCTAGCTATAAAAAGTTTCTTGGTAAGCTAGAAGGGGTTTTGTCGGAGTTTTATTAAATACATCAGACCAATTGTTTTGTCAAGAGATAGTTAGTGCAACCTATTTAGATAACAATAACTTAATTATGTAAACAAACTATTTATAACTATGATTCAATAATTAAATCGGCCTGTTCAATAGGGTTAACTTGTCTCATATAAAATTCCTCTGCTTTCCAGTATCGATTTTGAAATTTTTCAATCTCTTTTCTCGTTCTTTCATTTTCTCTAGCAAATCTTTTCTCCTTAGAACAGTCCAGAAATAAAACGGTATCAAAAACATGTCTCCATTCTTCACGTTGCAAAAAGACACCTTCCACAATAATGAACTCCACTTCTGCTATATTTACCATTTGCAATTTCTGTACATCATGTAGGTGATCGTAATAAGGTAGTTCTAATTTAGTCTGTTCCTTGATCTTTTCAAAGAAGTGATTCTTAAGCCATTGAACATCCCACTGTAAATAATAATACTCAATCCATTCTTCATTACCTGTATTATAACGCCTATGACGCTCAACAATATGGTCATCTATATGGAACGTAATATAGCGTACGTTCTGCTGGTTCAACTTATTCTCAAGCTGACGGACAAATGTTGTTTTACCGGAACGACTAAGACCGTCTATTCCAATAATAAATGGATGAGCTGATTTACTATTTTTTAATAGATCTTTGAAAATCCAGTTATTTTTCAATGTTTCACCTCTACATGTGTATATTAGGATTCAGTTAACGTCCCTTGATGGAAATACATCTGCCATCTACCGTCTATTAATTTCCATATTGAACTACGAAGAGTATTTTGTTTCCTCGTTTTATCTTTCACATGATAGGTCGCTAACACTACCCCTTCTGCTAAAGAATAGATTTCAAAATCAGAGAGCGTCATGTCTCTCACACTTAGCCCTTGACCGCCAACAGAATCTTCTTTATACCAAACCGTTCCTAAACTACCAAACTCAAAAAATTCTTCAGCAAGAAATTTGTCAATTTCAGCTGGTTCTTTACGAATATGAGGATTTAACAATTGAAGTTCTAAATCTAATATAAGTTTTTTTAATTCTATTTGCTCTATCATAAGTACTCCTATTCAATATGTGATTATGTTCAAAATTCAGTCTTTCATTCACCTTTCTATTTTAGCACATTATATATGTTAAATTTTAACAAATTGCTATCATTCCTTAAAAACCCTCCAGTTTGCGACTGAATTGACTGATAAAATACTATAATAACCCAAAAAAAGATGCTGCGTTTGATACAGCATCCTTTTAACAGCAACATCCATCATCCCCACCACAAGAACTCTGACAAGATGTTGTTATGACCGAATTACTAGTAGCAACTTTACCGCAGCTATACGTCAAAGTTGCTTCATTAATGATAAAGCATTTTTTACCAACACGTACCTTATAGGTAATCACGCGTGATTCTCCTACTGGGATTGGATCTAACGGGAAACCTACTACCGGATCGAGCCCAGGTTGTGTTATACCATCAATCGTAACGGTATTTTCAATAAATTCTGCTCCTGCAGAAAGCTGGTCTTCAAAGTAGGCATTGTCAGCTCCAACTACACCATCGTTTGTAATGGTAACGGTATATGTTAGAACGTCACCTTGGTGTGTCATGGTTTTATTAACTTCTTTATCCATTTCGAGATCTGCTTCTCCAAAGTCAATCTGGATGCCAAGAGCGTTAGGCATATAAAGATCGCCAGTGGAATTAAATTGAAACAATGCAGTGGATTGATTATTAGGTAAATAGTTGTTCGCACTAACATTGGTGATATCCCAGCCCTGTCTTCCTGCAAATATATTTGTGCCTGGTGTTCCTGGAGTATGATTTCTAAAACCATAAGAGCCACTTGTGTCTATATTTCCTGAATCATCATTAATTTGAGAACCGAAGAAATTTCCTGCTGGATTCCGAGGACCTGACAAATTTGTAAGTGTTCCTGAGTCAGGTCCAAAAAGAGCCTGGTCCCCATTTATGTTTGCGTCTCCCTCTTGGGCACTTAAAAGAACCCTTGCATCCACGTCTCCCGTTGGAGGAGTTAGGAAGCCTGATATTGGAACATCGCTTGGACTTCCATTACTAACAAATCCTTCCGCACCGACATAGAGGGTCATATTACGGTTATTTAACGATGTATTTCGGTAAATAACTGCAAGCGTCCAGCCGGCATGGTTAACAGGTGAGTCAAATTGGTTAATAATTGCAGGAACACTTCCCGCACTATACGTTCCTCCTCCTCCAGCTTGAATAAGTGTAGTAACGTCAGCTGATCTCATATAAAAACCAGTGTTACCAGATATGAACTGGTTTGCAGTTATAGGATCTGGAGTAATTGAGATGTTACTTTGTGCAGGAGTATTAAATAGAATATCATCATCTATGACTCCTGAAATGTCTATCCCACCTCCAATATACAAGCCTCCCCATATGAGTTCAGCATAGAGGATTGTGCTTCCGGCAGGTAAGTTCAGATTGGCTTCAGATCCATTCTCAGTGTAATCTAATGTAGTACCAGCAGATCCAATCACAGTTGGTGGAGGAAAAGCGTCGACCGTAGAAGAACTATCTAAGGTAATAAAAGCACCAGCTGTACCATTTGTACCTGCTTCGTTTGAAAAGCCAGTTCCACTAAGCCCTATTGTGTTCCCAGTAAATGTCATTGCTCCACAATCGTTTGCTGTATACCGATTTGTAAAAGGCATAATCAGTTATCCTTTCTAACTATAAATAAAAACTGTTCAAATTACAGTTAGCACATTTAATGTATTCATTGATAATATATGTAAGGCCCTAGGACAAGGTATACATATTCGTCTAGTTTGAGTAAATACTCGTTTATCTATGTCAATCTCTTAATGGTAACTAGAAAGGCTAGATTTGACTTATGGTTACTATTGACTAAGTTAGCTTCTATTCTTGAATACAAACGAAAATACCACTCAAGTCGTTCTGACGACCTGAGTGGTATTTTCGTTTATTCAGCTATTCTAACGTCTTGCCCTCCACTCCTGTTCTAATATACTCATTTCCCACAAACTCCAATACTCATTGTCGTTCTTTCTATAGTCCCTAAGCAACCCTTCCTTTGTAAAACCTGCTTTTTCGTAGCAGCGAATAGCTGACTTATTAAACTCAAAAACACCTAGACTAACTCTATGTAACGCAAAATCTTCAAAAGCTACCTTTAACATCTCTTCCATCATAAGTTGACCAATACCTTGACCTCTTACAGTCTCGTCTCCAACTAACACTTTACCTATTCGAGCTGATTTGTTATTTTTATCTAATTTCCCTAAAGATATATGACCAATCACTTTATTTGAGTATTTATGTATAACCTTGTATACTAATACGATAGAATCATTATTATTGGCACCATTAACGTAGTTTTCTAACTGGCTCAGAGTTAATGGGTATGTAAAGCCAGGACCTCCCCATTGCAGTAAAAATTCTTGAGAAGGAATCCATTCAATCAGCTGCTGAAAATCTTTTGGTTCGAAATTTTGAAGTTCAATCATTGTTAATCCCCTCTGGAAGTATAGAGTTTTAAACCTATTTTAATCTACATCTAACTTTTAAATCCGCTTCTCGAAATGAGCTTCATATATCTGTTCAAAAATATCAATCATTCGAAAAAAGTCTTGATCATAACGATTACCCTCTATAGTCCATGATGTGGCTAAAACAGTCTGACAGTATCCCCAAAGGAGTAATCGCTCTTTATCTAACTTAAGTTCTTCCATAAAGATGTTGATCCGCTTCTCGGTTAGTTCATATACACCTTGACTTGGAAGTTTATTTAAAAGGAATTGAATAACATCGAGCTCGAGTTCACCAATTAAACCTTTAGGGTCTATTGCGGTCCAACTATCCTCATTCGAAGTTAGAACGTTGTAATGATGGAAGTCACCATGAAGAAGTAGCTCTTGCTTTGATGTTTGATGTAAATACGTACATGTTCTCAATGCCTTAACAAGTGTCTCTTGAGAAATTGGTCCAACACCTTGTTTATTGTCGATGATAAGTGCTTTAAGACTATCTTCCTTAGTCAGCGAGTTTGGTAGACGCGTATTAACAGGTACTGACATTGTTAGTGTCTTCAATACTTTAGCTGCAATTCGACAAGCTTCATCATCATCTTCCACTTCTGCAAGAGTAATCCCTGGAGTAAGTTTACGCAAAATGAGAATACCATTGTCTTTATCGAAATCAATAAGCTTAACGATTCTTTCCTCACCAAGTAGTTGTAACGCTTCAAGCTCATTAAGAAACTCTTTACCTGGTAAACAAATCTTCACGACTACCTCTGTACCATCAGTTAATAGAGCAGGGGCAACATAATTAATGGACAGAGTATAAGGGTCCTGTACCTGCATGTCCCATTTTCGTTCACAGTAATAAATCGTTTCTGGTAGTTTCTGTAACCAGGACGCTCCTTTATCACCAAAATACAAATGCACTAACTGTTCAAACTTACTTTGCAGCTTCATTTTACCCTCCTAGCTAAAGGAATTTATTCTTAACTCGAATCTATATGTTTTTATGGTTCTATTTTGGCTTTATAGCATCTAAAATGATCGAAACAAATCCTAGATTCCCTTCTGAATTTCGGTGATCAAATCGCTTTGATCGATAAATGAAACCATCCTCTTCGTTCCAATCATTGTAAATAAATTCTCCTTTTTCATTACAATATTCAAGTAAGCGAACAGTATATCCAGCTTCTTCAAACATAGATTTCAAAGTTTTATATGTATGAATTATTTTATGACTAGCTGCGGGATGATCACTAGGACCAGGGCCACCCACCTTTACACTTTTTTGATAAAGCTCATTTGGGAAATTCCCATCTGGAACGGCACATCGTAAGTATCCATTTGGTTTTAGATAATGGTAACATGTCAGTGCTGCATCCTTTCCTTCATCATACGTCAAATGCTCCCATACGTGCTCTGCTACTATCGCATCAATTGAATTAGGTTTAAATCTGCTCTTCCATTGCTTATCATTTAATAAATTTAACTCTGATTCTTGTGTTTCGATCCATCCTGGATTATTTGAATACTCTCCGGCTCCAATAACAACTTTAACTTCTTCATAACTGTTAATATAATTCATCTCCCTAAAATGAAATCACACTCATCTAAGCTCTTCAAGATTTAATACAATCTCTTACTATAACTTTCTATTAAATCTTCCTCTATTTTTTCTTCGCTAATTCCTTGTAAGTTAGCATGCGCTTTTAAAATCGTTGCTGCTCTTGGTAGTGAATCCTTTGTCGGCCAAGTATCATTATCCCAGAGTTGGGATCGTTTAAATGCTTTTGCGCAATGCAGAAAACACTCTTCTACTTTTACTGCAATACCCATTAGCGGCGCTTTTCCATTCACACTCATTGTCTCAAGAATTTTTTCATCTTTCACAACCATCGCCTGTCCATTTATTCTAAGTGTTTCTTCTAACCCAGGGATTACAAACACCAAACCGATTTGAGGATTAGATAGAATGTTCATGATTGAATCTAACCTTTTATTGCCTGGGCGTTCAGGAATCACCAACATTTCTTCATCAATCACATGTACGAACCCCGGAGCATCTCCCCTTGGTGAATTATCACACTTCCCATTTGAGTTTGAAGTAGCCATCATTAGAAATGGTGACAGGGCTATGAATTGTTGGCAGTTCTCATCTAGTTTAGTAATTACTTTATTAATCGCTCTCTCACTCGGCTTACCTATTAAATCTCTTAATTCATCTTCATTCATAATTTGGTTTTGAAATCGTTCTTTTTCCATAGTTTGGTTCTCCTTGGTTTGTCTAGATATTTTGAGATTAACATGCCTTAAATATTATTAATAAATGATCATGAAACGTCACTCCGCCACTCTTCCCATCACTACCGTGTTATAATATTTCCCATCAGATAGCAATTTGTCATGCTTCAATGTCCCTTCCACTTCAAAACCATGTTTATGATAAAGTTGGATCGCTTTTTCATTGGTCTCAAGTACGCTCAATGTTACTTTTTTGATTCCACTAGCATCGGCCCAATGAAGGGATTTTTTTAGTAGGGCTGTTCCAATACCGTAGTCCCAGTACCCTTTTAATACACCTACACCGAACTGGACCTTGTGAGATAGTCTTTTTAGGGTGGTTCCTTCACATCTTGAAAACCCTACTATTCTATTATCCATCTCAGCAACTAAAAACAAGTTATGATCTCTCTCATGATCATTCCTTATAATCCGTGTAAATTCAGATTCGTTTATGTAAGACTCACCCTGTTCGCGATCTAAGTTCTCAGTTTCTCCATCAATCTGTACCCTAATCTCTGTTAAATTTGTAGCATCTGCCTCTATTGCAACTCTTACAATATATTGAAATTGCGTGCTTATTTTTGAATCAATTATGATCTTTACCTCCAATTTAATATATTTTCTATTAAAGTTATATAATTCCAATTATTTCATTTATAACAAATTAACTCAATTTCAATATAAAAATTTAATCCTGCGATTAATCAATTTCAGTTTTTACCATTCGATCATCTTCCTTAATCGCCTTCCCCCTTCCATCTTTATTGTTTGTTATCGCATAAATCGTATTATTTTCTTGAAAAAGGGAGCGTATCCGACCGATTTTGTCTACAATCACTTCTGATTTATTACCGCTTAAATTAAAGGCTCTTATTTCTTCTCCTCTAAGACCTGCCATATATAGTTTGTTATCTTTCACAACAATTCCTGAAGGTGCCCATGTGTCATTTCCAGAATGATAGAGAGGCGTTTCCATCCCTTTTTCCTTCTTATCTCCTTCAATAACAGGCCATCCATAATTTTTACCAGCTTCGATTTTGTTGATTTCATCATGTGCCGATTGACCATGTTCTGAGTTATAGAGTTGACCTTTTTCATCCCACGCTAAGCCCTGGGGATTTCGGTGTCCGTAAGAATAAACGAGTGAACCTTTAAAAGGATTATCGGTTGGAATTTGGCCTGATAAAGTCATACGAAGAATTTTACCTGCAGTGCTTTTCACATCTTGAGCTAGCTCAGGACTACCTGCATCACCTGTTGTAATATAGAGCATTTCATCTGGACCAATTCTTACACGTCCACCATTGTGGTATAAAGAACCTGGTATGTTCTCAAGAAGTTCTTGGTCCTCTCTCCACTCCCCATCTTTAAGTACAACTTTTACGACCCGATTAAATGTATTCCCATTCTCTTGATAAGTGTGATAAATAAATGCAGATTTGGAGGTTATAAAATCGGGCGAAAGCTGTAACCCGAGTAGACCTCCCTCTCCCTCATGATGGATTGGTACGCTTAGTTGAACGGGATGCCTCTGTACTTCGCCGTTTTCATACTTTACGATCGTTCCAGCTCGTTCTGTAAGGTAGAATGCTTCTTCATTCTTCGTTATCTCCCACGGAATGTCGAGGTTTTCAATAACCACTTCTATCGCTGTTTCTTGTTGCTCTTCACCTTCTGTTTCCTGATTAGTTTCATTAACGACGCATCCTGTTGCTATACTAACGCGAGTAAAACTCCTGAACGTTCTAAGATAACGAACCCACCCCTTTCTTAATAGCATGTATCGATTGTGACCCTAGCACATACAATCTCCATAAAAGAAAAGACAGCTGTTGATGAACAGCTGCATTCTCCCTATTACTGACAAACCATGAGAAGGTTACCGTCCAAGTCTTTAAAATTAAACCAGTGACCATTCTCAATCTCTGTTGTTAGTTCTATACCTTTTTCTTTCATAAATGAATAAGCCGCATTTATATCTCTCGTATTCAGATGGAATGCGGGCCATTTATAAATGTTCTCTTCTGAATATATCTTGCTGTCGAGCACGATTCCTGTTCCATTCATTGGCATAACGTACAGATGACCCGCAATAACATCCCCAGTAGCTGGAACACCTAATAAATCACAGTACCATTTTTTTGCTTCATCAATGTTTCGAACCGGTATAAATACCGTTCCTATTTCATTGAGAATTGGCTTCATGCACTTCGCCTCCAATCGTTTCATATACAAATATTCGACAGTTTAATCCTTCTACAGATGACGTATATTTCCTTCTGTCCAACCTATACATTTTTTATATGGATAGATTAATGTCCAATAGGTTATCCAGATTTTCAGATATATACAATAAACCACAACTTAACCCTTTCCTTGATTGAATCTTCTATTTATTTATAGATTTATTTGTAGGAAAGCATTAACCCCAATTTATACTAATTATCTAACGTCTGCAGTAAAGTATTCATCGACAGTTAACTCTGATTTTCATACCTCCCTTAGTTAAGTATAGTGCTATTGTAGCTCCCACGCTCTTTATGGAAACTTTCTAGCTTTTTTTAAGAATATTGGCCCGAATGAAGCTCTGCTCTCACACAACCAAGTTCCAAATCTGCTAAAGAGTATAGTACATAATTGTAGACATTATTGATATATACCCTCCTATCCTTATGAAGCAAAAAAGTAATTGATCTTTTTATTTTTTTATCTGTTTCCTAACCCACTTTCGAACTTACGTAACTCATTCTTTAAGGTTTCATTTTATTTTTGTTTCAAATGGCAATTAAGCGAACAAGTGCCTATATAGAAAAACCAGTTAGGCTAATTAAGATAATAATTAGACTAACTGGTTTTCTTTGAAAATCATATAGGATTTGAAATTAGCACATCTCCACTTTCTGCAGTTCATCAAAAGAACCGTCCCCGTAATTCTAGGGTTTAAGCAAAATGGGCTTTATTTAGAAACAATACTTTCTTCCTTTTTCAATTCATCTTTCCCTATATACTCCTCAAGCAGAGCACGCACTTCATCAGTGGATTCTGTCTTCATTAACTGATTTCGCAACTCACCTGCTCCCCTAAATTCGCGGACATATATCTTAAAAAAGCGACGAAGCGGTTTGAAGGACCGAGGCTTCAGTTCCCTGGAATACTTATCATGTAAATCGAGCTGAAGTCGAAGTAGATCAAGCAGTTCCTCACTGGTATGCTCTTTCTTCTCTGTTTCGAAAGCGAATGGATTATGAAAAATCCCCCTTCCAATCATCACACCGTCTACGCCATATTTTTCAACGAGTTCAAGTCCCTTTTGTCGATCAGGAATATCACCGTTAATCGTCAGAAGCGTCTCAGGGGCAACTTCATCACGAAGTTTCTTGATCTCAGGAATTAGTTCCCAGTGAGCATCAACTTCGCTCATTTCTTTCTTTGTACGTAAATGGATGGAAAGGTTGACAATATCCTGTTCCAAAAGGTGCTTCAACCAGTGGCGCCATTCTTCTACTTCCGTATAACCAAGACGGGTCTTCACACTTACAGGCAGTCCTCCTGCTTTAGCCGCCTGAATGATTTCTGCTGCAACATCAGGACGACGAATGAGCCCGCATCCTTTCCCTTTCGCTGCGACATTATGCACTGGACAGCCCATGTTGATATCCACTCCACGGTAGCCCATTTCTGCCATTCCTATACTCATTTGCCTGAAGTATTCGGGCTTATCTCCCCAAATATGGGCAACGATCGGCTGTTCATCTTCTGTGAACGTCAGACGTCCCTTTACACTTTCTTTTCCATTAGGATGACAAAAGCTTTCTGTATTGGTAAACTCTGTAAAGAACACGTCAGGTCTCGCTGCTTCACTCACGACATGCCGAAAAACGACATCTGTGACGGCTTCCATCGGTGCCAGAACAAAAAATGGTCGCGGTAGCTCATGCCAAAAATTATCTTTCATAGTATATCTGAACCCTTTCCATAAGAGACACATGATCCCTAAATTATAAAGTAAAATTCTTTGTTTTATCCATTACCAATTATGTTGGATTGTAACCATTATATACTTTAAGATGATTTAAGGAAAAGTGCAAGGGAACGAGTCATTGTGTATGGACAAATATTCTTGAAATTACTGGAAAGGCTCTCCTAAATTGCTTGGACGCACTGTTTGGTTAACTTTTTACACCCTATTTTCCATCGAACAATTACTAAAAATGGTCGTAATCTTAAAAAACTATATCAAAATAGCCCTCTTATTAAGGGCTAGGAACTATCACTAATTTTTTCTATCATAGTTTATTATTGTATTTAAGTAATTAAGTTATTTCTTTGTTAGTTTGAAATAATCAATTGTAGAAGTCACTTTGAAACCACAGGATTGGTAAAGACCTAAAGCATTCTTGTTCTTTACTGCAACTTGTAGCATAATTTGTTGTACTTGTCTTTCTTTTAATTTCTCTACAGCTTTCATCAGTATACCTTTGCCAAAACCTTTTCCTCGATATTCTGGGAGAACTCCTAATCCATAAATGCCACCTAAACCATTATGAACTTCCAAATGTACTTTACCTATAACCGATTGGTTTAGTTCAGCCAGAAATGTATGCATTCCATTGCTTGCTTCTTCCTCAGGAAGTGCTAAATCTTCTTCTAACGAATTCATTTGAAAGTAGATAGCATTTTGTCTTGCTATTTCTTTTGCATCTTGATTAAGAGCCTTTCTAAATTTTAGGTTTTTCATTGAGGAGGCTCCACTTGCTTCACCTATCATAACCATCTCATATTCTGAGTTTTCATAGTGAGCTCCTGTACTCTTAATAAAATCAATTCCAGGTTTAGAAGTGTGATCACATAACAAAAGCATATGTTGCGCTTCCCTATTATTCCACTCATCTCTTACTAATGAAAACAAACGTTTGAAGACTCCCATTTTCCTGAAATCAGGATGAACCATCCCATTTACTTCTAACGTTTCTGAACCAAATTGACAGATGCCTATATAACCTATTAGATTATCACCATCATAAAACATAAACTCGTTGTTCTTATCCTGACCTATACTCTCGTTAGAGGATTTATTTAATTTGTAATCTAGTTCTAGTTTTAGGATTACATCTTCTTTTTCAAAGCAGCATTCTCTTAATGTAAGTATATCTTCGTAATCTTCTCGTTCTAATGAAGATTTTAGTTTTATAGATGGATTTATAATTGTTTTCATTCTATATTAATTTCTCCCGTTACTTTTTATTTTCCTTACGTCGTTCGTTCCTCTTTGATCAATTGTTGCATCCCATACGTTTCATTGTAGTTCAATGAATCTTTTCGGTTAACACTCAATCATAGAATGATTTCCTTCAATCCTCATCCTAAAATGATTCATAATTCGCATCTGTTCTTCCGTTAGCTTCTCTTTATCCCAGTACATGTGCATTAAGCTGTATTCAAAGATTTCTTTAAGCTTTATAAATAAGGGCAGTTTTTCAAGCATTTCTGCTGAAAGATCATTTTCCTCTTGGTACCCCTCATATTCTACGATGTTACCTCTACCGACGAACGAATACTCGATCGCACTATAGATTAGAACCCGCTAAATCATAAATATAAAAATGTTTCTCGCAATCTTGAATCTTTGAAGGTTGCACGCTGCTTGCTATCAAAATAATCATTCAGCTCTCCTAAGAGAATTAATAACACAATAAATCCAGTTATATAGAGAAGGTAGTGCCAACGAAACTTCATTATATCCCCCCAGAAATTTTCTCCTCAAATTATAAAAACAAACAAGACTTCAATTTAGTTCAATCAACTTCTTTATTCAGCAAGTGCTTTCGATGCAAGAAGATGAATTATTAATTCAGATTAATTTATATCTCTTTTACCATCATGAAATTCGTAGTTTCGCCACTTCATCAATCTTCCAAAATAACGAGGCAGAAATGATCACGATTAACAACCACGGACTGGTACTTAAAAGATAAACGAGGGGATTTATTGAAATTGAATTAGAAAAAACAAGCAAGAAAAGCAGTATTCCGAGCCCATTATGTACGATATATGAGTGCAACTTACGATGATTACTTTCGGCTGTAAGTTGATCAGCTGTCACCGAAATCGGAATCCCACCAATTAAAATAGCTGGGATTAGATATATAATCATTAAAAATGATCCACCGATCGCAACAGATATTTTACCGTCTCCCCCACTCAACTTATAAATAATACCCCCTAAAGTTATTAATACGATAGAAAACAACCAAGTCAGGATGGAAGTTACCATTGTTGTTTTAAGTTTGCTAAAAAGCATAATAATTAACTCCTTATTTTATATGTCTTGTCCCCCAGTTATCGCTTCCTCAAACAAGGCTTTTACAAAGTAGTTATTAATAGATATTCAGAATCACTCCTAACTTGATAAATTATGTTTCTATTCCTCTTCTAATACCAATCCCCTAGAAATTTTGTCTCCATTTCAATCTCATTTACTCTATTTTCGTAATAAACTTTATAAGCCCTTGCATTGGGTCTTGAACTAACGATTTTACTTAGGTCATTGTTTACATAATGCAGGGCAACACCATCATCTGTGGCAATACCCGACTTTATTTTCCCTTCAGAAACAAGTTCCCTATAGGAACGTCTTCTAATTGTTTCCCCATCATAATGAGGGCAATTACTACCTTTTAGGAAACCTAAACACTCTAGTGGTTCTAGTTCACCACCAAATGAATCGGTGACACCTTCTTCGAACCAGCAAATGGAGCCTGCACTTATACCAGCTAATACAACCTCTTGTTCCCAAGCCTTTTTTAAAATAGTATCTAATCCCCATTCTTTCCACAAGACTAGTAAATTTCTGGTATTTCCACCACCAACATACATTATATCTTTATCTAGTATAAACCTCTCCAAGTCTCTGGTTGGTGGTTTAAATAATGATAGATGGGATGGGGTACAATTTTGCTTTTCAAAGAAGTTATAGAACCTTGATATGTAATTATCTGAATCTCCACTTGCAGTAGGGATGAAGCAAATCTTAGGCTTTACTTTTCTTGATTGATTAAGTACATACGTATCTAACAAAGGATTTTCTGGCTCCATAGAGAATCCTCCGCCTCCTAAAGCAATCACTTGTTTCAACTGTCTACATCCTCTCTTATGTCTATTTCAACAATCCTCTGTCATTAACTTAAACAAAAAGGAGCGTAATCCTTTCTAGATTAGCGCTCTCACATTCAACACTCGTGCCCGATTGCAATAGACCTCTATCTGTACATATATGCTTTGGTGACGATCCTATTAAAATAACCACTACAATTAGAGCGTCTCATCCAATTTCCGAATCTTTGAGTGGGAAATTAAAAAAAACAGTGCAAAGAACATCGATTTTGTCTCCCTTTACACGTACAGCACAATCTTTGTTCGATGCATAAATATTTATTTCTTCTGAAAGGAGAGAAAGTTCGCTCTGAACCAGTGCAATATTATTTTCAAGATCAAAATGAGACAGGACAGAAAAATTGTCAAGACCGATTCCGTTGTAAACAGAGCTCTTTTCAACTTCATATCCAAAGGTTTTCGAGCATAACCATTTAGCGGACATGTTGATTGCACCAGCGCTTGCTCCCATCACAACTGCTCTGCTTTCTTTTATAGAAGCTAATAATTCATATTCCATCAAAAACGATTTTGTTCCAAAATATTTCCACCCAACAAAAAAATAACTGAAGCATTTTGAATTTTCGTTTGGGCTTCTTGCTTCTGTAATCGATAATTAATTAAATGATATTCATCAAACATAATGCCAGCTTGGTCAAGCCAGGAGCGTTCAGTAGCGCCATCATCCTCATAAATAGATGGATTCGAACTAATCATAGCAATCGAATTTCTATCAATTATATCCTCCTGTAACAACCTGCCCAGAGTATCTGGAAAGAAATTGTTAAACCAACCTAAATAATAGTGAATTTTCATAAGTACCCCCGTAGTCAAGTGTAAAAACAAACATTTATTTCTTGCATCGCTCATTCTGTTTTCTAATCACTAACAATATAATCTCAAATAAAGTCCAGATTATTGAACACAAGTTAAACAACGCACTTCAATTACTTTTCTATATCTTTAATACCAATTATTTCAAATTACTGAGAACTACTCAATCTTTTATTTCACATTAAAAGGAGCCTATCTCATTTTCAGATAAGCTCCTATTTAGTTGAACAAGAAATGAGACGCTAATTAAACAAACACGCCGTTCCATAACGGAACTATAAGGAATTGCCTTAAAAAAACGTAAGGGTTATTACTGGAGGAGCGTCAGGTAAATGCGGATTTAAAACGAACGATAAGGAAATTCCCATTAAAAAGCCCAACTTCTCTGCAAGCAAAATAGAGAAAGTGAGCTTTTCAGTTAATTCATTATTTTTATTTGAACTAATATAAAACTGCTAAGTTGATTTTGTAGCTCAGCTATTTATTGAATTCATTAACTGGAAGAAGTATTCAGGTTTATGAGTCTTATTTAGGTTATACCATGAATGTAATGTAGCTGGTGCAAATACATCTAATTTTTTCAGTACTTCCATCGCAAATTCCAAAGGAGCTATTCCTGATGCAGTAACTAAGTTCGCATCAGATACCGCAAATTCCAACTCATAAAACTTTTCTCCTTTATAGTTAGGACATACCATTTTAGTATATTCTAAGTTATTACTTGTATGCTTTCTAGTATCTAAGTATCCCATATTCGCGAGGCCCTCAGTTGCACCACAAATTGCAGCAACAATAGTGCCGAGCTTTAAAGCTTGTCCAACTCTTTCCAACATAGGTTGATGAATTTCTTCATTCCATGTAGTTCCTCCTGGTAAAATTAAAAGATCTTTACTCTCAAGTATACATTCATCAAGGGAAATATCTGGTTTTATGTTCAGTCCTCCCATAGTAGTAATCATTTCTTTATTAGCTCCTACTGTAATAACTTTTAAAGGTGCTAAATCTTTTTTGAAATATCTTCCTGAGTTTAGTTCAGCAACTAAATATCCATATTCCCAGTCCGACATTGTATTAAATACATATAGTAAAACCTTTTTTGTTTGCATCCAATAACACTCCCAATCGCTATTTATATAGCAATTATAAGATAACTTCCCTGACAGTTAACGTCAGGGAAGTTATCTTACTTGATGAAATTCTATTAATTCCAACAGAACTTCAATAAGTTTTTCCTTAAGACTTATTGGCTCAATAACCTTAATAGATTTATTGTACGGTAAAAGTAAATAAGGTACATATGTATGTATCGTATCTTTTTCAAGAAGAAAGACTGCTTGATTTGAAGTCCGTTCTTGTAAATAATGTCCTAAAAACCAATGTTGGCAAATATCAGCCAAAACACTTTTATCACCATTAATAACCAAAGAAATAATCCCTTCCTTATCTTCTATAGTTGGAAGAAGACTTTTTATAAACAAGTCACGTGCTGAAAAATTTTCTGGCCGGATAAACTTATATTCGGTTAGCATCAGACTTTCAATTCGATCTACTCTAAAACTACGAATATCATTCCTAAGATGACAAAACCCAATCACATACCACTTATTATTCCAATAGATAATTCTGTACGGATCGACCAATCTATCATTTGATTGCTTTTCACCACTTTTATGGTAAAGAACTTTTACTGAGTACCCGTCAGCTACGGCCTGCTCCAACTCTTTCAAAAAAGGTTCTATAGAGAGTGAACTTAATCGACTTATTACTTCAAGACTAGTTAAATGTTGGTTTATCTTTGTTTCCTGCTCTTTATTTGAGTATTTACTTAGTTTGGAAATGGCTCTACTTAGTGCTTCACCTCCATAATATCCGGCTTCTTCTGCAAAAACAGCAGCGTGAAATAGTGAAGTTTGCTCCTCATAATCAAAAAAAAGAGGAGCCTCAATAAAATTGTTTAATAAAGAGTATCCACCGTTATGTCCTGGTTCTGAAATGATAGGTACGCCACTTGTTGAAATTGTATCAATATAACGATACACAGTCCTTATATTCATCTCTAACTTTTCTGAAATTTGTTTTGCAGTAATTTTTTCCCCTGAACGAAGCATCCAAAGAATCGCTAACATATTGTCAATTTTAGGCATATATTTCCACCTCTATATGAAATTTATTTTCTTATATATATTTCCGATTTCTGGTTTAACTCATCAACTGTTCCTTTGCGATAACTTTCTATATAACGTGGCCCTTGCAGGATCATTATCTACATTAGTTAGGGGAACCGTCGGAAAAATGCGGATTTTCAACGCTAAGCCTATACTCCTGACGAATCCCCCGTATTTGATAAGTCATTAAAAAGGGATAACCTACTTAAGATGCTTGAGGAATTGAAAGACTTTACCTTCATTTGCATACGAATCATTGAACACTTCTTTTGTTAAAAACAATCTTTCAACATTTCCAACATTTCCATAATTGCCGATTCAAACTGTTTGTAAGTACGGTGAAACAAAGTTCACTTCTCCTTATGGATAACCATTTAGAACAACTTTTAAATAAGTCAAAAATGACAAATTTTTTAAACGAGAACACTTATTCAACCAAGTGTTTTTTAATGCCCAATTAGTGAGTAAATGATAGGTTTTTTTAATTGTTATTTTTTTCTCTACATTATCAGAACTACTTATAACAAGCAGATAACACATATTTGCTAGAGTATATCAGAAGATCAACTATCCTCGATTAACTGGTATTTTCGAAAAACAGAAAAAGATTAGATTAACTATAGAATCTGCTATCTCGCATTGCCAAGTTTTGCTATAATTTTCATAGTATATGAAATGAAGCGTGGTGACAATTATTGTATAAAATATTATTAATTGAAGATGATACGTCACTCTTTCAAGAAATTAAGGAGCGACTTAAGCAATGGTCATACGAAGTCTATGGCATTAATGATTTTAGTCAAGTAATGCAAGGATTTGCCCAGGTAAATCCTGATCTTACAATTATTGATATTCAACTTCCGATGTTTGATGGTTTCCACTGGTGTAGAATGATCCGTGATCATTCGAATGTACCGATCGTCTTTCTTTCCTCCCGAGACCATCCGACAGACATGGTGATGTCGATGAATCTTGGAGCAGATGATTTTGTTCAAAAGCCATTTCATTTCGACGTATTAGTTGCCAAAATCCAAGCGATTCTACGTCGCGTTTATGATTACAGTACTGAGGAAAGTGAGCTTAAAACTTGGCTAGAAGCAACAGTTGATAAAGAAAGAAACCGCGTTACGAATGAAGTAGGCGCTATTGAGCTTACTAAGAATGAAATCATCATTCTTAGCATGTTAATCGAACGTAAAAATAGAATTGTCACGCGTGATGAACTCATCAATCGTCTCTGGGACGACCAGCGTTTTGTTAGCGATAACACGCTAACAGTGAACGTAAACCGCCTTCGGAAAAAGCTTGCTGAAATCGGACTTGGTGGGGCGATTGAAACAAAAGTTGGTCAGGGATATATGGCTTTGGAGAAACTATGATCTGGAGGTTCCTGAAAGAACGTCGTAGCTGGATCGGATTTGTGCTTTTTACAGAGTCTATTTTTCTTTTAATAACATTTGTTGATTCGACTATCCCTCTTTCCTCTGCCATGTATGCTGTGTTTTTATCCCTGATTCTGTTCGTACTGTTTCTTTTACTACGTTATGTGAAAGAAACAGAATTCTATAAAGTTCTTGAAGATCGAGAAAACAACTTTGATCTTACGAGTATGCCGGATGCCACAAGTCCTTTTGAAGAAGTGGTTCAGCACGTTACAACGGATCAAATGGAACAGCTTAAAAAAGAAACCAATCGAATGAGACAACAGCTTGAAGTTGAAAAGGACGACCTCGTCTCCTGGATTCATGAAGTAAAAACGCCACTTACAGCACTTCATTTGCTAATTGATCGCGTTCAGGATCGTGAGTTAAACGAGCATCTTACATACGAATGGCTTCGCATTCATTTTCTCCTTGATCAACAGCTCCACCAAAAGCGTATGCCAGCCATTGAAAATGACCTCTACATTGAATTCGTTGATCTTCAGGAAATTCTATTCAATGAAATTTCTCCGCTTCGCACTTGGTGCAAGCAGCGAAGAATTGGTTTTGACCTTAATTTGAACGTAACTAACATGCTAAGCGACTCTAAATGGCTTTCTTTTATGCTAAGACAACTGCTGACGAATGCTGTTAAATACAGTGAAAACAATGATATTCGAATCATAAGCGGGATGAATGGAAATCAACCTTTCCTCACCATCCAAGACTGGGGTCGTGGAATTGAAAAACGAGATCTGCCACGGATTTTTGAGAAAGGCTTCACGTCAACTGCTAACCATTCTGATGCAGTCGCAACAGGTATGGGACTCTATCTGACAAAAAAAGTGGCTAACTATCTAATGATTTTGATTGAGGTGGAGTCTGAGCCGGGTAACGGTACTGTCTTTACATTAACGTTTCCTGAATTAAATGCCTTTGAACATATACGGGGCATGTGACAACAATGTCACTTGCTCCTCTTTATTGTTAGGTGAATCGCAGGAAACATCTAAAAACCCTCTATATAATGAAACTATCACCAACACAATGGAGGGAACGTTATGAACGTACTTGAGGCAAGTAAAATTCAAAAAAGCTATGGGAATAAATTCATGAAACAAGATGTCTTGATGGGAATCGATGTTTCGATTGAACGAGGTGAATTTATCAGCATCATGGGTGCGTCGGGATCCGGAAAGACCACGCTTCTAAACGTACTATCATCGATCGATCGCGTTAGTGGCGGATCCATTAAAATTGATGGACAGGAAATGACAAAGCAAAAGGAAAAGCAGCTCGCTGAATTTCGAAAACGGCACCTCGGCTTCATTTTCCAAGAATACAATCTGCTCGATACATTAACCGTAAAAGAAAATATTTTACTACCACTTTCGATTGCAAAAGTATCAAAGGAAGAAGCAATCATGGCATTCGACTCACTCGCCCAAGAACTCGGGATAGATGAGATTCAGGACAAATACCCAAACGAAATATCTGGAGGACAAAAACAGCGAACATCAGCTGCACGTGCATTTATACATAAGCCAAGCATCATATTCGCAGACGAGCCTACAGGATCACTTGATTCAAAATCTGCTTCTGATCTCCTTAACAAGCTAAGCGACTTGAATGTGAGACGTAAGGCCACGATTGCTATGGTCACACATGATCCCGTTGCAGCGAGCTACAGCAGCCGTGTTATCTTCATTAAAGACGGCCGTATCTATACTCAGCTGAATAAAGGAACAGAGTCACGCCAATCGTTTTTAAAAGACATCATGAAAACACAAGGTGTACTTGGTGGTGTTCAGTATGAGCATTAATCACATGATTCTAAGAAACATGAGAAAAAATTTGAAGAACTATTACCTTTATGTTTTTGCTCTTATTTTCAGTGTCGGTCTCTATTTTTCCTTCGTCACTCTCCAGTATGATCCTGGCGTAGACAACGTTGAGACGTCAGCGAAGATGGCAGCAGCGATTCGAACAGCCGCCATTATGCTTGTGGTGATCGTAACGGTGTTCCTTATCTATGCCAACAGCATTTTCATTAAGCGTCGAGGGAAAGAAATCGGACTTTTTCAATTGATCGGCATGACAAAGGGTCATATCTTCCGCGTACTCACAATTGAAAATCTTATGATTTATATTAGCTCGATGCTAATTGGTATATTCGTTGGCTTTTCTTTCTCAAAGTTGATTCAAATGGTCCTTTTTAAGACAACTGGAATAACAGAGGTTGCAAGCCTGAACTTTTCAGCAGCTGCGTTACTGCAAACAGTTATTGTCTTCATGGTAATCTTTGGAGTCATCATGCTAACGAACTGGATCTTCATCATAAGACAAAGCATTTTATCCCTTTTTCGTGTTACATCTAAGACAGAGGGGCGAATCAGAAACATATCGGTACTTGAAATTAGTATGGGCGTACTCGGAATAGGGCTAATCATTGCAGGTTACTATGTTTCCAGCAAGTTATTCGATGGAGACTTTTCACTTATGAATGAACTGCTCTATGTTATGGCCTTCATTCTTGGGGCTGTGATTCTTGGGACTTATCTTCTCTATAAAGGATCGATTCGATTCGTAGCCAACCTGCTCCGAAAACGAAAAAATGGCTATCTAAACATTAATGACGTTCTTTCACTCTCCTCCATCATGTTTCGGATGAAATCAAATTCGCTTCTGCTAACTATCATTACGACTGTTTCAGCACTTGCAATCGGACTTTCTTCCTTAAGTTATATTTCGTATTACTCAGCTGAAAAAACGTCTAAACAGAACATCCCAGATCATTTTTCACTAGCCGATGAGAAGAATGCCAAACAGTATGAAATGGCGCTTAAGGAAAATGGTTTTGACTTTTACCAAAAGGAGCTTGAAGTTCTTCAGGCCAATGTCATAACAAAAGAAATCCTTGCCAAACAACAATCTGGCGCTGCTTTTGATCCTTCTGAAATGGTCTTACCGATCATTAGCGATGAATCTCTTAATGAAGTGAATGTTGCTCCTAATGAAGCCATTTTTACTGGTTACAGCAAGATTCTTGCTTCCGTAATCAGTTTTGATAAGGAAGGTTTCATTCAAATTGAAGGTAAAGAAAAAGTAGTTGATCAAGATTATCTAGGACTCAAAAATGAGTATATCTTGCCTTATTCTTATTCAGATGGTGGACTGCCTACCGTTGTAGTGGACCAAACCACCTTTGCCTCTATCCAAGAAGATATTGATGAAGATGTTCAAGATGAACCTTTAACGTATTTTGGATATAACCTTGAGGATTCTTCAAAGTTACCTGAAGCAACTGAACTGTTTCAGTCACTGTCATTTGATGATGACGAAGGTAGAAGCTCACAGTACGAAGCCTTTCTGCAGCAGAAAGAAAACATGGGGCTCGTCATGTTTATTGTAGGCTTCCTTGGCCTGACATTCCTCATTACGTCCGGCTGTATCCTATATTTCAAGCAAATGAATGAAAGTGAAGAAGAACGGCCAAATTATACGGTGCTTCGAAAGCTAGGTTTCACCGAAGCAGATCTTTCTCGTGGCGTTCGAGGCAAGCAGCTTGTGAACTTCGGCATCCCTCTTGTCGTTGGTCTATTGCACGGCTACTTCGCCGTTCGTTCTGGCTGGTTCTTCTTCGGCTCTGAGTTTTACACGCCTATGCTTATAGTCATGAGTATTTATACTATCCTCTACTCCATCTTCGGTGGGCTATCAGTGGTATACTATAAGAAAGTGATTCGAGAAGCGCTATAGAAACTGGTGATGCTAAACAACGGGCTTACTTCAGAGGTGCAAAACGTGAATTTGCTTAGAAATTCACAAACCAATTTACAGTATAAATTACATGCTAAATCACACAAGATAGAGCTTGGAGGCGCAATTGCCATTCCAAGCTCTTTTATTTTGTTATTTCATTAAAGCTCGGAGATTACGTAAGACTCGGATCCGAGATATCTCTGAGCAATTAGATAAAATTATCGGTCATAAGCTTTCCAGTAAGAATGTCATGTGCACCGACTCTTGGCGTGCCTTTAAAACTTATGCGACTGAAAAAGGGATGGATATACTTCAATTCAGGTCTGATGGTAAGGTTCGAACAAAAATTTATGATACACTTAGATTAACTAAGTTCAATATCTAACATTTCTTTTTTCCTCGAACGGAAGGTTTAGGGGGAGATTGACTGGGAAATTCTTAATTAAATAAAGGTGGAATTTTATGCTTTTGCTTATGTTAATAGTTATATTTCTGCCTTTTATAGCAAGACGAATAGAAAGGCATTTTCAACGATTAAAAAAAGAAAAAAATGAAATGAAGGATATCTTCAGTGATTGAGAGAAAATGATATTCCCACTTAATTAACCTATTGCTCTAGTTAACAAACAAAATATACCCAGCGTAACTTCCATAAAAATGGAAGTTCCTGTTTTTTTGTAAATATCACATGAAACTTAAACATAACCATTTAATTAAAAAGAAGCCTATCTTATTATAGATAAGCTCTGAGATTCTGGAAGACTTGAATCTGAAGTAAAAGTACTGGACTAATTAAGAAAAGGAGCTTTTAACTTAATATTATCTCCATTTTTCTACTTTTTGTTGTCATCCCTATTGATCTATAGAATTCAATTGCAGAAGTATTTTTCTCTGAGACCCCCAATTCAATACTATCAACTCTGAGGTTTCTCCCAAAATCAAAAGTGTATTGAGTTAGTTTTTTTCCTATTCCTTTCTTTCTATATTTTTCAGCTACAGATAAACTGTTTATAACTAATACTCTTCTCGCTTTGACAAATGAATTTCCAGTTGATTCTTCTTCCTTTGTCACTATAACTCCGACTAATTCATTACCTATTGTTGCAACAAATATGTGCTGTTTCACATCACTCAACTGGCTTTCAAAGAACTCTTGCTCAACTGGGATCGAATTCTCTTTGTACAAATCTGGTCTTACAAAAACGTGGAGGTCATGAACTTGCCTAAATAAAGGCAACAATGACTCGTAATCGTTTTGATCGGCTTTTCGAATAGATATATTCATATTTTTCTCCCCCTACCTATTAACCTTCTATTAGTTGTTATTATTAAATATGTTAAGCATTTTAGAAAATGATTTATCTGAACTTTTCTGGGTTTCCTGCATAAAACTCTATGACTCCACATAAAAGACTTGATATCGAGATAATTGGACAAGGTACCCTTCTTAGTTAGTATACAAATCTAGAATAAAAAGAAACTCATCAAGATTCCCAGCATAAATCCAACCACGTGGGAAACAGCTCCGCCCAAACCTATAAAGTTTCCTAAAATTGAATAGAAAATAATATAGTTTGTTTTCCAAGTACCTAATTGGAAATTGAATAGATCAGGAGTTTGTATAAATAGGTAAAATATACAACCTACCAATGCAAAGATCCCAGGAGAAGCCCCTGTTCCTTTATTAAATGAAGAAAATATAGAAAATAACAAGGAAACAATTACATTTCCAATTGTATAAATGAGAAGAAACATAATGCTTCCAATTTGGTTTTCTAGCACTAATCCGACGAAATAAATGCCAAAAGCGTTTCCCATGAGATGAATTATGTTCATATGAAAGAATGGAGCAGTAATGAGTCGATACCATTCTCCCTTACTCATATAGTCAAAACTCTTTCCTGTACCCCATTTAGACAATTTATTGCTCCACATTCTCTCTATGAAAAAAATAACTATGTAAATAACAAATAATGTAATTGTCACAGGAGGGGTATTTAATATGGTAACGTTATCGACTTCCTTTCTAAAAGTGATACACAATATTTATTTACCTTTTTGCCTTTTTATTTTTCACCTCTATCCACAGTTACGGTGACTACTCTTGTTAGATAATCGCTCCGAGATATTGGAGTAAGATTTAAATTGAAACACAACCACCAAGTAATCGGTATCTTTGTCCACAAAACACTGTGCACCACGCCTGAACTGGCTGGTGTACAGTTTTTTTTTGAATGCTCAATCGAATTTGCTCGCTTACAAGTGAAGTACCTCAAATAAACTAACTGAAGTTATGAATCTGCTTTCTTCTTCAAGGGGTATTTCTTATTTATTATCGAGATAACGACCATAGTTGTCGAACTTAATGCCACTGTGAGTATTGCGGAACGAAAAAGCCACTTGTGCGAAGTTTTGAGCCATCAATTGCGGAGAATGGAGCCAGTGAATGCATAGAAGAGAGCCACCGGGTAAATTTCACTAGTGACTCTCTTCTTTAATATGGTCAACGAGGAGCGACTAAACTATGCCTTTCACGCATTGATATGTGGCCATCAATTATTATTTTATAAGAGTCATGGACAATCCGGTCAAGAATCGCATCAGCTACCTGGGCTTGTCCGAGTTTGGAATGCCACCCTTCGGGTGAGAACTGGGAACAAAAGATGGTAGAAGTCCGCTTGAGCCTCGCGTCGATAATTTCTAAAACGTGGAGCACTTGATCTTGAGACAGCTCACTCAGGAGCCATTCATCCAATATCAATAAATCAATCGATCTGTACTTTTTAATCAGTTTGCGAAAACTTCCATCTGCCTCATGTTTGGCAACTGCGAGTTCATCCAATAATTCGGGCAATCGGATATACTTCACCTTGTAGAACTGCCGGCAGGCCTGAATGCCGAAAGCATTTGATATCCAAGTCTTTCCGTTGCCTGAAGCCCCCATAAGGATAATATTATGATGCTTCTGAAGATAGGTGCCGGACGCCAGCTCTAAAATTAACTGCTTATCCAACTTACGGTCAGCGTGATATTCGATCAGTTCAACGGCTGCGCTCGAGTCATCAAATGTGGCTTGTTTAATCAATCGGTCCAGCTTATTCGATCTTCTGCGATCATATTCTGTATCCACCAATAGGTTAAAACGATCATCAAAATCCATGCCTTGGAAGTCTTTATTTTCATTCTGTAGTTGATATAACTCCGCCATTCCACTCATCTTCATGTCCATTAACTTTCGTAAGGTTTCTTGGTTAATCATTTTTTATCCCTCCCAAAATAGGTAGCGCCTCTGGTAAAACCATAGTCCCCTGTTTGCGTTTCTCCAACTAGCTGTTTGTTCACTTGCTTTTTCTTCTGCCTCTCCAAGATACTTTTAAGAACGGCAACAGTGGGATGAGAGGATATCTCCAGTAAGGTCTTGGTCGCTTCCTCAAGCTCAGATTCCGTTCTTTTAGAGGCTGTACTTCTCAACCCGTTCAATATATTCAAAGCTTTCTTTTCGACATTTGTTTTCAAGATATGTTCAACCAGTCGTTCCGTATTCGGTCCGACAGTCCTTGCCCATTTCCGGTTGTTTTCTGGATTGTGATCGAGATAAAGCCGATGGTGGTCTGGCATGTGATCCGGATTTGTGGCATATGAATCTTCTGTTTTTTGTTTACGTGGATGGGATGCAATCCGCACATCTTTAAAGTACAATTCAATTACATCCGCAGTGATTCGGACATCGACATCCTCGCGGACGTATTCATAGGGGACGGAATAGAACTTATAGTCCACTTGAACGTGGTAGTTCGGTTGAACTTTGGCAGTCGCCCATTCCGTCATCTTGAACCGTGTTGGAGGTAGAGGATGAAGGTGGCTCTTCTCCTCTTCTTCAAACACTTTGGACCTAGAACCCTCGCGCTTTTGGAAATTCATCGTATTGATTTCTTCCAGCTTTTCAAAGATTCGTGCATTTAAATCCTCTAGATGAAAACACTGATAGTTTCGTAGTGATGCAATGATCTGCCTTGATATGTATCCGACAGTTCCTTCTACACTCGCTTTGTCTTTCGGCTTTCTGACGCGACTGGGCACCACAACCGCCCGGTAGTAATCGGCTAATTCCCGGTAAGCTTCATTGATCATTGGATCGCCCCGATGGGGCTTAGTCACGCCCGTCTTCAAATTATCAGGTACCAAAGCCTCGGTAACGCCTCCAAAATATTCGAATGCATGAATATGTGCACGCAGCCAGGAAGTTGATTTCATATCAAGAAATGCCTCTACATAACTCAACTGACTATAGGGAAGGGTTGCAATGAATACATACGCTGGTATAACCTCGCCGGTCGAATTATCTATGATCTTAAGCGTCGTTCCTGCCCAGTCCACCTCTAAGATCTCGCCTGGCTTTCTTCTGATTGGCATGGTTAGCTTATGCTTCTTTGCGAAGTTCCCATATTTTTCAGCGAATGTTCGATAGGCATAAGGGACTTTTCCAGCTTCTCTAGCTTCACTGGCATATTCGTTATGCAGAAGCGTCAGGGTGACATTTTTCTTTTGTAGTTCTTTGTGAACCCACTCAAAATCAACGGGGCAGTATCCCTTTTCAATTGCTTGTTTCTCAGGGAACAAGTAAGTCCCAAGCCACTGATTATTCATGGAATCCTCTAACCCCCTTAAACCTCTTTCATTAGCCCGCTGGACAACTTCAGCGATTGTATTTCGCGAGTGGCCGGTACTGGAACTGATCGTCCTCTGGCTTATGCCATCGAACTCCATCCCCAGAATCTTCCGATAATTAACCATAAAAAAATCCTCCTTCTACACAAGTGTCATGCTTTATAGGCATGTCCCTTAAGTATACCGGAGGTATATTGTGAAAATATGTTTTTGTGGCTCTCTACTCCGCAAATGGTGGCTCTATCTTCCGCAATCGGTGGTTTAATTTTGCGCATAAGTGGCTCATTCACCATGCAATATTCAGCCACTGCCTTAATCATTAAAATATCCGGCAAAATTATATATTCAATTCCCATAACAACCATTACGATTAAACATGTAATAAGAAATCTTTTCCCGAAAGACATTACTAAACCTCCTCGAAAGTTTATTCACTGGCTGTGATTTCGAAATCACACCCTTCAGCTCCCGTTTCATACTCAATCTTAATATTAAATCCACTTCAACTATAGTACCGAGATTGTTGAAGATAGTTATCTATTATTCCGAAACTTATGTAGCTTTGTTTCGTAGTACTTAATAGGAGGGATATACATATGAAATTCAAACTAACTTATTTAATGCTAGGGTTATTAGTTGTTTTGGCTGCTTGTAATTCTGGCGGTGGTAGTTCCACAGAAAACCAACTGGAAACGCTTAAAGACAACTATCCAGAAGTGAAGACTGAATTAGAAAAACTCCCAGAAGAATTTAGAAACGAGATAACGGTTCCAAGTAAGAAATCAATTCCTCTTGATGTATCTGAAGTTGAAGCAGTGGCAGAAACGAAACTCAAACCTTATGGTATGAACTTTTATTACCTAGAAGACGAGAAACGTCTAAATCTATCGATCAAGGATCAAAAAGGTATAGACGTATCACTCGGGAAAGATTCAAATCAAGAACTGGATAATGATATTAATGGGTATTACAGTGAAGGTGGAGGAATGTCTAAACTAATGTGGTTAAGTGAAAATAAAAATGCATTATATTCAATACAGGGCGTTGTCCCACCTGAACAAGACTCCCCTTTTAAAAAGGAAGATATGGTGGAAATCGCTAACTCCATCATTCAACAAAGAAAATAGATCGTTATCTGGGTAATTATTGGGAGCTTATCTATTTAAGATAAGCTCCCGAATTGTGGAAGTATTCAAAACAAAATAATATATCTGTAATTGACCGCAGCTACCGAAACCAGTTGTAAACATAACTAGATTCTATTTAGAGGTTAGATGTTTATTCCTATTTTATTTTTACAGGAATTTCAGTCTTGTGTTCTCCATTTTTTCGCCAACTAATGACGATAGAAGTATTTTCTATATGTTTCTTATAAAATTCAAGTTTGTTTTTTTTAGTTCTAGGTGATCCTCCACTCGTTGCTGTTTCAAAAGTCACTTGCCCTGTGTCAAGTGAAGAGAATTTACTCATACTACCTTTTCCCATTTCCTCTGGAAATTTCCACTCATAGCTAACATTTTTAGGAGTACCTTCTCCAATATAAGTTAATACTGCATTTTCCGAAAATCTCTTTTCCTCCACCTTATATTCAGTTGTGACTTCCCATTGCTCATTTTGTCCTTTAGCTTGAAAGCTGCCAGTGTCAGCTGATTGGTTGTTACATCCCGTTATAATGAGAAGTAAACCTAATAATACAAATGTGGGAATTCCCCTCATTAACATTCTCCTTTATATTGAATTATACTAAATCGCCTCTCTCAGCTTAAGTTAACAATTGCTAGTGGTTAAATCTATGTGTTGCTCTTTTCGACAGAGCAAATTTGGTTCCCTTGTTTATTCGAGAATTGCTCCGAGATTGTTAAAAAACTTATTTACGTTGGTATTATTGATTTTCATTGAATGAATTTATAAATTCATTCACATCTTTACTAATTTCCTCATAACGAGTCCAATGAAGGTAATGCTGTCCCTCTAATAAAACAATTTTACTAGAAGGGGTATTAGTTAACTGTGTTTTATAAAAGGACAGATTGTTCTTACCATCTTCTCTTATGTCCCCTTTTTCGGTAGTAAAAATTAAAACCGGAATATTAGGAGGAAATTTCATCCCCACCGTCATGTCAACGTTATCTTCTATATTATTAGCTTCATTAACAACGCTTTTGTTATAACCCTTCCATGCGGAGATCGCCTTTGTCATTTTTAAATTTTCTTCAGAATAGGTACCATCACTAGCAATAGGTAAAAAATTTTCAGGACTAATCATTAGGGCTAATCTTGCTATACCAGTTGGTGCCAAATAACTTAAATAACTGGGCATTGTTGGAGAATTTTCTCCAAAATAATTTAAAGCTTGTGGCAAAGTTGGGTCAATTCCTACAATCGCTTTAACTTCTTCTGGATATGTAGTAGCAAAATACATACTGTAAAAACCAGAAATTGAATGAGGCATCAGAATGTATGGCCCTGGTATGTCCGCTTTTTTTAATCCTAACCTCATTTCCTCTACAATGTTCTTCACCGTTCGTTCCTTGTTGGTGATATCGCTCCAACCATACCCAAAGGGCTCTACAACTACAACTCTATTAGTCTTTGAAATTTCATCTATCAAAGGTTCAAAATCCAGTACTGGTGCTGATGTTCCAAGGCCACTCATTAAAACGATCGTGTTATCTCCTTCACCTTTGGAATGAATGTGCATCTCCTTACCGTCAACCTCAACGATTTCCCCTAATGGCTTGTACTTTTTTTGTTCATAAGCGCTTAGTAAGTTATTGTAAATGACCCAAATAACAAGTGCACCTATCAATACTAATAAAAAATTCCTTATAAAAACCCAAAACTTATATTTCTTTTCAGCTTTTATCATTAATTCCTTAGACCTACTTTCAAACTTTTCTTTAATCTTACATTTCATGGAACTTCCTAGAAATGCTTTTTGGTATTATTTTGAAATAGGTCTTGCGTCTTATAAATTCGTTTGTCTATTGAAAAAGCTTCTAATTGAATTACTGCTTATTTGTTGAAGTACTAGACCTCTTATTTCTCCTTAAAAACGAGGCTGAATTTATTAAAGATAAGCTCCGAGATTGTTGAGCAGTATTCAAACCTCACGAGTTTGTAAGAGGATTATTTCTTACCTTTTAGTAAATCAATGATATAAAAAAGCTGAGTAATAATAAACGCCGCTAACAGAACTAATGAAGCAACTAGATATGAAACAAAATCAATGTCACTAGTAAATCGCCAAATAAACATAGGAAGAGTAAAGAATAGTAAAAAAACTACAATTAATGTAAGAATAAATATTCCTATATAACGATTCATATGTACCTTGTACCTCCCCTTTAAACCTTTTTCTTATGCTAACTTGCCGAGTAGCTCAACGTCGATTATTTCAAAAGATTCTAAGGGTCGCAATAATAATCATATAGAATGGGAGGCTATCTTATTTTAGATAAGCTTCGATATTGCTTAAGATCAAAATAGGGCCACGAGATCATCAAACTTTTCTATGACCTCATCATACTCATTTACTTGTCCGAAACCATATTTTGCATAAACAAATGGAATCCCTGCATATCTAGATGCATTTAAATCACCTATTGTGTCTCCTACGTAAATAGGGCTAGACAGGTTGTTTCTTTCGATAATCAAGTTAATATTTTCCCCTTTGGATAAACCAGTTCTTCCTGGATTCTCAAAGTCTAAAAAATAATCCCCTAAGTTATGAAACTCATAAAACGATTCGATGTAGCCATCCTGACAGTTGCTTACTATGTAGAGTTTGTATTTCTTTGAAAGCAGCCTAAGTACTTCCTCAACATTATGAAAAAGTTTACCTCCCTGTTTCTTTAAGTACCCCTGTTCGGTATTACAACACTCTGTAATCACTTGTACACGTATTTCCTCCGGTAAATAAGGAAACAATTTTTTACTGATTTCTTGCATTTGCAAGCCCATTGTTCCTTCAAAATCAGTCCGGGTGAGTTCTCTTTTGACGAGACTATGTTCCTTGATACGGCTATTCCACGCATTGAGTACAGTATCAATTGGATCCCAAATGGTGCCGTCTAAATCAAAAATAATGCTGTCCATTATCTGTTTTCACCCTCTCCATTAAATAAAAGCTCCGAGATAATAGAAGAACGTTTATGTATGACGTGGGTTCTTCTTATACTTGGGTATTCTTTTTATTAAATAGTTTTCCGATCACTATTATAAGTCCTATGAGGAAATGTATTAATCCATTAGCTACTGTAATAAGACCTATAAAAGCTGCCATTAGGCTTCCACCTTGGCCGGCATTACCAGGGCCTACTAGGATTCCACCAATAACAAAGCCAAGTCCAACGCCAAGAATTGCTAATAAAATACCAGAAGCCCAGAGGGGAAGACTCCCACTTCTGTGCCATTTAATCATGAATATATTTGCTGGGATTAACGATGCAGCAAGAAATAAATACATCAGTACATCCATACAATCCCCCTTAAATAAGTTCCTATATATCTAATTATTAACGATTTGCAACGAGATATTGGAACAAGTTTTTTATAAAAAATATTATAATTAATAAAACTATCATCGTCTTAATATTAAAAAACAACAATTTCTAAGAAAGAACCTCAAAAATAAGTATGGCAATTAGAACATTGATTACTTTCTGAGGGAGTCCTTTCATTCTTTTGTCCACACTTGGTACAGGTTATATGCTTAGAAAATTCATTTGCAGATCCAAATAATAGGTTTTTAGCATTCCTTTCTGATTTGATAAGGTATTTTGTTGTTAAGAATAAAGCGGTACCAACTATCAACAGAAAAAATAACATCCCCATATTGTTCCCCCTGTCAGATCAGCTTCAATAGCAACATTTTGGATCACCATAATTATGCATAACCATTTTTGGGGTTACACCCAATGATAATGATACGATTTTAATTAAAAATAGTTTCAATTATTCCGTAACTGCTCATAGTTAATATTAATAATTATACTTTTTGACACTTTGAAAGGAGCCTATCATATTACACATAAGCTCAGAGATACTGCAAGAACTGCTAACTTTTATTCAATTGTGTATATAAATAGTTTTCTATCATATTGATAAATCGATAATTTCCTATACGTTAGTCTTTCTTAGGTGCGAAATATACAAGCAAAAAGGTTAAAAACAAAGATATGCTTGGAACTGCTTCATTCTCCCAATAAATATATAGCAGTTTTCCGATGAAAAATAGACTTGGACCTATAAAACTCCACGGAAAATAGAATTGTTTATAGAAGAAGAAATATATATAGATACTAAATGCGGTAGAAATATACACTGCAAAGAAAATAGTGTTCAGTTCATTTAATAGCGATCCAATCATAATAATGATAAACAATGTAATGATCCCTCTAAAAATCCCCATATACTCTCCTCAAGCACGGATTCTCTTGTTCTACAATAATACTCAACATCCTAATACCAATTATTTCAAATAAGAATGACTATCTCAATCTTTATTTTCATGAAAAAAGCTTATCTCAATTACGGTTAAGCTCTCTTACGGAACAATAGGCGTAATCCAGTGTTCTTGAATTGCTCCGAGATTACTGAATAACAAATTAACCTTGTTCAAGTGGAAAAATGTATACTAAGTAATTCATATAATTGTCTAATCCAATAGTTTTAGCAATGAGATTAGAAGGCTTATTTGCCTCCTCACAATCCCAATATGGAACCATACCTTGCTCAACAGAATCCTTCACAACACATAGGGCTACATTCTGACCTAATTTATTCCCCCGATGTTCCTCTACTGTTTCAATATCTATACCGTGAGCATTTTCTGCTACAAATCCTGAAAAACATAAACTCACAATTTTATTTTCGTAAACAATACAGTACCCAATACCTTTTTGAAAAAATAGTTCAGGAGAAGACCAGAATTCTAAGATTTTCGAGTGTAAAAATCCTATGTTATCAATATAATTTCCATCGTTCTCATATAGAGATTCATCGATTTTTAATGCTTCATAACCCTGTTTAATGGAGGGTTCAATATCATCATTAAAATGACCTCTTAACTTATAAACATTTTGATGTGATACCTGTATATGACGTTCTTTAAAAATCCCCTCTATCGTCTTCTCCCATCTTGAATTGTTACCTATCGCTATAAAACTATTTAGTCCAAGCTTCTTTGCTTCAGGATAAATTACCTTATCAAGAAAATCATTTATATGGTTATTAAATAACTCATTATTCTCATCCCCAATAAAGAAAAACCCATCATTATTACCCAGCCAGATAAGTCCTGTACTAGGTGACTTGAAATGATCTACAAAAATCCGACCAGGGTTATTCCCTTCAATTACAGCTTTAACTTCTAAATGACCCCTATCATTTATTAACTTTTTGCATTTATAGAAATCAGTTTTATCAAGTTCACGAATCATTTTTAACCCTCCTATCGGCATAACGTAGTCACTTAAAAACATTCCATCCTATTACTAAATTTCTTCAGGGAGATCACAATTTGTGATTATCCACGTACTGCTATCTCTCCTTTTTTATGGAAGTCTCCAAATCAAAATATTTAATCTGAAACATTCCTCAATCATAAAATTCCATATGCGTTTTTTCGTTTTTATAGTAGTCTAGTCTGTCCTGCAATGTTCCTGTATGAAATTCAAATTTATGACCATCAGGGTCTGTAAAATAAATAGATTGCTTGTCTTCTTTGGCTCTAGGACGGCCTGATAAGATATTTACTTCAAGATTCTTTAGTTTATTGTACATTTCTTCAAAGTCGCCTTCCTCAATTGAAAAAGCAATATGTGTATAAGATTGTTTTAATTCATTACGAGGAATGCTTTTTTCTTCATTGAGAGCAAGCCACATTCCATTTAGATCAAAGTAAGCTGTATTTCTACCTTTCACTAATAATTTTGCATCAAATATTTTCTTGTAGAACTCAATCGAATATTCCAGGTCAGAAACCGAAAACAAAAAATGATTTATACCTTTTATAGACACGTTACCACCCTAAATAATTATTAGCTTTAAGCTGCACTCTGTTTCGAAAAGCAGCATCTTTTTAAAACATCGCTCCGAGATACTGGAGTATATAATGTCAGATAAAATAATTAATACTACGGGACACTAGAAAATAAAAAGCAACAATTCCTAAAACTAAATCAACTAATGCCAATTTCTTTTCACCTTTTTTGAAACTTACGATAAAGCCATAAAGGCATCTAACCATCCAAAAACCTATCAAAAACAACCAACCAAAATGGTCATTTCTATAATTATCATCGAAAAACATTTGTATCGCACCTATAACTAAAAGAATAAGGATGATGTTCATTAATATCTTTGGAACCTTATTTAAGCTTTCTTCCTTCATATTAAACCACCCAATTCACTAAAATATCTCGAATTAAAATCTTCAACAATGCTGCGCAAACCTTTAATACCAATTATTTCAAACCCACCAACATAACTCAATCGTTTCTTTCAAATTAAGAGGAGCCTATCTTATTACAGATAAGCTCCGAGATTGTTTAATAACTGTTATTTCAAAGACATTTCTTCCTCAAGTGATTGTCGTTCCATTTCTGGCACCTCAGTAGTCAGCTATTGTGGAGCCTTATGAAAATAATCATTTCATCTGATATAATTAAATTACAAAATAAAGGTGGTGGTTTATGTGTTAGAACGTGAAAGTGAATCACAAGGAAGAAAGTTTGCTTGGGTGGGTAAATGGGCAAAAATGACTGGTGATCGTGCAAAAATTGATGCCAAGGTAAATAACACCTATATCGTTTATGATACAGAAAACGGCCTTGTGAAAGAGTATCCTGATGGAACCGTTGTAAAGTTTGACCAAAAACCAGATGGTGATATTGAATGACAAAGCCAAAGCTCCCTCCCATGATGTATGTTTTTGCTGGTAACAATGGGAGTGGAAAAAGCACGCTACGTAACCTTCTAATTGATAAGTTAGGCATAGACATTAATATTGATCCTGATTCCATTGCGCGTAGATTGGATCCACAATCACCTGAGACGAAACAATTAGCAGCAGGTAAAGCAGCCGTAAGACTGATTTACGAGTGCATTGAAGAAGAAAAGAGTTTTTCAATTGAAACGACGCTCGCTGGAAAAAATGCGATTCACCAAATGACCAAAGCCAAGGAAAAAGGATTTGAAATTACAATGTTTTATGTTGCATTAAGCCACATCACGCAAAACATTGAGCGAGTCGCATTACGAGTGAGGAATGGTGGTCATCATATCCCAACAAAGGACATCCTGAAAAGAGATATCACTTCCAAAGAAAACCTACTTCAACACTTGTCACTCATTAACAACCTCGTCGTTATCGATAACAGCAAATCAGATGGAGAATTGATTTTAGAAATATCTAATAACCAAATAACCTTCGAAACTGATGAGATACCTGACTGGGCAGACCCTATAAAACAGAAATTTAATACTCTAAGGTGAAAGCTTCTTCTATTGGTTCATAGAAGAAGCTTTTTATTATAACTAAGTTTTTATTATAACTAAGGAATGAACACAAACTAAACAATCGCTCCGATTATCTTTAGTAATATGTTAAATAAGCTTCCAAGCTATAAATCCCGCTACAATTATAACCAACCCTATTATTTTATTGAAAAATTTCAGTATAAAACCAATCACTATACCTAAGATACACAACCACTTATAATCATAGGTGGGACGAACATACTCTGCTATGTATCCCATCCAAGTACCAGATATTAATAGCATTAATCCTAATAACACTATTACATTAATAGCAATATCTAACCCTTTTAAAAATCCTTTCATATGCTCCCACCTTCCAGCCACTCTTACACTCATAACAACTAATGGTTTTAACAGGGATATCCTGATAAAAAGGGATTGCCAGCCCTTACTTTTTATTAAGCAAATGCTCCGAGATAAATAAATAAGAAATTTTTATAATTTAGCTCTTTTCTTTTCAATTAATGTCCAAACTCCATAAATTAATATGGAAGCAGCCATCATTATTAAGAAGGCATTAGTAATTAAATTAAAATCTAATTCATTAATTGTTTTAGTAATTTCACTGTTATTTACGGTTTGGTGAATTGTCCAGCCATTGTAGCCCAGAAAAAATACGAAAGCGTAAATGCGATTATTAAACCGCCTAATAAAGAAAACCAAGTTTTCATCATAGAACAACCCCTTTTTACACTCTATGTCCTTAATGGCTCTTCAGTATTATCTTCAAAATTCTTATACAAAACTACATAGAGCGCTCACTTTTTATTGCGGAAACGCTCCGATATAACTGAATAAGAAAATAATCTCATTTTTATTTTAATCTATTATTTCTTTGTCTTATCATATAGACCTTTAAGCTTTTAAGGCTCTATCTTAATCAAACATTCCCTATGAGTTAAGGTCGAAAAAAAGCCCATATAAACATGCCACCCAAAGCAAAATGTAAAGTAACCTTGGGTCTTTATATTCAAGCTTTTCTAATTGTTTTAACTTGTTTATATCGAAGGTCAATGCTTTGGCATGCTGAACAAGTTTGTTGCTGTATGTAAATAAAATAAATAATATTATAGGAAGAATAAAGAAGTCGAAGAAAACGATTTTTCTTATCACTGAGTCCCCTATATTCAAGCTGGACATTAACATCGGTATTGATATAGCAGACAATGCAAGAGCATTATGTAACCAAAATACCACAAAAGGTTTTTCTCTTTGATTTATGATTATATACAATAGAGGAATTAATGATATAGCGATTAATAATAAACTAATTCCTAGAAGAATTTAAATCACCTCGCTACTCTGTTTCTAGTATCTGTGGTTAACCTCTAAAGGATTCCATCTTCCATTTACTATGATAGCTCCCTTTGATTGATAACCTTGATAAGTAACCAAAACTTTAATGGGTCTTTCAGTAGTTTCACTAAGATACGCGAAGCAATCAATTAATTCATTTGAATGTATATGGCTTTCAAAAATAGTATTTACATATTCTGATTTCTTAAAATTCTCGAAAAACCACTGACTATGTTGTCGATAGTCCCATCCGTCACTTGATCCCACGATTTTGAGTTCCTTCTTATAAAAGTCTTCATTCAAAAAGAAAAGGTCCTTGTTTCCGTCTGACAACACACAAACTTCCCCATTATGCTTCAGCGCTTTTAGTATTGCGTCAAATGCATTCTTATTTGAAGAGCATTCAAAACCATACTTATAATGCTCTCTAGGAACTTCTTCTTCTGATAAATAAACATTATTAGCTCCAAACGTTTTGGCTAATTTACCTCTTGCTTTATTAGTCTCCAATACATCGACCTTCTGAACGTTCATGTACTCTTTTAAAAAATGAAGTGTCAGCAATCCCATTGTTCCTGATCCAGTTACCAAAACGTGATCCAATTTGTTAGGTTCAAGTTTCATAACACCTTTCCCAGAGTCACAAGAGAGGGTATTCAGTAAAGCATATGTATAATCAATGGTTTCGGGGACTTTAATACCTTTTCAGCTTTAACAACCCCATAGTCTTTATGTCCATAAAATGCTAGAACGTTGTCCCCTATATTGATGTCTAATACATCTTCTCCAGCTTCTATTACTTTTCCAAAACTTTCATAACCTGTTTCTTTAGGATATATAGGATTGAGATCCGTAACATCTGATTCATTATACTGAGGGAGTTCGGCACCAATACTGATCGCGCCTGCAATCGTTTGAATTAATAATTCGTCTTTTTCAATAGGTTTTAATGCCTTTCGTTCCCATTCTAGTTTTCTTTTTCCTACAAGTACCAATGACTGTTGCATCAATTGAAAACACCCTTTTATTTGTTAAATAATTCTTCGTACTAATAGCAATTTATTTCTGCCTTTTATAAATCTTTGTAGCTTTTCCTCCAACTCTGTATTGCTCCGATATTGTTGAAGATGGAACTACATCTCTACTTTTTTGGTGCCTATTTAAAAACAATACCTGTGACTAGCGAACACACTTTGCAGTAATCACTTTCTTTACGTAGAAAATGAAATGTTAAATCTCTTACGATATTTCTAAAAGTCGGTTTATTGCACCTATAACTATGGAAGGTTCATCATCTTGTATGTAATGAGCACTATTTTCAGCAATTATCAGTTCACTATTAGAAGAATATTGAAGAATCTCTTCTTGCAATTGATTCCATAGGTTTTGTGATTCATCCGAATAGTGATCTTTTTTGCCTGCTGATAAAACAATTAAAGGGACGCTTAACTTCACTTTGCAGTTCTTTAATTGATTTAAACTTTCACCAAACTCATCATAATTGCCTTCTACAATGAATTGTTTATCATAGGCTTTTTGAAAAACTTCTGACATAGTAGGCAGGAACCTTTCTCTATAATCCGCCGGAGTCGAGTCCACTAGTATTAATCCACTAACATCATCTGGGTATGTACTGGCATACAATCTTGCGTTAACCCCACCAAAGGAATGTCCAACTAATAGGTATGGAGGAGTGATGGTCAATTTATTAAGGAGTTCCTTCAGTTCTTTTACCATCTCTAAGCTAGTTCTAGGGTTAGAGCTTGATTCACTTTTTCCTAAGCCTGCTCTATCGTAAACAAGAACTTCTGTTAATGAAGCAACTTCAGAAACGATCGAATTCCATCCCTTTGAGTAATCTCCATACCCGGCTTCCATAACAATAGTCGGTTTACCGTTCTTCTTTCCAATCAATTTAGTAAACAATTTAAAATCACTTACTTGTATAAACGTCTCCTTTGACATAAACAAGAACCTCTTCCTATTTTGCTTTGAATTCCAATGTATTACTATAATGCTCAATAGCTTAGTACCAATTATTTCAAATTACAAACAATAATTCCATTAAAAAGAAGCATATCTTATTATAGATAAGCTCCGAGATAATAGAACGAGGTCAATTTTAAATAAGGTTTATATATTAAAGAAAATTAGCCCTATGCCAACGAGAATAGCTCCAAACCATATAATGAAACCTTTAAGTGATATTGGATCTGTTATAACGTCGAACAAATAGAGTAAAAACTTTTTTACTCTATTTGATTTTACATCATCTATCCAAACTGCTATTAATCCACCAAAAAGTATTAATAGCCCTACTACAATAATCATAGTTGGTACCATAAACCATAGGTCATCCATCATCGTTTGATTCTTATCCTCTCTTTTACAATCATAACTCCATTTTCGCTCCGAGATAATGGATATGGTTATCTTAAGGTTTTAAATGAATAGGAGGAGTAATCCTATAACTATTAATACCAGTCCTCCCCCCATACGAAGACCTCCAGTTGCTACAGGATCACCTGATATTAGATCAAAAAGACTTAATAAATAAGCACTTACTTTATTAGCATTTTCACTTTCTTCCCAACGGGCTCTTAACCCCCAAATAAATAAGAATAGACCTACTAAAATGACTATGCCAGGTACTATATACCACATTACACTCATCATCTACTAATTCGTTTTCCTTTCTTTTTCAAATTCTTTTAAAGAAAGAGAGAACCACTACCTTTGCAATCTTCTATTCTCGCTCCGAGATAGTTAAGCAAGGCTAACTAAAGCAGCATACCTAAAAGCCTCCGTTAGTATTCCGATGTTTATTCTCATTCTGTCGGAGTTCCTCTATTGACTTAGTTCTTTTAAGTGGATTTTTGCCTTCCCATTGCTTTTTCGTTTTTATTGATTTTATGTACTTGTAAATAGTCACTATTGCAAACAAAACTAAAATTAATGAAATCCACATAATCGTTTGAAACATAAAAAACCTCCTTCACGTCCTCCCCAACATATTTGATAATATTGTTTAAAATTACTCCAATCTCCTGTTACAAGTCTCTAATACCAATTATTTCAAATCTGCACACAGAACTCAATCTTTACTTCACATATAAAAGAGCTTATCTTATTACAGATAAGCTCCGAGATTGTTGAAGATGTAATTTTGGTAAATTATGGTTAATTTCATCATACTAAAATTTGAGATAGTAATGACTTTAACTTTTCTCCACGGCTCACATAGAAACTAATATGGTGTTTCATCGTGGTCTCTTCGTTTAAATCCATGATTTCTATCGTTCTCTTTACAAAGTTCCAATTCATGCAGCCAGATAACCATAAAAGTGATTGTAAGCGTTCTTTTTCTTCCACTGAGATTGTTTTCTCTGATATATAGGCATCAAAAAATGTCTTGGCCAAATCCGGTGACAGACGAGTAGATCCTATTCCGTTATTACGGGAGTACCATTTGATTAACCAAGCTAACCCTTCGATCCGATCTGTGTAACCTATAGATTCAAAATCAACAATACCTGCTAGTCTATTTTCGTTGTTCCATAGAACATTTAAAGGGTTTAAATCCGACTGAACAATGAAATCTAACTTATCTGATTTAGATAGATTGATATGGTTTTCAGCTATATGTAAATAAGAATTTAGTGTTCTAGCCATTTCTGTAGAGACATTTGTGATTTCTCGTTTTTGTTTAATTTGAGCAATAAATTTGGTATAGCCGGCTAAATGTGAATTTTGTTCAAAGACAGGACTGCGAAAATCACGGGAAACTTCATGGATATTCTTGACTGTTTTACCCACTAGTTTAGTAAAACTGTTTGTACATTTGGTAATGTGTTGGCCTTCAACCCACTTGAATAAAACTACACGGTAATTACTTCCTTTCCATTCAATTGAAACAAAGCTATCTCCATTTATCGAAGGGATGGCTTCCGCAAAAGGTACTCCACGTTGAATTAGATAATCGGTATATCTTATCTGCTCAGTTAAAATTTCATCTGTTATCTCTCCAAACACATTATGAGAGGAACGATTATCACCAATAAACCTTATAGAATAAGATTGGTTATTCATACTAATTTTATAGTGCAGATCCTTATTCCAACTTCCTATGTGCAACTCGCCTTCAATCAATAGATTGTTATACTCCGGAAAGAAAGAAAGGAGTGCTTTATTTATTAATTGGTGCATAATTCCCACCTTGTTTTCATCTATTTTTTGATGTTTTATATATTCCTATTAAGCTCCGAGATAACAGAACAATGGAGGCAATCTAATAATCTTGATTTGCCCGTTAGCTTAAAAAATAATAAGTTCATACTTTTATACCCGATGTTTTATGTTGTTAATTTCCTTAGGAATTGAAGACTTCTTCCCTCTTCCGTTTTTGTAATTTGTTAATTGAATATGAAAATAGTTAATATATTCGATAATGGTAAAAATGTAAACAAATACAGCAAGTATCAAAGGATAAAAGGATACTCGGTCCAATTTAACAATATCCATAATTAGTATTAAAGGTGCTATGCAAATTAGTGTAAAGTTTATGTATTTCAGTACGATGAGAAACTTGTACAGATTAGGTAGAATAGTTCTTTTATTTTTCAATCTATTCCACTTAATAAACCAGTAAAAACTACCTTGTATTAAGATGAAATTTA
>NZ_JAFKOI010000020.1 GCF_017303315.1 Bacillus sp. NTK071
GAGAACACGGAAGTTAAGCTCGCGCGCCGATGGTAGTTGGGGGATCTCCCCCTGCAAGAGTAGGACGTCGCTGGGCAAATAAAGAAGTCAGAGATCAAACGGTCTCTGGCTTTTTTGTATGGTCTTAACTCAAAAAGATTTTAACTAACAAGCGCTGCTTAAGAACAGAATCGCGGATATAATCACTATAATCGCGGATAAACCGTAATAAATGCTTAGTATAGCAAAAGAAAAACGTTAAAACGCGCCTGCATTGATTCAATAACAATAACTGAGATAATAAATTGAAAATTCGAACCGAATCCCTTGATAATCACACTGAGAAGACGTACAGTTAATGAAAAAGAATTTTACACAGTGGAAGGGGAAAATAAATGGATTTTCATTTTGACACAAAAGCGGTGCGTTTTCCTAGAAAAACAAAAGAAGATACAGTTAGTAAAGTAAAGCCAATATACCAAACATCTGCATTTGTATTTGAAGATCTGGACGAACTTGAATCATTTTACGAAGGAAAAAAAGATTATTTATATACGCGCGTTAGCAACCCCAATACGGATGATCTAGGAATGGGAGTAGCAGACCTTGAGGGCGCTCCTAAAGGCCTTGCAACTTCCTCTGGGCTCTCAGCAATCCTTGCAGGTGTTCTTTCTGTTGTGAAAGCTGGAGATCATATTGTGGCATGTGAAGACTTGTATGGTGGAACATATTCTCTTTTTGAGGCAGAGCTCCCTGACTTTGGAATTGAAGTATCGTTTGTCGATTTTACAAAGAAGGAGGAAGTAGAGAATGCAATTCGTTCTAACACAAAGTTGTTGTATACAGAGTCTGTTACGAATCCTCTTCTTCGTGTAGAAAACTTAACTATGCTTAGTGAGCTCGGTCAAAAACATGAATTAGTAACAATGGTTGATAATACATTCGCAACCCCATACCTTCTTCAGCCATATCGTTCAGGAATTGACCTCGTTGTACATAGCGCAACAAAGTATATAGGCGGCCATAGTGATGTGACTGCAGGAGTTCTTGTGGGAAGAGAGGATCTTCTTGCAAAGGCGAAGGCAAAAGTGATTAACCTTGGAGCGAACTTAAGTCCATTCGAAGCTTGGCTTGGTTGCAGAGGTTTAAAAACGATGAGTGTGAGAATGGAGCGACATGTGAGAAATGCCGCGTTTCTTGCGGATGAGTTAAAAGGTGTGGAAGGAATTAAAAATGTATACTACCCAGAGTACGTTTCCGAAAGAGGAAATGGTGCTATGGTTTCCATTGAATTAGAAGAAAGTACGGATGTAAAAACATTCTTTAAGTCACTTGGGTGGGTTAAGATTATCCCAACTCTTGCTGGTTTAGATACAACAGTATCCTATCCAATCGGAACATCACATCGAACAATTCCTGAGAGTACAAGACAAAAACTTGGTATTACGAAACAACTTGTTCGTATATCAGTCGGAATTGAAAATGGAAATGACATTGTTGCAGCATTTAAACAAGCTGTTGAAAAATCCCTCTAGTAGGGATTTTTTCTTTTTTTACTAAAGGTTGCATTCATTAGATTTATCTGGTATAGTATTACTTGTGCCTAGGTAAGACACTATAACAGCACATCATTGTATGTGCATTCATACCGTCGCGGGGTGGAGCAACGAGCGTTACATCATTGAAACAACATCGAGTTGTTTTGACGGATACGCATCGAAGTATAACCTTGTAGAGGAAGAAACAGTGTTCTGCATAAAGAAGCAGGCATAACATTTATTTTTATACTGTCGCGGGGTGGAGCAGTTCGGTAGCTCGTTGGGCTCATAACCCAAAGGTCGCAGGTTCAAATCCTGCCCCCGCAACCAATTATAAATTCTCACTACGTTGAATAATCTTCCTTGTTAAATTTTTATTGTAGTCCCTTTAGGGGCAACCTAAACTCATAACATGATATTATTTCTTTCAAACGTAAGTGCACAAACAATACATACTGGTCTCGTGGTGTAGCGGTTAACATGCCTGCCTGTCACGCAGGAGATCGCGGGTTCGATTCCCGTCGAGACCGCCATTTTTATAGAGCGAATTGTTCGCTTTTTTTTTATACGCACAGATAGGTAAGTTCTATGCGTATCTGATGATGGTTGAAAAGAACAAGTTTTTCGAAAGAATCATGTGAATTTACTCTTAAGTAAGATAAACTAATAGATAGAAAAAGTACCTTAGGATGAAATTCCTAAGGTTTTTTTATAAAATAGAAAGAGAGATGAGTTGGATTGAAAGATGAGTTTGCGTTTATACAATCCATTAAGCCAGCTTATACATTTCGTGACGAACTAATTGAGGGCATTGGGGATGATGCTGCTCTTTATCATATTGGTGCAGATTGTGATGAGATTGCCTGTGCAGATACAATGGTGGAGGGCGTTCACTTTAAGAAAGATACAATGTCTCCTTTTCAAATAGGAAGAAAAGCTCTAGCTGTTAATATTAGCGATATAGCAGCTATGGGTGGTATTCCGTTATTTTATCTTGTTTCACTGTCAGTTCCTGATACGGGGTGGTCCACGAGGCAGCTTAAAGAAATTTATAGAGGCCTAAAAGCACTTGGTGATGATTATCAAATGGACATGATAGGAGGGGATACTGTTTCCACTAGAAGTGATCTTCACATTTCGGTTACCGTTATCGGTAAGATCGAAAAAGGACGCAGACTCCTTAGAAGCAATGCAAGGCCCGGAGATGTGGTCTTCCTAACTGGACCGGTTGGAGGCTCCGCTGCTGGCCTATCATCTTTATTAAGTGGAGAATCGAATCCTTATCTTTCCTATCATCAAGAGCCAAATCCTCGTGTTAAGCAAGGACGGATTCTAGCTAAAAGTGATTTTCGCGTTTCATTAAATGATGTGAGTGACGGGATAGCTAGTGAATCACATGAAATATCTGAAGCGAGTGGCGTTTCTATTGTACTCGAGCAGGATTTAATTCCTGCTCCTGAAGGATTTGACGCTTATTCCTCTTTTCAACGGTTAGAATGGATGTTAAACGGCGGAGAAGATTACGAATTAATTGGAACTGTAGCAGAGGCGGACTGGGAACATGTTCAGAATCTTTTCCGTGAACAAAATGAATCAATTTATAAAATCGGCTATGTTGAAGATAAAAAGTCGGGTGTATGGATGAGTTATAAAGATCAAAAATTTAAACTAGACAAGAAGGGCTATAATCACTTCTCGTCTAAAGAATAGGTGATGGACATGAGTGGATATGCTTTCATCATGAAATCTCCAGAAGAAACGATGGAGTTTGGTAAAAAGCTTGCACAGAAGCTTAAGCCAGGCTGTGTATTAACGCTTGAAGGAGATCTGGGTGCTGGCAAGACGACGTTTACAAAAGGGATTGGAAAAGGTCTTGGTGTTACGAAAGTAGTAAACAGTCCAACTTTTACAATCATTAAAGAATATGAAGGAAACATTCCTCTTTATCATATGGACGCCTATCGTTTAGAAGAGAGCGATGAGGATTTAGGTTTTGGTGAATACTTTGAAGGCGAAGGCGTAACCGTTGTGGAGTGGGCGAAATTTATTCAGGATATGCTTCCAAGTGAGCTTCTAAGAGTAGAAATCTATCATCAAAGAGAATCAGAACGTAGACTTATTTTAAGGCCATTTGGAACTTTCTATGAGTCGGTGTGTAAGGAGTTGCAGCATGAAAGTACTAGCTATTGATTCTTCAAACTATTGTATGGGCGTTTCGGTCATGGATGGAGATACTATTATCGGAGAGGTTATTACAAACCTAAAGAAAAATCATTCCGTTCGGTTAATGCCTGCTATTGAACAATTGCTTGAAGAGGTCGGAGTAAAACCTAATGAACTTGAGCGGATCGTAGTAGCTGAGGGGCCAGGGTCCTATACTGGATTAAGGATTGGGATTAGCATTGCCAAAACGCTTGCGTGGACGCTTGGAATACCACTTGTCGGTGTTTCTAGTCTTGAAGTGTTAGGGCAAAACGGTCGATACTTTCCAGGAGTTACCGTTCCTTTTTTTGATGCACGAAGAGGTCAGGTGTATATGAGCCTTTTTGAGGCAAATGGAACGCTAGTACAAAGACGAACGAAAGATAGGATTGTATTGTTTGAGGACTGGCTGAATGAAAACAAGGACCATTTCGAAAGCTTCTTATTTATTAGTAATGATTTGGCTATTCATAGAGAGAAAATTGAATTAATCCTTGGAGACAAAGCACTTTTTGCGCCAGTTAGTAGTTTGAATGCTCGTCCTTCAGAACTTGCGAGGATAGGATCTAGTAAAGAACCTGTAGAGGATGTCCATCAATTTACACCAAACTATGTAAGAATGGCTGAGGCTGAAGCGAAGTGGCTAGCTTCACAGAAAAAGTAGGGGATTAGCGATGAACAAAACGGTATCCTTTCGGTCGATGACCGTGGAAGATATAGAAGCTGTCATGCACATTGAGCAAGCAACATTTCCAACTCCCTGGAGCAGAACAGCCTTTTATAATGAAGTTGTCATTAATCATTTCGCTACATACCTTCTTCTAGAAGTAGGGGAAGATATAGCGGGATATTGTGGTGTTTGGGTGATTATCGATGAAGCGCATATTACAAATATAGCTCTTCACCCAGATTTTAGAGGGATGAAGCTTGGAGAAGCGCTTTTAAAAAGAGCGATTGATTTTGCGAAATCACGCGGTGCTCTTAAGATGACACTTGAAGTAAGAGTATCAAATACAATTGCGCAGAATCTATATCGGAAATATGGTTTTGAAGAAGGTAGCATTAGAAAGAATTATTATACGGATAATCAAGAAGATGCGCTAGTTATGTGGGTGAAATTAGATGGAAAATAATCAAGAAATAATACTCGGAATAGAAACGAGCTGTGATGAAACTGCGGTTGCCATTGTTAAGGGTGGCAAAGAGGTAGTTGCTAATGTGGTAGCTTCTCAAATTGAGAGCCACAAGCGATTTGGCGGAGTTGTTCCTGAAATCGCGTCTAGGCATCATGTGGAACAGATGACACTTATTCTAAAAGAGGCTCTCGATGAGGCGGATCTATCAATGGAAGATATTGATGGAATAGCGGTAACTGAAGGACCTGGTTTAGTAGGAGCTTTACTAATTGGTGTTAATACAGCTAAAGCACTGGCTTTTGCTCATCAGAAGCCACTTATTGGCACACACCATATTGCAGGGCATATCTATGCAAACCAACTTGTTACAGATCTTTCGTATCCATTACTTGCACTTGTTGTCTCAGGGGGTCATACAGAGCTAGTTTATATGGAGGCTGAGGGTGAGTTCAAGGTAATTGGAGAAACGCGTGATGACGCAGCTGGTGAGGCTTATGATAAGGTTGCTAGAACATTGCAGCTTCCTTACCCGGGTGGACCTCATATTGATCGCCTTGCACAGGAGGGAGAGGAATCTATTGTTCTTCCCCGCGCTTGGCTAGAGAAAGGTTCATATGATTTTAGCTTTAGTGGTTTAAAATCGGCCGTTATTAATACTGTTCACAACGCGAAGCAGCGGAACGAGAAATTAAAGCCAGAAGATCTTGCAGCTAGCTTTCAGGCATCGGTTGTAGATGTTCTTGTGACGAAGACACTTCGAGCAGCAGAAGAGTATGGTGTAAATCAAGTGCTTCTTGCTGGAGGAGTAGCAGCTAACAGTGGTCTCAGAAATGCTTTGAAGGATGCATTTGATGGGAGAAATGCCGAGCTGGTGATTCCACCTCTTCATTATTGTACTGACAATGCCGCAATGATTGCAGCAGCAGGAACAATTGCTTACCGAAAAGGCAAACGTTCTTCATTAGAACTTAACGCAAATCCGGGATTAGAACTGGGAATCTAATCCCGGTTTTTTGTGTTTAAGATAAAGTGTTAAAACGAAAAGTTATCCACACTATGTGTGTAGTGTGGATAAAAGTGACTAATGTGCATCATAACTACGATTTATGGACTTAGTTGTTTAATGTGCACAAGTATATAAAAACTGTGGATAATGTGGATAAATTTTAAGAAACAGGTGATAAAGAGTTTCTTTCTGTTGATAAGTGTGTGGATAGTGTGAATATGTCGGAAAATTTCCTATCTAATGAAAAAACAGTCCACTGTGGACTGTTTTTCTAAGCTTCCTGTAATTCTTCCCATTCTTCCATTAACATTTCTGCTTTTTGGCGAAGTTGATCCATTTCTTCATTTAACTTCATAACTTTCTCGTGATCCTCGAAAACTTCTGGAAGGCAAAGCTCTTCTTCAAGTTCTGCCATACGTTTCTCTGCGGTATCGACTTCTTTTTCTATTTCTTCAATTCGTCGAAGCATTTGACGTTCTTGTCGTTTTGTTTCTTTATCCTGCTGGAAGCTTGTTTTACCTGAAGGTTGCTGTTCAGGTTGATTCGATTGTTGTTCAAGTGCAGCGAGCTCTTCAAGTTCTTGTTTCTTCTCCACGTAGTAGTCATAGTCGCCGAGATAAGCTGTTACCCCATCTGGTGATAGCTCCAATACTCTAGTCGCAATTCGATTAATGAAATAACGGTCATGCGAGACGAAAAGAATTGTACCAGGGAATTGGATAAGAGCCTCTTCAAGAATCTCTTTACTATCGAGGTCCAGGTGGTTTGTTGGCTCGTCCAATATAAGAAGGTTGGATTTTTGCATCATTAATTTGGAAAGGGCAAGTCGACCTTTCTCGCCACCACTTAGGTCTGATACTGTTTTCAGTACGTCATCACCAGTAAAGAGGAAGCGGCCTAGAACAGCGCGAACGTCTTTCTCATCAGTTAATGGGAAGTCATCCCATAACTCTTTTAACACGGTTTTATTAGTAGTTAAATTGGTTTGCTCTTGATCATAGAAACCAATCTTTACATTGCTTCCATAATGAATATCGCCATCGAGCAAAGTTTGCCCAGTAACAATTGCTTTAAGAAGTGTTGATTTACCAATCCCATTTGGCCCGACAAGCGCGACGCTTTCCTGTCGTTTAAGATCAAAGGTTAAACCTTGGTTAATGGTGTTAGTAGGGTAGCCGATGGCAAGTTCCCTCAGTGTGAGTACATCATTTCCTGTTTGTTTATCAATGGAGAAAGAGATGTTGGCTGATTTCTCATCACCCTTTGGTTTATCAATTCTCTCCATTCGTTCAAGTTGTTTTCTTCGACTTTGTGCTCGCTTCGTTGTAGAGGCACGAACGATGTTCTTTTGTACAAACTCTTCAAGCTTTGCGATTTCTTTTTGTTGTTTATCGAACTCTCTCATTTGTTGTTCGTAACGTTGTTCTTTTTCATCCAGATAATAGCTGTAGTTTCCTTCGAATCGTTCCGCGCGGTGTCTAGATACCTCATAAACTTTTGTAACAATTTTATCTAAGAAATACCTGTCATGAGATACAATGAGTAATGCACCTGAATAATTTTGAAGGTAACCTTCAAGCCACGTTAGTGTTTCAATATCAAGATGGTTCGTTGGCTCATCTAGAATTAACAGCTCAGGTTTCGTTAGTAACAGTTTACCGAGAGCGAGACGTGTCTTTTGCCCACCACTTAATGTGGAAATTTTGGTGCTAGTATCAAAATCTTTAAAGTTAAGGCCGTGCAGTACAGTTCGGATATCTGCTTCGTACTTGTATCCACCCTGGTCTTTAAAGGCATCTTGAAGTTCATCATATTCTTTTAAAATACGTTGATATTCTGTCTCATTCTCATAGATATCAGGGTTACCCATCTTCTTCTCGTAACGACGAAGCTCGTCCTCCATCTTACGCAATCGTTCAAAAACGCCTAGCATCTCATCCCAGATCGAAAGGTCCGATTCGAGTCCAGTATCCTGAGCCATGTAGCCAATCGAAACATCTTTCGGCTTAATAATATCCCCAGAGTCGTAAGAAAGCTGCCCGGTGATCATTTTAAGAAGAGTAGATTTCCCTGCACCGTTCCGTCCAACAAGTGCTACTCGGTCTCGGGATTGTACTTCTAATTTAATATTCGATAAAATGGTATCAGCACCAAAAGATTTGGTGAGCCCATTAACTTGTAGTACGATCATGTTCGTTCACCTCTACTTCTTTCCTTATACGGTAGTTGAGTTGTCCAGGTTGTAAAGGAGTAAAGGATCAGTTTAACTCCAATTTTGTTTGACTCGGATGGTTCGGCAATCTACCTTGTTTCCTATAAGTTTACCGCAGAGGGGATAGGCTGAGCAACTAAAGGAATGTTCATGATTTAGCAAAAAAATGTCACCAAAAAAACAGCAAGACAGCAAAAAATGGTGTATAGTCACAAGTAGTAGCATTAACCTTCTATCATCTATGGATGAAGAAAGGGGCAGATATGAGTTCATTTACTCACTTTAATGAAGAAGGCCGTGCCAAAATGGTCGACATTTCTGATAAGACTCCCACAGTTCGAACGGCAGCTGCACGGACGAGCGTGCTGGTGAGTGAAGAAATTTATTCTCGTATCAAAGCAGGTACGATGAAGAAAGGCGATGTACTTCAGGTCGCCCAAATTGCCGGAATTATGGCAGCAAAAAAAACATCTGATCTCATCCCTATGTGTCATCCGATAGCGCTTTCTGGCGTTGACTTACATTTTGATTGGCAGGAGACGTCTTCATCATATAAGCTCATCATTGAGACTAATGTGAAGACAAGCGGAAGTACTGGCGTTGAAATGGAAGCGCTGACGGCAGCAACAGCTGCTGCATTAACAGTATACGATATGTGCAAAGCGTTGGATAAAGGCATCGTTATCGGGGAAACTTATCTCCTTACCAAAACAGGAGGAAAAAGCGGGGATTACACGCGCGAATAACCTGGTGATGGAGCGCGGAGATCAATATGGAGGTATATGATGGATATTGATCAGGCGAAGATTCCGCAGGCGACAGCAAAGCGGCTGCCGCTTTATTATCGATATTTAAAGAATTTAAGTGCATCAGGTAAACAGCGAGTGTCTTCAGCTGAATTAAGTGAAGCCATTAAGGTGGATTCAGCTACGATTAGAAGAGACTTTAGTTACTTTGGAGCCCTGGGTAAAAAGGGCTATGGGTATAATGTTCATTATTTGTTATCTTTCTTTAGTAAGACGCTTGATCAAGATGAAACAACAAAGGTAGCTCTAATTGGCGTTGGTAACCTTGGGACAGCCTTTCTCCACTACAATTTTATTAAAAATAACAATACTAAAATTGAATTGGCGTTTGATGCAGATGCAGAGAAAGTCAATCAGGAAATCGGCGGCGTCCCGGTCTATCATATAGATGAATTCACAAAACAGATCAAAGAAAAAGATATTTCAGTTGTGATTTTAACCGTACCAGTTCATGTTGCACAGTCAATTGCAGATCAGATGAACGATACAGGGATTAGAGGTATTTTGAACTTTACCCCTGCTCGGTTAACAGTTCCTGATCATATTCGTGTCCATCACATTGATCTCGCTGTTGAACTGCAGGCGCTTGTTTATTTCATGAAGCATTATCCAGTATAAATCGTAAGGAGGTGACACGCATGGGAATGGGTGGAGCAAGTATCGCTTTAGTTGCAGTTGTTGCTTTAATTATCTTCGGACCAAAAAAATTACCTGAGCTTGGTAAAGCAGCAGGTAACACACTTCGTGAGTTCAAAAACGCTACAAAAGGTCTAGCGGATGATGACGATGAACCAAATGACAAGAAAAATAACGACAAGTAATCGGTTAGGACGGATAGTGAATGGAGGATCAGACGCAATCCATCTATGATCATTTAGAAGAATTAAGAAAACGAATCATCATTACTGTCGTTTTCTTAATTCTTTCCTTTATTGCAGGACTGTTTCTGGCAAAGCCAGTCATAGTGTTCTTGCAACATGCTCCTGAAGCACAGGGTATTCCGATGAACGCTTTTCATCTCACTGACCCGTTGAAAGTTTATTTCAGCTTTGCTTTTCTCATTGCATTTATCATGACGTCTCCACTCGCACTATATCAATTATGGGCTTTCGTTTCACCAGGGCTTTTTGAAAATGAACGGAAAGTAACATTGTCGTACATTCCATCTGTTTTCATTCTCTTTCTTGGTGGTGTTTCGTTTTCCTATTTTGTTCTGTTCCCGTTCGTTATTGATTTTGTTGGGAACCTTGCGGAGAGCCTCAATATTCAGGAAATGTATGGAGCAAATCAATATTTCAGCTTCTTGTTTCAATTAACATTGCCGTTCGGTTTTGTTTTTCAGTTGCCAGTTATCGTGTTGTTCTTTACGAGACTTGGGATGTTAAATCCAGCTATGCTCGTACAAATAAGGAAGTATGCTTACTTTGTACTTTTAGTGATTGCAGGTATGATTACTCCACCTGAAATCATCTCGCATCTCATGGTAACTGTGCCGCTTTTGCTTCTTTATGAATTCAGTATTATTGTGTCTAGATACGGATATAGGAAAAGGTTACAAGCTGAAGCGAAACGTCTGCTTGAAGAAGCGCAAGAATCAGATAACATAGGCTAATAGAAAAAAGCGATAGGACTCGGTCCTATCGCTTTTTGTTTTCTTCATTTTTCTTCATTTGGTTGATTTTCTTTTTTAATAAAAAGAATCGGATCGCGTAAACGAAATCGACTGTGGCAAGAACCATGAGCAAGATCGTCCAGAAACTCCAAACATCTCCATCTGTCCCTGCACTTTGAATGGCGAGATAGGTAAAGGTTGAGCCTAGACCCGCATAGAAAAACCCCATAAGAGTTGGTGAAAACTTCATGTGAAAAATCCTCCAATAAACGATTGCATTTGTTCGAGCTGCTTCTCCATCTCCATTATATCATCAGCAAAATAGACGTTTATTACTACAACAATTGTGTTCATTGTCATATGAGCAATAATCGGTACGATAAGCCGCTTTGTTTTAACGTATAAAAACGAGAACGTGAGTCCCATTGCCGTATAGATAAGAAGATGCGAAAAGTCAAAATGGATGGCAGCGAAAATTACAGAGCTTAAAATACCGGCAATCCAGAAATTAAATCGAGTGTACAACGATCCGAATATAACTTTTCGGAAAACAATTTCTTCTAAGATAGGTCCAATAACGGACGTTACAATAATGAAAATAGGTGCTGCCTTTGCAACCTCAATTAACATCTCCGTGTTCTCTGAGCCCGGTTCGATCCCAAAAACATTCATTTCAATCATTGCAGCGATAATTTGAGAGGCATACGCCATAAATACGCCTAGAATACTCCATCCAACCGCTTGCCCTTTCGATACGCGAGTAGACCGCTCAAAAGGAACATCAGGTGTCGAACGAAGAAGGAACAGCATAATAATGAGAGCTGTTAGAAAGCTAAAGACTGACCAGGTTACAACTGGATCAGACACGTTTAAGAATTTAAGGAAGTCTACTCCCACAATTCCTGAAAGTTGCATAACGATATAGGTTATTAATATAGTCCAATAATGTTTGGCCAAGAAGCATAACTCCTTTTTGTGGTTTGCATACCTGTCATAGGTATTCTGCATACTCGTATTAGTTTAACACATTTCCTAGTGGGAATGCCGTTAATAAGATCCCTTAAAGAAAGGTCAAATGTGTCGGGAAACACATTTTGTGAAATCTAGTGCATAAGTCTTATCTTTTTCGTCAGAAAGCTGGTAAATGAAGGTATGCAAATTTTCTGTAAAAAAAATCAACCTTACTACTTGCAAAAGAATAGTGAATTATTTTATTATATACTTGTGTTAGCACTCGACGATGGTGAGTGCTAATGAGACGAATCAAACCATTATATCCATCTGAGGAGGGTGTTTGAGTTGCTAAAGCCTTTAGGTGATCGTGTAGTAATCGAACCAATTCAATTAGAAGAAAAAACATCAAGCGGAATCGTGCTTCCGGATTCTGCAAAAGAAAAGCCACAGGAAGGTCGCGTCGTATCTGTAGGTAGCGGTGCACTAACTGATGGTGGAGAGCGCGTAGCTCTTGAAGTATCAGAAGGAGATGCTGTTATCTACAGCAAGTATGCTGGTACTGAAGTAAAGTATGACGGTAAAGAGTATTTAATTCTTCGTGAAAACGATATTCTTGCAGTCGTAGGTAAGTAAAAACAAAAATAAAAGAACTACATACATTTAGGAGGGTAACAAATGGCAAAAGACATTAAGTTTAGTGAAGAAGCCCGTCGCGCGATGCTTCGCGGTGTAGATTCTCTTGCAAATGCAGTTAAAGTTACACTCGGCCCAAAAGGACGTAACGTTGTCCTCGAGAAGAAATTCGGATCTCCACTTATCACAAATGATGGTGTAACGATCGCGAAAGAAATCGAGCTTGAAGATGCATTCGAAAACATGGGTGCAAAGCTTGTAGCTGAAGTAGCTAGCAAAACAAATGATGTTGCTGGTGACGGTACAACAACTGCAACCGTTCTTGCACAAGCTATGGTACGCGAAGGTCTTAAAAACGTAGCATCTGGTGCTAACCCAATGGTTATCCGTAAAGGAATTGAGAAAGCTACTAAAGCTGCTGTTGAAGAGCTTAAAAACATTTCTAAGCCAATCGAAGGCAAAGAGTCGATCGCACAAGTTGCATCCATCTCTGCTGCTGACGAAGAAGTAGGTCAATTGATCGCTGAAGCAATGGAGCGCGTTGGAAACGACGGCGTTATCACTGTAGAAGAATCAAAAGGATTTGCTACTGAGCTTGAAGTAGTAGAAGGTATGCAGTTCGATCGCGGATATGCATCTCCATACATGGTGACAGATTCTGACAAAATGGAAGCTGTTCTAGAAGATCCTTACATTCTTATCACTGATAAGAAGATCGCAAGCATTCAAGATGTACTTCCAGTGCTTGAGCAAGTTGTACAACAAGGTAAACCACTTCTTATGATTGCTGAAGACGTTGAAGGTGAAGCACTTGCAACACTCGTTGTGAACAAGCTTCGCGGAACGTTTAATGCAGTAGCTGTTAAAGCTCCTGGTTTCGGTGACCGTCGTAAAGCTATGCTTGAAGACATTGGTACACTAACTGGTGCTGAAGTGATTACTGAAGATCTTGGTCTTGATCTTAAACAAGCAAACATTACTCAGCTCGGTCGTGCTTCTAAAGTTGTTGTAACGAAAGAAAATACAACAATCGTTGAAGGTTCTGGCGAGACTGACAAAATTGCTGGTCGCGTAAACCAGATCAAAGCTCAGCTTGAAGAAACAACATCTGAGTTCGATAAAGAGAAGCTTCAGGAACGTCTTGCTAAGCTTGCTGGCGGCGTAGCTGTCATCAAAGTTGGTGCGGCAACTGAAACGGAATTGAAAGAGCGTAAACTTCGCATTGAAGATGCTCTTAACTCAACTCGTGCAGCGGTTGAAGAAGGAATCGTATCCGGTGGTGGTACAGCTCTAGTAAACGTCGTTAAGGCTGTTCAAGCTGTTGAAGCGACTGGTGACGAAGCTACTGGCGTTAAGATTGTTCTTCGTGCTCTTGAAGAGCCAATCCGTCAGATCTCTCACAACGCTGGTCTTGAAGGATCTGTTGTGGTTGAACGCCTTAAAGGCGAAAAAATCGGTGTTGGATTCAACGCCCTTACTGGTGAGTGGGTAAACATGGTTGACGCTGGTATTGTTGACCCTACTAAAGTTACTCGTTCTGCACTACAAAATGCAGCATCTGTATCAGCTATGCTTCTTACAACTGAAGCCGTTATCGCTGACAAGCCTGAAGAAAATGCAGGCGGCGGCATGCCTGATATGGGCGGCATGGGCGGTATGGGTGGAATGGGCGGCATGATGTAATAATATAACTTAGTGAATTTAGTATGGGAAGTAACAATGACCCTAACATTTCATTCACTTGGCTATATTTCATCATCTCCTTTTTCACAAATTCAAAGAGATGACGAACATCCCGTTCGTCATCTCTTTTCTATTTCTTCAATTCTTCCTCCAATGTCTCCAAATTAATCCTCACCCGTTCTTTCGCTTCCTCATCCAACACAAACGTATTCCCCTCAACACGCTGAACATGCTGATCAATCACATAAGCACCACTCAGCAGTGTTGTCGCTCCAAGGGAAGACAACACTGGCTTAAGCGCATAATCGATCGCAAGCAGGTGTCCAAACGAGCCACCAATCATCAATGGAAGAACCGCTTTACCCTTCAAAGCCTTTTGAGGGAGAAGATCAAGGTAAGTTTTCAATATCCCTGTATACGATGCCTTATAGACAGGCGTCAAAATAATGACAGCATTCGCTTTCTCCACTTTTTCATTCGCTTCGATAATGGCAGAACTACTAAAGTTAGCGGTGATTAAATCTGTTGCGGGAAGGTCGATCACATTGATTGATTCATAGAAGATCGAGCGCTCATCTAAATAACTTTCTGCGTAATCTTTAATCCCTTTCAATCTCGATTGTAGAGAATTACCTCCATAAATCAGTACAACATCGCTCATTATTATTCATCCTCCTAAAAGCATTTGTTCATACACTTGGTATTCTTTTATACCTATAAATTCATTTATCTCTTAAAATACTGTCTGCAAGACTATAAACAATTGCATCATCAGTCGGCGGGTTGTGAAGTCCTGCTCGCACGTTACGAAAGTGTCGCTGTAAGGGATTGCTAGCTGAAAGACTTCTAGCACCAACCACGCGCATCGCTAAATCGACGACCCGGTTCGCGCTATTTGTAACGATATGCTTAACTGCTGCTAAATCAGCCCCCATTTGCTGGCGTTCATTAGGGTTTTCACTCCAACGCTTTGCGACAGAATAAAGAACTTCTCGCGCGTTGAATAGCTCTAACTGCATTTCACCTATCTTCCTACGTACTTCTGAGACATCTTTAATCGGCCCAGGAAGGGTTGATGGGGAGAAGGTAGAGGCGAATTCGACCGTGTAGTCCATTGCCGACGTTGCGATGCCGAGGTACACAGCGGGTATTTGCAAATACCATCCCTTAGGTGATGACGTTTGTTTTTCCTCTATGACTAACATGTCCTCAGGTTTAACAAGCACGTCATTCAATATGAGATCATCACTCTTTGTGCCTTTCATCGAGATGCTATCCCACGTTTCTTCCACCTGAACACCTTCAAGCTTATGATCGATCAGCACAAACCCTTTCTTTCCGGTTTGATCAACGTCAGCAGTAACGATGGAGTAGTCAAGAGCTACGGCCATCGACGTGAAAGATTTCCGTCCATTGATCACCCATCCATCGGGTGTTTTAGTTGCTGTCGTGAGAGGGGTTCCTCCGCGGGAAGGACTTCCGGTCGCTTTTTCAGTTTGCGCGAGGTTTAAGAGCGCTTTTTCGTTTACGATAAGTGCGCACAATTTTGAGAAGACTTCTTCATCCCACGCTCTTGATTCAGCGATTTCTAATATAACGCCAAGCTGCCAACCAAGGGAGAGGGCGGTAGCTCCATCTCCGGAGGCAAGCTGTTCTTGAACTTTCAAGAAGTCATACAGGTTAAGTCCATAGCCTCCATATTCTTTTGGCACCGTGAGTGATAGAAAGTTCCTCTCTTTTAAGTCTTCGAAATTCTCATAAGGAAACCTTTCTTCTTCATCGTATTTGGCGGCTCTTGTTTTAAACCGTTCTACTAGCTCTGCGAGGTCTTCTTTTAAGTTAGGCTGTTTTTCGATTGCGAATGGCATCGTTATCCTCCTTTTTCTCTATACAAAAGGCTCTTTTCGTAAACATTGTTGCTATAGTGAGTTAATTTCCGCTCCAGGATGCTCGCTTTCCGCGGGGCGGGCGGTGAGCCTCCTCGTCGCTAACGCTCCTGTGGGGTCTCACCTGTCCCGCTAGTTCCGCAGGAGTCGAGCATCCTTCCGCTCCCATCACTAAGATTAGTTTTTTAAAATTATTTCAAAAGCAACAATCTTTTAGAAAAGAGCCATACAAAAAAGTCTACTCTCGGGCTGAAAGTAGACTTAGGCTCTTCTTGATTCGAACCATACAAGCTTTATCTTTCAGACAAAAAGTCTGCTGGAATGAGCACCTTGCTTATTAAGCGGTTGCTGCAGGATCGTTGGACCAGATTCCTCCCCTGACTCTTGATAAATGTATTAGTGCGTTAAAGAATAGAATAAAGACAAATTAATCCAATGTCAACAAATAATTAGAAAAGAAATAATAGTTTGATTTCTTGTTGACAGGTCATGAAGCAGTGCTGTATATTCAACGTTAAATTCAATAAAAACAAACTTTCTTATCAAGAGAGGTGGAGGGACTGGCCCTTTGAAGCCTCGGCAACAGACTCGCAGGAGTACTGTGCCAATTCCAGCAAGCAATGCTTGAAGGATAAGAAAAGACAGTTGCTTTTTCACGGCCTCTTCTTTTCTTATGAAGAGGCCTTTTTGCGTCCTAAAAAAGAGTGGAGGTATGGAGAGATGAGTAAACAAATGATCTTGAATGCATTTGAAATGAACAGTTCTATGCACAATTCACATGGGTTATGGAAACACCCAGAAAGCAAGCGACACGTGAAATACAAAGATTTGGATTATTGGTTGAGCCTTGCTAAGACATTAGAGAGAGGGAAATTCGATGCGGTGTTCTTCGCTGATGTCCTCGGTGTATATGATGTTTATCAGAAGAGTAAAGAACCTTCGATACGTGACGGGTTGCAAGTTCCGATCAATGATCCCGCACTTCTCGTCCCTGCGATGGCGAGTGTTACCGAACACCTCTCATTCGCTGTAACGGTGAGTACGACATATGAAGCACCGTTCGGAAATGCGCGCAGGTTTTCGACTCTTGATCACCTAACAAAAGGGCGAGTTGCCTGGAATGTTGTGACGTCCTATTTACCGAATGCTGCTCGTAACTTTGGTCTTGATAAGATGATTCGTCATGATGAACGGTATGATATCGCTCATGAGTATATGGACGTGTCCTATAAATTGTGGGAGAGCAGTTGGGAAGATGGAGCAGTTGTTGAGGATCATCAAACTGATACTCTTGTTGATCCAAACAAAGTTCACGAAATCAATCACGAAGGACATTATTTCAGTGTCGAAGGTCCTCACCTTAGTGAACCTTCTCCACAACGAACTCCAGTCATCTATCAGGCTGGAACTTCAGAAAAAGGACGTGAATTCGCCTCGAAACATGCGGAGTGCATTTTTGTTGGAGGTCCCACTCCTGAGCGAATCCGTTACTATGCGGATGATATTAGAGAACGAGCCGTTAAGCATGGAAGAAATCCCGAACACATCAAAATTTTCTCTTTCTTAAGCGTCATAGTTGGTCATACAACAGCGGAAGCCGAGCAAAAGTTTGAAGAATACAACCAACTATGGAGTTCAGATGCCGCGAAAGCGCAATACGGAGCTAGCGGGTATGATGTGGAAGAATTTGAAGGTATGCATTTAGATGAGCCGTTTGAATATAAAAAGTCGACCGAAGGCGGGCAATATAAAGCAGCTATGTTGACAAAAGATGCACCGAAGAAACTTACAGTTAGAGAAGTGTTAAATCGTTTTGAAGCAATCGATCGGAATAGCGTCATAGTAGGGAATCCCCAGGAGGTAGCGGATGCGATCGAGTTTCAGTTCGAAGCTTCTGGTGTGGATGGATTCAATTTGAACCATCTCGTAACACCAGGTGATTTAGAAGCATTTGTTGAGTTGGTCGTTCCTGAGTTACAGAAGCGAGGGTTATATAAGAAAGAGTATGCACATGGAACACTCCGAGAGAAATTGTTTTCTCACGGACAAGCTACCTTACCGGCTGACCATCCAGGAAAAGCCTATACTTTCAAACAGGAACAAGTCCAATGATTGAATTGAGAGAGATCACGAAAGAGTATTGGAATAAAAAAGAAAAGAATATTGCTGTAGACAACGTTTCGCTCACCGTGAACGAGGGGGAGATTTTTGGGATTGTTGGGTATAGTGGAGCGGGGAAAAGTACACTTCTGAGGTTTATTAATTTGTTAGAAAGGCCAACAACAGGTTCTGTTAGAGTAGATGGCGTTGATATACTAACGCTATCAAATAAAGAACTTCGCAAGGCAAGGCAATCGATCGGGATGATCTTCCAGGGATTTTATTTAGTTGCTTCTAAAACGGTGTTTGAAAACGTGGCATTTGCACTTCTTGCTGCTGGAGTAGAGAAAAAGCACATTAGGGATAAAGTAGTTCATTTATTAGAAGTAGTCGGATTGAGTGATCAGTTGGCGAAATATCCATCTCAACTAAGCGGTGGACAAAAGCAGAGAGTTAGTATTGCAAGGTCTTTAGCAAATGACCCCAAAATACTGCTTTGTGATGAAGCGACATCGGCTTTAGACCCCAATACGACAGAGTCGATTCTTTCTTTATTGAAAGAGATTAATCAGAAGTTAGGAATCACAATCGTTGTCATTACGCATGAAATGGAAGTTGTGAAGGAAATCTGTCATCGTTGCGCAGTGATGCGTGAAGGCAAAGTGGTTGAATTAGGCACCACTTTTGACATTTTTGCTGCTCCAAAAGATCCATTAACGAAAACATTTATTCAAAACGTTCTGGAATTTGAAATTCCGGACCTCTTAATGGATCGCGTAAAAGGCAAGCTAGTCAAACTTATCTTTCTAAGAGATCTTGCAACCGATGCTGTCGTTTCTGACATGATCCAAGCTTTTGATATCAGAGCAAATATTCTTCATGGGAAAGTAGAGTATATCCAAGAAACACCTCTAGGGGTTTTCATTATGGATATTAGTGGAGAAGAGGATCAAGTCAATCAAGCTATTAACTACTTGCATAAACGAGTACATAAAGTGGAGGTGATTGAGAGTGGACCGACTTATCGAGCTTTTGCCTGAATTGAATCTCGCCTTCGTTGAAACGCTAGTCATGGTTGGCATTGCTTTGTCTTTTGCATTTCTTATAGGACTGCCATTAGGGATTCTTTTGTTTGTCACCGATCAAGGACTTATTCTAGAGAATAAATGGGTGAAGCAGGCAGTCGGCATCATGATTAACTTGATTCGATCTGTTCCGTTCATTATTTTGCTCGTTTTTCTCTTGCCCCTAACTAGCTTCTTGCTTGGAACGACTATTGGACCATTGGCAGCCTCTGTGTCTTTGTCAGTGGCAGCGATCCCTTTTTATGCAAGAATAGTAGAATCTTCAGCTCGTGAAATTAATAAAGGCGTAATTGAAGCAGCAGTAGCGACGGGAGCTTCTCCCTGGATGATCATCCGTCATATCTTATTGCCAGAAACGAAACCGGGATTAATAACAGGTATGACCATTACAGCAATCAGTTTAATTGGATACTCAGCAATGGCGGGTACAATTGGTGGCGGTGGAATTGGGGATTTAGCCATCCGTTATGGCTATTACCGTTACGATGATACCGTTATGTTCACTACTGTTATCCTTCTAGTCGTTCTAGTTCAGTTTGTTCAATACATGGGTGATTTTGTGTCCAAAGCAGTAGATAAAAAATGAGTAAGGAATGATGATCTTGAAAAATAACCAAACATTAATGATTTTCCTTCTAATAGTTGTTGGTTTACTATCAGGCTGCGGGTCAGATGGAAGTAAGGCAAGTAGCGACGATCAAAAAGAGTTGGTCCTTGGGGGGACGATTCCATATAGCGATATGCTAGAACAAGGTGTTAAACCATATCTTGAAAAGCAAGGATACTCCGTTACAATCAAGGAGTTCAATGACTATGTTCAACCCAATATGGCGCTAAAAAATGGATCAATAGATGCCAACTTGTATCAGCATGAAGTATATATGAAGGCTTTTGCAAAGGAAAATGATATGGAGTTAAGTGGCGTTATAAAAGTCCCTACTGCTCCAATTGGTATTTATTCTAAGAAGTATCAATCATTGGATGAGATAGAAAAGGGAAGTACAGTAGCCATTGCTAATGATCCTACTAATCTTGCTCGAGGTCTGACTGTACTTAAAGATAATGGAGTAATCTCTTTTGATGAAGATGTTGATCCTCTCCGTGCCTCGGTGAAAGATATTACAGATAATCCGAAAGAGCTAGTCTTTAAACCAGTAGAAGCAGCTCAATTACCAAGAACCTTAGATTCAGTAGATCTTGCTGCTGTTAATGGAAACTTTGCAATTGCAGCTGGCATGGATCTGACGAAGGCATTAGTAAGAGATAAATTACCAGAGAACATTATCAACCAGGTAGTCGTAAACAGAAAGGACAAAGATGCTCCTTACGTACAAGCAATTAAAGAGGCAATACAATCAGATGAATTTAGAAAAGTGATTGAAGAAAACTTTCAGGGTTTTCATGACCCAGAATGGTTTAAACAAAAGTGATCAATTATAGTGCGATTCTTTTTTCTTGTTCTCTGTTTAGACAGCTACACAAGAGTAGGTTAGTTTCTATGAGTCGTGGGAATGGAACTTGGAGCTATGGGATTGCCCGTAGCTTTTTTATTTTCAGTCTTAAGACGGAGTTCAATTCAACCTGTAGGTTATCGCCTAATCACGTTCTATTTATTAGACTTAGAGTATCAAAACAGTAAGGGTGTGGTGACGATGACAGGTAAAGATGTGGCTGTACAAAAAGAGGAATTAGAGGGTTCAACTGAACAAACACCATCGATCTTCAAGAATAGAAATTTTCTTTTCCTCTGGGCAGCGGCGCTTCTTTCAAGCTTTGGGATTTCGTTCTTCTTGTTTTCAGAGAGCTGGTACATTGTAAACGTCTTGAATTTAGAGGCATCACTTGGCTTAATCTATATTGCTTCTAGCATACCAAGAGTAATCTTTATGATTATTAGTGGTACGGTTGCAGACCGGGGAAGTAAGACGAAAATCATGTTCGTGTCTGATTTCTCAAGGAGTATTCTGTTAGGTGGTCTTGTCATTTGGTTTGTTTTCGGGGATATTACGCTTTGGACATTTGTTGGAGTTGCTTTTTTATTTGGTATTCTCGATGCCTTCTTTTGGGCTGCGGAGAGTGCTGTTATTCCTTCGATTATTCATAAGGATAACCTAACCCGTGGGAATTCTATTATCCAGATGACAAATCAAGCATCATTTATTGTTGCTCCAATGCTCGCTGGTCTTATTATTGCATTTGGTAATTATGAAATCGTGTTTGCGACTACAGCAGTCATGCTTCTCGTTGCAAGTCTCTTCATTTACTTGATTCGCGTCCCCTTTTCATCTACAACAGATTCACTTACTGAGAAATCATTCTGGAAAACTTTTAAAGAAGGCGTTTTGTATGTGAGAAATTCAAGGATGCTATTGTTGGTTGTCCTAACAACTATTTTCCTGAACTTATTCCTAGTAGGACCTATGACGATGGGACTACCGCTTTTTGTTATATCAGTTTTAGGCGGAGATGCTGTTGACTTCAGTCTATTAGAAGCGGCACTCGCTGGAGGAATGCTGATTGGTGCAGTTGTCATTGGTGTACTTAATGTCACGAAGAATCGAGGTCACATAGCCTTACTAGCATTGATTTTAGCAGGATTAGCTTTTGCGGGATTAAGTTACTCCACAAAACTAGTGATGAGTATGGTGATGCTTGGCATTTTCGGTGCTGGTCTTTCTTGTTCTAACATTCCTTTTATTTCAGCTATCCAAAGTATGATTGAGGAAAGGATGTTGGGACGTGTTATGGGATTAATCTCTCTTGCTTCAATGGGGCTTATACCAGTGAGCTATGTAATTACATCGCTTGTTCTTTCATTTGGTATTCCGATTGAGACGATTATGTCAGCAGGAGCGATCTTACTTGTTCTTTATTCACTGTTTGTGTATGTGAAGTTTAATGAGTTAAGAGAAATAAGCTAGTCGTAGAAAGAGGCGGCCGCTCTTTAAGACTAGCTTTTAAATCGATGTGATCCTATTCTTCAATTAATTCCTTTAAGACGATAGCGTGATTGTGTTTGGTATCTTTAGCGCCAAACAAAAGAATAAGCCTTTCGTTTGTAGCCATCTTCTTTAATTCCTGGAGTTTCTCACTTGCTTTGTCACTTTCGTCAATTTCTTTTCGATACGCTTTTTTAAAGTCTTCGAATTTGTCGGGGTCATGATTAAACCATTTACGTAACGAAGAGCTTGGAGCAATTTCCTTCATCCAGTCATCGAGGTTTGCATCTTCTTTTGAAATCCCCCTCGGCCAAACACGATCAACTAAAATGCGGTTCCCGCCAAGAGAGTCCTCTTCATCATAAATTCTTCTAAGTATGACTGACATCATAGCCTCCTTTCAAATTCACGCAATTCATATACATTGATGAGTATTTACTATTAAATTATCTTTAATTTATAATACTTTATTTATCTGTGCAAATTAGAGGTTGTGGCTCATGTAAGAAAACGAACTTACACTAACGGGTCCATTCTTATTTTTGTTACAATAAAGTTATGAGTATTCAGACACTTGTCTTTGATCCTAGAATTGTATTGTTATAGGAAAAGTTACCTATTTTCATAAAGTGTGCAGTAGATTATTAATTATTGGAGGAATCAGCTATGAGTTCATCGTACCAATTCGATGCGTACCAACCAGCTGTTAAGCGAGTTATTGAAAATATAGAAACAGTTATAGTCGGTAAACGAGAAGTTGCTGAATTAAGCCTTGTTGCACTGCTTGCAGGAAGTCATGTTCTACTTGAGGATGTTCCAGGGGTTGGTAAAACGATGATGGTACGTGCGCTTGCCAAATCAGTTGGCGCTCGATTTAACAGAATTCAGTTTACACCAGATTTGCTCCCTTCTGATTTAACTGGAGTGTCCATTTTTAATCAAAGTGAAATGAAGTTTGAATTCCGTAAAGGACCCCTCCTTGGAAATATCGTTCTAGCGGATGAGATCAATCGAACGTCCCCTAAAACACAATCAGCTCTTCTTGAAGGCATGGAAGAGGGCAGCGTGACGGTTGATGGTGAAACGCATATTCTTCCACAGCCATTCTTTGTAATGGCGACACAAAATCCTATTGAATATGAAGGAACATATCCACTTCCAGAAGCACAGCTTGATCGTTTCTTATTGAAATTACGAATGGGATATCCAACTCCTGAAGAGGAGCTTGAAGTCTTAAATAGAACAGAGCATGCGCATCCAATTGACTCCATAGGCGCTGCGCTACCGTTAGAAGAACTGTTAGATATGCAGAAGAAGGTAAAAGCAGTTTTTGTTGAGGGGTCCGTTAAGCAATACATTATAGATATTGTGAGCAGAACGAGAAATAATACATCGATTTATCTTGGAGCTAGTCCTCGTGGGTCCCTTTCTTTAATGAAGGCTTGCCAGGCCTATGCGTTTATGAGAAATCGAGATTATGTTCTACCGGATGACGTGAAATTCCTTGCCCCTTACGTATTGTCTCATCGAATCATCCTGAAGTCAGAGGCTGCTTTTGAAGGGCAGAAATCAGAAGACCTCATTAAAGATATAATTCATCGAGTTAAGGTGCCTCTTAGGAGAGAAGAGAAAGTAAAATGAGGGACAAGCTTGCAAACAATCGAGTGTTAAAGTTTCTATTTCTAGGAATGATTTTTCTAGCTACCTTTTCATATGCGATGTTTCAAGGCGGGTTTGTTAGCTGGTTTCTCTTCTATAGTTTTTTGCCATTCGCACTCTATTCGTTGCTCCTTCTTTTCTATCCTTTAAATGATGTGAGAGTAACGCGTGCGATTAGTCACTCTGAGTTAACAGATGGTCAGGAGCTGACTGTGACGATTCTGGTTGAACGTAAGAGTCGTTTTCCTTTATTTTATCTTGTGGTAGAAGATGTTCTACCGGAGCAACTTATTCCATTTGCGCATGAATCGTCATCGCGGTATCAAAAGCGTTCACTGGCTCTACTTCTGCCGATGTTTCGAAAGAAATTATCTTTCAGTTACTCTATTACCCCAATACCAAGAGGGGAGTATTACTTGAAGGAACTGAGGTGTAAAGTAGGAGACATGTTTGGGTTCGTACGGCATGAGAAAACGTTTGAGAATGCTGAATCTATTTATGTCCTTCCTACGTATCAGGACATATACTGGTCACCATTTAATCAGCAACTCTCAGGAACGCGACCCTCACCTCATAAAGCAGATTTGGACTATTCTACAGCAGTGAGCGTTCGTGATTATGTACCCGGCGATAAGCTTTCATGGATTGATTGGAAAGCGACGGCCAGAGGAGCGAAGCTGTTAACCAAGCAATTCGAACAACAAATCAGTCAAGATTTTATGGTATTTCTTGATCGAGAAAAAGTTCATTATGGGAGTGAAGAATCCCCCTTATTTGAGAAAGCGGTAAAGCTTGCCGCTTCCGTTACCAATGCTGCTTTAAAGCAGAATGCGATGATTGGGCTCGTTTCATCTGGTAAAGATCATTCTGTCCTTAGCATTAACGGGGGAAAGGCGCAGCGGAGGAGAGTTTTTCATCATCTTGCACGAGTACAAGCTAACGGTGCCACTTCTTTCGATACAGTTGTGAAAAGGGAAGCTCACCATTTTCCTGCTGGTACAGGAGTGTTAATGATTAGCCCTTCTATGGATAGCACTTTTACTTCTACGTTAAAAAAGCTTGTAGCGAAAAAAGTTCAAGTAGAATTCTTCTATATCACTGAGCACCTCACGTTAGAGGATCAAGCAGAGCTCAATGAGCTTGCTCAATATGGAATTAAGACCCATGCGATTGCTGGTGATTCATTCAATGATGAAATAAGGGGAGGTAGGATGCGTGCAACAAGATAACGAAAAAACTGACTGGCTGTATTCGCTTCTCCTCTACGGACTTGGCTTTCTATTATTCTGGGAATGGTTAAGGCCACTAACGGTTATTTCTGATACGGGGCAAACAGAAATTTTCATTTTGTTTACAGCCTTTCTATTCCTACTTTCGTATTTTCAGTTACCATTCTGGCTATCGTTTCCGATTAAAAGTCTATCTCTCATCTATGCACTTCATGCTATGTTTTTTCCGGGACCATTCTTTGACTTTCTTTGGTTTGACTATTTTCTCTCAGACGTTTCGGAGAATATAGGCTTTATTTTCGGAGGGAGCTTCGATGAATTATCGAATGTATTCCGGACCTTATTGTTTTTTATTTTACTTTGGCTCATTAGCTATTTAATGCAATACTGGCTTATTCAAACGAGAAGAATTTTCCTGTTTCTCCTCGTTACGATTATTTACATTTCAGTTATTGATACGTTTACAGTATACAATGCGGAAAATGCAATCATTCGGATTGTTGTTATTGGATTTATTCTTCTAGGACTTCTTCAAATTCTTCGCATTCAAGAGCAGGAGGGCGTTACGTTTTCAAAAGGACGTTTTCCTGTGTATTGGCTTATGCCACTTGTCGTTATTATCGCTTTCTCTTCCTTGTTTGGCTATATCGCACCAAAAGCTGAACCGCAATGGGCAGATCCGGTGCCATTTTTGAAAAAGACTACGGGCAACGGAGATGGCAATGGAGTCGGTGGTAATGGGATTAGTAAGATTGGATATGGGGAAGATGATTCCCGTCTTGGCGGTCCGTTCGTTATGGACGATACACCTGTTTTTACTGCGGAAATCAAAGATCGAGGGTACTGGAGAGTTGAAACGAAGAATGTGTACACGGGGAAAGGGTGGGAAGCATCGCAAACTGATCGCGTCCCTTTTGAAGGCAGTACACAAACACTCTATGAAGAAAGCGTTGAGGTAGAGTCTTTTGATACGAAAGTGAATATGAGTGGAAATGAAGACTTTAGCTTTATCATTCATCCAGGTCAGGTAAACGATATTGAGACAGATGTTAATGTTGAATATTTTGAGAACCCTCTTACAGGAAAGGTTTTTACAGAGAACCTTGGTGAACCTCTCGTACTGGATCAGTATAGCCTTGACTATGAATCACCTACATTCTCAGAGGAGCTATTGAGGGACGCATCAGTTAATTATCCTAAACAAATCCAGAATCTATATCTTCAATTACCAGATACACTTCCTGATAGAGTGGGGGGACTTGCTGAAGAAATAACAGCAGATGAAACGAACCCTTATGATAAAGCAAGGGCAATCGAAAGTTACTTTATTGGAAATGGATTTGTGTATGAAACGAAGGATGTTGCTGTTCCAGGTGAAAACGAAGACTATGTAGATCAATTTTTATTTGAGTCGAAGCTTGGGTATTGCGATAACTTTTCAAGCTCGATGACTGTTCTTCTAAGAAGTCTTGGGATTCCAGCACGATGGGTAAAAGGGTTTACTGAAGGCGAGTTTGTTGCTGCTGCAGGAGATTACCGAGAGTATGAAGTTACAAATAACAATGCTCATTCCTGGGTAGAAGCTTATTTTCCAGGTATCGGCTGGGTGCCCTTTGAACCAACACGAGGGTTTTCTAACCAGGCTGATTTTGTAAATGATTATCGTGATGACGAAAATTCTAACACAGAAACGCCTGAACCAGTTCAGCCAGAAGAAGACCAGGCTCACCAACAAGACAAGGCTACTGAAGATCAAACATCATCAGATTCCTCTTCGTTCTCACTCGAGTGGACAAAGTGGCATTCAATTGGACTTGTCATTATTCTGCTAGTCGCTTTATTTATTGCTTTTAAAAATTATAAAAAATGGTTGAAGCGCATTGTTCTATCTAGATATAAAAGAAGAGACGATGGAAAGGCGCTTTCTGAAGCTTATTTCCGACTACTATGGTTGTTAGAATTACATGGAATTAAGCGGGGGGCTAACCAGACTTTACGAGAATATGCTATCCAGGTTGATCAAAAACTTGGCTCGCAGGAGATGAAAGAGTTAACTCGTCGATATGAGGAGAATTACTATCGCGGGAAAACGAACGATACGTCGTGGACCGATATGAAGAAATTGTGGGAAAATTTAATTAAAAAGATGGAATCTTGACCGCTGTATAGCCGGTTGATAGAATGAATCCATAGTTTGAATAGAAAGATGTAACCTTCGTATATCCCTGGGAATAAGGCCCAGAAGTCTCTACCGGATCACCGTAAATGATCTGACTATGAAGGCAGATACTCCTAGTAAAAGCCAGGATTCTGCCTTTGTACCATGGCAGAGTTCTGGCTTTTTTTATAGTTGCTTGGGATTTGAGACTGGTTAAAGCCAATAAATCAGTTTTTCGTAACGATTTAGGGAATGCTTTTAGAGACTAAATAGAAGTGAGGGAATTAGATGTTAGAAGAGCAGGAATCCATTATTGTCCTCGACTTTGGCGGACAGTACAATCAGCTAATTGCAAGACGTATTCGTGACCTTGGTGTATTCAGCGAGTTGCACCCAAACACCATTACAGCAGAAGAAGTTAGAAAGATTAACCCTAAAGGAATTATATTCTCAGGTGGACCGAATAGCGTATACGGCGAAGGTGCGCCGCGCTGTGACGAAGAAATTTTCGAGCTTGGTATTCCGGTTCTTGGCATCTGCTACGGCATGCAATTGATGACACACCACTTTGGGGGAAGTGTTGAAGCGGCGAAGCACCGTGAGTATGGTAAGGCAATGCTGACTATCAAGGATAAATCCCCATTATATGATGGTCTGCCAGAAGAGCAGTCTGTTTGGATGAGTCATGGTGATCTTGTTAAAGCTCCGCCTGAAGGGTTTGAAGTGGCGGCTACTAATCCATCATGCCCTGTAGCTGCTATGAGCGACTCTTCCCGCAACCTATATGGCGTTCAATTCCACCCGGAAGTTCGTCACACTGAGCACGGAAATGAACTATTGAAGAACTTTGTGTATAAAGTGTGTGAATGTGAAGGAAACTGGTCGATGGAAAACTTCATCGATGAGCAAATTAAGGAAATCCGTGAAGCTGTAGGCAATAAGAAAGTTCTATGTGCCCTTAGTGGTGGTGTCGATTCTTCAGTCGTTGCCGCCCTCATTCATAGAGCTATTGGTGATCAGTTAACGTGTATGTTCGTCGATCACGGTCTTCTTCGTAAAGATGAAGCAGATAGCGTGATGAAAACATTTGGTGAAGGGTTTGAAATGAACCTCATTAAAATTGATGCTGCTGACCGTTTCCTTACAAAGCTTAAAGGTGTAACGGATCCGGAGAAGAAACGTAAAATCATTGGTAATGAATTTATTTATGTATTTGAAGAAGAATCTGAGAAGCTTGAAGATATGTCATTCCTTGCTCAAGGAACGCTATACACAGACATTGTCGAAAGTGGTACAGCCACTGCTCAAACGATTAAATCCCACCACAATGTTGGAGGTCTTCCTGAAGACATGAAGCTTGACTTAATCGAACCTTTGAATATGCTCTTTAAAGATGAAGTTCGTATAGTCGGTACAGAGCTTGGTCTTCCTGATGAAATTGTATGGAGACAACCATTCCCCGGACCGGGTCTTGGGATTCGCGTAATCGGAGAAGTAACAGAAGAGAAGTTAAAGGTTGTCAGGGATTCAGATGCTATTCTTCGTGAAGAAATTAAAAAAGCTGGACTAGATCGTGATATCTGGCAATACTTTACGGCGCTTCCTGATTTCCGAAGTGTAGGTGTTATGGGCGATGCGAGAACGTATGATTACACAATTGGTGTTCGTGCCGTAACGTCCATTGATGGAATGACTTCGGATTGGGCTCGTATTCCATTTGACATCCTTGAGCTTATTTCAACACGCATCGTAAATGAAGTGGATCACGTTAACCGCGTTGTGTACGACATTACTTCCAAGCCACCAGCAACAATTGAATGGGAATAAACACGAACAAAACACAACGGAAAATTAATAATGTTCGTGTTTGATGTTGACGCAAGTTAGATGAGTTGATACACTAAAAAAGTAAATAGAAGAACGACCATCCATCGTATAACATCGGGAATAAGGCCCGAAAGTCTCTACCAGGTTACCGTAAATAACCTGACTACGAAGGAAGAAGAGATAGAAGTGTACCATTTAGCTCGTGAAGCATAGTGGTATGCGATCATCTCTTTTCCTATTAGTCCGCTCCGGGTAGAGAACCCGGAGCTTTTTTTATGCCATAACCAGATAAATAGAAGATAGATGATGGATGATAGGAATAAGGGGGAAATACAATGGATCGTTTTTTTCGTTTTCAAGAGCACAATACAACATACAAGAAAGAGTCGATAGCAGGGCTAACCACATTCTTGTCGATGGCTTATATCTTATTCGTTAACCCGGCTATTCTAGCTGATGCTGGAATGGATCAAGGGGCGGTCTTTACCGCTACAGCTCTTGCTGCTGCACTTGGTACGTTGATTATGGGAGTATTGGCAGGATATCCAATTGCACTTGCACCTGGAATGGGATTGAATGCTTTCTTCACGTACTCAGTCGTTACTGTTATGGGTGTGCCGTGGGAAACAGCGCTTGCTGGGGTACTGGTTTCGGGAATTATCTTTATTATTATTACGATATTCAAAATTAGAGAAATGATTATCAACGCAATTCCAATGGAATTAAAATATGCTGCAGCGAGCGGGATTGGGCTTTTCATCGCATTCATTGGCCTAAAAAGCGCAGGTATCGTTCAAAATAACGATTCAACACTTGTTCAATTAGGTGATCTTCTTGCAGGCCCAACGCTACTTGCCGTATTTGGATTAATCGTAACAGTAATCTTAATGGTTCGTAATGTAACTGGTGGAATTTTCTACGGAATGGTCATTACTGCGATTGTAGGTATGGTGTTCAATCAAGTTCCTCTACCAAACGGTATTGTAGGAAGCGTACCAAGTCTTGAACCGACGTTCGGTGTTGCTTTCGGTCATCTAGGTGATTTATTTACAATCGATATGCTTGTAGTTGTGCTTACCTTCTTGTTCGTAGATTTCTTCGATACAGCAGGTACATTAATCGCGGTTGCTACTCAGGCTGGTATTATGAAGGATAATAAGTTGCCTCGAGCGGGTAAGGCATTGTTTGCTGATTCTTCTGCAACTGTCCTTGGAGCTATCCTTGGAACATCTACAACAACGGCTTACATTGAATCCTCATCTGGAGTTGCGGCAGGTGGACGAACTGGATTTACTTCTGTCGTTACAGCAGGTTTATTCTTACTAGCGTTATTCTTCTCGCCATTATTATCTGTTGTAACCCCTGCTGTTACAGCACCGGTGTTAATCATTGTTGGTGTACTGATGGTAGGTGTACTTGGAAACATTGAGTGGAATCGATTTGAAATTGCAGTACCTGCTTTCTTAACCATTATTGCTATGCCACTTACGTACAGTATCGCAACTGGTATCGCACTTGGGTTTGTGATGTACCCGATCACAATGGTCGTAAAAGGGGAAGGGAAAAAGATTCACCCGATAATGTATGTATTGTTCTTCGTATTTATTGCATATTTTGCTTTTCTAGCATAGGAAGTAATCTCGTTTCATTGGGCAGCCATTAGTGGCTGTCTTTTTTGTTTTGTCAGTTTTAAAATAACTGATTTATATGGGAGGGTGTGCTGTAGTACAGGAGAATATCTGAACGCAGCAGAGTAACCTTCTCTATAAGTATGTCTACTTGATCTTTTGAAAGCTTTACATTGTAATATAATTCATGCGCCGCTTTATATAGAAGATCCTCTTATGAAAATAAACAACATACCGCCTATTAGAAAACCTGAAAGTCTCAAAAGCTTCTTCTATTTCATAACTTTCCACCTCCGTAGCTATTCAATTATCCATCTGAATAATAAATTAGGGTTTAAGGATAAGAGACGTAATAAATTAAGTGAAGTAACAAAAAGAAAAGAAAAAAGAAATGTTCGATGTGATTGACGAGAAGAGGGTGAGTTAAACAAACGTTTGATTGAATCGAAAATAGAGGGTTTAATACACTTTAAGCCAGAGCGCGAATTCGCTCTGGCTTTTTAAATTCATTTTTTCAAAAAGAATATCATTATATGTATTGACCCATTAAGTTTCAACTGATATAGTAGAGAACGTTGTTGCAAAGACAACACATTCTAATTAAAAAAGAGATTGACACTACTTCGGTAGTCATGTATTATTAAACACGTTGCTTCTTACGAGGCAAAACAGATTGAAATAAACAATCTCAAAAAGTTGTTGACATCGATTACGACGACATGATATATTAGTTGAGTCGCTGAAAACGACAACGAAAGAAACAAATCGATCTTTGAAAACTGAACGAAACGCCATGTAAGTAGTTGTTTCTACGGAAACAAAACATTGTTTTAAAAGCTAGATTAAGCTTTCTATCGGAGAGTTTG
>NZ_JAFKOI010000021.1 GCF_017303315.1 Bacillus sp. NTK071
GGGTGACTGGCAAGTCTTTTTTTATGCCCTTATTAAAATAAGTGCAGGACTCTGCATTTTTCTGTTGCAAAGGTCTGCACTTCTATTTTGCAATAAACAAATGTATCACCCATATAGTAGAACTTCAGAATTCACCATATGATTTAATACCAATTATTTCAAAAAACATGGGTAAACTCAATAGTTATTCATCAATCATTAAAAGCGCATTCGATTGGAATGCGCTTCTTAAAAATACTTCATATAGAAATCATGTCGTAGTTTCCCACTAAGCTGAGCGTATAGTTTTGTTGTTTCAGTCTTCTCATGCCCCATTAAACTCTGAATCACATCAATAGGGGCCCCATTGTTAATCATATGCGTGGCATAGCTATGCCTTAATTGATGAGGGTGTATTTCTTTCTGAAGACCAGAATGTTTGGAGATACGTTTTATGATATATCTTATAAGATCTATACTCATCCTTCTTTTTGGCCTTCTTTCTGTTATAAATAAACAGGGTTCCAAGTCATCCCGTTCATCAAGATATCGTTTCAACCATAACGAACATCGTGTATTGAAATACACTTCTCTTTCCTTATCTCCTTTTCCATGGACAATGACTGAATTCGTATGAAAGTTGATATCATCGCGATTTAGCTTAACGACCTCGCCAATACGGCAGCCTGTCGAGTAAAAAAATTCGAACATTGCATTTTCCATAGGGCCTTCACATGCCTCTCTAAGGTGTTCGAGTTCTAGTTCAGAAAGAAACTTTGGAATTCTCTTACCCAGTTTTGGTTCTTTCAATTTTGCAGCTGGGTTCTTTTGAATATGGCCCTCATCATAGGTCCATTTAAATAACGACCGAATACAACGGACCCGGTGTCCTAAGCTTGAAGGTTTCAAATGTTCACCAACATCGACTAGATAAGCTTTCAGTTGATCAGTGGTAATCGCATTCATATCAACATCACCAAAGTAACGTAAAAGCGTATTGTACTGAAAACAATACGTTTTCAATGTCAAAGGGGAATACCCCTCAATCTTCTTATCAAGTTCGTACTTTTCCCATATCGTCGATAATAACATGGACATCACTCTCCTAGGTTATCAATCAAGTAAACTTGATTCTATTATGTCCCAGAAGTATAAAATTCATACTAGAGTTATTCCAGAATCGAATCCTATGACTAAATAGTTGATGCTTAAAACCCATTGGTATTGGTGATGTGAGGCGTTTTTTCGAACTGCAAACGTTCCCCGATTGCTTAACAGGGAATTGTACTCGATTTCATCACTTAGATCGAGGAGGAGCGATTAGATTATCCCACTATCGCTCCGAGATTGCAGAAGACTCGAAATTAGAATCCCCAGTTTCCATTTCGGAAAATCGAAACGATCTCACCTGATTCTGTTTCGCCATCAATTTCAAGGTCTGCAGTGCCAAACATAAAATCAACGTGAATCAGGCTTTCATTCAAGTCCTGCTCTGCTAATTCCTCTTTATTCATATCTGGTCCACCCTCTAACGCTATTGGTAAACCATTACCAAGTGCCACATGACAGGAAGCATTTTCATCATATAACGTATTGTAGAAGACAAGCTCTGAATTAGAAATCGGTGAGTTATACGGAACGAGTGCTATTTCACCTAAACATTTCGCACCCTCATCCGTTTCTAGTATCGATTTAAGTACTTCATAACCTTCTTCAGCACTAAAATCGATAACTTTCCCCTCTTCAAAAGTCAAGGAGAATCCAGAGATTAAATAGCCATTATAGTTTAATGGCTTAGAGCTCTTTATCACACCGTTCACACCTTCTCTCTTCGGAACCGTAAACACTTCTTCCGTCGGTATGTTTGGAACATACGAAACCCCTCTTTCGCTTTTGAAATTTGCACACATCCACTTATGTAAATTAGGTAATTCAACAGAAAAGCTGGTCCCATTGTTGGCTCTGTAATGAAGTTTCTTGAAGTTGTTTTCATTTAGAAAGCGCACAGACCTATTCATCGTTTCAACGTGTTCCTTCCACGTCTGTACAGGGTGATCTGTATTTGTTCGGGTCACTTCAAATATTTGTTCCCAAAGCAGTTGTATACTTTCTTCTTCTGAACGATCAGGAAACACTTGCTTCGCCCATTCTTTTGATGGGACAGCTACAATACACCAGTTCATTTTCCCTGATATCTGGTAAGACTGGAACGTACGAAGTGCTTCTGCGATCGCTTTTTGTACCATAGATACACGCTTAGGATCAACGTCCTTTAATAAATTTGGGTTCGGAGAAAAAACGTTTAACAAGGCTGCACCTTCTTTAGCCATCTCCTCGTATCCCTTCGCTTTCCACTCAGGGTAGTGTTTTAGCCCCTCTTCTGGAGCTTTTTTATATTTGGTTAACAAAACTTGTTCATCAGTATACTCAATCATTACAACCTTTGCACCTTTGTCATAAGCCATTTTTACAACCTGCTGTACAAACTCTGAGGCATGAATTGGGGCATCAATAATGAGCGTTTGACCCTTTTGAAGGTTCAGCCCAATCTCAACAGTAATAGCAGCGTATTTTTCTAAACGTTTCGAATCATTATTCATCCAATCATCCTCTATCGTTTATTAGTAAAGAGAGCAAAACATTATTAGAGTTGCGCTCCGAGATTGTGGAAGACTCAATTTCAAGATAGATATATAATACTTCCTGGTTATGCCTTGTTTCTGTTTACATGGTAGATTTCATGCTTATTTAACATACCCTATATTTTTCTTTTGTCCGCTTATATCCAATTCAGGATGGTATTCTCTCACCAATCTCATAACCTCTTCAATTAATCCCTCTAACTCTATTACACCTTTTTTGGGATCACCTATTAATATTTCGTTCATTCGATTATGGAGATTTTCTGGTTTAATCTCCATAAGTTCAATATTATGCCCCATCCATTTAAAAACAGGGTGATGAACATACATATGATTTAGGCCAAACAAAACTCCAAACAAATTCTTTTGCACCCCACAAATGACATCGTAGAGCATCAACCAGTCCTTACGTTTTAAAAGTGCTTCGCGGTTATTCCATCGATTACTCAACCAGAGATTTTCAGAAATCATATGTTTAGAAAGTTGTAATGGATATGTAGCAACCCTATTCTTTAATTCATTGATTCTTTCTTTCCCAAATAGGCCAACACCACTATGAATGGAAGCTAAAATACATTGCTTGTCATAATTAGTTTCGTAATTTTCCACCACATCGGAAATGAAACGTTCTACTGTTTCAAACAAAAAGCTGCTAATCTCAAACTTAATGCCATTCTGATTTAAGTAAGCCTCCGACCATTCTTCATCTTCATAAGGATGATACGATAGAAAAATTCCATCAATTTGCTGTATGGGATACCGTCGCTCCTCATCTGTTGGAGGGCTTGACCACAGAATATGTAACTCAATATCTGAATGTTCATCTTGTAGGTTTTTAGATACTGAACCAGCAAGAATGATGGCTTCTATTTTTGGGTTTTCCTTATACACCGCTGCCATACCTATTGATTGTTGTAATAGATCCATGTTAGACCTCCACATTTTTACGTTTGATAATCGTATTTTTAATAAAGACACCTAGTTGTTTTTTACAGCCTTTTCTTTTAATGAAAGCAATCTTTAGTACAGCAATCGCTCCGAGATTTCTTAACAATGAAATGATATGCTTTTTAATTCTTCTAAAAATAAATACCAATCAAAAATATGACAAAAACCTCTCTACTTAAAACCGACTATATGCTTGGAATAAAGGATTGATCTCGAACCACAACCGTTTCTGGAACAAATCGAACTAAGATATTGCTATCTCCTAATCCTTTGAACCTGTGGTCCCAATTGTCTTCATCAGGCCCAAGATAACGCTTTAATAAGCGAGTGGCAATTCCTCTATCAAAAGGCTCTACAGAAGCACTTCCTCTGAATCCTGCATGTAAGACTTTTCCGGTAGTATGGTCTAAATCAACTATACCAATTGCACACTTAGGGCTTTCTTCTATTCTCCTAGGAAAGCTATCTGAGGAAGGTGTTCCGATAATCCATAAGCAGTTATTTTCCCAATAGAACCAAACAGGAGATTCTCGAGGTCCTTCTGATGATGAAGTTGAGAGGTGTGCAAACAAAGGTTTCTTAAGAAACTCATCTAAGTTAAAGCTTTTGTTACCTTCGATTATTTTCAATGTATACATCCTTTCAAGTAGTTATTAAATAACGTTCAAATAAACAGCTTACCTAGTTATTTATACCAATTATTTCAAATTAAACAGATTAACTCAATACAAAAAAAGAACTTATCTTATTACAGATAAGCTCCGAATTTACTTGAATAGTTATTATCTATTTGCCGTGTACTTTCGGTATCTGTTTTCTGTATATAACCAAATACCTGTTCCAAATAAAACACCAAATATAATTGCAGTTATTATATACTCTGCAATATTTCCGAGCTCTTTACCCAAGAAAAAGTTTAACGCCACTTTTCCTAATAAAAAGCCTATTCCACCTAGAAAAACTCCGTGGAAGAGGATGTACTTCCATTTACCCATTTTTCTAGTTTCACTCCATTTATTTAAGAACTTATCTTCTTGGGAAATAATAATCACCTGCCATTTTTAATATTGTGCATTTACCAAATAAAATCTTAATCATTTTTCTAGCTATTTGCCAAACAACTTAATACCAATTATTTCAAATGCAAATGATTAACTCAATCTTTATTTCTTAAAAACTGGAGCTTATCCGTAATTACGGATAAGCTCCGAGATTACAGAACAAGGAATATACTCATTAAGATCTGCTAGTCCTCTGCAGCTCTCTTTTAATCTCACGTAGTTCCTCATAAATCAAGTATAAAGTCACAATAATGACTGTAATAAAAAAACCCAAGGGACCTAAAAGTGATGTGCCTAAAATACCAAAGAAAAATGCTGTGATTGCTGCTGTAATGTATTTGCTCAAATTAAAAGCCCCCATATTTTTTTTATAAACATACTTCTAAAACGCCAAAAATTACTAATCTTATTACAGATAAGCTCCGAGTTTGCGGGAGACTTGAAATCGAGATATCTCCGAGTTTAACTTGTTCCTGATAGTGAGGACCCAAATCATGATACTTAAATATTTGTGATTATTTCTTACTTCTTCGTTCTAAAAGTATAGGTGCTATATTTAGTAAGATAGAAACAATTGTCAAAAACCATAATGCTCTTTCCATACCTGGTACTACATCCAGTAAAGCTGCCCAGTCTTCCACTCTTACCCATCGAGATACAAGACTGTATTCTGCACAAAGTGTTAATGATGTAAATGATAATCCCATCGCCATCGCAAGCTTATAATCCTTTCCTGCTGCATACAAAGAAAGGTTTATAACAGTTACTACTATGGCAATGACCCCTAATATTGCCCACATTACTATACCTCCATATATATTCACTTAAATTCTAACCCTTTTTACTTATTAAAGATTACTGCTCTGCCAGTTAAATAGGTTAAACCACTGATATTACTTGTGCTTATGTAATAAAGGGCTAATGGGCTAATGGGCTAATGCTCTATTGAACAATCGCACCCGTTAGTTTAACTACTCAAACTATTTCTGTTTTTTCTTTCTTGAAAATACCAACCAATAACATAACGAGTCCTACTGTGAAAATAAAGGGGAAAATATACCACATTATCAACCCTGCCCAACCACTTCCTACACTGACTGCATAGGTTAACCCTATCGCAAAAGCTAAAGCTGGTGAAATTGGTACCATAAGAGCAATGCCCCATACCTTATATTTTTTATTTTTTGGTTTATCTATGCTTAGCAGAAGAGCTAGATACACACCTATAAATGCAATTACATACCCTATAACAATTGCCATTTTACCACTCCTCTCTGTTTTAATATCCTCTTCTTTCACTAGCCTGCTCCTAAACCTACATAGAGCGCTTACTTTTTATTAAGTAAACGCTCCGAGATAATGGAAGACTTTATTTCAAGATAATTTAAATGATAAGGTTATCGTTCTTCGGTAGCGATCATTAAATTCTAAGATAGATACCAGTGATATTTCGCTTAGATTTTAAGCGTTTTTTTCTTACCTTGTTTGAACTCATATGCTTGTTTACATATGATTTCCATACTATTATCACTAAATCGAATTGCTGCTCCGTCTGGGAGTGCTAGAAACGGAGGTCCCCCATCTTCAGAAAACTGATAGATCAATTTATCTTCCCGAGCATCATAATGACACCATAAACGGTAATTATATATAAGATTTAGTGGCTCATATTCAGCAGAATTTTCCCCCTTAGGATTCGTGTGAGTTATATGACTTCCAAATATTATTGCACCTGCACTTTGTCCAAAAATAGTACCTCCACTCTCATAATACTGCATTAAGATTTTATCGAAGTTGCTCTTCTTTAATGCTTTTAACAAAGTTAATGTACATCCTCCACTAAAATAAACTGCTGAAAACCGTTTTAATTCACTTAACGACTTGTTATTTAGTTCCGTCCACATCGTAATTATATCAACACCTAAAGGATTAAAAATGCTTTGTACGTATTTTAGACTTGTACCGTATGATCTAAAATTTGGATCCCCTGCTAAAGGAATATAAAGTAGTGGCTTATCCTTATCTATAGAATTGGCAAAATAATTATGCACGCTGGAGTTCTGGTCAGCGTTACCTCCGCCTGATAGTATTAAATTCCCCATATAAATCCTCCACTGTATTTCCAATTGAATGTCCTCAAAAACCATTGATTTATTCCGCGTCACTGACTCTAAAGCCATACTGTCGTTTTTTGAAGAATTCAGAAGCATATCTAGATAAGTTTTATTGAAGATTAGCTCCGAGATTGTGGAAGACTCGATTTCAAGATATATGGATTTATGCTTTCACGTTTGTACTATTGAGAATGGAGTCTACAGCTCTCTTTATAACTTCAGGTTTTTCCAGATGAACACTATGTCCGGAATCTTCTGCCAAAATATATTTAGTGTTCGAGTTTAACTTAGTTTGATTGCGAATTAAACCTTGCCAAATGTTTTCGATGTCTTCGGCTTCTGACTTATGTAATCCTTCACTTTCTACCATTTCTATAATTGATGCCTTCGGATCCCTACCTATTACTATAGTAAAAGTCTCAAGGAAGGATTTATAATGATTCGTTTCCTTGGACAAAAGGTCATATTCAAGTTCTTCACTTAGAGATTCGAACATGGATGGGTTACTCATAAATTCCTCTACTTCTATATGACTGCTGCTTGGTAATATCTCTTTGAGTTCATTAATCCAATCTGCCATCTCCACTTGTAGATCTTTTTTTGAAAGGCCGGAATATGTTCTACATTTTTCTATCCAAGCTTCGGTACTATTTCCATCCTCTCCCTCGAGTTCAACTTCATCAACCTTATAAGCATCAAATGAAGTTGAGTCAACTAAAACAATCTCACTAGCCACGTTTGGATACTCCTGAGCAAATTGCTGAAGAATGAGTCCTCCGTATGAATGACCTAAAATAATAGGCGAAGTAACACTAAGTTTCTTAATTAGTGCATATAGATCCTTTGCGTTTTCCTTTCGATTTCTTGTTGTTATCCCTTTATTACTCTTGCCGCAACCAGCTCTATTGTAAATAATAACTCTTGCGTGTCTTGAAAGCTCTTCACATAAGGCTATCCATTCAGCTAAAGGACTTATCATACCTGGTTGAATGATTATAGTTCGACCATTGCCTTTCATCCATATCTCGAGCTCTTTGTCACCGATATCGATGAGTGTCTTAATATAAATCACCTCCAAGTGTCCCATTTACTTCTGATACATCTCATTTCTTAGGGAAGTGAAGGACACTTAATTTTTATTAGTTATTCGCTCCGATTAAATTCAAGAAAGAGAATAACTTGGTTTCACATCACTTTCTGTATAAGTGTAAACTAGCATTAACCCACACAAAACATCATTAAATAAAATAGCCCTTAAACCATCGCTGTTGAAACCAATATAAACTGCACCAACAAGTAACACTGAAACTAAGAGAAGTTTATCCACCATTATCCAATACCTTCTCCCTTTAATTATTTCTATTTGTTCTATTTATCTGATCATCCATCTATTACCAATTGTTTCAAATTTCAATGACATTCTCAATCCTTATTTTATTAAAATTAGAGCTTATCCTAATTACAGATAAGCTCTAATTTCTTGAATATAGGTACTAATATATCCATGGTTTAATTAAAAGTTAGAATGAGCCCTCAGCAAACTGCTCTTTTGAAATGACTCTTAATCCAGTTTTTTTAAATAACGCTGAAGTAACACCCTTTGCCGATTTAACTTTCTCTTCTTGCTAGCTTCAGTACATCCTTAATTGTCGCCTTTGCTTGATACCTCATTACACCGTTTTTGTAAATTCTGCTTGAGAAAATGCTAAGCAAGACAATGGTCGTAATGAGAATAGCAAGTGATCCAATAATTTCGATAACCTGTGCCTCTTCTAAAACAATGCGTGAGAACGTTACAAGCGGGGAGAAAAACGGAATATAACTCCCCACTAGCACAAGGGTATCATTCGGATTCAACATGGATCTAAAGCCAAGCAATATAGCTCCGATAAGCATCATTGAAACAGGGAATATAATCGAACCCACCTCTTCGACCCTTGATACAACAGAAGCCACTGAAGCAAAAATAAGCGCATACAGCACATATCCTAGGACAAAGTACAAGATAAAGAACAAGAACATTTTTACTGAGAGAACGGACAAATCAATAGGCAGCCCCATTAAGTTAACTTCTCCTTCTGTCCAACCAAGTAAGACAGCTAACAGATATGCAAATCCAACAATAACAATTTGCAGGACACCAGCACTCATTGCTGATAATATTTTTGCATACATCATCGATAATGGCTTAACTTTTGTAATCATGATTTCCATTACTCTTGTGGTTTTCTCACCTACTACAGCCATGGATACCAATTGACCAAACATAATGATGAACATGTACATCAATAAAAGAAAGAAATATACGAGTCCCGTGGACTCCGTCTCTTTTAAAGGAGATTGTTCTATCACTACTTTATCCATGAGTGCTTTAGCAGTATCGATTGAAACATCATTCTCCACAATTGCTTTCTGAAGATATTGTTCTTGTAAGGTTGGTTGCAGTAAAGCGACCAAATTGAAGTCTGGCATGCGCTTAAAGAAATACTCTACCTTAGGGGGACCTTCTCCTTCAGATATTTTAACGATCCCGTCTTCTTTTCCTTTGCGAACAAGTTCTTCCATTTCCTTTAGCTGATTTGATTCTAAACCGATAAACTCTAATTCACTCTGAGCATCATTTAACGCCTTTACATCCAAGTTGTAAAAATCACTTTCAACTAGCACATGAATCGTGTCGCGATCTTCGTCAGAAGAGAAATGAGTTACTGCAAAAAAACCCATAATAACCAAAAATAAGATAGAAGCTGTGATGGTAAACGACTTTGCCGTTAGAGCCTCGCGTAAATGAAAACCTAACACTGTTTTAAAATTCCCCATGCTATTTCACCTTCTCCACAAAAATTTGATGTAAGGAAGGATCAATCATAGAGAAATTACGAACTTCCCCACCAAGACCTTCTAACTCTTTCATACTTTCTAAAGCTTCGCTTTGGTTTTTCACTTGAGTAGTGTAGGTGTTTCCCTTTACCTCGTAACGGTTCAACCGTTCACTACTATTAGGATGATCATTTACTTTAATGATGAGGTTTTTGTATCCATAGTCTTCTTGGATTTGTAGCAGCTTCCCTGATACAACTGGCTTGCCTTTTTTCATCATGATCACCGACTCACAAAACGTCTCGATCTGTTCCATCCGATGACTGGATAAAATAATGGTTTTTCCCTTTGATATCTCTTCTTCCAAGATAGTGCTGAGCATTGTCGCATTTACGGGGTCCAAACCACTAAAGGGCTCATCCAAAATAATTAATTCTGGATTATGTAACAGTGTTGCGATTAACTGTATTTTTTGTTGATTCCCTTTAGAAAGTTCTCCAGCCATCTTTAATCGGTACTCTGGAATTCCAAACTTTTCGAGCCACAAATCGATAGCGCTATTTGCTTCTTTCTTTGTCATACCGTCCAATTGCCCAAAATACCTGAGTTGATCAACTACTTTCGTCTTTTGATACAGACCTCGTTCTTCTGGAAGGTATCCAATGGACACTTTTTTTCTATCTAATGGTTGACCATTCCATAGAATGGTTCCTTCGTCTGGTTTCAAAAGCGATAGCATCATTTTTATAGTTGTCGTTTTACCGGCCCCATTACGACCCAACAAACCAAGTACCTCTCCCTTAGGTATTTCAAGCGAAAGATGATCAACTGCCAGTTCTTCTCCAAATCGTTTTACCAATCCATTAATTTGTAACATAATTTCCCCCAATTGCTGCGTCTCTATTTTTTTCCACTAGAGTACATTCGCCTTTGGACCACCATATCCTTCCATAAAATTCTATTCTGATATATTTTTTATCTTATTCTTTTTGATTAGGACCTAGCGTACTTGCCAAGAACCTAGATGAATGATGATTATTTTACTCCTTGAACAAACTTGCCTTTTCTTCACAGTTAAGAGCTGTTACTTTTTTAGTAACAGCTCTTAACTATTTGTTCCTATCCTCAGCAACCATATCCCAAGTTGTTCTTGTAACTTTAATACCCATACTTCTATAAATACCATTTGGTCTTCACATACCACATAGTTAATTAAAAGCATTGATTTAATAAAACGATTCACTTTAAGGTTCTGCCTTTACTTTGCTGGTTATTTCCTTGCAAGCAGGTGTTACTGTATAGAAAGCAAAATAACTGCAGCCAAAGAGTACCTTTAATTCTTTGCCCAAACCTATTCAGAAATAGCTTATCCGTTATACAAGAAAAGCTCCGATTTAATGGAACAACTTAGATTTAAACTTGAGTTTATATCAAAAAACAAGTCCGATGATGGTGAGAAGTAAATTCTTTAGGGTTCATTGCTGTTAGTAGTTTAGTTGACTTCCTGGTGATGTCAACATTCAACAGCTCCCATTCTCCTCCTAGTGATCAGACCACTAGAACACTTTACGCTGATAGATGCGAATAGAGAGAAGACAGGAGAAGCCATATAAAACTACAACATAGATTCCTATCCCTATAAATAAGGAGGGGCTTGATGTTGTTAGGATAAGGTGAACGACCTGCCTAATCCGATCATGTAAATTCGGGATTAGGAAACTAATTGTAAGTAAATACAGACCAACTAATCCAATAAAGCCCACGTAAAGATATTGGGTTTTAAATTGATAACTAAACGGCAATAAAAAAGAGGCTGTTGTGAGAACAATCGTGAACATGAGCAGATAGTCCTTCCATAAGTTGAACTCACCGTGAAAAACAAGTTTTCCAACTAATAACGCCAGCGCCACCATACATGTAAACAATACGAAGACCACATATTTCGAACCAACGATTTGTTTCCTAGTGTACGGTAAAGAGTTTAGAAACATATGTATGTTCGATTTCTCATCCAAAGAGATAGCACTCATAAAGATCGAGAGGCAGAATATAAGTCCTGGATAGATAATTGAAGAAACCCCAAGAGCTGAATATCCACATAACATTAGCATAAGAAGCGCCAACAAGTTCTTTTGCATCACAATATCTTTACGAACTAAGTTGAACATGTGATGGTTCCCCCTTCTTCGTAAAAAACATAATATCTTCAAGCGTCGGTTTTTCAATAAGCACCGTTTCCCCGAACATCTCTTCCACCTCGCATTTATGATCGGTTAAAGCCACAAACCCAAATGATGATTTCTGAATGGCTACAAATGCTCCTTCAGTTTCCTGATCAAGTAGCTCAAGTCCGCCTTTGACAATGGCATACTCCTCGCTTATTTCATTCAGATCCTTCGTAAAGATATGTTCACCGTTATGAATAAAGGTAATATAATCCGCAATCGTATCTAAATCTGTTGTGATATGAGTTGAGAAGAAAATCGTCTTTTCTCCATCCATCATCAGTTGTTGCAGAATCTCAAGCAGCTCTCTTCTGAAAATTGGGTCGAGTCCTGATGTGGGCTCATCCATTATAATGAGCTCTGCATGATGGGATAAAGCGATGGCTAAAGAAGCTTTCATCATCATGCCTTTAGAAAAAGTTTTGATCGGCTTTTTAAGTGGAAGTTGAAAGGTTTTTACATACTTATAAAACAGATCATCATCCCACATATTGTACGCCCTTTTAACTATATCCTTCATTTGAGCTAAAGTAAGTTGTTCATAGAAGACGTTTTCATCGTAAACAAAACCGATTCGCTGTTTAATTTCTTTCTCTCGTTCCTTATAAGATGACCCAAACACAGATACATTCCCACTATCTGGCTCGAGTAAGTTCATCATCATCTTAATCGTAGTGGACTTCCCAACCCCGTTTCCACCGATAAATCCATGCACAAACCCTTTTTTAACGGTCAGCGAAAAATTCTTCAGTGTAAATCCATCAAATGATTTAGTCACATTGTTCAGTTCTACCACAGGTTCCATTATTCTTCCTCCCTGTACAAAATAGTAAGCAATTCCTGTAACTCAGTAAGTGGAAGACCAATATCTTTGCTGTTTTGTACCGCTGCTGATAGCTGCTCTTCAATCCCTCTCATCTTACCTTCCTTAATCATCTCGTCATTTTGATCCGACACAAATGAACCTCTTCCTACAACGGAAAAAATAAAACCGTCCTTCTCAAGCTCTTCATAGGCCCGTTTAGTCGTAATGAGACTGACGTTCAACTCTTTCGCCAACTGGCGCATTGATGGCAGCAAATATCCCACCTTAACTTCATTAGAGAGAATCTGATTTTTGATTTGGTTGTAGATTTGTACATACATGGATTGTTTCTCTCGATTTGAAAGTATAATTTTCATTCCATAACCTTCCTTAAATTGTATACAAGTTATTATATACAATATATACAATATATACAATGATTTCATGTAAAAAGAATTGTTAGGTAAGAGTGTATTTTTACAATTAGTATAAAATTGACTCTTTTACCTTATTCAATCAAAGTATCCTCATTCAAATGATAGAAAATATCGAGTTCACCTAAGAAAAATGCCTGGTCTCAAAAGTCATATAACTCTTCAATAGCATTGGCTTAATTTTTCTGCATATCTAATCAATCTATACCAATTTGCCAGAGGGTTTAAGAGAACTCAACCTTTTCTTCAACAAAAAGAAGCCTATCTTTATTGCAGATAAGCTCCGATTTTATGGAATAAATCAAGATTCTTGTCATGACAAAGGAGCGCTTTCATAACAAATGGCAGACTCTAAATTTATTAGGTCTTAAAGCGTTTTCTCCATTGATATTCTCGTATTTGAATATCCCATTTTCTTGTACAATCTATAAGCTCCATCATTCTTACCAAACACACTTAACCCAATTGAATTCACACCGCGTTCTCTAAGCTTATCTTGTAGCATCTCGATAGTCTTAGTCCCATATCCTTTTCCTCTTTCATGTTCATCAATTAAAATGTGATACAAGTAGGCTGAATTAATTTCTGGAATGATGCTGTACCAAAGAAGTCCCACTTTTTCATTTGAGTTAGCTTTTATAATATTATAGAGACATTGTCCCTCAGTGGCTAAGCCATCCTTAAACATGTGGTTGATCATCATTTCTGATTCCTCTAAAGCTTGCTCCAATGTTAAATTGAAGTTTTTAGTAATTTCATTAGCATGATCAGGAATCATAAAATCCAAATACTCCTTGAACTCCACTTCATTAACCTTACTTAACTTAATCATGTTATCTCTCCATTCTATAGGACTGCATTCTTTGTTTACATCAATACTAGAGTAGAAAACAGATCAGTTATTAAATGATTAAGTTTTACGTTAATCATGAATAAACAATCTGTTCACCCATGACCATGGCACACACCTAAAGCCTCGAAACATTTTCATTCCTCCTTTATTGACTTTGTAAGTATTGATCTATTAAAGCTCCGAGATTGTTGAAGACTTGAAGTCAAGATAATTAGAAACTCTCTTCCTTGAAAACCCTCTTTTTTCAATTACTCTCTAATAACCATTAGATCATTATCACGATAACTTCAAAGAATCTTTTAACTCTTTCTTCAAAAATTCTAACTCGTTGAGATCTGGAATAAAGTATGAAGGACCTGGCACTTCAGGTGTCGTTCCCTTGATTTCCTTCGTTTGAATAGACGTTGAACTTATTGTAGGAAACTTTTTTTGCAGGGCAAGTATTTCACTTGGTTTAAAATTAGTCTCAACGTTATCTTTTAATACCTCTGAAATCTTATTAATTTCAAATAGTGTGTCTCCTGACTTGACTTCATCTACCGTAGCTTTAATAAACTGTCTTTGACGTTCATCTCTTGAGTAAACGGTGTTCACATCACGCTTTCTCATTCTTACAAATGCGAGCGCTTCTTCCCCATTCATTTCGGTTATTCCCTCATCAAAGTAAATCCGATCATTTGAATAAAAGTTCTTTTCCCAAAATGGATATTTCACATCTACCTCAACTCCACCAATCGCATCAACAATGTCATGAAATCCTTCAAAATTTACAGCCACATACTTATCGATCGGTATCTCCAAAAGATCTTCCACTGTTTCTACGGCTAACTTTTTGCCTCCATAATTGGTAAGGTACCCATATGTATAAGCAGCATTTATTTTATGAGTCCCAGCGTATTCACTTCCAACTTTTTCAACCGGAACTTGCACTTTTGTATCCCTAGGAATACTTGTCATCGTTACTTCTTTTGACTTAGGATCAAGAGTTATAACAATTTGAGTATCAACTCTTCCGCCTTTTCCATCTGAGGAATAATCTTCAATTCCAAGTAGCATAATTGATATGGGTTCATTTCCTACTTTTACTTTCGTGTCTCTTAATTCTGACATATCGTTATCCCGTTCAAGTTCACTATAAGATTCCTTCGCCGTATCATATACTTGGAACCCTAAATAACCCACGATACAAATGACAATAAAGAAAAGTGATAGAGTACCAATGAGGATTTTTTTCCTGCGCTTTTTTCTTCGCCGATCTGTGAATCTATTTTTCATCTTTTTCTCCTTTTTCCTATGGATCGTGAAACCATTATTCACTTAAGTGTTTCCATAATAGGTTCCTGCACTATAGTGATCTTGCATCGCCAACAACTGAGAAACCGTTAAAAAGTGATAGCCTTCCTCTTCAAGGGTAGTTAGGAGCCGTGGTAAGGCATCGGCCGTAGTTGGATGCACATCATGTAACAGGATGATCGATCCAGATACCACTTCCTTGTTTACGACCTGATTGATCGCATCAACATTCTTACTTTTCCAATCCAATGAATCAACGGACCATAGAATAAGAGAAGCTCCATTGCGACTTGCCACTTCTTCAACTTCTGAATTGATCGCTCCATAAGGCGGTCTGATAAGTGTAGGCGTTTCCCCTGTCGCATCCTGGATCTTTTGAATGGAGCTTTGGAATTCCTTTTGTATTCTAGACTCTCCTAGTTTCGTTAGGTTCATATGATGATCCGTATGGTTTCCAATTTCATGCCCAGCGCTAGCCACTTGTGCAGCAAGAGAAGGGTTCTTTTCTACTTGACTCCCTAACATAAAAAACGTAGCTTTAGCTTGATGTTGCTTTAGTATCTTCAAAACCTGTGGAGTGACGTTCGGATTAGGTCCATCATCAAAAGTCAGCGCAACATACTTTTCTCCAGGTTTAAGAAGAGGTGGCTCGCGCTCTGCTGTTGCAGCTGTATTTTCTTCCTCTAAAGGAAGTTTAATTTCAATTGGCCCCTCCCCGTTTTCGGTTAGGTTAGACTTCTCCATATAGAAGATAAGCGAACCTTCATGTGCCAACCAATTCCATGAGTCAGGCGCACTCAATAATTCACTGAGCCTTTGATCGATTAATTCCTTATTATACTGATCGTTTTGTTTTAATTGCTTCTCCAAAGTAGCACGAACATTCTCTAACGTTTTTCCATAGGAAGTGAGTAAATCGCTTATTTTTAGGCGGTTATGATTAGCATCTACCGTAAAAACTTTGACGTGATTTTCACTAGAACCAGTATGTACCAAGTGATTGGCGTTAAAGATTAAACTCGTTGTATCTTTTGCTCCTAGTTTTGCATCTGCTTGAATCGTTAAGTGAGCACGACTTCCAGAACCAAGCTGATCTTTTTCAGATTCTACTTCAGAGAGAAACGTTTCTTTCTGTTTTTCAATCCACGCTTCAATCGTTTTTCCAAGAGACCGATTATCAATAATCGGTTTGGTAACCAGTATAGTATAACGCTCGGTTTCGTCAGTCACTTGCTCAAATTCAATGGTATTTTCCTTATCAACTTCCTTTGCGCTACTATCTCCAACCCACTTGCCAATCCCAATTACAATAAAAAGTCCTAATAAAATAAGCACAACCCATCCGGGCCATTTGATTCGCTTGAAAGGCAATCTCTTCATCATATTATCGATCCTCTTTCATTTCATCTATGAAAAATGTTCAGACACGGTATAAAACCTATCTGTAGACATATATACAAAAGAGTCTATCGATAGATAGACCCTAAGATTCAAACATACTATTAAATCCTATGGTTGTTGGCATTATCATTTACCTGATTGGTAATCGTCTCAACAATATCAGAAACACTTACGTTTTCAGTCGAAAGGGAAGTCCCTAAATCGTATCGCTCAAATGCCTCTAGACAAGCATCCGTCTGGTGAAAACACCAGGCACCTTCTTGTTCTCCTCGCTTCAACAGTCTCTGATGAATGGTATCTTTACTTGCTGTTAAGCAAAAGGTATGGATGTTTTTATCCCATTTTTTCAGTCCATTAAAGATATATTGAAAATAATCAGGTTTTCGAAGCGTCATAGGAACGATTAAGTTTATTTGATAACGACTTATTAAACGAGCTGCTGTTTCGACCGTTAATTCCGGCCACAACTGCAGATCTTGAAAATCACCCGTATGAGCCTCTTGTGCCTGAATGTCTTTTGGCATAATGTGCCGTAGCATGTACCCGATTACTTCAGGATCATAAATCATACTATTATCAATTTCATTTAATAAAGCTTCTGCAACGCTAGTTTTCCCAACACCAAATGCTCCGTTTACCATAATAATCATTAGACGATCCCCTCATCACTAAAGTTTCATTTCTCTCAGTTTGTTTCTTCTAATTACTAAGAATTTATTAATCTAAATTTAGACTGCTTATGACCAAATCGTTCAAGCTCTTCTTCAAATTGCATGCCAGCTTTTTGTAGCACATGACAGGAAGCTTTATTCTGAGACTGTGTTTCCGCCACTATGGTAGAATACCCCAGTGTTTCAATCCCAAATTTCAAGATGTGCGTAATGACTTCTGTAGCATACCCTTTTCCCCAATAGTCAGGTAAGAATTGATAGCCGATTTCGATATCACGCTCATCATGATACGTATCGAGAAAAACCAGTCCTATAAAAGCTTCCGTCTCTCGTAACCGTATCGTCCAATGCAAAGCTACATTTTGAGAGTGAATCATCTCATTAAATCTCTTCCCATAACCGACTTCATCAACAGGACCGCCTAAATATTCCCGAACATGCTCATTTTCATATAGTTGTTTAATATCAGCATAGTCCTCTATTGAAAGAGGGATTAGCATGCATCGTTCAGTATTCAACAAGACTTTTCCTCCTCTCCTTCCAATTCCCCCAGGCGATATCAATAGAATTTTGAGAGCGCAGGAAACGAGTCAATCACATCATCGTATTCCGATATTTCTCCAAAACCATACTGTGCATAAATGAAAGGAATTTTGGCGTACCTCGCTGCTTTTAGATCCCCTTCCGTATCCCCTATATAAATAGGCGATGTCAGATTGTTTCTCTCTATAATCAGCTGAATATTTTCCCCTTTTGAAAGGCCCGTTCTCACAGGGTTTTCAAAATCTCGAAAGTACTTATCAAGTTGGTGATACGTATAAAAGGATTCAATATACCCATCCTGGCAGTTACTGACGATATAGAGTTTGTAGGAGTTTGATAGTCTCTTCAATACGGTCTCTACCTGAGGAAAAAGAGAACCACCGTGTTTTTCTAAGTATCCTTGTTCAACTTCGCAACACTCTCTTATCACCTGGTCTCTGACATCTTCCGTTAAATAAGGAAAAAGCTTTAAACTGATCTCCTGCATTTGTAACCCCATCGTTCCTTCAAAGTCAGTTCTTGTGAGTTCCCGATGAACTTGTGGGTGTTCTTTCAGACGACTATTCCATGCGAGTAATACAGTATCAATCGGATCCCAAATGGTTCCGTCTAAGTCAAAGATAATGCTATCCATATAGTGATCTCTCCCAGTAAAACGCTTAATGGAAAAACTTCTTATTCTTTCAGCATAAGAGCAGTTTCGTAATATTCTAATAAAAGAAACGGAATCATGCTTTCTACCTCAACTATGTATATAATTGTAAAAAGAGACACTACATGACGTTTGCTTCTATATTCATGCCTCAATATAACTCGAGGCATATTTTACAGAGGATGATGAGATGACGTACTCAAATCTAGGATTCGAAATAAAAGCATTGCGGCAGATGAGAGGATTTTCACAAAAAGAACTTAGTAAGAAAATTTGCTCACAAGCTCAAATCAGTAAGATCGAAAAAGGTGATGTCTATCCCCTTGCCCCAACTTTGTATGAAATCGCAAGCCGATTAGGAGTAGATATTAACTACTTTTTTGAGAGGGCATTGATTGAAAGACATGATTATGTAGAAGAGGTTTATATTCAGGTAAGAGAAGCGATCAACCAGCAAAACTATCAAAAAGTATATGAAATTGTTAAAACAGAAAAGAAAAATCCCCTTTACCATCACCATTTAGATTTCAGGCAGTTTATCATGTGGCATGCGGCCATTTGTAAATACCATTTGGAACTCGATACAAAGAATACACTCGACTTGTTAGATGAAGCTCTGAAATTAACCCATACAGGTAAATTTTATAGTGAACGGGAAATCGAAATTTTAAATAGCAAAGGGGTTATTTATCTCTTAACGGAGGAGTATGCAGCAGCCATTGATCTTTATCAACGCTTATTAGAAGAACACGAGAGGTTACGAAACGAAAAAGACACAACGATTAAGATTAGAATCTACTATAACTTCGCAAAAGCACTAAATAAGAATAAAGAGTATCATTCATCGATAAAAATTTGTAAGTATGGTATTGAGGATTGCATCACTAAAAAAAGCATGTACCTTTTTGGTCATTTATACTTTCAGTTGGGATACAATTACTTTCAAACAGGTCGAAGAGAAAACGCAATTCAGTACTTTTCCAAAGCCTATACCATTTTCGATCTACAAAATGAGGATGAGCTCAAAAAGCATATCGATCAATATTTCCTAAAAGGACTTGAGGGTTGTGGCAGTAGAGATGTTTCACCCTCCAATCGCCAAACTAAATAGAAAACATTAAGAGAAGAGGATCAGATCCGTTTCTCTCTTCTCTATGAATTATTCCACCTCTGGATGTTCAGTAAGTCTATCCATCTAAAACCTTATATTAATGTATTAGCTACTATAGCTCTGAATTATGTATTTATTACGACATCTGCATTGTCTAATGGCTTAATCGTGTTAACATAGTATTCCTCGGCCTTCCAATACCTCTTTTCGAATTTTTCTCTGTTTCGTTTAGTAGTTTCTGTTTCACGCATAAACCTTTTTTCCCGAGGACAGTCCAAAAATAATACTTTATCAAAATAGTCCCTCCATTCCTTACGTTGGAGAAAAACTCCTTCAATAACAATCCACCCTGTCTTAGGCAAATCAATTGTTCTGAATTCATGTGTATCTGTATCATTATTATAATATGGGAGATCAATTTGATTGCAGTATGTAAGTTTTTCAAAAAATTGTTCCTTTAACCACTCAACGTCCCATTGGAGATTAAAATACTCATACCATTCTTCAAATCCAGTATTATAACGGCTTTTTCTTTCAACGATATGATCATCGATATGAAATAAATAATATTCAATCTTTTCCTTATCAAGGAGCTCATGAAGTTGTTTGACAAACGTTGTTTTTCCAGACCTACTCAGCCCATCTATTCCCAGAATGTATCTTCTATTAGATTGGACTGATGAAATCAGTTCCGATAAATTTATTTCCATCTATTTCACCCTTTCCAATTGATTCATTTTACTCCTTCTTTTTGACTTAAAGGAATATGAAACAATTACCATTTAATATACTATTGCAAGAATATTTTATCTTACCTCTCATCATTTTTAGGACATACAAATGTAGAACTTATTCCGGACAAATTACCTTATTGAGTGCTTATCTATTTTTCATCAAACGCTCCGAATTTATTGAAGACTTCGAGATAAAATAGTTTACTGTGGTTCTATACAACCTAGGATATTGATGACAAAAATTTACCCAATAATCGGAACTTGTTTTTTCGATAGTAAGTCTTCAACCAACACTTTATGTTCGGTAAATATATTCTTCGGCAGTTCTTTAAGTGAATAAAATTTATTATGTATGGATTCTTCATTGCTTTCAATTAGATCTCCACTATACTTTTTAGAAATAAAAGAAATTAGAACCAATGCTACTTGGTCTCCATTAGAAAATGTTTTGTCATACTTAGGACCAGAATAAATACCGAACAATTCAAGCTCGTTTAATATTAGTCCGGTCTCTTCGTACACTTCTCTCTTGGCTGTATCTACAACACTCTCACCTAATTCCATAAACCCGCCCGGAAACCCCCACTGACCGTTATCTGTGCGTTTTTGCATTAGTACACGGTTCTCTTCATCAAAAATAAAAGCCCCAGAAACAACCATAATTACTTTCTCGTTACCTACCAATGACCTCAAGCGCTGTATGTAATCCAATAAGACCACCCTCTCCAGAGAATTCGTTCTTTTTCAACTAAACTTCCACTCGAAATTTCACTTCTATTACGGTAATTTACTAATAAAAAGGAGTCGTTATCTTTAGTCTGTCAAAAAAGACTAAAGAAGGGAACAAACCATAATTCCAGGTTTGCTTCGAGATGCGGAACAACGTAATTAAGTAGTGTATAAAAAGAGAAACTAGTCCAAACCAACCTTAATTCTTTAGATTCGTAACAATATTAACTACGTCTCTGCGAGTTTGACTTAAATACCAATTAGAATTTTCATTTAAGTCAATAGAGATTCTTTCTATGGATTCTATATCAGCTGGAAGCTTTTTAATAATATTACCATGTGGAGAAATGATCATTGAGGAGCAACCCTGCTCAGGATGAGATATATTTGAAGAAACAACAAATCTTTGGTTTTCAGCTGCACGGCTTACTAAATGTGCATTCCAAACCAAAAGGTTATTTGAATTTGTTACGTTAGTTAAATAAAAAGTAATTTGCGATCCTTCCTGAGCTAAGGCTTTCCATTGCTCTGGAAACCTAATTTCCCGACAAAGTTGTATAGAAGCCGTAATACTTAAATCTCCCTGCTGTAATCTAAAACACGACAGCTCATTACCAGATTGTAGATATTCTCTTTCATGGAAGGCTAAATTTACTTTCTTATAAATGTAACTAATTTTGTGAGGCGCCATGTAGATTCCTGCATTGTACCAACTTCCTTTTTCAAGAATACATGAACCAAAGATTAAATGAATATTTTTCTCATCAACGATGGATTGAAGCTGTTCTAATGACGACTCGATATGGAAGGCAACAGAAGAGTTCAGAAAAGCTAAACTTTCATTATACCCAGATAAGCAACCCTCGGGCATGACTATAATGTCATTTCCTTTTGCTTTTGAGATTAATCTTTTCATTCTTACTAGATTCTCAAGCACATTTAGAGTTGGAGAGAAATGTGTTAAAGCAATGGTTATTTTCAAACCATAACCCCCTTCGAAAGATTTACTCCCTAATGCAGAAAATTGTATTATAAAGTAATTATATTGTGGGTAATTTTATAGCATCAACTATGACAGAAACAAAACCTAATTTTCCTTCTGCATTGCGATGATCAAACCTCTTTGAGCGATAGATGAACCCTTCTTTCTCATCCCAATCATTATAAATAAACTCTCCGTGTTCATTACAATATTCTAGTAACATAACTTTATATCCAGCCTCTTCAAACATTGATTTTAACGTTGTATAATTATGTACAATTTTATGACTCGCTGCTGGATGGTCACTTGGACCAGGTCCTCCTACTTGAACTCCCTGTTGGTAATCCTTATCAGGAAAATAACCATCTGGAACTGCACAACGAATGTAACCACCTGGCTTTAGATAGGTAAAGCAATTTACTGCGGCTGCCTTTCCTTCCTCGTATGTTAAATGCTCCCATACATGTTCAGCTAAAATAGCCTCTATAGAATTCACTTTAAATCTGCTTTTCCAATGGTCTTCATTTAATAAATCTAATTCTGCTTCTTGAGTTTGAATCCAATCAGGATTATTCGAGTGTTCCCCTGCCCCAATAACAACTTTAATTGCTTCTTTTGTTTTAATTGTAGACATCCCCTTTGAAATTAATGGAATATATCACATTCTATACATTTATAGGTAATACCTTTTCATTCAAGTGTTTTTATACAAAATCTTGGTATTATCTCGAATTCAAGTATTCAATTAAACTGCCCGATTGCTGAACAACATCAAATTTTCATCTAACCTAATTTTAACATCTTACTCAATACATTTTTCAGAAATTTCAACGATTACCTTGTCTTCTTTTCATAATTCGCAACCTGCATTAGTGAGAGAAAAAATACAAATTAAAAAAGAGCCACGAATTCTCATCCAATTCGTGGCTCTTTTTTGTCTGTATTTATATTGATCTGTTATAGTCAAATTCGATTGCACCACTGATGTCGTAATCAGCAGGATCTAGATCAGTCTCTTTCCCTAGCGCGAGTCTTGCCATTTCAAGGCCAAGATAAGGGCCAACGGTAAGACCAGATGCTCCAAGACCATTTGCTGCTAGAAGTCCCTTCACTCCCGGAACATGACCGAAGACTGGTAGGAAACCTGGTGTAAATGGACGAAAGCCCACTTTCGTATCCAGTAATGTGCTAGTGGCGAGACCTGGTGCAACAGCAAGTGCTTTTGAGAAGATTTCAGAGAGTCCTCCTGCTGTTACTCGATAGTCCAACCCTACATCATTTTCATGAGTTGCGCCAACAACCACGCGCCCATCATCGAAGCTCAACAAATACTGATCATTTGGGGGCATAACAACAGGCCACTGATCCGTTTTTTGATCGATCATTTCGAGATGAACAATTTGCGCCTTTTGTGATGTGACTTTGAACTGAAGTCCAAGCGGAGCTAGTAATTCTTGCGCCCATACTCCAGCAGTCATGATTACCTGATCAGCATCAATCCTTTCGTTAGCAATTGAAACGCCTGTCACTTCTTTCCCAGTATAGATAAGTTTTGCGTCTCCTATGCGATTTTTCGCGCCATACTTTTCTGCAGCATGAAGCAACGATTTTCGAAGTGCTGAACCGTTGACTCTCGCTGCTCCACTTACAAATACGGATTGATATTCAGGAGCAATAGGTGGAAAAAGTTTTTGTGTTTCTTCAGCTGACAATTTTTTTATTTCTCCAATTTCAGGAGCATCTTCTCTTCTTTTTATTGCTCGATCTATCATTTTATCAAGCTTTGCTTCATCAGTGTGTAGACTAATTGCACCAACCTTTTTATATCCTGTTTCGGTTTCCCCATCTTTCATTAATTGATCGATTAAGTCGGGGTAATACTTCGCTCCACCTTTCGCGAGTCGGTACCAGATTTTGTTTCGACGCTGTGAGAGCCATGGACAAACAATCCCGGCAGCTGCATCTGTTGCTTGACCTGGTTCCTGCCGATCTACTATGGTAACGTCTGCTCCTTCTTTCGCAAGATGATAAGCTGTAGAAGCACCAAGAATACCTGAGCCAATAATAATTGTTTTCATTTCGAACACCTATTTCATTAAATTCATTTCTTTCACTATTCTACAGAAGTTCTTTGCAACGCTCAAATTGTCGGAACAGTGAACTTCTATTTCACAACCCCAATCCTATTTATCAGAACAAGATATGTGCTAAAATAGGGCCATTACATACAAAGGAGCACAGCATCATGAAAAAAACATTGGATCATATCGGTATTGCTGTCAGACGCCTGGATGAGAGCATTCAGTTCTACACTGAAGTATTAGGTGGTGAGCTACTTGACCGCTATCGTAGTGAAGCGAAAGGTGTAGAAAGTGAAATCGCTGTTATTGACCTTAATAACAGTCGTATTGAATTGCTGATGCCTACAAATAACTCAACATCTCCCATTGCACGTTTTATGAAGCAAAAAGGGAAAGGTGTGCATCACATTGCATATGTAGTCAACAACCTTGATGAGGCTTTAGTTGAGCTACAAGCACAAAACATTCGAGTAATGGAGGAAACGCGTCGGGTAAATAAACATGGAAGACGTCTCATCTACCTTAATCCTGCTGATACAGAAGGTACTATCATTGAATATTGCGATTACCCTGATTTAAAGTAACATTTACTACAGCTGAATAAACGCAAGACGAATAATAAGAATCATAAAAAGTAAAAATGTGAGCACAAGTAATACATTTAATCTACTTGGCAAATCACGATTTCGATTGTTTTTGTCACTCATTCTCTATCTCCTCCTGTTGGTCAAAACAATTTCCTTATCTTCATTACAAAAGGTGTTGTCTATGAAGCATATCAAAACATTATTCCATTTTGGATACTTACAGGCCATTTCATGTTTGTTTCCAGTCGTGATTTTCTTAACATTAGCACTTAGTGAATGGATAAGCCCTTCCTTTATCTCAAGGTATGACTTTATTCTGATTGTTTGTATTCTTACTCAAGTCATCATGTTGTTAATGAGATATGAAACGATCGACGAGATGAAAGTAATTCTGGTTTTCCATGTGATTGGTCTTATTCTTGAACTTTACAAAGTTCATATGGGTTCATGGTCTTATCCTGAAGAAGCATTTTTCAAAGTAGGAGGCGTTCCATTATACAGTGGATTTATGTATGCTAGTGTGGCCAGTTATATGTGTCAAGCGTGGAGGAGGCTTCATCTACATCTAGAAAAATGGCCACCATCCTGGATTTCAATGACGCTTGGTGTATGCCTATATGCCAATTTTTTTACCCACCACTACATATATGATTTCCGATGGTTTCTAAAAATTCTCGTAGTTATCCTTTTTATCAGAACGATGGTTCGATTTACTGTTAATAAAAATACCTATCGAATGTCACTCTCGCTTTCATTTATTCTAATCGGTTTCTTCATTTGGATTGCGGAAAACATCGCGACATTCTTCGGCGCATGGACGTATCCTGGTCAAGAAAACGGCTGGGAAGTTGTTCACATTGGTAAAATTAGCTCGTGGCTTCTGCTTGTTATCGTTAGTTTCATAATCGTCGCTCAATTAAAGCATACAAAAAACAATAAAAATTCCCTAACAAAAGAGCAGCTTACAATGTAAACTGCTCTTTTGTTAGATTATGATCACTTTTACAAATCTAATGTATGCTCCTGTATGGTAGTTTCCACCCATAGCGAAGTGATAGCATCCGAAGGATTACGATCGTTACAAATAATAACATTAATGAAGGTAATTCCTGTGGATAACCAAGACCTATTAGTAAGCCTGCCATCATGGCCCAAACGGCATAGACCTCTTTTTGGAGGACGGTTGGCTTTCGTCTAGCCAATAAATCACGGATAATTCCGCCACCTGTTCCGGTCATCGCTGCTGCAACCATCGCAGCAATAAAAGGATGACCCATTTGTTCCGCGAACAATGCTCCCTGTATCGCAAATGCTGCTAACCCAATAGCATCAAAAAAGCTTCCCCACTTCTCCCAGTAATAATGAATCCAGCTTGCTGGAAACAGGAAGATAATTAGGATTGTACCAATTGCAATCATAATAAGAATATCCTGCTCCCAAATGGAATCAACAGGTACACCAATTAATAAATTACGTATAATTCCGCCACCAAAAGCAGTTGCAAGTCCAAGCACAATTACCCCAAGGAAATCGAACTCCTCTTCTAGTGCAACAAGTGCTCCACTAGCTGCAAATGCAATAGTACCGATGATATTAAGAATTTCCCAGGTCACGACAATACGCCCTTTCTAATGCACTTGAAAGTTAAAGTGTACGCGAGCCCATTTCTCTTATCAAGTCTTTTTTAATAGAAGAGGAAAAAGCCTCTAGTTAGAGGCTCACGAAGAGAGGTGGTAATGCATATGGATGATATCCTCATCTGAATGAGGAATTTCAGTACCTTTTACAATTTGCGCACCGTTAATACAGCCACTAGTTAGTAAGATAATATCATTCTCGGCACCAAGGTGAAGTGATTTCAGCACTCCTTCTCTTCTTGTGTTTGTCCGATGAATATGAGGAGCCTCAGGGTTCGTAAACCCTGACATTACCTTATCTACAATAGTAGATGGTTCATGAAATCCAGGGTGATCTACAGTAACAATTATTTCGTCCGCTCTACCCTCAATTGCTTTTGCCATCTTAGGCATCTTCTCAAAATCGCGAATGCCAATACCTGCTATCATCACAATAAGCCTGCGGTGATCCATCTTCTTTACTTCATCAACAAGCCGGGTTAAGGCAACTGGTGTATGAGCGTAATCAAGAATAATTGTTTCCCGTGAAGGTCCTTCAATTACCTGAAAGCGGCCTTCTGGACTTTCTAGCTTTGGAAGAGATTGAATAATTTCAGGCATGGTATATCCAAGCAAAAGCGCTGTACCCATAGCTGAAAGAACGTTAGCCACGTTATAATCTCCAAATACCGGAACAAATACATCATATATTTCACTATGCGAATGTAGTTTGAATGAAGTTCCAGTTCCTACATATTGCAATTCAGTTGCTATTAAGTCAGCCTCTGCATCAGGGTTTAAACTATATGTTACTTTTCGATGTTTAAATGTACTTACGAGCTTTCTCCCCATCTCATCATCTATATTGATAACAGCATTTTGGGCTTGTTTAAAAAGTATCTCTTTACACATTTGATAATTCTCAAATGTATGATGATACTCAAGATGTTCAGGGGATATATTCGTATGTATTGCAACATCAAACTCGATTCCTTCTACACGTTTCTGATCAAGCGCAATCGACGATACTTCCATCGCAACTGCTTGATCACCGAGATCATGCAAATCTTTAAATATACGATGAAGATCAAGAGATTCTGGAGTAGTGGGCGTGCTTTTTTTATAAGGAATTCTCTTGCTAGAGGACCAAATCCCTGTCGTTCCAATCGAACCTGATGGCGTTCCAAGTAACGTCAGTAAGGAACGGACATAGGCAGCTACAGTAGTCTTTCCATTTGTTCCTGTAACACCAACGGTTCTGATTTTCTCATCAGTTGATCCATAATAATGTTTAGAAAAATAGGCCATCGCCTTTCGAACGTCATCGACCAGAAGAAAAGTACAAGAGGGATAAACATGTGCAAGAGTTTGTACAGCGTCTTTACATTCTGCGAATATCGCAACCGCTCCTCTATGAATGGCATCTTCCATATACAAATGGCCATCATGATTCTCCCCTTTGATTGCAAAGAAAATAGAGGCAGGACCTGCAAGTTTTGAATTGAATGTTAATTGTTTGATTGTCTGTTCTATGGGACCTATTAGTGTACGCACGTGGATATACTGAAGTTGGTTAAAATTGATGATCATGATAATTTCCTCACTTTTATTCATATTGTTTACTTTTATTGGGAAATTTTTAAAACGAAAGTAAACAATTAATCATTACTACCATTCGTCTTATCACATTGCTTAGAACATCTACTTATAGCGTGTGCAGTTTTAATACGGATTATTTCATAAATAACAACAGACAGCAGTGAGTGCTAGCTGTCTGTTTCGTCATTACTCGCCACTCGCTTCATAATGATTTGTTATTAAATCGGTTAAATCCAACTCGTCTAATAAATGCGTTGGAACAAGGAATGTAACGGTAACCACACCAGGGTTACGACCTATTTCAACCGAGCCTGTTATAGTTGCACGGTTCATAACTTCTGGAACTGATAGCCCAAGCGTATCAGCCGCTCTTTGCAACCCATTATCAGTCGCATCATTTAAATTAGCGCCTGTTCCAATAAATGATAAAGGAAAAGACTCTTCAAGCTTTGCGACACCATAAAGACCAGCTAAACGTTTAGCTGCCTGCATTTCTTTCGTAGTAAATGGTTTTGCAAGATACGGAAGATCCTCTGCTACAGGAAGAAGAATAGGACCATCTATTGCAAGTCCTTTAATGATTTTCGCTTGAAGATTAACGATACCAGATACGTCAGCAGTATGCCCAGCAATTTCTCCATTTCCTTGCATAGCGTGCATATCTCCAATATAAATCCCACCACCCGGAACTTTAACTGGACAAATTAACACAGCACCTTCTCTTACACGATTAATATCCATATGACCATCTGTACGCTCTTCTAGTTCCTCTTTTGACATCCCGTAATCATGAGGGGAATCGATCAGAAATTGACCAAAATCACCCGCATTATGAGAATCAGGGAATGGTCTTGATGGCGTCGTACCAAGCTGTCCCAAAAATGGTCGGAGCCTTGCCATTGTTCCAACAAGATCACTTGGAGCAAAGGTAACGATCGGATTTTGTACAGAGTTCTCCGGGGTAGCCATAAAGTCTCTACCTTCACTAGCTATATAATTAGCAGCAGCTTCATCAACTGTTACGCCAATTGTCCGATTTGAATCAAAGGCCATTGTATAGCCGTTTGTAAACTCAAACGGCGCGACATCCTCTCCGCAGTTTGCACAACGAATAGCTTCAGATCCCGTTCCTTCGATTTTGGTCTCGGGATATAATGTGTCACATCCCGGACACTTAACAGCAACATATGGGTCACCAATAAATCTTCCATCTAGAGGACGATCATTACCAGAAGAAGTTGCCATCGATGTAACTTGAATAGACTTAATTCGAATGGCTATTGCATCACCTACTTCGGCACCTTCAACAAATACTGGCTTTGTTACTTCATGTCCGCCTCGAAGAGATGGTGTAATCATAGGCCCCCAACAGCCAGGAGCTGTATTCGCAATAATATGTCCACCATCTTTAAGCGGCCCAATCATTTCTGCAGAAGGATCTAGAATTCCATTAGTGAACTCATTCACATAAATCGTTTGCTTCGCTTCCATTACCTCTCCCCCTTTTCACAATTATTCCTACGTTTATTATAAGAGTTATGTCGAACTATGTAAAAAATAAAGAGGTTTTAATTCATTAAAGTAATGAATAATTCATTTTTGACACTGAAACCGAAAATTCTTCGGTTTTCATTTCATTTAGGGTTTGACGAATGAATCAGCCTTGCCTATACTGAATGAACGCAAACGTAAAGACAGGTGATGAAATGGAATTTAAAATGCAATACCTCTCCTTTTATTTAATTCAAGTAGAAGGTAGCGGTGAGAGTGAAGAAACACGTTATAAACATTATCAAACGCTTGATGAGGACGGCTATGAAGATAGTTCGCTTAAAACGTTTCTAGACGGGGAACTAACCAAAATCATGAAACGAAAAGTAGATCGCCATGCTAAATCAGAAGGTGCTCCTACTAAAATAGGTCGATTCGTCGTTGAACCCGGTCACGAGTTAACATCTAATCCAAATTTCAATTTATTTGATCGAACTCGCTATGCAGAATCAGCAGATGATTTTGAAACTTCGGCTGACCAAATTGTTCAAATGTATCTGGACACGAGCGCAATCCGAGGTGGTGTCCTCATTGTTGCTTCAGCTAAATTAACGAAACTGTTTGATGACCCATTCCTATTCATTATGAAGTGTGATTTCGAACAAAAAGTAGCAACGATTACTGACGAAGAAACCTTAATTCAAAATGTAGAAATGGCGATTACGACCAAAAGCATGAAGTCTGTCCAATACCCATACATGCCAGAAGAAGGGATGATCGACAGCGCTGAAGTAAAAGTCCACCAGTCTTCTCACGCACGCTACTTCGAAGACTTCTTAAAATGGGTTGAGTACGAAAAGTCGATGCCTGAAATTGTGAAGACGCAAACGATGGGCATGGTAAAGGAACATATTCAGGAAACCTACCAGGAGGAAAGTGAAGAAAAGGAAGAGTTTGAACAGGCAATAGAAGAATGGTCTCAAAGTCCTAAGCGAGAGCTACAGGAACGCTTCACAACAGAACAGGTCGTTGAAGCGACCTCACAGATTGTTGAGCACTCCCCTGACGTTGAGTGGAAGCTGAAGCTTGACCATGTATCTGTCAAAGCCATGCTGTCTGACTTCGGTGAATCGATTCATCTAGCGAAGGTGAACGGAAAGTATGTGCTTGCGATTGAAGCTGATTCGATTACGTTTGAGAAGGGCTTTTCTCCTGTCGAGTTTCATAAGCCTGATACGCTTCAGGAAGTGGTGGAGCGGATTTATAAGAAGAATGAGAATGAGTAAACGGTAAGTGTTTTGCAGTTAAGATTTAACATGATATCTAGGAACGATAATCTTACGGATTATAACAATAATTTTATTTAATGAGGCTGGGACAAAACTAAAATACATGAAGGAAATCGCGAATTTTGAATGGTAAGAGTAAGACCTTAGCGTAGCCAACATACGTAGACTCCTGCGGGAA
>NZ_JAFKOI010000022.1 GCF_017303315.1 Bacillus sp. NTK071
GGAATATTAAACTGGACTATACGGTGAGAAACTTTTTTCAAAAAAGAATAAAGTGGTTTAAACCCCTGTCATAATAACTTTTTCCGAGGGAGTCGAGCACCTTCCGCTCCAATCAACTCTGAAATGTGGTTATATACTCATAACCGCCTTCAAAAACAATAATTTTTAAGAAAAGAGCCAAATTATTTTAAGTTAAAAATAAGCTCCACAGTTTCAACGAAGCCAAGTGGCACCCTAGCGATTTCTACTATAAAGTAGGCTCCCATCATTCCAATTGGTAGTAACAAGTACTTCTTCTTCTTTTTCTTGAGTGTGATCACTAGACTTACAACTGCAACTATCACTAATGCTAGAAACAAATAACCTCCTCCTTTTAATTATTCTGAATTTTCCGAAATACATTTCTAATTATGTTTCTATCAGATCTGGAAGTCAATGCGACTATCTTCCCAGTATTTGTATATTCAACCTCGACAATTGACCCAGAGAAAGCATCTTATCTTGATTCATTCTCGTAGAATTCCTTTGAATAGGTATCTATAATTATGTCGATTCCATCGGGAACTTTCTTGCTATTTCCCGGGAAAGCTCGAATGTTGTCATGAAATACATCCTTATCTCCCCTTGCATTTAAACGTTAATAAAAACTTGAAAACAACAAAAAAACCCCCGATTTCTCGGAGGTTCTTCCTTATTGGGAATCCTTTGTATCTGATTTTTCTTGGTCCGATTTTTGCTCATTGTTGTTTTGCTCGTTGGATTTATCCTCGTCTGCACCTTTTGCATCATCTTCGGCTTTCTTCTCAGCATCCATTTCGGATTCAGTACCTTTTTGTTCAGTACCTTCTGAGGCTGATGGGTTAGAAACAGCATCCCCAGCTTCTGTGTTTTGCTTTCCTTCAATGGCTGAAGCAGGCTGGTTGAACACATCAAGTGGATTCACTGCAGATCCATCTTTACGAACTTCAAAGTGTACGTGTACGCCAGCATCAGTATCAAACGTGTTTGTTCCCGCTGTACCTAGCTTGTCTCCCTGTTCTACTTTATCACCTTCTGAAACTTCAAGAGCATCAAGAGATTCATAGACAGTTACAACGCCATTTGCGTGTTCTAGATGAACGACATTACCAAGCAATTGATCTTCCGTTGCTTTAACGACCTTACCAGTCATAGCAGCTTTCACATCAAAACTTGATCCATCTTCTTTAGCATAATCGATTCCTGCATTTTGGTAGTAGGTATTATTATAGAAAACAAGAGCTGCTTGTTGTTCTTCAGTGCTTGCTGCTGTATCGTAGAATTGTTTCTGCACAAATACTCCACTATCTTCGGATGCAGGTACTTTAAAGACTTCTGAATCACCAAGGACTGGAACAGACTCGTCATTCGCGTCAAAGGCACTTCTTTCTTCGTTAACACCACTTAAGTCACGTGGTCCCGCATTTTCTTGTCCGCCTTGCATCCAGAGAACTGCTGCAAGAACGATTGCTGCAAAACCAAGATAGACTGCCGGATAGATCCAGCGTTTTCTTGCTAGCTTCTGCCATTTAGAAGCGCTTTTTTCAATAGGATGAGATCGTTGTTTTTCATCTCCCATTTGTTCATCACCTCAGCAACATTGTGGTCAGTTTGCGAGATTTATATACATTTAACCAAAAAAATATCTATTTATTTTTCGACAAAGGGTTTTATTTTATACACTAAATGATTTTTTCAACAAAGGATTCTTATCAAAAGGCTATTTTCTAAAAGGTTTTTTCGAAACAATTCCTGTGAAAAACCACACTCCGCCAATTGGAGCGGAAATTCACCCACAAAGCATCTATTCCCTATTTAGCCCAATCGTTTCCTTAATTTCCAATTTACTTATTATGTAAGTGTTTCTTGTTTACTTTTTGTCATATATTTGCAAGAATGATTACTTAAGCATTAGGGTATATAATCCTTAGATGCACTTACATCATTGAATTCTTGATATAAGAATTCAAAATGACTAACTAAAGGGGATTAACTAATCATGAATTACGTTATTACGTCGACACTGCCTGAACAATATGGCGGAAGGACAAAGTCCCTGCTGGATCGTACTAAGAAGTTAGTTGAACAAGCTAACATGGAATATACGATCATTACGACTAACTACAATCCTTATTACGGGGATATTTATGAACAATACTATGCACAAGATAAACTTCCACGCTCTGTTCAGCTGATTAACATCTATGATTTTCTATCAGGACGCTCTTATTCTGGTAAAAAGGTGGATCAGCCTGTTGAAGAAGAGGGACTAACTCATCGCGAGATTAAGAAGAACACGACTTATCGTTTCTTTGAAAATGGTGAATACGTTCTATATAAAAAGTACGATAAAGAGGACGGCTCGTTAAAGTTTGTTGATTTCATGGATCCTTATAACCGTAAACGGGCTTGTAGAAAAGAATTTAATAGCCGCGGGATTTGCCATCGTAAAATCAATTACAAGCAAGGCACAACTAACAAGCTTGAAGAAATTCTATATGATGATGATGGCAATGCATATGTGAATCGTACGTTCGACGGATCAAGCGAAAACAATTTAATACGGATGCACCTGTTCACTGATCAAGAAATCTTAGAATTCAAGACGGAGAAGGATTTCTTCCGCTATTGTTTCGAACAGATGATTGAAGACCATTCTACTATTATTAATGATGCTCGTCTTCTTGATAAACCTATGTGTGAAATGGAAGGCAACAACTTAACCAAAATTGCAATTCTCCATAATTCTCATCTATCCAGTGATGACCGGAACGATATTAAATCATCTTACCAGTACATCATTGATCATGTTGAAGAAGTTGATCATATTGTAGCGTTAACTCATGAACAAAAGAAGGATCTTAGTCACTTGATCTTTAACAATGAGAAGATCTCGATTATTCCACATTCCATTGCTCCACCAGAATCTCAAAAGAATGTGAAGAAAGAGAATAAATTTGTCTTTATCGGACGACTCACTGACGTTAAGCAGGCAGATCATCTTGTTGAAGCGTATCAACTTGCGCGTGAAGAGCTAGGAAGCTTTACCCTTGATATCTATGGGGAAGGTCCTGAGGAGAAGAAATTGAAGGAGCTCATTACAGAATACAACCTTGAAGAACATGTCTTTCTAAAAGGACTTACCGATGATCCTGAGAGTGTCTTCGCCTCTGCAAAAGCTTCTTTCCTAACAAGTCAGTACGAAGGTTTTGGTTTGGTTATCATGGAAAGCCTTAACAACGGTTGCCCCGTTGTCGCCTATAATACGAAATACGGCCCGCGTGATTTAGTTACTCATGGTGAAAATGGATTAATGGTCGAGAAAAATAATATTCATGCCCTTTCCGAAGCGATGGTACAAATGAAAGATGCCAAATTCAAGAATGTTGATGTCGACAAAGAATTTCGCAATGATGCCTTTATCTCAAATTGGTCTACCCTTTTAAAAGACGAGAAAAAACGCTTTAAAATTCCTTTCTTTAATTAAAGTCTTTTCTAAAAGATGGTTGATTTTGAACCAGTTTTTGTATAAACAACAACACTTCGCTAATTGAAGCGGAAGGATGCTCGACTCCTGCGGGACTGGCGGGACAGGTGAGACCCCACAGGCGCAATGGTTTCCGCGCCGAGGAGGCTCACCGCCCGCCCCGCGGAAAGCGAGCATCCTGGAGCGGAAATTAACACACACTCTTACAGTAAACGAAAAGAGCCTTTACAACCTTAAATAAAAATCACAAACAAAAGGCCGCGCAATCGCGGCCTTTTGCTTCATTTTTGTGCAGTTAAATTGCTCACATATCGTCCCATCTCACTAATCGCGACGTCTTTATAGTAGTATTTCACAATGTCTGCGTACGGTTTGCCCTCCTCCGCCATTCCATTTGCACCATACTGACTCATGCCTACACCATGCCCGTATCCTTTCGTCGTTACGGTTATGCTGTCGCCACTTCGTTGCCATGTAAAGTCAGAGGATCGTAGTCCTAACAGATCTCTTATTTCTCTTCCTGAGAATGTCTTGCCGTTAACCGAGGCTTCTGCAACTCGTTTTCCTTCAGTTAAGTTCTTAATGGTCCCAATAGAACCGTCACCTGGTAGGGTTACACCTAACTTCTGTTCAAATTCTTGAACGGTAAAGGACGCTTTATCTTCGTACTTCGGAGAATCGACATCCCACGGACTTTCAACACTTCGTAAATAAGGTGCTGCGTTCTCCCAGTAGTCCTCTGAGTTTTCTGTATATCCATTACTCGTTGAGAAAAACGAAGCATAGATCGGATTACCATCATACGTTAAGATTTGCCCTGCTGTTGAATTAACGGCTTCTTCAATCTTGGCGTATTTCTTTTCGAAACTTTTCCCCCACGTCTTTTTCAGCTGATCTTTATCTTTGTACACCTGGTCCTGAATCGTATCTGTTACAACGGCTTCAGAAGGAAGGTCTCCAGGTGGATTTGTCAGTTTTGCTACGACAAACGTCCTTGCTGTTAGCGCCTGTGCCTTCAATGCCTCAATATTGAACTCTGAAGGCATTTCAGCGGCTACGACTCCAGTAACATAATCTTCAATCGGAATCGTCATCGTTTCCGATTTCTCAGAACGATATACAGCCACCGACACGGCTTCCTCTTTCGTTCCTTTCTCCTTCACCGTATTCGCTACGCTAGCAGGTGCCGGCTCTGTGTAGGTTGTACCGTAGGGTAAAACGAGAAGTGATGGAAGAAGGATAATAATTGCCGCAAATAGAACAAGTGATACAAGAATCGGTTTCATTCGCATGCCTCCTTCTAGATTGTTTACCCCTACCATCGTATGGAGTTGGACAACCATTTAGAACAGAAACACACCATGCAAACGGAACTATTACCAAAAATAGCTAATGTATTCCTAATGTGTTAGTGAATTCATTTGAACACAAAAAAACCGTAGCATACGCTACGGTTTTTCATAATCTATTATGCAAATTTAGGCTTCATGTTAACTGCTTGCTCAGAAGTTTCTGTAGCAGGCTTTTGGTTCTCATCCACTGTAACACGTTCAACGTCAGCACCAAGGCTAGCAAGCTTCTCTGAGAAGTTCACATAACCACGATCAAGATGCTTCAACTCATCGACGCGAGTGTAGCCGTCTGCCACAAGTCCAGCAAGGATAAGGGCAGCTCCTGCGCGTAGATCTGTTGCGGAAACTTCTGCACCTTGTAGTGTAGAAGGTCCTTCAATGATTGCTGCTCGGCCTTCAATCTTAATGTTACCGTTCATGCGACGGAATTCTTCTACGTGCATGAAGCGATTTTCAAATACAGTTTCTGTAATTACACTTGTACCTTTCGCTTGAAGCAACAGTGCCATCATCTGAGATTGCATATCTGTCGGGAAACCAGGGTGTGGCATTGTTTTCAAATCAACTGGCTTAAGCGTTTCTGGTCCTACAATACGAAGGCCTTGACCTTCTTCTGTAATTTCAACGCCCATTTCTTCCATCTTCGCAATAAGTGGACGAAGGTGTTCAGAAACTGCGTTTTCAATAAGGACATTTCCGCCTGTAATTGCTGCAGCTACCATAAATGTACCTGCTTCAATTCGGTCTGGGATAACAGCATGCTCAGCTCCAACGAGCTTCTCAACGCCTTCAATACGAATTGTACCTGTTCCAGCGCCACGCACTTTTGCACCCATTGCATTCAGGTAGTTAGCAAGACAAACGATCTCAGGTTCCTGAGCGACGTTTTCCATTACTGTTGTACCTTCAGCAAGGACAGCAGCCATCATAATATTTTCTGTTGCTCCTACACTTGGGAAGTCAAGATAAATTTTTGCACCTTGAAGTCTTCCTTTAATAGAAGCTTCAATAAATCCGTTCCCAATTGTTACGTCTGCACCCATTGCTTCGAATCCTTTAAGGTGCTGATCGATTGGTCTTGAACCAATCGCACAACCTCCAGGAAGTGCAATACGAGCATGACCCACACGGGCCAAAAGTGGTCCCATTACGAGGAACGATGCCCTCATTTTGCGGACTGCTTCAAATGGTGCCTCTGTTTCCAATGGCTTAGTTGCATCTACTTTTATCGTATTACCATCTATTTTCGTGTCTACGTTCAGATAGCTCAATACTTCGCTAATCGTGTGTACATCTGATAGGGCAGGCACATCTTTTAACGTGCTAGTGCCTTCGCCTGCTAAGATAGATGCTGTGATGACGGGCAAGACTGCATTCTTTGCTCCTTCTACCTTAACAGAGCCAGCCAATTTCCTGCCACCTCGGACGATGATTTTTTCCAACGTATTCCCCTCCGCGTCCTATTTGTATATTAATATTCAGTCGTAATTATTGGTGTGCCAATTGTAGCGGTTATTCCGCTGCCTATTCCTGTATTGCGTAGTGCTATTTGTAAGTTCATTCTCTTGTTGTTTGTTACAAGATCTTCTTTCCACTCTCTATGGTATGCGGAAAGAGATACAAACGTCTCTTCATTGACTTCTTCGACTTTTGAAGCTTTGAAAGCTCCTAATAGCTCGTCTGCTTCTTTGTACAAAACAATGTTCATTGTAGCATTTTTTACACCCTGAAAACAAGTGAACACAGGGGCTTCTTCAGTGACTAATTGTGACTTTTGCGACTTAAATCGTTCGTACGTTGTTCGCCATTCCTCCTGAGAAAAACCAAACTTTTCCATGTGATAAATAAGATAAGAGCTAATGCGATTGTTTTCTGGATAAGAAACGAGTGTTAGTGTTTCCGTCGTTCCCGCTTCTGAATCCATTCTTGTCCCAGTTACTTTGACATTTCCGTCGTGCTTTTCAAGCGCACCCCATTTGAAGCCGGGCGCTCTCTTCTTAAGCTCTGACATAATACCTGTGTTCCCTAAAGGCCGTGGCATGAAACTCACTTTTTCTCTTGTGTAAAGTGACCACCTGTCAATTGTGTAATCGTGGGTCAATAATACATTCGCCATTTCGGCAACTTTTACTTCCGTTTCATCTTCAAATGAGACTGATGTACCATTTGAAAAACTTCCCAGAAGCAAAATAGATAGTACTCCGATTAGAAGCTTCATCTTAACCCTCTCCCCGTTCAGGTCTTCTTATCTTTCAGTGTGACCATGGGGAAGAAGGACATACATGGAAGTTGTAGTCAGATACCGACAATTTCCGTACGAAGCTTCTGTAGTGTATATGGGACAGCGTCTACTATTAACGAAACAGCGTCTAGAAAAAATACTGCAAACGGATGGACCAGTTGTAGTAATCAAGGAAGAAGTTGCTTGCGAGGGAACCAATGCTAAGGGTCAGTAAGATCATAAGGACTTTCGCCTGTGGACTATTCGGTTTTTTAACGAAAAGATCGAACCGAAATGTTTGCAACGCCCACCAAGTTATCAATAAGAAAACCAGGTTTATGACAATCGAAAAGATCGATTGCTGCGCCAATGCTTCTGTCATCATATCTACCTCCCATCTGCAAATACACCATTCGACAAACATACCATTTTTCCATCTAATAGCCTATTATAAAAGATTTTCGTTAGGATAGATACCCGACTTTACCCCTATATGCAACTTTTTTTTGTGTAAAATAAGTTATTTCCGACATAATATGGCTAAAAAACCTTTTAACGATAAAAGTAGTGGTTAATTTGCGCTTCAGGTGCTCGCTTTCCGCGGGGCGGGCGGTGAGCCTCCTTCCGCTTCAATCAACTTTGCTGCATCCGTTCTATATAATAATTTCTTTCAAAACAACAAGCTTTAAATTAACAAAAAAACAAAGAAAAACAGCAGAGTACCTGCTGTTCTAAGGATTGAAGATCTCTAGAAACTGAAAATGATCATGGATAAAGGTTAACGCAACCGAAGGGAAAATACCAAGTAAAACGGTTCCGGCTACTGTAATGGCAAGTACTGCGGTTATGCCATTCGAAATTGCGACAGGTGTTCGATGTTTAGACGGTCTGAAATACATTTGCACAAGGAGTCCAAAATAATATACGTACGAGATAACTGTCCCCACTAGCATAGCAGTGACTAATAGATAGCGCTTCGGTTCGGTGCCAAGTGCGCTCATAAATATTTCAAATTTCCCTATAAATCCTGCTGTAAGTGGTATACCAGCAAGCGAAAGAAGGTAAATGCTCATCGCAATTGTGAGATAGGGCGAGCGTTTAAAAAGGCCGGCAAATGAAGCGACTGTCACTTCTTCTTCAGCTGACATTGCATGGATAACCGCAAATGCCCCAATGTTCATTAATAAATAGGCAGTAAGATAGAACCATACTGCGTCGAATACGAGTTCAGATAATGCCGCTAACGGAACTAGAAGGTAACCAGCATGTGCGATGCTTGAGTAAGCGAAAAGTCTTTTCGCATTGAGCTGCCTAAGTGCAATCACGTTACCAATAAGAATCGTTAGAACGGCAAGGAGAACGAGATAAGGTCGAACTGAAACAAGAAGCGTTTCATAACTAACGCCATCAGGTGTAATGACTTCCCTAGTTCCAGGTGCAAAAACGAATGGAACCATTAGAAGTCGAAGCATGATCGCAAACCCGGCAATTTTTGAAACAACACTTAAAAATGCGGTAACAGGGGTTTCAGCACCCTGATACACATCAGGTGCCCACATATGAAAAGGTGCTGCGGTTATTTTGAAGGCAAGCCCAACGACAATCATGAGGAATGCAAAAACAATTAGAAAGCGGTTGTCTGTTATAACCACACTTCCCATTAGTCCTTGAATCTCATAAATGTTCGTCTCTCCTGTTAGTCCATAAAGATAACTCATACCAAACAAAGTAATTGCAGTTGCAATACCGCCATTTACAACGTATTTAAATGCAGCTTCATTTGCTAGCGTGTTCGTTTTCCTAATTCCAACAAGTACATATGATGAAAGACTTAATAGCTCCAGCCCTACAAAAAGCGTAATTAAATCGGCACTTGAGGCCATCATCATTCCACCTAGCAATGCGGTTAGAATGAGGTAAATATATTCTCCCCTTACGCTTGTAGACTCGTCAGGCAAACCTAGCAGAAGCACAAACCCCGTTCCGATTAGCATAAGGAATTTAAAGGCTTTAGCAAACGAGTCGACACGATAGGTTTGATTTAAGATGGAGACGACCCCATCATCAAACTGAAGAACAAGAAAGACAATAGCTGCCGCAATGCCAGCTAAAGCTAGCCATATGAGAAGCGAGCGGTCTTTCTTCTTATTCATGAAGAGATCAATTAGAGAAAGCGCGACAGCTGTAAGGAGTATTGTAAACTCTGGCATCATGCTGTTCCATTGATATTGTAGCAACGTATCCATATCCATACCGCTAACCCCCTATCCCAAGTGTACGCGCAAGTTGAAGTGTATTGGATAGTACCGCAGGATATACACCAATCCAAATGATGATACTGAGTAGAATGGCCGATGGAACGAGTTCTACAGCCGTTAAGTCCCTTTTACCATCAAAGAGTGGGCGTCTCTCACCAAACGTAACGGCAAGAACCGCTCGAAGTATATAGACTGCCGTTAAAATAAGACCAAGAACTCCTACACTACCTATTATAGGCATTGATTCAAACAATCCTAGAAAGGCTAGAAATTCACTAATAAAGCCGCTCATACCAGGAAGGCCGAGTGATGCTAGACCTGCCGCGAGAAGAAACCCTGCAAATAAAGGTGCTTGGCTCGCTACCCCGCCTAGCTCTTCAAGCTTTGTCGTCTGGAAGCGATCAATGATGACACCGACAAGTAGGAAGAGCAGAGCCGCAATTAAGCCGTGTGAAATCGTCTGAAAAACCGCTCCCTGAAGCCCAGCCGTATTAAAGGAAGCAACACCAAGAAGGACAATACCCATATGCGAAATCGATGAGTAGGCGAGTACAGATCGTAGCTCGGTTTGAACAAGCGCAATGAACGCTCCATATAGGAGATTGATTACCCCAAGGATAGCTAGAACAACAGCCATTCCCTTCAACTGTTCTGGGAAGAACCCCACTCCAAATCGGATTAATCCATAAGCACCTATCTTTAATAAGACACCAGCATGAATCATGACAACTGCAATTGGTGCTTCCACATGGACACGCACCATCCATGTGTGAAATGGTACGATTGGTAGCTTAATTCCAAATGCAATAAGTAATAGTACAAATAGCCACGTTCTAGTGTTTCCGGATATAAATTCGAGTGAGTCCGTATCTTTTAACAGCATTGTTAATTCAGTGATATTGGTTGTTCTCAATTCAACGAAGAGAACAATAATTACAATAAGAAGAAGTATAGAACCAATTCCATTGTAGATTAGAAAAGAAAAGGCTGCTTTTTCTCGATCAAATCCTCCCCACTTCCCAACAAGTAAAAACATCGATACAAGCGTTATTTCAAAAAACAAGAAAAAGAGAAAAAGGTTTTCACTCGCAAAGACACCGAGTATTCCAAGCTCAAGAAGTAAGAATAGGATGTAAAATCCTTTTGCACTTTCCTTTATCCTAATCGTTGTAAGGGATGCAAGAAAGGTGATGAGTGAAGCTAGCATGAGAAACAATACTGAAAGTCCCGTTACCCCGAGATCATACGCAACGATGTAAGGTTCGTTTGGACTAATTGATGTCATGAGCTCAAACCATTGGTGATACTCCTTAAACTGAACACCTGACAAGCTCCGATCAAACAGGGAAAACACTATCAGTGTAAGTCCAAGTGGCAGAACCGTGCCCAGCACGCCCATATAGTTAATAAACCGATGATCGCCTGGCATTATACTAAGTAGCACAATCCCTAATAGCGGGGAGAGAATGAGGATCGTCAATAGAAATGAATCATTCATTAGAAATACCCCCCTAATACGGCGATTAAAAGGAGAACAATGACTAGACCTGAGAAGGCAACTGTACCGTAAGTTTGCACCTGACCTGACTGCAGCTTCACTCCCGCTTGCCCAAATCGTTTGACTGCGTAAGTAACGGCAGCTGCTCCACCTTCAATAATGAATCGGTCAACATACATCCAAAAATACGCAATCACTCGGCTACCTTTTACAAAGACGCCTTGATACAGTTCATCTACGTAATACTTCCGATAGAGAAGCTCGTGCAGAGCAGTTCGCTCAATGGATTCCACAATAGAGTTCGACTTCCTCACATACATCATCCACGCGAGGGCAATCCCTCCGATTGAAAGGACACTCGCTAATATTGGAATCCAGAATGGTGCTTCGTGATGAACAAAATTGATGGAATAAGGCGTTGTTTCAAGCCAGTCACCAAGGAAGGTACCGAACCATTTCGTTTGGATGTAGCCTCCTACAATGGCTAGGAACGCTAGAACCATCATAGGAATCAACATAACGCTCGGTGATTCACGCGCTTCGCTAGAACCTTTCCCAAAGAAAACAAGGAAATAGAGACGGAACATATAGAACGCCGTTAGAAAAGCTGTAATCAGACCGATCGCAAATAGGACATATCGACCATCTCCGTAGGTACTGGCAAGAATTTCGTCTTTGCTGAAAAATCCTGCAAGTAAAGGAAAACCAGAAATGGATAGACTTCCAATTAAGAATAGAGCTGCTGTTTTCGGTATCTTCTTACTCAGCCCGCCCATTTTAAAGATGTTCTGCTCATGAACCGCGTGAATGACACTCCCTGCTGCAAGGAAAAGCAGCGCCTTAAAAAAGGCATGCGTTGTGAGATGAAAGACGCCTGCTGTGTATCCTGCAGCACCAAGTGCTAACATCATATAACCAAGTTGGCTGACGGTTGAGTATGCAAGAATCCGCTTAATATCCGTCTGCACGAGCGCGATTGTTGCTGCAAAGATCGCTGTAAAACCACCCGTAACAGCGACTGTTGTCATCGCTACTTCAGACATCGAGAAAATCGGATACGTAACGGCGACAAGGTACACACCTGCCGCAACCATCGTTGCTGCATGGATAAGAGCGGATACGGGTGTTGGGCCTTCCATCGCGTCAGGAAGCCATGTATGAAGCGGGAATTGCCCCGATTTTCCTACGGCACCAATGAATATGAGAATAGCGGTAAGCGTAATGAGTGCCGGGGCAATATCTCCTGCTTGTGCTGCTTCAAAAATCACGTCTAACTCAAAGCTTCCTGTTTGCCAGAACAATAGAAAAATCGCAACGAGAAGTCCAATATCTCCAATCCGCGTCATGATAAACGCCTTTTTAGCAGCTGCTTTCGCTTCAGGTTTATAGAAATAAAAACCAACTAGAAGGAAAGAACAAACGCCTACTAGTTCCCAAAACATATACAGCTGTAGAAGGTTTGGCGAAAGAACAAGCCCAGTCATCGAGAACGTAAAGAGCCCAAGATAGCTGAAGAACGTTGCATAGCGCTCATCATTCGCCATATAGCCGATCGAATAAATATGTACGAGAAAGCTGACAAGCGTGACGATCACGAGCATGAGAGCGTTTAGCGGATTTACTTCAAGACCAACCGTAATCATGACCGTATCAATTGAAAACCAATTCGCCTCGACTAAATAATTGCCTTCCGCAAAATGATTGAAAAGGACAACAAGTGAACAGAGGAATGCAGCTCCTGTAAAAAGGGTACCGACGATTCCAGCTTTTTTGTAAATGGGCCGTGTAAACAGAATGATGAGAAACGATAGAAGTGGCAAGATTGGTATGAGAAAGACGTAGTCCACTTTTATGCCCCCTTCGCTACTTTTTAAGTGTGTTCATTTCATCAACGTTAACGGTTGCCCTGTTACGATAGAGCGCAATTAGAATGGCAAGACCAACAGCCGCTTCAGCTGCAGCAACTGTAATCGTAAAAAGGGAGAACACCTGGCCACGAATTGATGCCCCGACACCGTATTTAGCAAATGCCACAAGGTTCAGATTCACCGCATTTAACATCAATTCGATTGAGATTAGTACAATGACAGCATTGCGCTTTGTTAAAGCTCCATATAGTCCCATACAAAAAAGAAGGAGTGCTGTTACGAGAAAAGCAGAAAGCGGGACAGAACTCATGATTTCTCACCTTCCTTCTCATCCTCCTCATCTTTCTTAGCAAGCACAACCGCTCCAACCAAAGCGACGAGGAGAACAACAGAAACCAATTCAAACGGAATCACATAGTCTGTAAACAGCATCATGCCAATTTGTTCTGTGTTATTTTCATGAAGTGCTTCTGCCTGCGGACCAAGCGAAATCGTTCGAATGCCTTTAAACATAATGAGAAAGAAAAGAACGACACCAGTGAAGACGACTCCTTTCTTTGCCCACCCTGTTTTTGGCTCTGCTTCTGTATGCTTTGTCAGCATGATGCCAAACAGCATGATGATGGTGATTGCACCGGAGTAGATCAAGATTTGAACGACCGCTACAAATTCAGCAGACAGCATAATGTAAAGCCCTGCAATACCTAGAAACGTTAGAACAAGCGCCATCACCATATGAATCACTTTCGTAAGGTTAAGCATGAGAAGTCCACCGGTTATTGTTACAAGAAAAAGTACAATAAAGACGAGCAGTTCACCGGTCATACTTTATTTTCCTTTCTGAGGTTTGTATCATTTTCGTCTAGCCATTCCAAGTTCTTAAAAAGGTCGTCACGGCTAAATTCAGCGAGCTCAAAATTGTTTGTCATGATGATTGCTTCAGTTGGACACACCTCGGTACAAAGATCGCACAGGATACAAATCTCGAAATTGATATCGTACGTTTCAATAATTTTCCCCTTTTTATTCGGATCAGGGTGAGGCTTCCCAGTTAGACTGATGCAGTCGGTTGGACAAATGGCTACACACTGATTACAGACAATGCATTTCTCAGGGTAGAACTTCTGTATGCCCCTAAATCGATCAGGCAACGCGAGTGGTTGATCTGGATAGTCATAGGTTACTTTTTCTTTTGTCATGTTTTTGAGGGTGTAAGCTAAGCCTTTTGCAAGTCCACGCATGATGTGCTTCCTCCCTTATCTAGAATGATCGAAATAGTTCGATGACAATGGTCGTGAGAAAAATATTTAATAGTGCAAGTGGAAGCAAGACCTTCCATCCAAAAGACATAAGCTGATCAGCTCGAAGTCTTGGAAACGTTGCTCTGATCCAGATCATCACAAACACGATCGATATGAACTTAAGACCAAACCAAATCGCACCAGGAATAAACGTTAAATAAGGAATCGCCTGCCAGCCTCCGAGAAAAAGAATCGTTGTAAGCGATGCCATCGCAAACAGATAAACGTACTCGGCAAGCATAAAAAATGCCCAGCGGAACCCTGAGTACTCTACATGGTATCCCGCAACAAGCTCCGATTCAGCTTCAGGTAAATCGAATGGCGTTCGGTTCAATTCAGCTACCGACGCAATAAGAAAGATCAAGAAAGCAAGCGGCTGTTTAAATAGAAAGGCAACAGATTGTTGCTCTGCTATAATGTCATTTAAATTAAGAGAGCCTGTGAGAAGAACGATACCAATCACGCTCATCACAAGCGGGATTTCATAAGAAATCATTTGTGCTGCTGAACGCATACTTCCAAGAAGTGCGTATTTATTGTTCGATGCCCACCCGCCAGCTAGTATCCCGATCGTAGTAATACCAGATATCGCAATGTAGTAAAGCAAACCAACCCCAATGTTCGCAAATGAAATTCGCTCTGTTAGTGGTAGGACTGCAATAACGATAAATGCCGGTGCAAAAGCGATAACAGGCGCGATGATAAATAATGGTCGATCGGCATCACGTGGAATCGTATCTTCCTTTAGAAGGAGTTTAAGGACATCTGCAACGGTTTGCAGTAGCCCAAACCTTCCCCCAACACGGTTCGGTCCATGTCGTAGTTGCATAAATCCAAGCACTTTCCGTTCAGCGAGAATTGCATAGGTTACAAATCCAAGCACAACCATCAGCATCGCTGCACCTACAAGGAAAAATCCACCGGTTTGGAAGTAGCTAGGTGTGGATTCAAGCATGTTTTGGATCATCAGCCATCCACCTCTCCGAGCACGATATCAATGCCTCCAAGAATGGCAATCAAGTTCGAGATATTCTCCCCCTCAAGAAGCTCAGGAAGAATTTGCAGATTATAAAAAGATGGACGACGGAACTTTAAGCGGTAAGGCTCTTTCTTCCCTTTCGATGCAATGTAACAGCCAATTTCCCCACGTGGCGATTCAATTCTCACATACGTTTCACCAGCTGGCGGCTTAATAATCCTCGGCACTTTTGCCATGAATGGCCCTTCCTCTGGAAACTGCTCAACTGCTTGCTCAACAATTTTCAACGCTTCTTCGATTTCAGCCATTCGACAGTTATAGCGCGCCAATGCATCTCCTTCATGGAATACGGGAACGTCGAAGTCAAATCGATCATAAATCGAATAAGGCTCATTTTTCCTGAGGTCCCATTTCACACCCGTACAACGGAGGTTGGCGCCACTTAAGGAGTAAGATAGCGCTTTTTCTTTAGAGTACGCGCCAACCCCATTAATTCTCGCCATGAAAATTTCATTACCCGTGACAAGATCATGGTAGCCTGCAAGCTGCTCCCTCATATATGGCACGAACTCTCTGACTTTATCGATCCACCCCTCAGGGGCATCCCACTTCACACCGCCAACGCGCATATAGTTAAACGTCAATCTACCACCTGAGATCTCTGTTAGTAGATTGATAATCGCTTCCCGCTCACGAAATGCGTAAAGAAACGGACTCATCGCACCAATATCAAGCAGGTATGTTCCAAACCAGACAAGGTGACTCGCAACTCTTCCAAGCTCCATGACAATCACACGTAAATATTCGGCCCGTTCTGGAATCTCCATCGCCATCATCGTCTCAACGGCATGGCAGAGAATGTAGTTGTTCGTCATAGCTGCAAGGTAGTCCATCCTGTCTGTATAAGGGATGATTTGCGTATATTGAAGATTCTCAGCAATCTTCTCCGTTCCCCTGTGAAGGTAACCTATGACAGGCGTTGCTTCCTTAATGATCTCTCCGTCTATTTTCAGGACGATGCGAAACACGCCGTGTGTACTGGGATGCTGGGGTCCAACATTCAAAAGCATTTCCTCAGTACGAATCATCGCTACACCTCCACATCATACGGTTCATAGTCTTTTCTGAGCGGATGCCCAACCCAATCATCTGGCATCATGATTCGCGTTAAGTTCGGGTGTCCTAGGAAAGTAATACCAAGCAAATCATAGCCTTCTCGTTCAGGCCAGTTTGCTCCCTCCCAAAGCGAAGTTAGCGAATCAATGACAGGTTCGTTCCGATCAAGCTTTACCTTCAAGGCAACACTTTGATTATTCTGATAGGAATAAAGGTGGTTATAGATCTCCATGTGCGTTTCAAAATCTGTTCCGTGTGTTTCAGAAAGATAATCAAAAGCTAGGAGCTCGTTGTATTTGAGAAACTGAGCGATCTTTAGATAAGTCTCTTTTCTCGCAACAAGAGTTGGAACATGTTTTGCGAGTCTATTAATATACGCATCCTCTAGTAGGTCTTCACCAAGGTTTTCTCGAATGATCTGAACATATCTGTCTAGAGCTGGCTGGTTTGGCGACGGCTTCTCTTCTTCAATAACAGGTTCTTCGGTCTTAGACCCTTTCGCCTTAGCAGCTGCAGCTGCTTTCGCTTTTGCTTTTGCCTTCGCAATGGCGATTGCCTTTGCTTTTTCGTCATCGCCAGTCTCTTTTTCTGATTTCTTTTTTAATGCAGCGGCCTTCGCCTTTGCTGCTGCAGCCGCTTTCGCTTTGTCATCATAAACTGCCTCACCTGATTCCTTCTTTTTCTTGAGCGCAGCCGCTTTTGCCTTGGCCGCTGCAACGGCTTTCTTTTTGGCGAGATCTAAATCCTCTTCCCCGGAAGGTTTTTCGCTTTCCATATTTAACTCAGTGGCTGGGTTAGACTCGAGCTCTTTTTTCTTTCGAATCGCAGCCGCTTTCGCCTTAGCTGCTGCAACGGCTTTCTTTTTGGCGAGATCTAGATCCTCTTCCCCAGAAGATTCTAAGGTTTCTTTTTCCACACCGTTTTGCTCAAGTTCTTTTTTCTTTCGAATCGCAGCCGCTTTTGCTTTTGCCGCCGCAACAGCCTTCTTTTTCTCAAGATCTCCGTCTGAGTTTGCTTCAGCAGCTTTCCGTGCTTCTCGCTCTTTCCGTAGCTCAGCTGCTTTTTGTTTTGCTTCTTCAACGGCTTTCCGTTTTTCTTCAGCTAGCTCTTCAGGTGTCTTCCCATCTGTCATCGATTGGTCACCCGCTTTCCAGTTCGTGCTTCGTAGCGTATTTTCTCCTGCAACTTATTTATTCCATAGATCAGGGCAGCTGGATTCGGGGGACAACCTGGAATATAGACATCGACAGGTACAATTTGATCGACCCCTTTTACGACGGCGTATGAATAGATATATGGTCCTCCTGCAGTTGCACAGGATCCCATTGCAATGACCCATTTTGGTTCAGGCATTTGATCGTATAGACGCTTTAGAACTGGAGCCATTTTCTTCGTAACGGTTCCTGATACAATCATGACATCAGACTGCCTTGGGGATGTACGAAAGAACGTTCCGAATCGGTCCAAATCATAATGCGACGCTCCTGAACCCATCATTTCTATGGCGCAACAAGCAAGCCCAAAAGTGAGCGGCCAGAGGGAATTACTCCTCGCCCACGCTTTAACATTCTCGAGCGTTGCAAGGAAGACATTTTGCTTCATTTCTTCGTATTCTTCTGGTGTAATGTTTTCTAAATTTAGATCCATTTCAACACCTTCTTCTTCCATGCGTATAGTAAGCCAATAAAGAGCATGATGATGAAGAGCATCATTTCAATAAATGCAAAGAAACCGAGTTTCTGATAGGCAACCGCCCACGGGTATAAGAAAACGGTTTCGACATCGAAAATAACAAATAACAATCCGAATAAATAATATCGGACGTTATACTGAATCCAGCTTTGGTGGAACGGCTCAATGCCGCTTTCATAGGTTGTTTGTTTTTCTGCGGTTGGCTTTGAAGGGCGGAGGAATCTCCCAGCAGTTAAAGCGATAGCTGGAAGTAGAAGGCCAAGGATAAGAAACATAATCACAAAGAGGTAACTATTCTGGTACACGTTAAGCGATTCACCCATGAAGGTCTCTCCTCTCATCGTGCTGCTAAATATGCTAGTCTTGTATACTAATTCAACATCTCTTACCTTATTCTTGCTTTTCTTGGGAAGTTTTTTTAAAATTTCGAGCAGAGGTGGTCTTATGGCAGATAAACGAATCCGTACGTTAACCGAAAAACTATGGGCGCGTAATAAATATACTGTTATGGCAAAAGGGTACGAGCATTACAAAAACGTTAGCACTGCATTAAAAAATGCACAATCGAATGAACAGCTTCTAGATGTTTACGCACTGTTGAAGGACACGCTAAAACTTCCTTACACTAGAAAAGGTATGCGGACAACACTAGAGCATATGTGGGGATATTTTAAAAAACAGGCAACAACTGATGAAAAAGATTTATTTGTCATGAAACGAAATGAGCTTGGCAATACTGAAATCCTTTCAGAAAAAGACATTCAATCCATTCGAACCTATTTATTAGAACTGCTCGCTAACTATCCCTCTGATTATTTGGAGCAGAGCAGTATTCTCAATCCTAACGAGAAATGGAATGAAGTATATGAAAACAAATGAAGGATATCACAGAAGATGATTATCGCTAACCGTTAAAGGATCTTCACCTTATAAGAGCGAATGATGTTTTTTTAGTAGGCTGCTTTCGTAAACATTGATTCTATAAGAGTGAAGGAGATTTCCGCTCTAGGATGCTCGCTTACCGCTGAGCGGGCGGTGAGCCTCCTTCCGCTCCAATCAGCTTTATTTGGTTCTTTATACAACAATTCTTTCAAAAACAATAATCTTTGGGAAAAGGGAGGAATGCGTCGTTGACGAGTTACATTGGATTTTTAAGAGGAATCAATGTAGGTGGTAAGAATAAAATAAAAATGGCTGATTTAAGAGCGATGCTTGAAGAAATGAACCTAAGGGATGTAAAGACCTATATTCAGAGTGGGAATTTATTGTTTGAATCAGGTCAAACAGAAAAGGATTTAAGCCAACAAATAGAAGAGCGAATTAAGAGGACATTCGACTTAACTGTTCCGGTAATCTTAAGAACAGTTGAAGAGGTAGAGGAAATAAGAGATGGCTGTCCGTTCAGTAAAGAGCAGGTTTCTAAAGCTGAAGCGTCTTCTATAGGGGAAAGCTTATATGTCTCGCTTTTATCTGAGTATCCTTCAAATGGGGCCATTGAGATGTTAACATCTTGTTCCTTTGAGAAAGAAGAATATCACATCAATGGCAGAGAAATTTATCTTCTCTTTCATGACAGTATTCGAAATGCTAAGGTAATCCCTAAGCTAAATAAGCTCGATCCCAAAGCAACGATTCGAAATTGGAAAACAATTAATAAGTTACTTGATATGGTCACATAGATATAATGACAAAGCAAAAAAGCATCAGAGGTCTGCACCTCTGATGCTTTTTATTTACCTGTCAAATCCAGGCGGTTGATTGCACGCTTAAGCGCTAGCTCAGCGCGTCTAAAATCAACATTGTCCTGCTTCGCTTGATTCAAGCGTTGTTCTGCTCTTTCCTTCGCTGCACGTGCGCGTTCCACGTCAATATCAGAAGGTAATTCAGCAGACTCAGCAAGGATTGTTACTTGCTTTGGTCTTACTTCAACAAACCCACCGCTAACGGCCAGTACATGCGTGTCTGCTCCATTTTTGAAACGGACTGCATTGATTGTAAGAGGGGCTACAAGCGGAATGTGTCCAGGTAAAATACCGAGCTCACCGCTCTTCGCTTTTACGCTGACCAATTCAGCTTCCCCTTCGTATACCGGGCCGTCAGGGGTGACTACACTGACTTTCAATGTATTCATCGTACCCCTCCCTGGGTGTGATCGTAATTAGAGAAAGAATTCAAACAGCGAGAAAGAGGCCTAACAGAGTATAAGGGACACTCTCTGCTATAGAATGATCTAGCTGCGGCTCCTTGGCCCTCGAGTCGCTTCACCTTTTCGATTGAACACAAAGATCGTGTTCATTCGAAAAGCTTCCAGCGCTTGTCGGGCCAAAACAGTCGCCTCCGCTTTTCATTACGCCATCTGTTTTGCCTTTTCAACTACTTCTTCAATCGTTCCTACAAGACGGAATGCGTCCTCTGGAATGTCATCGTGTTTGCCATCAAGAATTTCTCTGAATCCTTTGATGGTTTCTTTAACTGGTACGTATGATCCAGCCTGACCAGTGAACTGTTCAGCAACGTGGAAGTTCTGAGAAAGGAAGAACTGAATGCGACGAGCGCGTGAAACAGTTAGCTTATCTTCGTCAGAAAGCTCATCCATACCAAGAATTGCGATGATATCTTGAAGCTCTTTGTAACGCTGAAGTGTTTGTTGCACTTCACGCGCAATGTTGTAATGCTCTTCACCAACGATTTCAGGAGAAAGCGCACGGGAAGTTGAAGCAAGTGGATCCACCGCAGGGTAGATACCTTGCTCAGATAATTTACGTTCAAGGTTAGTTGTTGCATCAAGGTGAGCAAACGTTGTAGCCGGAGCCGGGTCAGTATAGTCATCGGCTGGTACATAGATTGCCTGGATTGAAGTAACAGAACCTTTATTTGTAGAAGTGATACGTTCTTGAAGCTGACCCATCTCTGTAGCAAGTGTAGGCTGGTAACCTACTGCTGATGGCATACGTCCAAGCAATGCCGATACCTCAGAACCAGCTTGAGTAAAGCGGTAGATGTTATCGATGAAAAGAAGAACGTCTTGTCCTTGCTCATCGCGGAAGTATTCTGCCATTGTAAGACCAGTCAAAGCAACACGCATACGTGCGCCTGGTGGTTCGTTCATCTGACCAAATACCATTGCTGTTTTCGTAATAACGCCAGAATCTTTCATCTCGTAGTAAAGGTCATTACCTTCACGCGTACGTTCACCAACACCAGCGAATACAGAGATACCGCCGTGTTCTTGTGCGATGTTGTTGATCAGTTCCTGGATAAGTACCGTTTTACCTACACCGGCACCACCGAAGAGACCGATCTTACCACCTTTAACGTATGGTGCAAGAAGATCTACTACTTTGATTCCTGTTTCAAGAATATCAGTCGTTGTTGAAAGCTCATCAAATACTGGTGCAAGACGGTGAATCGGATCGCGGCGAACTTCGCCAAGCTCTTCATCAAGGTCAATTTTCTCACCAAGAACGTTGAATACACGTCCTAGTGTGATATCCCCAACTGGAACGGAGATTGGTGCGCCTGCATCAAGAGCTTCAACTCCACGTACAAGACCGTCTGTTGAACCCATTGCTACGGTACGAACAGAGTTATCGCCTAGATGAAGCGCGACTTCAAGCGTCAACTCGATGCTCTCTTCGGCACCAGTTTGCGCTGTATAGTTAACTTTAAGGGCGTTGTAGATTTCAGGGAGCTTGCCGCTCTCAAACTTAACGTCTACAACCGGACCCATAACCTGGGTAATGTATCCCTTGTTCATCCTGTTCCCTCCTAACTTGCTTTAAGCTGCCTTTGAAAGTAAAACTTTCAAAAAGCATTTATGGTTTATCGTAGTATTGTCTAGCTACACAAGCCAAATCCTCTGGCTGTTTCACCCATTCTATTGAGACATAAACCGTCTCATTCTCATGGCTTCCAACAACCTGCGGATTTAAACGGGCTCGTTCCGATTTTCGTGTCTAGCTACGGCTCCTGGACCCTCGATCGCTTCACCTTTTCGATTGAATACAAAGAACGTATTCATTCGAAAAGCCTCCAGCGCTTTTCGGGACCAGACAGTCGCCTTCGCTTTTCGTTATTATTCCAGTGCAGCTGCTCCACTTACAATCTCAGTCAATTCCTGAGTAATGGCCGCTTGACGTGCACGGTTGTAAGAAAGTGTAAGGTTGCCGATAAGGTCGTCTGCATTATCAGTCGCACTTCTCATCGCTGTCATACGGGATGCATGTTCTGCTGCTTTCGCATCAAGAAGCGCTCCGTAGATCAAGCTTTCAGCATATTGAGGAAGGAGAACTTCAAGAATTTCTTCTTCAGATGGCTCGTACTCGTAGCTTGCGAGTGACTTGCTTCCACCTGTCTCAATATCGGTTAACGGAAGCAGCTTCTTCTCCGTTAGATCCTGCTGAATGGCACTTACGTAGTGGTTGTAATAAAGATATAGCTCGTCAAAAGCTCCATCTTCAAACATTCCAACTGTTCGAGATGCAATGTCTTTAATGTCTGAGAAGGCAGGCTGATCCGAAAGACCAACGATGCTTTCAACTACAGGCATTCCGCGCTTCTTAAAGAAGGAAAGTCCAACTTTACCAGCTACGATAATCGCGTACTCATCAGTTGAGTTATGACGTTCATTGATTGTTCTGTAAACATGACGTAGTACCGAGCTGTTATATGCCCCCGCAAGTCCACGGTCAGACGTGATGACCACGTAGCCCGTTTTCTTGACATCACGGCTTTCTAGCATCGGATGACGTACGCCGCTTGATCCATTGGCGATGCTTCCAACAACCTCTTGAATTTTCTCCATGTATGGAACGAATGACTTCGCATTCATTTCAGCACGGTTCAATTTCGCAGCTGATACCATTTGCATCGCTTTTGTAATCTGCTTTGTTTTCTTAGTCGATGTAATTCTCGACTTAATATCGCGTAAAGATGCCACTCATTTCACCACCTTTTAAGCTGGCCGCGGCGTTTCCGCCGCATCCCTCTTATTCAGATACTGCGAAGCTCTTTTTGAATTCTTCGATTGCACCGTTGAATTCTTTTTCGTCAGGAAGAGCTTTTGTTTCACGAATTGTATTGAAAATTTCTTTCTTATTATGTTCGATCCATGTCATCATTTCAGATTCAAAACGCTGAATATCTCCCACCGGGATATCATCAAGGAATCCACGAGTTAGTGCGTAAAGAATGGCTACCTGCTTCTCAACAGAAAGCGGTTTGTTTAGTCCTTGCTTAAGAACTTCAACCGTACGAGCACCACGGTTCAGCTTCGCTTGAGTTGCTTTATCAAGGTCAGATCCGAACTGAGCAAATGCTTCTAGCTCACGGTATGATGCAAGGTCAAGACGTAGTGTACCAGCAACTTTCTTCATCGCTTTAATCTGAGCAGAACCACCTACACGAGATACGGAAAGACCTGCGTTAACCGCTGGACGTACACCCGAGAAGAAGAGATCAGATTGAAGGAAGATCTGTCCATCAGTGATGGAGATAACGTTAGTTGGGATATAAGCTGATACGTCACCAGCTTGTGTTTCGATAAACGGAAGGGCAGTTAATGAACCTGCTCCTTTTGCATCACTAAGCTTCGCTGCACGCTCAAGAAGACGTGAGTGAAGATAGAATACATCCCCTGGATATGCTTCACGACCTGGAGGACGACGAAGTAGTAGGGAAAGTTCACGGTAAGCAGAAGCCTGCTTTGTTAAATCATCGTATACAACAAGAACGTGCTTGCCGTTATACATGAATTCTTCACCCATTGTTACACCAGCATATGGTGCAAGGAAAAGAAGTGGAGAAGGCTGAGATGCGCCTGCTGTTACAACGATTGTGTAATCAAGTGCACCCTGCTTACGAAGCGTTTCAACAACGCCACGTACCGTTGATTCTTTCTGACCAATTGCAACGTAGATACAAATCATATCTTCGTCTTTTTGGTTCAGGATTGTATCGATTGCAATTGAAGTCTTACCAGTCTGACGGTCACCGATGATTAGCTCACGCTGTCCGCGTCCGATTGGAATAAGTGAGTCAATTGCTTTGATTCCTGTTTGAAGTGGCTCATGTACTGATTTACGATCCATAACCCCTGGTGCTGGGCTTTCGATCGGACGAGTTTTCGTTGTTCCAAGTGGACCCTGTCCATCAACAGGTTGTCCAAGAGGGTTAACAACACGGCCAAGAAGCTCTTCACCGACTGGAACCTCCATGATACGACCAGTACGACGAACTTCGTCACCTTCACGAATTTCAGTGTATGGTCCAAGGATAATGATACCTACGTTGCTCTCCTCAAGGTTCTGAGCCATACCCATAACACCGTTTGAAAATTCAACAAGCTCTCCTGCCATCACGTTATCGAGACCGTGGGCACGAGCAATACCATCACCAATCTGGATAACGGTACCAACATCATCAACTTTAATATCAGTTTGATAATTTGCGATTTGCTGCTTTATCAGCGCACTGATTTCTTCAGCATTGATGCTCATGCATATTCACCCCTATCTTCTAGCTCTTCGCTGAAACTAATTCTCGTTCCATGCGTTTAAGTTTACCGCTAATGCTTCCATCAAAAATGCGATTGCCGATACGGACTTTAATCCCACCGATTAAAGTAGGATCGATCACATTCTCGATCCGAAGCGTTGTTTTGCCTACTCGCTTCGCAAATACCGCAGAAATCTTCGTCTGCTCCTCTTCACTCAAAGGCTTCACAGAGAATACTTTCGCTGCTGCTGTTTGCTGTTGTTCATAAGCGAACCTTTCAAATTGACTGACAAGATCAAAGACGATTGCAACACGCTTTCGTTCGATCAGTGTAAGAAGCGTGTTCATAACAGACGTTGAAAGAGTTGCGCCAAAGCTTGTTTGGATTAGCTCTTTTTTCTGTGCTGTTGTGAATTTTGGATGCTCAAACACGTTCATTAAGTCTGGCGTTTGGTTAAAAACTTCTTTCACAACGACCAGTTCATTCTTGACTTGCTCGACGTTATCGTTCTCACGAGCGATGTCAAAAAGGGCACCGGCATAACGTTTTGCGATTACTTCAAGATCTCTGCTCATTTCTGATCGCCTGCCTGATCAAGGTACTCATCGATAAGCTGCTTTTGAGCACGCTCATCAAGTTCCTTCTCGACAACTTTTGAAGCGATCATGACTGATAATGATGCAACCTGCTCACGCAGTGATGCAACTGCACTTTCACGTTCGCGTTTGATTTCAGCTGTAGCAGCTTCTTTCAAACGTTCAGATTCAAGGCGAGCCGCTTCGATCAATTCTTGACCTTTTTGGTCAGCCATTTGTTTCTGATTCTCAAGCATAGCTTTCGCTTCCTGACGAACACGCTTCATTTCTTCGCGCTGCTCATTCAAGAATGCTTCAGCTTCTTTACGATTCTTCTCAGCTGAGTCGATTTCGTTCGCAATATGCTGCTCGCGATCCTTCATAATGCCCATTAAAGGTCCCCATGCAAACTTCTTAAGTAGCGCAAGAAGGACAATAAATGCGAAAAGCTGATAAATGATATCTCCCGCAGCAAATCCTGCTCCTAGAATTAAACTATTGAACACCGTGTTCACTCCCTTCAGAGGTCATACAAAACGAATGGCGAAGGTTTCATTTCGAAACTTTCTTCGCCATCATGAAACGATCCAAAATTACTATATAGTTCTTAAATTATTGACCAAGTACGATGAAGGCAATAACAACACCGATGATCGGCAATGCTTCAACTAGTGCGATACCGATAAACATTGTTGTTTGAAGAGTTCCGCGAAGTTCTGGTTGACGAGCGATTCCCTCTACTGTACGTCCTACGATAAGACCGTTACCAATTCCGGCACCTACTGCCGCTAAACCTACTGCAATTGCAGCTGCAATTAAACCCATGCTAAACTTCCTCCTTATAATTCATAAAATAGTTTGTTATATAATGAAAACTCATTGATACCTTGTTTTAATGGTCGTCTGCCACTTTGTGTGCCATGTAAACCATTGTAAGCATTGTAAAGATAAACGCCTGAATTGTACCGACAAAGATACTGAATCCTTGCCATGCGAGCATAGGAAGAAAGGCTCCAAGCGCTCCAGCGAATGATGCGCCACCAAGTCCTGCGAGAAGTCCAAGCAGAATTTCACCGGCGTAAATGTTTCCGTAAAGACGTAGACCAAGTGTTAATGTATTGGAGAACTCCTCAATTAACTTAAACGGGAATAAGAATTTAAGAGGACTGAAAAATCCTTTTCCATATTCCTTAGGTCCTTTCATTTTCACACCGTAATAGTGTGTAAGAACCACGACCATCGTTGCTAATGTTAGCGTGATTGTCGGATCTGCAGTTGGAGACTTCCACCATAATTCTGAATCGATTGCAATGGCGAATGGAAGACCAAGCATATTTGATACAAAGATGTACATGAGTAACGTCATCCCAAGAAACAGGAAGCGTCCACCAGTTTTCCAATCCATCGTGCTTCCAATAAGACCTTTAACAAAGTCCATCACCCACTCAATAAAGTTCTGCAATCCAGTAGGACGCATCGCTAATGTGCGAGTTGATACAACAGCAAGAATAAAAACAATAGCAGAAGCAATTGTAATCATAAGTACATTGGAAAGATTGAAACTAATTCCCAGGAATTCATGTATAGGTGCATGATGTTCCAACAGCTTTTCACCTCTCTTCCTACTTAAAGCGTATTTTGGATATTGAATCTATGAGAATGATAATGTAGGTGATCATTAACCCAATTACCACACCTAGCAAGTTGAAGTGTTCCGGATATCTTGTTGCGATTGCGACTGCGAGGCCCGCAACGGCTAGTCTCGTTAGAAAACCGAGTGACTTCGCCTTTTTACCTTCAGCAGCTGCTTCACCAAGACGGTTGATCTTTCGGAACATGTTGAATAGGTTGTAAATGCTGAAAATGGTGCCAAGAATTAACCCGAGGAATAATGCTTTATATGAGGTAATTCCCCAACCCATTACGAAAATGGCGAGCAAATACAGGGTAAATTGCATGTAACGGCGAAAACTTTGAGTATATTCTGTCATCTAATCTTCCCCTGTAAACTTATGTAGAAGACGTACCAAACCATATATCCCACCACCAAGACCAAGTATGAGCCCAATGACTAGAAAAAGTGGAAAGGTGTCGAAAAGGCTGTCTATCCATTTACCAAGAAATACTCCGGTAAGAATTGATCCAACTAAGTAAGAAAGGATCGTTGTATAGATTGCCATCGCCTTCAAATTAAGCGCCCCTTTTCTAAAAAGGTAAGTCGTTTGAAAGGTTATGTAGAGCAAATGAAAACCTTATCACTATACCCTTTGTAAGTCTACAATAGGGTCTTGTTCATGTCAATGTGTTTGGGGGAAATGGTGTGATCAAATTCACAAATAGAATTTAATCCAAAAAACCCAGTATTATCAGGTATATTAGCGCTTTCAAGAGCTGAGATGAGTTATTATTCAAAAACAGGGAATGATTCCCTTTTCATCGTATCGAATATTGTCACTATTCTTTCACATTTACAGTCATCCGACAAAATCCGCTCTTCCTTTAAGATAATCTTACAAACAAAAAAAAGACTCCCTCTAAACTAATCAGGGGAGTCTTTTCTCTATTTTTTATTTCGTTCCATATAAACGGTCACCGGCATCACCAAGACCAGGAACAATGTATCCTTTTTCGTTCAGTTTCTCATCAAGACCTGCGATGTAGATATCAACATCAGGGTGCGCTTCTTGTAGAAGCTCAACGCCTTCAGGTGCCGCAATAAGACACATCATCTTAATGTTCTTAGCTCCACGTTTCTTAAGGGAGTTGATCGCCTCAACAGCAGACCCACCAGTTGCAAGCATTGGATCAATAACGATGAATTCACGCTCTTCGATGTCAGCAGGAAGCTTCACATAGTATTCAACAGGCTGGAATGTTTCGGGATCACGGTAAAGTCCCACATGTCCTACTTTAGCAGCTGGGATTAACTTCAGAATGCCGTCTGTCATACCAAGACCCGCTCTTAGAATTGGTACAAGTCCAAGCTTCTTACCAGAAAGAACTTTCGATTTCGCTTCTGTTACTGGTGTTTTCACCATTACTTCTTCAGTTGGAAGCTCTCTTGTAATTTCATAAGCCATTAGTGCAGCTACTTCATCAACAAGTTCCCGGAATTCTTTCGTTCCTGTTTTCTCGTCGCGAATGTATGTAAGCTTATGCTGAATCAATGGATGATCGAACACGTATACTTTACCCATCGTATGCACTCCCCTTTTCAAGTTGTTTTCGTTCACAAATCTTCTTCGCAATTTTACAGAAAAACACGTTTCGGTTCAAGGTTTTATAAGATGATAAAATATTCACAATTATGCTTGGCGTAGAATAGCTTTCAATATCCCTATAAAAAAGCCGGAAGTTTGTGATTCTTCCGGCTATAAATCTATTCTATTTAAATAAATGATGTTGTTTCTGAAGAATTTAATAAACAACCACACTTGGCTGATTGGAGCGTAAGGATGCTCGACTCCTGCGGGATTAGCGGGACAGGTGAGACCCCGCAGGAGCGTTAGCGACGAGGAGGCTCACCGCATAGCCGTCAAGCTAATGGAAACATAGAGTATGAAATGATCGTTCTGTTATGGTTTGTTCAATATTTTTCCAGTTGAGATCCCATCCACTTTGTATTT
>NZ_JAFKOI010000023.1 GCF_017303315.1 Bacillus sp. NTK071
TCAAGATGGCGAGGTGGGGAACTGCCCCTAAAGGTCCGATTGGTTCAGCTAACCATCAGAGGGGTGAAAGGATCCCCTCTGATGGAAGTTTCACTTTATCCCACCCTTAAGGGGCAGTAAAAACCACCTCTAAAACATTAGCTAATCAAGATGGCGAGGTGGGGAACTGCCCCTAAAGGTCCGATTGGTTCAGCTAACCATCAGAGGGGTGAAAGGATCCCCTCTGATGGAAGTTTCACTTTATTTCGCATTGATTGGCTGCTTTAAAGCTTTCTTCATTTTCTTTAAAACGTTCTCCACAAGTTGCAAATGATCTTTTGTTTCAAGACCTCTTCCTTTAATCGTTACCTTTACTTTGTTACCATCGGCGCCAAGTGCTAATTTATTCCCAAATTCGTTAGCGACTTCAAAAATGGTTTCGCCTCCGATCGCTTCACGAGCAGATTCATGGAAAAGCAGTTGGATGTCCTTCTTGCTTCGACTAATTTTCTCAACCTTTACTTCTTTCGCAATCTCTTTCATTCGTGAAACTTGGAATAGATAATCAACCTCCTCAGGGAAATCGCCAAATCGATCCATCATCTCATCCTGTAAGTCCATAATATCCTTAAGAGAATCAATCGAACGGAAACGTTTATACATGTCGATCTTTTGTTTCTCATCGTCAATGTATGTTCCCGGAATGTACGCATCTACTTCAAGATCAATTTCGATGGTGAATGCTTCTTCCTTAGGCTTGTCGCCTTTTCGTACTTCAATCGCATCTTTTAGCATTTGAGAATAAAGATCAAATCCTACTGAATCAATAAAGCCATGTTGCTCTGCACCAAGCAGGTTACCTGCTCCTCGAATTGAAAGATCTCGCATCGCTATTTTAAAACCTGAGCCTAGCTCAGTGAATTCTTTGATCGCTTGCAAGCGCTTCTCCGCTACTTCTGTCAGTACTTTATCTCGCTGGTAGGTAATATAAGCGTATGCAACTCGATTGGAACGTCCAACACGTCCACGCAACTGATAAAGTTGAGATAGTCCCATTTTATCCCCATCATACACTAGAAGCGTATTGACGTTCGGAATATCAACTCCAGTTTCAATAATGGTTGTACTCACCAGCACATCAAAGCTTCCATCAAGAAAATCAATCATTACTGACTCAAGCTCAGTTTCGCTCATCTGCCCATGGGCATAGGTGACCCTAGCCTCAGGGACAAGTGTCCTAATTTGATCCGTCATATATTCAATCGATTCTACTCGATTGTAAAGGAAGTACACCTGTCCTCCCCTAGCAAGTTCCCGTTCAATCGCTTCTCTTACAAGGGTTCCGCTGTACTCGACTACATACGTTTGAACAGGGAATCGATTTTCAGGTGGTGTCTCAATAACAGAAAGATCCCGCACTCCTAGCATTGACATGTGAAGCGTCCGTGGTATTGGTGTTGCAGTGAGTGTAAGCACGTCAACGTTTGCTTTTAGCTTCTTAATCTTCTCTTTATGCGTTACACCAAAACGCTGTTCTTCATCGACAATTAGAAGACCAAGCTGACTGTACGTGACATCTTTCGAGAGTAGTCTATGAGTACCAATCACAATGTCGACTGTTCCATTCTTCAACCCTTTAAGCGTTTCATTCTGCTCTTTGCGTGAACGGAATCGACTTAATAAACCAATATTGATTGGATGATCGGCAAAACGCTCTTGAATCGTCGCAAAATGCTGTTGAGCTAGGATTGTTGTTGGCACGAGGAATGCCACTTGCTTTCCATCCATAATGGCTTTAAAAGCTGCGCGAATACTTACCTCTGTCTTCCCATATCCTACGTCACCGCAAAGAAGACGGTCCATCGGTCGTGATTTCTCCATATCTTCTTTAATTTCTTGAATGGCTCGAAGCTGATCGTCTGTTTCTTGATAAGGAAAGGCTGCTTCAAACTCTCTCTGCTCTTCCGTATCCTTCTCAAAACTGTGACCAACACTCGCCTCACGTTCGGCATATAATTTAATTAAATCATCTGCAATATCTTCTACAGAAGATTGTACTTTCCGCTTTACTTTCTTCCATTCTGTTCCACCTAGCTTATATAGCTTCGGCTCTTTCCCTTCTGAACCAACATATTTCATGACCTGATCAATCTGTTCAACAGGCACGTATAAATTGTCGTTTCCAGCATAACTCACATAAAGATAGTCTTTATGAATCCCACTCACTTCTAATGTACGAATACCGAGATATTTCCCAATTCCGTGGTTCACGTGGACAATGTAATCGCCAACTTTTAGTTCCGAATAACTCTTAATGCGCTCTGCATTAGACATTTTCTGAGAGCGTCTTGGCTTTTTTGATTGCTTTGTAAACACTTCAGCTTCAGTTAGAACGGCAAGCTTCTGCATTGGAAGCTCAAAGCCTCCGTTGAGGCTACCGATTAAAATCTGGGGCTGCTGATGCGAAATGGGTGTATCCTGTTCGACCATCATGGCGTTAATGTCGTAATCTTCAAGCACTCGTTCAAGTCTCTTACGACGTTCTTCAGAAGCCGCAAGAAATACAATAGCCATTCCACTCTTCTTCCATCGTTCAATTTCAGTACTAAGAACCTTCATCTGACCGTGGAAATTCTGCATAGCCTTACTCGATACGTTAAGTATATTTTGTGGATTTGTATAAGGAACATGCCTTAAGAAAATAGACAAATACAACGTAGAATGAGTAGGTTTTGAGAACAACGTATCATAAGATCTCGATAGGGAAACGGATGACACAATCTCCCCTTGGTTAAGAAGGGCTGTTTGCCACTCTGCTTCTTCCTTGTCCAGATCCGTTGACATTTCCTGAATTCTACTCACTTCGTCGAAAACAACAAGTCCATCCTTAGGTAAATAATCTAGTAAACTGGCAGGTTGGTCATAATAAAAGTCCATGTATTTAATAACGCCCTGGAAACTTTGTTTGTTCTTTAACTGATCAATTTCATATGTGATGTTCGAATGCATAGCTTCTTTCGCTTTTTGATCCTTAACCTTCTTCATTGAAAGCTGTAGCTCCTCTTGAAGGCGATCAGCTCCCTTTTCATAATGCTCAGGAAACAAAACAACTTCATCTGCGGGTCCAATTGTAATCCGATCAGTCTTATTTGCTGATCGTTGTGATTCAATATCAAAGAAACGAATCGAGTCAACCTCAGTATCGAACAATTCAATTCGAATTGGATTGTTTTCCGTTAGTGGATATATATCGATAATACCGCCACGAACGCTAAATTCACCAGGGGACGAAACCATTGGTACACGCTCATACCCCATAGCAACGAACGTTTCTAGTATTTGATCAAGTGGAATGTCGTCACCTACGGAGAAGGAGACTTGACTCTTCTCCCATACATCTTTTGGAGGAAGATACCGTCTGACCCCTGAAATGGGTGCAATCACAATTCCATTGTTATTTTTCATCCAATAGTTTAATGCTTCCATTCGCTGTCCTCTTAGCTCAGGACTTGCGATGGCAATTTCTGAAGAAATGAGCTCATTTACTGGATATAAATACACTTCATCAGAAGGGACCAGCTCGCTCATATCTTCGTATAATTTTTGAGCCTGATACAAATTATGTGTAATGATCAGCTGTGGGCGCTTTGTTTCATGGTAAAGGGAAGCCATAAGAAGCATGCGCGCAGATCCAGATAATCCTGCAACCAGCTGTTCTTTAAGACCCTCTTCTACCCCCGAAAAGACCGACTGAAATTCATCGCCTTTACTGAAATATTCTCTTAAACCTAACATCGTTTGCTTATTCTCCCCTCTCAGTCTATAACCCGTCCTATCACTCTCATTTAAGAACGCAAAAATGCTTTGGTTCTATTCCCAAAGCTACTTACTGAATAAATGTATCAAGCTCATGAAAAGATGGAGAACGTTCCATCGCCTCATGGCAGTCTTCGCATATGGCCTTTACTTCAATCGTGCCATCTTGATGGTAGTAAATCATTGATTGTCTCTCTTCCTCTGTGAGCTCTTGAAATCCTAATTCGTCTGTTGAGACATTTTGAGGATTTAACTTACCTATTCCAGTCCCACAGTGACGACATACGTAATGAATATCCATAACATATCCTCCCTGTCCTTATCTTGTATTAGTATGGACGGGAGAATGGAAGGATATTCAAGCGTTGTACTGATTCATAACTTCTGGAAAGGCGTTTGTTGTCCAAGCTTCACAGGCTTTTACAGTGCGATCAATTGCATCCTGAATCGGTTCAATCTCTTCTTTTGAGAAAGGCTTTAATACATAGTCTATAACAGAATGACGTGAGGAACGGTCAATCCCAATTCTTACTCTTTTAAAATCTTGCGTGTGAACATGAGTAATGATCGATTTCATACCGTTATGCCCACCAGCACTTCCTTTTTGTCGAAGCCTTACTTTGCCGGTAGGGAGATCCAGATCGTCATAAATCACTAGTAGATCTTCAACCTCAATATTAAAGTATTCCATTAGAGGACGTACTGATTCACCAGACAGGTTCATAAACGTTTGTGGTTTTAATAAATAGACTGCTTCTCCATTTACCATACCTTTTCCATATACACCTTGAAATTTCTTTTGATCTAGCGAAATGCCTAGCTCCTTTGATAGCTGGTCAATTGCCATAAATCCTACATTATGCCTTGTTTGCTCAAATTTCTTCCCCGGGTTTCCGAGGCCTACAATTAATTTCAACGGATGACGTCCTACCTTTCATTACTTTTCTTCTATCGTATCAAAAAACGGGGGAATTATTCACCTATTGACTCTATATCTTGAAAAAAAGGCGTAACCCGTTCGGTTACGCCTTTGATGTTTATTCTGTTTTTGTTGTTTCGTCGCCAGTTTCTTCTTGATCAGCTGCTGGCTCTTCAGCCACTTCGTCAGCTTCCTCTTCGTCTTCAGCAGGTTCTTCTGTTGGAGGTACGATTGAAGCAATTGGCTCTTCTGCGTCAAGCATAACTTCATACTTGTCGCCCTTTGGAAGATCTCCAGCTTGTATTGCATCACCAATGTTTAGTTCTGAGATATCTACATCAATGCTATCTGGGAAATCGTTCGGCTTCGCTTTTACTAGAATTTCGTGAAGCATTTGCTGAACAACACCGCCGTCTTTACTTCCTGCAGCTTCACCAGTTAAGTGAACCGGAACTTCTGCTTCTACTTCTTTGTTGAGGTCAACAGAATAGAAGTCTACGTGAAGAACATGGTTTTTAATTGAATCAACTTGCATGTCGTGTACCATTACAGGATATTTTCCCTGTCCTTCAAAATCAAGTTCAATTACACCGTTCTTTCCGACTTCACGGTATACTTTAATAAATTCTAGAGCGTCAACCTTAACTGGTGCGCTTTTGCGATCTTTACCGTAGATAACTGCTGGAAGACCTTCTTCTTTTTCACGCAATGTTCTAAGTTCGCTTCTTTTTGTAGTATTACGATCTAATGCTTTTAATGTTGCTGCCATTTGAAATCACCTTCCTGATTAGGTTTTACTCTTCTATATGGATACCCATAATCAGCAGGCAATAAACATTATTTATCTAATCAAATAATTTACTTACAGAAAGTTGTTCATGAACACGGATAATCGCTTCCCCTAAAAGAGGAGCAACAGACAGTTGCGAAATCTTATCGATTCGCTTGTCGTCTGGTAGCGGAATTGTGTTCGTAATTGCAAGCTCTTTAATCTTAGAGTTGTCGATACGCTCAATAGCAGGACCAGAAAGAACTGGATGAGTACAGCAAGCAAATACTTCTTTAGCCCCGTTCTCAATAAGAGCATTAGCTGCAAGTGTAATTGTGCCAGCTGTATCGATAATATCGTCAATAATAATGGCCGTTTTGCCTTCAATATTACCTACAATATTCATTACTTCTGCTACGTTAGGACGAGGACGACGCTTATCAATAATTGCAATTGGTGCTTTAAGTCGTTCTGCAAGTTTACGGGCACGTGTTACGCCGCCATGGTCAGGTGACACAACAACAATGTCATCAAGGTTCTTTTCTTCGAAATGTTTAGCCAGTGTCGGTACGCCCATTAACTGATCAACCGGAATGTCAAAGAATCCTTGAATTTGCGATGCATGAAGATCTAGTGTAATTAGACGAGTAACGCCTGCTACCTCTAGGAGATTTGCCATTAACTTAGCTGTAATTGGCTCACGTGATCTTGCTTTACGATCCTGACGTGCATAACCGTAATAAGGAAGGACAATATTAATTGTTTTAGCTGAAGCGCGTTTTAGGGCATCAACCATAATAAGAAGTTCCATAATATTCTCATTTACAGGTGCACAAGTGGATTGAATCACATACACATCACAACCACGAATACTTTCCTCAATGTTAATCTGGATTTCTCCATCGCTGAAACGAACAACAGAACATTTACCCATAGGAACACCGATATGTTCTACAATTTCTTCCGCTAAATCAGGATTCGAGTTTAAACTAAACACTTTCAGGTTTGGATCTAAATAATTAGCCATTGGCTGGTACCCCTCCATTAATTAATAAGAAAAGCGCAAACCCAACTTCCACCCAAAGCACTCCTAATATTTTGAGGGGATGGATTTGATGTTAGTCACCAAAGAATTTTACACTTTCTTATCTTCTCAAAATTACTTGTCCTTCATTTTCGAAGCATAGTCTTCTTTATTCGTCTGACGAGAGCGAGCAATAGACAGTGCTTGTTCAGGAACATTTTCTGTTATCGTAGATCCTGCAGCAACCGTAGCACCTTTACCTACCGTCACAGGAGCAATTAAGTTCACGTTGCAGCCAATAAATGCACCGTCTTCTACTTTTGTAAGGTATTTATTCTTTCCGTCATAATTTACAGTAATCGATCCACAGCCGAGATTCACTTCTTTACCGATTTCCGCATCGCCTACATAGCTTAAGTGTGAAGCTTTACTGCCTTGACCCATAACGGCTTTTTTTACTTCAACGAAGTTCCCAATTTTCACATCATCACCAATTTGTGATGCTGGACGCACATGAGCAAACGGACCTATATTCACAGCATTTCCTACTTCACTGTCATGAATAACAGATTGTTTCACAACGCTTATGTTTCCAACTTTACTATCCTTAATTTCAGAGTTAGGGCCAATCTTAGCTTCATCACCAATAATGGTTTTACCAGAAATCGTAGTTCCTGGATAGATGACAGTATCCTGACCAATCACTGCTTCTGGAGAGATATAAGTTTGATCGGGGTCAATTAGCGTAACGCCATTACGCATATGTTTCTCATTAATTCGTTTTTTCATCGCAATTTCAGCTTTAGAAAGTGCTACTCGATCATTCACACCCATTGTTTCATCAAAATCTGCTGTTTGATAAGCAGCAACAACTTCACCTTGCTTCTGAAGAATTTCAACAACATCAGGTAGGTAGTACTCACCTTGAGCATTTTCATTTTTAACGAGCTGAAGCGTCTCAAATAACGTTTTGTTATCAAAACAATATGTACCTGTGTTAATTTCAGTCACTTGCTGTTCAGCGTCACTAGCATCTTTCTGCTCTACGATCCGCTGTACACTTCCGTTCTCATCTCGAATAATGCGACCATATCCAAAAGGATTATCCGCTTTTGCAGTAAGAATAGTTGCTTTCGCGCCCTTCTGCTCATGGTAAGACAACAATGAATCCATTGTTTCACTCGTAATTAAAGGAGTGTCTCCGCATACAACAAGAGTAACGCCATCCTTAGTAGATAATGCATCCTGTGTCTGCATGACAGCATGCGCTGTTCCAAGTTGTTCCTCCTGAAGAACATATTCGACCTTAGCACCAAGCTGATCCCGAACCTTTTCGGCACCGTGTCCAACTACAGTGACTATGTTCTCGAGCTTAAGCTGATCGAGCTGGTCGACAACATGCTCAACCATAGGCTTTCCACAAACGGGATGAAGAACTTTGTATAGCTTTGATTTCATCCGTGTTCCCTGACCGGCTGCTAACACAACTGCAAATCTATTCATGTATATGGTTCCTCCATTGTATCCTATTTTTCCACTATGACTATATCTCAAAAACCCCTTATTTTCAAGGTCGTTCATTAAAACAGGATCATTTTTGAAGCTGGAAAAGAACGGTACGTGAACATTCCTAATCACAATGCCTTTTATAAGAACACAAAAAAGCCCGGTCATTTGACCGAGCTTTTCTGATTAAGAAGCACCAGCTTCCTCATAAGCAGCTTCCATTTCACCAACACGGTGATATTCAGCTAATACAGCAGTTTGAATCTTTTCCCTTGTATTCGAGGAAATAGGATGAGCGATATCGCGAAACTCACCATCAGGAGTTCTCTTGCTTGGCATCGCTACAAACATGCCGTTATTTCCATCAATGACACGGATATCATGAACGACGAATTCATGATCCATTGTGATGGAAGCGATTGCGCGCATGCGTCCTTCCGTATTCACACGTCGTAGGCGAACATCTGTAATTTCCAACTCGGTTGCACCACCTTTTTCCATTAATTAGAGCATATATGCACTATTCAACTTATATATAATAATTCCTTCTTCTAAATATAAAAAATGTTATAAAAATTTAGCTTTTTTTGCTTATATCTCACATAGCTTAAATGTTTTTAACTATTAAAAAAACACACTCCATAGTAGAGTGTGCTTTCGGTATTAACCAACAAGTGCAATAACTTCTATTTCGATAAGAGCATCCTTTGGTAGTCGTGCTACCTCAACACAAGATCTAGCCGGCTTATGAGTATGGAAATATTCCCCATAGACTTCATTAATAGCACTAAATTGATTCATATCTTTAATGAAAACAGTAGTTTTAACAACATGTTCAAGAGAAGAACCAGCTGCTTCCAAAACAGCCCTAACATTTGAAAACACTTGGTGCGTTTGTTCTTCGATTGAACCATCCACTAGTGTTCCATCTGCTCTAAGTGGAATTTGACCCGAGCTATAGAATATGTTGTTTACGATCATCCCTTGCGAGTATGGTCCAATCGCTGCTGGAGCTGATTTGGTATAGACTGTTTTCATTCGCTTTCAATCCCTTCAGTTAATCGAGTAAGAAACTTATTATAATTTCCGGGAGCAACTTGAATGGTGCGTTGCTTCATATCAACACCACCAAGATTCATCATTGATACGTATTCTTCTACAAGACGTTCTTCTCCTTCACCTTCAGCCTCTACAAGAACTCCGATTCCTGCAACATCAGCCTGAAATTCTTCGAGAAGATTGACCATTCCTTGAATAGTACCGCCAGCCTTCATAAAATCATCTACAATTAACACATTAGCACCCGGCTTTAAACTTCTTCGTGCAAGCGCCATTGTTTGTATGCGTTTTGAAGAGCCTGACACATAATTAATGCTTACTGTGGAACCTTCTGTAACCTTGCTATCACGACGTACGATAACGACGGGTACATTCAGATGGCTCGCAGCTGCGTAGGCCAAGGGAATGCCTTTTGTCGCAACCGTCATTACAACATCAATTTTACGATCAGCGAAGACCGATGCAAACAAACGCCCTACCTGATTCATGATTTCTGGATTGCCAAGAATATCAGTTAAATATAAATACCCACCAGGAAGAAGTCGATCTGGGCTTTCAAGAAATTCACAAAGCTCCCCTACTACGCGGTCTGCTTCCTCTTCACTGATAAGAGGCATGTATTTAACACCGCCAGCTGCACCAGGAACCGTCAATAAGGATCCAACACCCTGCTGTTCAAAATTTTCTTTAATAATAACCAAATCCTCACTAATTGACGATTTAGCCGCTCCATAACGTTCTGAGAAATAGGTTAGTGATACTAACCTATGTGGGTGCTCTAACAAGAACCTGGTCATGTCTACCAGTCGAGAACTCCGTTTCATCTTCATAGAAGAACCTCCAAAAAATCCGAATAATTAATCATAATATATCACTAACGTACGGATTTATTCAAGGGTTCTTCTCACCAAGTAAGCGAACAGCATAAACTTGCCCACAAAAGCCTCTTAAACCGTTATAAATTCGCTGCATCCTTGATTCATGACGAGTTAGACCAAAAACAGTCGGCCCACTTCCACTCATAAGGACACCATCTGCACCGAGATTTTCCATTTTCTCTTTAATCTGTCTCACTTCTGGATGAAGCTTAAGCGTGACATCCTCAAGTACATTGCCAAGGTTTTGACAGATGCCTTCGTAATTCTTTTCTTCAATCGCACGCATCATGCCTTTTACGTCTGGATGCTTCATCTCCATTGTACGAAGACGTCTGTATACATCAGCTGTTGATACTCCTATGGAAGGTTTTGCAAGAATGACCCAGCATGGCGGTGGGGCATCCATTGGCTGAATAACCTCTCCACGCCCCTTTGCAAGAGCAGTACCACCATGCACACAAAACGCTACATCAGATCCAATCTCTGAGCCAATATCAGCAAGTTCATCATAGCTAAGGCCAATTTGCCAAAGCTCATTCAGACCACGCAATGCTGCTGCGGCGTCACTACTTCCCCCAGCTAGTCCTGCTGCAACAGGTATTTGTTTATCTATTTTAATTGATATTCCCTGTTTAATATCATATTTCTTCTTCAAAAGTGCGGCAGCTTGATATGCTAAGTTTCTCTGATCATCAGGTACAAAACCACTTGTTGATTCAAGAATGATTTCATTACGTCTCATTTCAGTTAATTCAAGACGATCTGCTAAATCAACATTTGTCATGACCATTTCAACCTCATGGAATCCATCAGGTCGTTTATGAAGCACATCTAATGCCAAATTGATTTTTGCCGGTGCTTTCACACTCAGTTTTTGTCTCATCTCGTTCACCTACATTTTAGTTCTACCGTTCGACATTTTTACTTACTGTGAATTATTGTAACACAACAAGCCGAAAAGAAAGAAACACTTTCAATTCCTTCACTCCTCCGTTAGGCACACTGATCTTTTGGACATAGAAAAAAGAACCCTGGCAAAATACCAGAGTTCCTTCGTCACAGGGTTCAGTGTTTTTGTTGGTTAGCAAGCTGTTCTTCAGCTAGCTGGATTGCACGCTTCACGATGTTACCAGCATCGCGAGCTTTTATTCCTCCCCAACCTTCTTTCTGAACCGTATCATAAAATCCAAGCTCTTTCGCAATTTCCTCTTTCAATCGATCAGACATTATACCTCTATGTCTCGCCATGCGAATCAAGCTCCTTTCCATCCTGTGACAATCTTATTGTTAGGATTGAAAGGGCTAGCTATACCACGAATATGTATCCAGCAGAGGGAGAAAATAATGTGACCTCTAGAAAAAGCAAAAAAGCAGTTAGACCATGTGCCTTAACCGCTTACTGCCGCTTGTTCTTCATTAAATGTAATTTGTACCGTATCTGTAAGAATATCTGTGTAGCTGTACGACACACGCTCAAATGCGTTCGTGTCCTGATCCAGCTTAACAATGAACACTGCCGGGTAGGTTTCTTCAAGGATGCCTGAACGTTGAATTGTCTTTCTGCGACCTCCGTTTGCCTTTAAGGTCAACCGTTTGCCAACCTGAGACTGTAACGTCTGTTTGATTTCAATAATCGTTTTTGCCATCGGAACCTCCACCTCACTTAGACAAATTATAACATCTTTTGCACACTCTTGTCAAATAAAACTTAAATTATAACAACGAAGCAAAAACAATGTCAATTGTTATTTCCTAAAGATGTGCACTTTTATTGTTTCACAGTTTGTCGAAAAATATGTAAAACCTTTATAAAACCCGCCAAAAACAAGAAAACGGTGGTGTTAATTTCACCAACCGTTTTCTTATTCAGAGTACTCTTCATTTTCCTTCATCGGCATACCTGTACGTAGAATTCCTTTTGTTTCCACACCACCTAAACCATCTTCACCTGTTAGCGTATTTCGTAGTGCATCCCAAACATTCACGTGGTCTGTAAATGAAGTTAACGCAATTTTAGAGACAATAAAGACAGGGTCTAACATATGAATATTAATGCGTGCCGGTGAACTAGCAAAGTTTGCTCCAGCACGAATGAGCGACTCAAAATGTGACTGACAAGCTCCAGCAAAAATAACGAGATGATCAAGGTTTGGAAAAACGCTTCTTACTTCTTTTACAGCGCGCACGAAATAACGTGAATTTCGATAACATTGGAGATCTTTTTTCTCTCCTTTATGTTTTATATATGCATCATGACCCGTAATCACAAGAATATCAGGTCTCACATTGTTCACAAGCTTAATAATATTCTCTGGGATCTCGCTCTCTTTCATATACAAACCGTATACCGGAACCCCTAGACGTTTATACATCTCAAGACACTTACTTAAGTAGAGCGGATCTCCATCGATATGAAGAATCTTACCTGGCAACTCAAAGAAACTCGTTTCTTTCTTAAAATGACTTGTTGCGCTATATTCACGCTTCATTCGTAACAATTGATAATCTTGACGAAACAGACGAAAGGAATAGTCCTCCTTTTCTTTCGATTGCTCACGTCTCATTTTGTGCTCACTGGAATCAATTAACACCAAATCATCAAATGGTGCATCTGCAATGAGCCTCATGTCCTCACCAACCAGTTCTGCTGTTTGACTCGACTCGTTAAGCCTGGTTACTCGGAAGATTAAATCACAGCCATATGAACGCCTGGCAACGATATCTCCTTCTTTCATCGTCATCGTCATCGTCTTCCCCCCACGCCGCTTGACCTCGAGAATTATACGTGTACTCCTTTTTCTACTATATGAGAGCTTTATAAAAAAATGAGTCTTCCTGAGAAGCACTCGCACTCAACAAGAGATTGTATGAGCGAGTGATCGATTGAAAAATTGGGTGAATCAACAAAAAAAACACCTTTAAAGGTGTTTTAATTCTCATCTTTTCGTTTGTAGATGGCATTACTTAATGCAGCAAACTCTTCCATAGATAGCGTTTCTCCACGGCGTCTACCGTCTATACCCGTTTCATTTAAAACTTCTTCAATCATTGGTTTATTATCTTTCCCAAGTAGGTTATTCTGCAAATTGTTTAAGAGTGTTTTTCTGCGCTGACCGAAGCTTGCTCGAATAACTTCGAAGAAATAATTCTCACTCAGGAGGTCGACAGGTGGCTCCTGACGCAATTCTAAATGCAGTACAGCAGAGTCCACATTCGGCTTAGGTACAAATACTGTACTTGGCACCGTAAGAGCCGTTTTAGCTATAGCATGGTACTGAACTGCAAGTGATAAAGAACCATACTCTTTCGATCCTGGCTTCGCAGCAATGCGTTCTGCAACTTCCTTTTGAATCATAACAACAATTCCGCGTACTGGTAATTTTTCTTCTAATAATTTCATCAGAATTGGTGTTGTTACATAGTATGGAAGGTTTGCCACAACCATAAGGTCCTGTCCCTCTTCAAACTCCTCCGAAATAACTTGATGAACATCAGCAGCAAGAACATCGCTATGTCGAACTGTCACTTGGGGGTATGGAGAAAGAGTATCTTCTAAAATCGGAATAAGGCGCTGATCAATTTCAAATGCAACAACCTTTTTTGATCTTTTTGCCAGCTTCTCTGTTAACGCTCCTATACCAGGTCCAATTTCAATTGCCCCTGATTCAGGTGTTAGCTCTGCCTGATCAACAATTTTAGTCAATACATTCGAATCGATTAAAAAGTTTTGACCAAGGCTTTTCTTAAATGTAAATCCATACTTTGCTAATATTTCCTTTGTTCTAAAAGGTGTTGATATTTCTTTGTTCATTCCTCTTCCTCCTGTAGCACATCTTCTAATGCACGGTTAAACTCATCTTTTGAAATCTGGAACATTTGCAAGCGCTTATAGAGCTGTTTCCCATTCATATAACCCATTTGAAGGCGTTCCCCGAGAGCCTTTCTTCTTGCTTTGGCACGTTCACCAACTACAAGACCAGCAGCAATAAGATCCTGCCACTCAATTAAGATCTCTGGCGTCTCAATTTCTTCTCTGACCGATAGAATCGCTTCGCGAATGTCAGTTATCGATGCATGCTCAATGCCAACCTTCTTACCGTTTGAAGAGATCGCATGTTTTTTATTTAGAAAAGCATGTTTACACGAAGGAAGGCGTTCACTAATGATTTGTCTAATTCGAGTACCAGGAAAATCTGGGTCGGTAAAGACAATAACGCCTCTTCTCTTCCATGCAAGTTCAATTCTCTGAAGTGTTTCTTCACTAATCTCTGACCCGTTTGTCTCTAGTGTATCTGCATCAATGGCCCGCTTAACAGCAAGCGTATCATTCTTACCTTCTACTATTATTATTTCTTTGATTTTCACTCAAGTTTCCTCCGTACTACAAAACCATTTCTCTTTTTGTTTCTGTATATCATGAATTTCTATAGTTTTCCTCATTAGCTGCTTCTTTAGCATACAAAAAACACAGAGCGAGTCCACTCTGTGTTATTAGCATATCATATCTTTCTCTTTAGTTGAGAATTGTAATTTTGACGGTCTTATTTCCCCATGCATATGCTGCTGATTTAGAAGAGAAAAACACATCAATTTTATTTCCTTTGATTGCTCCGCCAGTATCAGCTGCAATCGCAGTACCATAGCCTTCCACATGGACTTTCGATCCAAGAGGAATAACACTAGGATCAACTGCAATGACCTTGGCATTCGGGTTTGACTTTAAGTTAAATCCTGTAGAGGTGATGCCTGAGCATCCCGTGCAGTTAGCTGTATAGGCTGTTGTAGATACATTTAGAACTCTACCATTAGCAGCCTTACTTTTAGGTGCTGAACTCGATTTAGATGCAGTAGATTTTTTCGTTTTTGTAGGGGCTTTACTGCTAGTTTTCATAGCAGCTTGTGTGATGACCTGTGTACCTACAGAAACAATACGATCACTACTTTCCTTTACGACCTCTGTTTTCTTTAGTTCTCTTGATACTTCTTTACCATTCTCAAGTACAACTTCATAATGCTTTTCCTGTTTACCTTCACTGCCTGCCTCAAGAACTTTTTCTTTGCCCTTTTGCAGTGCACTATCTTTTCTTGTTACCGTCGCATAATCGATCGATTCTTCCACTACATCGGTGACCTTTTCCACTCTAATCACTTTGATTTCCGAATTCTCTTTAACATCAATATCCTTTTCGGGTTCTACGCGATCAAGCTCTCCAAGTTGTATGTTCTGCTGTTCTAAAAAGCCAGCGACCGTAGTCGAAGTTGTCCAAACATTCGTTTGTTTCCCACCATCATTTACCGCAACTTGAAATGCTTCGTCTACGGTAATGTTCATGTCTTCTTTAAGTTGATCATTTAGTGAAGCAGATAATTGATCATGCTCACTCACTTCAACGTTCTCATCTTCTAGTAGTTCATTTACTGTGTCTCTAGTTGACCATACTTTTTTGTTCTCACCGTTTATAGTCAATGTGACTTGTACAGCTGGTTTCCACTCAATCACATCACCTTGATTTAGCTCGGTTGCTAATTCATGGCTTAAATAATCATGTGACGCTGGGTCGATCTGTTCATCCTCTAATAATTCTTCGACTGTATCAGCATGTGTTTCTACAGGCTTCTTTTCCCCATCAAGAACAAGCGTGACAGAAGCTTTAGTAGTTTCAAACACGATAAAGCCGGAGACTAAACCCAATACAATTACACTTAGTAACACCATGAATACGTTCTTTGCGTTTTTTAAGCGAGCAAAGTTGTTCATGTTCAATTTCATTGTCATAGATTCCTCCCTGAACCGACTGTGTTTCTTAAAGAAAAGCTTCTGACTTAAACCCTGTGTACAAGATTAGTAGATTTAACTTACTTGCTTTCGATAGAGAAAACTTAGCACAAAGCGATTATTTCTTTTCAACTACAACAGTCATTTTGATTAGCGACTAATACCAAATAGTTTCATGGCATTCTCATACGTTCTTTCAGCTAATTCTTCATAATCCATTTCTTTCAAATCCGCAATTTGTTCAGCCACAAGTTTCACGTACGAAGGTTCATTTCGTTTTCCACGGTTAGGATGTGGTGCTAGAAATGGACAATCCGTTTCAATTAGCAAACGATCAATCGGTATTTCTTTCGCTACTTCCTTCGGCAACTTAGCATTCTTGAATGTCACTGGTCCACCAAGTGATATGTAGAAATTCATATCAAGACACTCATTAGCTTCCTCTACAGATCCTGCGAAACAGTGCATGATGCCGCCAACTTCTGCAGCATTTTCTTCTTTTAATACATCAATGACATCCCGCGTCGCTTCACGATTATGTATGATGATTGGTAATTTCACTTTCTTTGCAAGCTGTATTTGCTTACGGAAAACATCTTTTTGTATGTCATGAGGTGATTTGTCCCAGTGATAATCAAGTCCCATTTCGCCTATCGCTACTACCTTAGGATGATCTGCCAGTTGCTCAATCCACTCTAGATCTTCTTCCTTCATGTCAATAGCGTCAACGGGATGCCAGCCTACCGCGGCATATAGAAAATCGTATTCTTCTACTAATGCCATAGCCTGTACAATTGTTTCGCGATCAAATCCAACCACAACCATCTTACTTACTCCAGCTGCTTGGGCACGCTCAATCACTTCTTTTTGATCTTCGGAAAATTGTTCAACATTCAAATGTGTATGCGTGTCGAATAACATGTCAAAACCCCTTCTCCGGTCTAGTACGATGCTAGTGTACCAAATGTCCTAGTTTTTTACTAAGTCTAAACAGTTTCATTTCAATTACATTTTCTTTACAATGTCCACAAAAGAAGTTAGAATATTCAGTATAATTACTGGTTTTTATTACATTTCAGTGATTATTTTATCCCTAAAGAAAGGAAGTCTACTCATAAACGGAGAAATAAAGCATAGGAATATATTGTGAATTTAAAAGTAAAAAAGACCCAGTCTTTAAAAGACCGGGTCACAGATTAAGTTATTTAATTTGCGTTCCGTTTGGCAAACTTTCTGCAATAGTTGACAATTTAAGTTCGCCGTCATGTTCACCTGCTAGAATCATACCTTCTGATAGTTCTCCTCTGAGCTTCACTGGCTTAAGATTTGATACACAGACAACTTTTTTTCCAATAAGCTCTTCTGGTTTATAATGTTTCGCTATACCAGATACAACCTGCCTTGTTTCATAACCAAGGTCAAGTTTTAACTTCAGTAGCTTATTTGCCTTTTTAACTGGTTCAACTTCAAGTACTTGAGCGACTCGCAAGTCAACCTTTGTGAAATCATCAATTGTGATTTCGTCTAAATCAGGCTTCTCAATAGCGGGCGCTTCTTGAACCACATTACCGCCCATTTGTTCAACAATGTAAGCTACTTCTTCATCACGCTCAAGACGTGGGAATAATGGTGAATCTTTCTTAACTTTTGTTCCGCCAAAACCTTTTTTGAAGCCTAAGGAATCCCAGCTTGTGAGCTCTCCTTCTTTAACCCCAAGTTGTGACCAAATTTTCTTAGGAGTCTGCGTTAAGAATGGCTGCAACAGAATACCAACCTGTCTCAATGATTCAGCAAGGTGAACCATTACAGCACCAAGTTGTTCTTTGTTTGATTCATCCTTCGCAAGAATCCATGGAGTTGTCTCATCAATGTACTTATTCGTACGGCTTATAAGCTGCCAGATTGAAGCTAGAGATACTGAGAATTCCATGTTTTCAAGTGATTGTTCTACTTTACTAATAGTTGAATTCACCATTTCTACAAGAGTATCATCAAACTCTGTAACCGAGCCATTATAAACCGGCACTTCTCCATCGAAATATTTATCAATCATTGCTACCGTACGATTTAGGAGATTACCTAGATCGTTTGCTAGGTCATGGTTGATCCGTTCTACAAAGCTTTCTGGTGTGAACACACCATCTGAACCGAATGGTACTTCACGTAGCAAATAATAACGGAGAGCATCTAAGCCATAGCGATCAATTAATGTAACCGGGTCGACCACATTTCCTTTGGATTTAGACATTTTACCGTCTTTCATAAGCAACCAGCCGTGAGCAAAAACTTTCTTTGGCAAAGGCAAGTCAAGTGACATTAACATGATCGGCCAATAGATCGTGTGGAAACGAACAATTTCTTTACCAACAAGATGAACATCAGCTGGCCAGAACTTATTGTACAAGTCATCGTTCTCAGTACCATACCCAAGGGAGGTGATGTAATTCGAGAGAGCATCAATCCATACGTAAATGACGTGCTTTGGATCTCCTGGAACTTTTACACCCCAATCAAAGGATGTTCTTGAAACAGCAAGATCTTCAAGGCCAGGCTTAATGAAGTTATTGACCATTTCATTTTTGCGAGATTCAGGTTGGATAAACTCAGGGTTATCTTCATAGAACTTAAGAAGACGATCGGAGTATTTACCCATCTTAAAGAAGTAAGATTCTTCTTTAACCTTTTCGACTTCTCTTCCGCAATCCGGACACTTGCCATCATCAAGCTGACGTTCAGTAAAGAAAGCTTCACACTGGGTACAATACCAACCTTCATACTGGTCCAGATAGATATCACCTTTGTCATACATCTTCTGGAAAATCGTTTCGACAATATCTTCATGTCGTTTCTCTGTCGTACGTATAAAGTCATCATAGCTGATATCCAGTTTATCCCATAGATCTTTAATGCCTGCTACAATGTCATCTACGTACTTTTGAGGTGTAACCCCCTGTTCTTGTGCTTTCTTTTGAATTTTTTGACCATGCTCGTCAGTTCCAGTTAGATATTGTACCTCAAAGCCTCTTAGTCGTTTGTATCTTGCCATGGCATCGCCTGCAACGGTTGTGTAGGCATGACCAATATGTAACTTACCACTCGGATAATAAATTGGTGTCGTAATATAAAATGTCTTGTCACCCATGATACTTCCTCCTTGATTAAAACAGTTATAAAGCGAAACTTCCAAACTAATCGGTGCTTTGTTCCATCTGTTAGACCGTTTAATGGACTCTGCATTTGCGAGAATAAAAAACTCCCGCCCCTGTAGGACGAGAGCGCTAGTAACTCTCAGCTACAACCCGCGATTAATATATCGATCATCGCTGTGTACACTATTTTGTGTTCGTCCTATTACCAAATCTTCTTCATCAAAATATACCTAATTTAAGGAAGAATTGCAAGGATCTCAAATATGTATAACCTTACCTACAGATATTTACTATTCATGTCGAAGAATATACAAGAAAATTGTCGAATTATCATTTTAAGTAATGAGATTAATTAACTATATAACCTTTGAAAATGTGGGTAGATTCCTGTTCTGTAGGAAATATTTACCCTATTAAAAACATTGACGCTAATGGGAAACACTGGTATTATATAGAACATAAATAGAGAAATTTGTCGAATCTTGACGTATTAATAAAAAATTGGGAATAGGGGAGATTTAAAAATGAAATCTACTGGAATTGTACGTAAAGTTGATGAGCTAGGCCGCGTTGTTATTCCGATTGAACTTCGTCGTACGCTTGGTATTGCAGAAAAAGATGCTCTAGAAATTTACGTTGATGATGAGCGTATCATTCTAAAGAAGTACAAGCCTAACATGACTTGCCAGGTAACTGGAGAAGTATCTGACGACAACCTTGCAATCGGTAATGGAAAGCTAATCCTTAGCCGTGAAGGTGCAGAGCAAGTATTGGAAGAAATTCAAAAAGCTCTAGCAAAATAACATTATCCCCCCAAAAAAGCTCCTGCCAATCTTGGCAGGAGCTTTTCTTGTGTACTGTTTTGGTTATGCTAATCTCACTACTTATGATTCGACATGATAAGCTTGATAGACATCTCGTTTCGGTAGTTCTCGCTCAGTTGAAACCTGCTTAATCGCTTCTTTGCTTTTCATTCCTTCATTAATATAGTGTTCGACATGCGCTTGTAACGATAAATTCTCCCACCATTGTTCTTCCTGAATAGGTTCATCTGTGCCCCCATCAACAATGACACAGAATTCACCACGTATTTCATTCTTTTCGCACCATTCTAGCACTTCTTCAGCACTACCTCTAATAAACTCTTCATACTTCTTAGTTAATTCTCTTGCTATAATAATTTCTCTATTTCCAAGTACCTCAAGAATCGCCTTAAGCATTTCTTTTAAACGATGTGGTGCTTCGTAAAACAGAACGGGTGAAGGAATGCTTTTAAGTTGATTCAATTCATTCTTCCGCTCTTTTTTCTGTCTTGAAAGAAAACCATAATAATAGAAATGTTGAGTAGGTAAGCCCGATGCAATGAGAGCAGTAATAGCTGCATTAGCGCCTGGTAACGGAATAACCGGGATGTTTTCTTCTACACATGCTGAAACAAGTTCATAACCTGGATCTGAGATGGCAGGCATTCCAGCATCACTGATAAGAGCAATGTTCTGTCCTTCACGTAAACGATCAAGTAATTTCAGACCGCTTCCTTCCTTATTGTGTTCATGATAACTCGTTAACCTTGTTTCTATTTCAAAGTGATTGGTTAGTTTCTTCGATTGTCTTGTATCCTCTGCAGCGATCAAATCAACATCTTTCAAGGTTTGGATCGCCCGAAATGTCATGTCATTTAAATTGCCAATTGGCGTTGGCACAAGATAGAGTTTACCGGTCTCGCTGTCTTTGTAACTCTGCTGACTCTTCATTGGTTTGCACCTCTTCTGTAATGATCTTTTCTTTCTGAGCGCGAGTTAATTGTTTAATGCGATATTCCTCTTGCATTGCTTCACGTTTCGTCTCAAATACTGCTTGGTAGACAAGGGATAACGGAGCTCTTCCCCTTGTATACTTTGCCCCTTTGCCACATTCATGTTGTTCCATTCGATGTGGTAAATCAGTGGTATAGCCAGTGTAATACGTACCGTCTCGACACTCCAAAATATAAACAATATGGTTAGAGCTCTTCATAAACTGCTCTCATTTCATCTGTATACGTATTATCTCCTTTATAAACAGTGAATGGAGGGAGCACTTTAAGATCTGGCTTTCCATTTTTTATTCCCTCAATTAGTAGTGTATTCGCTTCCTTACCTGCTTTTGGATAGACCAATTGCATTCGCTTTGGTTCAATTCGATACTTCCTCATTAACGTCATAATATCAAGCAATCTTTCAGGACGGTGAACAAGTGATACTTTTCCTCCCTGCTTCGCAAGACTGCTACATGAACAAATCACATCCTCAAGCGTGCACATGACCTCATGTCGTGCAATCGTTAAATGTTCGTTTAGATTGCGTTGTTCATTACGCTTACTCTTGAAATATGGAGGGTTGCATGTAACAGCATCATAAGACTCACGCTTCAACTCTTCAGGTAGATCACGAAGGTCAGCATGGTGAAGTGTGATTTGATCCTCGAGCTTGTTTAATATCACACTCCGATTTCCCATATCATATAGCCTTTCCTGAATCTCTACACCTTCAATGGAAATCTCACTTTGTCTTGATAGAAGTAAGGGAATAATACCATTACCAGTACAGAGATCAATAATCTTACCACGCTTTATTGGTACCCAAGCAAAATTGGCAAGTAGAAGGGCATCGAGAGAAAATGAAAAAACGGTAGGACTTTGAATGATTTGTAACTCATCTTGAATGACGTAATCGATACGTTCATCATCGTATAGTTGCATGATGGCGTTCTCCTATCTTTAGACTACTTCTATTTCATATGGATCTATAAGTGTAAAAAAGGTCTTTCCAGATTTGGAAAGACCAGATCACTACTTTTTATTTAAGAACGACAGACAGAACAAACAATCTCCTTCTGTTCGGATACTTCCATAGTGTAGATTGCAAATATGGAAGCCCTCTTGATAAAGACGGGCAAGATTATCATAGCCTTCTCCAACTTCTGGCTTCCCTCGCTTCTTTCTGCCAGATGGCTTTGGCTCAGAAGTCTGTTCCAACCTCTCTCGCAAGTGGTGATTCTCAATTTCGAGATGGTGATTTTCTTCCAGAAGTCCTGCAAGATGTTCTTTAAGTTCGCCTAATTGTTTGTATAAGTCACCAATCTGTTCTTCCATTGAGCTTACACGTGAAAAAACTTCTTTTTTCTCCACTTCCGTTCCACCTCAATCAATCTGTGGCTTGCGTAGATACTGCGCCGTCTTGAATCAATTCATCAAGCGTATATTCTGTCACGCGGTTGAGCTCGAATAACTCAACTTGGACAAGACGTTCTAGAATATTCAATCCGACAACTTTTCCTTTGCCCTGACCCGTATTAATTGTCTTTCCAACATCAGGAAGCTCCTTCTTGCCGGATTCATACGCATCGTTTTCATATTTCAAACAGCACATTAATCTGCCGCACAGTCCAGAAATTTTGGCAGGATTTAAAGAAAGGTTTTGATCTTTCGCCATTTTTATTGAAACAGGCTCAAAGTCCCCTAGCCATGTTGAGCAGCAAAGCATTCTGCCACACGGACCAATCCCACCGAGCATTTTCGCTTCATCTCTTACGCCAATTTGGCGCAATTCAATTCTTGTTCTGAAGATCGATGCGAGTCCTTTAACAAGCTCGCAAAAATCGACTCTTCCATCTGCCGTAAAATAGAAAATAATTTTATTGCGGTCAAATGTATATTCAACATCAACAAGCTTCATATCAAGCTTGTACTCTTCAATTTTAGCAACACACACATCAAAAGCTTCTTGAGCTGCATGTTTATTATCTTCAACCGCTAGCCGATCTTTTTCATCAGCTATACGAATTACCTTTTTGAGAGGGAGTACAACATCCTCTTCATCAACCTGCTTGTTGGCTAAAACGACTTTACCGAATTCAACCCCTCTTGCAGTCTCCACTATGACATATTCTTTGTCGGATACCTGGAGGCTACTCGGATCAAAGTAATAGATCTTACCCGCTTTCTTGAAGCGAACACCGACTACTTCATACACAAACTTATCCCTCCCGTAACCTGAGCACTAACTGTTCCATCACAAACTGAGGGTTTGTATTGGCGCTCAGACGTCTTTTGGCATCGAGTATCGCCATCATATGCTCGCTTATCTTCTTTCTTCCGAATTGAAGGGCATAACGTTCGAGCTTATCCTTCTGATCTGCGTAGACAATGCGATTATCTTGCAGTTGTATTTTCATTATATCCTTATACCAGAAAAGCATAAGATTAAGGCCCATATCTTGCTGCGTTTTATCCTTGAAATGTGCTAGCCATTTGTCATGGATCGTTAGGAAAACCTGATGGGGTCTTTCCTTCAACTCTTCAGTCAATTGTATCACTATCGCTCTCGCCTGTGCAAACCACTCATCAAGCGCTAACTCCTTTGCAGCGCGCTGATCATTCGTTAATTGTGAAGCTGCTTTTGCAAGCTGTGGTGATACGCCTTCGTTCACAAGAGCTTCTTCAACACCATTTGTTGAGAGAGGACGAAATGTGATGACCTGACATCTAGAATAAATCGTTGTTAAGATATGCTGTTTTTGTTCCGTTAATAGAATGGCCATCGTCATCTGACCTGGCTCTTCAAGAAATTTGAGCAAACTATTCGCAGCTTGTGTCGTCATTCGATCTGAATGATCCAATATATAAACTTTCTTACGAGATTCGACACCTAGATATGAAAATTCTTTCTGTAGCTTCCGAATTTGGTCAATTTTAATGGATTGTCCATCAGGCTCTACCAAATGAAGATCAGGGTGGTTCCCTGAGTCGATGCGCCTACAATCTTTACAATTCTGACAGGGTTCAATACTGGTTCGCTGCTGACAAAAATAAGTTTTCGCCATGTGCACAGCTATATCCTTTTTACCTGTACCCGCCCCTCCATCAAATAAATACGCATGGGAAAGGCGATCTTTATGAAAGCTATTCTTTATCATTCGGACAACCGTTGGCTGCCGTTCTTGTAATTCGTTCCAATCTATCATAACTATCACTCATCCTACCGCGCATTTTAGAAGTGGTGAAATGCTTCTACTGGAAGCACAAATACTGTCGCTCCTCCAACAGAAACTTCTACCGGATACGGAACATATGAGTCCGCATTGCCACCCATAGGTGATACCGGTGCTACCATCTGTTCTCTGCTTTGACAGTTGTCTTTAATAATATCAAGAAGCTTCTGCACGCGATGATCCTCAGTACCAACCAAAAATGTGGTATTTCCAGCGCGTAAAAATCCACCGGTGGTCGCAAGCTTGGTTGCCTGAAAATGATGATCCACCAGGGCATTGGATAATCGGTTGCTATCCTTATCCTGAACAACAGCCATCACTAGTTTCATATTTATCCCTCCCCGGGCCACAAGCCATCACCCGTCAATTAGTTATTCTTACAATAGTTATCCCACAGAGACACAAAATCCTTTTTTATAGCACGAAAAATATCATCAACATTATTCTCACCATTTATAAGTGTGATTCGTTCTTTATGTTCTTCATACAAGTTTAGGAATGCTGCTCGGACCGTCTCATGATACTCTGTTCCTTTTTGTTCAATCCGATCCAATTGATTTCTAGCAGCCATTCTCTCTCTTCCAACAGAAACAGGAAGATCAATCATATAGCTACGATCAGGCGTTAACCCACCTGTTGCAAATTCGTTAATCAATTTAATTGTCTCGACATCTAGTCCAAGTCCAACACCTTGATACGCAATGGATGCATCAACAAAACGATCACAAAGAACAAGGTAGCCTTTCTCAAGTGCAGGAATAATTTTCTCTTTCACATGCTGAGATCTTGATGCTGCATAGAGAAGCACCTCTGTCTCATCAACCATTTCCTTGTGAACAGGATTAAGAATTAACGAACGAATTTGATCGCTAATAGCCGTACCACCTGGTTCTCTTGTATGAATAAAAGGAATCCCTTCCTCAGTTAAGTAATCAGAAAGTTTTTGAACCTGTGTCGATTTCCCTGCCCCATCAGGTCCTTCAAATGTAATAAATAAACCTCTCAATGCTCTACTCCTCTTCTATAGCAATCTCAATCATATTTTCCTTTATCCCCTGTACATGCCCTCCACCTTTTATAACAATTTCTAGCATGCGAATTTTCGCCACGCTTATCCGTTCTCCTGGCATAACAATAGGAATTCCGGGGGGATATGGAATAATAGCTCTAGCTGCAATAGCACCAGCTGTTTTCACAAAATTCATTTCTTTTTTATTCATCGTATCCAACTCTTTAAATGAATAAGCAGGAAACGTAATATCTTCTTCCATCCAAGTAACTGGTAAGAGTGTCGTATCGGTAATAGTGTGGTTAAGTCTATTAGAAAGTTGTTCAAATACATTCCTTGTTTTTTCAAATTGACCGGGTAGATAAGCAAGCGGACAAGCAAGAAGAACATTTAATGGATCAGCTAACTCAACGAAAATTCCTTCTTCTTCTAGTTGTGCTGCTAACTCATAACCTGACATACCTCTTACCTGTACTGTAATCTTTAAAGGATCTAGTCGATCATAGGCAGGACCGTTCTTTTCGATAACAGTAATGCCTGATAGATCCTTTAACTGTTTTCTAAATTTATTTATCTCTCTTAGAATTTCTTCTAACTGCTCCTCCGATTGAGACGACAAGTAGTGCCTCGCTAGATCTAATGATCCCATAATGGGATATGATGGACTGCTTGACTGAAATAGTTCTAGGTAGTCATTAATAGCATTTCGATATAATTCATTACCAATATGCAAATAGGAACCCATCGTCATAGCAGGAAGCGTTTTGTGTGCAGACTGTACAACTAGGTCTGCCCCAAGCTGTATAGCACTTCTAGGAAAGTAAGGTTCTCTTGCATAATGAGCACCGTGAGCTTCATCAACAAGAACGGCCATCCCATGCTCATGAGCATAAGAGATTATTGGCTTAAGATCTATTGTCATGCCGTAATAATTAGGATTTGTCAGCACAATTGCTTTTACGCTTGGATAGCTAGCAATTGCCTTCTGCAAAGAGTCTAAGGTTAATCCAGTTGCAATCTGACTTTCTGAATCTACCATTGGAGAAAGAAAGATTGGACGAGCTTTTGAAAGGCGAAGTCCATTCAAAACAGATTTATGACAGTTCTTTTGAACAAAGACCAGATCCCCTTCAGAACAGACTCCCATTAGCATGGCGAGATTACCTGCAGTTGAGCCTCCTACTAGAAAGCGGCTACCAATACTACCATAAAAATCAGCAGTAAGGTGCTCAGCTTCACGAATAGGACCATCTGCTGCATGTAAATCATCAAGACCCGTTAACTCTGTTGCATCGATTGATAACAAACTACGATACAACTGATCTGCATTCCAGTATTTCGAAAAAACAGCTCCATTTTTATGTCCTGGTACATGAAAAGAAATAGGCTCTTTGTCTTTCCATTTTGTTAATGCTTCAAAAAGTGGCGCCTTATCTATATGGTGCTTCATTCACACTCTATCTCCTAAACATAATCAATACCTTATATTAGTATTCTATCATTATCTGCAAGGCGATAGTAGTACGGTGCAACCCTTTTGATGATGTTTCCAATTCAAACAAATAGTGCACGCTTCCAGAGAACAAAAAAATGCAGATAGCTCCAACTTACAGCTATCTGCTTATGCTAATCGACTTAATCTTAGTTTCCGTAATTTCTCTAAATAGTATTGATAATTTTCGTGGCTCGTATCTGTTTCAACAACCTTACGCTCACATTCGTTACAAATAAACCGCCCACATATATGAATACCTACTAAGCTGGTTTCTTCACAAACGAGGCAACATTCCCCTGCGTTATGTCGGATCGCGTTTTCCATTGTCCCCACCTCCATTAAAAGCTTTGCCCAATTATGGTGGATCTATACTAGTGTCCTAACTTTTAAGTAGAATTCTTACTTTCTTTCTAAGCGTATGTTGCTCTAACTTATCCTGTGTCTGTCATTTACAAAAGAAAGTAAAATTTCACTGGTATATTAGTGGAGTTGAAGAGGACATTCGTATGTTTTGAAATGTATATCGGCGAATTTCGTTACTATATCCGCGAAAATCGAAATATATTTGCGTTTTTCATGATATATTCGCGAATTCTAGATTATATCCGCGTTTCTATTCTGAAGCAGGAATTGTTAGTCTAGACCTTTTTAAAGTTAAGACCATACAAAAAAGCCAGAGACCATTTGATCTCTGACTTCTTTATTTGCCCAGCGACGTCCTACTCTTGCAGGGGGAGATCCCCCAACTACCATCGGCG
>NZ_JAFKOI010000024.1 GCF_017303315.1 Bacillus sp. NTK071
ATGGCGAAGAGGTCACACCCGTTCCCATGCCGAACACGGAAGTTAAGCTCTTCAGCGCCGATGGTAGTTGGGGGATCTCCCCCTGCAAGAGTAGGACGTTGCCAGGCTGACCAATATTCCACAGTAGCTCAGTGGTAGAGCAATCGGCTGTTAACCGATCGGTCGTAGGTTCGAATCCTACCTGTGGAGCCATAATGCTTCCATAGCTCAGCAGGTAGAGCACTTCCATGGTAAGGAAGGGGTCATCGGTTCGAATCCGTTTGGAAGCTCCAGGACATGGCCCGTTGGTCAAGTGGTTAAGACACCGCCCTTTCACGGCGGTATCACGGGTTCGAATCCCGTACGGGTCACCAATTTCATTTAGTTTTACTCTGTGGAGGATTAGCTCAGCTGGGAGAGCATCTGCCTTACAAGCAGAGGGTCGGCGGTTCGAGCCCGTCATCCTCCACCATTCATAATTTAATCAAAAGTGATTCATTTTCAGGAGTACTCACTAGAGTGCACTGTTTTTTGTTTGTTAGTTTGAATAATTAGTTAGCCGGCCTAGCTCAATTGGTAGAGCAAGGAGCAATGGCTTCACTGAAATAACTGCGACTTGTCTCGACGCAGCATACTTCAAAGCGTTACTGGAAGAGGAAGAGACAACGACATGATTTTGCTTCAAAATACTTCGCCGGCCTAGCTCAATTGGTAGAGCAACTGACTTGTAATCAGTAGGTTGGGGGTTCAAGTCCTCTGGCCGGCACCATTTTTCCAGTGGAGGGGTAGCGAAGTGGCTAAACGCGGCGGACTGTAAATCCGCTCCCTCAGGGTTCGGCGGTTCGAATCCGTCCCCCTCCACCAGTAAGAGCCATTAGCTCAGTTGGTAGAGCATCTGACTTTTAATCAGAGGGTCGAAGGTTCGAGTCCTTCATGGCTCACCATATGCGGAAGTAGTTCAGTGGTAGAACATCACCTTGCCAAGGTGGGGGTCGCGGGTTCGAATCCCGTCTTCCGCTCCATATAATTTAATACTGCGGGTGTAGTTTAGTGGTAAAACCTCAGCCTTCCAAGCTGATGTCGTGGGTTCGATCCCCATCACCCGCTCCATATGGGGCCTTAGCTCAGCTGGGAGAGCGCCTGCCTTGCACGCAGGAGGTCAGCGGTTCGATCCCGCTAGGCTCCACCATTTTCCTTAAACCATGTTTAGGGTTTTTTTTATGTCCAAAAACCAGTTGGCAAGCAATGATTCTTTCATGGCTAATGCGAATGTTGATTTTACCATTAATTCTCTTAATTCTATTATTTGTAGCTTTATCGAAATCTGTCTAATTTTTTCTCTTTATATTTATCCGTAAATCCTTTCAATTTGCGTAATTGTATGAATATTTATTCGGATTTTATGTCAGGTTGAGTCATTTGTTGGGATATGGGTAAAATAGAGCTAGACTAAGATACGAGGAGGACTACATAATGAATAATCAGTTATCAATTATAGGAGTGCCAATGGATCTTGGCCAAATGAGGCGTGGAGTAGATATGGGACCTAGCGCAATCCGTTATGCGGGAATAGTTGAACGATTAACGAACTTAAGCTACGATATTGAAGATCTTGGTGATATTGAAATTGGTCGACCTGAGAAGCGTCCTGAAGAACAAGATCATCAGTTAAAGAATTTAAAAGAAGTGGCAGATGCTAGTGAGAAGCTATCAAACGTAGTAAATGAGGTAGTAAAGCGTAAGCGTTTTCCACTAGTTTTTGGCGGAGACCACAGTATCGCAATCGGCACACTTGCTGGTGTAGCTAGTAATTATGATAACCTGGGTGTTATTTGGTACGATGCTCACGGTGATTTGAACGACTCCGCTACATCGCCATCTGGAAATATTCATGGTATGCCACTTGCTGTAAGTCTCGGTATAGGTGATGAGTCGTTAACTGGAATCTCAGGTTATACTCCGAAGATTAAACCAGAAAACATTGTTATTATTGGTGCTCGCTCTCTTGATGAAGGTGAACGAGAATTGATTAAGGAAAAAGGAATTAAAGTTTATACAATGCATGAGATTGACCGCATGGGTATGACTAAGGTAATGGAAGAAGCGATTGAATATGTGTCAAAAGGAACCGATGGCGTACACTTAAGCCTCGATCTTGATGGACTTGATCCACATGATGCACCAGGTGTTGGTACTCCTGTCCTTGGGGGGATTAGTTACCGCGAAAGTCATCTTGCTATGGAGATGCTAGCTGAATCAGATATTCTTACTTCTGCTGAATTTGTAGAGGTTAATCCAATTTTAGATGAGAAAAACAAAACAGCTACTGTTGCAGTAGCATTAATGGGTTCTCTATTTGGAGAAAAATTAAAATAAAATAAAAAAACTGCGGCCTTCTTTGTTAGAGAGCCGCAGTTTTTTTATTTCGACATTGATCATATTCGTTTAGAAGGAAATCTAGATAAGTGCTAATCTCTATAATTTCAGAGGAACTTAGTGGTTGGTTTCTGGCTAATAAATTCATTTTTTGGCGTGACGCTTCGATTTCCTCAAGTAAATGATCCTTCTCTTGACCTATATGAAAACTTATTCGTCGATTCAACCTTTCCATAAGCCGAACCACCCTTTCGATAATTTATACCCATATTACCCACAATAACTAATAACTAAACCATTTTTTATTAGAAATATATGTATTTCCATTAATAAGAGTGAAACAAACATGCTAGAATAGGGAAAGATGAACAGATTTTTTTAAAAAAGTGAAACTTTGTTTTTCCTGGTACGTAAGTATAGTAGCCGCAGGAATCAGCGGGGGTTGAGAGAAGATATGGATGCCATTGTAAAAAGAATCATATTGCAAGTGAGAAAAGGAGATCATAATGCCTTTGGGGAGTTGGTCGAGCTCTACAAAGATAGAGTTTTTGCACTATCCTATCGAATGCTCGGTAACAGGCAAGAAGCAGAAGATGTAGCGCAGGAGGCATTTATTCGTGCATTCACGAATATTGATCGCTATCAAATTGATCGTAAATTTTCTACCTGGTTGTATCGTATTGCTACGAATTTATCTATTGACCGAATGCGTAAGAAAAAGCCAGATTATTACCTTGATGCTGAAGTTTCAGGTACCGATGGATTAACGATGTACTCTCAAGTATCAACAGACGAACAATTACCAGAAGATGAAGTAGTTTCTCTAGAAGCACAGGATGGTATACATCGAGCAATTTTAAGTCTTCCGGCTAAGTATCGAAGCGCAATTACGCTGAAATACATTCAAGAGCTATCCCTTAAGGAAATTAGTGAAATATTAGATTTGCCAATCGGGACAGTCAAAACCCGAATACATCGAGGGAGAGAAGCACTTAGAAAGAAGCTTCAAGAGCAATGAAAGGGGGAGAAGCTATGAAATGCCCTGCAGAAATAATTGGAATTATGCATGATGTACTTGATGAAGACGCAACGAAGGAGCAGAAACGTCTGCTATTTGATCACTTACAAACATGCAGTGACTGCAAGCAACATTATGAAGAATTGAAAAAGACGGAATCGTTTCTCCTCAGCTCGCCTTCTATGAAGGCACCCGATGGTTTTACATCCAAGGTAATGCAGCAACTTCCACAGGAGAAGCGAACGGTTTGGATAAAGCGATGGATGAAATCACATCCACTTGTTACAGCAGCAATCCTATTCCTTGCTTTAATGACAGGCTCAGTTTACTCATCATGGACGAGTGAAGATCAACTATCTGCACTTTCTGGTAACTTGAGATTTGATCAGGAAACCAACACAGTCATTGTGCCTGAAGGAGAAGTGATTGAAGGGGATCTAACTGTTAAAAATCGCAACCTTGAAATAGAAGGCGAAGTTAAAGGTGATGTTCTTGTTATTAACGGGGAGCAATACATGGCTTCAGCCGGGCAAGTAACTGGCGAAATTGAAGAGGTTGATCATATCCTGGACTGGACTTGGTATGAATTAAAAAAACTTGTTCACGATTTAGGTGATTTCTTCACAAAGTAAGATCGTAAATAAACCGTCCGATTGGACGGTTTATTTTATTTGGAATGAAGCGTAGGTCTCTTAATAGATACTCAGAATGAAAATAAGTTATCCACCAATGGCACGTGCATTTTTTGAACATGGAATAATTATGATATAATTAAAAAGTTACAGATGTATTTTAGCGATGCATATAAATGAACCTCAGGCTAAATACAATATGTTTGGAGGAAGAGCCGTGCTGCCTGTTGGAAATGTTAATGTACTTGATTACATAACAGAGATAATAGATATTCTACTTGTGACCTATGTTATTTATAAAATCATTATGCTTATTCGCGGTACGAAAGCGGTTCAGCTTTTGAAAGGGATAACCGTTATTATTGCAGCATGGTTTTTAAGTAGTTTCTTTGAATTAAATACTCTGCACTGGATATTAGAACGGGTTGTTCTCTATGGACTTCTTGCTATCATCATTATTTTCCAGCCAGAGTTACGTAGGGCACTTGAACAGCTAGGACGTGGCAGGTTATTTGCACGCACAGCAGTTGAAGAAGAAGAGACAAACAAAATGGTGGAAGCCATTATTAAATCGTCATCCTATATGGGAAAACGCCGGATTGGTGCGTTGATATCGATTGAGCGCGAAACAGGTTTAAATGACTACGTAGAGACCGGCATTCCCATGAATGCCAAGCTGACATCAGAGCTACTAATTAATGTATTTATCCCAAATACGCCACTTCATGATGGGGCTGTTATTTTGAAGAAGGATGAAATACTTGCAGCTGCTTGTTACTTACCACTTTCAGAAAGTCCCTTTATCTCTAAAGAACTTGGGACGAGACACCGGGCTGCACTCGGAATAAGTGAAGTAACAGATAGCTTAACACTAGTCGTATCTGAAGAAACAGGAAGCATATCGCTGACAAAAAATGGAGAGCTTCATCGAAACTTATCTGAGGAAGTCTTACGTGATCTGCTAAATGCTGAACTGAACCCTGCTGTTTCAAAAACTGAAACTTCCAACCGTTTTAGTAATTGGAGGGGGAAAAAGTAATGGACAAATTGTTAACAAGCAATTGGTTTGTCAAGATCATCTCTTTTCTTCTCGCTCTAATGCTCTATACAATAGTGGCAATGCCAGACGCTTCAACCTCAGGGACCAACGGATTGTTTGAACCTGAAACTGACAGTGAGCCAATAACAGATATGGAGCTTCAAGTGCTTTATGATGAAGACAATGTGGTGGTATCTGATTTACCAGAAACCGTCGATGTCGTCGTTAAAGGGCGCACGGATGGTGTCATGCTTTCAAAGCTTAAAAATAAAGAAATATATGTAGATTTACGTAATTTAACGCCCGGACAGCATCTTGTCACGGTCAAGCATAGGGATTTTCCCGAAAATGTTGATGTGACAATTGATCCTGCTAGGGTTTCAGTCACAATTGAAGAGAAGAAATCAAACAACTACCAAGCTGGAATTAATCTGCTAAAAGCAGAAGAACTTCCTGAAGGCTACTCAACGGAAGAGCCAATTGTAACACCAAAAACTGTTACAGTAACTGGAGCAAAATCAAAACTTGATCAAGTTGCCTTTGTTCGTGGGTATGTTGATGTAAGCGGTGCTAAGGAAGAAGTCAATCAGCGTATTACACTTAATGTGTATGATGGGAATATGGATGAAATACAGGGATTAACCATCGATCCTGCTGTAGTTGATGTGAAAGTACCAATTAAGGCACCATTTAAAAAGGTACCTATTAAGCTTGATCAAAAAGGCGAACTTCCTGACGGTATAAGTATCTCTTCTATTGTGCTTGAACCTACTGAAGTATCTGTATTCGGTCCAGAAGAAAAGCTTGACGAACTTGAGTATCTTGATGGTATTCCACTTGACCTTTCAAAGATATCCAAAGATACAACAATTGAGCTTGATATTCCTGTTCCTAAAGGTATGAAGAAAGTAGACCCGGAAACGGTGAAGGCAAACATCACGGTTGGGAACGAGGATGAGAAAGCATTTGATGATGTTCCGATTAAAGTCACTGGTGTATCAGATGGTTTGAAAGCAAGCGTATCGAACCCTAAAACAGGGGTAACAGATATGAAGCTGTATGGTGTATCAAGTGTGTTGAATAACATCCAAAGCGGTGATTTTCAGGCATATATTGATGCAAGTGGCCTCTCTGAAGGTGAGCATGAGCTAGGTCTACAATGGAACGGACCATCTTATGTGCGATGGTCTGGTTCAACGAAAAAAGTCACTCTTACAATAGAAAACAGTACATCATAGTAGCAGGAACTGCGCGATAATAAAGGAGAGTATAACGATGGGTAAATATTTTGGTACCGATGGTGTAAGAGGTATAGCAAATACTGAACTAACCCCTGAACTTGCATTCAAACTAGGTCGACTTGGTGGCTATGTTTTAACAAAGGAAACAGAAAAACCAAAAATTTTAATTGGGCGCGATACTCGTATTTCAGGATATATGCTAGAAGGAGCACTAGTAGCTGGTCTATTGTCAATTGGAGCAGAAGTCATGCGTCTTGGTGTTATTTCCACGCCTGGTGTTGCTTATCTAACGAAAGCTCTTAGTGCACAGGCTGGCGTAATGATTTCGGCATCACATAACCCAGTTGGAGATAATGGGATTAAATTCTTTGGTCCAGATGGCTTTAAGCTTTTGGATGCACAAGAAGAAGAAATTGAAGCGTTAATTGATAGCGATGAAGATCAGGTTCCACGTCCAACAGGTTCGGACCTAGGTATCGTAAGTGATTATTTCGAAGGCTGTCAGAAATACCTACAATATTTGAAACAGACAGTAGATGAAGATTTTACTGGTCTTCATATTGCTCTTGACTGCGCTCATGGTGCGACATCTTCACTTGCAGCTCATTTGTTTGCAGATCTTGAAGCAGACATTTCAACAATTGGTACGAATCCAACTGGAACGAACATTAACGACGGTGTAGGCTCTACACATCCAGAGACGCTTGCTGAGTTCGTGAAAGAGAAGAATGCAGATGTAGGATTCGCTTTTGATGGCGATGGGGATCGTCTTATAGCTGTGGATGAAAATGGAGAAATCGTTGATGGCGATGAAATTATGTTTATCTGTGCTAAGTTTATGAAAGACCAGAAACGCTTACGCCATGATACGGTTGTTTCAACGGTTATGAGTAATCTTGGTTTCCATAAAGGCATGGAGGAAGCTGGGGTAACGTCACTTCAAACAAAAGTTGGTGACCGTTATGTCATGGAAGAAATGCGGAAGGAAGGCTATAACCTTGGCGGTGAGCAGTCTGGACATATTATTTTCCTTGACCATATTACAACTGGTGATGGCATGCTTTCAGCTCTTCAACTTGCTAACATTATGAAAGTGACAAATAAATCGTTATCTGAACTTGCTGGTGAAATGAAGAAGTATCCTCAATCACTTGTAAATGTTAAAGTAACGGATAAAACAAAAGTGGATTCAAATGATAAGATTCAGGAAACCATTCAGAAAGTCGAAAGCGATATGAATGGAGAAGGTCGGATACTAGTCCGCCCATCAGGAACTGAACCACTCGTTCGCGTTATGGCTGAAGCCCCTACGAAAGAACTTTGTGATGAGTATGTAGATCGTGTAGTAAAGATGGTTGAACAAGAACTTGGAGCATAATCCACAGAAATTTAAATGAGATACGAATGGTATGCATGTGTGGTACGGAAAGTGCTGCATGTGCATACGTTTTAATATAAGAGAAAAAATAAATGTGCATTCTTCTAAAAGTAAGCTAGCATAGGCTAGAAAAAGTGCATAGATTTTGTATTGTTTTATATAAGAAGTACAAAAAAGAATTGACCATCTTTTTACAAATGATGTAATATAGAATGAGTATGTTTTATTCTTATTCTAGAAGGGAAAGAGAGGGAAGTTGGGTTAGTATTACTAAAGCGCCTGGACTGTTTTCGAACGGAAGAAAGCAGTTGACGAGGAAGAGGTTCATCGAATATCGGCGGATACCTCTCGATTGCTACACCACAATCGAACGGTTTTGTGAAAAACAGAGAGGTGACTTTCTGAACAAAAGCAAAGCCATGGTGACAATGTTATTAATCGGAAAAGAAGGGGCAGGTCTGCCCCGTTGTATACCTGCTCCTTCAATTGAAGGAGGACTTTTACATGTGTGGTATTGTTGGATATATTGGAAATCAAGATGCTAAAGAAATTCTATTACGAGGTCTGGAGAAGCTTGAATACCGTGGGTATGACTCTGCTGGTATTGCGCTTCTGAACGACGGTGGACTACACCTTTTTAAAGAAAAAGGTCGCATTGCCGATCTTAGAAAAAAGGTGGACACAAGTGTGGAAGCTACAGCTGGTATCGGTCATACTCGCTGGGCAACACATGGTGAACCAAGTCAGATTAACGCTCATCCACATCAGAGTGCTACTGAGCGGTTCACGCTTGTTCATAACGGCGTAATTGAGAATTATCAACAAATCAAACGTGACTTCTTATCCGAAGTTGATTTTGTAAGTGCAACTGATACAGAGGTTGTTGTTCAATTAATATCAAATCTTGTAGAAGTACAAAATTTGACGGTGGAAGATGCTTTCCATCAGACATTGAAAGAACTTCATGGCTCTTATGCACTTGCACTCATAGATAATAAAAACCCTGAAACACTCTACGTTGCGAAGAATAAAAGCCCGCTTCTTGTAGGAATCGGAGACGACTTTAACGTAGTGGCAAGTGACTCGATGGCAATGCTTCAAGTAACAAACAAATTCATCGAATTGATGGATGAGGAAGTTGTTATCGTGAAGCGTGATTCTGTTACGATTAAAGATATGGACGGCAAAGTAAAGGAGCGGGAGCCATTTACCGCAGAGATCGATGCAAGTGACATTGAGAAGGGTACGTACCCTCATTACATGCTTAAAGAAATCGATGAGCAGCCGCTTGCCATTCGTAACATTATTACGAAATACAAAGATGAGAATGACAACATTAAGCTTGATGAAGATATTCGCAAAGCAATGAAAGACACCGATCGCATCTACATCATTGCATGTGGAACAAGCTATAATGCAGGACTTGTTGGAAAACAGCTGATTGAGAATATTGCAGAGGTTCCTGTTGAAGTACACATTGCAAGTGAATTTCTCTATAACATGCCGCTTGTTTCAAAGAATCCACTCTTTATCTTTATTTCACAAAGTGGAGAAACAGCAGATAGCCGTGGCGTACTTGTTAACGTAAAGAAAAAAGGCTTCAAGTCACTTACAATTACAAACGTTCCGGGATCTACTCTTTCTCGTGAAGCTGACTACACACTGCATACACATGCAGGACCTGAAATTGCGGTTGCTTCAACAAAAGCCTATACTGCACAAATGGCTGTTTTGACACTGCTTGCGGTTGATACTGCACAGGCTAAAGGAATGAAGCTTGATTTCGATCCAATTCAGGAACTTGGGATCGTCGCTACGGCGATGGAGTCAATGATTGATCAGAAGGAAATGATTGAAGGTGTTGCTCGTAACTTCCTTTCAGTTACACGTAATGCATTTTTCATCGGTCGTGGCGTAGATTATTATGTTTGCCTTGAAGGAGCTCTTAAGCTTAAAGAAATTTCTTACATCCAGGCTGAAGGCTTCGCTGGTGGTGAACTGAAGCATGGTACAATTGCGCTCATTGAGAAGGGCACACCTGTTATCGCGCTTGCTACTCAAAAGCACGTAAACGGAAGCATCCGTTCAAACGTACAAGAAGTTGTTGCTCGTGGTGCATCGCCGTGCATTATCTCTCTCGCTGGACTTGAAGAAGAAGGCGACACCATCGTGCTTGATGAAGTTCATGAGCACTTAACACCACTTGCATCTGTTGTGCCTCTTCAACTGCTTGCATATTATGCAGCGCTGCACAGAGAATGCGATGTTGATAAGCCAAGAAACCTAGCTAAATCAGTAACTGTGGAATAGAGTTATCATATTGAAAAACGGACAGTTCGATACGAACTGTCTGTTTTTTTGTGCATGATATACATTCGAATAGAAGGGATTGGAGATAGTAGGAACTGAATGTATTTTTACCTGAGGAGGAATCAAGATGCAGCGACCAAATCAAGTAAATCAAGTAGGTCAGCCTAATACCCAGTTGCCAGATGTTCTACAAAGTCGTAACCATGGAGGGCATGAACTGTTTGATGCTCATGAGATCATCGATGGTATGATCAGTATACTCGACCACTATCAACTGTATGAGCAGCATGTGAAGGATGATGAATTGAGGGAGATTTTGCAGAGGCAATATTCATTTGTGACAACGATGTACGATACGGTTGTGCATAGTTTTCAAACTGGTCAGGATCCGATGATACCAACACAGCAATATAGAATGAAGCAAACTAATCATGTTGTGTATGGAATGAAGCCTAGTGAACCTAGGAGCCCAAATCAGTCTGTGAACGAGCTTTCTGATCAGGGAGTATCTTCTTATATGTTAGGACAGACCAAATCACTAGCTTCTCTATTGACTATGACAGCTCTTGAGATGACCAATCCTGTTCTACGTCGTGTGGTGGCAGATAGTGTACCGAATTTCATTGAACAAAGTTATGAGATCTTTCTTTATCAGAACAAGCATGGCTATTACCAGGTTCCTCAATTAAGTGAGCAAGATATGGGTGTCATGCTTCAAAGCTATATTCCTGTGCAGCAACAGGAACCTCTTCAATAAAGCAACCAAGCTGGACGTTTACCAACGTTCAGCTTTTTTAGTTGAAGTTAAAGGTTATTAATACTTCGATGCATGTCCGAATATATTGTTACGAATGAAGCAGAAAGGTGGAAGGATATGAGCCTCTTTTTTAGTTACATATTATTGGGATTGTCCTTGTCAGCACCGATGGGGCCAATTAATGCCGCACAGCTAGACAGAGGAATTCGATTTGGCTTTATAAATGCCTGGTTGGTCGGTTTTGGAGCTATGGTAGCTGATGGGATTTTTATGCTGATGATTTACTTTGGCATTTCCCATGTTGTCGACACGGCATTTATGAGAAGTTTTCTTTGGTTGTTTGGTTGTTTTGTGCTAACGTATACCGGCATTGAAAGTATTAAAAATGCTGGATCGGTGGTAGAAGAAGGGAAGAGTGAACGGAAAGAGACAAATCGAAAATCGTTTCGGACGGGCTTCTTTATGGCCATCTCAAATCCACTTAATATTCTTTTTTGGCTTGGCATTTATGGTTCAATTCTAGCGAAAACGACGAGTGATTACGGTACCTCTCAGCTATTTGTCTATAGTTTGGGGATTTTTATTGGAATTACCGTGTGGGATATCACGATGGCTGGCGTTGCAACGGGTGCTAGGAAATGGATGAATGCAAGGGTATTGAGAGGTGTTTCAATCTTGTCTGGTATTATCTTAATTGGGTTTGGTGTGTATTTTGGTAGTGAGGCAATTCGTTTGTTAATCGGGTAGACAGACACCTATTGTTGTCCCTCCTAATAGGATAACGCGTGTAGCTTTAAGGAGGGACCATGCATGGATTTATTTACGAAAAATTGGTTTGAACAAAATGAAGAATCACTTGATGAATGGCAAAAGTCTGCGTATAAAGACTTTGTAAACATGATGGGGGATGGGGAGAATCCTTATCCTTGTATACCTGGATTGCAGGGATTCTTGAGCAATACTTTACGCTTTGGATTCGCTGGTAGTCCAAAAGACGAAGGCTCATATAAGCAGTTAGCCGATTTGCTCAAACAATATGGTAAAGTATCACGTAATACAGGAAAGTATGCCTCTCTTGTAGTCTTTTTCGATTCTAGGGAGTTGGTCCAAGAAGAAGCAACAATAGAGGAGTATCAGGATCAGTTCTGGACGATATTAAATCAAGTTCACAAATTAGATGAAGAAGAGTGGCCTGAGCATATACCGAAAGAACCACATCATCATGAATGGGAATTCTGTTTTGATGGGGAACCTTATTTTGCGTTTTGTGCGACCCCTGCTCACGTAATTCGTAAAAGCCGACACTTTCCCTGTTTTCTTATTGCTTTTCAACCAAGGTGGGTTTTCGATGAGATAAATGCGTCTACAACGTTTGGACAGAAGCTGAAGCGTGCTATCCGTAAGCGTCTCAATGCTTACGACGGTGTTGACACGCATCCAGCACTCAAGTGGTACGGACAACAAGATAATTATGAATGGGAGCAATACTTTTTACATGATGACGACTCGTCCCTTTCGAAGTGTCCTTTTACAGCTATGATGAATAAATTTAAGAAAATCCAATCCTAAGCCGGGTTTCTCTTAAGCTTAATATAAGTGGCACAAGCAATAAGGATGATCAAGCCAATACTCGCAAAAAAACCAGGTCTACTAACGTCGTCAAAAAGAGTTCCACTGACAGCGCATAAAATTAGAATGAATGCTGTCATGATTTTAATGTGATCTAGCGAAGTACTCGCCATCAGTTTACGATAAGATAAAAGGATGAAGATCCAGTTGTATAGAAGCATGAGTCCAGCCGCTGTTGTTGTGTATTCAAATATTTTTTCAGGAAGCAATAGTGCAATACCGATTGATAATATAACAACGAATGAAGTCATGATAAAAGCAGGGAGGGGAACCTTTCTGCTTTTTTTGGCGAAGATATGTGGCGCATCTCCTTCTTCTGCTAGCGTTACTAACATCGTTGTAACCGCATAAAGGGAGGCAACCATCGTGGAAAATCCAGCAATAATTAAAATAGAGTTGAACACATGTGGAATCCATGGAATGTCATATTGAGTTAAAGCAGTTAAAAAAGGACTTTCATTTGGATCAATTTTAGAAGCCTGCACAAGCTTTAGAACAAGCAGGAACGATAAAAGGTAAAGAACAGTTAGTATTAACAACATGATTTTCCCTGACTTCGGCGCGTCCTTCGGATCTTTTAATTCTTGTGCCATAAGCCCCATTACTTCGACGCCCCCAAAAGCATAGAACGCATAAAGAAGAGCAACCCAAAGTCCAATACCACCATTGGGAAATAAGGTTACAGAAGTGGTTGTGGAAGTTGAAGCTTTGGATGGATCAATCCATCCAAATAATGCAGCTCCCGCTATGATGATGAACATGATGATAGCAGCAACTTTCATCATTCCAAACAGATTTTCCATTCGCTCAACCATCTTAACGCCTATTAAAATAATCAAAAGTCCAAGGGCGGCAAAAAAGGCAGCTGAGATCCATATTGGGAGCTTTGGAAACCAGAACTGTACAAATATGGCGAGCGCCGTTAACTGACTTCCCATTATGAGCATCTCAGAGGACCAGTAAACCCAGCCATTGCTAAAACCTGCCCACGGTCCGAAGGCTTGTTTAGCGTATGTACGAAAAGATCCTTTTTCAGGATGATGAGCTGTTAAATTAGCTAGAGCTTCATATACAAGCCATGTGCCAATCGCTGCAGCTAAATAGGCAACAAGCACTGCGAAACCAGCTTTTTGGATGGCGATACTAGAACCAAGAAAATAGCCAGTCCCGATAACGCATCCAACACCTATGAAGGACATTTGCCACCAGGATAATTTATTGTCTTTAGCAGGTTTACAAGCCATAGCCATCTCTCCTTTTGGTTTAGTTTGGGAAGATTGGCCATTGTTTATGTGCTTTACTTGTTAGTAGAATCTTTTTATCACGCAAAGGAAACAGTAAGGAGAGACTGATCAAAAAGGAGTTTGAACTGATGAATATCCATCCGAGCTGTTGGAATGAATGCGATGAATTAAAGACAGTTGTGGTTTGTTCCCCGTCTATTTTAGACGTTCCTGATCAACAAACGGCAACAGACGTACAGTGGGAAAAAGCTGTTAAGCAAAATAAGGCGCGTCGAAATCACGAAGAGATGGTTAGAGCAATGGAGGAAGCGGGGGTTACGGTAATTGATTACTCCGTTCATTTATCTCAGGAGGATTTGAAGTTGAATGAGCAGTTACTTAATCGGGTGTTTGTTCGTGACCTTGCATGCGTGTTTGGGCAGACTATTCTACCTGGTTCTGCTGGCACATCGATGAGACGGCCAGAATATTTTCAATCCCATCGATTATTTCAACAGTGGTTTAATGAAGATACCTTTCTTATCCGGGCTAATAATAACCTGAAGGCGTTAGAATACGGTGATGTCATGATATTAAATAAAAACGCTGTTTTTATTAATACAGGCATTCGGACAAGTATTGAAAGTATTGAAGCGCTACAGTGTGACCTATTTGAAGCAGGTTTCTCTGAGATTGGTATTATTGATTTGCCTCGACGTCCTGATACCATGCACCTTGATATGAATTGTAATGTCGTAGGGGGGGACTTGGTTCTTGCAAAAAGCTATATGAGCTATCTTCCTGTTCAAGTGCGAACTGAAAAAACATTTCATTATCAAATGGCGGGTGACTTTTTGAAGCGACACGGTTTTGAAGTTGAGTGGACATCTAAAATTAAGCATACTGTTGCAGATATTAATTTCCTGAATCTTGATCCAGAGACCCTTCTGATTAGTACGAAAGCAAACAAAAGTATTTTTAAGGAGCATCCGAAATTAAAGCATAAAAAGCTGATTGAAGTGGATGTAGATGAATTAGAAAACGGAGGTGGAGGGATTCGCTGCATGACCCTACCACTTGAACGAATTAATTAAATAGGTTTTTACTATTGTTTTCTTCAATAAAGAACAGTCCTATTACTACCTAAGGGTGGGTATAAGGACTGTTTTTGTTTTTAGAAGGGCATGTATGTTGACTTATATACCTTACGGGGGTATATTGAAAGTGACTCAATGAGAAGGAGATGATTGGTATGGAAGATGAAATGAACATGTCATTACAACCAGATAAGCGTCCCTCTGAGCCAAGAACAGAAGAAGAGAAACAACAACTTCAAAACCGATTAAAACGAATTGAAGGTCAAATACGAGGTATTCAAAAGATGATTGGCGATGACCGGTATTGTGTCGATATTTTGATTCAACTATCTGCTATTCAAGCGGCCTTAAAAAAGGTTGGTTATACACTACTAGAAAGACATACAAAAACATGCGTTTCAAGTTCAATTAAAGATGGTGACGGAGACCATCATATTGAGGAGCTCATGAAAGTCATTCAACAATTCTCTAAATAAGAAGGTGAGATCTTTGGAGTCAAAGAAACAACTATCTCTTGATGTTACTGGTATGACATGTGCTTCTTGTTCATCCAGAATTGAGAAAGTTTTAAATAAGATGGATGGGGTAGATGCTAACGTCAACCTGGCAATGGAAAAGGCGAGCGTTACGTATGATGAAGAGAAGGTTAAAACAGAAGACATTGTGAACAAAATTGAAAAGCTGGGGTATGGTGTTCGCAAAGAGAGAGTAGAGCTTGATATCCATGGTATGACTTGTGCCGCTTGTTCAACGAGGATTGAAAAAGGCTTAAACCGGACCAAGGGTGTTGACTCTGCATTTATTAATTTGACAACTGAGTCTGGCGTAGTGGAATACAAGTCTGGTGCAATTACGGTTGACGAGATTTTATTAAAGGTTAAGAAACTAGGATATGAGGCAGTAGTTAAGAAGGATCGAGAGGAGCAAAAGTCTCACAAGGAGGAAGAAATTAAGAAGAAAAAGCTGCGTTTAGTCATGTCAGCACTTCTTTCATTGCCATTGCTATACACAATGCTTGCGCATCTTCCTTTCGAGACAGCTCTTCCGGTACCCGAATTATTGATGATGCCATGGTTTCAGTTTCTCTTAGCTACACCAGTTCAATTTTATATTGGAGCTTCATTTTACTCGGGCGCCTATCGAGCATTGGCGAATAAAAGTGCGAATATGGATGTGTTAGTCGCACTTGGTACATCAGCGGCGTATTTTTATAGTGTTATTGAAGGAATTAGGAGTTACCTTACACCTTCTTATAACCCGTCCTTATATTTTGAAACAAGTGCTATTCTCATTACTCTCATTCTAGTAGGGAAATTGTTTGAGGACCTTGCAAAAGGCAGAACAACGCAGGCGATTACAAAGCTTCTGAGTTTACAGGCTAAAGAAGCAAGTGTCATTAGGGACGGTAACGAAGTAAAAGTTCCGATCGATAAGGTTCAAGTCGGGGATGTCATTGTTGTACGTCCCGGCGAGAAAATTCCCGTTGATGGTATTGTTGAAAAAGGTGATTCGTCGGTAGATGAGTCGATGATTACAGGAGAATCAATTCCGATTGAAAAGAGCGCGGGTGCAAGGGTTATTGGTTCTACGTTGAATGAGAATGGTACATTAACAATGAAGGCGGAGAAGGTTGGGAAAGATACAGCGCTTGCTGGAATCATTAAAATCGTTGAAGAGGCGCAAGGATCTAAAGCCCCCATTCAAAGATTGGCAGATGTGATTTCAGGGATTTTTGTACCGATAGTTGTTGGCATAGCGGTAGTAACTTTTCTAGTCTGGTATTTCATTGTTGATCCTTATTCTCTTCCTCAAGCATTAGAGGCAGCGATTGCCGTCTTAGTGATTGCCTGCCCATGTGCACTTGGTCTTGCCACGCCTACGTCGATTATGGTTGGTACAGGTAAAGGCGCTGAACAAGGTATTCTTTTTAAGGGCGGGGAATTCTTAGAAAGTACTCATCAGATCGATGCAATTCTTCTTGATAAAACGGGTACGATTACAAAAGGCAAGCCTGAAGTTACGGATTTTAACGTATTTCATCTTAATGAGAAACATGTATTAGAAAAATTGATTGCTGCAGAAAAAGCTTCTGAACATCCTCTTGCACGTTCCATTGTTCAATATGGAGTAGAGCGAGAAGTAGAGGTGAAAGAAGCTGAACAATTCGAAGCAATACCAGGGCACGGTATTGTAGCAAATGTTGAAGGTAAGCAGGTTTTCGTTGGTACAAGAAAACTATTGGAGCGGGAGCAGATTGCCTTTTTACCTTATGAAGCTCAAATGGCTGAATATGAAGTTGATGGTAAGACTGCTATGTTCATTGCTTTTGATGGCGAAGTACAAGGAATCATTGCTGTAGCAGATACCGTTAAAGAAACATCCAAAAATGCGATTCGTGAATTGAATTCGCTTGGAATTGACGTATACATGATTACAGGTGATAACAAAAGAACGGCTGAAGCAATTGGAAGCCAGGTCGAGCTGAGTGGTGTGTTTGCGGAAGTTCTTCCAGAGGAAAAGGCAAATAAAGTGAAGGAATTGCAGGAACAAGGAAAGCGGGTCGCCATGGTAGGCGATGGCATTAATGATGCACCTGCGCTGGCTACAGCTGATATTGGAATGGCAATTGGCACTGGAACAGATGTTGCGATTGAAACAGCGGATGTTACGCTTGTTGGAGGAGATCTTGATCACATTCCAAAAGCGATTCTATTAAGCCGGAAAACGATGCGTAATATTCGGCAAAACTTATTCTGGGCCCTGTTCTATAATTCAATCGGTATTCCGATTGCAGCAATCGGTCTACTAGCACCGTGGGTGGCTGGTGCAGCCATGGCGTTTAGCTCTGTTTCTGTTGTGACTAATTCACTACGACTAAAGCGGATGAACCTATAATAACCTTTCGAAAGGAGAATAATGATGGAACAAACAACTTTAAAAATTGAAGGTATGACTTGTAATCACTGTAAATCTGCAGTGATAACGGCATTGCAAGAGCTTGAAGGTGTATCAGATGTTGAAGTGAATCTTGAAGAAGGTACTGCACATGTTTCCTACGACGCTTCAAGCGTATCAGTATCGACTATGAATGAAGCTGTAGAAGAACAGGGTTACGATATCAAATAAAAGGTAAGCGAGAGATAGGGTGACTCCTGTCTCTCGTTTTTTTGACTCATAACATCGCACTTTTGGTAATATAATGCGCTGATGGGACGAGGGGGGTCAAACACGTGTCTGACCCCCCTCACCAAAAAAGGGGTGGAAATACCATATGCTAATTTCTATCTTAATTAAGCTTTTCCTCATTGGTTTTGGTGGGTTACTACTAGGTGCCATGGTAGGAAAGTGCGCTTATACATATTATCAACATCGTTTAGAAGCACTCTATTTGTTTTGTGGTGGCTTGCTAATCGGTCTTATTGGATTTGAACTAGTGCCGGAAAGTATTCAATTATTTAATTTCTGGTCACTTCTCATTGGCTTTTCCCTTTCTTTAATCCTATTCATTTGCATGGAGAATGCCCTCCATGCAACGTTTAGTCATAAAAGCTATCTTTCACTTATAGCATTCATTTTCGCTATACTCTCTCACAATGTTCCTGTAGGTATTGCACTTGGTTTGAGCGGAAGTAATGAAGCGTTTGGGATGGCACTATTACTAGCTCTTTTTATTCATCATTTACCAGAGGGAATCGCGCTTTATATTCTAACTAGAATTAGTGCAATAAACGGAATCGTTGTTGTGATAGCTGCTTGCATTGTTTCACTAGTACTATCGTTATCGGCGGGAATTGGTATGTATTCTGTTCCATCAAGGGATTGGAATGGTATCTTCATGGGGGTTGCAATTGGCTCGCTATGTTACGTTGCTTTTCATGAAATGATCGGTAAAGTAAGAGGTAGAGTATTAAAAAGAGAGTTGTTTTTCTTTGTTGCTCTGGGAATACTTATACTGAATCTTTATCTTCAGCTTTCTCATAAATTCCTTTGACATTGTATATGAGGTTCAGTAAAATTGAACTTAAGTAATATGAACACATGCTCATGTATTGAATATAATGAACGAAACCTTTTAAGAAAGGGGGCTTACATCAATGGAAGAATATCGTCTCAAGGGGTTGTCATGCCCAAACTGCGCTGCGGGAATGGAACAACAAATTAATAAATTAGATTATGGTGAGACTGCTCGCATCCAATATAACTCTGGAAAGCTGAAACTAGATGAGAGAGTGAACCTTGATCAGGTAGAAAAAATTCTTGCATCAGATCATGCCTCGCTTATTAAGGAAGAAGACGAGCCTGGTCACGCTCATGATCATAATCATGATCATTCGAAAATAAAATTATACCTTGGCATTTCTACGGGTATTTTCATCCTAGCACTTCTGTTGGACGGGATGAGTACAGTTCCGGCCGTTCCGTTCTATCTTGCTGCTATTATTTTGAGCGGGTATCAAACGTTTATTAAAGGACTTAGAAACTTAACGAAACTTACATTCAATATAGAAACATTAATGACCATCGCATTAATCGGTGCTGTATCGATTGGTGAGTGGAAGGAAGGAACGCTTGTTGCGATCTTATTTGGCCTGAATGAATACCTTGAAGGTCTTGGGATGGAGAAAGCGAGAAAGTCGATGGAGTCCCTTCTTAAAATTGCCCCTAAAGAAGCCCTTTTACTTCAAAATGGAACGGAAAAAATCGTATCCATCAACGAATTAAAGGTCGATGATCTTGTTCTTGTGAAATCAGGTGCAAAAATTCCATCAGATGGAGTAGTTGAATCTGGGAATAGTTCTGTGAATGAATCAGCTATAACTGGTGAAGCCATGCCTGTAGAAAAAGGGACAGGTGAATCCGTTTTTGGAGGCAGTATTAATAACGAAGGGATTCTACGTGTTCGAATTACAAAAGCGTATGAAGATTCTTCGCTTTCGAAAATATTGCATCTCGTAGAAGAAGCACAAGAAACGAAAACGCCAACCGAACTATTCATTAATCGATTTTCACGATACTACACGCCTGTTATTATGCTAATCTCAGCACTCGTTATGCTTGTGCCACCAGTATTCTTAGATGGCGCGTGGGAAAATTGGTTTTATCAGGGGCTTGCAGTTCTGATTGTAGGATGTCCATGTGCGTTAATTCTTTCTTCACCGATTGCAAACATTTCGGGTATCACACGAAATGCAAGGAACGGAATTCTAGTTAAAGGATCCGTTTATCTTGAGCAACTTGGTAAAATCGATACGCTTGCATTTGATAAGACAGGTACGCTAACAAAGGGTAAACCATACGTCGAGAAGTATGAAATGTTTGATCGCGAAAAGTTTCTAGCTATTTCAGCGGCTGTTGAGAGGCATTCATCTCATCCACTGGCAAAAGCAATCATGGATAAAGTAAATGACTTTTCGTTCCCTGAAAAAGAAGCGAGTGGTGTAGAAACTGTTTCGGGTCAGGGAGTGATAGCTGAAATCGATGGTGAAAAGTACTGGGTTGGTAATGAAAAAAGTGTTGCACATGTATCCATACCATCTAACATCCAAACAATCATTGAAGCAATGAAACAGGACGGATTAACGCTTGTGATTGTAGCAGATGCCAAGAACATACTAGGGGTATTCGGTATCTCAGATGAAGTTAGAGAAGAGAGTGCCTCTGTTATAAATGATCTCCATGCTTCGGGAATTAAACATACAGTTATGCTAACAGGAGATCATGAACAAACCGCTGAGAAAGTTGCTGGACGTGTTGGCGTACGTTCATACTTCGCAGGTCTTTTGCCTGAAGAAAAGGTTGAAAAAGTGAAGCAACTTACACGAGAAGGTAAAGTCGCTATGATTGGTGACGGAATTAATGATGCACCAGCACTTGCTTCGGCTGACCTCGGAATAGCGATGGGAAAGGGTACAGATAGTGCGATTGAAACGGCAGACATTGTACTCATGCAGGATCATCTTGGAAAGTTACCTGAAGCCATAACGATCGCGAAGCGCGTGAACCGAACGATACGCTTGAATATTGTTCTTGCGCTTGGCTTAAAACTCATCGCTCTTCTCCTTACAATCCCTGGATTATTAACATTATGGATCGCCATACTCTCAGACATGGGAGCTACGATACTTGTTACGGTAATCAGTCTCACAATCCTATGGGATAAAAAGAAAGAAACAAATCCAAAAGTTAAAACACAAACTGAACCACAGCATTCGTAACAAAACCTCTGGGTGAGCCCAGAGGTTTTTCTTTTGCTTTGGCACTCTTCAGTATTGGTTAAGCCCTTCTTCTTTAATCATGTCAACAAGTCAACTGACGAATTTGTATTTGGATTTTATTGTATTAGCCTCCTAGCGCTATTATGATTGTTATTAATAAGAGAGAATTAACACGTATCAGCAATCAGGATTTTAGGAAAGCGTCAACGATATAAGAAAATGTCAACAAGTCTTCTGACAAAATGAAAACGCTTTTTATGATACGTAAGAAGGGGAGGATATACAATGAGTGAACAGAATTCAACAGAAAAATCTGGATTAAAAGTAAAAGTTCAGCGGTTCGGAAGTTACTTAAGCAGTATGATCATGCCGAATATTGGTGCGTTTATTGCTTGGGGTATCATTACTGCACTATTTATACCAACTGGATGGACGCCAAATGAAAACCTAGCTGAGTTGGTAGGTCCAATGATTACCTATTTACTTCCGCTATTAATCGGCTATACCGGGGGTAAAATTATTCATGGTGGTCGAGGAGGAGTAGTTGGTGCTACAGCTACAATGGGTGTCATCGTTGGAGCAGATATTCCAATGTTCCTCGGAGCAATGGTCATGGGTCCTCTTGGTGGTTACGCAATTAAGAAATTTGATCAAGCCATTCATGGAAAAATTAAGTCTGGTTTTGAAATGCTCGTTAATAACTTTTCAGCTGGAATTATCGGCGGTCTCTTAACAATACTAGCATCAATAGGAATTGGACCTGTCGTACTTGGTCTGAATAAAGCACTTGCAGCAGGAGTACAGGTTATTGTTGATGCAGGCCTTCTACCTCTTGCAAGTATTCTAATTGAACCAGCTAAAGTTCTATTCTTAAATAATGCGATTAACCATGGGATTTTAAGCCCGCTTGGTATTGAGCAGGCAGCTAATACTGGCAAATCAATTCTTTTCTTACTAGAATCAAATCCTGGACCAGGTCTTGGTATTCTTCTTGCCTACTGGTTTGTTGGAAGAGGTACAGCGAAACAGACGGCACCCGGTGCAGCCATCATTCATTTCTTTGGTGGTATTCATGAGATTTACTTCCCGTACATCTTGATGAAACCAGCTCTTCTACTTGCTGTTATTCTTGGTGGAATGAGCGGTGTGTTTACATTAACTATTTTCGGTGCTGGCCTTATTGCACCACCTTCGCCAGGTAGTATCTTTGCTCTAATGATCATGACACCGCGTGGAGGTTATCTTGGAGTTCTAGCGGGCGTTGTGGTAGCCACAGTTGTTTCTTTCCTTGTCGCATCGTTTATCTTAAAACGATCAAAAGATAGTGGAGAGGACATTTCAGAAGCGACTGAAAAAATGGAAGCAATGAAGGGTAAGAAAAGTAGCGTTTCGTCTAACCTTAGAACAAATTCGGAAGAACCGAAAGAAGCAGAAGCACCTTCTTATAGCAATATCGCCAAAGTAGTCTTTGCATGTGATGCTGGGATGGGATCAAGTGCAATGGGAGCTTCCGTCCTTCGTAATAAGTTTAAAAAAGCAGGATTAACGGACATTGAAGTTATAAATACGTCAATTAGCAACCTTCCAGAGGATGCAGATCTTGTTATTACACACCAGGATCTAACTGATCGAGCGAAAGTCAAACTTCCTAAAACGAATCATATTTCGGTTAAAAACTTCATGAACAGTCCGAAGTACGATGAACTTGTTGCTGAATTATCTTCCGCAGGTAAAGCACCAGTGGAGGTAGAACCAGAACAAGTGGAGAATAAAGAAATTAATAAAGTAGTTTTTGCATGCGATGCTGGAATGGGATCAAGTGCAATGGGGGCATCAGTTCTTCGCAATAAGTTCAAGAAAGCGGGTCTTCAGGATATTGAAGTGACGAACACTGCAATTAGTAACTTACCTGATGACGCTGATTTAATTGTGACTCACCAGGACTTAACAGATCGAGCAAAAGCCAAACGTCCTAATACAGAACACATTTCAGTTGCGAACTTCATGAATAGCCCGAAATACGAAGAGCTTGTTGAAAGACTTAAAAAATAGGTAAAGCCAAAATTCGAGGTGAACCGAGTGTTTATTTCAGCAAGGGAAAGAAGAATTCTACAGTTGCTACTAGATAGTAATGAATTCTTTACTGTAAAAGGAATCGCTGAAGAACTAGAAGTGAGTGAACGAACGGTCCATCGCGATTTAGCCGGTGTAGAGGGTATTCTTACTGAATATGACCTTAAACTTATTAAGAAAGCTGGAGTTGGTGTACAGATTGATGGTGAAGAGTTGAAGCGTAGTGAGCTCATCACATACATTTTTGACCTTGATATCACTGAGTACACACAACAGGAGCGGGAAACGCTGATTCTATGCAAGCTTTTAGAATCAGCCGAACCCATAAAGTTAGTCGGCCTTGCCAATGATTTAAGAGTAACCGTTGCTACGGTTAGTAATGATTTGAACAAAGTTGAAGAATGGCTTGAAAAAATCCAGCTTTCACTAATACGAAGGCGGGGGTATGGCGTGCAGGTAGAGGGAACTGAAGCTTTGAAAAGACACGCTATGAGTACCTTGCTAGCTACTGAGTTTAACGATTCAGATTTCTTCACGTTAATAAAGCAATCCATTCAGAAGAAATCTCAAGGTACTCTTTTGGAATCTGCGTCTGAGCGCTTACTTGGTCTTGTAGACAGAGATAAACTACTAAAGGTAGAGAAAATAGTAGATGAAGTAAACGATGAGTTACCCTATATGATTGCAGATAGTGCGTATATTGGTTTAATCGTTCACTTAACCCTCGCAGTTGAACGAATCCAAAAGGGTGAAAAGATTGAGATCGATAATGATTATTTAATTACGTTAAAAAGTACGAAGGAATTTAATTTTGGAAGGTTGATTGGTGCAAAACTCGAATCATTCTTCAGAATACACATTCCTGAAGCAGAAATTGGCTATATCACCATGCATTTGCGTGGGGCTAAATTAAGAAACACAAGTGATTATTTTCTTGAAGAAACAAATTACCCGATTGTTGTTAAGGCTAAAGAGTTGATTCGTTACGTAGAAGAACGGATGCATGCTGGGCTAGAATCAAATGACTCTCTTCTGCAAGGACTTGTTACGCATCTTGGTCCAGCAACTCATCGGATAAGACAAAATATGACTATCCATAATCCATTATTGGATAAAATCAAAGAGGACTATTCAGATCTCTTTGATTTGTTAGATGGTGCAATTAAAGAAATTTTTTCAAATGTCCCTATACCAGAGGAAGAGGTTGGTTTTCTTGTTTTGCACTTCGGGTCTGCACTTGAGGGGCGTTACGAGAAAAGAGATGTCTCTATTCTTGCTGTCTGTTCTAGTGGAATCGGAACGTCGAAAATGCTTGCGGCACGTCTTCAACAAGAGCTGCCAGAGATTCATTTGATTAAGAGTGCATCTTTGTTTGATTTCGAAGACGAGGATAAAGAAAACTATGACTTGATTGTCTCAACGATCCCATTGCCTGACTATGAAGGGCAATATATTAAAGTCGATCCTTTCTTAACTGAAGAAGAAACTCACCGTATTCGTTCAGCCATTCAGAGAAATTTCTTAACTAAAAAAAGAAAAGTAATGGCAGAAGAACAAAAAGTAACGTTTTCTAGTGTTACAAAGGATCAATCGATTAGTTGGTTCCGAAAAGCAGAATTATACAGCAAGGCAGCTTCCGCAATCTTGAAGCAATTTCGCATTTTTGAATCTACTAATTTAAATGTTGAAAGCCTACTAGAACAAGAGTGTGAACGGCTGGAGAGGGATGAAGTCCTTTTAGATTCGTCTCATATCGTTACGGCACTTTTAGAGCGAGAAGAAAGAAGTGGCGTTGGGATACCAGGTACTTCACTTGCTCTTTTTCATACAAGAGCAGTTGGAGTAATCAACCCTGTGTTTACAATTGTTCGATTAATGAAACCAATCAATAGGAAGGCGATGGATGGTTCTTCCATAGAAATGGATACAATCCTTCTTCAACTTGCTGCTGAAGAGTCATCAAGTGAAGCCATTGAGATTATGAGCTTCATTAGTACATTGATTATTGAATCTGAACAAACTATAGCGCTTTTTTCTGAGAGCGATCAGGAGACAATTGAATTATATCTCGCTAACAAAATCAAAAATCATGTGGAAAAACAATTAGAAATCAAAGGAGACGATTATAATGGCTAAAGAAATTCTATCAACTGAGAATGTGGTATTAAATGAAAAGGCTAGTTCAAAAGCAGAAGCAATTCGAATGGCTGGTCAAATTCTTGTAGACAATGGGTATGTGGAAGCGAGCTATGTTGATCAAATGCTTGAACGTGAAGAAATCACAACAACGTATATGGGTAATTCAGTAGCTATTCCTCATGGCACAGAAGATGCGAAAAAAGCAGTAAAGAATTCTGGGCTTTCTATCGTTCAGCTTCGTGACGGAGTAGACTTTGGAGATGGAAATATCGCAAAAATTATCATTGGAATTGCCGGAAAGGATAATGAACATTTAGAAATCCTTTCTCAAATTGCCATTGTGTGTTCTGAAGAAGAAAATGTAGAGCAACTTATTCAAGCAGATTCGAAAGAAACGTTAATTTCATTGTTTGATGAGGTGAATTAATATGCTTGCTGTTCATTTTGGAGCTGGAAATATAGGAAGGGGATTCATTGGTAAGCTTCTTTCTCAAGCAGGATATGAAGTATGTTTCGTTGATATCAATGAAACAGTCATTAATGAACTTAATAAGCGTAATCGATATACTGTCGAAATTCTTGGTCAGGAAAGCGACCAAATCACAGTAGAAGGTGTAAGGGGAATCAATAGCCAGAAGAATCCTGAAGCGGTTGTAGATGCTATTTACGAAGCTGATTTGATTACGACTGCGGTTGGTCCAACCGTTCTTCAGCTTATTTCTTCAGTTATTAAAGAGGGTATCGGGAAAAGAATGTCAGCAGGAAAAGACCCAGTTAATGTTATTGCATGTGAAAATATGATTGGCGGAAGCACTTTACTTAAGAATGCAGTAGCAGAGAAAATGGATTCCGTTGAGCGTGAATCCCTTAATCAGTATGCTGGTTTTCCTGATGCTGCCGTAGATCGAATTGTACCTAATCAATCACATGAAGACCCATTAATGGTAGCAGTAGAACCTTTCTACGAATGGGTAGTTGATGAAACTATGATGGCAGGTAAGGTTCCTGATATTGCTGGACTAACGTATGTGAATGATCTTGCGCCATACATCGAGAGAAAGCTATTCACTGTAAACACTGGTCACGCAATAACAGCCTACCTTGGTTATCAAGCAGGAATTAAGACGATAAAGGATGCACTTGAGAGTGAAGCTATTCATTCTGATGTGAAAAAGGCACTAGAAGAAACTGGTGAGTTATTACATCATAAGCACGGTTTTGAGTCTGACAAGCACGATGCTTATATTACAAAGATTCTTAGCCGCTTTCTGAATCCGCATCTTGTAGATGAGGTTACTCGTGTAGGGCGTGCTCCAATTCGTAAACTAGGACCAGATGATCGACTTGTAGGTCCAGCTAGACAACTTGCTGAGTTAAACAAAGAACCAACATATCTCGCAAAAGGAATTGCAGCAGCATTGCTATTCGATCCACAAGATGATGAAGAAGCTGCAACAATCCAAAATAAGATTAAAGAAGATGGAATTACAAATGCCATTACTTCGTTTACAGAAATTCAAGAGGGAGATAAGCTATTCCAAATCATTATGAAACATTTCGAGGAAATGAAGTAGGTTGATCTGCTGAAAGAGAAGCTCAAGCTGGAGCTTCTCTTTTTACTTGGCTCTTTTCTAAAAGATTGTTGCTTTTGAAATAATTATTGAATAAAAACACACACTTCGCTGATTGGAGCGGAAGGATGCTCGACTCCTGCGGGACTAGCGGGACAGGTGAGACCCCAAAGGAGCGTAAGCGACGAGGAGGCTCACCGCATAGCCGTCAAGCTAAGCTAATTGTTTTTGATACTCCGCCTTTAAACGTTATCCTTCCTAGAAGAATATTCTAAGGAA
>NZ_JAFKOI010000025.1 GCF_017303315.1 Bacillus sp. NTK071
GCGAAGCGGTTGTTTCCTATCTGTAAATTACGAAAGACCCGATCTGATTCAAATGAATTGTTCGGGTCTTTCTCATGGTTATTTACTTATGTCCCAGCCCCTTCTTTTATTTATGAGATGGAATCAACAGAACCGTCCCGACGATTCTCTTCAAATCCCGAACTAATCATGAATAGTGATCCCCTGCTTCTCATACAAACGCTTAATATCTGGATTCACGTTCTCTGTAATTAAATACGTTAAGTGGTCGGTTGGACAGACGATATGATTTGAAATCGTATCTAACTTATCATTCGTAACCATGCCTAGCACTTCGTTTGAGATAGACGTCATTTTGCGTTTGATCAATGCCTCGGATGAACTTGGGACGCTTATACCGTTTTCAGGGTCTATGTTGTAGATTCCCATAATGTAAAGGTCTGCCCTCATTTCATTCAACGTTTCATATGTGTGGATTCCCAGATTAACCATAGACTGCTTGAATAATGTTCCTCCGATCATAATGACCTCTATGTCAGTATGATTGGAAAGAGCCATTGCGATCGGTGGACTGTTTGTGATGACGGTCCCTTTTAACGACAATGGGAGCTGATGGACCAATTGGAGATTCGTTGTTCCCCCGTCAATCATTAACACCATATCATCTTCTATATAATGGAGGGCTTTGTTAGCTAGATTCAGCTTCGTTTCGTTATAGATTTCTTTCCTCGTTGAAAAGTCCTGGACTGGTGGCCCTTTTCGCAGAGCTCCGCTATGAACTCGTTTGATGATTCCCTGGCTATCCAGTTCTTTCAAATCTCTTCTAATCGTATCTTCTGAGACAGATAACCGTTTGCTTAAGTCACTTGCGATTATTTTGTGCTCATCGTTTAAGATATCAATGATTTTCTGTTGACGTTCTTGTTTAAGCATAATGTAGTGCCCCTTCTATTCTTTCTTTAAGTATAACATGCTCAATCTTCAATTAAATCTCAAAACAGCAGTAAGTTGCAAATATAAGCAAAAACATGCAAGTAAACGCTTTACATATCCTTGTTCATGCATTATTATAATTGAAAAGACGCATAAAAACAAACAAGGAGGCACAAACATGCAGAAAAGCATTACCATTGCACCGTCTATTATGTGTGCGGATCTTTGCAACCTAGAGAAAAGTGTTCGAGAAATTGAAGAAGCTGGACTTGATACCTTACATATCGATATCATTGATGGCGCATTTAGTCCAAGCATGCCTCTTGGGATCAATACGATTGAACAATTAAGGAAGATAACGGATATGAAGTTTGACGTTCATATTATGGCGAATACAAATGAGTTCTTTATACAAGAAATGTTGAAGATTGGAGTCGACCAAATTACGTTTCATCTTGAAACGAGTCTTCACACTGATCGATACATCAATCTAATCAAGAAGCACGGCACGAAAGTGGGAGTAGCCTTAAACCCATCCACTTCCCTTTCTAAATTAGATTATGTTCTTCCACAATGCGATACGGTGTTACTCATGTTGATCAACCCAGGATTCGCAACGGATAAAGGTGAAAAGCAAGTTTCATATGCAGCGAAGAAAGTAGAAGACTTGTCGAAGTTGATCCAATCCTTAGGGCTCAATACAAAAATCGAAGTGGATGGTCGCGTGTCAATGGAAACGATTCCAACCCTTGTAAGAGCTGGAGCAGACATCCTTGTAGCTGGAAGTACTAGTTTGTTTGAAAAAAGCAATCGTTTGAGCGATAACAAGAACATTATTGAAACCCTTATTCGTGAAGGATTACAAGAGGAGGCTACTATTAATGGTTAACTTTAAAGAAGCAACTGATGTGATTACACGTGAACTTACGTCTACGCTATCCAATGTGAACAATGATGAAATTGATCATCTGATCAATCAAATCAATAAGGCAGAAAAAGTATTCTTTGTCGGAGTAGGAAGAGTGTTACTTTCTCTCCAGTCAATAGCGAAAAGATTTGCGCATCTCGGTGTACAAACCTATGTGGTTGGACAAGTAACAGAACCCGCGATGACCGATAAGGATTTGTTGATTGTTGGTTCAGGTAGTGGCGAAACAGCTTTCCCACTCATCATCGCGAAGAAAGCGAAAGAACTTAACGCAACTGTCGCTCATATCGGTACGAATCCAACTAGTTCGATGAGTCAATATGCAGATGTGTTCGTTCGTCTTCCTATCAGTTCAAATCCAGATTCAGAGAAAGAAGTCCAGTCTCATCAACCAATGAAGAGTCTATTCGAACAGAGTCTACTTCTACTCGGCGACACGATCGCATTGATGCTCGTGCGAAAAGAGAACATCGAATTGAATTCACTTTGGGAGTACCATGCGAACTTAGAATAGTAGATTCCTAGAAAGGTCTTTCACAAGTCCCTTTGATATTGAATAGTGAGAATCGAAGGGGCCAGTGAGAGAGCGAATGCTACCTTTCTAACAAATAAAAAGGCTGTTCATTTCTGTTTTTCTATAGACGCCTGTTTCTGGGAATATTATACTAACTTCTAATGATTGAAAGATAGAATTGCAAAAAGGGATGAGGATAAAGGGGGTTATAAAATGAAAGCGTTACATTTTGGTGCAGGTAATATTGGAAGAGGATTAATTGGATATCTACTTAATCAAACAGGGTATCATATCTGCTTTGTGGATGCAGATCAGCACCTTATTGATCAAATTAATGAACATAATCGGTATGTGATCGAATTATTAGATGGAGATCGGACACAAGAAACGATTCATCCTGTGAGTGGATTACATACAAGTGCTCATAACGAAATCATCGATGAGATTGTGGAAGCAGATTTTATCACGACATCGGTTGGGGTTCATAATCTACCTAGAATTGCTCCTGTTCTATCGCAGGGTCTCCTTAAGAGAAAGCGACTGAACAAACCAACTATTGATGTAATGGCTAATGAAAATGCACTAAATGCTTCGTCTCACTTGAAAGAAGAAATAAGAAAGATTCTTTCCGACGAAGAAGCGGAAGAACTTCATTTGTACGTTGGCTTTCCAAACACTGCAATCGATCGGCTATCACTTTCGGAACAGAGAAGCGAAGGGAATGTTGCTCTCGTCGAGCCATATTATGAATGGGTAATTAATCGGTCTGAACTAGTGAATGAGGAGCTACCTCGACTAGCGGATGCAACCTACGTTGACACGTTAACCCCTTACATTGAACGGAAATTGTTTATTGTGAATATGAGTCATGCGACGACAGCGTATATGGCTCACCTACAAGGGTATCCAACGATTCAACGTGCATTGAAGGATGAGCGCTTGAAAGATTTCGTGCGAAGAACCATGCAGGAGGCTGCTAGTTATTTCACGCACACGTATGAAATGGAAGCGGAGGAATTGACTACATTTATTGAAAACACCATTGGTCGCTTTCAAAACGAGAATATGAATGATGATATTCAAAGAGTGGGAAGGGCACCTATCAGAAAACTAGGACCTGAAGAACGATTGGTTAAACCCACAGTAGCTCTTTCGAAAATGAATTTACCTTTTGGACACCTGACAACTGCAATAGCAGGAGCGTTTCTATTTAATAATCAAGAGGACGAAGAGTCTGTTGCTCTTCAAGTGTATATTGAAGAGAACGGAATCGAACAAGCTATTACGCATTTCACTCAAATAAAAGAATCTACCATTCTATCAAAAATCAAAGAAACTTATCTTCAGTTAAAACAAGAAACAACATTCAAAAACTAATACGACTAAGGAAGGGTGCTTTAACTATGCTAAGCCAACAATTGAAAGGAAATGTACAATTCTTACATTCTGTCAGCTCATGGGAGGAAGCGATTAAAGAATCTGCTGGTCCTCTAAGCAAAGGTGGAAACATTACTGAGAAGTACGTAGATGATATGATTGAGAACGTTCACAAAAATGGACCTTACATTGTGATCGTTCCAGGCATTGCAATGCCTCATGCACAAAATAATGATAACAGCGTCGTTAAAACAGGGGTATCACTTCTTAAGTTAGAAGAGCCTGTCGCATTTCCAGAAGGAAAAGAAGTTAATCTTCTATTTACATTAGCTGCTGAAGATACGACTGGTCACCTAGACTTGATCTCTGACTTATCTTCGTTACTGATTGAAGATGATGTACAAGAAAAGCTTGAACAATTAAACAGTGAAGAAGAAATTCTGGATTTGATTCAAACGGTTGAATAAGTTCAACCGTTTGTAAGGCTTACTACCATAAAGAGGGGGAGATACAGATGGGAAGTCCTGCAAAGGCAACGAATGAAAGCAACGTAGTAGAAATGAATCGCCCTACCACAAGAGCTAGAGTCCAGGCATTTGGTGGATTCTTAACGAATATGGTTCTACCAAATATCGGAGCATTTATCGCCTGGGGTCTACTAACAGCTTTGTTTATACCTACAGGTTGGATTCCGAATGAAGACCTCGCTACGATTGTAGGCCCAGCGATTACATACTTGCTTCCTTTGCTTCTCGCCATAACGGGAGGACGTATGGTTGGGGGGCAACGCGGAGCTGTGATGGGTGCCATCGGCGCGATTGGTTTGATCGTTGGATCAGACATTCCGATGTTCCTCGGCGCAATGGTGATCGGTCCATTAGGTGGGTTGATCATAAAGAAATTTGACCAGGCGATTGAAAATAAAGTCCCAGCTGGATTTGAAATGATCGTGAATAACTTCTCGCTTGGCATTCTAGGTTTCTTGTTAATGATCGTATCGTTCTATTTTATCGGTCCAGTGATCGAATCGGCGAATAACTTTGTAACCTCATCCATTGAGGCACTTGTTGCAACTGGGTTGCTGCCATTACTTTCTCTTATCAATGAACCGGCGAAAGTTCTGTTCTTAAATAACGTGATCGATCAGGGGATCTACTATCCACTCGGCATGCAGGCGGCTGCTGAAACGGGGAAGTCGATTTACTTTACTGTCGCTTCAAACCCTGGGCCAGGTCTTGGCTTGCTAATAGCTTTTACCTTCTTTGGTAAGAAGGCTGCTCGACGCACAGCTCCTGGTGCGATGATCATCCACTTCTTAGGTGGAATTCATGAACTATATTTCCCTTATGTACTAATGAAACCCCTTACAATCATTGGGATGATCTTTGGGGGAATGACAGGTATTGCGGTATTTAGTGTATTTGATGCAGGCCTCGTGGCTGGACCAAGTCCTGGTTCGATATTTGCTTATCTTGGCTTAACTCCTAAAGGAAGCTTTCTCGGCATCATTGCTGGAGTGCTGGCTTCAACTATCGTAACCTTTATCGTTACTTCTCTTATTCTTAAAATGGAAAAGAATAAAGATGATGACGATGAAGAGCTTACCAAATCGGTCGAGAAGTCAAAAGCTATGAAACAACAAGGAAAACAACTATCGAATGCAGGTAGTGAAAATACTAAGAAGAATGAAGACATCAATACCGTTTCATTCGCTTGTGACGCAGGCGCAGGAAGTAGTGCTTTAGGTGCAACAACATTTAGAAAGAAATTGAAGAAAAAAGGGATAGAAGGGTTGGAAGTCAAGCATTACAGAATAGAAGATGCACCAGACCATTCTGACATTATCGTTGTTCATAAAGATTTGAAAGACAGAGCAAGACACGCACACCCGAATAAAGAAATCATTACGATTGAGAACTATATCAATGATCCAAACCTTGAACAATTGCTAGAGAGGTTGGAAGAGCAAAAAGCATAAGTTGAATGTTGAGCGTGAATGACTTAAAGACCAGGCGATCTGTTGATCACCTGGTCTTTTGACATTTGTGCTCTTCCGTCTTTTATCATTTATAGCTTTATACACGATTAATCTCTTTCGCATTGGGGGAAAGGTTCTCAGGCATTATATCGAGAAAAAGTTAAAAGGAGCATTCATTATAGGGATCATGAATGTTCCCTTTTTCTGAGATGGAACAACAGAACCGTCCCGCTAATTCGGGAAAATGATTGAGTTGTGTTTAATAGTTTGAAATAATTGGAAGCGGGGAAGGTGTTAATACTATTCTCCTTATAAAACTTTCTTTGAAATCGTATGAAAGAGGGGAGGAGCGGCTTTTGTATGGTGTAGGTTCTGATTTTTGGCTAAAGCTAGTCTTACTAATTATCATACTTGTAGTTTTAAACTTCGTTTTCAGTGCGGTTATGAGAAGAAGGCTCAGAGTTGAGAAGAGAAAATTTTTCTCCTATAACCATGTAAATATATTACATAGTAAGGTTGATTGGAGTATTAGAATAACGTTTATGGTAGTTATGATTGTTGGTGCATTCTACAATGTAACGAGACTCCCAGCAGAATCACTTTGGTATTTGGAAGCATGGTTTGTACTGTTTGTATTCCTAGTAATTACAGAAAGTGTTCAAGCTATTTTTGAATGGAAATACGCAACAAATCGAAAGGATTATATGTATACGCTTAGTCAACTTAGCTTCAATGTGATTTTAATCATTGCAGTATTTTCTACTGATTTTCTCTGGTTAGGGTGAAATTGATCCTGGTAAGGCGATATAGAGATGTTCGATGGGAAGGTGGGTTCAAATGGGAGAAGAGAAGTGGGATTTACAAGAAATCAAGCGGTTAAAAAAGAAGCTATTTATTCAAAACAATCTCGGGATGCTATTGGTATTCGCCTTGTTGTGGTTCTTTGTAGAAGTTGCAGCTGTTTCAGCTACAATCGTTCTTGGTGTGTTGTGTGCCATCTTATGGCTCTTTGTAGTGAATATATTGTTCACTTTACTGACAGGTAAGGTCATAGGTACAAAGGCGATGCAGCGAGTGCAAACCTTTAGGATCGAGCGTCACGGGAAGAAGCAGTGGAAGATAAAAGCGAGTATAGGGTTATTCTTATTTCTGGCTTTAACGATTGGGTTGACAGTGCTGGTCGTCGGTTCAGATATAGGCTCTGCTACCTTGGAATTTCCTAATGATAGTTTCGGATTTATTGGAGCATGGCTCGGCATGAACATAGGAGAAATTCACCGAATAAGAAAAATTTCTCGAGAGATCTCGCAAGAATCAAGTGAAACACAGGAACATGGATCTAGTGAATCAGTTTGATGAGAATACTAAACAATTTTAAAAAGGTGATGCCTGTAATGAAAAGGGGTCATCTTTTTAAATACCATAAAAGAGACATTAATTATTCCAGTAGGTAAAGTTCCTTGTATTTAAGTAATAGAATCAGCAGAACCGTCCTTGCGATTCCAGACTTTTTTTTAATAGGAAAGATTGTGTTACGTATACTTTTTTGAAATAATTAACACGAAAACGTTTTTTAACGAGATGAGGAGTTCATAATGGATTTAAAGTTTGCTGCAGAAATACATAGAGTTGGTCTTAAGGTAGGTTATTTCAGCGTAAAGGAAGTGATAGACTGGACGGATCACTTAATCGAAACCATGGATCAACCACCGTTCGAATTAATCGACGTATCGTTAGCGGTCAATAAGCACGCGGCTGATGTCTGCTCGAAGCTTAAACTTGTTAAGGGGCATGTAGAGCCTACTTTGGCAGTGAGGGTCATCCTAGCACTTATTAATCGGTACCTTATTGAGAGCAGAGATTTTTCTAAGGTTGACTTCATGCTTTCAATGGTTAAGGAGATACCATTGGGAGACGCTCATTTGAGTAATGAACTGGACTGGTTGTTAGAATGGAGATTTTTGGCGAGAGTAGAGATGATCGGTAATTTAGAAGATGTGAGAAAAGATATTGAGGGATTCTTGGAAAAGTTTAGTGATTACGAGAAATATTATACATATGAAGAGTGCTTCAGATCTGATGGTCAATAAGAATAGAAGCCTTTATAACTTTAGAAGACTCGGAAGGCAATCCTGTACGAAAGGTTTAGAGCGTTAAAGGATAATAAAATAAGTGAAAAAGGAGCATTCATATTGGAATAATGAATGCTCCTTTTCTTTATGAGATGGTATCACCAGAACGGCCCCTGGGATTACCTAGTAGACAAAATTCGACATAAAACGGGTGGTGACAGGCACTATCACAGGCACCATCTAATTATACTGATGTTCTTTCCTTCGATTACTTTCCTCGTAACGAATGGTAGCCTGAGCAGCTGCAAGTCGTGCAGATGGAACGCGGAAAGGTGAGCAGCTTACATAATCAAGTCCGAGTTGGAAGCAGAAGGAGATTGATTCTTTCTCACCGCCATGCTCTCCACAAATGCCAGTTTTCAAGTTAGGATTTGTTTCTCTGCCTAGCTTAACGCCACTTTCGACTAGTTTCCCAACACCTTCTTGATCCAATGAAACGAATGGATTTTTCGGTAGGATGTCGTTCTCCACATAATGTTGAAGAAACTTACCTTCGGCGTCATCTCGACTAAATCCATAGGTTGTTTGCGTGAGATCATTCGTTCCGAAAGAGAAAAAGTCGGCTTCTTCGGCAATTTGGTCAGCTGTAACTGCAGCACGAGGCGTTTCAATCATTGTTCCGATTAGATAATCGAACTGTTGCCCTGTTTCTTCCTGAAGCTGATTTCCTATGTTGAGCACAAGCTGACGCATTTCTTTCAATTCGTTCACATGACTGACTAGTGGAATCATGATTTCAGGCTTCACACTGATTCCTTTTTTCATCACGTTAGCCATGGCATGAAAGATAGCGATGACTTGCATTTCATAGATTTCAGGGTGAATCATTCCTAAACGACAACCACGATGTCCTAACATCGGATTTGCTTCTTCTAATACCTTTACTTTACGTAGAAGGTTTTGCTTCTCTCGTAACTCGCTTGAGTCTGGATCGGTTAGTTGTAGCTTTGTCACTGCAATTAGAAGTTCTTCTTTGTCTGGTAGAAACTCATGTAGTGGTGGATCCAGTAACCTTACTGTAATCGGATGACCTTGCATCGTTTCAAAGATTCCCTCGAAATCTTCTTGCTGCATCGGAAGAAGTTTCTCAAGAGCATCTTTTCGTTCTTCGATTGTTTCAGATAGAATCATACTTCTTACTGTAGGAATGCGCGAGGCATCCATAAACATATGCTCTGTACGGCAAAGCCCAATGCCTCTTGCTCCGAAATCCAGTGCTTTCTTCGCATCGACTGGATTATCCGCATTGGCCCTAACTTGCATCGTTGCTTCTTCATCTGCCCAGCGAAGCAGTAAGAGGAAATCGTCGGATAGCTCAGGTTCAATCATCGGAATGTCACCGAGGAAGATGTGTCCTGTTGAACCATCGATCGTAATGGTATCCCCTTCATTGACAGTTGTTGACCCTACCTTGAAATGTTTTGCTTCAAGGTTAATTTTCAATGAATCACATCCGCAAATACAAGCTTTTCCCATCCCTCTCGCTACAACCGCTGCATGACTCGTCATGCCTCCTCGGCTCGTAACGGTCGCCTCTGAAGCCACGATTCCATGAATATCATCAGGAGTTGTTTCAGGACGAACGAGGATCACTTTTTCTTTATTCTTTGCTCGTACCTCTGCTTCATCCGCATCAAAAACGACGATCCCTGTGGCGGCACCTGGTGAAGCGGGTAAGCCTGTGGTTAACTGGCTACTCTTATGGTTAGGGTCGAGTCGGTGATGCAGAAGTTGACTGAGCTGATCAGGATCGACACGCAAGAGGGCCGTTCGCTCGTCCATAATCTTTTCTTTCACCATTTCAACAGCGATTCGAATCGCTGCCTGGGCTGTTCGTTTCCCTGTACGTGTTTGGAGGATAAACAGCTTACCGTTTTCGACTGTAAATTCGATGTCCTGCATATCCTTGTAATGGTTTTCTAATAGATTACAAGTCTCGACAAATTGCTCGAACACATCAGGCATTTCATCTTGAAGGGTGGAAATCGGTTGGGGTGTACGAATTCCTGCAACGACGTCCTCGCCTTGGGCGTTAATTAAGTATTCTCCATAAAGTTTCGACTCTCCGGTGGATGGGTTCCGTGTGAAAGCGACTCCTGTACCCGAATCTTCTCCCATATTTCCAAATACCATGCTTTGAATATTAACAGCGGTCCCAAGGTGACCTGGTATATCGTGAAGGCGACGATAGAGGATGGCACGCTGATTGTTCCATGAATTAAACACAGCATCGATCGTAAGGAAAAGCTGTTCCTTAGGGTCTTGTGGGAAGGGTTGCTTTGATTCTTTACGCACGATGGATTTATAGTCTTCAATTACAGCTTTCCAATCTTCGGCTGATAGTTCAGTATCAGATTGGTATCCTTTACTTTCCCGGAAGTCTTCTAATCGGTGTTCAAAATGGTAGTGAGCGACATCTAGCACAACACTGCTGAACATCTGAATAAACCGACGGTAGGAATCATAAGCGAAACGAGGGTTGTTCGTTAGTTCAGCCATTCCTTTTACAGTATCATCGTTCATTCCTAGGTTAAGAACAGTGTCCATCATGCCTGGCATAGAATGAACAGCTCCTGAACGTACAGATACAAGAAGGGGATTGATTGGATTTCCAAATTGTTTGTCCGTCTTGCTTTCAAGTTTTGTTAGGGCTTCTTCTACTTGAGATTTAACTTCAGGCGAGAGGGTCTTTCCTGCATCGTAATAGGCTTTACAAGCATCGGTTGTAATCGTAAAACCGAATGGAACAGGCAGCCCAATGCGGGTCATTTCTGCTAAATTCGCTCCCTTACCACCGAGAAGTTCCTTGCCGCCATTTTTCACATGATCAAATAGGAATACAAATTTGTTGTCCATTATACAAAACTCTCCCTTTTATGAATGATGGATAAGATAATATCTGCTGTCTCTTCAATCGCTTTATTCGAAACATCGATCACAGGACATCCGATTCGTTTCATAATGTTTTCAGCACTGCTCATTTCATCAAAAATTCGTTCAAGTGAGGCATAGTTGGCTGAGCTTGTTAATCCTAGGCTTTTCAATCGTTCTTTTCGAATTTCATATAGTTTCTCAGGGGAAATCAACAATCCAATGCACTTTTTCCTCGGTACGTTAAAAAGTTCCGCAGGGGGTGGGACTTCTGGAATGAGCGGGATATTCGCTACTTTATATTGCTTGTTGGCGAGATACATCGAGAGAGGCGTCTTCGATGTTCGAGACACCCCAACGAGGACGATATCTGCATTCTTTAGTCCCCATACTTCCTGTCCGTCATCGTATTTTACCGCAAATTCAATCGCTTCAACCCGCTTAAAATAGTTCTCATCTAGCTTCCGCATTTGACCTGGTTGACGATGTGGCTGCCTATTCAATTTCTTGGTGAAGGCGTCCAACAGAGGCTGCATTAAATCAACAGCAATTACGTTCTCCGCGTGTGCTCTTTGATCTAGGTCGTGTTTTAACTCCTCTAAGACGATGGTGTAAGCAATGATGGAATGATTGTACTTCGCTACAGTAATCACATTGTTAATATCCTGTTTGTCTTCTACATAAGAAAAGTGCTGAATATCGACTTCTTGCCCGAAAAATTGACTTGCCACAGCCTTTACTAGTAGTTCAGCTGTTTCTCCGACTGAATCTGATACAACATAGACCGTTTCTTTTTTCGTCACGATCAATCTCCTTCTCTTTAGTAAATTCAACTCCTGGATGTGAACTTGGGTGATATGTACGGGGGGAATACTCACTTTATTAATTGTCTCTTACCAAATGTAACACACTATTAAACTCGTTTAACTTAATGTGACGTACTAATTAATTTATAGTATAACATTATTGGTCGTTTTGTGAACCTAAAAAACTAAAAAGTATTCTCAGTCAGAACTAGAATCAAAGGATACCAGGGAAGAAGGGACAAAGGTCACGCTTTTTATTAAGCTTGTAAAATTTGTAGGGAATTTCTACTTAAAAATGATAGAGAGCTCACTAGCTCATATGAACCAACTTTGCGTTTATGTCTTAGAACTATAGAACATTGCTAGAGAGATGTGCTAGATTAAAGGCGCACATCCCAAATGGAAAGAAGAACCAAATCTATATAAGGAAGAGAGTATTTTACTTCGCTTGATAAAAAGGTCACCTCGTCTTGATTTGTCTCAATTCACTTGTTTGCCTTAAAGACTATTAATCTCCTTCATCAAAAGTGAACGGAGGTGTTAGTACATAAAAAACAAAAAATAGGAGGCATTACTGTGTTTAAGAAATCGATTCTAGTTGTTTTTACGTTGGTTCTGTTGTTTACTGGCTATCAATTAGGTCTGCCGTCAGCTCTCGCGATTCCTCCAGGAACACCGTCTAAGTCTGCCGCTCAATCTCAGTTGAATTCACTGACTGTACAGTCTGAAAGCTCCATGTCTGGATACTCCCGTGATAAATTTCCACACTGGATTGGACAGGGGAATGGCTGTGATACGCGTCAGTTGGTGCTACAGCGCGACGCTGATTATTATAGCGGTGACTGTCCTGTAACGTCTGGTAATTGGTATAGCTATTATGATGGCGTGCAGGTGTATGATCCGTCTGCTCTCGATATCGACCACATGGTGCCGCTGGCAGAGGCGTGGCGTTCAGGAGCAAGTAGTTGGAGCACACAAAAGCGTGAGGACTTCGCAAATGACCTTAGTGGTCCTCATCTCATTGCAGTGACGGCGAGCAGCAACCGTTCTAAAGGGGACCAGGATCCGTCTACATGGAAACCAACGCGTTACGGCGCTCACTGCGGATATGCGAAGTGGTGGATTAATACGAAGTATGTCTATGATCTACACCTTCAGTCTTCAGAGAAAACAGCACTTCAAAGCATGCTGAATACGTGTAGTTATTAAGTCGGGCTTTCGTTGATAGTGTTATAGTTTAGGTATGGCTAGTTCAGGAGGTGCACTCATATGGAAGAGAAATCGTCGGTTTTCACTGCAACACATGGTGTTATGACCGAAGAAGTGGGTGTGATTAGCGGGGAACTTGAACTGCGTACTTCCTGTGATGGGGAAGGCAATCTCACGCTTCGCCTCACGTACGTAGGGGCAGAGGAGTGGTACACGCTCCCTGGGAAAGAATACCGCTTACACGATGCGCGTGACCATGAAGTTGTTCACCGCATGCTCGTATCGGTGCTCGAGCGCTCTTAAGATTCGACAAGTTCGACAAGTGACAGGCACCAAGAAGAATAAGGTACCAAGAAAGAAGGATAGCCCACTCGGCTATCCTTCTTTTATCTTCTCCATCAACCTTCTACTGTACATACTCTACTTCTAATGCAAGCCCCTTTTCTTAAAAGACAAAAAGCGATACAAAGCGACATAAACCGGGTGGTGACAGGCACTGACGCTACTACAGAGGAGGAGGGGGGTCAGGTCCGCGCCTGACCCTCCTCCTTAACTATGCATCCCACCCACCAACCAGCTTTTAGGCTGATGGTACCCAATAGGAACTTGAATGATCGTCGTCTTATGTGATCCTTCCAGATCGTAAATGTCATCACATCCTTTAATATCAAACCCAAGCAGGGGATGACCGTTCATTCCAAGTGCACTTGCGGATAACAATAATCGCTGAAGGAGCATGCCCGCTTCCATGTGTTGAATGCGGTACCCTCTGTATCCAAGTTCAGCTTTGTGATATGTGCGGTCTCCGACGATATGAAGGCAGATCTGGACCTGATGCAGGTTGACGTTGTGAAGGGACATTCCTGCCTGTAGGTCAAAACGAAAGTCCCCTTCTTTAATTGTTATGATGGAGTGCGAGGCTGGGTCATACCTGTATGCGCCATTAGGAATCCCATCAACCTGATAGAAGCACCCGTAAATGGAGACACGGGACATCTGGTTCTCTTCTTTATCGATATCATTATGGTACGCGTAGGAATCGGTGCTTTCCTTTAGAAGGGAAGCGAGCTGAACCTCATCGATTCTTTGTTGGATGAAGTCCATTTCTGGAGAGTATCGATTCTGACAAACGACAGCTAACTCCTTGGCTAGCTTCTTTCCTTCAGGTAATACGATCTTAGGCTTGCTTTCTATTTCTTCCTCTATCTTTATAAATCGCTTGAATTCACCAGTAGATTCAAGCATCGAGTCGTGATGAAGCTGTGCTATTTCAGGAAACGGTAATACGTTTTGCGAACGTTGGTAATGTGTTGTGCTGATTTGGGGTATTTTTCGAATATCTTCTGCTGCTGAGCTTTCTCCGGGTGTCTCCTCATGCAGGGCTTTATGCTCTGATAACGGAATGACCGCGTAGGTGCTTTCCTCTAGATCATCTATCCCAAGTAAGTGATTAATTACTCGATCTAGAAATTGAAAATGAACCTTCGGGTAAAAGCGAAAGCATTTACTAACCTCCTGTAGCTGACCAATGAGTGTGCCAGCATCTAACCCTTGAAGACGATAGGAAAAGTTATTGTATTTAAAAAAGTTTTTCCAGAACATGGTCGTGATGATCACGGCCCCAAAACAGTTTGAAAGGATAGAGCCACCTAGCGCGCTGTTTAAGTAAGAATCAAAATTCCCTTTACGTACCAAGAGAAGGCGATGATGAGCAACGTCATAATGGTAAATTCCATTCGGCAGTTCATCTAGTTTAAGGTAAAGATACAATTCACTCGGATATAAGCCACCCCCTGAAGGAGGGAAACGGCGGAATGATTGGATTGTTTCCGCTGATTCTCCGTCCATGGGAATTGGAAAAGCTGTCTGGCTAAACTGAGACAGCCCATAAACATACCAGAGAAAATACCCAATTGTATTCAGGTCGAGTGTTGGGGGAAACGCTGATTCTTGAATAGCTAGCGGAATATCATGGGCAAGGGGATACTCCTGCAAATGGCGATAAATCTTAAATGGAAGGGGGGCATCGTCCCAATCCACTTCCCAGTTCGGTGGCGTCACAAGATCATTTTGGAAATGCAGGTGGTGTAAGAACAGGTCAAGATTCATCACTTACCTCCTTGCCACGTTAAGGAAACGGATGCGGATAAGGATTGAGCTCTTCAACCGTTAATTCTCGATTCAGGAACCCAAGTTCTTTCGGCACCTTTAATACTCTGCTTAAGCCCGTTACACGTGTAAGGTGATGGCCAAATGTCATTGGCAGCATGCCTGGGATAATGACCTTTGCGCAGTGAAGTCCATTCCGTTTAATTTCGGGTGTTGTTTGGTCGACAACGATCACATCTAATTTTAATTGGCGGAAAACTTGTAATAAGGTAGTCAGATCATCCGTTAGATCGGCATGACGTTCTTCTATTTGAAAAGCTTCTGCAAATGTCTGTAATGGTCGATCCTGATTTAGCAAGAATTGAAGGCGTTCTTCTGCTTCTGGAAGTCCGTACACCATTCCATGATCATCCATTTTCTGGACGAGAGAAGAATCGTTGAACATGTTTACATAATTATCTTTCTTCTGTTTAAACTCTTTATTCAGCGGAGGAATCAGTCCAACACTCTCAAAGATCGCGCTTTTCACAGCTCTCACAGGGTCGAGATGGGCGCCGGCCGCACACATAAGATTTAAACAATCGGAATCAGGGTTACGCTTCTTCGTGATCGTCAAGATGCAGGGGACGCCATGTTCCATCGTCGCATTGTATAAATAAAGATCATAGCCTGCAACTTCTCGCATGCGATCGATCATTAAATGAAGTTCTTCGTCATTTGATGAGTATGGATCAATCTGTGGAAGAGAGAGCTGTGCATACCAGGTTAATAGAAAAGAATCGCGTTCAAGCACTTCCATCATTCCGTAGAATATAGCTTCTTCAAGACTTCCTCCGATCGCACAGCCATTGGACGTTTCAAAAACAAACCCGTCGCCGCATCCCATACTATAGTAAGCGAGGCGTTCTGGAACTAGGATGGGTTCATTTTCAATGAGTGAATATCCCCACACCCAGTTCATTTTGCGATCAGGATGAAACGGGGTAAACGGATAGTCCTTCTTTGCATACTGTTCTGGTGAATGAACGCCCACCCTAAGAGGGTTCAAGGCACGTTCAAGGTTGCGATAGCAATCGTGAACAACGGTTCTTTTTCCTTTAGGATCAATGCCACAAGAACGTTCCAATCCTTCCAAAATGGCTGTCATTTCACTCAGGGCATACGAATTTGTCCTTCCTGCCGAGCCTTCATTTCCATTAAATAGAGGAAGATTAACGATCGCATCGGCATAAGGTGTTTCAAAATCGATCATGAGACGATTTAATAGCCCTGTACGTGGATCGAGATAATCTTTTGAGAGGACGTTGCTTAAGTCATTCACCGAACGACATCGATAGCTATCTTTACTGACTTTCAAACTTGGTTTAAGCGTAATTACCGAATCGGTTTTCAGGTCTTCAGGAAGATGACTACAAACGGAACAATAGGCGTCTGGTAATATGCGATGATGTGAGCTCTCGAGAGATCCCATATTGATAAGGTGAATCGATCTTTCTAATGGAGAAGACTTAAGGTGTACCACATTATGCACTTCATTTTTGATCAATTGAGTTATTTGAAGAAGTCCCGTTTGAGAGATCCATTCATCATGCATACCGTTAATGTCCTTGCTTAAAACTTGTTGGATTTTCCACATATCCTCACGGTCGTTCGCTGCCATTACCTTTCTTGTATCAGCACATTGAGAACAGCCTTCTCTACCAGGGTGAACCAATGGACCGATTACACCTTCACCAAATGATAAGAAGCCCCGTAGCCACTTGATACCGAGCTCCTGCGCCACTTCTTCCGCTTTCTGGTGGATCGACGGATTCCAAGAGTCATGTATGACGAGTAACAATGTCGTACTTTCAGGTATCGTCCCATCTAGGTCTGGAAGGAGAGTAAGCTCATACTTTGGAGCGAGTTCTTCAGCTACGCGTTCTTGTAACAGGCCGTTTCCTACTAATGTAATATTAGCGCTCACGTCGTCTCCCCCTTCCTAACAGCACACCATAGATGTCTAGGTATCCATCCTTTTCAAAGGAATTGAGATTTACTTTTATAAAGGAAAGCTTCTTGTTTTGATGTTCGAAAAGGTTCACCACTGAACGGAGAACGTCAGCCTGGTCTTTCGGTTCGTAGGCAGGAATAACGATGGGTTGAATCGGTATTTCTTTAAACTGAATCGTTGAAAAGGAGGGAGCTCCCGAAGTTAATTTGTTTTGTGCTTCTTTAACTGCCTGAAGGAGCGCGGCGCGCAAAGCAAGTGTGAGATTAAATCCAACCCTTCCGTACCAGCGGTTATCTGCCGCTTTCCTCCACACAACAGGAAAACCATACGTATCTTTTCCTAACATAAGCTCCGGTGCTTTCATCATGGTTGTTAAAGCCTTCAGATAATAGCGGCAGAGATTGTCTTCAACTTTATCGAAGGCAAGGTTTGTTAAATTATTAAGACACTGCTCCGCTTTTTCTTGCCATTCATCGTCAATTGTCTTTTGCAAGGCTCGGCTGACACCTTCAACGAATGTTGCTCCTGCTCCAATATAGAGGTTGGTTTCCGTAAACTGATCATTTCCCAATGGGGAGGGAAGTGACGAGATGATATTATCCTTTAAAGGTAGTAGGTACTGCTCAATTCCAGTTAAACCAGCTTCTCGTCTCGCTTCTTCGTGTGTCATAGCAGCACTCACGTGGCTCGGATGTAGGGAAGAGTTCCCTGTAGGTTTAACGTTAACCGCTTGAACCTCACATTGAGATAGAGGTAGTTGACTAAGTGCACCTTCTTCCCAACGATGGAAAATGCCTAATTGGCTTGAGGTTAACTGACTAAAGTAGTATAGGAGTTCATTTGGATCTTTTTGTTCGTCATATAACGTCATTTCGTCTAATACATTTTCAACCCTTATGACGTTGATCTTTCCTGTTACGAGAGGATGAGGTTTAAAAGGATGCCATTTTCCCTCAAGGGTTTCAAGATTAAGTAAGAAAACTTGGTCGTTTGAAAGCACGGGCACCCCTGTGATCTTTTTAAACAATTCAAATGCGATCACATTTGCTAGCATCGAACCAGCTGGTGATGAGAAAGAGCTGTTTTGCTTCAGGTGGTTTCTGTTCATGCTCTGCCATGCAGATTCCCAGCAGCCAGAATCAGGGTTTACAAGTGGACCAGCCACACCAACTTCTCCATAACAGATAGCAGGGATAAACAGCTTTCTCTTTTCTTTACAGACATGAAGGATGTTTCGTAGTTCCGTTACGTTTCCTTGTTGCGATACATATAAAATCGCATCGAATGGTGCAATCTGCTCATCCCAAGAGATTGGGTCTTTCTCCTTTTTTAGCACGATTTCAATAGAGACATCAGGGTCCGTTTTTCTTGCAGCCTTTTCTAGTTCCTTTATTCTTTCGTGACTAGTGTTCTTACCTGTTAGTAACGTATGAAACCGAGATAAGCCGGATGTAAGTAAAGATGACACTAATCCAATCAACATGGGTCCTTCTCCAATGGCTAGAACGTTTTGCTCGCGGTACTCCTGAAAGCGATAGGCACCGGAATCACAAAAACTCTCAATATATTCAATCTGTGCAGCGAATTTCTCCACTACATATTGTTTCAAATTGTGGGGATGGTCCTTACTAACATCACGAAGAAATCCATTCGTATAGAGGGAGTCACTAATCTCGTACACCCGATTACGATAGGGCGCTGGTAATCCATCTGTTAAGCTAGCTAGCGAATATTCTCCGTTATACATTGGAATAAGCTTTTCAATCCATTGATGAATTGTGTTACCTTCCATTCGAAATGAACCTGAGTTATTCCTAAAATAAACGCTATTCTGTTCCGGCATGAAGAAAGTGCCTTTTTTCAGCTTTAAACGCATAGAAGGATTAACCTTCGTCATGACACACCTCCTTACCTACTGATCTGACTTCATACTATGAGTCTATGTTAGTCGTTTTGTCTCATATGTGTGGACACAAAACAAGAACCTCTGTAGGAGAATCATTCAGAGGTTCTTGTGATATATCTATTTACACCACCCTTGATGGGGGAGTTTTAGGTTAAAAATAAGTTAGGATCCGAACCGCTTCAACGTCCACCGCAACGACCGCAGCCTCCACACCTTGCAGCGCAGCCACCACATCCAGCACATCGAGCACAACGAGCACAGCCACCGCACCCGGCACAACCACCGCACCCAGCACAGCCACCGCACCCAGCGCAGCCTACGCAACCTGCACATCCGAAACACCCAACACACACAAATCCAATTAAGCGAGAATTATTTGGGTCTGTATTTGTATAATTGACTTGCTCACAGGGAACTAAATTCTGGGCATAGTATTCTCCAACATCTAAATGTTGAAGATCATTTTGAAATTGATTCATTTATGTCACCTCCAACATCGTTCTTTCGTAATATTCTCGATTGTAATGCGTTTTCCTGATCGATTAATGAATGAAACACTTTCTCCAACAAATTATGTAGGTTGAATGGGTAATGTTCCTAATTGAAGGTCAGAAAACATTGGTACGAACCTGGTTCGATTCATCGCGGGGACGACGGTTCTCGTGATTCATCATTAAGTGAAAGAGGTTAAAGGGAGTCGTAATTCAATTAATTGACACTCCCTTTATTGATGTAATGGAATCACTGGAACCGGCCCGGTGATTCCATGAAGTGTATGACATACATAGGTAGAATCCAAGGAAACTTCTCATAATTCATTGTGTAGAGAAAAGTCAAAGGGAGTGGACATTATAGAGATAATGACCACTCCCTTTATTAATTTAGTGGAATTAACAGAAACCTTGTGTCGTCCTCAATCTACCTTTCCTTCATCTTCTCCAACTGATGCCTCATCTCTTCATAATCCATAGATGAAAGATTCGGGTATTCATCAATCTTATGCTGAACAAACTCTAATTCAGGTGGAAGGGTCATTTTGCGTTTTGTAAGTATTGAAGCGACTGTTCCGGTCACAATACCAATTAATGAGATCCCGACAAGCATGTAGAAGATGGCGATGATTCTCCCAACAGCTGTAACAGGGTAAAGGTCACCGTACCCAACGGTCGTGGTTGTGACGATCACCCACCAGAGGGCATCACCATAATGTTCAAAGTCTGGTTCTAACCAAACCATTGGTAATGACGCAAGGAACATCGATGCAATGAGAAGGACAAGGTATCGATCCAAATTGAATTTACTAAACAGGTCATGCAAGTACGATTTGCGTTTCTTGATAATCGCTAATAATCGGACAACACGAATGAGACGGATCAATCGTGCCGATTGGAAGATCTCTCCAAGCGGTATGATTGCGATGAGTTCGAGTACATTGTCTTTCACAAATACGCGTTTGTTCTCGCATAACGAAAGACGGGTGACGTAATCAATCACAAATATGCCCCAGATGAACCAATCTAAGTTGTAATTCGTATCAACCATGATGGAATAGATCACTAATGCAGCAAGGGTGATCTCGTACACTGTATTTAATTTCAATGTAAAGGGTAAATGAAAATAGCGTTTTAAGTAATTTAACAGACACATTCACCTCACAGTCGTAGGGTTGATAAGTTGATTGTAGGGTATATAGATAGGTATGCCAAGCATAAATCAAGGTTATCATTGTAGCATTTCTACTTTGGATTCCAAGGTCAGACAACTTTTTAGAGAGTAGATAATGAAGTGTGGTGGTGCCATTAGTCACAGCTTTGTCAGATTTATAAAAGTGTTTTCCTGTTATAATTAGGATAGAAGTCATGAATGACAACTACTAGTTAATGGAAAGAAGGAACGTTATGAGTACTGAGTCTCAATCCAAAATCATTTTCTCATTGAGTGTCGTTCAGGTAATCCTTTCGATTTCGATTCTTTTCATGCCGATCATGTACCTCATGCATCCTGAGCAGGAGAGTCTCTTATTATACGGTTTGATTTCGTTTGGTATTGTGAATCTACTTGCAGGCCTGTCGAAAAGAATGAAGGGTGAAAACCGTTCTGGTATGTTCTACTCCATTGCTGGTGTGGTCCTGTTTGCAATCGGCATTAGTCTATCAATCTTTTAATAAATTGGAGTTGTCAAATTGGTAATTGACAGCCATTTAGTCATATCGTAAATTAAAACAAATTAAATAAGGTTATCACGAGTGAACGAGAGCACGGGCTCATTGACTTCACAGCAACCTGCCAAGCGGTAAGGTGCTACAACCTGCAAAGCATTGCTTTGAATGATAACGAACGAAAAGCCGAGGCTCTTTGTTGCATTCATTTGCAATGAAGGGTCTTTTTCTCGTCTATTTTGCTGATACCTTTTTTATCAAAATAAAGGAGTAGTTGATATGAATTGTAATGGATTTACTAGGGGCTTAATGGCTAAAAACTATAGTGGGGAGAAGTTTCTACTACATGTATGCGATGTGATTGAACGTCAGTTGAATGAATGGAATGACGAGTATGAGGTTATGGTGATGAAGCTTGTTGACTATGAGTTGGTGGTTAAGAAGGAAAATCAGTATTATGAAATGCTGATTTCTGAGAAAGAGATCGATACGCTTCAGAACAAATCCCCATTCTCACTAGACCGTCATGTGTGGAAGGAGTTAGAAAGGCAGGGGCTAGAGATTGTGCGAGGGTATGGGAATTATATTGAGAGTGTGATGTGATTGGAAGTGGGGGTCAGGTAGGTGCCTGACCCCATTTGGGCTTAGCTCTTTTGTTGGACGGTATTGACCTTTGAGTAGTTTATTGAAAAAATAAGGAAATAAATGGAGTTATATTTTTCGATTAAATCAGTTTTCGAGCTCGAAGGAGGATTCAAATGAACTATGCAGTATCTGTCACTGATACGAGCAAAACAGAAGAAATTGAAAAAAGCGGCATCCAGCTTTTAGAGTTCCTTAATACATATAGTACTTCTTTGGAAGAAATCACTTCAATTGAGGAGCCACCAAGAGGTATCGTTTTTCACGATCTGGAATCAGCAACAAAGTTATATTCCACGATCCCTTTGCCAGCATATACATCAAGAGATCTTATTCATCTCACTCCACTTTTGGAAACGTGGAAAGAGATTTATTTATCAACGACAAATGGAGTGAAAGAAGCAGAGGACTATTATCAGAACCTTCAAATGGTAGATGTCGCGGAGCTTATGGCACATGAATTAACCCACCATGCTGACTTTTTCCATTCGGAATTCGACGATTGGGACGAGGAAAACGCGAGTGACATGTGGTTTGAGGAAGGGGTTTGCTTCTATTTACCTCGTAAACTCCTTATGTCAGAAGAGCGGTTTGAAAAAGTGATGAAGGTGGAGCAGTGCTTAATTGAGGCGTACAAAGAAGAATATGGCGAATACACACTGGATGCATTCGGAGAAGCTGGTTACCGTGGTGGAGACAACTTCGCTTATTCTGCTGCATTTTACGATTATTGGCGAAGCACGAGAACGGTTTCCAGACTAGTTGAAGAATATTGCGATGGGGATATCAAAAAGCTAATCGCGTATTATCGTGAGTGGGTAGAAGGTGGGGAAGAGGGGCGCCTTCAGGATTTCTTTATTGGTAGATTTGAGTTATCGGAGGAAACGGCTAGAGGGCTTTGGTTAGCATAGCATGCGGGTTATCTAGTGTTTTTAGTAGCTAAAGATAAAAAGGATTTAAATAGTGTTTCATCAAAAAGCTCTGCGAATAATGTTATTCGCAGAGCTTTTGTTTTAATGGAGTGAGAACTCATGGGTGATAGATTAGAAGTGTCCCTTAATAAAAACCCATTCATTGTAATATAGCTCTTAAAGATCTATATATAACTTGATAGATCATAATCGATAAAACCCCTTGAAGTAAAAGAGCAATTGTTAAAAATGTTTTTTGTAAGAACCAATTGTAATTCACAAATTTTTGATAGATGTAATACCCTGATCCTATTGTTGATCTCATGAATAGATTTATAGCTCTATGTATAAAATGGCTTGGTTTTTCTTCGATTGTAATTGCATAATAATTAACCATCATTCGCCCAAGAAAAAGGATAAGTACTCCATAGCCAAATTGTATTCCAAGTATATATCCAAGTGTCAATCTGAAAATCTCGATAAATTCCCTTATTGTAAACCCCAAGTAGTTCACCTTCTAGACTTTTGTGTATTATGTAGGTCATTTGCTTATCTTCTATTTTACATGTCACAAAAACATTGCGGTTAATGTTCTAGTAATAATTTGATAGACGATTGTGGATGCTATTATTTGAATAACCAAAGCAAATAGCAAAAGAATTTTTCTTACGAACCAATTATGTTTTGCGAATTTAGAATACCAATAATAACCGGACCCTATTGTTAGTATCATAGATAAATTCATTGCTTTATGAATAATATGACTTGGGTTTTCTACAAGTGTAGACAAATAAAAATTAACCATTGTCCTTTCAAGTAGTATAATAGTAACGCCGTACATAACTTGAATCCCTAGTATATAGAGTAATAGAATCCTAGTAATCTCGATAAATTCATACATTGTAAATCCCATTTATTTCTCCTTTAACATTCTAATTAAAAAAGCTTAATGAAAGGGATAGTAAAGAAACAGCCTAGATAATATTCCTTTGATAACCTGATAGATCATAATCGAAAGCAAGCCCTGAATAATTAACCCAATCAAAAAAAAGGATTTTTCTTATGAGCCAGTTGAATTTAGCAACTCTTTTATAGAGATAGTATTCTGCACCAGTACTTACTATAGAAATGATATTCCAAGCTTTTTGGAAAGTATTTGTTGGTTTATTGATAAATGATGATTGATAAGGGTTGATCATGTTACGTTCTAACCTTAAAATAGCAGCACTATATGTAAACTGGATAACTAATAGTAGAAGCAACATAAATAAAAAAATACGTAAATAATCTTGGATTGTGAAGCCCATTGCTGATTTAGGTAAAGGGTCACTGGGGCGGTTCTTATGTTTACTAATATGGTAATAGCATAAGCGAAATGAGTACTTAACCAAGGTTTAGGTGTTGTCCATAGGGTGTTTATTTATAAACGACACCTTTTTTGCTTTGGTAAAGTCGCGTTTTCTTATCTGATGGTTTTTAAATAATTAGAAGATGACTGTTTTGCTTCATAAATTTATATTTGTGACAGTATTTTGCAGAGATATAAGAAAAGAGGATGGACATCGCAATACATGCAAATAGAAAGATGGTGTGCATTAACAGTTCATTGCTTCTAGTTGATTGAAAAAGAATATAACTAACACCTCCTCCGGTAGGAATTAAAGGAAGTAGACTCCTGTTGTTGTACCATTTCTTGCTTTCATTTAATGTATGAGCAATAGTGGCATACTTTTCGATTTGAACACGGATGAACGTAGCTGTAATTGACATAAAGATAATTAACAACATCATGTAATACCAAATGTTAGTGATGCCAATAAACAGATAGGATACCTTCATGCTTGTAATAAAATAGCAAATCGCGCCTATTAGCGAGGTGATTCCAATGAAAAGAACAGTCTCCATCTGTGTAGTATAAGGATTTTTCACTAACAATCTAACAGCCCATAAATTAATGAATAGTAAATTGGGAGTTAATGAAAGGAATATGCCCATATTGATAGGAATGACTAACGGTATGATGCAAAAGTCTAAAAGAAAGAAACAGAATCCGAACACAACCACTTTAGTATTTGATGGAGATATAAACAAAAGGTGTACTTTCATATAATCTGGCAAATGTCTAAATTTCTTGTTTTGAGGGATTTTTAACATGATGACCTCCACCTGAAACAACTTGAATTTATACTATCAGGATGAAAACATAAATCATAAATCATCATAATAAATCCCCCCAATATGTTATTGATAGAGGAGGGAATTCAAGCATGGATATTAAGCTTCCTTTAATACTTCCTGGAATTTCTCCTCTTCATCATTTTTAAATCCCTCAAAAATTACTTGAGCAATGTTTTCGTGATTAAATAGGTAAGTATGCTCTTGATCAATAAAACCTTCTGGATAAGGTACACCTATGTAGTCGTACATATCAAGGTCTTGTTCATTTTCCACTTTTTCTTCATCTAGGTGAATCTGTTTTCGACCGTAAATCATTAGTTTTTTGTTGCCGCCATCTAGTAAGACGATGGATCCGTTTGGGAGTAGAATGGACATTATTTATAGACAACTCCTTTTTTTTCGTATTCTTTGCGTTTCTTCTTTTCAGTTGGTTTACTTGGTGAAACAAAATCAATATTTTTTTTCATGAAAAAGTATTTATGGATATACTTTGATGAAAAATATGACAGTATTATTGTCATTGATGTACTAAGAAAAAATAACATAATATTTAGGCCTTGTTGGTTATCATTAAACACCTGAACAATGATATATCCAAGTGCTGGTCCGGCAACTAAAATTGGAAGGAGACGACTACTGTTGTACCATTTCTCTTCTTCTATTAAATTATAATCAATCTTTGAATACTTGTTTACTTGGTAATGAATCAGCTTAGTGATAGTTATTATATGAAATAGTAATAAAATTGAATAAAACCAAAAACTGGTAACCTCCATAGAAATTGCTGTTACTTTTATTGTCATTACCAGGTAGCAAATTACACCAATAAACGAACTAACTGCAAAAAATAATGTTGATTCCATCTGAGTTGTAAATGGATTTTTTATCAACAACCTTATCAGCCACAGGTGAACAAAAAATAGAAGAGGAAGAGTTACTGAATACACCAATAAATGAACTGGATAAAGCGATGGTAGAAAACATAAGTCAATAAAAAGAAGGCAATAAAATAAAATATAAGTCTTTATTTCTTCCGGTGGAAGAAATGATAAGTGTTCTTGCATATAATCAGGAAGATGTCTGAATTTCTTATTTTTTGGTATCTTTATCATCTGTACCTCCAAAATCAATTAAATAACTTAGTCAAAAACTGTGTTTTTAAACCATCCTGCTGCTGAATCGATACCACTTTTAAGATGGTTTCCAATTGTTTTATCTTCAATCTTAATCCCATCCAAAAAAAGAGAAGCTCCAACTGAGACGATAATAGCTGCTGCCGTACCTACTAAAACTGGCGCCCCAAGTCCTACAGCTACAGCTGCTGCTGCTCCTCCTACTGCAAGTGTTGCAGCTCCAATTGCAACATCCACTGCAGCATCACCTATTATTTTTGAAGTACTCTCATTATCTTCTACATTTTTCTTTATGTTATCAACCGTTCCGATGCCAATACCTATCCAACCGAGTTTGCTCTTTAAGGCACTAACAGTTCCAGATTTAACGTTAATAAATTTAGATACTCTCAACTTTTGAGCATTTCCAATTTTAACTTGTGATTTAATATAGTTGCTATTGTAAATTTTATATTTTCTACCATTTTTAGGAGGGATAGTAAATTTGTTGTGCTTAGATTCATATACTCTATATTTATAAATACTACCCTTCTTGACTTTCTGTATTTTAAAGCCTTGCCATCTATCTCTTGCAGAAATATAGCCTGCATATGCATCACCAATCCTTGCTGAAATAGCTCCTGGAGAGTTAAATGGAGCAAGCCAATTAAACTTCATTTCATAGTTGCTATCAACTGATTTTCCATTTTTGACAGCTTTCCCTAAATTGTTTGTTCCAATTGAATCAGAAGACACTCCACTCATCACCGTCTTATAAGCTGGAATAGCACTCATCGTTCCTACCTGATAATTACTTACAGAAATATCTCCACTTTGAAA
>NZ_JAFKOI010000026.1 GCF_017303315.1 Bacillus sp. NTK071
TCTCCGATAGAAAGCTTAATCTAGCTTTTAAAACAATGTTTTGTTTCCGTAGAAACAACTACTTACATGGCGTTTCGTTCAGTTTTCAAAGATCAATTTGTTTCTTCCAATGTCGTTTTCAGCGACTTTATTAATATATCATATCAACTCAGTTACCGTCAACAACTTTTTTTAATTTGTTTCGTTCGTTAATGCCGTGTTTTTAACGGCGAGTATTAATATACCATGTAAAATTAAACGACGCAATACTTTTCCTAAAAAAAGAATTAAAAAAATGAAGCCCTCGTTTGGGCTTCATTCTTTAAGGTGTTATCTATCGGTATTTCTCATTTGAGGGAACAGCAGCACATCTCTAATAGATGGTGCGTTAGTTAATAGCATAACAAGGCGATCTATACCGATCCCAAGACCTCCGGTTGGTGGTAATCCGTATTCGAGTGCTTCAATGAAGTCATGATCCATCATATGCGCTTCATCATTACCCTGTTCACGTTCTACAAGCTGTGCTTCAAAGCGTTCTCTTTGATCGATTGGATCGTTTAGCTCAGTGAATGCATTTGCGTGTTCACGTGCAACAATAAATAATTCGAATCGATCTGTGAAGCGCTCGTCTTCAGGATTTTTCTTTGCTAGTGGTGAAATAGATACAGGATGACCATAAACAAATGTAGGTTGAATCAAGGTATCTTCTACTTTTTGTTCAAAGAATTCATTAACTACATGTCCAAAGTCCATTGTTCCTTTTACATCTACTCCGTGTTCTTTCGCAAGCTCACGTGCTTCTTCATCGGTCATTTGCTGCCAGAAGTCTACGCCGGTTACTTCTTTAACCGCATCTACCATATGAAGTCTCTTCCATTCAGGTTCGAGATTAATTTCATGTTCGCCATATTGAATTGTTGTAGAACCCGTTACTTCTTTTGCAATATGAGCAACCATTTGCTCGGTTAAAGACATTACATCTTTGTAATCAGCATAGGCTTCATAAAGTTCAAGCATCGTGAATTCAGGGTTATGTCTAGTTGATACACCTTCATTACGGAAGACGCGGCCGATTTCATAAACACGTTCCATACCGCCAACGATCAATCTCTTCAAGTGTAGTTCAATCGCAATACGCATATACAATTCCATATCAAGTGCATTGTGATGAGTGACAAATGGTCGTGCAGACGCCCCGCCTGGAATAGAATGCATCATAGGAGTTTCTACTTCGAGGAATCCCTGATCATCTAGATAGCGTCTCATTGACTGGATAATGCGACTTCTTGCAATAAACGTTTGTTTTGATTCCGGGCTCATGATTAAATCTAAATAACGCTGGCGATAGCGCTGCTCTACATCTTTTAAGCCGTGAAATTTATCCGGAAGTGGACGAAGTGATTTAGAAAGCAGGTGCAAGTCGCTTACCTTTACAGATAGCTCGCCTACTTTTGTTTTAAACGCTTCCCCACTAACTCCGATGATATCACCAATATCCATAGAATCGAATAGTTCGTACTGTTCGTCACCTACAGTATCTTTACGAACATAGAACTGAATTTGACCAGTTAGATCCTGAACGTGAGCGAATCCAGCTTTACCTTTTCCTCGTTTAGTCATAATTCTACCAGCTAATGAAACAGTCTTTTCTTGTTCAGCGAGTTCTTCCTTTGTGAAAGAATCGAACTCTTCTAGCATTTTGCTTGCAGTATGGGACCGGTCGAACCGATGTCCGAACGGATCAATATTATTGTCTTTAAGAACGTCAAGTTTTTCTCTTCTTACTTTAAGAAGATCATTCAGTTCAAGCTCCTGACTCATCTTTATCACTCCTGTCAAATCTATGTTTATCCCGCTATTACTTTATCGGAAAGCAAGATGAATAGCAAGCATTGCCGTGCATATTTCTAATGACAAACGCCCCGGGTGTATCGAGGTATATATGAAGAAAACTGCCAGCATTCTTACTGGCAGTCTGTCATTTCCTAGCTGTAGTATAGAAAATGCTAGATCGAAAGTCAAACGGCTTGTTTAGATTCAACCTCTCTTGTAAATCCGTAAAGAAGCCAAACCAACTCTTGTATCTGTTTCATCCACGTGCAATCAACCGGAATGCTTGGTTACACACACTAGCCATTGTTCAAGTACAACAGGATTGTTTAATGTAATAGCACCTATTTTTAAAAGGTTCTATCTCATCTCTTGATTCTGTTCTGTAGGAAAGAGCTCATAGAGTGGGACTCTGAGCTGCTCAGCTACTAATTGCATAAAATCTTTGGTAGGTTTTCGGTTTCCGCGCTCGATCTCCCCCAGTATGGAAACCGAGACACTCAGTTCTTTAGCAAGCTGTTCCTGAGTATAACCTTTCAACTTTCGAAAAGCGCGAATACGTCTCCCGCAGATTTCCTCTTCCATAGACGTACACCTTCTTTATCTTCTATGTGGTCAAGATAGGAATCAATTCTTTTATTAGTAGTTGGAATAATTGCATCGGGACTTAATTCATGAAGGGGAATAATCACAAAACCTCGCTGAAGAAGGCGAGGGTGCGGAATCACGAGACCCTCTGCTACAATATTCTCATGATTATAGAGCAATATGTCAAGGTCTATTGTTCGTGGTCCCCATCGAATATCTCGTTCTCTTCCAAGAGACTGCTCAATTCCTTGAAGGATCTCTAACAACTGAAAAGCATTCATTTCGGTCTCTAGTTGCGCTACCATATTCAAAAAAGCGCCCTGCTCTGTTACGCCCACTGGGGAAGTTTCATATAGCGAAGAAGTATCCACAATCTCCACTCCAGGATATTCTTGAATTCTTTTTAAAGATGTTCTGATGTAACTTTCTCGGTCCCCAATATTGGAACCAATTCCAATAAATACACTATTCATTCCGTTCCCTCTTCATCTCAATTGCCACCGAGTCATAATGACCATCTATTGGCGGATCTGGTTTAATTACTTTAACAGTACAAGTTTCGACAATTTCAAAGGTATTAAACATTTTAGTTGTTATTTCCTCTGCAATAGTTTCAACTAGCTTTCTTGGTTCACCTTCAACAATTGCTTTAATGGTACTATAAGCATCAGCGTAATTAACCGTATAATTCAGGTCATCCGATTCGCTTGCCTTTGAAAGATCGGCTTCGAGCGTCAAGTCCACATAAAAACGCTGACCTAGCTTGTTTTCCTCAGGAAATACTCCGTGATACCCATAAAACTTCATTCCGTTCAAATAGATCTTATCCATTCACTTCATCTCCCTGGTTAGTAATTAAGCTGTGACTTAAGCATCGCATCCATCATCCTAGACATTCGTACAATTGGCTTTACATCATGTACTCGGATAATCTGGCAGCCTCTTTCTATGCCAAGACATACAGTCGCACCCGTTCCTTCAACCCTGTCGTTCGGTGGTGTATTTAACGTTTTGGCTACAATTGATTTCCTTGATGTTCCTAGTAATACCGGATATCCTATCGCTGCAAACTCATCAAGTCTTCTCATCACTTCAAGATTCTGTTCATGCGTTTTAGCAAAACCGATACCGGGATCGAGAATGATGTTCCGATCTGCAACGCCCGCTTCCCGTACAATCGCAATACTCTCTTCCACATCTGTTTTTATGTCTGCCATGATATCGCCATAGTCAGTGTCATATCGATTATGCATTAAGATAATTGGGACTGCATGTGATGCAGCAACCTTCCCCATTTCACGATCAGCTTTGGCTCCCCATACATCATTAATGATATCGGCACCAGCTAAAATTGCTTGATCAGCTACTTCTGCTTTATATGTGTCAATTGATATTGGAACATCAACCACTTTTCTTACCGCTTTAATAACAGGAACGACACGCTTAAGCTCTTCTTCTAACGTTACAGGTATAGCACCAGGACGAGTTGATTCCCCTCCAATATCAATGAGGTCAGCCCCATCCTCTACAAGCTGCAACGCATGAGCTACTGCGTGATCTATTGTGTTATACTCTCCACCATCTGAAAAAGAATCAGGCGTCGCGTTCAAAATGCCCATAATCCATGTTTTCTGATTCCAATCAATTAGCCTATCCCGCCACTCCATCACCATAGGATGGTTCGTTTGTTTATTAATTACCGTCGTCAAACGGCTCACTCCTTTATGTGCATATGTTCTTGGTTAGCATTCAATTCGACTAAATAGCGAAATGCGGTGTTGTTCATATTGGAGGATGAGCCTGTTCGTGACAGAACCATCAAGTCCAGGTAACAGCACATGTTCAATCTGGCGCAATGGAACAATCTCTTGAATTGAGTTTGTGACAAACACTTCATCAGCCAAAAACAATTCTTCTTTCTCAAAGCTACCCTCTATGATCGATATACCAAGTTTCTGTGCAGCGTGCATAATGTATTGGCGTGTAATGCCATTTAAAATACCCGTTGTTAAAGATGGCGTATATAAAGATCCTTCCTTAACCCAGAATAAATTCGAAACAATTCCTTCAGCGAGAACACCTTGCTGGGAGAGAAAAATGCCTTCTATAGCAGGATCATTTCCCACTTCGCGTTTCGCCAAAATATTATTTAAGTAGTGGTGAGACTTGAGCCGTAAAGGTCCCTCAGGCGAGTTTCTTCTTAATGACAGAATAACTCCCCGCTTCTCTTTACGAATTGGTTCACCAATCGGCTTTACATAGATGATGCTTTGAGGTGAGGAATAAGGATCGGTTTGAAGTCCAATCTCTCCCATACCTGCAGATATGTTTAAGCGAACATAAGCATCTATCATGTCGTTGGCTTCAATCGTGCGCTTCACCTCATGCAAAAGCTCCACCTTTGTATAGGGTAGTTTGATCTGTAGTTCTTCAAGTGATGCTTTCAGCCGATTGTAATGATCATCGAACAAAAAAGGATGACCATTATATGTGCGAAATGTCTCGAAAACACCTAAACCATACAAATATCCATGATCGTAAGCTGAAATGACTGCTTCTTTCTCATCTACGATGTCACCGTTAATATTTATAAACATGGCTCTTTCCGATGTGTATCAATAAAGTTTTTAAGGAGAGTCTTTCCGGTCCCTGTCATAATCGACTCCGGATGGAACTGCACTCCCTCAACAGCAAGCTCCTTATGCCGAATAGCCATGATTTCGCCTTCCTCTGTCCATGCGCTTATTTCAAAGCACTCAGGTAAGGTTTCTTTTTTAACAATTAAAGAGTGGTACCTTGTTGCAGTAAATGGATTCTGAATCCCTTGGAAAATCGTTCTTCCATCGTGTCGCATTTCAGATGTTTTACCGTGCATTAGCCGATCAGCTTTAACAACATCTCCTCCAAATACCTGTGCAATAGACTGATGTCCAAGGCAAACCCCAAAAATAGGTGTTTTACCAGCGAAATGCTTGATGACTTCCATACTTATGCCCGCCTCATTCGGACTGCACGGCCCAGGTGAAACCATAATAAACGCAGGGTCTAGCTCCTCAATATCCTTAACACTAATTTCGTCATTTCGCTTTACGACGAGTTCTTCGCCCATTTCTCCAAGATATTGTACAAGATTATACGTAAATGAATCGTAATTATCGATCATTAAAATCATTTTCATTCCTCCTCTAAGCTAATCTCTACTAGTCTCTTCACTTACCTCTTTTGCTTTCCAAAGTGCTCTTGCTTTCTTTAATGACTCTTTATACTCCGCTTCGGGATTAGAGTCAATTACAATACCAGCGCCTGCTTGAACGTGAGCAACCTGGTCTTTTATAACCATTGTACGAATCGCTATATTTAATTCCATATCATCATTGAATCCGATCCACCCAATAGAACCAGTGTAAACGCCACGGCGTACAGGCTCAAGTTCTTCAATTATTTCCATCGTTCTAATTTTGGGCGCACCTGTAATTGTGCCACCAGGAAAAGTTGCTTTAATTGCGTCAAATGCAGAACTCCCAAGAGAAGATACACCTCGAACGTTCGAAACAATATGCTGTACATGAGAATATTTCTCTATCACCATAAATTCATCGACTTCTACAGTGCCGTACTCGCATACTCTCCCAAGATCATTTCTTTCAAGATCCACTAGCATCACATGCTCAGCCCGCTCTTTTTCATTCTCAATCAATGTACGTGCTAGACGTTCATCTTCACTATCATCTTTCCCACGAGACCTCGTGCCTGCTATTGGTCTTGTGCTCAGTTCACGCCCTTTTTTCTTAACAAGGAGCTCTGGTGAAGCACTCACGATATCGAATGAGTCTGTATGGATTAAAGACATATAAGGTGAGGGATTGATCTCCCTCAACGTCTCGTAAACCGATAGCGGATCAGTATGCATTGTTCTGGATTCCCTCAGTGAAAGGTTTACTTGAAAGACATCTCCATTAGAAATATACTCCTTCACTTTTTGTACTGCATTAGCAAAGGTTTCTTCACTCAGTGAAAAGAATTGCTTGTTTTCTTTCGCTTGAACAAAAGGTCTTCTTCGCTTAAAATCATTCGGTTTCGTCCACTCTTGTTTATATGTTGTAAGTCGAGACTGCCCGTCTTGCTCCATACCTTTCTCAACCTGAGAAATGAACCAGAGTGTTTGCTCTGCGTGATCATAAACTCCAACGTCTTCATAGACAATAAAAGACAGCTCTGGGAGACGGAGATCGTCTTCCGCAAGATTAGGTAAATTCTCTATTTGGCGCGCAATATCATAACTTAAAAACCCCATCGCTCCGCCCTGGAAGTCAGGCAAACGATGATCAGTACTACTCACAGTCTGCTGCATCCATAACTGCATAAGATCCAGTAAATTACCTTCTTGCGTCTTAGGTTCTTTACCCTTTTCCGTAATTGTTAGTAGGGATCCTCTTCCACAAAGGTGAGCAATAGATTTAATACCGAACATACTATACCTACCGCCACGAGTACTATCCAACAGAATATGCTCTGGTTGACTATCAATAAATTGTTTATATCTGACAAACCACTCCTCGGACCCCATTTCAAGCGTCTCAAAAATCGGAATGCGTGCTGTTTTTTCTAGCTGTTCTAGCAATATTTTTCACACCCTATCAAAAGCTAAGCGAATGCTTCTGCTCTGTTTATGCCTTTATTCTACATGAAGTGACGAATTGCTTCATCCTTTTTATACTCCCCTAACTCTTTACGACAGGTTGTTAGAAAAACTTTCCTTTCAAGTTAATTCCATGCTTCATCAACAATCAATTTTACTATATAAAAAAAGCAGCCCCGTCAGGACTGCTTTCATTATTACTCATCGTCAAATTGGAAAAGTGGTGTGCTTAAATAGCGTTCCCCATTACTTGGAATTACCGCAAGTACTTTCTTTCCTTTGCCAAGTTTTTTCGCTACTTCGAGCGCTGCATAAATTGCAGCCCCAGAAGAAATACCACCCAGTATCCCTTCTTCACGCGCAGCTTTTCTAGCCCACTCAAACGCCTGATCATTCTGTACTTGAATGACTTCATCATACACATCAGTGTTCAGAATGGATGGTACAAAACCAGCTCCAATTCCTTGAATCTTGTGAGGTCCAGGCTTACCACCAGATAAAATAGGGGAATCCGTTGGTTCTACAGCGTATAACTTGATTGAAGGAAAATGCTTCTTTAACGCTTCTCCAGCACCTGTAATCGTACCACCAGTACCAATTCCTGCTACAAACCCATCAAGGCTATCCATCTGGTCAATAATTTCTTTACCAGTTGTACGTCTGTGAACTTCAGGATTTGCTTCGTTTTGGAATTGTTGTGGCATAAAGTATCCATGTTCCTTTGCTAGCTCTTCCGCTTTGCGAATCGCTCCACCCATACCTTCAGAACCAGGAGTTAAAACGAGCTTTGCTCCATACGCTTTTAGCAAATTACGGCGTTCCATGCTCATTGTATCAGGCATAACGAGTACAGCCTGATAGCCTTTCGCAGCAGCGACCATTGCTAGACCAATACCAGTATTACCGCTCGTCGGCTCAACAAACGTATCTCCGGCTTTAAGCTCGCCTTTCTCTTCAGCAGCTTCAATCATTGCTAAAGCGATACGATCTTTTACACTGCTTCCTGGATTCATGAACTCTAGCTTTAAATACACCTCTGCGTGGTTATCATCTGTGATGCGATTCAGTTTAACAATTGGTGTTTGACCGATTAGGTCTGTAATTGAATTTGCTACTCTCATCATCACGCCTCCTCAAACCCGAGTGTTTTAATAGGGATTATCCAATTTAAAGAATAGCACCCCAGTGTTGAACTGTCAATTTCAACCTTCTATAGTTTACTCTCGGTGTATAGTTCCTGTAACTCTTCTTTCGAAAAATGATAATGTGCGTTACAGAAATGGCAAGCCGTTTCAGCTTCTCCGTCTTCTTCAATCATGTTATTAATTTCTTCTTTGCCAAGTCCCATAATTCCATTTGAGAATCGCTCTTTAGAACAACTGCACTCAAAGTTAACCGGCATCTTATCAAGAATTTTAATATTCTCTTCCCCAAGAAGGGCATTAAGAATTTCTTCTGGCGTTTTGCCATCTTGGATGAGCTTAGAAATTGGTGGTATTGCTTCAATGCGTTTTTCAATAAAGCGAATCGTTTCTTCTTCAGCTCCCGGAAGCAATTGAATCATAAATCCACCTGCAGATAGAATTGTATTATCCGGATTAACAAGAACACCAACACCAACTGCAGAAGGAACCTGCTCTGACGTTACGAGATAATAAGTGAAATCATCTCCAAGTTCACCAGAAACAATCGGCACCTGCCCTGTAAACTTCTCTCTCATACCGATGTCTTTTACAACAGATAGAAATCCATCACGCCCAACTGCACGAGCGACGTCTAGCTTACCACTTTCATTTAGGTCAAAGTGAACGTGCGGATTGCTTACATAGCCTCGCGTTTCGCCTTGCGCATTTGCATCAACGATAATCGCCCCAATTGGGCCGCCACCTTCAATTTTGACTGTTATCTTTTCCTTACCTTTAAGTCCAGAAGCCATCATTGTAGAGGCCGTCATTGCACGTCCTAGAGCAGCAGAGGCTGTTGGCCACGTAGTGTGCCGACGCTGTGCTTCCGCTACCATTTCAGTGCTTGATATCGCATATGCTCTAACATTACCATCGAATGCTAGTGCTTTAATTAAATAATCACTCATTTACTATTTCTCCTTTCACTAAGGGCAAACACCCAATTACACATTACATGATTTGAGTAAGAACTTCCATTCAGACAAACTGAAGAGAAATTGGCTATTTACAGTAAAAGTTATTGTATCTTACTACTTTACCCTTTGGCTAAGATAAACTTCCTTAAATTCAATAAAACATATTGAAGAAAAAAGGAAAAACGCATCCCTCTATCGGTATGCGTTTAACTCTTCTTTGTTTTTATTATAAATTAAATGAAGACCTTTAAGCGTTAGAAATGGATCAACAACGTCAATCAAGTCGCACTCTTCCGCAATTAACGATGCAAGGCCGCCTGTTGCAATTACTGTCGGTTCTTTAGAAGCGTGTTTCTTCATTCGAGAAACAATACCTTCTACCTGTCCTACATATCCGTACAAGGTTCCGCTTTGCATTGCACTTACCGTATTCTTCCCTACAATATGATTCGGCTTCGCAATTTCAATTCGTGGAAGTTTCGCTGCATGCATATAAAGAGCTTCCGTTGAGATGTTAATCCCGGGCGCAATTGCACCTCCAACATATTGCTTCTGTTCATCAATATAGCAATAGGTTGTCGCTGTACCAAAATCAACAATAATAAGAGGCGCACCGTATAAGTGGATACCTGCAACGGCATTAACAATTCTGTCAGCCCCTACTTCTTTCGGGTTATCATACTTTATATTCAATCCTGTCTTAATCCCAGGACCAATCACTAATGGTTTATGATGAAAATACTTCTGGCACATACGCTCAAGAGCAAACATAATTGGTGGAACAACAGATGAAATAATGATGCCTTCAACATCATCAAAAGAGAGACCTTCATGAGAGAAAAGACCTTTAATGACCATTGCATACTCATCTTCTGTCTGCTTTCTGCTTGTTCCCATACGCCAGTGATGCGTTAATTCTTCACCTTCATATACACCTAGAACAATGTTCGTGTTCCCTACATCAAGCACTAGTATCATATTATCACCTTATTTAAAAATTTAACTTCTGTCATGCTCTCTATAGTTATACCATACATTGTATTCAAAAACGAAGTTCTTTTTTGCAAACGTTTACCGAAAGGGGAAAGTACTTGATTAAATACGATCTCATAAAAAAAACAGGGTGCTTTATTAACACCCTGCTTCTCTTACTTATTCTTGTTCTTCGTTTTCTTCAGGTTTCTCTTCCTTTTTGGAAATGTTAACTTTCACATCTTCTGAAGTACCATTTGCATGGTGGCCTTCAGGAAGTTTACCTTCTTCAACAAGAGAACGTATTTGTTCAGCATCAAGCGTTTCAATCTCTTTAAGCGTTTCAGCTACAAGATTTAACTTGTCCTGATTCTCAAGTAAGATCTTGCGACAACGCTCATACGATGATTTGATGATCTTTTGAACTTCAAGATCAATTTCATTAGCAAATGAGTCACTATAGTTCTGTTCATTCTGGATATCACGTCCAAGGAAGACATTTCCTCCTGAACCTGAACCAAACTGCATAGGACCAAGCTTTTCACTCATACCATATTCTGTAACCATGCTACGAGCAATCGCCGTTGCGCGTTGGAAGTCATTACTTGCACCAGTACTTGCTTCACCAAACGTAATTTCTTCTGCTACACGACCACCAAGTAGACCGATAATTTTATCTTCTAACTCAGGCTTCGTCATCAAGTAACGATCTTCCTTAGGAAGTGTTACAGCATAACCGCCAGCCTGTCCACGTGGGACGATGGTTACTTTATGAACAATATCTGCATTATCAAGCTCGGTACCAATGATCGTATGACCGGCTTCATGGTATGCCACAATGTTCTTTTCTTTCTCAGAAATAACACGACTTTTCTTAGCAGGACCGGCAATAACTCGGTCTGTCGCTTCATCAATGTCGCTCATGTCGACTTTCTTCTTGTCATGACGTGCAGCAACAAGTGCAGCTTCGTTTAACAAGTTCTCAAGATCCGCACCAGAAAATCCTGGTGTACGCATCGCGATGGTTTTTAAATCAACTTCATCACTTAGAGGTTTGTTACGAGCATGAACTCTTAGTACTGCTTCACGACCATTAACATCAGGACGATTTACCGGAATTTGACGGTCAAAGCGTCCAGGACGAAGAAGTGCTGGGTCAAGAATATCAGGACGGTTTGTAGCTGCAACGATAATGATACCTTCGTTTGCACTGAATCCATCCATTTCAACTAGAAGTTGGTTAAGCGTTTGTTCACGCTCATCATGGCCGCCGCCAAGACCTGCGCCACGCTGACGTCCAACTGCATCAATTTCATCAATAAAGATAATACAAGGTGCATTTTTCTTCGCATTCTCGAATAGGTCACGAACACGAGAAGCACCTACACCAACAAACATTTCTACGAAATCAGAACCAGAAATTGAGAAGAACGGTACTCCAGCTTCACCAGCTACAGCTCGTGCTAGCAATGTTTTACCTGTACCCGGAGGTCCTACTAGGAGAACACCTTTTGGAATACGGGCACCAACTGCTGCGAACTTACGAGGATCTTTCAAGAATTCTACAACCTCGACAAGCTCTTGCTTCTCTTCATCAGCTCCAGCCACATCTTTAAATGTTACTTTCTTTTTCTCTTCACTGTACAACTTCGCTTTACTCTTACCGAAGTTCATGACACGGCCACCGCCGCCTTGAGCCTGGTTAAGCAAGAAGAAGAACAAAATGAAAATAATAATGAAAGGAATAATAGATGTTAGAAAAGTAACCCAGCCGCTTTGCTCGGGGGCTGGCTCTGTTGTTAACTTGACATTTCCTTCATCAGCTGCAGTTAAAATATTCTCTACAGCTCTCTCTGAGTCAGGTACATTCGTAACGAATGTATTAGCATCTTCGGCGTCTTCATCGCCACCAGCTAACTGACCAGTAACAGTGTATACACCGCGCTCAGGTTGTAACGTTAATTCTTGAATCTCACCATTATTCAGTTTTGACTGAAATTCGCCGTAATCTAATACATTTGTGTCGTCGTTTGTTCCATTAAAGAAACTAACAACACCCACTACGACGAGGAATATTAACAAATAAAATATTGTATTACGGAAGATACGATTCATTCCTTACCTCCTCCCACGAACAGGAAACCATAGATTATCTTACCATATTGGCACAACTGACTACAACAAATTAACCTTGATAAATCTCGGGCTTAAGAATGCCGATAAACGGTAGATTACGGTACCTTTCAGCAAAATCTAGACCATATCCAACAACAAATTCATCTGGAACGATGAAACCAGCAACATCAGGCTTAAGATCAACTTTTCTACCAGTTGGTTTGTCAAGAAGCGTCACAATCTTAATCGATTTAGCTTTACGATATTTCAGCAGATCGATTAGATAGCTTAGCGTTAGACCACTATCAATAATATCTTCAAGAATGAGGACGTCTCGCCCTTCTACAGATGTGTCAAGATCCTTAATGATTTTAACTTCACCTGAAGATACGGTTGAATTCCCATAACTTGATACGTCCATAAAGTCCATTTCAAGGTGGCAAGTCATACGCTTTGTTAAATCACCCATGAAAGGCATTGCACCTTTAAGTACGCCAATCACAAGTGGGAAACGGTCTTCGTACTCATCCGAAAGTCTCTTACCCAATTCACGGCATTTTTCTTGAATTTGTTCTTCACTAATTAATGTTTCTTGAATTTCGTTTAACATCAGTGTTATTGCCCTCCCAACCTATGTAAGTTTTTTTGCATAATGCAAATGCACGAGCCTATTCTTTTTTGCAGACAGTGTTGCTTTTTCAGAACGAGTAACTCCAGCCACCCAGATGATGTGACCCGTTTGATCCTCAATAATTGGCCAGACATCACGCTCTGAACGGTCTATTTTACGGTCGATAAAAATATCCTTTACCTTTTTCGTTCCTATCATGCCTTTTGGCTGAATTCGATCACCAGAATGTCTTGAACGCACTACCAATGGAAACGCCACTTCTTCAATGATGAAATCATTTGAAGAAAGGTGTTGTGGAACTGAATCGATTGGAACGGCCGTAATCGTTCCTAGCGGTGTTTCCACAGAGCCTCCCAAAGATAGATGATACTCATACGGTTCTGGATGCAAAAAGGTTTCAAAAGAAAAATAACAGGTGGTATAAGATTTTACCGCCCTCAGTTCTAGGGGCAGATTAAGGGAAGCAGAAGGGTGCTCAGAATCGAGCATTAACCGCAAATCCTCAATATGTATAGAAGAAAAAGGAGCATTGCCTGTATAAAGATAGTTTAATATTAGATGAATCACTCTTCTTTGTAAAGGAATAGGCAGGCATTGATGCGACTTGATATCCAACTTCACAAATTTGTCATTTTGCTCAATGATGACATCATCTAAATGAGCGCTTGCTTGTTGCATCAAATATTGCTCGTCACTTTGTAGCCGCTCACTATATAATTGATACCTCAGATGGACACTCGGATTTTCTTCCTTCAGGAAAGGCAACACGTTTTGCCTGAAACGATTTCTCACATATCGGTCGCTGGAATTAGAAGGATCGATTCGATAAGAAAGGGAGTGGTTATCACAGTAACTCAATACTTGATCTTTCGTTATACCTAAAAACGGACGTATAATCATACCCGTTGAGAACGGTCTTTTCAAAGGCATACCAGCTAATCCCGCTCCAGTACTACCGTGAACCTGCCTCATCAACATCGTTTCAATCTGATCATCACCATGATGTGCAAGCGCCAGAGCATTTGCACAATACCTTTCCATAATCTGCTCAAAAAAATGATAGCGACATTCTCTAGCAGCCACCTGCGTTGATAATTGGTGAACTTCTTTATAAAGACCAACATCTGCTGAAGAAGTTTCAAAAATAATTCCTTCATGCTCACAATACCGTTTCACAAAGGCAAGATCCTCAAGGGATTCCTCACCTCGTAGCCCATGGTCCATATGTGCAGCAATAACCGTCAACTGGTAGTCGGAGAGCTTATTTGTCAAATAGTGAAGTAAAGCAACAGAATCTGGTCCTCCCGAAACACCAGTTACAACGGTATCTCCTTTACGCAACAAATCATGTTTCTGGATAAAACGGTCAACATCCTGTAGCACCTTCTGTCTTCCTCTCGCTTCCTGTTCTTTAAAACAGTTTATCATTTAGTACTATTAGCCTAACAACGTCTTCTTCAAACCTTTTTATCATTAAAAGACATGGCCAACTAAGTATAAAGTATAGAAGAAGAGAATAAAAGCGAACAAAAGAACGGTTTCGAACCATCCAGAACGTTTTTGCTTCTTAGGTTTCTGTCGTTTTTGTCTAGACATAACCCTCGAATTGGAAGGTATAGCGGGACGATTGCCTGCTCCTGACTTTACACCTTGCAGAAGTGAGAAAAGTTCTTGTCGCATCTCTGATGCATTCCCATAACTACCTCTAAGCGCCTTTTTAAGAATAGGTTTATAAGCTTTAAGTAGGGGGCTTTTCTCTATTTTGTTCATCAAAAATAGTTCTGATTCCTTCTTTGGTCTTTCAAATCGCTGTGGATACGCTGCATTGATCATAACCATCGCAGTCGAGAATAGATCATAGGAAGGTTCTGCAACTCTTGTTCCGAGTCCCCAATAACCACGGTCGAAGAACTCAGTAAACTCTTTAACAGATCTTCCCATTCCCGTCGTACCACCAACATCGAGCCAGCGAATGGTTGGTGGTGAACCTTCAACAAGTAAGTTATCCGGCTTTAAATCTCCAAACACCCATCCCTCTCGGTGAAGTGCTCCTAAATCACGAAGGAGCTGAAGCATTAAAATACCAAGCCATTCTTTACCCCTTCTCTCAATAAACGAAAAAAGTGGTTCTCCATTGATGTATTCCATTACATAGAATGGATAACACTTCCCGTTCATCTCCCAATCATCGACTTCATAGAAAAACGGCCCAAGAACCGTTCCCTGGACCATCGAAAGCTGTTTGAGAACATTAACTTCAGAAGTAATTGACATACTGTCAATCCCTAACTTAATAGCTACGTTTCCTCTGATGGAGTCTGCTAAATAAACTGTACCAAGCGCACCGTTACCAAGCTTTTTAATAACTTGATAGCTTTGCTTATTCCATTTCCCTCTTATTCTTGTTCCACGAGGAACATTAGCTGCCTGATTCTTCGAAGTAGCCGCCATCTTCTAGCAGTCCTCTCTTTGAGCGTTTTTTCTGATAGGCTTCAATTGCTTCTTTGAGTGCAGGACCAGTTGGTGTAATACCCCCAGAACTAAGCTTCGGGAAAATCGTATGAATATCTTTCATTTGAGGTGTCCAATTCATTAGTTGTTCGACTTGCTTCCGTTTCCCGGGAAATGCATATAAAGCATATTCATTTTGTCCGATTCTTGAGTGCAGACTAATGGAAAGGTCAAGAAGGGCATCTTCTACCGTTGGAAGTTTATGCTGCATGCTCGCACTCGTATCAATCATAATCAATACTTCCAGATCCATCGTTTCCCCCAGTTCATCTACCACTTCTACCACCTGCCCCCGCTTATCAGGCGGTAAATCTTCTATCTCTTTTTCAGCACCTAGAATAGATTGCAATTCTTTATGGATAAAACCTTGAATCGTCTGAGTCATCGCTTTACGCGTAACCATCTGAACCGTATGCGACAGTTGTCGAGCATAAACAAGCTGGTGGATGCCCCCCCCAGATAAAGCAATATTTTCAATTTCCTTTAGTCCGCTGTCAGTCCGCTCGTTTTCATCAAGTACGCCAATAACATTCACTGTCATCCCATGCTCTCTTGCAAGAGCCGCCATTGCAACCGGATCTTCCCCCTGGTTAGAACATCCGTCTGTTATTAATAGAATCTGTCTAAGCGTTCCCTTCTTCATCTCGACTCCTCCTTTTTTGCTGTTACAAGCATCGCCTTCAGGAGGAGAGTTTATACATGAAGTAGTTTCATCTTATTGTGCTTTTTTCTTTCTGAATGAAGGTGCTGAATAGATTGGAATAGTAGACCATTTCGGGATGTTCCTTTTCACCCTTGCTACGACAATGGTCATATCATCATCAATTCTTCCATACTCTGTTCGAATCACCTCTTCCATTATCAGATCGGCTATTTCCTGCGGTTTATCTGTAGCAAGTTCTCTTATTTTACGCTTCATCCAGAACTCAGGATTCTCGATATTTTTCACACCTTCATAGATCCCATCGCTCATCATAATTAATAGATCTCCAGCTTTCAGCTGTTCACTAACGACCTCTACATCGAATTCAGGTATGATTCCCATTGGTAGATTAGCTGATTCGATCATCATGACTCGATCTCCACGTTTGATGAAGCTAGGAATCGAACCAATTTTAAGGAATTTAGCTGAGGCATCCTGTAGGTCGATCATTGCAAGGTCAAGTGTTGAGAAGATCTCATCCGTGTTACGAAGGGATAGAACCGAATTGACCGACTTAATGGCAACGGTTTCATCTATGCCCGAATGAAGAATTTTCTGGAGCAGTTGAATCGTTTCTGTACTCTCTTGGTGCGCCCGCTCTCCGTTCCCCATTCCATCACTTATAGCAATAGCATATTTCCCAGCACCAAGTTCAATCGTAGAGTGACTATCCCCCGATATCCAAGCTCCTCCTTTCGCAGCATTCGCAACACCCGTTTCTACAATAAAGTCTCTCGCTGATCCAAAATAAAGATGACATGTTTCATGTTCGTGTTCCGCACACACTTCTTTTTTCACTACAATATTTTCTTTTAGAATATCTGATAACATTGGGGCTATAACCTTTTCTCCTTCACCGCGACCTCCACACGCTGGAATTTTCATTTCAACATCTACATTTCCTTCCTCAAGGCTATAGATTTCAACCTGTCCAACTTCAAGGCCCATACTTTGAATAGCATCCATAATTTGTTCTTCCTGCTGATGGAGATTATCACGCTCTTTTTGTATTTCCTTCGCAAAGTCACCCATAACGTGCGATACGCCTCGTAACTGGTCTGCTACAATCTTTCTGCTTTCACGGACCTGTTTCTTTAACATACGGTTAGCGTGGTAATGACTCATCTCCTTTCCAATGATATCTATGACTTTATTAGCCTTTATGCAATGTTGATCGAAATCTCTTTTCAAACTATAATTCTTTAATTCTGTTGTTTGTTCAAGTTCGTGCATAATTCCGGTCATATACTCATATGTTTTATCAAAATTCTTTGCCCAGCACGTTTCTTTCTTAAAACAGTTCTGACAGGTTTTTTCTGTTACATGACTTAAAAAGTAGTCTACTTCTCTTTCGCTTTGATCATCTGCCTGAACATCAACATCTGTGAAGCTACTCGAAAGGGCTTGAAACAAATTCGAGAATTGCTCGACTCGGTTTGCAGTAACATCACGAACCTTTCTAAGGTATTGCTGCTGTTCATTAGCATGTTCTACTGTGCCAGGTATATATTTTGAAAGTTGTGATGTAATACGTGAAGGTGTACAAAAAAACAATAGTACCGCGATAGCAGACTCCATCAGATTAGGATACAGAAATTCAGGTCCGCTCCCATAGAGCGCAATTAACAAGGTACCGATCAATAAACCCATACCGACACCTATTTTCCTTCCATCCTTTAACAACCCACCAAGTAACCCTGAAAAAGCAAGCATACTCATCTGATAGAGACTGGCAACGTTTGCAAGAGCGAGAATCAAACCAGTCACAACACCAACAGTAGAACCGATAGCCGCTCCACCTACATAAGCAAAAATAAGGACAAGATACCGCGATAGAATATTTTCAATTGAAAATCCATAGACCACCCAACCAATTGTCCCCGTTAACATTGTCGCCAGGAGAATAATAAAACTGATGATTTCTTCATTCTTAAGAGCCATAGATCGCTTTTTCATAGAAAGGACAGGTATACTCTGAATAAAGATAATAGTTAATATCATTCCTAGTGCACCTTCTACAGCTGCTAATATCCAGTTTGTATTCATAAGTGATCGTTCTGTGATTAAACTTAAAACTAACCTTCCTAGCAAGCTTGTTGCAAAAACAAGTATCGGTAGTGTCTTAACAAGTGACAGAGAAGATAACTTAACGAATCGATTGATGATCAAGAAAACAAGTATACCGAGCATAATGAAGGCTGTATTATAAAGATTAGAAGTGGAAACCGCACCTGCAAGTAGGGCGATCATAATCATCGGCGCACGTTCACGCTTTAAGAAGAACACGGCTCCAAAGAAAGGAATCGCAAAAGGCGTCACTTGCGTGAGAATAACAGCTCGTCCTAGCAGGAATCCAATGACAAATAGCAAAAGTCCTCGTTGAAAAAGGATAATTTCCAACTTGGCTTTTATCCCCTGTACCCACTTGCCTATCCTGGACCTTGATCTTTCCATTACTAACTCGCTTTGCATTCCCCCACCTGCTTTCTTTCATTCTATTTTAATCACCGATCTGCTTGAAGCAGTTTGTGTTATATATTAAAGCACAGGCAATATTCGCTTTTTGTCAAAAAAAAGTACAAGTATAGGATAAACTTCTCGACTTCTTTCCCTGAAGCTTGTCAATCAGTTGTAGATACATGAGAAATCTGTAAACAACTGGAAGCATAGACAATGCATAATTACAAGCACAAATATAGCGATAGTCAGGTTTACTCCCTTTTTTTGGTGTCATGTCAACTGGAAATAAAAAGGTCGAAATGTTAAAGATAAAAAAGAAAATAACTACCACATTAGTAGTACAAATGAGGTTCTACACTGAAACAACGTTTTGTTTTCCCGCTTACAATGCATGCATACATAAAAAAAGTCCTGCATTTAATTAAATGCAGGACTTTTTATCAAACTATGTATTTACGAATTTATCATTAGAAGTAATAGTGGTGACCCGTACGGGATTCGAACCCGTGATACCGCCGTGAAAGGGCGGTGTCTTAACCACTTGACCAACGGGCCAAACTATAAATATGGTAGCGGCGGAGGGGATCGAACCCCCGACCTCACGGGTATGAACCGTACGCTCTAGCCAGCTGAGCTACACCGCCATAAGACTGTTGCTTTCTTAAGCACAAGATATATAATACATTGCAGAAAAGTTTGTGTCAACTTATTTTTGATACTTTCTAATGTTTGCTTTAAATTTAGCAGTTGTGCCCCAATCAGTAATAACAAAACAGGCATGCGGACGCATGCCTGTTTTGTTTAAATAGAATATGATTTAGTAGACAACAAGCTCTAGCCGCGACGAGCGCCACGACCTCCTCGTTTTGACTCAGTTTGTTTCTTTAAAGTTGAAAGACGGTCTTCACTGTCTTTAAGGAATTTGCTCATTTTATCCTCAAATGACTCTACTTGAGGACGTCCACCTCCGCGAGGCTTACCTTTGAATCCACCGCCACCAGGTCTTCCGCCGCCTCCTTGAGGTCGGCTTACACCTTGTGGGCGACCTTGTGGACGTCCCTGAGGACGTTCAGAAGCAGGTCGATCTTTTGCTTTCTTGATTGATAAACCAATCTTACCGTCGTTTTCAACCTGGATGACCTTTACTTCAACCTGATCGCCAACTTTTAGAAAATCATTAATGTCCTTGACATAGTTGTCCGCAACTTCACTAATGTGAACGAGACCTGTCTTGCCATCTGGCAGTTCAACAAACGCGCCAAAATTTGTAATGCCTGTTACCTTTCCCTGTAACTTGCTGCCTACTTCGATTGCCATGTAAAAAAAGCTCCTCCTTAGAATCTTTAAAAGATCAGTCGTACGTTAATTATACCCCTTCAAAAAACAACGTGTCAATTTGAGGAAGAAGGAAGCTTAAAGATCGTCTCTCCGGGTTTTGACATAAAGTAGTCTCTTCTCGCCAGTTCACCGATATAATCCAGATTATTAAGTTTCTCAATTTCTTCCGTTAAATAGTTTTCCTGTTCCTTAAGACGTACCAATTCTTCTTCAGCCTGCTTTTGCTGTAGATTCTTTTCTTCGATCGTTGATGCCTGTGAAGTGAATACGGAGATAAATAGAATAGCTATGGCTAAAGCAGCTACCGCGAATGCAGTGAGACGTCGGACTAGACCTCTCCGTCTACGTTCTCTAACTTTGTCCTGAAGCTGTTTCTCCTGATGATAATCCGAATGAACTTCTGTCACTTTAGGCTTGTGTTTATTCGCAGTAACCAAGCTCTCCCCTCCTCACTTTCTTAGTTTAGATAACCAATGGTATATGTAGTTCTTTATTTTATCGGCAAATCCTGCTGTTTTTATTAGTGATGAGCGAACAGATCGAGGAATTAGTTTCCACAACAGTAAAATCATCCACTTAAACGGTACCCAAAAAAGTTTAAAGATAAACCAAAAAATGGTTACCCCAATACTCACTATCATCATACATAAGCTTAATAAAAGTTTCAATATAAACCGAATTGGTTTATAAATGAGGTGTATAAATAGTGAACGAACAAAATTAAAGAGCCCTATCGCTACTATAATCATTCGTTCTAGACTATTACGGTATAACTGTTGAAAGAGAGCACGGTAAGCTGCATACCCACATAATAATGCTAAAAAGACATAAAATCGCAGTGCCCCTTCGTTCACTTCGTAAAGTACATAGAAAATAAGAAGACCCTGCAAAAGCCAAAATACAACGTCGTTCCCGTAGAGCCATAAACTTTTGCTTTTGCGTGGATTAAGAAAACGGCTATAGGTATCCATGGCTATACCAAGCCACACCCCCATAGCCACCATGGCAATCATTGTGTAAAATTGCACCGTCAGCGTCATTTGAACAACTTACTAAAGAACCCTTTAGCTTTTTCCCCTTCGTGATGGTCAAGATAACTGAGATCAAATATCTTACCTTCAATCGATACTCGTCCTTGCTCTACATTTAAATTCTTCATTTTCAAATGCTGCCCTCTAATAGCAAGAAACCCCATTGATGTCTCAAGAAGAAACTCTTCGTTATCAAAGCTATCGACATGCTTTACTCCTGTAATTTCAAGCGATTTACGAGATTTCATCACAAGATCATGTTCAGGTGTGTTAGCAGACTTCTCATAAGACCCATACTCATAGTAATTATCCATCGCTCTCCCCCTCTTCTCGATACAAGTCTATGAACTGACTAAGGCATTTAGAACAAGCTGTGTATGGTATCTTTATTCTGAAAAGGGAGTATTCTATACCTACCTAACACTCTGTTTTTTTCCCTGAAATCATTTATAAGTCATTAAAAAAAGACCCGATCGGGTCTTTTTCTATTCGCCTGCTGCTTCTTCTTTTACGATTGTAAACATGTTACCCGCTTCATCTTTTTTCGTTGTTTCCTTTAGTTCATCGACACGAGCAGTTACTTTCTTATGACCGAAAGAAATGACAAGCTCATCCCCAGGCTTAACCGTTGTACCTGCTTTTGCTTTATTACCGTTCACTTCAATTCGCCCTTTATCACAAATTTCTTTAGCAATCGAACGGCGCTTAATGATTCGTGAAACTTTAAGGAATTTATCTAATCTCATGATTTTCTTCTCCCCTTACTTGATTCCTTTTCGCTTTGCTTCTTCCCAGTACTGATCTAACTCTTCAAGAGATAAATTCTCTAATTGAAGGTCTTTTTCCTTTACCCTCTTCTCAATATGTTGAAAACGAGCAATGAATTTTTGATTTGTTCTATGGACCGCCAATTCTGGATCTATTTTATAAAAACGTGCTAAGTTGACGAGTGCAAAGATCAAATCCCCAAGTTCATCTTCTTGATCATCAAAGGTTTTCTCATGAACCGCTTCTCTAAATTCAGTCAGTTCTTCTTGGATTTTTCCCCAAATTGGCTCAACTTCATCCCAGTCAAACCCTACTTTTGCTGCAGCCTTCTGCAGTTCATTTGCCCGCATTAATCCTGGAAGGCCTTTTGTAACGGCATCAAACTGAGAAGGGGAGGTTTCCTTCTCTTCCTCTTTCACACGGTTCCATAGTCCTGCAACTTCTTCTGCTGTTTCTACCTTCTCATCTCCAAAAACATGGGGATGGCGACGAATTAATTTGTCACTCAGCTTCTGAATAACATCATCTACTGTAAACATTCCATCGTCTTCCCCGATTTGAGCATGCAGTAACACCTGAAGCAACACATCACCTAGTTCTTCTGCAAGGTGATCCTCATCTTTCTCGTCAATCGCCTCGAGTACTTCATATGATTCTTCAATAAGATATTTCTTAAGTGATTCATGCGTTTGTTTCATATCCCACGGGCATCCACCAGGCGCACGTAATGTTGCTACTACTTGTCTTAACCAACCAAAATCTTGATAGAGTAGCTTTTCATCTCGAACAGGTGGCACATACACTGCAGTCAGGTTATTAACTTCCATTGCGCGATCTAACTCAAACAGCGGAACTTTCACAATTTTTTCCTCGCGACTCCCTGCTGCCTGAAGAACCGTTACTTCATAGTCATCTGGCAGAAGCTCCATTAAAGTAAGTTTGACGTTAGATGCAGTGAATTGATCATAAACTTGTACAAAGATTAGGTGGTTACGCACCTGCACTTCAGGTCGTGCAAAACGAGTCGCATCTAGGATCTGACAACCTTCAATTGGGTCAATCCGTACCGCAGTAAAGAGAGCATCTAGAAAGCTTTGTCCCCCAGCTACTTTCACTTCAATTCCATGCACTTCTTGTTCATCTAGTAACAGCTGAACTGTAGCTTCAGCCATCATAGGATGCCCTGGAACTGCATAGACCAATGACCCTTTCTCTGCTTCTTGAAAGAGACGGTCAACAATAGCGCGATACGTATCTTCGAAGGATTCTTGATCTTCATAGATAGCATCAAAGCCTGTCATCGATAGCCCATCTTCAATCAATTCCCTTAATACAGGGTGGTCAAGCGTTCTTGCATAAATCCTCTCTGCAGACTGAAGGGTTCGATAACTTCCGAGAGAAAGCTGACTTAAATCGCCCGCTCCAGTTCCAACAATCGTAATTTGCGTCATAGCTTAGTCTCCTTTTCGTAATTTAATTTGTAATAACTGTACTTTCTCGCCTTTAGGTAACTGCACTATTTCCTCATCAGTAAAGACTCGTAAGATGATGAGTGATAACCCCAAAACGCAAGCTCCGATTAACGCCCCACCTAATGCAGATAAACTGGCAAAGCTTCTTGAAATAGCTGAAGGAAAAAGGGTTTGAAACAAAATAACAGCACTACTCATGATTGTCACTGCTGTGATAGCACGACCAATTTGAAAAGGATACTGAATTAGCCCTATTTTTGAGTGAACTGCAAGTATAGTAAGAACTGCGACGGTTGCAAGTCCAATGACCGTTGCGACTGCAGCTCCGTCAATCCCAATTGTAGGAACTAGTACGATATTCAAAAACGCCTTCAATAGAATACCAATACCAGCATATCGCGCAGCTTTTCTTGCAAGTCCAACCCCCTGAAGAATTCCAGCTGCAGTCATAGCAAGAGAACTAAATAAAATCGAAACTGCGAGAAAGCTAAGCGTACTGGAAAGTGAATCATCCGTAAAAAGCATGATGTTGGTTACATCCATAATGCAAGCAAGACCTACTGCTGCAGACAGTCCAATGACAAAGCTTATTTTCAGTGAAAGTCCCGCTTTTTCTTGAATGAGCAAGGCATTCTTTTCAGCTGTTGCTTTTGATATAACGGGTACGATTGATAACGACAACGATGTAGCAAGAACTGTCCCTACCTGTATGAGCGGTTGACCACGATCAAAAACGCCCTTCGTTTCCCTAGCTTCAATCGAAGATAACCCATACTCTGATAGACTTGATACGATTGTTAAAGCATCCATTAACTGAAAGAGCACCATCACCAATGCACTCACGCAAATTAATGTACCTTCTGTTAAAACCCTGCGTGCAACCCCTAAAAATCGCAACACATTGATGCGGCGAGGTAGCAATTGTACATTTCGTCCTCTTATACGCATGATCATAAGAAGCAAGAGTGCAGCGACACCGCCTAATATAGATCCTATTGCTGCACCTGTTCCAATTGCATAAGCTCCGTACCCACTTGAAACGAGTCCAATGGAAAGGGTAAGAATAGCGATGACACGAACAGTCTGTTCGGTAACTTGAGACCATGCAGTGGGGACAACATTTTGGTGACCCTGAAAATACCCTCTGATGGAAGCAATACCTGGCATAATGAGAAAAGAAAATGCCGTTGCCCGCAGTGGGTTTAATAATCTCGAATCATCCATTAAATCAGCTAGAGCCGTTGCCCCCATATAAAGAGTTACAAATCCACCCAGTCCAAGTAAAGTGAGGACATAAAAACTATAACGCGAAATCTCCTCTGCCTTCTCAGTATTGTTTCTAGCCATCTGCTCCGCGACAAGTCTCGAAATGACGACTGGAAACCCATAAGTAGCAAGGATAATGGCAATAGAGTAGAAAGGGTAAATTTGTTGATAGACATAGAACCCTATGTCACCTGTAATATTTTGATAAGGGATTCGGTAGCCTACGCTCAAGATCTTCATAAAAAGAGCTACAGCAGTTAGCAGGAGCGCGCCATGCCAGAATCCTTTTTGGTTTTCATTTGACGTCATACACACCTACCACAAGTAATTTTTAGCCTGATTATTATGTAAGAATTATATCATACGATGGAATGTGGGAAACTTTTCAAACATTGTAACACACAAAAAATGGAGGCATATGCCTCCATTTTTTGTGTGTCCTATTGTTCCATTTGCCTTGCAAGAAAACCAGCTGCTGTTTCAGCAAGCTTCTGCTCTAATTCAGATACCTTGTCTGCCTCTTTGGCAAGCAAGATCACTGTTCCGATTGGATCCCCATTCGCAATTATCGGAGCAATCACATGTCCGGTTTCAACGGGAACACCTTCGATGAGTTCGCACTTATCTTCGTTTAAAAGACATTTCCGCTCATTCATCGCTTTTTCGACTGCATCGCCAATGCTTTTGTTGAGATAATCTTTTTTGGACCCTCCAGCTGCCGTAATGTAAACATCACGATCAGAGATTAGCGCGATATGACCTGAATGCTCTGCAAGTGACTCCGCATATTCTTTTGCGAAATCCCCTAGCTCGCTAATAGGAGAGTATTTCTTAAGGATTACCTCCCCTTCCCGATCAACGAAAATTTCTAGAGGATCCCCTTCTCTAATTCTGAGAGTTCTGCGAATTTCTTTTGGGATGACAACACGACCTAAATCATCAATACGACGAACGATACCTGTTGCTTTCATCTAAGTTGCCTCGCTTTCTGGAAATGTTATGTGATTGCTCCAATCACTGTGAAAATGGTGTAATCTACATGATCTTTCCATTAGTATCGTTTCGAGGTATGAGTTCTATTCACAAATCTGTCAAAAATGTGCTATACATCCAAAAACGTCTTTATCCCACCCTTAAGGGGCAGTAAAAAACCACCTCTAAAACATTAGCTAATCAAGATGGCGAGGTGGGGAACTGCCCCTAAAGGTCCGATTGGTTCAGCTAACCATCAGAGGGGTGAAAGGATCCCCTCTGATGGAAGTTTCACTTTAT
>NZ_JAFKOI010000027.1 GCF_017303315.1 Bacillus sp. NTK071
AACACGGAAGTTAAGCTCTTCAGCGCCGATGGTAGTTGGGGGATCTCCCCCTGCAAGAGTAGGACGTCGCTGGGCAATAATGAGAAGTCAGAGATCAAAACGGTCTCTGACTTTTTTGTATGGTCTTAACTTTAAAAAGGTCTAGACAAACAATTCTTGCTTTAGTACAGAATCGCGGATATAATTTAGAATTCGCGGATATATCATGAAAAACGCGGATATATTTCGATTTTCGCGGATATAGTCACCAAAATCGCGGATAAATACCGCAATGCCATCATAACCACTATCTTATTTTCTCATTTCTAAGAACTCATAAAGCAAGTAAGGCACTTTTTCAGATGTTATCTCAAGAAACTGCAATATAAATGGAAGATCTACAGACTCCTGTGTGTGAAAAAGGTCACCCCACCATTCGGTTTCATATCGGCAAATCATACTTAGATTATAAAGAATGAGATAGTGGGCCATGATTTCAGTAATAGGATTGTACTGTATCCTTTCTGCAGGAATGTATAGTTTTTCGTGGCTAGATAGGAAAGGGCGCTTAAATAATTCTTTACTGAGCCCACCTTCAATTTTAAGAGTCAATAAATTACGGCTTTGTGTAAATACTTTTATTTCTTCTTTCCTATGTTGCTTAAGAAAAGACTCAAACCTTTCAACCGTCATATTAAGTGAATCAAGAATGTCCGACTGAATTGTAAAAGAATTCGAAGTAAGAGGTATTGCTCTATAGCAAATTACCTTGCCGCTCATTCTTTCAAATAGTGAACTCATCTCAGGAATAAGTGATAATACTTCTTCCATTCTGTATTTTTCTCCTTCAACTTGTTTCATATGGAACATTTTTCTTGAAAAATATTCAAAGAGTCCGTTCTTCTGCCCTTTCACTTCGTCTTGCATAAATGAATAATGACGCTTTTTACGTTTTCTAGACGTTACACCGTGGGCTAGAACATGTGTATCCCCTGGATAATTTGGATCGAGAGTTAACAAGCATGCTTTCAATAGTTGGATCATTCCATAAAACAACAGGATTGGTTTTAATTCTGTTTCTGCAATAGCTGCATGACGATAATACCGCTCACCATATTCAATGAAGTACATAAAACGATAGCAGGCATCATAACTTTTGCGTTCTGCATCTGGAATTTCAATGTTAGAATAACATTTCTTCAGATATTGCTGAACATATGAAGCTGATTGGAATTCATAGTTCGTAGTACGGTGATGTCCAGAATACCCCATAAGAACCCTCCATGTTTGATAATTCAAACTTATTCTATCTTTCTTGACAGTAGTTTAACCAATTGATAAGCTACTAATAAAATTTCGGTCAAATCGATTAGAGGAGGATGAAAGGGATGTGGGAATCAAAATTTGCTAAAGAAGGATTAACCTTCGATGATGTATTATTAACACCAGCTTTTTCAGACGTACTACCGAGGGAAGTATCTGTTAAAACTCAATTAACAAAGAACCTTGAGTTAAATGTTCCGATTATCAGTGCAGGCATGGATACAGTAACAGAAGCCCCTATGGCTATTTCAATGGCACGACAGGGTGGACTTGGTATTATCCATAAGAGTATGTCAATAGAGGAACAGGCTGAGCATGTTGATCGTGTTAAGCGTTCCGAGAGTGGTGTAATTACAGATCCTTTCTTTCTCACGCCAGAGCATCAAGTATTCGATGCTGAACATCTAATGGGGAAATACCGTATTTCAGGTGTTCCAATCGTTAATGATGAACGAAAGCTAGTTGGCATCCTAACTAATCGTGATCTTCGGTTTATCGAGGATTATTCAATTCAAATTAAAGAAGTAATGACGAAAGAAAATCTTGTTACGGCTCCAGTTGGTACAACTTTAAAGGAAGCAGAACGTGTTCTTCAAAAGCATCGTATTGAAAAGCTCCCTTTAGTTGATGATGATGGGACTTTAAGAGGACTTATCACCATTAAGGATATCGAAAAAGTCATTCAGTTCCCACAGTCAGCTAAAGACAATAGAGGAAGGCTACTTGTAGGTGCTGCTGTAGGTAATACAACTGATGCTTTAAAGCGAGTAGAGAAGCTAGTTGAAGCAGGTGTTGATGTCATTGTTCTTGACTCTGCACATGGTCATACTGAAGGTATCATGACTAAAGTAACCGAAATACGTGCTGCATTCCCTGACCTTTCTATCATTGCTGGAAACGTAGCAACAGCTGAAGGGACAAGAGCACTAATTGAAGCAGGAGCCGATGTTGTTAAGGTAGGTATTGGACCAGGATCTATTTGTACAACTCGTGTAATTGCAGGCGTTGGTGTACCACAAATTACAGCCATTTATGAATGTGCGACTGAAGCACGCAAACACGGTATTAGCATCATTGCAGATGGAGGAATTAAGTTCTCTGGTGATATTGTTAAAGCCATTGCTGCAGGTGGGCACGCTGTAATGCTAGGTAGTATCCTTGCAGGCGTTGATGAAAGTCCAGGAGAGCGCGAAATTTACCAGGGTCGTCAATTCAAAGTCTATCGTGGTATGGGCTCAATTGGTGCTATGGAAAAAGGCAGTAAAGATCGTTATTTCCAGGAAAATATGTCTAAGCTAGTTCCTGAAGGAATCGAAGGAAGAGTTCCATATAAAGGACCACTAAGCGATACAATTCATCAGTTAATTGGCGGTTTACGTTCTGGTATGGGCTATTGCGGAACCAGAACCCTCAATTCACTACGTGAAGACAGTCAGTTTGTCCGCATTACAGGTGCAGGACTACGCGAGAGTCATCCACACGACGTTCAGGTGACGAAAGAAGCACCAAACTATTCCGTTTAATAGTACTTTTGAATGAAGTTTAGAAGCGTCTGTGACAAAAATAGATCAATACGTTCGAAAAGTAGATAGGGGGGCTTCCTCTATCTATTTTTTTAATTTTAGGTGTGATAGAATAGCGGTTATGTGAGACTTATTTGGAGGTGTAGGGGTTGAAAAACCTTGGTTTAAAAGCCATGATCGTAACTATGGCGTTTGTATTACTATTAGCAGGAACATTTGGTGGAGGCCGTACTGCAATGGCTGCAGAGGCACCAGAAATCAATGCAGAAGCAGCGATCTTAATCGATGCAAATTCAGGGAAAATTCTATATCAAAAAGATCCTGAACTAACGCTCTCACCTGCAAGTATGACAAAAATGATGTCGGAATATTTATTGCTTGAAGCAATTAGTAAAAACGAAATTGCATGGGATGACAAGGTTTCTATTAGCGAAACGATACATAAGCTCTCCCAAAATCGTTCTCTTTCCAACGTGCCACTTCGCGTAGATGAAAAATATACAGTAAAAGAATTGTATGAAGCTATGGCGATCTATTCTGCGAATGCAGCAACTATGGCACTTGCAGAACATCTAGCGGGAAGCGAAACGAAGTTTGTTGAAATGATGAACGCAAAAGCTAAAGAAATGGGTATGAAGGAATATAAATTTGTAAATAGCTCAGGGTTAAATAACAGAGATCTCCTTGGAAACCATCCTGCTGGAGACCCTGAAGAAGAAAATATGATGTCTGCTCGTTCAACTGGACTTCTTGCTTATCATCTTCTAAATGACTTCCCTGAAGTACTTGAAACAACGAGTACGCCGGTTAAGAAATTCCGTGAAGGTACAGATGATGAAATTGTAATGAAGAACTGGAATTGGCTTCTTCCAACGCTTATTTATGCTAATAAATATTCTGTAGATGGAATTGATGGACTTAAAACAGGATCGACTGATCTTGCAGGCTATGCATTTACCGGAACTGCAAAGCAGGGTGACATGCGCTTAATATCAGTTGTGATGAAGACGGATTCTTATGAAGCACGCTTTAATGAAACAGCTAAATTATTGAATTTTGGTTTCGACCAATTTGAATCACAATCAATTATTACAAAAGGCGATAAAGCAAAAGATAATTCAACAGTTCCTGTTGTAAAAGGTAAAGAGAAAGAAGTTAGTGTGGCTGCAGGAGAATCATTTAGTGCAGTAACAGAAAAGGATACTGAACAACCTTATGAGCTAAGCTATGAACTTGATCAGTCATTGTTAACAGAAGATGGGGAACTTACTGCTCCAATTAAAGAAGGCGATAAAGTTGGTCAAGTCGTTTTGAAATCGACTGGCAAGGACTTTGGTTACATCACAGGTGATAACGGTACGTCTGTTCCGCTTATAGCAACAGATTCTATTGAAAAAGCTGGTTGGTTTACACTATCAATGCGCGCAATTGGTGGTTTCTTCGGAGGCATCTGGACGAGTGCAGCGGATGCAGTAAAAGGGTTATTTAGTTAATAAAAACACAAAGTTTTGGAAAAAATACTCTTCGACTACCATATCGGGGAGTATTTTTCTAAATCTTTTACGAAATCAACGCACATGTGATAGGACAAGTCCTCAAAAAATGTTACAATAAAAGCGTTTGATAGATAGATGTAAGCAAAAATCGTTTTCTACTATAGATATGGGAGGAATATAGATGAATCAACAAACAGGTACAGATCGTGTAAAACGTGGTATGGCTGAAATGCAAAAGGGCGGCGTCATCATGGACGTTATTAATGCAGAACAGGCAAAGATTGCAGAAGAAGCTGGTGCAGTAGCTGTCATGGCGCTTGAACGCGTTCCTTCTGACATTCGTGCAGCAGGCGGCGTAGCACGTATGGCTGATCCTACAATTGTAGAGGACGTTGTAAATGCTGTTTCTATTCCAGTTATGGCAAAATGCCGAATCGGACATATTGTGGAAGCTCGCGTTCTTGAATCAATGGGCGTAGACTACATCGATGAGAGTGAAGTATTAACTCCAGTTGATGAAGAATATCACCTTGATAAGCGCAAGTACACTGTTCCTTTCGTATGTGGTGCACGTAACCTAGGTGAAGCACTGCGCCGCGTAGGTGAAGGTGCTGCAATGCTTCGTACAAAAGGTGAACCTGGAACAGGAAACGTTGTTGAAGCTGTGCGTCATCAGCGTCTTATTCAATCCCAAATTCGTAAAATTTCAAGCATGTCTGAAGATGAGCTGATGACAGAAGCGAAAAACCTTCAGGCGCCATTTGAGCTTCTTCTTCAAATTAAAGAGCTTGGACGTCTTCCGGTTGTTAACTTTGCTGCTGGTGGTATTGCAACTCCTGCAGATGCAGCCCTAATGATGGAGCTTGGTTCTGACGGCGTATTCGTTGGTTCTGGAATTTTCAAATCTGATAATCCTGAGAAGTTTGCTAAAGCAATTGTGGAAGCAACAACTCACTATCAGGATTATGAATTGATTGCAAATATCTCTAAGAACCTTGGAATCGCAATGCCAGGTATTGAAATATCTTCACTTAAGCCAACAGAGCGTATGCAAGAGCGCGGCTGGTAAAAACATTGATCCCCCACCTGAGCAACATGAGGTGGGGGTCTTGCTTAGATTAGACATAAGGAGTCGAGAGCATTATGGTGAAAGTCGGGGTCCTTGGACTGCAAGGAGCAATCCGTGAACATGTGAAAGCACTTGAAACGAAAGAAGCCGAGATTGTAGTTGTAAAACGCGTTGAGCAACTTGAAGATCTAGATGGTCTTGTGTTGCCAGGTGGAGAAAGTACAACGATGCGTCGATTAATTGATCAATATGGATTTCTTGAGCCTTTAAAGGCGTTTGCTGCTGAAAAGCCTATCTTTGGTACTTGCGCGGGTCTTATTCTTCTGTCAGAACGTGTTGAGGGACTTGAAGGGTCTCATATTGGCGTGATGAATGTGACTGCTAAGCGTAACGCATTCGGGCGCCAGCGTGAAAGTTTTGAAGCACCATTACCTGTCGAAGGGTTAGATGAAGACTTTATTGGGGTGTTTATTCGTGCTCCATATATTGAAGAAGTAGGAGAGAACGTTGAAATACTTGCTACATTTAATGAGAAAATTGTAGCTGCACGAGAAGGGCGTTTCCTCGCATGCGCTTTCCATCCAGAGTTAACGGATGATGATCGTATGCATCAAATGTTTATTGATATGGTTCTTGAGTTTAAGAAAGAAGGACTTGCAACAGAGTAAATTTTCGTGTAAATTATAACGTACCAAGTAGCAGAGTATACAATCTCTGCCTGAGACGAATGATAAACAAAAACGTTGACGGGAATTAGTAATAGATGTTCAATGCAAAGAGAGTCGATGTGTGGTGTGAATCGATCATTGAGCCCTATGAATCCATCCCTGAGTAGAAGGCTGAAATATAGTAGGCCATCTCGGAGCAGACCGTTATTCTGTTAAGAGGCAGGCAATTGTCTGCAATCAGGGTGGCAACGCGGGTAGCTCTCGTCCCTTTATAGGGGACGGGGGCTTTTTTGTATTCAAAAAGACTCTTTTCTAAAAGATTATTGTTTTTGAAAAGTGATTTTAAATAGCCGCACATCAAAGTTGATTGGAGCGAAAGGTGCTCGACTCCTGCGGGATGAGCGGGACAGGTGAGACCCCACAGGCGCGTAGCGACGAGGAGGGCTCATCACCCGCCCCGCGGAAAGCGAGCATCCTGGAGCGGAAATCAACCACTACTCTTATTGCTAAAGCAACAATGTTTACGAAAAAGTCATTCATAAACATCTAGCCTATACCCAAGATTTGTCCGTTAACTCGTTTATCATTCTAAAAAAGGAGGAAAAAGCATGATTGATTTAAAGTATTTGCGTAAGAATTTTGAAGAAGTAAAAACGAAGTTATCAAAGCGTGGGGAAGATCTAGTAGGTCTTGATCGTTTTGAGGAACTTGATCAACGCAGAAGAGATCTTATTGCAGAAACTGAGCAGTTAAAAGGGAAGCGTAATGAAGTTTCCAAGAGCGTAGCTGCCTTTAAACGTGAAAAGAAGGATGCGGATCACTTAATTACAGAGATGCGTGAAGTTGGCGATAAGATTAAGACGATTGACGAAGAACTGCGCACTGTTGAAACAGAGCTTGAGCAAATTCTTCTTCAGATTCCGAACATTCCTCATGAGAGCGTTCCTGTTGGCGAAACAGAAGATGACAATATCGAAATTCGTACGTGGGGTGAGAAAAAAGAGTTCACTTACGAGGCGAAACCACACTGGGATATTGCGACAGATCTTAATATTATTAATTTCGAACGTGCTGCAAAAGTGACAGGAAGCCGATTTGCTTTCTATAAAGGAGCAGGAGCACGACTTGAACGTTCCCTTATTAACTTCATGATGGATCTACACGAATCTGAGCATGGCTATGAAGAAATTCTTCCTCCATACCTTGTGAACCGTGAGAGCATGACTGGTACAGGTCAGTTACCTAAATTTGAAGAAGATGCTTTCAAAATTCGCGAAGAAGATTATTTCTTAATCCCAACAGCAGAAGTCCCCGTTACAAACTTCCATCGTGACGAAATTATGGATGTGGAAGAGCTACCACTTGCTTACACAGCCTATAGTGCTTGTTTCCGTTCCGAAGCGGGATCTGCTGGTCGAGATACACGTGGATTAATCCGTCAGCATCAGTTTAACAAAGTAGAACTTGTTCGCTTTGTTAAGCCAGAAGATTCTTATGATGAACTTGAGAAGCTAACTGGACACGCTGAGAAGGTGCTTCAACTTCTTCAATTACCGTACCGTGTGATGAGCATGTGTACTGCAGATCTAGGATTTACAGCAGCAAAGAAATACGATATCGAAGTTTGGATTCCAAGCTATGGAACGTATCGTGAAATTTCTTCTTGCAGTAATTTTGAAGATTTCCAGGCACGTCGAGCAGGCATTCGATTCCGTAGAGAGAAAAATGGAAAACCGGAATTCCTTCATACACTGAACGGATCTGGCCTAGCGATTGGAAGAACAGTTGCAGCAATCCTTGAGAACTATCAGCAAGAAGACGGTTCTGTCATCGTTCCAGAAGTACTTCGTCCATATATGGGTGGCCGTGAAGTTATTAAATAATGTTTATAAAGAGTAGAGAATTTTCTCTGCTCTTTATTTTAAAGATGAAATAGTGTATAGTAAGAGAGGTTGATTTGGTCAACAATTTAAGGGAATTAAATTTTTTTAAAAAAGTTTCGGGATATTGTTGACATTATTTTAAGACGGTGATATTATATTAATTGTCGCAGTTAGTTAATAACTTAACAACACGGAGGAATACCCAAGTCTGGCTGAAGGGATCGGTCTTGAAAACCGACAGGGGCTTAATCGCCCGCGGGGGTTCGAATCCCTCTTCCTCCTCCATTTACTAATTAATAACCAACGCGCATATAATTTGGAGATTATATTTGACCACTGTCATCGCCGGCAGTGGTTTTTCTATGTTCAAAAATAGGTATAACAAAAAAGCTATCCATGATGGATAGCTTTTTTGACTAGGATCTACTTAATGAAGGAATCTGATGAAACTTCTGCTCGATGCGCTTTAAGATAAGTTCTACAGAAGAAGGGTCGTTAACAAGATCGTAATCATTAATATTTAAACGGAGAATCGGACAGGCATTGAAGCTGTCAATCCAGTTCGTGTAACGCTGATACATTTCTTCCCAATATTCCGTTGGTGTTTGTTGCTCCATTGGACGACCACGTTCTTTAATACGATCAACGACATCATCAAATGATCCTTCAAGGTAGATCATTAAGTCAGGATGCGGGAAGAATGGTGTCATCACCATTGATTGGAAAAGGTTTGTGTACGTATCGTAATCTACGCTCGACATCGTTCCTTTTTCGTAATGCATTTTGGCGAAAATACCTGTATCTTCATAGATGGATCGATCTTGTACAAAGCCGCCTCCATATTCGAACATTCTTTTCTGTTCTTTAAACCGTTCTGCTAGAAAATAAATTTGCAAGTGAAAGCTCCAGCGAGAAAAGTCATTATAGAACTTTTCAAGGTATGGGTTATTATCTACTTTCTCGAGCGATGTTCTAAATTGTAGTGCATTTGCTAGGGCGTTGGTAATCGTAGATTTCCCTACGCCTACAGTACCGGCTATCGTTATGACGGCGTCCTGTGGAATATTGTATTTCTCTCTGAGGTTCATTTAACAGGGTCTCCTTCTTTCAATGTTTGTTCGAGGGTTTGAAAGATCGTGTGCAAATCCTTTTGATTCGACACAAAATCCATCTCGTCGCCATTGAAGCGTAGCACTGGAATATCGGGATGATGTGCTTCGAATTCTTGCATAAATCGTTCATAATCAGAAGATAGACGTTCAAGATAAGCGGGATCAATGCTTTTCTCAATCTGTCTTCCTCTTTGGGAGATACGATTTAATAGCGTTTCAAGGCTAGCATTTAAATAGATAATGACGTTCGGTTCAGGCATTCCCTCGGTTAAGATGTCATAAATCTTCATGTATTTAGAAAAGTGCTTGTCACTGAGCGTTTGTTGGGCGAATATTTTATTCTTAAAAATGTGGTAATCAGATATAACAGGAAGCTGTTTGGAAAGATAATGCTTATCGATCTCTTCTAATTGTTTGTATCGATGGCTGAGAAAAAACATCTCGGTTTGGAAGCTCCACTCTTCAATGTCATCGTAAAACTTACCTAAAAATGGATTCTCTTCTACAATTTCTTGAAAGAGCTCGAATTTGTAATGAGCAGAGAGTGCTCGCGATAGAGAAGTCTTTCCAACACCGATCGGGCCTTCGACGGCAATAAATGGGGTCTGGTTCATACGTATCCTCCTCCGTCGTTTCTATAGCAGACCTTACTTATCTTTTAATAGACAAAGCTTATTGTAGCATAGACCTAGGACTGTTGACAGGGTTAAAACATGCAACTTAGAGGTAAATAAAGCCTGCCTGTTTAATCCCTATCATCAAGGGGAATTTAGCAAATGGAAAGGAGTGGAATAATGGATTCTCATCAAATTTTGATTCTTTTATTTATCGGTTACTTAGTCTACACAATTGATAATAAACAAAAAAACTTTCCGGCTCCACTTGTCTTGCTTTTACTTGGTATTGCTTTATCTTTTGTTCCCTTTTTTACATCTGTACATATTACCAAAGAAATTATTTTTGAATGGTTTCTACCAGCACTCCTTTTTATATCAGCGTATCAGTTTCCATTCTCCCATTTGAAAAAGCATGCTGGCATTATCGCTGCACTAAGCACAGTAGGGCTTCTACTCAGTGCACTTCTTCTTGGTACTCTATTATATGCGATAAGTGGTCCGTTTCTATCCCTATCATTTGTTGGGGCTTTATTAATTGCTTCAATTCTAACTCCAACTGATCCGGTTTCTGTTGTATCAATATTGAAAAAAGCATCGAAGGATCCAAAGATAGCTGACGTTGTAGAAGGAGAGTCCATGGTGAATGATGGTACAAGTATTGTTCTTTTCACTGTCATAGCTTCCATGTATCTAGGGGGAGAACAGTTTTCAACCAGTTCTTTTGCTTATGATTTCATACTAGTATCACTCGGTGGTATAGCGATTGGTGCATTATTTGGATGGATTGTATGCAGGGCCATTTATTTTACTCATCAAAGGCAATATCAGGTCATGCTTAGTATCGTTCTCGCTTATGGAAGTTTTTATGTAGCTGAAAAACTTGGTGTCTCAGGTGTACTTTCAGTTGTAGCAGCCGGAATCATGCTCTCTTACGAACTTGATGGCTTCATTAAAGAGACCCATTACAGAGAATATTTAAATAGTTTCTGGGAAGTAGTTGAACCTAGTATATTAGCTCTAATCTTTTTATTAATAGGCATTGAGACAACTAACTATCTTGACTTCAATCACTGGTTATTCGCAGGCATTATTTTCCTGACTTCCGTGCTCGTTCGCTTCCTCGTTCTTACAGGCATTATTAAGTCCTTTTCAAGCTGGCGAAATGAGTTTAATTGGAAAGATATTTCACTCGTTACCTGGTCTGGCATTCGTGGCACAATGTCAGTCGCATTGTTACTTGGTTTAGAAACAGAGTATGGTTCTGGGAGCGGAACAGTCATTTCTCTTACCTTTGGTGCTGTTTTACTCTCACTTGTATTTCAAAGTTTAACGATCTATCCACTTTCGAGTTATTTTGAAAGAAAGACCAGGCAATAACCGGTCTTTCTTTTCAAATAGGGCTCCAGTGCCTGTCGGGTCTATCCGGGCGCTTTCGCCTTTCATTAGATCCAGCTGCAGCGCCCACCCCCTCGGTCACTTCACCCTTCACCTCGAACACAAAGATCGTGTTCAATTTGAAGGGCTCCAGTGCCTTTCGGGTCTAATCGGGCGCTTTCGCCTTTCATTACATAGAAGCGTTATGGCTTTAGCAAGGACTCTTGAAAGGAAATGGAAAAAGCTATACGTTTAAGCTGAGTGACAAACTAAATTTGGAGGGATCATTATGCAGGAACAGATGTTGAATCAAAATCAACAGGATACCGCTGACTTTTTCCCCGTTCGTGATGTCGATTATTTGGAGCTTTATGTAGGTAACGCAAAGCAAGCGAGTCATTATTTTTGTAAGGCGTTTGGTTTTAAGCCTGTTGCTTATTCAGGGTTAGAAACAGGCGATCGTGAGAAAGTTTCTTATGTTTTGCAGCAAAACAATATTCGACTCGTTCTTTCGGGAGCCTTGTCTAATGATCATCCAATTGCAGAGTTTGTTAAATTACATGGAGACGGTGTGAAGGATATTGCTCTTACTGTGGACGATGTTGAAAGGGCTTACAAAGAAGCTTCTGAGCGTGGGGCGATCGAACTTAGTCCGCCAAAAGAATATAAAGATGAGCATGGTGTCGTGAAGATGGCGGTTATTGGAACGTACGGTGATACCATTCATACACTTGTCGAGCGGAAGAACTACCCTGGGATTTTTCTTCCTGGCTATACAAAGTTTGAGGGGACAATTCCGTCAGAGGAAACTGGACTAATTGGTATTGACCACTGCGTCGGAAATGTTGAATCAATGGAAGAATGGGTTTCGTATTATGAGAATGTTATGGGCTTTAAGCAAATGATTCATTTTGATGATGAAGATATTAGCACCGAGTATTCTGCCTTAATGTCGAAGGTTATGCATAATGGTGGGCGCATTAAATTTCCTATTAATGAACCTGCGAATGGGAAGCGTAAATCCCAAATTCAAGAGTACCTTGATTACTATAATGGTCCAGGCGTTCAACATATCGCTGTTCTTACTAACGATATTGTTGATACGGTTGGGAAACTGCGTGACGGTGGCGTTGAGTTTCTTGAAACGCCAGATGAGTATTATGAAGAATTGACGGAACGAGTGGGGGAAATTGACGAGGAGATTAGTAAGCTTCGTGAATTGAAGATATTGGTCGATAGCGATGATGAAGGTTATCTTCTTCAAATTTTCGCAAAGCCTGTTGTTGACCGTCCAACACTCTTTATTGAAATCATTCAGCGTAAAGGAGCAAAAGGTTTCGGAGAGGGTAACTTTAAAGCATTATTCCAGGCCATTGAGCGGGAGCAGGAACGTAGAGGCAACTTATAGAAGATAGCATCATCATACTTAAGAAGGAGTTGCCAGTCTCATGAAAGTACAACCAGATACGTTAGACTGGAAAGAAGCTTATAAGTTATTAATTGGATCAGTAGTACCTCGTCCGATAGCTTTTGTTTCAAGTATGGATCGTAACGGCGATGTTAATCTAGCACCGTTTAGTTTTTTTACTGGGATTTGTGCAGACCCGATGATGGTTTGTTTTGCTCCAATGCGAAAAGCAGGTGAAGGGAGCAAAAAAGATACCCTTCTAAATATTGAAGATACAAAGGAATTTGTTATAAATATTGTTAGCGAAAAAATTGTGGAACAAATGAATGAATGTGCTACACCATTTGAAAAGGAGACAGATGAGTTTATCGCTTCTGGGCTTACGAAAGAGCATAGTGAGCTTGTTGGTCCACCTCGGGTGAAAGAAAGCGGCGTTCAACTTGAATGTATTCTTGATCAAGTTGTCGAATTTGGCGATCACGAAGGTTCTGGAAGTTTGGTTATTGGCAAAGTTGTTATGGTTCACGTGCGTGACGAATTATACGAAGATGGCAAAATTAATACTGAGAAACTGAATCCTGTTGGGCGTTTAGCAGGCCAAGAGTATACTCGTGCAACAGCAGATACGTTTACATTGATTCGAAAAACAACGGCTAATGGAAAGAGCTGAGAACGGTGAAATTCGTTACTTTTGAAGTAGACGGTAGGATACAAGTAGGTATAGTTCATAGTGACCGAGTTGTTAGTTTGCATCAGGCCTCGAACGGGGCTATACCAGAAAATTTAATAGATGTAATTCAAAATTTCGAACGTTACCATACTCTTATTAAAGAATTACCAAACACTGGATATGAATTGAAAGATGTTACGCTACATGCCCCGATCCCACGCCCTTTGAGCATAAGAGATTTTTATGCGTTTGAAGAACATGTACTAAGTGCGAGAGGGAAGAGAGGTCTTGGGATTGTACCTGAATGGTATGAGTTACCAGTGTTTTATTTCTCTAATCATATGGCAGTAAAAGGACCAGATGATCTTATTCATCGACCGCGTTCATGTGAAAAGCTAGATTATGAACTTGAAATAGCATGCGTAATTGGAAAAGAAGGTCGGAACATCAAAGCTGAACAGGCAGCTGAGCACATTTTCGGGTTTATGATAATGAACGATTGGAGCGCGCGTGACCTTCAATCAAAGGAAATGAAGGTTGGTCTTGGTCCTGCAAAAGGAAAAGATTTTGCTACTTCGTTTGGGCCATATCTCGTTACAAAAGAAGAACTTCCGCTAGAACATGGTCGACTTAATCTTAAGATGGAGGCATTTGTTAACGGAGAGCGTTATTCCTTGGGAAATGCGAAAGACATGTATTATTCATTTAGTGAGATTATTGAACAGGCATCAAAAAATGTAACGTTATATCCAGGTGAAGTGATTGGCTCAGGTACAGTAGGCAGTGGTTGTATTCTTGAACAAATGGGGCGTAACTGGCTCGTACCAGGTGACAAGGTAGATCTCTCAATTGATCATCTTGGAACACTTTCAAATATCATAGGAGAGGAGGAAGAGGATGGTCTATTATAAGAAAATGGGTGAGATTCCACATAAACGCCATACCACTTTTAAGAAAAAAGATGGATCGCTTTATCGTGAGCAGGTGATGGGAACGAAAGGGTTTTCTGGAGTCCAATCGATTTTATATCATCATCATTTCCCGACTGCAGTAAAAGAAGCAGCCTTTCTTAAAAGTACTTTGCCAGAGTTTGAATCGAATAGTGCACTTCGACATCGTCATTTTCGAACCGCACAATGTGACACTAAAGGAGATGCAATTGTCGATAGGTGTTATTTCCTGGGGAATGAAGACGTACTGCTAGGTGTTGTGAACCCTACTGAAAAGATGGATTACTTTTACCGTAATGGTGACGGTGATGAACTTTTCTTCGTGCACCATGGTACTGGGAAAATTGAAACGATGTTTGGTGTGATGACGTATGGTCCTGGGGATTATATCGTGATTCCAATAGGGACGATCTATCGGGTTATTCCTGAAGGAGTTGATAATCGCTGGCTCGTTATTGAAGCAACCAGTGCCATTACAACACCTCGGCGCTATCGGAATGAATATGGTCAGTTAATGGAACATAGCCCATTTTGTGAACGAGATATTAGTGGGCCAGATCACCTCGCCTCTTATGATCAAAAAGGTGATTTCGAAGTGGTGACGAAAACAAGAGGTGGACTACATCGTCATGTATTCGATCATCATCCACTCGATGTGGTCGGATGGGATGGTTACCTGTATCCTTGGAAGTTTAACATCAATGATTTTGAACCAATTACAGGACGCGTTCATCAGCCACCTCCTGTGCACCAAACGTTTGAAGGAAATAACTTCGTAGTCTGTTCATTTGTACCGAGACTTTATGATTACCATCCAGAGTCAATTCCAGCACCTTATTTTCATAGTAATGTCGATAGCGATGAAGTGCTCTACTATGTCGAAGGAAACTTTATGAGCCGTAAAGGTATTGAGGAAGCTTCAATCACTTTACATCCATCTGGTATTCCACACGGTCCGCATCCAGGAAAAATAGAAGCAAGCATCGGCAAAAAAGAAACGCTAGAGCTTGCAGTAATGGTTGATACCTTTCGTCCGCTTAAGGTTATTGAGCATGTACACCAATATGAAGATACTAACTATATGCAAAGCTGGGTAACAGAATAGCCAATTGGGGGAAATGTTCGGATCGCGTGATCTAATGATCACGCGATTATTATCGTTCAATACTCTTTTGCTTTTGATCATTTTACTGTATAATATGACTCATTCGGCCCCGTAGCTCAGGGGATAGAGCAACGGTTTCCTAAACCGCAGGTCGGAGGTTCAATTCCTCTCGGGGCCACCATTTAAATCCTTATGAGATAAGGGTTTTTTATTTTTCCTTTTCTTCATATATAAAACAACTATGCAAGACGTGTAGGGCACCCCTGCACGTCTTATTTTTATATAAAAATATTAAAAAGATATTTGTTTTACTAATAGAAAAGGAAGTGACAAATCATTCAGTAGGAGAAGTGTGAGAGTTATTCTTCATTAATAGAGTCAATGCCCCTCTACAGATAGATATTAATTGGGTCAATAATGTTGCTAATTAATGATTTTCATTGTTAAAAAATTCAAGCTAAAGGACCTTAAAGGTGATATGATAGAAGGAGTATGGAGAGTGGGGAGGCTTTCAAGTTGGACGATTGGAAAGGTGCTTTGGCCGAGCTATTTCGAGCCGTTGGAATCAATCTTAAATCTGAGCTTGCTCCCATGGTTGATGGTTTGCAATCTTTTTTCTCAGACAACCCGTGGGGACAGCTTTTCTTATTATTACTTATACTTGTCATAGCTGCTCAGGGCATGAGCTCTATTGCTAGACTTTATGACCGTGCTTTCAGACAAACGATTGAGCGGAAGATGGAAACAAATTCGAATCTACATTATTTCTTTAAAGGGTTTCTACATCATAAACGCTCTGAAGGGTGGATGAATGATTCATCCTGGCAACAAAAAGAACTACAGCGTTTTGATCTTTATGAGCTTGAATGGTTGAAAAATGAGCTTTCGACTGCTGAAGGTGACTTTCGTGATTATCGCCCGCAGACGTTTTTTGCTGGTATTCTTTTCTCGCTTTTTACACTCTTACTCGTATGGTACTATGAGTGGACGATATTCGAAAAAGATATTTTGGCCATTTTATTGCCTGTGCTTATTGTTACGTGGTGCATGGGCCTTGTTTTCTACAAAGTTGGAATTAAAAAACGGTTCTACCAGTCGTTGAGTACGAGTGTGAAACTCGCTATTTCAACGAAAAAAGTACAGGATGTCATGATCTACATAGACTCTGATTTAAAGCGATACAAAACGGAGCGTGTGACATCAGACGGTGGCTATTATGAAGTTGTACGCTGCATGACATGTTTGTACCATTCAAACTATCTTGAGAAAGTTCGTTTTCAAATTAATGACACAGTCCTTGCCTTTACGGCAAAAGAACGTGTTATTGAGGTGACAGTAAGTAGTGAATATGGCAATACGTTTCTAATTGATCGTCTCGAATTCCGGGACGGCTATTGCCAGAGCCTGCGCAAGGGAAGCAAACTTTTTGATGATAAATTAATGGTAACTTATTTAAATGCTGCATTTGAGCAGCGTCCTGCTTATTTTCAAACAAGCTCTTAATCATCCAACCTCTCTTCTATAGAAGAGGGGTTTTTGTTTACCCATCGTATGAAGTTAACGTTTGTCGCTGAGTCGCTTGTTCAATAATAGCTGCAATGTCCAGCTCAGTAGAAGGGTTTGTATTTGCCTTTAAGTTCCCCTTCATTAATCTAAGAGCGTATTCATTGTCTTCTTCGAGGTTAGAAGCACAGCAATCGGATGGAATGTAAAGGTCATATTCCCTCATATAAGCATCGTTTGCAGTGAAGAGTACGCATATGTTTCCGGCGAATCCTGTAAGTATCAGTGTTCTTACTTCTAAGAACTTCAATAAGGAAGAGAGCGGTGTAGAAAAGAATCCAGAATGCTTTGGTTTCACAACAGTATAATCATCGTCTTCTGGCTCAAGTCGATCAACGAGATGCTGTCCATTCGCGCACGCAGCATAATTAATTACTTTTTTAAAATCAGACTGCCACAATCCGTAATTGTCATTTACATAAATAAGAGGAACTCCTGCTGCTTTAGCCTTTACCTTTAATGAAGCAATTGAATCAGCAGTTTTTTCTGTGTATCGAGCAAGTAGTTCAGCATCCTTAAAATCCATCGTGTTAATGACATCAATTAATAAGAGAGCAACAGATGTCTTATTCTTGTTTTGATCTTTGCTCATTTGGATTTCTCTCCTTATAATAGAATTAGAAATTAGTTGTAGTTTGCCCTAATCATGCAGTAGATAAAACGATCAAGAAGGAGTACACGCTATGCACGATCAACGTCAAAGAGATGAACAATTTATGATGGCAGCCATTCGTGAGGGAGAGAAAGCGGAGTCTATTGGTGAAGTACCAATAGGTGCAGTGATCGTGAAAGATGATCACATTATTGCGTCAGCTTATAATTTACGAGAAACGGAACAGCGATCTGTCGCCCATGCAGAATTGCTCGCGATTGACGATGCCTGTAAAGAGGTTGGTTCATGGCGGTTAACAGGGTGTACACTATATGTGACGCTTGAACCGTGTGCGATGTGTAGCGGTGCTATCGTTTTATCAAGAGTTGAGCGGGTTGTGTTTGGTGCCAAAGACCCAAAAGGTGGGTGTGCCGGTACGTTGATGAACCTACTTGATGATAACCGCTTTAATCATCAAGCTGAGGTAACGGCAGGAATCTTAGATGAAGAGTGTGGGAGCATGCTGTCACGTTTTTTCCGTGAATTAAGGGAAGTGCGAAAAGAGAAGAAAAAGCTCGCTAAACAGCAGAGTGCATTCTTTGAAAAACAAGAATAGGCATGGTATAGTGTTTTCTGTGCCATTCAGGCATCGACGGATGGAGGCGTACCCAAGTTTGGCTGAAGGGGGCTGACTCGAAATCAGTTAGGACGTTTACGCGTCGCGGGGGTTCAAATCCTCTCGCCTCCGCCATTTACATTCATTGGTGTATCTAGACCTATTGCTAAATAGGTGAAAACGCGATATACTATATTTTGCACCGTTCGAGTGCACTAACTTTATTATCAAATTTGCCGTGCTAGGTGGGGAATTAGCGGTGCCCTGTACTCGCAATCCGCTATAGCGAGACTGAATCCCTTCCCGAGGTTTAGCCACTGCAGGGTCTGCCCTGAATAAGTGGTGTTGACATTCGGGTCCTGCGCAACAGAGTCCTATGAACCCTGTCAGGTCCGGAAGGAAGCAGCAGTAAGTAGGTACCCTCTGTGTGCCGCGGGAGTGCCCGGATCGAGCTAACTGTTCAGGTAACGCCTGTGGTGGCTTTATCAAAGGAAGGTGCACGGTTTACTTAATTAAATGTCCAAGCTCACTCTTTTATAAGGGTGAGTTTTTTAGTGTCGTTTATAATGGATTGCCTTTTGAATTAGAGAGCTCAAGAAGGTATAATAGAAATGTATGAAGAGGTTAGGAGGAGAGTAGGCGAATGAGTTACCAGGCGCTATACCGTGTCTGGCGACCACAAACGTTTGAAGATGTGGTTGGCCAGAAGCACGTAACAAGAACAATTCAAAACGCACTCATGCAGCAAAAAATCTCTCACGCCTATTTGTTTACAGGACCTCGAGGAACGGGAAAAACAAGTGCTGCTAAAATTATTGCGAAAGCGATCAACTGTGAGAAAGCACCGGTTGCTGAACCATGTAACGAGTGTTCAGCTTGCCTGGGCATAACAGACGGTTCAATTTCTGATGTAATAGAAATTGATGCTGCGTCTAATACAGGGGTCGACGATATACGGGATATACGTGATAAGGTGAAGTATGCACCGAGTTCTGTTTCTTATAAGGTGTATATTATAGATGAAGTGCACATGCTTTCAACAGGAGCGTTCAATGCCCTTTTGAAAACACTGGAAGAACCGCCAAAGCATGTGGTATTTATTCTAGCGACAACTGAACCGCATAAAATACCGCTAACCATTATTTCACGGTGTCAGCGATTTGATATGAGACGTATTACTGCTCAAGATATAGTTGGCCGCTTGGAAACCATCATCCAAGCTCAAGATATTCAAGTAGAAGAGGATGCTCTTTATCAAGTAGCTCGAGCTGCAGATGGAGGAATGCGTGATGCGTTAAGTATTCTCGACCAAGCGATATCTTACAGTGAAGCAAATGTTGTATTAGATGATGTCCTCGCCGTAACAGGAAGCGTATCTCAGAAGATGATATCCAAAATTGCGATGGCCTTCTACAACAAAGATGTCGCGGAAGCGTTAAATGCTGTTGAGGAGTTAATGGACCACGGCAAGGATGCAGCGCGCTTTATTGAAGATTTGATTTATTATTACCGTGATCTACTCTTGTACCAAACAGCTCCACAACTAGAAGAAGTTGTCGAACGAGTTAAAATTGATCAAACGTTTGAACAGTTGGGGAACAATTGCGCCAAAGAATGGATTTACGCGGTTATTGAAACGTTAAATCGAAGTCAACAAGAAATGAAGTGGACAAACCATCCTCGTATTTTCCTTGAATTAGCACTTGTACAAATTTGTCAGGAAGAGACGAGTAGCCAGGCTACAGGTCAAGATCAAAGTGAGCTTCTTGATCGAATCGAGAAACTTGAGAATGAACTAAACACGTTGAAGGAAAAAGGCATTACGGTTAAGCAATCGGAAGATGCACAGGAAGGAAAGCCGAAGAAACAATTTAAACCTTCTCGACAGAAATCTGGCGTGTCTCATGGTAAAATAAAAGAGATGCTGAAGAAAGCAACAAAGCAGGATCTAATGAAAGTGAAAAGTGTCTGGGGAGAAGTAATGGAAAACGTTCGTCAGGAAAAAGTCTCGGCTCACGCCTGGTTAAAGGATAGTGAACCTGTGGCATCCACTGAAAATGCGTTTCTATTATCATTCCAATATGACATGCATTGCCAAATGGCAACCAAGGATAATATTCGTGGAACGCTCGAGCAAGTGTTATCTCGAACGCTTGGCAAGCAACTAGAGATGGTTGCGATTGTTGAAGAAGAGTGGAAGCAAGTTCGCACCGAGTTCTTGAAAACAAGAGACGAGCCAGAAACGACTAATGAAGGCGAAGAACCTGCAGAAGATCCTTTGATTGCAGAAGCAAGGCGCTTAGTAGGCGATGACTTGTTAGATATTCAAACTTAAAATTTTAATTACAAATAAGGAGGAATTTTTTTATGAAACGTGGCATGGGTGGCGGAGGAAACATGAATAACATGATGAAGCAAATGCAAAAGATGCAGAAGGATATGGCAAAGGCTCAGGAAGAATTGAAAGATAAAATCGTTGAAGGTTCAGCTGGTGGCGGTATGGTTCTTGTAAAAGCTAATGGTCATAAAGAAATCCTTGAAGTTATTGTTAAAGAAGAAGTTGTTGATCCAGATGACATCGATATGCTTCAAGATCTAGTACTTGCTGCAACAAATGATGCTCTTCGCAATGTAGACGAGTTAGTTAACAAAGACATGGGTAAATTCACACAGGGTCTTAATATGCCTGGAATGTTTTAGGGGGAATGCAAGTGCATTATCCTGAACCGATATCAAAACTGATCGACAGTTTTATGAAATTGCCGGGAATTGGACCAAAAACGGCGGTCCGCCTGGCTTTTTTCGTTCTTGAAATGAATGACGACGATGTACTTGATTTTGGTAAGGCGTTAGTTAACGCAAAGCGTCAGCTCACGTACTGCTCAATTTGCAATCACATCACGGATACTGATCCTTGTCGGATTTGTTCTGATAGCCATCGAGATGAATCAATCATTTGTGTTGTTCAAGATGCTAAGGATGTTATCGCGATTGAGAAAATGAAAGATTATACAGGTCTCTACCATGTTCTTCATGGAGCGATCTCCCCTGTAGAAGGAATTGGACCGGAGGATATTAAAGTGCCGGAGCTTTTAAAGCGACTGCAGGATGATAAAGTGACGGAAATAATTCTAGCTACAGACCCTACAATAGAAGGAGAAGCAACTGCGATGTACATCGCACGTCTTGTAAAACCAACAGGAATTCGCATTACCCGCATTGCGCACGGTCTTCCGGTTGGCGGTGATCTTGAGTACGCTGATGAAGTTACGCTCTCTAAAGCAATGGAAGGTCGACGTGAGGTGTAGTAGGGTCAGGAGGGAACAAAATGCTCTTCAAACGTAAAGGCTATTTACGAAAGCAAGCTGATGAAAGTTTGCTCCAAACGCTTCATGAATTAAAAGATGTTTGGAACAAACAAAAAGAAATCGTGGAGCGCAGTGTAGAGCCTTCGGGAGCTGTTCTTGCGAAGCTTAAAGTTGATGAAGCAAAATACTTCTTTCTATTAAAAGAAGCAAAACGTCGAAAGATAAGAATGGGATAGTGTTAAACTTCCCGTTCTTTTTTATTTGGACAAACATAAGCTTTACTAAATCTGAAAAAAAGAGCGGAGGTCTGCTATGGATCCTAAACTCGTCATCGGACTGTTTATCTTATGTATTGTTTTGCTTCTATTTATTGGAGCTCCCCTAAAGCCGATGCGTTGGATCGGCCAGGGATTAATTAAACTAGCAATTGGTGCTCTACTACTGTTTTTCTTAAATACGTTTGGAACGCCCTTTGATCTTCATGTACCTATAAATCCAGGAACAGCATTTGTTACCGGTTTTCTAGGAGTTCCCGGCCTTGTAGCACTTGCTGCAATTGAGCTTATTATTATAGGTTAGCAAAAGAGGACTCGTTGATAAATGAGTCCTTTTTGTTTTTCTGAAATAATTTTTGAAAAGGGGTTGCGTATTCTGGGTAACCCTGATATAGTTATATAGGTCGCCGACAGAATGCGGTTGACGCGAAAAAAGAATTTAAAAAGTTGTTGACGCCAACTGAGTTAATATGATATATTAATAAAGTCGCTGAAAACGACATTGAAAGAAATAAATTGATCTTTGAA
>NZ_JAFKOI010000028.1 GCF_017303315.1 Bacillus sp. NTK071
TGGTCCAGTTGTTCCGGCTGTCCCGGTTGCTCCGGTTTCTCCAGTTGCTCCTGTGGGTCCAGTTGTTCCGGCTGTCCCGGTTGCTCCGGTTGCTCCCGTTGCTCCGGTTGGTCCCGTTGCTCCGGTTGGTCCCGTTGCTCCGGTTGGTCCCGTTGCCCCAGTTGTTCCGGCTGTCCCGGTTGCTCCAGTCGCTCCTGTGGTTCCCGTTGCTCCTGTTGATCCGGTTAATCCTGTGGCTCCCGTTGCCCCCGTTGATCCGGTTGTTCCTGTCGCTCCTTTAGCCCCAGTTGCACCTGTTACTCCTTTAGCACCAACAGCTCCTGTTGCACCTGTTGCTCCTGTTGCTCCTTTTTGAGAGCCTAATAGCTCAGAAGAAACTAGTCTATGCGGAGCAACAAGTTGACCAGTTTGATTTTTTCCCCAAGCAGAAATGTACGTCTTATCTGCTGCCTGACCAGATGTTGTAAACATGTATTCAAATGAGTTAAAGTTGGCATAATAATTTTTCGTAACGACTGAATTTGGCTCTACAGTTAATAGCTCCAGCACATATAGTTGTCTTGTACCATTGAGGTAATAACCTTGAATGTATACATTAGAACTAAAATTGGACTCTGTATTATCAATTATGACGGTTAATTGCTGAGTTGGCCTTAAACCTCCTACAGGTGTATTAGCTATTGGTCCAGTTGATAATATTGCCATTATTGTACTTCTCCCTTCTTAAATTCCTGTGGATAGCTAATATTTTGATGACATATCATTCTATGTGTCACAAAAACAAAAATGTTAACCATGTCATAAGCTATTAAATTGCATTTTTTTTAGTGCTAATTAATTGTAAAGAAATCTATCACCTTTAAAGGAACGTACTGGTAGCTATCAGTATTATTACAAACAAAAAAGTGCTCTTTGCATTAAGCAAAGAGCACTTGAAAAGTTATAAGTAATAAAATATGTAATGGTACCGGTGGTCGGGTTCGAACCGACACTCCTCTCGGAACACGATTTTGAGTCCCCTAATTGACCATTACATAGTTAAAACGATTACTAACAACGTTTGTTGGCTTTTAATGAAATTCGGTTAACACGATTACTGATAATTATGCTCCTGCTTACAAAAATCGTCAAGTTTAATTGACCTGTTTATTAAAGTTAGCCTGTCCAATTTCTTTATATCTTCGAATTAAATCTTTCTCCAAACTTCGAGCTTTTTTTTCTTCATTAAACTCTGCAACTATTTTAAAATTGATCTTACCTTCCTTCATTAAGCTTTTATGAGTTGAGTTTCTTCTATTAGAATGTCGTCTACATCTATACCATTTTCCACTTCCAATATAAATCACTTTTTCATTAAACCAATGTTCATATACAATATACTGATTTATTTTTCTTAACTCGTCAGAGTCAATATTATTCTGCTTTATTAATTGTATGACTTTTTGAAACGATATTTTATAAATTAATGCGATGTCTTGATTTGTCATTTTGTCACTTAAGTGTTTTATAAGTTGTTCTTTAGTTGGTAGCATTTAGATCACCTCGAACGTTTTCTATCGAGGAAATGTTGTTTGTAAACTTAATAATGTTAAGATATTTAATAAATATCTATTTAATTGATCATTTATAGGAGGTTTTAAAATGGAAGATGGTATCATTCGTGTTAGAAAAACTTATAATGAAGAAGTTGAAGATATTACAGCGGAAGATATGCTCGAGGCATTAGATGAGTTGAGCAATAAAGAAAGAAAGAAGTTTCTTGATGAAGTGTACAATATGTTTTTCACAAAAAAGCGATAGTAAAGAGAACTCACCTCTATCTTACTATAAGAGGTGAGTCCTTTTAATTATAAAATTGATATTTTATTCCTTTAAGTACTCTATGTCATCAATCAAACCATACGGTAAATCACCTGTACCCTTGCCATCAAAAACTTTTATTAAATCTTCTTGAGGGACGAAAGGTGGGTAACCATTATTGATAACTATTATTTGAACATCGTTATTTATATTTTCATCATCACTATTATTGATACTCAAAAAATATTTAATAATTGAATTGAATATTTCTTCATCTTTAAACTCATCATCACTTTTTGCGTCTGCTCCTAAATTCTTTCTTGGCGAATCTATAATTATGAAACCAGGGTGGTTTTTATTTGGAGATTCGAGTAAAGCAATTGAAAGGAAGTATGCCATGGTTGTCATAGTAACTGCACCGCCACTACCTAATTCATCATATTTTACACCTCTTACATAAGGTAAGAAATTTGATTCTCTTATGTAGGCATTATTTAGCTTAGGGAATGAAAATTCAGTTAATATGGTACTGAATAATTCAGAAAGTCCGTTAACTACATTTTCTTTTGTAACTACATCTTTTTCTATTGAATCAATTCTATCTTTTAATTGATCACGTTTTTTTTGTTCCTGTAATATGTTTTCGTTAATTTTAGAAAATTGATCAATGATAATTAAATTTTTTTCTAGTTGATCAATATGATTATAAATGTTTCCTATTTCATAATTTATCTGTTCTATTTGTTCTATAAATGGGCTAATATATTGATTCCTTAGATGATCAAGTTTCCTTTGTTTTGTATGAAGTTCATTTTCTAATTTTTCCTTTTGTTCTTTAAAACTCTTTAATAATTCTTCTTGCTGACCTATTAAAGATATTAGATTAGTTGTTTTTCTTTTTAGACGTCTAACCTCACTTTTAAATACTTTTGATTCTTGCTCGGAAAGATCTCTCATTTCATTACCGCATAAATGACAACCTTCCTTTTCAACTAACGTGTTTAAACATGAAGGACAAACCTCAAATTCATACTTATTTAAAATCACTGCCCCTTCTAAAATAAACTCAATTTTTTGAATTTCACTGCTATACTGATTTCTTAGTAGTTTTAATTTATCAATATATTTATTTCGTTCTGATATTTGCTCTTGTAATTCAGCTAAATGCTCTTTTAAGTCCTGGACTTCTTTTTCCAATCCCATTGTAATTTGGTCATCATATTTACCTTCGGACTTTATATCCTTTAATTTCTGTATTTTTTTGGATAATTCATCATCTAAATAGTTCTTTTCTTTAATATAATTATTTCGGTCTAGCACTTCTAACCCTTCTAGAAACTCTAAGACACCCTCACGTTTATTTTCCATGTATTTAATATGAAGATCTTTCTCTTTAAGTTGCTGTCTTAAGTCTCCCAATAATTCATTGTATATGTTAAAGATGATCTCAAAAGTCGGCTTTCTTTTTAAACCAGATCCACCTGATTTTTCATTTAATAAATTCTCAGAATCAATGATAGATTGTTTTACATAAGCGTATTTTAATAAGTCTCTAAAACTAAAACTTTGATTTACAACAGTAATGTTTGGAAGACCTATTTCATTTAATAAAAATGCCGAAAGAGAATTTTCATTAGATGGGGAGTCTACCTCCAATAAATGAAAGTCTTTTCTAAAATCATTTATTTCAGTATCCCATCTAAAAAGCTTCACCGGTCTATTAAATTCAAATAGTGGTCTAACTATTCTAAATTTATCTTCGCCAATAAAGAAATCTAACATTACTTCTTTACAACTTTTATTTATTTCAATATAAGCTTTATGCTTTTCACTTCCAAATGCATAATTTATCATTTCTGCAATCGAAGATTTCCCTGTTGACATTGGTCCAGATATATAATTTAAACCACTTTTAAAATCCACTTCGTAATTCTTTCTAAACCCTACTAAAGTTAACTTTTCTAAAAATATTTTTTCACTCATTGATTAATCATTCCCTATTTTTATGAGACATTCGTAAAATAGTTTCTTCTATTAGGGTCTCACTTAGTTTAGAGACATCCTTTTTAATATATTCTGCTATTTTATCTAACTCCATTGAATAATCGCTTTTTAGATTGTAAATGACTTCTTTACCTCTGTCATTAATGCGATAACAAAAATCATTTTCTATAACAACTCTATCGACTAACCTTTTACCAAGCAAATATCTTATATACAATTGATATTCTTCTCTATCCGGCCTAGAATGGAAAAATGAATAAAACTCATTAAAATCTTCTTCGGTTGATATATCAATTTCTTTAGGGAGCATAGTTTGTGGAAATTTCATATAAAAGTCATACAGCATAATTTTAGTTGCATTTAACTTAAACGCTTTCCTAGATTCAAATTTTGAAATAAGAATTAGGACTCTTGTTGAATTTAAAATCAAATCACTATTTACTAAATTCAACTCTTTAATCATTGGATTGCCCCTTCGCTTCCATAAATTCATTTAATCTCTTTTTATAATTCTTAACCCAACCTACTTTACATTCATCTGATAGCTGATGCAATATACCTTTTTTAACTATTAAAGATAAAGGGAGATCACTCTTTAAAGTAGTTTCACTTAGTTGCTCGACGGTTTTATAAACAATTTTTAATAGTTCATTCCCGTCAACTTCCTCTTTATAATTTCTATGTTCAGTTTTCCAAATACTCTTTATAGAAAACCTCAGATTAGATAAACTCTTTAGCTCTGGTCGGAATCCTCTACTCTCAATAGAGCTCTTAGCAATATCTGCATTAAAAAATTCTTCTTGGCAATCTTCATGGTCGTAAATAGATGCAGATTCAAGTTTAGCTACAAATACAGCATCCGAATAATCGCTACCTTCATCAAGTTCATATATCTCGTCTAATTCGTATTCTTCTGTAAAGGTATAAATTGGTATATCTAAATGTTGTAACAGGGAGGTGATTTTTTCTATACTTACAGCACCCAACGAAATTGCTTTACCATTAGCCACAGACTCTGCTAATATTACCCCTACTAACCTCCCATTTACTATTAAAGGAGATCCAGACAACCCCCTGAACGTTTCTATCTTTGAATCATGTTTTAAGTCAATATCCCAATCATAAAAACCAGTCATTTCTCTTTCTATTCTTCTTGAAATATAACTGTTGGTTCGCTCACCTACGTTCCATTTAACTACAGGATAACCATAGGTTTCATATTTATCATCTTTTTCAATTTGGTAATCACTAAATTCTAAATATGTATCTAGTATTATTTCTTCCTCTAATTCAAGTACACTGACAGGGGAAGAACCAATTGGACTAATATCGTACGGAGTGGCTTTTCGAACTACGGGTTCAGTATCAATATTTAAAAACTCTAGATAAATTTCTTTGCTTTGGTTGTAATAGTCTTCTATAGCATGACGAGCAGTAACAGCTTTATTGCTAGAGACAAGAAAAGCTGTAGCTTTTTCTGCCTTTGTTCCCTCCCCACAAATAAGCCGAGCAACTGCTTTCTCAAGGGTATTATCTATAAGATTCATATATGTCACAATACTACCACCTCTATACTTTTATAGATGTTATTTTTTCTCCCTCTGGAGGTGATTCAATAACATAATTATACTTTAATTGTAAATCTTCCCTAAGAAAATTAGCATAAGTTAGAGGATAGTTAAAAAATAGTTTTCGCAGGCCACCATTTCTGATAACAATTTTAGCAATGGTTTCTGGGCTAGGATGTTTATGCTTTTTTCCATTTGTAGAAAAGAAGAAGTGCTTTGAGTCAATTAACTCTAGAAGTTTTTGGGTTGTATTTCTACTACTACCATGATGGGATACTTTAATTAAATCAAAAGTAGGAATATAGCTTTCTTTTTCAACTAATTTTTGAATCTCAGAATAAATAACTTGAGGAAGTGAATCAGCCAGGAAAAGTACCTTCTTTTGTTGATATTCAACAATAAAACATATTGAAGAACCATTTACTGGTGAATTATCTAAGCTTTCCTTTTTTGTTGCAAGTGATTCTATATCAATATTTTCTTTACGATTAGATATATCAGTATCTTCATCTGAATATTGGAGTTCACTTTGATTTAACATAAAAAATTCAAATGCATCATCAAATAGTTCATTATCAGTTAATGTAAAATCATACTTTTCCTTTCTCAATTCTTTCAACCAAAATTTACTTAACCTTTGTAAACTATTTGAGTTTGGAGCTAACAATCGAAGCTTAAACTCTGAATTTATGTTGATTAGTTCCTTTGAATCAACGTTTATGGCACTACCGTTAAATGAGGTGTTCCAATTATAACCACCTGCATAAATAAGAGCAGCTAAAGTTGATCCATCTTTTGCACTTATATCAGTATTTTCCGAATTACATTGTTTATTTTGATAACCTTGTACAATCTTATCTAGTAAAATAGCTTTTTCTCTAAAATCTATTTTTTTATCATTATCTTTTAGAAACTGAAGGTGTCGATAACTATTATGCCAAATTTCACCAATACTAATTATATTTGCTTTCTTTGAGCTGCCATTTTCTCGAAGTAGTTCTATAATTCCTTCAATATGATCTGCATCAATATGGGTAACTATTACTAAATCAAGTCTCTCTCCATTTTTTTTCATATGTTGAAGTCTAGGTTTTAGGTAATTATAAAATGTTTCTTTATAACCACCATCAATTAAAATATTAGTTTTTTTCTTATTTCCTAAAGTTACTAAGAGGCAATCCCCTCCTAAGGCAGGAAACATTTCTATATTAATATCTGACATTTCGTAAATCACCTTACTTTTCACTTGATTTTACCATATAATTCTAACTCTAAAAACTAACATAATTATTCTCAACACTGAATTGGTGTTTTGGTACCCTTAGTGTAAACACCTCTCCCCTCGTTATTTTAATGGTTTAACTCTTTTTTCTTAAAAGTAGTAGGCATATCGAACAACAAGCTCTCTCTACCTAACATCTATCAATGCTCAATACTCTTTTAACTTTCTAACTAGCTTCATTCCTATCATCAACAACAAACATCATTAAATCTTCTGCTTCATCACTGACAATCCTTCATCTACTCCAATGAGTTGTTGATGTAGCTTCAACACAAATAGTTGTGATCATCTTACTCACTTCTAATCATCTATCAATTGCTACAAGCATTCAACTAAATCACTACTATTATCATCTTCTTTATCAGTTCGTCTATACATCCAACCATCTACTAATTGTTAGATTCATAACTCTTGTAATAACTACTACTGTTTGTACTGCATCCATCTACTACTGCACCAACAGTTATTATAAATATCTACTCTGCTATACCTGTTGTTAGGTTGTAGCTGTACTTCTTGATATAGCTGGATACTGCATATACTGATTGCTGATATACCTGATGATTAGGACTGTATATTGTACTGCAATATATAGCTGTCTACTATCTTCTTATCAGGATTACTGAAGTTTAATACGATACAGTTAATAAGCACTACAATCTAATACAGTCGTTTACCTCACTGGTTTGCAGTAGCTTATTAAAAAAAACAGTTTATAAAAAAACTGACAAAAACGAAGAGAGTTTCGCTATCTAAAAAGATACATGATTACGGATAAATCCATAGCTAATCGAACCTAAGTTGAGTTCGTTTAAAACATCATTAACTAACCGATGCATTTCAGATTTTCTTTTAACTGATTCTTTTAAGTTATGGATAGCAATTTTAGCCACTAAAAATCTATAATCATCATCATTCATAACTTCTCGTAATAAAGATGCTTCTTGCAATTCTTCTTTCATAATTGTTCACCCCGATTGATTGTATTCTGTATTTTCATAAATAAAAAAAGAAGAAGGTTTCCCTTCTTCTTGTATTAAACTACTGGTGCAATTGATGCCAATACTCCCGAACCTTGCAAAGAAAGAGAATAAGTAACCAAATCATCATATGGAAGGTCGAGAGAAAAATCTGTAATAGTTGTTTCTCCTTCGTACTTCTGACCGGATGGAAACTCAATGTAAGCTACAACCTTATCTCCGTTAAGAAAAGCTGCTTCTAAAAGACTGAATGCTACATCAGATTCTACAAATGCTCCATCACAGTCAATAGACCATTCTTTGAAGCCTGATACTGATTCTTTCCAATTTCCAGCACTGTCTTTTGATGTTGCATCGATTGATTCTGCTGAACGAGAAAGAGAAGCATTACGCTGACCTGCTAGTAGCTGTCCCGTTTCAGCTTGTTTGATAAATACTTTAACTTTCATTCCTGTAATCTTACTACTCAAATGGATCCACTCCTAAGTTTTAATAAAAAGAAAAAGAAGCCAGATTGTCTGACTTCTTTTTTGTGAAATACTTCACATTATTGACCGAAAAAATTAAGCTGTTACAGTTAGTTTTGCTACTGCTTGGCTGTTTACTGTTGCACCATCCATGTAAGAATCAGCAACAAGTAGACGAGAACCACGAAGAGCTTGAGTTGTATCAACGATGTTATTAAGAGCCATGCCCTTTTTAACCATGATTGTATAAGCTTCTTTCATGTTGGCAAATACAGCAGGATTAGCAGCAGGAAGAGCTTCAGTAACATGAACTGGTACTCCTAGAAGTTGATAAACAACTCTACCATTTACTACTCCATTTTGAAGGAATAGATGACCATTGCCATCACGCATTTTAGCAACTTGATTGAACAGGTCACGATTCATATAGAATGCTGACTCTGCAATGAAATCTGGATGAATTGAAGTATAAAGTTCGATAAGGTTGTCCATTACTACTGCAGTTGTTTCAACTGAAGCAAGACCTGGCTCATTCAAAAGACCATTGAACTGTTTAACTCCATCTCCTACAAAGATAGCTTGTTCTGCTGTCTTAGCAAGACGACGAGCAAGAAGTTCTTGAGAGTAAGCAGTAATATCTACACCAGAGTCGTTAACCATTTGGTTAGTAATTGCTAGTGCGGCTCCAAGACGTTTCTGATTAAGTTTAACTTCTTCAAAAGAAAGTTGTTCTTCAATGATGTTTTCTCCTTCACCGAAGAAACCACCAGTGATTGCATCATTCTCTTTTGGAATCTTAAGAGAACCAGCAACAGATTCAATCTTACGAGCTTGTTGGAATGCAGGAGATACTTCTTCCATACGTTTAACGATAAAGCTTGAAACGTTTTCTGGAATTACTGCTGTTCCTTCATTTGTAGTTGTAAGAGCTCTCGCTTCTACTTGTCCTCTTAGATATTGCTCGAATACATCTGCTTCATTTGTACGTTTTTCTAGCTTCATTTCCATATCTTCAAAACCTCTTTCAGTATTTTTTTGTTCCATTTCAGGAACGTCAACTTCTTCAACTATGTCGATATTTCTTGCTGAAATTGAACTTTGAGAATAAGCAGGATTCTTAACTGCTGAAACTTCAACAAGTTCAAATTCATGAACAGTTCGAACAGCTACGCCTTCAACATACTTCCAACTGTCTTTTAGAACTCTCATTCCAAAACTCATAGACTTAATTAGTCCATCAGTGATCAGAGTGTAGTAGTCTTTTCCATATGAAGTCTCAGAGATCCGAGCTTCCATATAAACTCCTTCAGCATCTTCTCGAAGGACCAATGAGTCGTTACTTGTAGAAGAAAGAACTTGCTTTGTGTCATGTTCAGCTAGAAAATCAATGTCTTTTGTTCGATTAGAAATAGCTGATTTGAAGGCACCGACAGCAATCTTTTCTTTGAACTTTTTGGTCGTTCCAATAAGCTCTGATAATTCTCCTGGCTTATTGACATAACCCTTGACCATGAGACCTTGACCATGAGCAGCCAGGGTTACTTCTGAATTCCTTAATTCAATTTTCATCCTTGAGCTTTCCCTCCTATTAGTTGTTCATTTTCTACTACTCCCATATTTGGAATCGTGTATTTGCCTGACTCGATGTTCTTGAATACATCACCAAGTCCAGCTTTATAAACGTCATTTTCAATAGGTTTCATATCAATCTTGAATCTCATTTCATTGAAGCTGATCAATCCATCACCATACATTTTTGAAACTGTTTCGATCTTTTCTTTCTCAGTCAGACGAATCATTTCAGATGTATCGAATCTAAAAAAATAACCCAAAGATTTTTCACTTTGAGTAAGTAGATATTTATCGAACGATAATTCGATTGAAGAAATGATTGGACCGATACAACTTTGTAGGAATTGAATTGAGTTCTGTTCTAAACTTCCGTATTTGTTAGCAGAGCTATTAATCATGCTCTCTGGAAGGTTAAATACACGAGCAATTTCAGCAATCATCAGTTTGCTTGATTCATTAAGTTGAAGTTCTTCAGGTTTCATTGACAGAGCTTCAAAATCAAGACCTTCTTCTAAAATGATTGTTTTGCCAGCTTTCTTGGAACCACCGTACAAAGTAGAAAAACTTTCTCTTAAACGAGTAATTGCATTTTCAGTTAGTCTTGAAGCTGATTTTAATACTCCAGAAGGTACAGCTCCGTTGTCCATCACTGAACGATTATATTCGAGTTGATTTAATGCTGTTTGAAAGAGATTTCCTGAATCAGCTAGTAGACCATTTGTCGAACTATCAATAACGATAATTTCTTCTTGGCTGAACGTAACTGTTCTTGTTGCTGTTCCATAATATTCAAATTCTTTTCTTGAAACTGTAAAACCATCATCTGTATAAAGTTCTTCTCGTACGTTCTTCGCTTCTAATACAAATAGTTTTCCATTCTTTAGTAGAAGGTAGGCTTTACCACGAAGTAGATAGTCTTGTACTAATTTCTTTTTAAGAGTTTGAGCTGTTTCATGTAAGTTAGCTGAATTATTTAAGAGAGTGGTTCGTTCATCTTTAATCTTCTCTACTGATTTGTCATACTGCTCTTCATATAGAAAGATAGGTAGTTGAGCAACTGTATTTGAAATTAATTCTACTGCTGCTTTAACTGCTGGAACTTTTAATGCATCTTCTTCTGTTACGATGGCTAATGGTCTTGTAACTGAAATTGTTGTTGAATAAAGATCTTTTGATTGAACGTCATTTGTTTTACCCCAAGTAAATAGGTTGGCCATTAATGATTACTTCCTTTCGAATTCAGGTTTTATAATAAAATTGCTTGACGAAGCAAATACAGACAAAATAAAAAAAGGCCTAGCTGACCGGAGCTAGACCTTCCAAAGGAAATGCTTATATGGGAATGAGCCTTGAAGAACGTTTAATAAAACAAGGCTCATATAAATGTTAGATATTCAAATGAAGTATTGACAAGGCTGGAAAGGAGTCGAAAGAACCTCACCAATACTTCAATACTTCATTTCAAAATCTAAATAGGAGGCGCTAAGTACCAAAACAGGATATCCCAAAGGAGTAGATTTATCCGATGGCTCTCGAATAAACAAAAAAAAGATACCCTACTTTGGTACCTAGCTAAAGTTTTTATAGACTTAAAAACTCTGAAAAAGTATGTGCAGATAAAGAAGTCATGAAATTAAAACTATTGATGATCAAATTAATGATACTAGAGAAGAAGCACTTTCAGCTAAAAGAATCGGAGGAAGCTATCAACTCAAAGTGCTCTCTATTAATATATATATACAACTAGGATTTATAAGACGTGTTTTTACTAATTTCGACAAATTAATTTGCGAGTTGATAGATTTCTATTAAAGAGAGCTGAATTAATCCAGACTCTTCTAATACATATTCAACTTCATATCCTTCTTTTTCTCTTGCTGAGATAATTCGTGCAGGACGTAAACCTTTTCGATTGGTGCAAGAGTAAACCATCCGTTTTCCTTCTCGATCTTCTAAGTAAATTCCTAAGATGAATCCTGTCTTGTCGTGAATTACTTTAATTTTTTTCATATCAGAAGTTTCCTTTCTTCGACTCTCTTTTTAAATTCTTGTAATTGATCTAATTTACAGATATAAAAGTGTTTTAATATTGCTCTACCTTCTCTAAATGAATTGTTTGCTGCTTGACGTGATACTTTGATAGATTGAGCTGCATCTTCTTGAGTAAAATGTTTGCTGATGAAGTTGAAGTCTAAATCATAAACAAACCATCTATTATTCAATTTACGAATCTCATGCTTAATCAATCTATTATCAACTTCTTTTTGAGAAAGTTTCGTGTAGACCTGAATCGAAAGCATGTTTAACATTCTCTGCATGTGTCATAAGTTCCAAGTTAGATAAATCATTAATTCTTTTTATTACCATCAGTATGATTGATTTCGAGGCCTTCAGGGATAGCGCCATTGAACGTTCCCCACACTAATCTATGGACATATTGGAGAGTTCCATTAAGAGCCACAGAAAGATACCTGTTGCCTTCTTGACCGCCAATAAGATATTGTTTTGCTTCAATCTTTTTACCATCTATGATTTTGAATACTTGTCCTTCTTTTGTTGTGATTAATTCTTTCATATCCATTCCTCCAATTAATTGTGCTCACATGTAAATTTTATCTAGAGGAATAAGAACGTAAGCGAATTTTACTTAACAATCAGACTTTATTTAGAAGTAATTAGTATTTGATTTTAAACGAAAAAATTTGCTTGCCAAATTTTTTCGTTTAATTAAATATTATTAATTAAGTATTATTAATTAAGTATTATTAAATTAAATATTAATACTGTGTACTTATTACACTATCAAAGTGTCATTATTACACTATAGAAATGTAATAAGTACACTTATCAAAAAAAATGATGACTAAAAAGCCACCATCTCAACAAATTCTTCTGGAGCAAGATGTTCTTCTTCTTCACTTAAAGCATTGATGATAACTGGATAATAAACGACATATTTATTTACAGCATTTCTATTAACACTTGTTTTTTCTTTAATAATCCTTATCAATTTCTTTTCTTCCAAAGTTTCAAGAGCTTTGACAACTGTTTTATTACTTCCAATCCCTAAATCCTGCTGTATTGTCTTAATAGAAGGGAATGCATAGTTCATATTAATGTTATAGCGATGATTTAAATAACTATAAACCATGTAAGCTGTCGGTTTTCCTCTTAAAAGATAAAATACGTTATTAGATATCTGTGTAAAGTCTCGATCGAGCTTATCAATTCTTCTGAATTTTATTTTGACTTCGTTCATTATCTCAATTCCTCCGATAGCATATACTTTTTACATTTTCTTTTTATCTTGCGGAATTGAGTACGTAAATCAATTTTCTAATTTTCCAAGAAAATATTTTACCTCAATAGTTCAAGTCATAAACTATTCCAACTTCTTTCTTTAATCAGGCTTCATCCTCAATTTTATTTAAATCATTATTACAAACGTATTTTATTATAGGTTTGTTTTTAGCCATATCATTTTTGAAGAGTCGTTTAATCATCGTTTTAGCATAATACCAATTTTTATCTGATGTTTTTTTAAACTTTACTCTTTTATCAAATTGGCAAGTCAAAGCTATAAAACCTTCTATGCTATCAATTTGAGCTTCATAAATAATTTCCTCCATAACATTCCAATGATACACCGAGCATTGAATAGTAATTAGCATATAATATTCCTCCAAACACTTATTTTCGCATCTTACAATGCTCTTATATCTAGTGATTTACAAAGTGTAAAGCAAAACATCATTTTTATTTTAAGACATAAATAAGTGAGATAAATATAAAACTATTACCTCACTTTATAAAGTGTCTTCACGCTCAATCTAGGACCTTCTGGGTACACTCCAATATTGTTTTGTACTTTGAGTTAATATGGTAAATCTGAATTGTTTAACCGTTCTATCATCCTTTGATATGGATTGATTTCACCATTACGAACTTTACTTCTGTATAGAGTTCTCTCTAAACAAGTCCTAAGATATCCACCAAAATTCTCAATTTCACCCGAATTAGAGTTAACTTCTTCTACCACTCTTAAACAAACATCTTTACTCAATCCTTTGATTCTATATTCATTTGTTAGTCGATTAATAACGACTTCATTGTTAACTATTTCTTTGTTAACAAGTATATCTTCAGTATTTTTACTTTCTTCTTTTTTATTTTTCTTTTTAATAGTTGAAACCTTTTGTTCAGGATTGCTGAGACTTTTTTGAATGCCTAGGGTTTCCCTTTTGTCATTGCTTAATGGGCTATTTCCTATCGTACTATCCAGGTCTTCCATTATGGAAGAGCTAGGATTTACCACAGAGATAAGTTCCTCAATAATCTTATTAGTGATATGAAAAAACTTCTTTGAAGGTATCCCCATCATCTTTGTCTCAACGTACCCGGCTTCTTCTAAATCTTTTGTGGCCCTTAATTGCTGCTTATAAGTTAGGGCAGTTTCTCTCTGCAATACCTCACTTGTTAAAAAGAAATACTCTTTGTTATCACGAATAGTCAGCATTTGTTTACTAGAAAAACTTTCATAGCTAGAGCATAGTTGGCCAAATATAATTGCTCCGTTTGTTGAGACAGAATGAGCTAACTCTTTGTTATACATTACAAAACCATTTCCACTTAGCAATGATAAAATTTTCATTTTATCTCTCCTCTTGACGCAGAAGAAAGGGACTTGCTATATTTAACTAACAGAAGTCTTTCTTCTGGTATGTAATAGTAGAGAGTGATAAGGGTCCTAATCTCAGTCACTCTCTATTATTTATTTTAATACACGAACTTGCGTTCGTACATTATAACTTTAAACCTCTCAACGCTCCGAACTTTTTATGCTTATCTTCAATTTCTGCTCCCCAAAGATTTACATACTTCTTAGTGATAGTCATATCACTGTGGCCAAGCAGCGCCATTAGAGAAAAAGCATCTATTCCTGCTACAATCATACGTTTTGCCATAGTGTGTCTAAATGTATGTGGACTGACTCTTTTACTGATTTTCGCTTCTTTTCCATACTTCGTAAATCTAGTTTGAATACTGTGTGGGTTTAACTCATTGTTGTCATGACTTATAAAAGCTTTATCTGTATCGAGCTCTCCTCTGATCTGCAAATATCTGTCTAACTGTTCTTGAGTAATATCAGAAAGATATACTGTTCTCTCAAACAAATTCTTGGTTTTTCTGATGATGATATGGTTCCCTCTTATATCTGCCACTTCTATTCCCACAAGCTCAGACAAACGGATTCCTGTATCTATAAAAACCAGCAAAATAACTTCATCTCGAAAGCCCACGAACGTTTTAAGCTTTCTAATTGTTTTAATAAGGGCTTCTATCTCATCGTTATCTAAAGTCTCTATAGCCTTTTGTCTGTCACGTAGCAACTTAATATTCCTCATAGGATTTTCTTCAATGAGTTTATTCTTCAGCAAATAATTGAAGAATGATCTCAGAGCACGTAAACGAGTATTAATAGTGGTCACTTTCATATGTTTTTTGCTTTCTAATATCAGGTTTTCTATATCGCCTTGATTAAAGTTAACAAGTTCCTTATGGTTATACTTCTTAGCAGCATGAAACTCATTCTTATAATACTGAATTGTAGCTGGCCTCAAGTTTCTTAAATAACAGTTCTTAAAGAACTTTTCAAATGCTTCTTCATCTGATAATTTCTTCTTAATAATTTTTAATTCTTCTTCTGATAATTCTTTTCGTCTCGACATTCTAACCTCCTACGTATACGATTCATCGCACACGATTTTAGATTATTTTTGTCGTGTTAAAAGAATACAAAAAAAGACTCCAACGAGAACGTTGAAGTCTTGTAATAACGTATGTAACTGGTACCGGTGGTCGGGTTCGAACCGACACTCCTCACGGAACACGATTTTGAGTCGTGCGCGTCTGCCAATTCCGCCACACCGGCAAAAGTACCATATTCAGTTCAGGCAGAAAAATTAGTGGTGCCGGAGGCCGGGCTCGAACCGGCACGGAGGTACACCCTCCGCAGGATTTTAAGTCCTGTGCGTCTGCCAATTCCGCCACTCCGGCAGGACTTTTAAATAAAACATGAAATTTGGAGGCGGCACCCGGATTTGAACCGGGGCGTAAGGGTTTTGCAGACCCGTGCCTTACCACTTGGCTATGCCGCCTTAAAAAATGGAGCGGAAGACGGGATTCGAACCCGCGACCCCCACCTTGGCAAGGTGATGTTCTACCACTGAACTACTTCCGCAACAAAAATGGCTGGGCTAGCTGGATTCGAACCAGCGCATGACGGAATCAAAATCCGTTGCCTTACCGCTTGGCTATAGCCCAAAAATGGGGCGGCTGATGGGAATTGAACCCACGAATGCCGGAATCACAATCCGGTGCGTTAACCACTTCGCCACAACCGCCACAAGACTAATAATTATATTGGCAGGGGTAGTAGGACTCGAACCCACACCGGAGGTTTTGGAGACCTCTGTTCTACCTTTAAACTATACCCCTATCAAAATGGTGGAGGGGGACGGATTCGAACCGCCGAACCCTGAGGGAGCGGATTTACAGTCCGCCGCGTTTAGCCACTTCGCTACCCCTCCAAATTGACAATTACCATTGTAATATACAATGTATGATATGGCAATGGTAAATGATCCATTCTCTGAAAAAAATGGTGCCGGCCAGAGGACTTGAACCCCCAACCTACTGATTACAAGTCAGTTGCTCTACCAATTGAGCTAGACCGGCAACATGGTGGCTCCGGACGGAATCGAACCGCCGACACGTGGATTTTCAGTCCACTGCTCTACCGACTGAGCTACAGAGCCATGTTTTATAATTGCCCACTATAGGGGCTATTTGAAAATTGGTTGCGGGGGCAGGATTTGAACCTGCGACCTTTGGGTTATGAGCCCAACGAGCTACCGAACTGCTCCACCCCGCGATAATATAAAAGTTTAAAATGGCGGTCCCGACGGGAATCGAACCCGCGATCTCCTGCGTGACAGGCAGGCATGTTAACCGCTACACCACGGGACCTTAGAAATGGTGGAGGATGACGGGCTCGAACCGCCGACCCTCTGCTTGTAAGGCAGATGCTCTCCCAGCTGAGCTAATCCTCCACAGAGTAAAAAAATTATAAGTATTGAGTAAAGTTGGTGACCCGTACGGGATTCGAACCCGTGATACCGCCGTGAAAGGGCGGTGTCTTAACCACTTGACCAACGGGCCAATACTATTATTATGTAGGTAGTGGCGGAGAGCGAGGGATTCGAACCCTCGAGACGGCTTTGACCGTCTACACGATTTCCAATCGTGCTCCTTCGGCCACTCGGACAGCTCTCCATGGCTCCACAGGTAGGATTCGAACCTACGACCGATCGGTTAACAGCCGATAGCTCTACCACTGAGCTACTGTGGAATAATATTAGCCTGGCAACGTCCTACTCTTGCAGGGGGAGATCCCCCAACTACCATCGGCGCTGAAGAGCTTAACTTCCGTGTTCGGCATGGGAACGGGTGTGACCT
>NZ_JAFKOI010000029.1 GCF_017303315.1 Bacillus sp. NTK071
TTTGGAAGAGGGGTTAATTTCCAAATCACAATAAATGACATTGATCCAATCTACAGAAATTTAATCAAGCATGATTATCCGATTAAGTTTGATATTCAAAAAAATTGGTATAGAGCAAATACAAAAATAAAGGGACAAAAAGAGTTCTTAATTATGGATCCAGATGGATATCTATTAAGGTTTGTTCAAGATTTGGGCGAGAAAAATATAAAGGAAAATGATTAAAAGTACAATAGTGGCAGTGTATACGAAAGAAAATCATCGGAATAATGGGCTAGCTTATAAATTAGTCGATGAAACTTGTGGATGGCTTAAAGAAAATGGAGCAATCCGAGCAAGGTTATGGTCAAGTTCCACTGGAAGAAAGGTTTATGGAAATCTAGGGTTTAAAGATATGATGGATATGTCAAAGTCACTTACTTAAATGGCTATGAAGATATTGAGTGGTGAACTCGACAGAAATAAGTTTTATCTCATACTCAATTATCTCGGAGCGATAGCTGCACTTTGGCTATCGCTTGTTGTGCAGTAAAATTATACAAGAATGTCACAGGAGAGATATTAAATGTTTAAAGGAATATATGAATTTATAAGTGAAGCACAGCTGAAAAAGTATGCAAAACTTGCTGTAGGAGCTGGTGTGAATCTGCAAAAAAATCAATTATTGATTATCCATAGTGATATACAAAATGCTACGTTTGCACGTCTGATCCAAACGATAGCCTACGATGCAGGAGCTTCAAATGTATTTATAGATTGGACAGATGAACAGTCTACCAAAGAATTTTACTTAAATGCAGCAGATAGTGTCATTGATCACTTTCCTGATTGGCAGGCTGCCCGTTTTAAGGAATGGGACGATGCCGGTGCAGCTTACATCCATATTATTTCTGAAAACTTAGAGGTCTTTAAAGAGGTTTCTACAGAAAGGATAAATCGTTTTCAAAAAGCCTCTCGCACCAAATTGAGGGATTATTATGCGAAAATTAGATCCCACAAGGTACGCTGGTGTCTTCTAGCTGTCCCGAGCGTTGAATGGGCAACAAAAGTATTCCCTAACCTAAGTAAAGAAGAAGCTTTACAATCATTGTGGGAATTAATTTTAAAAGGGTCTCGGGCAGATGGGGAAAACCCTGTAAAAGATTGGGGGATTCACAATAAAGCCTTCGAATCTCGAAAAAAGATCCTAAACGAGAGCCAATTTGAATCTCTGCATTTTACAAATAGATACGGAACTGATTTATCAGTCGGTCTGCCTAAAAATCATCTCTATATCGGTGGGGGAGTCAGAGATAAAAACGGAACACCGTTCTTTCCGAACATTCCTACGGAAGAAATATTTACTGCTCCCCATAAAGATAAGGTAAATGGCAAATTGGTAGGTACTAAGCCTCTTATCTATGGAGGAAGTGTCATCGATGAATTTTATCTGATTATTAATAATGGGCGGATTACCGATTATTATGCTGCCAAGGGACAGGAAGTGTTACAAAATCTCATCGAAACAGACGAAGGATCACATTATCTAGGTGAAATTGCCTTGGTCTCTAATAAATCTCCTCTTGCTCAGGCTGATACTCTTTTTTTCAATACTTTATTTGTTGAAAATACGTCCTGTCATATTGGAATCGGAAATGCATCTCCCTCCAATGTTCAAAATGGCATTGAACAATCAGAGGAAGAGTTGAAGGTATCAGGTCTAAATACGTCACTTTTGTTAGTCAATGTGACCTTTGGAACCGAAGATATGAAAGTAGTAGGCATTAAAGAAGGTGAAACGGAAGTCCTACTAATGAAGGATGGGGATTTTCAATTCTAATACGTGTACAACTTAAAACAGAGAAAACTAATTTCAGGTGGATCATACTTAGTGCTATTTATTAGTGAAAACAAAGTGGTGCTTTAGGTAAAGATCTGTTCCAATATCTCGAATCAAGTCTTCCGTATTTTCGGAGCATATTTGGAATATTAAAAGTCTAACTTCACGATAAATGACGTTAGGCCTTTTCCTTTTTGTACCACATTGAGGCTGCTCATTTTAATAATCGCCAAAGTTCATGTTGCTATGAAACGCGTACCACATTTTATAATGGTTGTGCACTTACTAACTAGTAGAAATGAGGTACAGCATGAACATTATCGCAATCGATTTAGATGGAACGCTCCTTTCAGACAATCACTCGATTCATAAGGACGATCTTGCTGCCATTAAGCAAGTTCAAACTCAGGGCCATATTGTAACGATCGCGACAGGTAGGGCACTTTTTGACGCCAAGCATATCTTAAAAACACATGGTATCGATTTACCTATTATTGCGTCGAACGGGGCACAAATCTATGTTGATAATCAAAAAGTGGTGGAGCGATCATTCGATTCACTCGTTGTTCTTCCACTTGTAGAGTGGTTAAATAAAGAAGAAATGTATTATCAAATCTACCTCCCCACTACGATTATCTTATCTGATCAGGGGATGGACGTTATTGATCGTCAATTGCGAGACGTGACCACTCGAGACTTATCCTTCGATGAAGGTGCTTTTTGGGAAGGGATTAAAGCACAACAATTTCAATATGGATTGGAAGTCATGCCAGAACCTATTTCGGTCACAACGGATGATTCGATTATTAAAGTGATGATAGTTTCTCCTGACATCGAAAGGTTAAATCGTGTAAGAGATTACGTGAGTAACTTAGAAGGATGTATTATATCAAGTTCAGGAGGGTTCAACCTCGAAATTATGCCAAAGGGCATTGATAAGGGAGTCGCTCTTCAACACCTTTGCGATCATTACGGCTTGTCAGAAAGGGATGCTATAGCAATAGGTGATAACCATAATGACATTCCTATGTTTTTAGTGGCGGGCATGGGCATCGCTATGGGAAACGCTGACGAAGCTCTGGTCAAGGTTGCTTCCTTTCAGACTTTATCAAACCAAGAAAATGGGGTTTCCCATGCACTTCAGCGACTATACGGATTTGGGAATATCCAGCCTAATCAAGAAATTGGAGTTCATCGATGAGCTTATTTCTAAAACGAACTTTTATTTATGTGACGGGTTTGTTCATTCTATCTCTTGGTGTGGTTCTCATGATTAAATCCCAAGTAGGCGTGGCTCCATGGGATGCTCTAAACGTAGCATTATCGGATAGAGTTGGATTAACAGTAGGGTCATGGGTTTTCATCGTTGGTGGTGTGCTCATCTTCATTAATGGATTGATAAAAAAGAGATTTCCTAATCTCGCGGGCTTTATACCCATTCTTGTAATCGGTGGTTTTGTCGATTTATTAAACTTGAGGGTGTTAAGCATAGTGGAGTCCGAAGAGTTGCTGATTCAATGGGGTCTTTTTTTAGGAGGGCTTGGTGTGTTGGCATCAGGCATCGCGATCTATTTACGCGCTTCGTTCCCTTCGGTTCCTAACGATGAGTTTATGTTAGCGATTACGGAGCGAACAGGATGGGGCATCAATGTGACAAAGACGATAGGAGAAGCCATTGCTTTGGTTCTGGCTATCCTGTGGAGAGGTCCTATCGGAGTAGGGACGATTATCGTGGTTGTTTGTTTAGGTTTACTCGTTGGACTATTTGATAAACTTCTACTGAAAGCAGGTTTACCACGAACGTTAATAGTGAGGGATCGTATGAATGAGTAACATAACAGAAATTGCTAAAAAAGCGAATGTGTCACGAACCACTGTATCACGTGTGTTAAATAATCACCCCTATGTAAAGGAAGAGAAACGAGAGGCCGTCCTTCAGGCGATCAAGGAATTAGAATATGTTCCAAATTTAAATGCTATTAATTTGTCTAGAGGTCGGACAAATGTCTTTGGCGTCATCGTCCCCAAAATTAACCACCCATTTTTTAGTAGTTTAATTGAAGGAATCGGCGAAGAATGTCATAAGCACAATTACAATTTGCTGGTTTTTCAATCGAACAACGATGCGAGTAAAGAGTTAGAATTCTTCGATATGTTGAAGTATAAATTGATTGACGGTCTGATTTTGGGGTCATGTGTGCTACCAACAACCATAGTTGATGAGATGTCACACTTTGGTAAGATCGTCTCTTGTGAGTACGCCGAGACGAACGATCTTACCCGTGTCTTTGTGAATCATGAAGTGGGCATGAGATTGTCCGTCGATCATTTAAGAGAGAAGGGCCATCAGAAGATTGGTTTATGTATAGGGAACCCGAGAAGTGGCGTTGGGATCAGTCGAGCGAAGTCATTCTTTCAATTACAACAGGATTATGGACTAACTTGGCGAGACGAATGGTATTTTACAGAAAAATATACTATAGACGACGGGTTTGACGTTATAAAAAAGGTCCTTGCACAATCAGAACGACCAACGGCATTTGTAGTCGGAAGCGATCAAGTGGCAGCCGGTATGCTGTATGAATTAAAAAAGCAAGGGATTGAGGTTCCAGATCAGCTCGCCATTGTAGGGTTTGATAACCACCCTATTTCAAAATTGGCAGACCTCACAACGATTCATCAACCCATTCGAGAAGTGGGTCAGAAAGCAGTGACTTTATTGCATGGCCTCGTTCAAGAAAATAGCGTTCCTTTGATTAGCTCATTGGACTTAAGATTGATTGAGCGAAATTCAACCTAAAAAGACCACATTTATGTGGTCTTTTTTGTTTACGCCATTACAAGTTCAGGAATTGGCGATTTGAAATGCATTCTAGTTTTTGTTTCATCAAAGTAGCTAAACGGTTTTACTGATGCCTTTTCTAAAGTAGATAAATAATTAGAAGCTCGTAATGGAACAAAAGAAGTTAAATCCCATACGACTTGTTCGCTAAATCCAACGGAACGTATGTTGTGCATTATCCGATCAATCGTATAAGAACCTGCGGCAACGTATCCCTTTCCTTGGTACCATAGATTATTACCTGCTATTTTTTCCAATGGCTGTCCACACATAGAGTCTGTATCAATGCGGTCAGTCATCGCAATTAAACTTTTTGATCCGACTAGATCAACAACTTTACGTGCAATCTCCAGGTCTACATGTTCACTGTCAAAATTCATACAAATCGTTAATAAACCATCGGCAGCACCTCTTAATAGAGTTCCAGGAACAGCTCCTACGAGTTCGTCAACATTATTGAGAGTCCAATCATTCAGTTGTACGCTTTGGAGTCCTTGTATTCTACCCTTTCTTTCTTCAGGCGTCCTCCAACTATGTTTGAAGTTGTTTGGCATATCGTTAAATAAATGGTCTGTGACGACAGCATCCGGACCAGCATATTTACTCCTCTTTTGCGCTGTTTCAATAACCTGTGTGATGAGTCTTGATGTTTCTTCGGGATAAGCTTTTTGAAAATGTCCTAGTGCTGGTTTGACACCAGCTTCAACGAGTGTATCTACAATCCATTCGAGACTAGGATGATCCTTTGTAATGAATTTTTTTAAATAGGAATTTTCAGTCATGGCATCTGGTGAAAGAACTGTGTAAATCAAACCATATTCTCCACAAGAAGCGATCTTCATCCACTCTTCTTTTGTTGGAGCCCAGTTTCCTTTTTCTGGCGTACCTGCAAAACTCGCTAATAAGGGCCCCTCAAGAGAGATTCCTAAAACATTCGGATAGAGGCCTTTTGTCCTTTCCAAATAAAAGTGTTTTATGAACGCTACGAATTGATCGAGCTGATTGTGAGGAAGAAAGATAGAGGGGACACAAAATATACCTTCCTCAACAGCTAGAGCGTTTACTTTCTCGATATCTAACTCGTCCAGATTACTAAAGTCATAGTCTCCAATGCCATGGCAGTGAAACTCCACTGGAAGGGATGGAACTAAATAAGCACCCGACTTTTTGTAGATTCCCTCTTCATGTATATCAAACTGTCTCCAATTGTTATCATGGTAAGAAATATTGGCAATTCTCATGATTCCATCTGTGTCGAGGTACGCTGGGCTATGTATGGTTGTACTCTGTTGCATGTTGGTTATTCCTCCTAAAGATGTTTTGGTAGAGTATTTCTTCTTCATAATTCTAGAATATGGAACGCGTACCAGGTCAAGCGTTTTACAAAATATTTACATGCCGCCTCACCAGCTTATTCTGAAGAAAGCTTGTTTCCGACTCGGAGGTGATGGATTTTAATCTCTTTTTCCATTAACTCACTATCAAAATGAATAAGAAGGTCTTCCATTTGAAACAATGCCATCACCTTTAACTTTAAACTAAAAGGAGCTTTATTATCTCTTAACCATTCATAGATTTGTCGTTCGGTCATGGCTGGTCCTCCTTTATATTTTTAAAAAACATCAATCGTAACGCCACATCATACATGTGTAACGCCAATCAATGTTCTTAGTAAGTCTAGAGTATGGGAGTGGTTTCATGTCAACTGTTAATAAAGCGTATTCATAAAAAGAAGATAAAGAAGTTTAGTTTCTTGTTTTTCTAGAGAGTAAATAGTGATGTACCTAGGCATTGTTCGCTCTTAAACGAAAGGAGTATTTGGGATAAGACAGGCGACTATTATTGTGAAATAATAGATTGAGTTATTTGCACTAATTTGAAATAATTGGTATTGGCGATTTGGACAGATAATAGATGGTGAAAAAGTAAAAGAGGGGAGAGAAAGTTTTGCTTACACATAAAATTGATGATGAAGTTTATTTGAGGCTATTTAAAGAAGACGATGCTGAAGAATTTTACAATTTAATAGTTGATTCAAAACCATATTTAAAAGAGTGGCTAGGTTGGCTTGACTATATAGAGAGTGTCAAAGATTGTGTCAATAACATAAAAGATAGACTTAAAAGCACAATGGATAATGGAGGGTATCCAAAGTCATTCGCTATTATATATAAAGGAGAAATTGCTGGCACAATAGGATTCAATGATCTAAATAAGGCCAATCGAATTGGCGTCATTGGTTATTGGTTGGGTGAAAAATTCCAAGGAAAGGGATTAATGTCAAAGGCATTTAAAACTGTAATAGAATATAGTTTTACAGAACTTGAGTTAAATCGAATTGAGGTTAGTGTCGCAGTTGACAACAAGAAAAGTAGGGCACTTCCTGAACGGTTCGGGTTCACAAAAGAAGGTGAAATCAGGCAAGCAGAATGGCTCTATGACCATTATGTCGACCATGCTATTTACGGGCTTTTATCTGAAGAATGGAATTAACAACTTTAGTATGAAATTAAATTAAAGGGTGCGTTAGTTATAGGAACTCTTGCAAGTATCTCGGTATTGAGTATTCAATAATATCGGAGCGTTTGCTTAATAAAAAATGAACTCCCTATGTAGGTTTAGAGAAGTTTTCCGTTGAAGATGTATGAAACCATTCAACAGAATGTTTCGTATTAATATTTAAGATAGCTAGAGTAACAACTGTTATGTTAGAGGGGATACTATGCAAATACTACTCAATAAGGTTAAGAATATTATTTCAGACTTATTTGCAATGGGGAAAGGATATATCTATGGTTTTGTAATGGTCGGACTGTTAGTTTTTATTGGAGGAGCTCTACTATATGGTGTTTTATTTGTACGAAATTTAATGTTCTAAGTTAATTAGTGTAGGGTTATTCAATAAAATCGGAGCTTATCTGTAATAAGATAGGCTCCTTTTAGTTGAAATAAAAGATTGAGTTATGCTCATCGGTTTGAAATAATTGGAATTAGAGTGCGGGACTACGAATGAAAATGATGGAGGATTTCTATGTATACATACGATTCGTTTGAAATTGCAGGTGTATTCACTTTATTGAGACCCATTTTTGTAACATTTATTGTAGCTAATTTCTTTCTGTTGTTAATCATCACTGTACCTCAACTAAAGATAAAAGCTGAGAGTTTATCAGTTATTGGACTATCAATCGTTTCAGTGATTGCATCTAGTCAATTACTATACTATGATGCAATAATTGTTGATGAACTAGGTTTAGGTGGCGATGAAATGACTACTTATATGTTCTTGATCATTTTAATTTTTAGTATTATTAATCCAATCATCTTTTTTTTACTTAGTAAAAAAGGAAAAATAATCAGTTGATATTCAACAATCTCGGAGCGTTTACTTAATAAAAGTAAGCACTATAGTAGGTTTACGGAAAGAAGATTATAGAAGGATTCGTGTCATATTACATAGAATTTAATTAAAAAGTCTATTTATTGGTGGGAGTAGTAATGAGAATACCGATTGTAAATTTGAATGAGTATAATACTGAATGGGAAAGTCAATTCGATTATGAGAGAAAGCGCATTGTTGCAGCTATTGGTGATGAAATAGCTGGAATTGAACATATTGGAAGCACTTCAATAAAAGGATTAAAAGCTAAGCCTATTATTGACATTATGGTAGGGATAAAGGATTTAAATAGTACATCAGCTTTCGTGCAACCTTTAAGCGAAATAGAATTTGAATATGTTCCAAAACCAGAATTAACAGATAGAAGATTTTTCAGAAAGGGATTATGGGGACAAGGGACTTGTCACTTACATATTTGTGAAATACATAGTACAGAATGGATTGAAAAAACAGTATTTCGTGATTATCTTAGAAAGTACCCTGACTTTGCTGAGGAATATGCCTTGTTAAAAAGTGAACTAGCTACTAAATACAAGTATGACAGACCAGCATACACCCAACAAAAAGAACCATTCATTAAAGACATTATCAAAAAAGCCAGAATGGAATTTCAGAGATAAACTTATTCCGTTATCTCGGAGCGTTTGTGTGGTAAAGATTAGCTCTATGTGGGCTTAGGCAAAGATAATTTCAGAAGAATTGATACCTCTTCTCTAATTGGGTGAAATTAGAGAAGAGGTGAATTTATTATGAAAAGATTAAGTCTACTGCTCTTAACCATATTTATTTTTAGTTTGGCAATATTTGAAGTCCACGCACAACCCACAGAATGTCCTGTCTTGAGTGAATTGGAGCAAATATCCATCAAGGATGAAAAAGAGGTAATTGAAGCATTAAATACTTTAATACCTCAAACTTATGGAACTGGATTAGATGAATTTCCAGATATATATACTAAGTGGAATGTAGTTACTGCCAAACCTTTTCCTAAAACAGTTGGTTATAAAGAAGAAGAGGACTATTTTGGAATGGCTAAGAACTTTTGTGGTAAAGAGATTGCTGAAAAGTCGTGGCTTGTGCGATTAGATTTCCCAAAAGCTCCTGGAGCTAACTTAGCTCAAGGTCAAATATTTTTAGCAAAAAGTAAAGAAAAAGGATGGTTTGTTTGGTTTCAATATCTCTAATTTTGAATTCTGCTTATTAAGCAATCTCGGAGCTTATCTGTAATAAGATAGGCTCCTTTTTGTGAAATAAAAGATGGATTAATTGAAATTTTTTTGAAATAATTGGTATTGACGAGTAGAGAAGTTTTTACAGAATAAACTATGTTGAAAATTAATCAACTTAAAAGCGAAAGAAAGGGGGATTCATAATATGGATTTATCTTTGGAAATTGTGCGTATTGTACTGCCAGTTGCAATAGTGGGTGGGATTGGAGTGTTTGTAATTCTAAGATTGAAACATAAGTCTAAGAAAGGTACTTTAGGTAAGAAAAAAACAAGAAGTGCTCAAAATCTATTAGATAGCTTAATACCATTCGGAATGATGATTGGTTTGGCTGTTGCTATACTACTCAGCATATTTAGTCCCTTTTCCTTTCTATCTGCAATTACTTGGGGACCTGGAATAGGTATGTTATTTGGATATTTTGCTTATGAAATTTTTAGCAAGAAGGAAGATAATTATTCATAATAACTGTCTTCCAGAAACGGGAGGCAACTCAAGAAAATCCCTTGTTCTATTAAATCGGAACTTATCTGCAATAAAGAAAGGCTTCTTTTTATTTGAAATAAAAGGTTGAGTTAGGTTAGAGGATTTGAAATAATTGGTCAGTTTAGTTCAGCAGTTATGCTAAAGTTTTCTTGAAGAAAGGGGGAGTTTAAATTGAGAAAATACTTAGGACTAGTATCCATCTTAATCCTAATTGCCACTTATTTAATTTTACAATCACTAGTTGGAAAACAAATTGGACATTTGTGGATCTTGATAATCGCCATTGGATATTTGGCTTCAGCACTAGCTTCTTGGTATAGCAAAAGCGGTTTTTGGAGGAAAGCATCAGCTTCTATTTTGGTTGTACTCCCTGTGGGGTATCTGTTAATAATAGCTTTATTTATATTTGGACTGTCTGGCTTTTAAATAATTATTTACTCAACTAACTCGGAGCATTTCTTGAATATCGTACCAGCGAAAGCATTTAAAACGAGCTTCATCAATCTGGAAAAAAGACATAGGTGAAGAAGTTAAAATGGTGTCCGATAGTGCGATAGTTTTGACTTTCATCAAATTGGAGAGGGTTAAATATAAGCTCGATTTTCTAAACCGAGCTCCATAATCTATTTTTTTGGGGATTGTACAGATGTTGTGTCTAGTTTCTCTTCAATTCTATTTAATTGTTCCTTTCTCTTTTTTGAAGAACGAACTAAAAATACAATAGCCACTACAATAGCAATAGGAATTAAAAATGCAAATACCTGAAAGATAATGTCACCAATATTCAAAGTTTATCTCACCTCACTTTAGAATATTATACCACCACTTATTGGGATATTTTACAAAAAATAATGTGTATTCAAAATAATTAATTATCTTGATACTGAGTCTTCTGTAATCTCGGAGCTTATCTGTAATAAGATAGCTTCCCATGAAAGCTAGTATATATGTTGAGGCGGTTCTATTAGATACGCTTTCGTAAAATGCTTTCTAATCCAATGAAGCAACAACAAACAGATATTCTTAGAAAAAAATCTTCTCTTCATGAGAAGATTTTTTATTTTAAATATATTGAATTTTTCGTTCTATAATTATAGAATAAATACCAAGAGGTGATAAATATGGAACTTATTTCTACTGGAACTAAACGAAGAAGGGAGAAATATAAGCTTGAGCTAAAAAGCTCTTTATTATGGGAAGCTGCTTTAGGTATAGCAGCTATAACGAATGAATCTCTGATTGATACACTTGATCTTTCTAAAGAAAAGAGAGAACTGATTCACCAATCTTTATCAAAAAGCATGATAGAAGAACTAGAATATGTACAAAAACATAATACTTGGAAAACCATTCTTCAGCTTCTCCATCAAAAAGATTTCGAGAATTTATCTTCGTTTAATGATTATGTGAGGAGTTTATCTGACGAGCAATTAAAGAACATTTCTATACCTTATCTTGGTAATGAACAAGAAGTGTTGAAAAGAGATTTATTAAATGGATCTGCAAAAGCGCTTCAGGAATTACAAAAGAGGAATCATGAACATCCTTTCCTACCATCTTACCTTGAATTTATTACTAAAGTTTCCTGCGAGGAATTGAAAAGCCATCTTCTAGTAGTAATGTCTGGTTGGTATAGCGCAATTATCGAGCCCGATAAAACTAAACTCGAAGCAATACTTCAAAGGGACATGGCTTCAAAGGAAAAAATGCTAGGAAGTTTAGAACCAGAACAATTTGTTGAGTGGGCAACAGATGGAGTGAAATACCTGCCGGAACCAAGTGTTTATAAGGTTATTTTGATACCCCATTACATATATCGTCCATGGAATGTCGAAGCAGACTTAGAAGGCGTTAAGGTCTTTTATTATGCGGTCTCTAATGAAAGTATTTCAAGTGAGGATAAATTTGTTCCTAATAAACTCTTGGTACAAAAGTATAAAGCATTAGGAGATGAAACGCGTTTAAGGATTTTAAAGATGATTAAGGAAGAGCCGACATCTCTGCAAGAGTTAACCACTGAACTGAAGTTAGGTAAAACAACCGTTCACCATCATTTGAAAATTTTAAAATCTGCAAGGATCGTTTCTCAGCATTCCAATAAATATTCTATTGAGGATAGTGTGTTAGAGCATTTACCAACAGAGTTGAAAATTTTCTTGGAAAGGGATTAATAGAAGGGGGAAGTTTCATGGGAGTTCCTAATGCACAAGTTGATTCAAAAGAAGTAGTACCTGAATTCAAAAAGAATTTCCAGGTATTTCGATTTATAGGTGGAAATTTAGTTTCTTTTTTTGGAGATCAAATATACTTAATTGCTTTGCCATTAATCGTATTAGCTATTACTGGATCACCATTAAGTATGGGTATAGTGGCAGCTCTTGAGAGACTTCCTATCTTAATTCAGCCTTTTACAGGTGTTTTGGCAGATAATTTCAATCGTAAAAAGCTACTGATGATTTGTGATTTAGGAAGATTTTTAACAGTGGGACTTCTAGGTTGCTTGTATTTAACAGATCAACTTACTATATTGGGAATTTATGCTGGTGCATTGCTCGTTGGAGTGTTAACACAAGTATATAATACTTCCCAATTTGCATCTGTCCCTAAATTAGTGCAAAAAAGGGACTTACAATTAGTAAACTCAATTAATACAGGAATATTTCAAACGGCTGTATTTATAGCTCCAGGCTTAGGAGGAATCATTATAAGTATCTTCAATCCTGGTATGGGATTGATAATAAATAGTTTGACTTTCTTAATCGGATTTCTAGTGGTATGGAGCTTGAATATTGAGAGTACCGTTCAAAAAGAAAAAATAACTAGCTCTAAGGTGTTTACTGATATAAAAGAAGGCTTTCATTTTGTTATCCAAAAGAAGCCTATTCTGTATACGAATTTAGCGATGTTTTTCTCAATATTTGGAACGACACTCTTCTTAACCATGTTGGTCATTCATTTAAAATCCACTGCTGGATTAGATCCAATTTTAATAGGTTATGTGCTATCTATTGGTGGTATTGCTGCAATTGGAGGGGCTTTAATAACAAATACATTAAAGAAACACTTTTCTTACAGAACCATTCTATTCTTCGCATCACTTGTGGGGGGCTTGTCTATTATAGCTTTTGGTATGAGTAATTCCTTTATTTGGTTAGCGTTAATGAACGCGCTAGGTACCATTTCTGCTTCCATTATGAATCCTTGTATTGTGACTATTCGACAGAAGTTAACGCCAGATCATTTACTAGGTCGGGTACAAGCTACTAGTCGATTCATGACATGGATATTGATGCCCGTCGCAGCGTTGACTGCTGGAATTCTTGCTGAACAATTTAGCACAACTTTAACATTTTTTATTGGTGGTATAATTGCCACTATTGCGTCCTTTATTTATTTACACCCTTCTTTAAAAACGGCATAAGAATTCTAATACCACAAACGGATACAAAGAATTAAAAGTAAGAGATATCTTGATATCAAGTCTTCCACAATCTCGGAGCTTATCTGTAATAAGATAGGCTCATTTTTTTAAGGAAAAAGATAGATTTATTAGCACTGTTTTGAAATAATTGGAATTGAACTATAGGTTAAAGTTGTGAAAGAGGCAAATAAATAAAACTACTTAATCAATGCGGGGGTTAATATGAATAACTGGGAGAGACGCATACTAGAAACTTCACGTGGAAAATTTGAAGTGTTTGTTAAAGGTGAAGGGGAACCAATCTGTGTAACCCACCACTACTCTGAATTTAATGAAACAGGGGACTATTTTGCTAATACCTTTACTACGACGCATCAAGTGATTTTGATTAACCTTAGGGAAACTGGAGCATCTGAAAGAGCAGCAGAACCTTATCAGTTAAGTTTCCTGGAAACCATTTTTGATTTGGAAGCAATACGTGAAGAATTAGGATTTAAAAAATGGGGTTTTGCTGGGCATTCCACAGGGGGAATGCTAGGAATTATGTATGGAATTTATTATTCTGAACACTTGAATTTCAATATCATTGTCGGTGCGGCAGCAAGAGAATATATGACGTTCTCAAAAGATTGTATTTATCATTCAGAACACCCTAAGTTTCAAAGAATGCAGGATATAATTGAGACATTAAAGCGTTCCGATTTATCATTAGAAAATAGAAAAGAACTAAAAATTGAAAGAACAAAAATGTCTTTATTTGCTCCTGAAAGATACGATGAATTTTTCTCACTGAATATTAGTAAGGATATGTCTGCTACTAGAATGAATTTCTTTAACCGTGAATTACAGATTTATGATGTCACTAGAAAACTAGAATTTATATCAGTCCCTACTTTAATAATTTGTGGTAGATATGATGTCCAGTGTCCATTAATGTATTCCATTGAAATGGACGAAGGTATTCCTAATTCGAAAATGGTTGTTTTTGAAAAAAGTAACCATTATCCATTCTTAGAAGAAGCAGAGCGATTTACCGAAGTGCTTGATTTATTCTTAAAGGAAAACCAACTCTTAATCAAATAACGGAGTTCTTCTGATTTGTCATTATTTCAAGTCTTCAACAATCTCGGAGCAATTGTCCAATAGAGCATTAGCCCTTTATTACATAACCACAGGGAATAGCGTGGCGTTAACTATTTAACTAACGGGGCAGGTTAGATAAATCACAAAAAATAACTTATTTACAAAATAAGTTATTTTTTTGTGGTATTATATTTATTCAAAAACTTATATGGAGGGAAAAGTATGAAAATAACTCAACAATGGAATCAAGAAGACAGTAATTATATTCGTAAAAAGGTAATTGACCACAATCTTTCTAAATTACCAGATGAAGTAAAACACCCAGTCAAAAACATTAGCTTTATTCTTAGAGATGAAGAAGAAAAAATTTTAGGTGGCATTACAGGAACGATTTTTTGGTATAACTTACATATTGATTTCTTATGGGTTGATGAATCCCTTAGAGGTAAAGGCTACGGAAAACAGTTATTAGATAATATAGAGAAAATTGCCAGAGAGAATAGATGCAAACTCATTCAACTAGATACATTTAGCTTTCAAGCCCCAAATTTCTATCAAAAATATGGTTATGAAGTGGTGGGTGTAATAGAAGAACATCCTAATATTAATAATCAACAGTATTATCTTTCGAAGAAACTGGCTTATTGAGATATGTTGTTCAACTAACCGGTGTTAAAGGAAAAGACTCTCTAAGAAATACCTCGAACTCGAGTCTTAAAGAAACTCGGAGCGTTTGGGGAGTAAGCGTGGCATAAATGAGGGCAGTATTCTGGAGCAAGTAGTTTTGAAATTTCATAACCGGATTATAGAAAGGGGCTGACATAATGAAGAGTTTCATTCCTTTAATTCTCATCATTACTATCATACTAGCCTCTTGTAGCAAGGAGCCGTTAATTACAAAGCAGTATACTGAAGCTAAAGTGCTTAACATTGACTCGGGTGAGACGTTGTATGAAACGAACGATCAGAACCGAGTTGGAGAAATAATTGACCAGATAAACACTTCTAAGAGAACTGACACCTGGGATGCCATCGGTTCAAGTTATATGCTTGTCTTGAAAGATGGTGAAGATACTTTAGAAGTTACGTACTATAATGGGGAAAATCAGAATGGTGAGGTCACAGTAAAAGGTTACCACGTATATACGAAGTTCAGGTTAATTGATTGATTCTAGCTATTCAACATCTCGGAGCATTTCTTGCATAATTTAATTTTTTATAAGAGGTTATTAGTTTTAAGTGGAGGGGGGGCTGAGGGAAATTGACTATTATAGTATTACTAATAGGCGGAATTTTTGGTTGGATCTTTACATATATCGTTGATGTAAGTGCATCTTGGACAGGACTAGGAACTAGCATTTTAATGGGAAGTTCACTAGCCATATTATTAAAAATAAGTATCCAACTAAGTAACATAGAGAAGAGGGAAAACAAAAAGTGATTACTGATTACTTAAGTTAAAAGTTACTACACAAACTCGGAGCTTACCTGTAAAAAGATAGACTTTGACTAGTTAAAGAATAATTAGACCTATTAATAATTTTAATTTTGAGTGTGGAGTAATAATTGTATCTACTTTGAGAGGTAAAAAATGAAATATTTCATGATAATCTTATTGGCTATACTTATATCCGGTCCTAT